>NZ_JBALNB010000017.1:0-191946 GCF_036962345.1 Neobacillus vireti
CAGAACCGTCCCCCATGTCATTCAGGAAACATTTTAATAGGTTTTATTTAGGAATAGATAGGGTATGTATAGGACAAGCACACCATTATAACAGGATGCACACCTAAAGGAGTGATATTCATGGACAAACATTTAGATGAGGAAAAGATAGAAAACCAGGTTTACAAAAACGGAGATGCCTTAACAGATTTTGGTGATTTCAGAGAATATCTTAGTGGAAAAGTTAATTTAGGAAAAAAACTAGGTATGGATGAAGAGCAGTTAGCCAACTCGGCTCAGAAAGTAGCCGATTACCTTTCGTCAAAGGAGCCGCCTAAGAATTCCGAGGAGCGTTTATTGCAGGAGCTTTGGAACGTGGGGACTGAGGAAGAGCAGCATAAACTAGCTCATATGCTTGTCCGCTTAGTGCAACAAACTTAAAAACCATGGGGACGGTTCTGGCGGCTTAAAAAGCCACCAGAACCGTCCCCATGTTGTTACCCTTTAATATGTTCCTTCAAGTATCTTCCCGTGATCGACTGCTCATTATTGATAATCTGCGAAGGTGTGCCCTCGAACACCACCTGGCCGCCCTTGCTGCCTCCATCCGGACCCATATCAATGATCCAATCACCCTGACTGATCACATCAAGGTTGTGCTCGATGACAATCACCGTATTACCGGCATCCACGAGTCGATTCATCATCTCTAGAAGGTGACCGATATCAGACATATGCAGGCCGGTTGTCGGCTCGTCCATCACGTAGATGCTGCCCTTCTTATGCAGCTCGCTTGCCAGCTTGATGCGCTGGCATTCTCCACCAGAGAGTGTGCTGAGCGGCTGGCCAAGTGTAATATAGGTCAGCCCTACATCCTTCATCGCCTTGAGCTTCTTCACAACCTCTTTCAGCTCAAAAAATTCCAATGCCTGCTCCACATTCATCTCCAGCACATCAGCAATGGACTTGCCGTTCAGTTTGTACGCAAGCACCTCTTCCTTAAACCGCCTGCCTCCGCATACTTCGCATGGCAGCTTCACGCTGTCGAGGAATGCAAGGTCTGTATAAACCACTCCTAGTCCTTGGCAATTCTCGCAAGCCCCAGTTGAATTGAAGCTGAACAAGCCTGGTTTTACTTTGTTTGCGGAAGCAAACGCCTTACGAACATCATCCATGATGCCCGTGTAGGTTGCAGGATTCGAGCGTGTTGACACACCTACCGCTGATTGATCAATGACAATCGCATCTGGGTGCTCTCCGAGGAATACTTCATTAATAAGCGTACTCTTGCCAGAGCCGGCGACTCCCGTAACGACTGTCAGCACTCCAGTTGGAATCTCGACACTCACGTTCTGCAGATTGTGCAGTATGGCATTTTTGATGGATAGGTTGCCAGATGGTGTCCTGCAGTCACCCTTCAGTTGGAGCGGCCGCTTCATATGGGTGCCTGTCAGTGTACCTGACTCCAACAGTCCTTGGAAGCTTCCTTCATATACAATGGTACCACCGCGGCTGCCGGCATGAGGGCCAACGTCTACGATATGGTCCGCCACTTTGATCACATCAGGATCATGCTCAACCACAATCACGGTATTGCCCTTATCACGCAGCTTTTGAAGCAAGCCATTTAACCGGTGTACGTCACGGGGATGCAAGCCAACGCTAGGCTCATCGAAGATGTATGTGACATCCACCAGACTGCCGCTTAGGTGTTTCACCATCTTGACGCGCTGCGACTCACCGCCGGACAAAGTATCTGTTTCACGATCCAGCGTCAAATAGTCAAGACCGATATCCACAAGATGCTGCAGCCGCTCTCTCAACGACTTAACGATTGGTGCAGCTTTCGCGTCATCAATTTCCCGAATGACGGTGATGAGCTGTCCGACCTCCATGGACGACATCTCCGCAATGTTTCGTCCATTGATCCTGCAGTTGAGCGCGGCCTGACTGAGTCTCGCGCCGTGGCAGCTGGAGCAAGGACCCTCAGAAATGTACGGCGCAACCGCTTTTTGTGTACGCTCGGACTTCGTTTTCACATCCTGCTTGATGTATTTGTTAGTGAACTTCTCGATGACGCCTTCTACGGTAATATTCATTTCCTTTCCGGCAAAATCCACCTTCACCTTCTTCGCTTTGCCGTAAAGCAGCTCCTCCAGCTCCTTTTGCGAATAGTCGCTTAGCTTCTTATCGGGATCAAAGGAACCTGACTGCACAATTAAGTTAAAATCCCAGCCGTCCACCTTATAGTCCGGCAGCATAAGCGCCCCTTCTTTCAACGACTTTGACATATCCACCGCCTTCTCCATATCTACACCGAGCTTGCGGCCGATCCCGTTACACTCCGGGCACATGCCATGCGGATCATTAAACGAGAACATGTTCGCTTGTCCAACATAGGGCAGACCCACTCGAGAGAAGAGAAGACGGAGAATGGGAGAGATATCGGTAATTGTGCCCATCGTAGAATGGGAGCCGCCGCCTAGCCGTTTCTGATCGACAATCACAGCCATGCTCAAGTTCTCGATTGCATCCGCTTCCGGCTGCGGATAGCGGGGCAGGAACGTGCGCACGAACATGCTGAAGTTCTCATTCAGCAAGCGTGTGGATTCAGCGGCAATCGTATCGAAGACAATCGATGACTTGCCCGATCCGGAAACTCCGGTAAAAATCGTAATCTTACGCTTGGGAATTCTTAACGAAACGTTCTTGAGATTGTTTTCCCTCGCACCCGAGATAACGATATATTCCTGATTCATTTCGTTCATGATTAACATCCTTCCGATAGTGTTAATTCTTCTATTCACATTGTACATTTAGCGAGAATAGAAAGTCGAGCAACTGAAAGTCACCAATAACGGCCCTTTATATCCAACCGCTTAACTCCTGAAAATTTACATCTTAACACAAAAAAATCATGGACCATGTCCATGTTCAAAATATTTATATTAGATTTACTGTCAAATTAGACTGTCACATCTCTCCATGTAAAAGAGCCCAAACAGTGTCAAAATATCTCGTATGATAAGAATAAAGGCTCGTATTAATAAATCTTTAAATCTTTGTTCATAGTTTATTCATTAATTGGGGGTATGATAATTACATGAAGAGGAAAGTCTTTTTCAAACTTTTCATAACCCCCCTTTTTTTATATAGTTTTTGGATTCGGCAATTGGCCGAATCTATTTTTTTGTCTATTTTTATCATACTGGCATATATAACTAATCCCAATAATTATAGATTACCTCTCCAACGGTTTGAGGCTTCCAATATAAAATATTCTGTATTTCATCTTTATTTAATGTATTTTCATTTCTCAACAGGTACTTTCGCCCATCAGGTTGTATCGGTTCATGAAGTTCACTCGTGGTCAAAACCCGATAGTCCTTATTAAGGGCTATTATTTCGTTTGCCAGTTCCTGATGGTCCATAAACTCGATGGTCATGTATTCAACTTTAGAAGCAAATGCAAAAAATGGGTAGGCCGCATTTAATAAAATGTACATCCTCTCGCTGTATTTTGGTGGATGGTATTCATGATTAACTCCCTATCCTTTTCATCATAAATACCTGTTCCGTTGAGACAGAAAATCCTAACTCCTTAAGAGCGTCTACTAAAACTTTATTTTTAAGAGGGATGTTCACTATGATATTTTTCATCTTCGCATCATGGGGATGAAATACCTTCTTTAAACCAGCTAAAATGATCTGCTTTTGATCACTCCTGTCCTGAACAGCCATCCCTTGGTACAAAACAGTGCCTATTTGAACCCCGCTATTATCCAAAACCCTGCGGTATAAAAAATACCCAACATTTTTGTCTGCAGCTGAATCTGATATGGTTAGCAGCTCTGCGTCTTTAATATTGAACCATTGTGTTTGCCATGGTTTGATGTTTTGATCGTAGATATCTAGTGAAAGAATATCGTGAGCGTTTCCTTTTTCATAAGTAAGAGAAGGGTCAGCTTCTTCAAACGCCAAGGAATCTTCATGACTCATCCATAATAGGGAATCTGCGACCTCGTAGCCCATCTTTTGATACAGCTCGATAGCGGGTGTGTTTTCACGAATGGCTTCGAGCGTAGCAACTTCTACTCCTTCTTCACGATTAATCGCTTCTGATGTTTCCACTAAAAATCTCCCAACGCCTTTACCACGGTACTCGGGGACTACGGCAGTTCCACCATTCCAGGCAGCCTTCACCCCATTGATTTCCTGAATTCCATTTAATAGAATCCCAACAGGTTTGTTCCCATCATACGCCACAATCGACTTGGAAATCGAAAGGTTTTCTTTAACGATTCTTGCAATAAAAGCATCAAGAGTCATAGATACCTCGACGAAGTAACCTTTAAAGCCTTCATTCCATATCTGAAGAGATTCATTAAAAGTCAGTTCATTCAGTCTTTTAAACGTGTACATAATCATCATCTCCCTGCCGAAAACCGCAGGGACGGTTCTGGCGGCTTAAAAAGCCACTAGAACCGTCCCCCTGGCAACCTGTTATGCCCAGTTTCCATTTTTAAACAATTTAACTTTTCTCCCATCGTGATATTCGGCCACAATTTCTAAATGTGCTGAGCCAATCATAAAGTCCGTGTGCCCGCTGCTATGGTTAATACCTTTTTTCTTATAATCCTCCAAGTTAATATTCTTTGCATCATGAAGTGCCATGGAAATTGCGTTCCCAATCGCCAGGTGGCAAGAAGCATTTTCATCAAACAAGGTATTATTAAAGATGATACCAGAATTCGAAATCGGTGAATCATGTGGTACTAGGGCCACTTCACCAAGAAATAGCATCCCTTCATCCATACTAAGGAGCTGTTTTAATGTCTCGTAACCTTTTTCAGCAGAAAAATCCACTACTTTTCCTTCTTTAAAGGTTAATGAAAAGTTCTCGATTAAATTTCCTAAAGCAGATAATGGCTTTGTACTTGCAACCGTACCGTTTACCCCCAATTTATGAGGTGTCGTAAACACTTCCTCGGTTGGAAGGTTCGGAATGTAAGTGGGACCAAATGTGGATGGGTGCCCGCCGCCAACCCATTTATGATCTGGATGTAGATCAATGGAAAGATTGGTTCCCTTGGATTTATAATGCAGAGTCTTAAAGTTCTGCTCGTTTAGATAATTCACTTTTTTTGTAAGAGTCGCAGAATGCTCCTCCCATGCGGCGATTGGATCTGGCTGATCGACTCTTACGGTTTTAAATATTGCTTCCCATAATGCAGCGACTGCTTCCTCTTTGTTCAAATCTGGAAAAATACTCACTGCCCAAGCTTCCGTTGGTACACCAATGATCGCCCAGGGCACATCACCTCTTAGTCTTTTTTGAGAGATTGATTTGAGTTTGTCAGCCCCGTTTTTTTGAACGTACATAATCCGTTCAGGCGGGATATTTGCGTATGCATTCGGGTCGGTCCCTGCAATATAAAGCATACAGTCATTCTCGTCTGCCAGACTATTAAACTTATCAATCTCCCATGGCTGAATGAAATCTTTTAAAACATCATCCGATGCGTTTAAATAATGAATTCTATTTAAATCTGTATCCACCCAGTCAACAAACACGCGTTTACATCCGTATTCATACGCATATTTCGTAACTCTCCGGGTAAAATCGGCCGCTTCAATAGGAGAGTTTATCAGTAATCTCTGCCCCTTTTGAACGTTTAGACCAATCTTGACCACTAGTTCTGCATATTGATCTAACTTCTCTTCAAAACTTTTCATATTTCTCCCCCTAAAAATAAAATAGACTTATGCATTTATTATAATTCATGTACTATATGCAAATAAATAAATACATCCATTTATTTCTATTTGCTGCCAAGCTGAATGGCTGCTAATGGATGGGAATTGAGCAGGAGGTGTTAGTATGGGGAAATGTGAACTTTGCGAACGAGAATCCGTTGAGACGACTGTCCATCATTTATTGCCTAAAGAGATGGGCGGTACATTTGGTTCTACCGCCCATTTGTGCATCCCTTGCCACAAACAAATCCATGCTCTCTATACAAATGAAGAAATCGCTGCCCGTTTAACCACGATCCCTGAATTAAAAGCAGATGCCCAACTAGCGCGCTTCCTGAAATGGATTCGTAAACAGCCTTCAACAAAACTGATGAAAACTAAAAAATCAAATGCGCGCAAACGGAAGCAATAAAGACCAAAGGGACGGTTCTGGTGGCATAAAATGCCACCAGAACCGTCCCCCCATGTTCCAGCTTCCTTCTATTTTAGAGCTGCTTTCACTTCTTCTACCATTGATTGTGTGGAAGTAATTCCATTTCCTGCAATGTACCAGTTCACCGCGTCTAGATAAATGATCTTTCCATTTTTATACGCATTTGTTTTCTTTACTAACTCATTTTCAAGGGTATCTTTTGCCCCTATCTCGCCGCCAATTGCAGCAGAGCGGTCGATAACAAATAGAACATCCGGATTTTTTTCTAAAATATATTCAAACGTGATACTTTGACCGTGCTGTGAAACTTCCAAGTTTTCGTCTACTGCTTTAAAACCAAACACATCATGGACAAATCCATAGCGTGATGCTGGGCCAAAGGCACTTACTTTTCCTTCGTTCGCCAATAAAATCAATGCCTTGCTGTCAGAAGCGGTTGCTTCTTTATTTAATGTTCCAATACTAGCTTTTAGCTCACTCATTTTTGTTTCAAGTACGTCTTCCTTTTCAAAAACTTCAGCTAAAAGTTTGAAATTCTTTTCAAGTGAGGACATGTAGTTTGCATAATCAACATCTATAAAAACGGTCGGTGCAATTTCTGCAAATTGGTCATATAGCTCTGCTTGCCTTGAAGAAATGAAAATCACATCTGGCTTTAATTCGTGCAGCGCTTCAAAATCAGGTTCTTTTAAGCTTCCAACATTGGTATATTCTGAACCTGCATATTTCTCTAACGTCTTCGGAACGATTGCTTGTGGAAGACCAGTAATTTCAACACCCAATGTATCTAACGCATCTAGTACACCAAAATCAAATACAACAACTTTCTTTGGGTTCTTTTCAATGGTAACCTCACCGTACTTATGGGTAATGGTTACTTCTTTCACTTCTTCTGTTTTCTTATCATCAGAACCTGTGGAATTACTCGCTTCCTCTTTGCCGCCGCATGCAGCTAATATTAAAATCAATGCGAACATAATAGCTATGAATTTGAATTTTTTCATCTTTATAGTCTCCTTTAGAAATAAGTTTGGTCAAAATACTTATGTAGAACATAGGAAAAATCTATCTGTCTATCAATTTAATCTTGTATTCAGCTCCTCTTATTTATCAATTGTAATTGAAAACGATTATCATTATCATATGTATATAATATAATCACAAGAAAATTGTGTCAATAGGTAATTGAGAATTATTTTCAACCAAAATTTCCTAATAGTTTAAAAATGAGGTCACAATCGTAAATTTAGAGGGGTTGGGGCGAAAATCGGCATTGGATCACCTTATTGCAATAACGGGGAAGTAACGTAATAAGGCTTTACAGCAGAGGGATTTAACAAATGTTTGTCGATCACATAATAACAGCACCTCTCTCGCTATCTTGAGAAGGTGCTGTTGCCATTTTTCATATAGAACTCATTTAACTTATGATACGGTTCACCGCACCTGTTTAAGCGGCAGTTTTTTATAAAAGTTTTATTTAAAAATACTGTCAATATTTAACGAAAAATTCACATTCATCTGTCCAGTTTTTATATAAAATAGGTTTAGAAAGGAAGTGGCCAATGATACTTAGAAGCCGACCAGAATCAGATGAATTATTGAAAATGCGCGCTTTAAACACGCGGATGGAGTTAACACAAGAAGAAAAGTTCCATTATTTCAACCTTGAAAAAGGTTATGAGGGTGAGGTGCAATTTGACCGGAAGGCAGAAGTTCTTCAAGAAGAAAGGTATATCATCAATGACTTGCTGCTTAAAATAAACAATTCCTATTTTCAAATTGATTCAATGCTTATTTCACAGGAAGTCATTCGCTTGTTGGATGTCAAAAATTTTGAAGGAGACTTTTGCATTGAAAAGGACAGATTCTTTCTCGTTAAAAGCGGTCGCGAATATAAAAATCCAATCGATCAATTAAACAAATGCGCCTCACAATTCCGCCAGCTGCTCCAAGACCTCAAGCTTAATTACCTCGTTGAAGCCACCACTATTTTTATTAACCCTGAATTCAATTTATACAACGCGCAAGTGGACCACCCAATTATTCTTCCCAATCAAGTGAACCGGTTTTTAAAAGGTATAAATGATACATCATCCAGGTTGAATGATGGTCACAAAAAATTGGCCCAACAATTACTTTCATTACATCAAACAAAGAACCCCTTTACACAGGTGCCAAACTATCAATTTGAGCAGCTAAAAAAGGATATATATTGTAAATTTTGTCGTTCCTTTTTGCTTTCTTTACAAAACCATCTCTTTGTTTGCGGAAAGTGTGGAGGTCATGAAACCGTTGAAGATGTCATTCTACGGAATGTGAGGGAATTCCAGTTGCTATTTCCTGAACGAAAGATAACTACTACCAATATTTATGAGTGGTGCAACGTCGATTTAACCAAAAAGACATTTTGCAGGGTATTAAAGAAAAACTTCCAGTCCTTTGGAAAAACGAGTGATTCCTATTATATATAATCTTTGTTTAGATGTCAGATTGGTATTCTTTCAGACACAATTACACTTTTTTAGCTCTACCCTGTTCAAAGTTTGCTTGGCTTCGGACATGACCCTGCTTCTTTGGACCTGTCTTGTTCGAAGGGGACACAGCTTCGGACACGATCCTCCTTTTTATGCTCTGCCTTGTCCGAAGGGGACACAGCTTCGGACACGACCTTGCTTTTTTGGGCTTGCCTTGTCCAAAGATGACACAGCTTCGGACACGACCCTGCTTTTTCGGCTCTGCCTTGTCCGAAGGGGACACAGCTTCGGACATGATCCTGCTTTTTATGCCCTGCCTTGTCCGAAAGTGACACAGCTTCGGACACGCCCTTGCTTTTTCGGCCCTGCCTTGTCCGAAGGTAACACAGCTTCGGACACGACCTCGCTTTTTCGGCCCTGCCTTGTCCGAAGGGGACACAACTTCGGACACGACCTTGCATTTTCGGCTCTGCCTTGTCCGAAGGGGACACGACTTCAGACATGACCCTGCTACTTTGGTCTTGCCTTGTCCGAAGGGGACACAGCTTCGGACACGACCTTGCCTTTTTGGTCTTGCCCTGTCCGAAGTTGACACAGCTTCGGACATGACCCTGCTTTTTATGCCCTGCCTTGTCCGAAGGGGACACAACTTCGGACATGATCCTGCTTTTCATGCCCCGCCTTGTCCGAAGGGGACACAGCTTCGGACACGACCTTGCTTTTCGGCCCTGCCTTGTCCGAAGGGGACACAGCTTCGGACACGACCTTGCTTCTTTGGGCTTGCCTTGTCCGAGGTTGATCCGATATTTTAAACTGCCTCTATTTATGATACGGTTCACAATGTTGTATCAAAATGTGCATAATGACTAATTTTAAAAATCTATCCTTCCGAAGTTTAGACTAATACCCAAAAACAGCTACATACTGATTTTGCAAAACAAATTGATTACCTAACCACCCTAAAGTATTCAAAACATATCCTAAAGAATCTGCATTATATCTTCCGGCAATTTTTTGATACGCCAATAGCTCATACACTTTATTTGAATCAAAATCGACAGGATATAAGCCACTTAGAGGATTTACAAAACCAGTGATAGGACTTTTCAGTTTACCGTTTGCATCATATATTTCATTTAAATACTCAGCACCTCTTGTTGAAATGTCTATCAAGTACTTTTTATTATTGATTTTGCTGACAACTTCCACTTTGTAATGGTCTTGATAGGTAACCTCATATTGATATTGCTCATTATAAACATTGAAATCAAATAGTAATTGAGCAGTATTTTCCACAAAGGAATAAAGATAATGGTACATGATTCCACCGCTTCCACCTGTAGCAATACTGATTAAAATATCATCTACTCCATTACCAGTAAAATCCCCCAAAAATATCGTAGGATTGTAGCCAGTATTTTCGCGAAGGGGAACACTTTTTACCTCACCAGTTCTTCCATCTTGAACAAGCAGGGTGATATTTTGAGTAAATGGACTAGCTGGAGTCTTTATTCCGGTTAAATAGACAGTATCAGGTATTCGATCGCCCGTTACATCACCTCGTGCAAACGAAACAAGTTTCGGCTGATTCATCGCTGTCCTAGAATAATAGTTATACATAACATGCTCCTTTTCATGATGACGACTATCATCTTAACTGGCCTTTATTAAGTAATATCTAATCATCAACATCATAAAATTTATAAGGTCAATTAAAATATTATACGCTCTCCGCACTCGATGTTTCCGAAGGTTGGTTTTCGTTAATGATTCATCAAAATGGAGGAAAAAAATGAAGAAATATGGTTCTTTCTCTGGTACGGTTACCATGATTCAGGATTATTTAGTAGGTTCGGATGAGGAGTTAAAAGGATGTTTTAAATTAATGTCCCTATTAAGAGAAGATGGATCAATCGTAAATTTCGTGATTAGTCCAACAACCTATTTTCTAGATCATGTTGTGGTTTCAGTTGGAGACCGGGTAACCGGATATTATGATGTAAATTTACCTGTTATTCTTATTTACCCGCCACAATATCAGGCACTCATTATCGTAAAAAATAACCCTTATCAAAATGTAAAGGTAGACCTTTTTAACATGCAGCTCGTGAGTAGTGATGGTCAGTTACAATTGAATATCTCTAGTTATACTCCGATTTTATTACAAAACGGCCAACCCTTTACATTGAGTCCTGCCAACAGAAATCTGCTTGTTGTATATGGCCCTGCCACATTTAGCATTCCAGCTCAAACCACACCCTATAAAATCATTGTTTTGTGTTAGTTGCATTTTAAAAAGACCATTAAATATAATTGCATTTTAATGGTCTTTTCGCCTTCCTTCATTTAGTTTTATGACAGGAATAGAACCTGTTAGTGAAATCCGCCCTTTTATTACCAAGAAACAACAATCCACTCTTCCAGCTTTTCGATGGTGAAATCATCGCCAAATTCCTGCGGACCATTTAATTGAACACTTTCTCCCGTTTCCGCCACTTGTTTGATACCTTCGATAATTTCTTCTGTGGCGTCTCCTTTATCTACCATTAAATCACATAGAATATCGATATTGTTTGGTGCAGCACTCGCAACCCCAGTACTCATACCGACAAGCACTTCCCCCTCTTTTACAATGGCAAAAACATCAGAATATGGAATTGCATAAAGTGCTGCCCCGTACTTCTCAGCAACATTGATCCAATCTTGGAATTTTTCTTCCTGCATGAGATTAATATATTTCGAATCTCCGATCATCACATAATCTTCAACAAGTGGTTCTTCCGGTTCCACAGGCTCCTGTAGCAGGGATGGCATTTCATCTTCCTTCTCCTCACTTGTCTGCGAAGAAATGAAAAGTGTACTTTGCGTTTCAACGTTGTCATTATTTTCACTATTTACAAGTTTTATATTTTGGTTACTTTCATTCATTTCTATTTCAGTTATCGTTTCGTTTTGTTCCAAGGTGATAGTTTGTGGAGATAATTCATTCGTCGTATCTACCTTCCTCTGAGATACATCTTCAGAAGAACAGGCAGCCAGTAACATCGAAAAAGTGATCAAAATTAAACCATGCTTCATCTTATTATTCCCTCCCAAATTATCTCTATATGTATAAGACGTTTTAATGATGGAAAAGTTCCCCTTTTCTTAAAAATAGGACATTAGTTACAATTTTCAAAAAATAGAAACACTCCGTTACGACCACTTATGAAAAAATAGATGACTAAAAAAGAAGTTTCTTTTATTTACCCGCTTCTACAAGAAAATAAACTAGATTTGCAAATTTTTTTAGTAGGACCTGCCTCTAGTATCTAGATAGTCCTTTTTGACTGTTTTTTTACTAGATGAATCCAACTTTTGAAAAAAAACGTATAATGAACAAATCATCTTAGAGAGGGGAACATCACGTTGATAGGCAAGATTAGGAAATTTTTTGGATTCCTTTTGATTATTACTTCGCTAATTTTTGGAACTGCAGCAGTAGGAATGGGTTATGGGGAACCCCTTTTTCCAACCCTTATGATGTATCTACTAACAAGTATCTTACCTTTAGTATTAGCTATTTTCTTATATGAAGGAAGAAAAGGCTTTACGTTTAATGCCGCAAGTTTCAAGTCTTTACTCACACACCCTGGAATTCGAGTATATGTACTGATTACGATTGTTACACCTTTATTGCTTAGGTTTTTCGACAGCAGAAAGTTCAGTAGTATCGATCGTTTATCAAGCACAGGGGATGTTTATTTTGAGAATATATCCGTAGATTGGCTGGGCTATACTACCGTGTTTGCTGGACTTGGTGCATTCATGTGTTTTATAGGTCTCTTTGTGATCGGATGGAAGAAAAGCAAGAAAACCGTTAAATTTACGTTTATCCTTACTTTTGCACTAACGGTATCAATTTCCTTCATCATTCATAACGACTATAAAGCCATTAATCAAGATGGCCTTGTGATTAGTACACTTGGGAACAAAGAAATGATTTCTTGGTCAGTAGTAAAACATGTAAATCTAAAAGGAAACATATCGAGTGATGGGTTTAGTAGAAATTCAGGCAGCAGTTTTAAATGGAAGTTTGTATTTCTTTTAAAAAATGGAGAAACTCAGGAGTTTGGACCATTTGCCTACTCAAAATACAGCCTAGAAAACTCCTTACAAATTAAAGAACTTTTAGCTGACAAAAAGATCTCCCTTACGACCGATAAATTATATGAAAAAGAATGGGACTTTGTTGAGGTTGACATGGAATTTGAAGAGGATGCAAATCCTGAGGATTTTTATTCAGTTTTTCAATACAATCCAGAAACGAAGCAGTACTATTATATCTCGTATGAATAAATACTGTTCGTTTGAAAAAAGGCAAAACTCGAATTTGCTTGATGTCTTAATACAGCCGCATGATTGTTGGGGTAAAACCTGAATCCATAGGCCTCCCAATATAAGGCAAGGTGGTGCCGCTATCCAGTATTCATGATTCGCTTTTTTCAACAGGTACAGTTGGAAAGGGGGTAGCCATTGAGCCTGAAGAAGGCAAAGTTTATTCCCCTGTTTCTGGTGTGGTAACTACTCAATCTCCAACGGAGCATACAGTAGGTGTGACCTTCAATAATGGAGCGGAAGTATTAATCTTCATTGGTGTTGATACAGTAAATTTGAATGGCCAATTTTTCATACAATATGTCAAGCAGGGAGACAAAGTAAAACCAGGTGACCTGCTCATTGAATTTGATACAAATAATATTAAAGCATCCGGTTACCAAACGACGACACCGGTTGTCATTACCAATCAGGAAGAATATCTCGATATAAAACCTCTAACAAACGGGGCCGTTACACCAAAGGACGATTTATTAAAACTGAGTGTTTAATCAAAAACCCCCAATGGAGATGACCTTTTCTCTAATGGGGGTTTTGAATGCTTTATTAGTAGTTCTTACAATCTCTTAATTTGGTAATTTAGAAAAGCCTTTTTACTTCTCAATTCTTTGTTAGTATCCTTTCTGTTTTTATAAAAAAATGGGATGACTTCATTTCTTTCCAATTAATGTCCAATCCCCATTCCTTGCATGATCCTGAAAGACTGTATTACTTCCCTTCCAATCTTTCCTTAACAAAACCATTTAATTCGGTGGCAAAATCATCAAAGTTTTTAGGTGTAATATCAACTATATCCTTTCCTTGACCTACGTGTTTTTCAACAGTACCATCTTCAAATTGCAGCCATAGATTCCAGCTGTACCCATCCTGAAAAGAAGCTGGATCTTCAAAGCTATAGTCACGCTTCCACTCCTGTACGTTATGCTTTTTTAAGATGTTTATGACATTTTCGGCATCATTAATTTTAACAGTCCCATCATTAAAACTCAGGCCTAGAGAATCCATTCTAGGATTTATATAGAAATCGTTTTTTGCAACATCAATTGCTATCTTAATTTCAGATGTGCTCCACTCTAAAATATACTTTGATCACCTCCTGTTGAAGTGAACCCCTAAGCGGGATTGTTTAGTCTAAATTAAGGGGTTCACTTCAAGTTCCTTGTTCAAGGGATATGATGTTTTTTTACATCATACCTCTCATAGATTGTAAGGTTTTAAATAATAATATAATGCCATCAAACCCTAATTTTAGTACATTCAAGAACATTCATTCCCATTAATAATATTCACTCAACAAAATGCAAAAATACCGATTTCGGCACCTTCTTTTTGGTACCTAGGGTGTTTTTCTACTATTAAAAAGACCGTATTGTGATATTATCCTCTACAAGTAGACACAGTGTAAAAAGACCCTTCTACAAGATGGTGTTACACTTAACTTATAGGGGTGATTTACCAAATATGGAAAAGGGCAATTAAAGCGCCCATTAGGTTTTAATATTGCCTGTTCCAATCGTTTGTTGAATTCATTTTTTGCGCTGAATTTCCCATAGTAGAGCTAATAACATGATGATCTTGATTGGTGCTGCAATCAGCGCATTATATTTTTCCCAAAAATAGGAAAAAAGCAATATTGCATTTACGAAATTTTGGAAATATAATTCAATTATTAAAACCGCCCGGTTGGTTGATGATTCTAGTCATCACAAATAAAAGAAAATAGTTAATCCAAATCCACATAATGAAATTTACACTTATTAAATGCATCTAAATACTACACTTATTTTTTTACTTCTCTATGCATTATTATTCATAATAGTCTTTTTTACTACTGTACTCTTCTTGTTATCTCTTAGCTTTTAAGCTAGACATCTACAATAAAAGTACAGTTTTACATTTTGTTTAAATTTCTGTCTAGATAAAAATGATTTTTCTCAACAACAAATTTCATTTATTAGAAAGTGAGTGTTTTCCGTTCATGAAAGAAGAATTTAAACAGAAATTAAAAGCGCTTGCGATGGAAAAGGTAGATAAAATTATATATTCATTGGAAAAAGAAAAACAAATGGAATCAGGATTAATCATAAAAGAATTTATTAAGTTATTTATAGAGGATCAATCAATTCTTCAAACACTTTATCGCGCATATAAGAAAAATCTAGCACTTTTAGAATTGAAAAGTAATGGTCTTGATATTTTATATAAAAAAGAAAATAGTCTACATACAATTGAATTTACAGATAAGCAATTTTCATTAGATGAAGATGCTTATGTTCATATACTATCTTATTCTATTGAAATTATGAGGGAAGTTTTGCCTTTAGGTTCTGTTGTCGAATTAGATAGAACATATTTTAAACCTGATCAACAAATGACATCACCATCAAAAATAATCATAACAGGTCGGTTTATTGCGCCAAAAGGCTATAACACATATTTTCCGTATTCCGGTGTTGTATACCCTTTTGGGGAAATGAAACCCGGCTCGCAAATACATTTTACAGCACCTTTAATCAAAAATATCATTCATTTAGGGTTTAAAGATGAAATGGATGAATCGTTTGAACTATTAATAAAAAAGGAGTTTATCGTTGATAAAAATATGAAATCCATTGAGTTTTCCGTCCATGATATGAAAAAGCTTCAAAAAGAGCTGGAATCGAAACAAAAAGCGGGTGAACTTTAATGGCTTTGTATGATTATGATTTTTGCAAACACATTGTTTATGGATCATGGGGATTTGATTCTGGAATTATTAATAATTTACAAGATGCAATAGATGAAATCAAGAAAAATTTTGAAGATATGGATCTTGAAAATGCCTCGGTTCAGGAAGAAATGAAAGTTATTATCGATCAAATGATTTCCGAATTAAAAAGCTTAATCGATACGATCAATTCTGTGCAGTTCAGATAAATTGCCGAACGGAGGGAGCGTGTTTGCGGTTTGATGGCAAAAGAAATCAAATTGGATATAGAAAGTCTGCAATCAACTTTAAATGAATTAAAAAAGTCAATTGAAGATTTTAAAAGTTACACGACAACTTTTAATTCCAATACGAGAAATCAATTAGAAAGTTTCAATTCAGACTTTATCGAAAAGGTAGACGGCTTGTTAGAGAACATGAATGATAATATGAATACGGATTTGATTAAAAATGTGAACGCCATTCACAAAGCAGGAGAAGAATTGCTAAGAAATATGAAAGAAACAGACGAAAAGATTGGTGAATCTTTCTGGGGTGGGAAGTAATGAAACGCGATTTAAAAATAAATTATGGCATTCTTGATCACATTATCGGCCAGCTTTATATGTATAACAAGGCACTTGATGGAATGCACACTTCCCTTTCTAACATTTCAGTATTTATTGAAAGCAACAGTGGTGAAAGTATAGATGCATGGGATAAAATGATAAAAAATTCAAAAGAAAATATAAAAAGCTATAAAACTCAAATCAAAGATCTCCTATCATTATTTGAAAATTATGTAACAGATACGACGGCATACATCAGGCCAATCGCAAGAAATGCAATTATGAGAGTGGATCGAAATGATATATGGGTAAATTTAGATCAAATTGAAACCGGAATATTAAATAATGTTTCAAAAGCTTTAAAATTAGCCCATAAAACTCCTGCTTCCTTTATTAGCTTTATAGACCCTACTGAACAAGAAAAACAAAAAAGCGAAGAAAATAAGGCGAAAATGAAAAACATCCGCTATGAAATTGAAGTTTCTAAAAATAGACTGGAAAAGTATATGTCTGAGTTGTGGGACCTTTATGATTCAAAAATTGTAAAGTTTGAAAATACTGATGATGCATATAATTATAGAGCCGCTCAAATAAAAGATAAGTATACAACCTTTTTTGAAGGTACAGTGGATATTGTTGAAATAATCATTGTAGGGGCTTGGGATCTTATAGAAGGGCTTGGAGTAGGTTTAAATGGAATCATAGAGGGAACTTTTACATTCATAGTTGATTCTGGTGTAGTCATCATAACAGTAGTTCTTCCTGATGTAATAGTGCCAGATTTTATAATAAAGGAAGCTGACGAAACGATTGATGAGTACACAAAATCTTTTCAACAATTAGTAAATGATCCTTGGGACTTTTTAGTTGAATCTCCCTTTCAATCTTTTACAGATACAGTGGAAGAAGAAGGGATCATGTATGGTGCAGGTATTTCCTTATCAGCAATAGTAGCTAAAAAATTATTTAATAAGAAAAAAGATAACAACTCAAACTCAGAAGATGAAAATAACAAAGGCAGCAACTCCAACTCAGAAGATGAAAATAACGAAGGTAACAACCCAACCTCAGATGATGGGAATAGCGAACATGATAACTCTACTTCAAATGATGAAAATAGTAAAGATAACGACTCTACTTCAGATAATGGTGATAATGAAGTTGACAGAGAAAAGGCGGTTAGTGATACTGGAAATATTAGATCCATTGAATCCATTGAGCAAGCTCATGCTTGGGGAGAAAAGCATTTCGATGAATGGTTTAATTCATTAACTAACCTAGAAAAACAAGCTTTATACAGTTATACTAATTATTCTTTTGCAAAAATTAATGATTATTTACGGGGAAAAACTACTTCATTAGATGGGATTAATCCCAATAGAATTACTGAGATTCAAAATGCATTAAAAAAAGCTAAAATTCCAGAAGATATGGTTGTATATCGTGGAACAGGTTTGACTTTAATTAAAAAGTTACTACCTCAATACAAAAATAAAAAATTTACAAATGCCATGATTAGGAATCTTATTGGAAAAGAGTTTAAAGATGATGCATTTTTAAGTACATCTGTTGTTAAAGAATCCTCGTTTAGTAATAGAAGTGTTTTTTGGACAATTAATGTTCCAAAAGGTGCAAATGGAGCATATTTAGGAAAGATTAGTTATCTTGAAACAGAAACAGAAATACTTTTTAACTCAGGACAACAAATGATAATTAGAGATGCTTTGGTTGATTCAAAAGGACAGATACATTTAGTTGTAGATTTAATAAATAAATAAATAGTTGAACTTTATGAGTAGAAAATCAATAAAAGAAAGATGGGAAGAGGATAACCGAAGTTATTTAAGACTCAGAATAAAAGAAAGATTAATTTCTGCAATCTTAACCGTCCAATACCTGACAACAATCGTTACATCGTCACCTTCCTAAAGTTATTATCGATCAAATGATTTCCGAAGAACAAAATCGCTAACGCAACTTAACCACGTCCCAAGTGAGTATTATTCACTTGGGACATTCCTCGCTCTTCGCATTGTGCCATTACAAAAAGGACAGACTACTTCCACTTCTTCATTCTCTTTTGAGCCACCGGGACGGTTCGAGACCGCTGAAAAACTAGCGTTTTTTTGCCCCTGCATTGTTTTAAAAAGTTATTGTTACAATTTTTGGATTAAAAATCATCATATTTCTTATAAATCCATTAGAAAAAGAGGATAGTATCGCTGCTATCCTCTTTAAATTTACTGCCAATGCAGCCAGTTTCGATTGCTTTGACACACTTAATAGACCATACCCCCTTGCTCGAGATAGGCCGTGAAATCTTTTGAGTTCCGCATTTTTCCCCTCAATGGAAGCTCTCTTTTTATATTTTTCTTTGAACTCATCTGTTTTCTGATATTGAGAGATTTCGAAGAAATCTGCGGTGTTTAATCCAACAGTAAGAATCCTCCTTGCACTTTTTTTGGCACAAACATCATGCAAGGGACATGTCTTACACCGATTGAGTTCAAAATAATATTTATAGCCTTCTCTTACTCCACCTTCTTTTCTTTTGGCACTAAAACGCTTCTTGTTTACTGTAATATTCCCTTGACTGCACTGCCATTCATCAGAATCTTTATTGTATGTAAATTCACTTTCATCCAATCTATAGACTAACGAACTTACTGGTATGTATGCTTTTGCATTTAACCCTTCAATATCATCTAATATGGATTTTCTGAAATAGGCCTTATCTCCATATACCTCTTGTACAGTCAAGCCGGATTCTTTGGTTTCCGCTAACATTTCCTTTGCATAACTTCCATCCATATAAGCGCCATCTGCTGTTCTCACAGAGGTAATAATGCGCTCATCAGTTGTCATCACAAATTCAGTTTTATATCCATAAAAGTCTTGGGTTTTACTTTTACGGCCTACTCTGGCATCCTCATCTATTAAAGAACGTATTCCTTTTTGATTAATAAACTTAGGATCTGCTAATATCTCTTTTGATTTTTGGAGAGCCTGATTGGTTTTAACCTCTTTTGTTGTAGTCTTCAATTCAACTTGATTGATGACAGTCTCCAAATATGTTTTCATTACAGTTTTTGCTTCTTTATGATCTTCCAATTCTTTATAGTCTGGTGCCTCCGGCACATCTTTTAATGGTTGTCCTGTTTCTTCTTCGTAAGTCTTAATAATTTTCCTACCTAAGTGTTTCATTAATCTTTCAGGAGTTTTCTTCTTTGTATTTGCCTCTATATGAGTAGCGTCAATACTTACACTCTTTCCTTCAATAATCCCGTTTTCTACACATTGTCTAACAATTTCAACGATCATCTCATCAAGTGTTGTTTCCCCCAGACGTTGTGTTCTGAACTTTGATAATAAACTTTTATCAGAAAGGATAGTCTCTGGATTTACACCTAAAAAGTATAGATAACCAAGGTTTAAGTTTGCTTCCTGAATAACCTTTTCATCAGATAGATTATACAAGTGTTGTAGTAACAGAAGTTTACACATTAATTCTGGTTCTTTCGCAGGGCGGCCAAAACCTTTACAGTAACTATCTTCTAATAACTTATTAATAAAACTGAAATCTACCGCTTGGGATATCTTTTTAAGGGTATGATTTTCTGGTATTTTATCGTATAATATGGAATGAAAACTTGATTACTTTGGCTCATGTCGAAGCATAAAAAAGCCCTCCTAATGGAAATTTTGGTTCTTGGTCGTTCCTTAATTTTACCATTGGTGGGGCTTTTTTGTGTTTAAAATAGAGTTTTAAATTGTAATTTTTAATTAACCGAAGGTTAATCTAGACTTTTTCACTGGTCTCGGACGGTTCTCCTGGCTTTTTGGTTTCTTATGCATTGGAGAATACCACCAGAACCGTCCCCTTGGTCCTCCTCATATAACTCTTGGTATTTCTTTTCCAGACTTGTATAATGAAACGATATCACACCATCATGATCATAGTCGGCAATCTCAGACTTGGCATCCTCCAAATTATTACTGATATCTTTCAGGTTATCGATCATCCCTTCACCAATGCGCCACAAACCGATCAAACCACCAATTCCAGCCCTCATCCTTTCCCAGTCGGACGGGATATACTTTACATCCATGAAAAAGCTCCTTTTCATGTTTTTATCTGAAGTTCCTAATTCTAGAGAAACCCCTTTTCCCTTAGCAACATAACTACCGATTGTAAAAAAAAGAAAGATCTTATTCATCATTATAAGGTAATAAATGTTAATGATTAACTTCACTTTTTCCTATATTTGGAGGATGCAATTAGGAATTTCCTCCCTTTTTATGGCACTGAAGCGAAGGATTGATTAATAATCCGAAGGTACTTGAAATAATTTAGAAGATGCCGAACCGAGATTGTTGCTACTTTTACCCATAACAAAATACAGGTCAATCATGGAGGGTACGACCGTAATTGACCTGTCAAATTAATACTATTACGTTTACTAGACGTTGAATCGCTTGAGAAAATCCTCCAAGATCTTCCTAGTTGCAATACCAGCTTTAGGGAGCAAATCATTTATACGATTCAGTATGAATGGATTGTCTAGTATCATTTGTTTACTTTCTGGGGTGGTAAAACTTCTTAAAGTATCTATGCATACCTCGAATAGTTCCTCATCTTCAGTAACAAGTAATGATGACAAAATTTCTAGTTCATATTTATTACAAGAATTGTCAAAACAATATACAAGTTTTTTCTGCCATTCCAAAGGTTTAGTATGCACAATTCTTGATAGATCCTCCCAATCTTTTGGACTAAACTCTGACAATATCTCACTAGCAATAATACAACCATCGTCGTACCATGAGTCCTCAGTTGTATCAGCAGATATAAGATGATCCAATTCTCTAAACATTTTTTACCACCTTTCTTTTTTATTAAGCTTAATAGCCTGATGGGTGAGGTGCATTCACTTTACCTGTTGGGTATCCACTCGTTACATCATCACCCATTTTGATGACATCAATTTCAACTCCATTTATTGTTGCTCTATGCCAAGTCGCTTCATCTCTTAATCTAGTTGATATAGCCGGTGTTTCTCCAACATCTATGATGCTTTTAATAATTTGATCATCACTCCACGAATCTGGAAATAATGTACTCTTTTTAAGTCTAGAGATATTACCATCTGGAAATTGTTTGGTAAACACAACATTTTTTGTACCATCAGCATTAGTTGACAGCACTTCCACTGCAAAATCTACATTATCGTTGTTTATACTTGGGGAATGTCCACCGATAATAATATTCCTTTGTGCTTTTCGTTGCCCTTCCAATATTTTAGCTTTCATATCTGAACTAATACTAGTACTCGATGATCCTGAGCCCGTCCCCCGAGGTCCCCCGTTAAGATTGACCTCCATCCGATTAATGAAATCCCTTAGCTTATTCTCCACCGTGTGGGTATTATCGACACGAAGATAATACCTTTCACCCGTATCGGTCACTACAAGCCTCTTTTTAGAAGGAATCATGTTTTTCCCAAATGTGACAGCAGAGTCTACTACCCATCCCACTTCTATTGTATCTTTTGCCAGCTTCTTTATCACTAGATTCGACACATCTTTTATAACAGCACCAGCACTCTTTAGGCGTGTGACAGCAAACTGTTCAGCCGTTTTTACCAGATTATTTACTTTTGTCATCCCTTTTTGGAAACTGCTTTTTACCCCTGTTTTCATGCTGATTAGAGCCGTATCCTTACCAATGTGAGTGAGCCGTGCTGTGCCGGACAATTTCTTTAAAGCACCCACACCAGGGATAATATCCAATGGCGCTAATAATCCGCGAAACCAGCGTTCTCCCGTACCCAGTTCCCGGCCGGAGACCCAGTCTTTCCCGGACACGGCCGAACTCAATTCCAGCGTACCATAGGCAACTCCTAAGGCCATACCTGCGGGAGGACAGACGATTGAAACACCAACGATTACCACCAGTGCGCCCAATTGCACCCAAAATTCCTTGTTTTCCTGCTGGTTCCGAATCGATTCATATTCAAAAGCACGGGTATTTAGGGCTGCCTGCTGGTACTGCTCTTGTGAAATATCCTTGTCGGGATTGAGTTTCTTCCATTCCTCATATTCCAGCTTCATCTGTTCCCCATAGAAATCGCTGCTGCTGAATAAATCATCGAGGCTTACTTCTGTTTTGGGAACTTCCATCGATTGATAAGGACCATAGCCCCCATCGTAAATAATTTGTGTTTCAGTTGCACCAATCCGGTTTTTCGTTGTGTAGTTGGAAATCGTTAAATCCCGCATCGCTTCCACAAAGGCATCCATATCTTCATAGAATGGCTGATCAATCGTACGGTCGACAATACCGCCGACCTTTCCCGCAAAACTATGCAGTACATCAAAGTCCTCATATAAGTTTTGGTATTTATTTTCCAGACTTGTATACTGAAAAGATATGACACCATCATGATCATAGTCGGCGATATCGGATTTGGCATCCTCCAAATTTTCACTGATGTCTTTCAGGTTATCGATCATCCCTTTACCCCAGCGCCATAAACCAATCAAATCACCAATCCCGTCCCTCATCTTTTCCCAGTCGGAGGGGATATATTTAACATCCACCTTATCATACCCCCAGTTTCGCTATGATTTGTTCGGCTATGGCCTCGTCTGCCTGTATCATCTTATTGAGGATATCCACAACCAATGCTCCTGCACGGGAGTAATTGTCATGTAAATCCATTACCTTTTGATTTGCTTTCGCATATACTTCCATTGTCTTTTTTGCTTTTCCTGCGGTGTAATAATGGAGATTTCCCAGTTTTTCAATATTTGGAACGGCATTGGTATCCAGTTCCATGATAATCCCCATCAATAATTTATAAATGGTTGTGATCTCATCAGGATCAATATTAATAAGCTGGCTGGAACCGCCCCCGTCCATAGCTTCAAGCATATGACTTTGCCTCCTTGTAAGGAAAATCCAATTCATCAAAGAGTACTTTTAAGAACCAATATTGACTTGCATGATAATATTTTTGATTCACCGTATCGACCATGATTAACTTCTTATCCTTGGTAAAAACAAGCCATTGCTGATAGTAATTCGCATTGAATTTGCTTTTTGGTTCCTCTTTTAAATGAAAGAATTCTAGATTCATCAACGACTGTTCTGGTTCAAATTCTTGTGTCTCTCGTCTTTCCTGATGAGATAATTCAACTTTTAAGAAGGTTTTTTCTTTTTCCTCCGGTTCTCTTAAGACGAGCGGAAAATGTTCACTCAGCATGATAAGCAACAATGCTTTCGAGGTGACACGTAACTGATAATGGCCTTGTTCTTCCAATTCCACGAGTACAATGACTTCATCATGTTCTTTTTCACGAAAGGCAACCATCAAGTTATTAATGCGGACATATTTTTCACTTTGATGATAAAATTCCATCGCTTGAATGATGATCGCCCCCGGTTTGGTTATTTTCCCTTCAGGGGATAAAATCCCCTTTTCCTTTAACCGTTGGTATGCCTCTTTAAAGACCTCATCACCCTTTAATTGATACATCTCTTTTTCAGGTAACCCAAACAGGACATGACCGCCAAAAGCTGCCGCTAATAGGTATAGCTCAGGTGCTGTAAATACATCAGCAGACTCTTTTCTCATAAGTTCCTCACTTCTTTTACGGAACTGTCCTGTAGGAAGTCATCCAAGTAACCATCTAGGTTATTTAAAGCTTTTGTCTGTTTTGCGACTGCTGACTTCATATCATGATGGTATTTTTGAATGATTTCGATATAAGTTAAAAAAGCATCTCTGGATTTTCCGCTCCACTTAGCGGAATGGACGGTAGAAATTAATTGTTGGCATTGATCATACGTACTAGCAATCGACTTTTCTAATGCCTTGGCTGCAGCTTTCGCCTCTTGAACTTTACCAGTGTCAATTTTAACGTCACCCATTGAACAAATCCTCCAATTTTTCTTTTAACTCTTGTAATTCTTTTTCTCTCTCAGCTCTTTCAGCCTCTGCTTCTTTAATGGCTAAATTTTTATAATGTACGTATCTCTCATACGCTTTATTTTTGGCGGCAACGAGCGAATCCCGTTTATCTTTGTCCTGTTGGAAATACCGGTTTAATTGTTCAGTTAAATGTTCCCGTGTATTTTCAAAATCATTGGAAGGTATATCTGTATGAGATAAATTCGGAACAGCCGAAATATAGGAACTGTATGCCGAATTTGCTTCAGAAACCAGATTATCATGCTCTGAAATCGCGTCTTTTAGATTTTCATACAGCTCATGGTAATCGTCTCTTTTTTTTTCTATCTCTGTTTTAAACCAATCAAACACCTATATTCACTTCCTCTCTTTTTTGGAAAGGAGCAGCTATTTTGATCTTTTCTGCTTTGCCATGTTTAATATAATAAGCTTCATATGGAAGTAAGTTCTGCTCTTTGTAAGGTCGATGTAAGACCTCCAGGATGCTCTGGTCCGTGATTCTGCTGATTAAAATACCTGACTTTTGTTTCTTTACGAAGGTCGCGATCTCATCATACTTTCTTTCGATCGCACCGTGAACAGCTCCGATAACAAAATAAATTCCTACTCTAGAACCCGTTTCCATTAATCTTGCCAACAACGATTGTGTTGTTAAGGACATGGTTTCCATAACAAATGATACATCCGTAATAAGGACAACCATCGGACGAATTTCTTTCAGATACTCCTTCATTGTCACACGGCCATCTGATGCTGATTGGATTTGCCGGAATGCGTCTTCCCTTGTTTCAAATAATTGCTGCAGCCGCTCTACAAAACCATCCATTTCCAGGTCTGTGTCCGCATAGATATTCACGTTTTCCTTGAATCCGCTAAATCTTGAAGAAGCATTGTCCAGTAAGCCAACATCGATGTGTTCATTGATCGAGGTACTTGAAACAAGTGTTAAGAATGTTTGCTCAACTAGGTCGACTCGATCACTTAAAATCAAGGTATTTTGATCTTCAAAAAATCCTAACTCCAGCGGCTCTACATATTCAAAATCAACAGCAAATGGGATGCCTCCTTTGCTTAAAATGGCTTTTGCCTTCGATTGATTCATCAAGGCAGTGAATTCAATCATCTCCGGAACCATTGGAATCCGAAGCGGCATCTCTCCTTTCCAAGCGCTCCTCATTTCCCTGCACTCTTCTTGTATATGTTTAATAACCGCTAACGTATCCACCCCTTTTACAGGAAGTGCTGTTTGAAAGACGACAGGCTGCTCCAATTTCACTAAGCCGCGTCCTGGGATTTCTTCAATTGTTAACTCTGTTCTTCCAACGATATTTCTCGGTTCCGTCCCGTCAATCATATAGAGAGCAATTTGATGTTTGATATTTGAAAGTAATGGAGCTCTTAACGCACTTTGGCGTCCGGCACTAATCACCAGGTGAATCCCTGCACTTACTCCCTCCCTGGCAATTTGAGCGGCGACTTTTTCAAACTCCTCACGATAAGGAGCATCGGATATGGAGTCGAAAGTATCGATGATTAATAGAATCGCAGGGACTTCTTCACCACTTGCCTGCTCATACATGCGGATCGTAGCTACACCATATTTACTTAATTTTCGCTTTCGCTCCTTTAATTCATGTTGTAGTCTGCGGAAAAGCTTTCCTAGTTTGATTTCCTCATCGACCATGATCGTGTCTGCTACATGCGGCAGGTCCTTCATCGGGAGCAGCCCATTTGTTCCTAGGTCAATAAGAAAGATGTGAACTCTTTCCGGGTTATGATGTCTGGCAATATCCATGGCCACGCTTTGTAAGAAGGTCGACTTCCCATACCCGGGACTGGAAAAGACCGCCATATGGCCATCCTTGGTCAAATTCAAGGTAAGTGGTTTTTGCTCCTGCATTTCTGGTAGATCAAGAAAACCGAATGTCACTTCGAGTGATTTCTTATCGATATACCAAGCTTCTTTATAGTCGACATCATCTAACTCAGGAAGAAAAATTCGTTCCTCGAGTGGCGGCAGCCATGGTCTAGGAAGTTCCACAATCCTTTTTTCATTTGCATAGTCATGAATGTAATCCACAACCGCGTCAAGCTCTGTCGGGACTTTTGAGATATCCTTCTTATTTGAAAGGCCGCTTAAATCTTGAGAAAGGATGTCATATTGGCCGAGATCATTTATCCCGTAAATCGTGGTGTCCATTAAATCTTGTTCATCCTTATCAGGGGTGTAATCAGCACCGCTCCAGGCACTTTGGAATAATTCATAAATTTCATTGTTGCCGACTTGCAAGTAAGCCCTGCCTGGCAGTGTGATTTCCGCAGCATCCGGTGTTTTTAAAATTTCGTTGGAATCACTGGCATTTTGGACTTTAAGGGCCAGTTTAAATTTCGAGTTGGACCAAATCTGGTCATCTACTACACCACTTGGCTTTTGTGTCGCCAAGATGAGATGAATCCCTAGGGAACGTCCAATACGGGCTGTTGAAACAAGCTCCTTCATAAACTCTGGCTGTTCGGATTTAAGTTCAGCAAATTCATCTGAAATTAAGAATAAATGCGGCATCGGCTCTCTGGCCTCACCTGATTTATAAAGCTTTTGATATTGGTTAATGTGGTTCACATCATATTGGCCAAACAGACGCTGTCGTTTTTGCAATTCTGCTTTGATGGAAGCAAGTGCACGCATTGATTGGGCACCGTCCAAGTTCGTAATTGTTCCCAATAAGTGCGGTAGCTGTTTAAATAAATTGGCCATCCCGCCGCCTTTATAGTCGATTAGCAGGAACGCCACTTCATGAGGGTGGAAATTGACCGCAAGTGAGATGATATACGACTGAATAATTTCCGATTTACCGGATCCCGTCGTCCCAGCGACTAAACCATGCGGTCCATGTGCTTTTTCGTGCAGATTCAAGTAGACGATATCTTCCTTTCCACGTAAACCGAGTGGAACAGCAAGGCTTTTATAGGTTTCATTTTTTCCCCAGCGCTCTTGAATTCGAAGTTCCTCGACTTTTTCCACTCCATACATTTCCAGGAATGTCACACTTTCCGGTATCGAATTCCTTAAGTTTTGTAAATGATGAAGCGGGGCCAATGCCCTTGACATACCTTCTTTGTTAAAGTCATCCGGCAGATGATCCGGATTGAATCTTCGATTGACCAATTCTCCCTCTTCCAGAAGAATCACGCCTGTCTCAGCATCGCGAATGTCAATAATGGTCTTGACATGCTCTGGCAAAGACTGCATCACATCCTCTACAAATACAAGCGAAACACCCAATTCACTAGGGTCTTCATTAAAGTACTCCATCACCGTATGATCAAAAATCAGTTTTTCATCGGTAATCAGAACAACATAATGCGGAGAGAAATACAGCTTTTCATTTTTATTGGTTTTTTCATCTACCGCAAGTTTGCGGTCTTTTAAAATTTGATAAAGAGAATGTAACACTTGATCACGCGACCGCTCATGATACACAAATCCACGTACATTGATATCCCGTACGCTTGCATGAGGGAGCCAGCGCATCCAGTCCCATCTTTCTTTCTCATCTTCCGGAAAAATCGTGATAAACTGCAGGTCATGATAACTATGGAAAAGGGCTGTCTGCATCACCAATAATTGCAATTGTTCTAGCACAAATGGGCGCTGGCCGATATATCCAACAGGACCTTTCATTAAGGATGTCACCACCGGCACATCGTCCAATGTAAGATAGTGCGACTTTAAGAGGCTTGCTGCCTCGAGAAGTTCATCCTTTTCAAGAGTAAATTCTTCAATATTGAATTCAATCTCAAAACTCGAATCAATCCGCCCTAATCCTACGCGGTAGGTGAGAAAATCATGATGGAACATCGTCTTTTCATAAATACGCGAATGGACGTTTCTTGCCATTTGACGGATTTGTTCAGCGTCTGGATAATGATAATGTAAAGCATGCCGCTGTTCTTCACTTGCTTTATATAACTCATGGGTTTTTTGTTTTAAATAGTCCCGATAACTTTGATTCCGTTCTTTTAGATCCGAACGATATTTTTTCAGGCTTTTCAAATAGGACGTGATGGAAAAAATAACAGTTGTGACCGTCATGGCCAGCATCGCAATAATATAGAACCCATTGGGCCGAAAAATAGAGACCACCACCATTGCAGCAATCATTACAAGCGGTGGAACAATGACACGTGCCAGTTGTTCACTCGGCTTCGTCGGTTTATTGGATGGTTTTGCGATTTTCCTTTTATCCGTCGGCTCACGATAAATAATTCTTGGTGAACGGTGATAATCAGGATAATCACTGTCAAAGACATGATTGGTCCCGAATAACCGAATTAGTTTCGTTTCCTTTATCCACTCAATCCCTAAAACCTCTAGGTCAAGCCTTCCAATCTTTACTAAGATTCCAGCAAAAAAAAGCTGGTCGCCCGGTTCTAACACCACAGATTCTGATATACGGATGAAGTTATGGTACACCTCACCATGAAAGGCTTCCAATGTAAAAGGATCTCCAAGATGCTCGCGAATCAGCACCACATCCACAGTTGCATTGGTTAATGTGACATCATCATAATCGTTTGCACCAATCGTAATACTATAATGCTTTGCTGTATCGTATACCTGCCACTCAGTTTCTTCCTTCAAATACAGTTGTATGAGGTCATCGTGATGCTTTATTGTCAAACTTTCATTTAGACAAAGCAGCTTTTCACCTATTTTACAGCCAACACCATCCCAGTGAATCTCAAATGATGTGTGCATCTCTGTACAGGTAATCGTGTTAGACCTATCACTTCCAACTGTTAATATTTTTGGGTTATTTCTATTTAAATGGCATTTGTGCAATTGATTTTTATAGCTTAGCAATAATAATCGTTGTGCCATCTTTCTCTCCCTCTCTACACACGAGTAAACACCAATCTAATTTTTTCCTGGCGCTTCATTCGTTTCACTACTTTTGGCATTCGTCTATTCCTCTTCATTCTTTTTTTCTTGACGGATTACTTATTGGCTTTTTGGGTCCTTCATTTGATTTGGATCCTGTAATCCGGCAGGGTCGGATGTGTCTGGATCAAGGCCATATTTTTCAGCGTAGCTTTTATATTGTTCTTCATAATTTTGAACTCTCTTTTCACGCTCCGTACCACTTAATGCAGGGTCATTTTTCGCCCCTTCTATTTGTTTAATCAGACCATACATAATTAATTGTGGGTCGTCGATAAACTTGGCAATGTCAATGGTCCTGTTAAAATCACCCCGGCCATTGTAAATCCAGTACAACAAATAATTCGGATCACTCTTTATACTAATATTTTTTAAGATTGTCTCTTTTTGAACGTTAGAGAGCCGCTCTGATTTGATATAAGAATAGGCAAGCGTATATTTCGTTGCGCTTGGTAATTTTTCCGGGTTTTCATCCTCTAATTCATGGATGACATTCCCGTAATCCAACGATAAAAAATAACGATTGGCTTCAAGGAGATGCCCTTGATAAGGTACTTTCACAAAATTCAGATAAATCAACACAATCGTTAAAAGGACAGATAACGAAATCATGATAAATGTTAACTGTTTAAACAGACGAAATTGCTTTTTCGGTACAATTTGCATCTTCTTTTCAGTTTCCATTTTTTCTTGGATGTAATGATTATTCAACAGCTTGATTAAAGCATCAAGATCGTCGATTTCACCTATTTGGCGCTCAAATTCGGTATCTTTTGCATGATTCAATGAACCAGCATAAAGTTCATCAAAACGATATTTTTTCGAAAACAGTGCGACAATCAAACATTTATATTGGAAAAGAAATGTTTCTTCATCGAATTGATAAGGGGGAACTACATCCCGGATTCCACGATACACGAATGATGGTATAAGATTATCGTCAACGATGAGATGATCCGGATGCAGGAAGAAAGTCATTCGTGTGGTTAGACATATTCTGAAGCGAGCTAGATTACATAACAGCCGCAATTTATCTTTTCGGTCCAGCTTGCGGATATCTTCCCATTGTTTAGCATGTGGATCCACCATAAAGGTAAAGATAAATTGGTCATCTTCCTCTTCGACGAATGATGGTACGAATAAATCTGAGTCCTGATTGATCAGTACCATTTGACGGATATCGTTCACACGTGTTTGTGATTTCGGCAGTTTTAACTGCCATTTGTCTTCATGAATGAGAAACTGATAGGTCATTGATTCCATTTGGATAGTTTTTTCGTTCATGTTTTTCTACTCCTTTTAAAAGCTATAAAACTTGTAAAATATCACCATTTGTCACTGGATAATCGATAAGACGATCATCATCCGTCAATAATAGCTCTTTATCTGGGATCTTTATCGCAAAAAGAGAAACCTTTGCTATTTCGAGATTCAATGTTTCAATCAAATTCCCCAGCAGCTGTTTAATCGGTTGGTGGGCAGGGATTCGTACGTCGTATTGCCCTTTACTCCATTTGCTAAAATCAACCGTCACGTTAACATGTGTTTCTCTGGGCATTGTTTTATCACCTTTCCTACAGTATTTTTCTCGACATCACATAAATTCCTGCACAACCGGCTGCGACCATTCCAATGAGGACCACCACCATTTTACTGCTCATGAAGCTTTCTTTATGATTCTTGTGGGATGCTTCGGCAGATTGAAACGAATAATCACTGGCAAACAGAGCCTTTTCCTTATCCCTTAAGGAGGTATCGGATCCACTAGGCTTTATAAAAAGCTTTTGTTTCACCTTCTTAATTGATTTTTCCATTTCTGTTTGTTTGGTTTGAATGGCCGCCCGAGTTTGTTCTTTGAACAAATCGGGCGCAACCTTTTCCAATACAGTTTCTTTATTATCTTGACTTTCCGGCTTTTCCCTTTCAGCAGCCTCTTTACTAATGCGGTCGGTTTCCAGCCTTAATTTCCCACTATGATCTAGTGTAGTCTCCGCTAAGGGATGGAGAGAAACGAAGGAAAACATTCCTAAACAAACAATGAAAAAACTAAAGGGATTCACTAATTTCTTCATTAGGTGCCTCCTTGTTCCTCGGTACATGGTGCAGTACTAACAAATGACCAATCAGACTCAACACGATTAAGGCAAGTAAGCTGCCAATGATGATCTTATTGTCCGCTGCTCCACTACTAAACTGCATGAATAACTTCTCAATGTATTGCAATGGTGAATATTCCCTTAGTTTTGCCGCTAAAGAGGCTTTATCAAATTGAAGTCCCAGTGCTTCCGTAAAGAATAAATATAAACTCAACATCACCAATAGGATAAACATGCCAATCATTTTCAATTGACGTAATAAATAGGCGGCTACAAGAAGCATCGCTAGCATGATCAATGTGATCATACCAATCCAAAGCAGGATTTTTTCTTCACTTATTTGCAATAAATAACTGGAAAGCAATCCGATCGCTAGCCCTTCGACAAGACCAATGCTTGCTGTAATAATCGTGAGCGGTGTGTTCCTGCCTATTAATGTTGTTTCTTCTGCAAATGAATCATTCTGAAGCCGTTTGCGTTCATGAATGGAAAGAACATATGCCGTAAATAAAGCGACAATGAAACATATCAAGACAAGAAAATAGGGAGTAAATGTATCACCTGCTTGGATGACTCCAGCATTTTTGGTTTGGACAGGATTGGACAGGAAACTGAGAAGATGTTCATTTGGCCGCTGCCCAATACGGCTATTAGCAAGTACTCCTCCAAAATTCTGAGCGAAATTCTTATCTTCTACTAATTTATTTGTTAAATTTTCCGAAAGATCGCCAGCCTGTTTCACTAAAGTTGTACCGCTGACTTGAATTTCTTTCGCCTGTTGATCAATGGCAGCGAAGGTTTTAAATACATGGTCGGCGGTAGTTGCATTATTTTTCGATTGATCGGCTAGCGCCTGGCTGGCAGCAAGTAACGAATTCAATCCACTGCCTAGTGCAAGTATCGCAGTTTGTTCTTCACCTTCATTGAGTAAGATAGTAGATTCCGCTTCCTGCAGCTGAAGACTTGCTTCACGCCATGCTGCCAAATCCTGTAGTGTATTAGACAGATTCGTATTTAGTATTTCAGCTTGTGCCATGGTTTGTTTGATCATCTCCATCATTTGCATGGAATTTTGGTTTGCACCGTTGACAAGTTGAACATACTCATCCATCTTACTTTTCAAGTTCACTGTTTGCTGCCGGACTTCTTCTGTAATTTGCTTCGCAACATAATTGGCTAAAACCTCTACAATATCTTCCTTGTTAAATAAATAATAGAGAGAATCCACTGTTGCCATATCCCTTAAATTGGTTTGAATCAACTGATTTTCCAAATTAGGTTGATTAAACTGCTCCAACCCAATTCCAAAATAGGCGCCATAAAGCATCAACAATTTTTGGTACTCACTGACCGTATCACTTGCTGCATTGATTAACACACTTGTTGCGTCACTCATCAGAGGTGACATCACCTGATGCTGAATGGTGTTATTTACCATCATTACTATTTCAGCTGGATTCTTCGGATCATTCTTTGGCTCATTATTATTTTGGTCACCAGTAGTGGGTTCATTTTTGTTTTCTGCATTTTTATTTTGCTCAACAGTCTTTCGTTCATTTTCCGTTGCTTCCATCACGCTAGCGATCGTATCGTTTGCAGGTCCACCCTTTTCTTCGGATACGCCCGGCGTCACTTCTTCTAACTGTCCTGTTTTTTGTTCAGTTGGCGATGAAGGTTCTCCTGCCGTTTCCGGCGGAACAGGTGTATCCACTTGTGTGACATCCTTTTGTTCCATCTCCCAATTCCATGTAATTGGTTGGAAAACATCAATAGTTGCCGCTATTTCTTTTAACTTCACCTTTACTTTTACGGTGAATGATCCTTTGTCTGTTTCAGGAAGCGTAATCTGTTTGTTTTTAAGAAAAGGCTTAGTATAATCCATTTCAGGACGATTGGGTAATGTCAATAAAACCTGAGCAACAGAAAATTCCTTTGGAATAGATAAGGTAAACTCCTGACCGCTCTTGTTCGCTTCAGGTAGGATGACGGAATCCGTTACCATGACGCCATTTATCATCAAGTGATGTTTGATTTCTTTCACTTGGTCTGATAATGGCAGGCTATTTGTTTCAAGGTTTGGGGTATAACCAAACTCCTTATTGTATTGTTTCGATACGGCGATGACATTTTTTAGTTGTGTAAGTGTTATCTTTTTCAATCCTAATCCATCTAGATCTTCTTGGTCTAAGGACGGAAGCAGATCCATTTGCTTTTGGATAAGAGTACGGACATTTGCATCCGGTCTCGCAAAAATATGATTGAGGTGCACACTTTGCTCTTTACCAGCAGAATGATTGATTTCCCTTTTTAGCTTTTCAGCAACGAATTGCTGCATGTCAGCTGCCAATTGATCGACTAACTCTGTATTCACTTTCTCCATTTTTTCCTTTGTACTTGTCAGGTACGCTTGAATGGCTGCTGACTCAGACAACATAGTAGCGGTTTTATCCTTTGTTGAATGGAACTGGCCATTGATTGCCTTGTTCGCGGAACGTAAATCATCTAACTGTTGAAGGACATTACGCTGATTCATTTTGCTGTTAAAATCGCCTAACTGTTCTGAAAAACCCTTTGAAAGAAGCATGTCAGCTGCCTGCTTTTTAGTAAAGTCCATGAAGCTGGACTGATACGTATGGCTTGTTTGAACTCCTTCGCCCATGCTGCTCTCAAATTCTTTTAAAATATCCTGTAAGCCTTTAAAACTATCTCTCGATACGTTTGTATGATCCTGTACTGCTCCAAGCCGTAAGGTATAACCGGTTAACGGACGCTGAATATCCTGATGATAAACATTTGTATATAATTGTTCTTTATTAACCAATGTACTAACATTGTCTTGTGCATCATGTAAATTTCCAATGACACTTGCAAAATAAACATCAATAATTCTCCGATTAAACTCTCCTAAGATGGAGCTCGCCGTTTTCTCTGCCTCTGCTTTCATATTACTGTTTTCAGATGCATTAATTTTATAATTCAACACAACCTTCTCTGGTGATTTCGAGTCAATGGATAATGCTTTTTGCGTAAAGTCATTGGGAATGACAATGATCATATGGTAAACATTCCGCTTCAGTCCGTTTTCTGCCACCCCACGACTGACGACATACCAGTCATATTGACTGTCTTTTTCAATACCCTTGATAAACCCATTACCAAATTCATAGTATTCCTCATTAAATTCCGCACCTTGATCCTCATTAACTAACGCGATTCTCATTTTTTGGTTATCTATGTTGTTTTTGCCTTTTGAAGCTTGATTTAACGCCAAATAAGAAATCCCAGATGAAAGAACAAGCACTAGAATTAAAAATAACAAGATACCCCGCTCAAGCTTTTTCATTCCAATCAACCCCTGTAAATCATTCTTATGTATAAAAGTGAATCATCCTTTTATGAATCCCCGGAAAGAAGATAAACAAGAACAAAAGCCACACAACAATTGTCGTATGGCTTTTTGCTCTCGGGCAGCATAGTCGCGAACGTCTCATTCTACTTATCTACTTTTAGACTGATAGAATTATTATTGTAAACCAAAATTCTGTGATAATTGCTCATCCTGTTGAGCCACAGCTTCCGCCGTTTTGTTCAATTGTGTATTAATATCTTGCATCAATTGTGCAAAGTTTTGTACCTTTGGCTTCAACTCGTTGAACTGATCATCAAATCTTTGGAATGCACGACCTTCCCATTCGCCGCGAAGTTCATTTTGTAAATTAGTAAGATCCCTTAAAATTTGTTCAATTTGTTGGGCGCTTTGGCCATATCGTGTTGCTTTTGCTTTTAACTCAGCTGGGGTCATACGAATTTGTCCAGACATATCTCTTCATCTCCTCTCCCTTATTTTTGTCTATAGAAAATAGACATTTTTTATCATAAAAATTTCATGATAAAACATGGGTCACGCTTCCTCTACCTAATTAGCAAAAAACATTTGATTTATTTCCCATTTATCCCACCCAAACTTATACAGTTTTTCCTGTATATGTATATATCACGAATAAAAAAAACATTCAAATGTCACTGAATGGCGATATAAACGCTTCTAGTACTATTTTCTTATATTTATCTTGATGTAGAATTTTTTCACAGTAAAACAGGCTGTACACGTTTCTTTCTTCCTGAGAAGAATAGCTTGCTTTTCTAGGAATTTAGAATGAATATTGCGAAAATTAGGTCTTCTCTACTTTTTTTCATGGAATTATTTTTGAACGGGGCCTTGCTATGCTTTTCGTGCCATTTTCCAAGTTTACGTGAAAGGGACAAATGTTGAACGCTAGAATCATTGGATTTGTAGTTGCTTTTATTTTGATCTATATGATTTTCGTTGAGGTACCTACCGACAGTGAAACATGGTTTGATATTTTAGGCATAGTAGTGGGTGTAAGTATACTGTGGTTTTTAGCTAGCTATATTTCCTTGAAGCGTTCTTATCATAAAAATAAGGAGCTTTTATAAGTAGGTTATAGATTTTCCTTATGGATGTTCATAATTAATAAATCTTTAACCCCTTGTTCATAGTTTATTCATTAGTACAAGCTATGATAGATACATGAAGAGGAATGCTTTTTTCAAACTTTTTCATACCCCCCTTTTTTATATAGTTTTTGGATTCGGCAATCGACCGAATCTATTTTTTTGTTAATTTCGATCATACTTGACTAACAAAATGGCATTTATGACTAATCCCAATAATTATAGATTACCTCATCAACCATCTGCTTCGTTTCGATTAAACCCTGTAATGCCGTATAGAAGCAGCAGAGTATTTTCCACATAAATAAAAAATCTCTCATTTATTTCTAATGTTTCTATCCTTTTCTTCTCATTTTCGTTGGATATATTGAAAGTGTAGAAAAAATAAAGAAACAGGAGGAATTAAAATGAAAAAGAAAATCATTATTGGTGGTTTATCAGCATTATTAATTTTTGGCGGCGCAGCTGCTGTGGGAGCTTCAAAAAACGGGACCCAGCCAGATGATTCTATTCATCTAGACGACAAAAACACCTCTATTATTGTGGATTCAGTAAACTTACCTGAAATCTCCAAAGGACAAGAAATTGAGTTGGAAACCGAGCACGGCACAACCTTTTATAAAGTAGAGACAGATGATTCCAGCAACACTTCTTCTAGTCAGCCCAATACTGTCTCAAACTTAACAATAGATGAAGCAGCAAGGATCGCCCTTAACAAAGTGAATGGAACCATAACAGAAGTGGAAAAAGAAACTGAACATGGAAGACTAGAATTTAAATTTGAAATTGAATCTAATCGTGGTGAAGCAGACGTGCGGGTTGACGCCCAAACAGGTGAAATCACGAGAGTTGACTTTGATGATGACGATAATGATGACAGTGATGATTAACCAAACCCAAATTTATACCATTCTTTAAATACAATTAAGAACCCCTGACATAAATATCTCCCGAGAAACAGCTTGGGAGATTTTTATTATTAAATGACCTGCTTCTTCTCTGACAAAAAGATCTCTCTTACGACCGATTAGTTATATGCGAATGAGTGGGACAATTTGATTTCTTTGAAGGTTCTTTAAAGAACCACTTGTAATATACATGTGACAGGTGATTCGCAGCAAACATCGTAAAAAAGCTCCAATACCAATTCCACTTTTTATATCGAATTAACCTTGTATACTTAACAAGCAGGACCTCGAGACCTGTAATAAAAGATGTATGAAAAAAATTGTATAAAGCTTTTATCACAATATTTCTTTTATCAGATAATAAAGGTTAAATAAAACACTAAATACAGGGTAAAAAAAGTATTCAAAACAAAAACTACCTTTATATGCCTTTTTAAAATAGAGACGGAATGGATATTGGATAAGATTCTTCTCGACAACAAGTAAACCAAAAAGCCAAGTTATAACCTGTTTAAATAGAAAAATGACTGAGGCATGACGGATTTTTTCCTTTGGAACAAATTTAAACAATAATAGCGCACTTACAGTATAAGCAAAAAATAAAACGTTTTTTTCTTTCCGGTTAGAAGCCATATCAAAACTCCTATATAAACAATTATTATCGATATTACTATTTACCCAAAGTTTAAAAAATATTCAGATAAGGCTTTTATACAAACATCTTTTTCATAATCCCTCTTATTATTTTTTGTTGGATTCGGCAATGCTTCAAGTCAATCATTGACCAAGTAAAGTAGTGAACAGGCACCTATTCCATACATATTAACTTTTTAATCAGGAAAACTAGACATGTTAGTAGACTGGGGACAAAGGAGATATGTATATGGACTACAGGATATTTAGAGCGATTAACCAATTTGCTGGTCGTTATCGGCTTTTAGATATGATGGTGATTATCTTTTCTCAAAAGGTTCGATACTTTTTTCTATTTATTTTAATCTTCATATGGTTTCGAGATAACTCACATAAGAAAGTCACTTTATACGCAATCATTTCGGCGGGGGTATCGATGGTTTTAAATAAAATCATTAAATTATTTTATTTTAAACCTCGCCCTTTCTTGAATCTTGGGACCCATTTATTATCCCCATTTCCATCAAAAAAGAACTCTTCATTTCCAAGTAAACATACCGCTCTAGCATTTGCAGCAGCAACTTCTGTCATGTTTTATAAGCGTTTCCTAGGCAGTGTGATGTACCTTTCCGCTATCCTAACAGGACTCTCTCGCATTTGGATGGGACAACATTATCCTTTGGATATTTTAGGTAGTTCGTTACTAGGAAGTATAACCAGCATAGTAGTAAAGATGACAGGATGGTTATGGAATCCGATTATTGATCGGATAATACAAGCTTATCATGATTACTGCTCGAGAATGAAAAATCATCAAGGGAAATCCTTAATTAAGTAGGGAATTCCCTTTTTTTGTCTAGTAACCCTCTTACCTGCCTAAATAGTTCCTATACCTGTAGATTTTGTTCGTTACCTGCAAATTTCCTTTGATTACATGCCTAATTTATTCCCCACAACCAAAAAGATCTTAAAAGCCTGGATTAACTTGGTGATAATCAGTATTACAGTATTTTTAAGGTAAATTGTTCGAGAAATTGGTCATCATAAGCATGTATGACCAATTGTTGGAGGTTATAAAATGAGAAAAACAATTTATATTTTAATGGCTGCTTTACTACTTTTAGCTGCATGTAATGCAGAAGAACCCAGTCCAAACCAATCAACAAACCAGCCAGTAAAAGAGGAAGCTGAAGATACTCCAAAAGAGGAGACAGAAGAAAAGTTAAATGAACAATCTCAGGAAAATCAACCACAAGAAACACCCCAACCCATTACAGCAGATCAGGTGAAGGAAATTATCAACTATATTGGCATTGGGGAGGGTGACCAATTATCTAATGTTTCTTTTGTAAATGGTGAAATTAAAGCGACGATTGCTTTAGCTCCGAATGAAATGGTTCCTGCTAAGGATATGGCCGTTAATCGATACAGCCAATTATCAGATGAATTATTAAACCATGAAGGTTGGGACATCTTAACGATTGTCTATCCTTCTATTGGGACAATCAGTATGAATCGCAATGAAAAGGAAACAAATGAATTTGGTGATTACTTCCCAACGATGGTAATTGAAGAAAAATTAAAGTGATAAAAAAAGCAATCAAAAAAGAGACTAACCCAGAAGATCGTTGTTGAGCGACCATTTGGGTTAGTTTTTTTCACATTAATAGAATAAGAAAAAAATACAGCTCTGGTACTAATTACCCGTTTAGTGATTTTTACTTTCAGAATAATCAAATAAACGTTACTATAGAACCATATTATATCTTACATGAGTCCAACCAGCTAATAGTAAGGAACTTACCGGTCACAGTTCTAAAATAAAATCAATAAAGCAGCTGAACTTCAGGTTTTAATCATTCAAAGGGAGTTGTTCGATTTGAATTTTAAATCCATCCTATGTTTCTTTCGCAGACGACACAAGTACAACTATTACACGAGTAAATGCATTAGGTGCGGAAAAAGCAGCAAATCTATTTAAAAGAAAAATCTAATTTATGTGATATGAATTCAATCAAGGCTATTCTGTAACCGTTGAGGAATCCTATTTTATCGGGGAATTAGATGCATTCTATGACGGTAATTCGGATGAACCAACAAGTAATCAGCAAGCTATTTTACTAGTTGGCAAGGCTAGTAACAAAATAAAGGAATAAGAGATAGCAGAAAATTGGATGAGGAAGAGTCATTGAAATTGCTTTGGGATTTTTGAAAATGGTGTGAAGTGTGTACTCTGGCTATTTTTTAATGTTAGATATTGACCTTTATACTTTCTATCTGTCTTGGATAACTGATGTAAAGGAGTCCATCTTGATACTGAACGGTTAATAAATGTGCCTCAGTTGGTTCTGGTAAATCAATTTCAAAATTTATGTCCCCGTAATATCTTCCCTGCTTTATTGCCAGTTCGTTTGAAATAGGCGGGACTGCAGTCGTTTTTATTGAAATCCGGCTTTTTGATATTAAATTAAATAATAGATTGTTCACTTGAATACCAGGTAATTCTACAAGAATACAGATGGTTGTATCATTTTGATAGATATCGTGTTTGGGTACATCCATATCAAATGTTCTGGCAAAAAACTCTTTTGGGGGCTGCTGATTTAAAACACTGCTCCAAAAATCACTTTGTCTATATTCATTTGTGATTTCCATCCATTTTCTTATTTTTTCAATGTCCATTATATCCCCTCCCCGTTCATTTTATATTAGGTTCGAAATTGGCATGGATGGATTGGCAATTTGATCTTGGTCACTTACGTCCGTATCAAACATTCCTGAGTTCATTTGTGAAAAGGTTGGTGAAAAATCCCCTTGGGAAAAATTTGCACCGATTAATTTAGTATTCGAAGTGTGGCTATTATGAACAGTTGGTCCAATATCAATATTTCCATTCTGGGTTGCTCCATTGACTTTTATATTGAAGATATTAATCTGATAAGGCATGATTTCCTCTCCCTCCTCTAATTTAGAAACCCGGGACTCTTCCTATATTGGTACTATCGGAATTCCCAATATCCGTCATATCATTTACATCTGGATCAATCAGTATATTTTGCAAATTAGCTTCGGTTGGGGACAGGTCACCATAAGATGAGTTAACTCCCTGTATCTTGCTTTTTGCAGTATGACTATTATGTGAAGCTTCACCAATAGTTACTGAGCCATTTCCAGAAATGCTATTTATTTTGAGATTATATAAATTGATTACGATAGATGGCATAACTTCTCCCTCATTCTAGGTAGCAATTTTAGAATAGCGTATGCGTATACCCGCCTAAATGACACCAGAGTTTTTGGGAAGTCCCGAAAATACTGGCTATCTACTCCAAACAGGCCAATGCTGCCAACACTCCGATTGCACTGGCTCCAAGCTCTTCCAATACTAATCGTTCAGATGTTATTCAGTATGTGTAGGAATGAGAAAAAGGACCGGGCAAGATGATTCGGTCCATTGAAGTTTAAGTAAAGTTTATTCACACTCCATCTGCCACAGAATAAAATGGGCGTAGGGGTTGATATCACATGCAAAATGATTGTCAAATTCAAGAAGAGCTTAGGATTATTGCTGTTCTTCAAAGAGAATTAAATTTAGTTACAGCTGGATTATTGTTAACAGGGCAGATCACAATCATTGGAGTTTTTATAACGCCACCTGAATTTAGTCTTTCCTTAAGCGGTCCTTTATTCGGTAGAGCCCGCTTGCACGGTAAAAATGGAAATATTGTTGCTACTGGATTGATTGATGTTCTTGATATCATCATTGCCATTCTTTTAATCGTCGATGAAATCCGCGTGATAAGCTCTGTACTAGGTCCAAGCAGATTTTCAATTAATGTTAGCGGCCCTATTTTTGGAGCGCCGCTCTATCAGCCAACACTTCCGTCCCTAAAAAGGAATTATCGTTTTTATAGAAAAATAGTTTCGAAGCATTTTGATATTGACCCTCTTGTATTTAATCGTAAATAAGGGAATGGTGAACATGTCATTAACCGATTTACCAACAATTAAACCTTCTGATTCTCAGATTTTTCTTTTGGCATTAGTAGTGGGGATTTTTATTTTCTTTTTTACCGAACGAAAAGAAAGTGATTCAAGCCAAATAGGATGATAGGTTATTCAGCATTGCCATCGGCATTACCTTTTATTACTGAAAACATGGCTTCTTCTATTTCTTCATAGCAGGTGCAACGACAAATATTAGAAGCTAACCATTCTTTCATTACCTCATAGGTTGGGCGTGAATGTTTTAAAAGGAGTGCTTGGCAATTCATGATAAATCCCGGTGTACAATAACCGCACTGAAAGGCAAAATGCTTGATGAATGCATGTTGAATTGGAGAATCCTTCAAACCTTCAATCGTTGTAATTCTTGACCCAACAGTCTCGATGGCGAGCATGATGCATGATTTATAAACATTATCATTGACCATCACAGAACAAGCACCGCAATCCCCATTTAAACATCCGGGTTTTGCTCCTGTAAGTGATAGTTGATTACGAAGAACATATAGAAGAGTGTCGATAGGTCGTATATCAACCTGACGCGTTTCGCCATTGACCTCAAGTGAAACACTTATTTTTTTAACAGGGGGATTGGGCATTATTTTCTTCCCTCCATTTCCAAGATCATGTCTGTTAATGTGTTCCGTAATACAAATAATCGGAACTCTTTCGAACCTTCCAAATCATGTAGTATAGGGGTTGGGAGCTGCGCTATTGCGTTATCGATTCGTTTTTCTACAGGTAAATTAGTTTTGTTCAATTCGGTCTCTACCCTTTGCGAGCGGAAGGGATATGGGTAGAGCCCGCTAAAAGCAAACCGAATCTGATGATCAACTTGAATACAAGCTACTGTTAATAAGGGATAACCAGTATCCCATTGCTGGCGTTTTTTTATTGTGACAAATGGTAAAGAAAGATACTTTTTTTCTACGAAGAGCTGAACGAGAAACTGGCCTTCTTCCAATTGAAAGGTTTTATTAAAAATTTGCTGGATGGGAAGCGTTTTTAGGCCATCTTTTCCTGCTACAACCACTTGGCAATCGCAAAGGAGGAATGGCAGAATGGCCTCACGATAAAAAATAACTCCACATAAATTTCCACCGAGTGTTATCTTATTCCTTGCCGTATGGTCAGCAATTCCTACTGATGTTTGTGTTAGCAAAGGGAAGATATTACTTTCTTCAATATAAGTAAGCGGAAGAGAAGCTCCAAAAATAAAATGATCTTGATCAAACTCGTGGGAAAGGGTTTCTTTTATTGCTTTTATATCAATAACCGCTCCAGTCTGAATAAAATTGAGACGGCCGAGTGTTAATATTTCGGTCCCTCCACTATAATACATTGGATATTTGTTTTCTTTTTTTAACATAAAAAATTGTTCCACAGCTTCATTAATCGTAGTGGGTCTATGATATTCAATATTGGCGGCTAGCACTATTTTTCACCCTCCTTTATTTTCCAAAGTAATTCAGGAATAAGAGGTAAATAGTTGATGTCGACTGATAAAGCAGTGGAGAGGCTATTTGCCAGTGCTGCTGGCATCCCGATTAAACCATGCTCCCCAACACCTCTTCCTCCATATGGGGCATCCAGCTGCGGTGTCTCCACAAACGCGACCTCATACTTTGGATGTTCACCAAATCGAATTGGGCGATATGTTCGTAATTGTGGGTTTAGAATTCTGCCATGATCATCAAACCAAAACGTTTCTCTAGCGGCAAAGGAAAGGCCCATACTCATGGCACCTTTTACCTGACCGGTGGCTGTTTTTTCGTTCAGCACTTTTCCAATATCAATGACAGCCACTGCTTTAATAATTCTATACCTGTAGGTTCTTAAATCGAGTTCGATTTCAACTCCCTCTGCTCCTACGGTCCATTCTGGTCCTGGTCTTCCTGCCCCAGTCTCTTTGTCTAAATACGTCATTCCTCTTATCACAAAGTGGCCTCTCCCGATGATTTGTCCCCCAATCGTATTGCCATTGGGAAAGGTATATCCATAGGCAATATCTTTAATGGGAATACTGGCGTTCGGTTCATCGCGTATAAACACTTTTCCATATCCGACTTCTAAATCATCTTCCCGTGCCCTTAAAACAAAGGAGGCGATATTTTTTAGTTGTCGGATAACATCCTCTGCAGCTGCTAATACCGCTCTTCCTCCCATATACGTACCTCTACTTGCAACCGTTTTCCAATGCTCCGGCGTATTTAATGTGTCGACTTCTAGTTGAACATGAATGTCATTCACATCCATTTTTAATCGTTCTGCTAAAATTTGTGCAAGTATCGTTTTGGTACCTGTTCCGATTTCTATCACCCCCGCAATAAGGTTAATACTCCCATCAGGATTAAAAATTAATATAGCCCCCGAACTTGCATTTGGGTCAATTGTAGAAGTCTTCCAAAGGCAACTAATTCCCTTTGCACGAACAAGATGATTTCCAAGATCCTTAATCTGACCTTCCTGCCAATTGATTAATTCTTTTAATTTACTTATGCATTTTGGTAAATTTCCAACTGTACTAGAATTTAAAAGTACTTGGGTTGGAGTGGTATGACCTGGTAAAATTGCATTCTTATTCCTTAATTCAAGTGGGTCGATGTTTAATTTTTTCGCCAGAACATCCATGGTCCGTTCAAAGACAAAGTGAACCTCTGAATGACTGAACCCTCTAAAGGGAGCGGCGTATGGATGGTTCGTGTACATGCATAATGAATCGCACCAAATATTTTCAATATGATAAGGACCTGTACAATCGACAGCTCCCGCGCGGCTTAAATCAATCGATTTATCTGAGTAGGCACCACCATCCCAAAGATAGAGAAGTTCGGCAACTTTAAGAATTCCATCCTTTGTACTTCCTAGCTTTACCTTCGCCTCTAACCCGATATGACCCGGAGATGTCAGCATATCGTCTTCACGGGTATTGATGATTTTTACCAAACGACCATTTACTTCCTTTGTAGCAATATACGCCAATATCTCTAGCTGGGTGGAGGCCTTTCCGCCATATGCTCCACCTACTAATGGAGTATGTACTCTAATTTTCCCGTTGCTAATTCCAAAATACTGACCTATTAATCTTTTAATCATAAATGGCGCCTGGGAGGAAGAAGTAATTTCAATCATTCCATCAGGATGGATTTGGGCAAACGAACTTCTTGTTTCCATTGCCGCATGATCGGAGGGGCGAAAGGCAAAGAGCTCCTCGACGATTACCTCACTTTCTGCCCAGCCCTTTTCCCAATCACCTTTCCGAATTTTTGTTCTTGTGGCAATATTGGTTCCAGGTTCGGGATAAACTCCTTGGATTTTTTCATACTTGTCTAGATTAGGGTGTAGAAGGGGGGCATCTGGTTTTAGTGCTTCGGATGGTGAATTGACAACAGGAAGTAATTCGTATTGAACCTGCACCGCTTGAACGCCTTGCTCAGCTATATTTGGAAAATCCGCTACGACAATCGCAACAACCTCACCATGAAACCGGACACGTTCGGTCGCGATGGGGGGCCGGTCTACTAGCTCCTCTCCGGTGAGGGGATATTTTTCTCCCGTAATAACGGCTCTAACACCTGGGATTTTTAGTGCTTCGGTTTTATCGATACTTTTTATGAGGGCGTGTGCATAAGGGCTAGTCACTAATCTTGCATGCAGCATTTCGTTTGTCTGAAAATCAGCTGTATACTTGGCATGCCCTGTGACTTTTTCATGAGAATCTTTCCGGGGTATTCCTTTCCCAATAATATACATGAACTTTTATCCCCTTTCTTCTCTCATAAATAGAGATTGAAGTTGAGTACAACTTTCTCGTATTCTTCGGTCGTATCAATATCTATAAATGGGTCCTCGGATTCATAATGAATGATTTTTCCTTTAATGGATGGGTTATGCCGGCTGCAAGATAGATTCCGACTATTTTATTTTGCTTCATCATCATTTTACTTCGACGCATTTCTATATAATTGGATGATTTGAGCCATTATACTGACAGCAATTTCTTCGGGACCTTGTGCCCCAATTGGCAGCCCGACCGGGAAATATAGATTATTGGGATATTCTCCCCCGCCTAGCAGACGTGTGGTTCTTTCCTTTGAACCTAATAGACCGATGTAATTTACTTCAGAATTTTTTAAACCTGCAAGGAATTCTTGGTCTTTTAAAAAATTATGGCTCATGATAACGATGTAGTCATTTTTTGAAAAGTGGATTGAATGGATGATATGTAGTGGGGATCCTATGATAAATTGATTGGCGGAAGGAAAATGAGATTCGTGGCAAAGTCCAGGTCTCCAATCACAAAGTGTTATAGTAAACCCTATTTTTGATGCTAATGAAACGAATGGTTTTGCATCTTCACCAGCACCGAATAGGAGTATCCGAGGAGCTGGTGTAAAAAGATAGCTGTATTTATAACCCTCGTTAATTGGCTGAAATTCATAATGATGATTCTTTATGTCTTTTTTAGAAACGATTTGAAATGTAGATTTTTTAAAAGTATAGTCATCTGAAAATACCTTTTCATGAAGGACGGATAATCCTTTTTCTAAAGACTTCTTTAGAAAAAGCAAATCTGTTCTTAATTTTTCTGTTATAGGTTCCAACAGGATTTTAATGACTCCATTACACCCCATTCCTTGTCCCCAGCCGTAGTCATCTACACTGCTTAAATCATACGTGACAACTTGTGGATAGGGTGATTGGAATAACTCCTTACTCCGCAAAAAAAGATCTTCTTCAAGGCAGCCTGGAGAGATCATTCCTATCCTTTCACCATTTTCCATCATAAGCATGGATGTCCCTTCTTTTAAGTAAGCTGAGCCATCGATACGAATGATGGTTGCCAATATGCTTTTTATTGGTGAAAGTTGAAGGGCATCTAAAATCCGAAATAAGGTTGGCATACACATTCCATCTCCTACTATATTCTTTAACTCTTCGATTTAGAATTTATGAATATATAATGGAAAAAATGCAATGAATTAGTGATGAAATTTTTAGGGGTGACAATTTAAGTTTTTGCCATGGGGACGGTTCTGGTGGCTTTTTGGGCCACCAGAACCGTCCCCATGGTTTTGTTTATTTTTCAAAAGCAATTTCACCACGGCAGAGAGTTAGCAGTACTTCCCCTTGACGGTCAACGAGAAAAATATCCGCGTCTTTTCCTTCTTTAATAGAACCTTTCCGATCGAAAACGCCTAATTCTTTTGCTGGGTTGACCGATGTCATTTGAATCATTTCTTCAATCGTGGCATTCGTCCAATTTAGCATATTGCGTCGTCCCTCAGATAGCTTTAAAACACTTCCCGCTAATGACCCGCTTCGAAGAACAGCACGCCCGCCTTCCACAATGACATCCTGTCCACCTAAATCATACACCCCATTTTTTAAGCATTTCGCTCTCATGGAGTCCGTAATTAATACGACCTTTTCAGGACCCTTTACCTGAAAAGCTAATTGCAGCATTTCAGGGCGGCTATGAATCCCATCGGCAATCAATTCAACCGTTAATTCATTGTGTAAAAGTGCCCCGCCTAAAGCACCTGGCTCACGATGATGAAGAGGATTCATTCCGTTATATAAATGGGTAACATGCGATACACCCTTTTCAACCGCTTCCTTCACTTGTTCAAAGCTTGCACTTGTATGCCCCATGGAAGCAATAACATCGGTTTCAACCAAATGACGCGTTAGCGCTAGATCAACGTCCAGTTCTGGTGCCAATGTCACTAGTTTAATGTTGTTGTTTGATAAGCTCTGCCATTTTTTAAATAATTCTACATTCGGTTCAAGGATATAATCCTCATTTTGGGCACCCTTTTTTTCTTTATTAATAAAAGGTCCTTCTAAATGGACACCGATGACTTCAGCCTGACCTGGGTTGTTTTCAGAACGAATAAACTCACCAGCATTCGTTAATGCATTTTCAATACTATCTTTCGGGCTCGTGGTTGTAGTGGCCAAAAATGAAGTCGTTCCTTCAGCAGGCAGCAGTCTTGCCATGGTTTCAAGGGCGTTTGGTGTTCCATCCATTACATCACTTCCACCAGCCCCATGAATATGTACATCAATCATTCCTGGAATCACCCATTCAGCTTGTTCACAATTAATGACCCGATTAGCATGTTCGACAGATGGACAGTTCTCCATCTCACCAACAGCCTCTATGCTAGTACCCTTAATCACGATATACCCATTTTCAATTACATTCGTTTCAGCAGCAATACGGGCATGAGTTAGGACAATTGTTTTCATATGATCACTCCTTATTTTATAGACTGTGTTAAAATTCATTGTTTATTATCAGAACAGCGGCTAAAATGGCTGATGAAGGTCAAATCCGGAGTTTCTTCATTGAACTTTGTCCTTCATTAGCCGGATGAAGGACATATCAAGAACAGATTCAATGAGTTTTTTCCTTCATAAGGATTTTCTCAGAAAAACCACTATTTGTCTTTACCAAGGTTTAAAAAGAAAAAAACGGGCAAAAGCTCCGCCCGATTTTAGCTATTTTTATGCTAAACCAATATCTACCTCAGCCCAGCATCCCATTCATACCTCTTTATCCAACATGTTTTCCGACTAGAATGCCAAGAATGCAGCACCCATGCTCATCCTCTCATAATGTCATCATTATCAGTTAGCGTAAATGTATGGTACTTTTCCATACATTTACGAATTATTTCTTGGATTTAATTCTATCGAATACGAAAATTTATCGCCTCTCGCATAGGATACGGTGTATTCAACGACTGCCTCATGCTCAAACGTGGACCGTTCAATCCTTAGACTTGGAATGGACTCTGGAACATGTAAGATATCCATTACCTCTTGATCAATTAAGACAGCATGAAATCGTTCATGAGCCTTTGTGATTTGCACTCTGTAGTCTTTACTAAAAATTTCATACATCGGTGAATCTTCAAAACGTTCTTTCGTTAAGTTCTCAAACCTTTTCGTCGGTAAATAGGAAATTTCATACATCATGGGTTCAAGGTCTGCTAAACGAAGCCGTGTGATTACATAAACCTCTTCACCTTTTTCAAGATGTAATTTCGATGCAATTTCCGCATTACAATCAACCTTTTCAAAACCAAGTACCTGTGATGAAGGTGTTTTACCAAGGCTTTTCATTTCATTCGTAAAGCTATAAAAGTTAACAAGGCTTTGGTCATAAACTTTCGGTGCAACAAAGCTTCCTTTGCCATGCTTCGTTACAATATATCCATTTTGTTCTAATAATTGCATGGTTTTTCGAACCGTCGTACGGCTCATTTGATACTGATCGCACAGCTCTCTTTCAGAGGGTAACTGGTGGTGCTCCGGCCATGAATTATCTTCTATTTTTTTTACAAGCATTTCTAGCAGTTGATAATACAGTGGCAGTCGAACATCGTGAGTCATAATTAAAAATCCCTCTTTCATTTAGTCGCTCTTTTTATTTCACATTTTATCATTTCAATTAAGGAAGCGATACTAGCGTCCGATGATTTTCAATAAATTCATTAAAATCAACCGTCTTCCCTGTTTTTCTAGATTCTTCAGCGGCAAATACAATTAAATGGCTGTCCACTGAAACAGATGGAGAAGATAAACTATCTGTGATTCCATTTGCTACTCGATAGACAAAGTCTTCCATTATACTTGTATCAGCTCCCATATGACCTCCATCCATGGTCATTGGCGTTACGGTTTCTGTTTTACCATTAAAGTAAGATACAAGGATTTCATTTTTCGTATCATCACCCTCAATCGTCCCCTTTGTACCCATAATTTTAAATTGACGACAATTATTTGCCGTAAATCCAGACATCGTAAAGGCTACAGTGATGTCTTTGTCAAAAAGTAAATTCACGGTTTGATGATCAACTACATCATTGTCTGAGCGCCATACGCAGCGACCATACGGCCCTTCTTGAATCACTTTTAACCGGCTATTGATATCTGAATTTGCTGTTATCGTATTCGCTGGCCATTCATCTCGTTCATGCAGATACCATTTAACGGCTGAATATGGACATTGTTTTTCGACTGCACAATCCAGGCAGCGTTCGGCTGATCCCTCTGGTGCGTTCTCTTCCTTAAAATACGATAATTGGCCATACGATGATACTTTTTGGCACTTCTCACCAATCAACCACTGAAGCATGTCCATGTCATGACAGGATTTCTGTAAAAGCATGGAGCTTGAGGTTTCTTCCTTGCCCCAATTTCCACGGACAAAGCTGTGAGCTTGGCGATAATAGCCAACATTCTCAATCCATTGGATCGACATGATATCGCCAATTACTTTACTTTCCAAAACCTGCTTAAGCTCCTGATAAAATGGCGCATAACGGAGCACGTGACAAACACTTAGCAAAACACCTTTCTTTTCTGCTGCTTCCGCAATCGCCAATACTTCACTCGGATTTGGAGACATTGGTTTTTCTAAGAGGATGTTGTATCCCTTATTAATCGCCGCCATTACTGGTTCATAATGCATTTGATCGGGTGTACAGATTAAAATCGCATCACAAAATTTATCTTGAACTAATAATGTTTCCCAGTCACCTACACACATACTCTCTTCAATATTGTGCGCTTTCGCAAACTTGTTCCGTTTCTCTTCGTCTGGGTCAGCTACAGCTACAAACGAAATTTCATTCGGATACCGTAAAGCATAAGTTCCGTATGCATAATAACCTCTTCCGCCAGCTCCAATCATTGCTGCTGTTATCATGTAAAGACCTCCTTATTTTCCACCTGTAAGGGCGATACCTTCAATAAACTGCTTCTGCAAGAACATAAATAAAACCAACATCGGAATCATCGCTAAGAATGAACCTGCCATCAATACCGGATAGTTTGTCGCATACTGACCTTGTAATGATGCTAATCCAACCGATAACACCATGCTATCTGGTGAGCTATTCACAATTAACGGCCACATAAAATTGTTCCACGCGAACAGTGCTGTATAAATACCTAAGGCAATGAGACCTGGCTTCGCTAACGGAAGCATGATTTTCCAAAAGATTTGGAAATGGTTACAACCATCTAATCGTGCTGCTTCTTCTAGTTCTTTTGGCAGTCCCATAAAGAATTGACGCAAGAGAAACGTTCCGAAAGCGCTAAACAACCCGGGTATAATAACCGCTGGCAAGGTATTGAGTAATCCTAAATTCGCCATAATTTCATACTGTGGTAATAAAAACACCTGGCTTGGTACCATTAATACAGAAAGAACCAGTAAAAATAATACATTCCTTCCAGGAAACTCGATTCGAGCAAACGCATAAGCTGCTAATGAACAGAAAACCAATTGTCCAACCGTGATTCCAATCGTGACAAGGAACGTATTCTTCGCAAAAGTTAAAAATGGCAGTAATTCAAATACTTCTACATAATTATCCCAGTTGAATTGTGTGGGAAACAACAATGGAGGTACTTGAATGGACTCTGCATATGTCTTAAATGTTGTAAGAATCATCCAAACAAACGGAGCAAGCATCGATATCGAACCGATGATTAGTAATATATGGACAAAATATTTCCCCTTATTAGAACTAACTTCCATTTCAATTCCCTCCTTAATCGTAATGTACCCATTTCTTTTGCAGCTTCATTTGGATCGCAGTAATCAAGAGAATAATCACAAGCAATAAGGTTGTAATGGCTGAAGCATAGCCTTTATCACCTAAAACAAATGCATGCTGATAGAACAGATAGACAATTGATTGCGTCTTATCAATGGCAATACTCTTGTCGCTGACAATCATAAAGATCAAATCGAACACTTGAAAGGCATGAATAAACGACATAATCGATACGAAAAAGATAATCGGTGAAAGTAATGGCAGCGTAATACTAAAAAAGGTTCGCCATGGACCAGCACCGTCAATTAAAGCGGCTTCATAATAGGTTTTAGAGATTCCTTGCAAACCGGATAAGAAGATAATCATGTTGTAACCAATACCACTCCAAATCGCAACCACAATAACCGCGTAAAGAGCATATTTCGGATCCGTTACCCAATTTTGTCCTTCAATACCGATTTTAGATAAAAGGAAATTGATTAACCCATAATCACCGTTATACAACCATTTCCAAACCATCGCAATCGCTGCTGGCATTGTGATAACCGGTAAGAAGTAAATCGTACGATAAATGGATTTTCCTTTAATTTTTTGATTGAGCAATACCGCTACAAGGATGGCAAGAAATATCCCAATCGGTACTGTAAAAACAATATAAACAAATGTATTTTGGAAGGATTGTCCTAACTGACTGTCTGTAAACATTCGAACGTAGTTATCCAATCCAATCCATTCGGAAGCACCAAAAGCACTTCTTTCCGTAAAACTAAAATACGTGTTTTGTAGAATCGGCCAAAAGTAAAAGATGGATAATCCAATCATAACGGGTGCGATCATTAGATATCCCCAAAAGTAATCTGATCGTTTTTGGGATTTAGCGTAAGATGTTACTTTTGCTTTCTCAACTTTGTTGGGTGTACCCATTTCTTGGATTTCAGTCATAGACTTGCTCATATTGTGTCACCTCACTTAATAGAATGGAAGGTCAAGCCAAACTCTCGCTTAACCTTCCTAGTAATCTACTTTTTCAAAATTCCTTCAGCCTCAGCTGCTAATTCTTTTGCAGCCTTTTCAACGCTGATTTCTCCACTCCATGCTCTCTTTAAAATATTTGTTTCAGATGCCCATAATGCGCTGGTTTGTTCAATATTCGGCAATGGACGTGAATATTCAACTGCGTCGATAAATGCCTTTAAATTCATAGTAGGTACAGCTTCTAACCATGCGTCTTGTAAACCGTTGTATGCAGGAATGACTGTTCCAGTTTCTGCAAATACTTGTGCTGCATCAGCTGATCCAAGGTACTGAACAAACTTCCATGCAGCATCTTGATTTTTTGTCTTAGCTGAAATAACGTTCGCTAATCCGTGAATCGTAACGGCACGCTCTTTTCCTTGTGGTAATGGGGCAACATCTAAATCTGGATTGTCTTTAAACACTGCCACCCTCCATGAACCATCAAACGTCATCGCTAATTTACCAGACATAAACATGTCAGTAGACCAAGTTTCTGTTAACTGTGCATAGGTTGGTGATAATCCTTCATCGATGAAACTATACCAATACTCTAACGCTTCAATGGCTTCTAACTCAGCAAAACCGGTGCTCTTACCATTGTCCGTAATGATTTCCCCGCCATTTTGCCAAATTAAGTCATAGTAGGAACCTTGGTTTTTCAAATCTGCTGCAATACCATGAATTCCTTTTTCTTTATTTGTTAGTTTGACAGCCGCTTCTTTTAAATCTTCCCATGTCCATGTCTCATCTGGATATGGAACACCTGCTTCGTCAAATATTTTCTTATTATAAAATAATCCTGTTGTATCAAAGTCTTTTGGAACGCCATAAATATCATCATTAATGGTGTATAGGGATGTCAGTGTTTCTGGATAATTGGACATCTCAAATTTATCTTTTTCAATAAGGTCAGTTAATGGTAAAAGCGCTTTACCATTTGCGAAGCGAGCTACATTCGGTCCATTCATCCAAAATACGTCAGGCATTGCTCCACCATTGGCAGCGGTTTCGAGTTTTTGAAAATATTGCTCACGAGGTGTTAATTCAATTTCCACCTTAATCGTTGGGTTTTCTTTCTCGAAATTCTCAATAATTTTTTCAACTGCTGGTACTTGGTCCTTATTCCACATCCCATATTTTAGAGTAACGTTTTCTCCAGCTTTTTTCTCTCCACCTGAACTAGAACTACCACATGCTGCCAAAACCATCATAGTAATTAGTAGCATTAAAAAACCAATACTCTTCTTCATCGTTGTTCCTCCCTTGATCATGTTCAACAAATAATGATGTCATTACCAGTTTGCTTTTAGACAAATAATGATGTCACTACCAGTTTAACTTCGGGCAAATAGTGATGTCATTATCAGATTACCATCGGATAAATAATGATGTTATTGTCAGAGTTCCGAGCGACAAGTAATGTTGTCATTACCAGTTGAATTAATTTCATTATAGCACATGCAAAAACGCTTTCAAGTAGTTTTTTTTCGGAAAACTTATATTTTGTAGTATTTTGTCTAACTGTGTAATTGTTAATCTACTAAATTGGCTGTCCGTCTGCCTACTAGGTGGAAAGCCCATTCATGAGGACCACTTTTCCTACTAATCTTTGATTTCAGACTTCATGGAGCCTTCATGAGGACTATTTTTCCTACTAATCTTTGATTTCGGGCTTCATGAAACCCCCTACCTGCGAATATGTGTTCTTCATCTGCGAATTTTATTCACTTACCTGCATAGATCCCATTTTACCTGCATATTACCTTTGTTTATCTGCCTAACAAATTCATACACCTATACTATTTGTTTACCGGCCACTTTATTCCATTAACGATTAATGTCTAAAAAGCCTGGCTACTATTGGCCAGGCTTTAACAGGTAAGGTGAAGGGTACCACTACCGCGCATGCATTTTATTAGGATGGGACCCTCTGCGTCGGTCGCGATTCAGTTCACTAATTTGGTTCATTTCAGTGGAAGTGAGTTCAAAATCAAATACGTTAAAGTTTTCTTCGATTCTTGATGGTGTAACCGATTTCGGAATGGCGATGGTGTTATTTTGTAAGTGCCAGCGCAGCACCACTTGTGCCGGCGATTTGCCATGTGCCTCGGCAATACTGGTAACCACTTCATCTTTCAGCACCTCTCCACCTTGCTCTAGAGGACTCCATGCTTCAACAAAAATATTATGCTTGGCACAAAACTCTTTTATCTCAGTTTGAGTCAGATATGGATGACACTCAATCTGATTCAATACCGGCACAACTTCACATTCTTTTAAAATGCGCTCTAAGTGTTCAATCTCAAAGTTACAAACCCCAATGGCCTTCACTCGGCCATCATGGTAAAGCTTTTCCAGCGCTTTATAGGTATCTACATACTGGTCAAAATCAGGAGTTGGCCAATGTATCAAATATAAATCAACATAATCAAGACCTAATCTTTCCAAGCTTGCGTCAAAGGCACGCAGCGTATTGTCAAAGCCCTGATCACTATTCCACACCTTGGTTGTAATAAATAATTCTTCACGAGGAATCGATGATTCAACAATCGCCTTCCCAACGCCCTTTTCATTTTTATAGATCATCGCCGTATCAATCGAGGTATAACCAACCTTTAGCGCGACAGCAACTGCCTCTGCTGCCTGATCACTCTCTACTTGCCACACACCAAATCCTAGCTGCGGCATTTTCAAACCATTATTCAGGGTTACAAAATTCATGGGAGCATTCTCCTTTTCAAATCAATATGTATTTACTGTACTAGCTTCATCCCAAAGGTTAAAACCTCAAAACTATTTTTTAAAATAAAACCATAATTCGTTTTATGGTCGATTACGATATCCCCATCTAGATGGCTAATTACCACCGGGTCAATTAAAACTGAAATTTCCGCGACCTTAAATACCTCATCATTCTCCATCTGCTCAGCCTGAGCAAGTTCGTACACATAGGTAGCGCCTCAACCAGTTGTTCGAATTTCATTAATCCTAACAATTGGTTCTGCCCCCAAGACTTTGATAAGCTGTTCACTCGCATCTTTCGTAATATGTACCTTCATTTTTACACCCCCATATAAATTTACCCAACCTGCGTTCGTTCAAACGAGAAAACAAGTAATTGATTGAATATCGGCGTAGCAAATACGAATACTTTTTCCAAATTATCCTATCAAATAACGATATAGAAGGCAATTTGCAAGCGTTATGGGGTGGTTTGGAACTCTTTATGAAGGACAAATTCTAAAGGAAGAGGTAAAAAAACAGGGTCGTGTACGTAGTCGTGCTACCTTCGGACAAGGATGAGGCAAAAATGCATGGGCGTGTCCGAAGCCGTACGAACTTCGGACAAGGAAGAGTCAAAAAGGCAGGAGTGTGTCCGAAGTCGTGTCATCTTCGGACAAGGATGAGTCAAAAATGCATGGGCGTGTCTGAAGCCGTGCCACCTTCGGACAAGGATGAGGCAAAAATGCAGGAGTGTGTCCGAAGTCATGTCATCTTCGGACAAGGATGAGGCAAAAATGCATGGGCGTGTCTGAAGCCGTGCCACCTTCTGACAAGGATGAGACAAAAAAGCAGGGGCGTGTCCGAAGCCGTTTCAACTTCGGACAAAGATGGGTCAAAAAGGCACGGGCGTGTCCGAAGCCGTGCCACCTTCTGACAAGGATGAGGCAAAAAAGCAGGGGCGTGTCCGAAGCCGTGCCACCTTCTGACAAGGATGAGGCAAAAAATGCATGGGCGTGTCTGAAGTCGTGCCACCTTCGGACAAGGATGAGGCAAAAATGCATGGTCGTTACCGAAGCCGTACGAACTTCTCGAGGAACCTTCTAATTTGTCCTTCATCAACTTTTTATGCATAAAAAAAATCGTAATGCACCTATTAAAAATAGACTCATTACGATATTTGTAAGATTTGGGACAAATAAAACTAAGCCGCCACATCTCTCCGTGTAAACAAAAGCCATGAAAGCAAATTGAACACGATAAAATAGACAACGAGCACACCGATAGAAAAAGACATGGTCATTCCCTCTTGGAAAGGATGTCCGCTCAAGTACTGGGTGAGGTCGGTGTTAGCGAACAACAAGTACTTGCTCCAATCGTACCGCTGCAGGAGTTCGAGAATAATATTACCCGCAAAGAAAGCGCCGATGGAAAACCCGATGGCCATTGTGCTGCTTCGGAAGGCAGACGAGATCATAAAGGCCATTGTTACGTACATGACCGTGGATACACTGTTAAGCAGATACGTTTTCCACAGATTGATAACCATATTCGTTTCGACGATTTGCCCATCCGCCGTCATTTGAACCAACGGCAGATCCATATATCCAAAGCCGTATAAAATTCCATTCATGACAATGGATAGTACAAACAAAATGAGTAATAACAGGATGCCGAACAACAGAAACGAGATGTACTTGGAGAGGAGAATCTTGACCCGGTTCGCCGGCCTTATGAGTAACAGCTTAATCGTGCCGGTCGAAAATTCAGCCGCCACACTGTCTCCCGCAATGATGATGGTGAAAAGGGTAATTAAGATGACCAGATTGGCCGAACCGTTCACACCATTCCACATCGTGCCGTCCGTCGAGCGAATATTCTCTTCCAAGTGATAGTTGTTAATCGCAATCTGCTCCTGGTAGAACGTTCGATTCTCTTCGCTCAACTCGGGCATCTTCAACATTTCACTCCATTGTTGATTCTCCTGCTGCAGTTCTGTCCGCCAGCCTTCTCCTTCCGCCTTTTTTCCACTAGAATGCCATTCAATAAAGTTGATATAAAGCACGAGCGCAGCCATGAGTCCGATCAGGACCCAGGTTCTCACCCGCCGGTAAATCTTCATATTTTCATTGCGTACGAGATTAAACAATTTGCTTACCCCCCGTTATTTCCAAGAATCGTTCTTCCAGAGATTGAGAAACCATCTGGACGCCATAAATGCGAATATTGTTTAGCATCAGTCCAACCAGAAGGTCCGGGACACGTTCCTGTTCAGTGCTGACCTCGATGAGCCCTTCCTGATTCAGTTTGACCCCGTGGACCCTCTCCATTTCACTTAATACCTCCAACGCCCGTTCCGGCGGCTTCGCTTGAATTAAATACGTTTGGGCTTGATCGTTTCTTCCGGTAAATTGCTGTACTGGCATGATATCGACCAGCTTGCCGCGCTGAATGATCGCGACCCGGTCGCACATGAGCTCCATTTCAGACAACAGATGGCTGGAGACGACCACGGTGATTCCTTCCGTACGCGTCAATTGCCGCAAATAATCGCGCAGCTCGCGAATCCCCGCCGGGTCAAGACCATTCGTAGGTTCATCAAGAATCAACAATGACGGCCGATGCAGCAGGGCCTGAGCCACTCCCAGTCGCTGGCGCATGCCGAGCGAGTACTTTTTAACTTTGTCATGAATGCGTTCTTCCAGCTTGACCAGCGCAACCACTTCGTCAATCCGTTCCTTGGTTACCCCCGGCACCATGCGGGCGTAATGAATAAGGTTTTGGTAGCCGCTCAGATACTTGTACATTTCCGGACTCTCCACGATGGCGCCGACGTGGCGAATCGCCTGCTCGAATTCAGTTTTGATATTTTTCCCCTTAATCAGGATCTGGCCCTTCGTAATCGACATCAACCCAACAATCATGCGGATGGTGGTTGTTTTACCGGCCCCATTTGGACCAAGGAAGCCGAAAATCTCCCCTCGTGGTACGTCAAAGGTAAGATCGTCGATGATGGTGGTCCGGCCAATCTTTTTGGTCACATTCCTCAAGCTGATGATAGGTTCGTTGCTCATAATGTCCTCCTAAAATGTTAGATTTGTCCTTTTTGCACATTTAGCCTTCGTCATTTTTGTATTCTAAAATATCGCCAGGCTGGCATTCTAAAGCCTTACAGATTGCCTCTAAAGTTGAAAGCCTAACGGCTTTTGCCTTCCCATTAGCGCCGTTACAGACAATTCAGAGAAAGCTTCATTCCTATCAATATTGCTTAATAGTTTCAAGGTTTAATACAAAGCAAGGAAAAACGGAATCATGGCAGCATACATTCCGACTAATATCGGATATTGCAATTTTGATAGTTCAGGAAGCTGCCAATAAGGGGAATTGGGTGACAATCTGGACAACCCCAAAATACAAACGGGCAGAAACGGAATGCCAATAAGAAAAACTACTATTCGTAAAAAGAGCGTTGATCCTTGTTTCATCGAATACACCTCATTAATTTATTGTCTTTTGAAATTTAACACATTATTTATCGTTTCGCAATAAATATTTATTTAATTTTGAAGTATATTTATTGTTACTTTGTTAATTTTTATTGGTTAGCCCAACAATCATACCGCATTACAAAGAACTGCTCACAAACACGAAAAAGCCTGGCGAACGCCAGACCTAGGGTTAGACTTTGGGGAGTTTATTTTATTGATAGAATGAAGAAGTATACTATAATCTTAAAGAGGTGATAGTTGTGAAATTTATTAAGTTGATAGTGGGTTTTATTGGTAGTGTAATTTTAGGGTTGTTATTTATGGGCGGTCTTGATATGGACGATATTAGATTCAGCAGAAATATCAGGAAGTTAAAAAGAGAGAGTTGGTTCAGAGAACTTGCTGATAACGGTAGATATTATGAGAAGATATATCAAAATCAAAAATTCCGAGAATACTTATGTCAAGACAAAATTGTTGAAAAAATAATAAATGATGAACAAGAAAGAACTTATTTAATTTCTTTGATTAAGTAAAACCACTTGGAATTTGATTCCAAGTGGTTCTTGTTTTTAAATTAACTTTTCCTCCCAAAAGAGAACCCGTTAAGATTCACCCGTCTCCCTCTTTTTTCATTTAAGAAGACCGTGATAGGTCAATCCTATTAATCACAGAAAGCAAACGCACCAATAATAATTAATAAAATAAACAACACAATTATAATAATAAAACTATTGCAACCACGTGGTTGTATACATGGGGCAGCAAATCCGTACTGCATTTGTGGCTCACATGGAATAGCATATCCGTATTGCATTTGTGGCTGCATACACGGAGTAGCATATCCGTATTGCATTTGTGGCTGGGGAAGATAATTAGCCCCCATTGTATTTGATGGAATCATGTTATCCATCGTAACACTCCCTTTCATTCGCATGGAGAAACAGTATGTCAATACATAATATACATGCGAAGGAAACTCGAGCCCGTCTAGAATAAAAAAAATAAATTTATTGTCCACAGCACACAGGAGGGTTCTTTCCTATTTTGGGGTAGAATCCACACCTGATTCTTACCATATCTTTCAATCTTCCATGAGTTCGAGTGGAATCCACACCGAAAATCGTTCTTTGATAGGTCAATTAATATCAATCATTTTGCCAAAAGTAAACACATTAAGCCGTCGCTGCTCAGGACCCAGCATTCTGGTCCGCCTTCACACAATCAATGGCGACAACAAGTGCAATCATCATGGTTTCCATCTCATCATTCATGATTTCAACCTGGTAGCTGTCGCCCCAAGTGAACCACTCCTTGCTCACTGTACCGACGACTTTCCCATGCTGCAAAACTTGAAAATCCATATCCCACCAATTACCTTGGACTTCAATGCCTGCTGCATCAATCGTATAACGCGCTTTTAAGAAAGAAAACTCCTTCTTAATCGTTGCTGCTTCTCGGCCATTTACCTCCACATGAAATTGAGGTAAAAAGCTGAACGGCTTTTTCGTAATAAGTGCCACTTCATCTCTTTTTGGATTCATAATGGAGAAAGTCTTTGGAACCCGCAGAAAACTGCCCTCCACGTAATATACATCATTCTCCTGCCGGTCCTTTACCGTGAATTTTCCACTTAAACTAAATACCTTCTGCTTTATGTAAAGTTGCTTCATGTGCCGCCTGCTCCTTTTTAAGTGTTCAAATGTGCACATCTTAAATGATGGGGCAAAGACCCCTTTTTGCTTCAATGCACGCCTCCTCGACAATAGCTCTCTACTAAGGTTGATTCCGTGCTCCGCAAACTCACCCCGGCGAGCCGCCGGTGTCTATTGGTAACCTTCGAGTGGTGAAGATTATCCAACTAAAACTTTATATAGTATTGCGTTTTCTAAGTTTAGACTAGCATTGTAATCCCGATCCAGGTTCGTTCCGCAGTGTTCGCATACAAATGTGCGCTCCGACAAAGAAAGGTTTGTCTTTTTGGTTCCGCAATTTGAACATAATTTACTGCTAGGATAGAATCGATCTACCATTCGCAATTCTATCTTACCTTTTCTACATGCCTGCTCTAGCCATACTCTAAAACGATAAAAATTCTGACTAGCAATCACTCGACTTAAATGTTTATTTTGCATCATTCCGCGAACATTTAAGTCCTCTATGGTAATATAAAGCGGCTTGGTTTTTACCACTTCATTGACCACACTTTTAGTATAGGACCAACGAATATTTGCTAGCCTTCTATGAAGATTTTGAATTCTTACAATCGCTTTTTTAATGTTAGCTCCGTATTCACTAGGATGGATATTATTTTGTTTTTTCCGTACTTTATTCGATTCTAATTTTCGAGCCAAACTACTTTGGGCTCGTTCTATGGTTACCTCTAATCGTCTAACCTTTCTACTTTTATTGATATTACCGAACACATTTCCATCACTAGTGGTTGCGAAATTTTTTAGACCTACATCAATGCCTATCCCTTTTTTACTTAGCGTTTGTTTGGTTTCTTTCCTATCCGATTTGACTAAAAAGCTTATAAAATATCGATCCCCTTTTTGACTGATGGTACAACTGGAAATATCAGTGCCTTGGGGTACATATCCTTTTTCTTTTAAACGGACCCATCCAAGAAAGGGAATCTTAGCTCTATGCCGTTCAATGACAAAGTCCTTTTCATTGTTCTTCGGAAGATAAATTTTTACGTCTTGTTTCCCTTTTTTCTTTAATTTTGGATACTTCGCTTTTCCCTTAAAGAATTTTAGAAAGGCCGTTTCCGCATTGGCTAATGCTTTCTTTCTTGCTTTACTATGACAGGTATTAATCCAAGGCTTATCCGCTCTCAACGTGTGATTCACATATTTAGCAAATTCCATATGCGAGACAAATTTTCCTTCTCTTTCGTATACCTCCTCATTGTGCTTAATATAGGCGTTATATAAAAATCTACAAACTCCTATACCTTTATGGATTTTTACTTTTTGTTTTTTTACCGGTTCTATTTCAACTTTGTAGGCAAACATTTCTTCTCACCCTTTAAACGATTCTTATATTTTCGAAGACCGTAAATCCTACAGCTGAAAACATGAGTAATGGCAATTAAATCCTGCACAAGTTCTTCTTCGGGTGATAATGCTTTATTTTTAACAATGATCATTTTTGTTCCAAACTTTTCGCATAATTGTTGAAACCAATCAAATCCAAATCGTACAAATCGATCTTTATGTGCAATGAAAATGGTTTCTATTTTGTTTTCCATCACTTCATTTAATAAAAGGTTCCACTTTTTTCTTTTATAGTTCAATCCGCTGCCAATGTCTTCAATGGTTTCATCTACGATAACCCCATTTGCATTTGCAAATTGTTTTAAGAATTCTACTTGATTTGACAAATCGTCCTTATGATTTCTGTTAGATACACGAGCATATATAACGGTTTTCCTTTCTTTTAGTTTGGTGTTAGGCCATTTACCAGAAGCCTTTAAATATTGTTCATGTGTATAAAACCTTCTATTGGTCGGGCCCCTATTTGCGATTAAAATCCCATCTCGATCCCAGCGCTGTAAGGTTTTTACTGTGACATTCAATAGACTAGACATCTGAGTAATATTGTAATGTTTTTCCATATTTTTATTATCTCATATAGAGGACATATATCAACACCTTCCTTCACGTATATACACCTTTTTATTTACAGTAAATTCCTCCTTTGATAAAGCTTAATAAAAAAATTTATATTCCTGTTCACCCTAACTATATCAGGTTAACGATAAAAACAGGCAGACCGAGAAGTCAGCCTGCCTTACAAATGTATACAACTCAAAAATACCTTGAACTCTTATAGAAAGATAATCAGCAGTCATCTGTTTTTAAGCAATAATTAGCTCTGTACGCTTATTTTCCGTCTTTTTACAATCAACCAGATAATAAACAGAGCGATAGGAATTAACAAAAAGTTTGCATACTTGCCGAAAATTTCACCCGCTTTTTCCCATTGAGGACCAAGCGCATATCCTAAATAGACATAGACAGCCGTAACTGGCAGCATGGCTAGGTACGTGTAAATGATAAATTTCCAAACACTCATTTTTGCAATTCCACAGGGAATCGAGATAGCCGTCCGGACTCCAGGAATAAATCTCCCTAAAAAGGCAACAGCTCCGCCGTGCTTTTCAAAAAATTGATCCGATTTGTCCATATGCTCTTCTTTTATAAAAAAATACTTTCCGAACTTTAGTATGGCGATCCTGCCTCCATAACGACCCAAAGCGTATAATGTCAGCGGACCCAACACCCCGCCAATGGAACCCGCCAAAATCGCTCCAACTAAATTCATTTCTCCTTGATATACCCAATAACCAGCCAATGGCAATACAAGCTCCGCTGGTACAAATTCAAATGTTAATGCTAGCATAATCCCAAAATAAGATAGTTCTTTAAAAGATTCCACCATTTGCATGATTAGAGCTTCCATTTAAGTACCTCCACCATTTTTTCATTTTAACATCAGGCAATAAACTATACATAAATAACCCACAATAAAAAATTATACCATACAAGTACCAGTGGGACGGTTCTCACGGTTTTTAATTGGTCTGTTCCGACCACCAGAACCGTCCCCATGGTCTACCCATGGTCTATAAACAATGAAAAAAAAGAAGGCATCGCTGCCCTCCCATTTACTTCATTATAAAATACAAAACCATCAATAAAACCGAGACTCCCTGCCCAAGTGCCAGACCAATCAGCCACTTTTTAAACATCTTATCTTTCCGTTCTCCACTTTTTACATTCAGCTTCCACTGTTCTTCCCATTTGTCCTGGATGTCTCTTTTGCCTTTCAGCACCTGCTGCGTCAACTGATCGATTTCTTCCCTGTTTCTACTTTCGACAGCTGCAATCTCTTTTAAAATCATATCTAACCGTTCACTCACCACTTCATATTTCACATTCAAGGCGGAAGCCTGCTCGCTCATCGCTTCCGTCAGCTGCCTTACAGCCGTCATCAACCTTTCTGATTCCCCTGCGATAAAGGCTTGGTCATCCGGCTGCAATCCTTTGGCCTCGGCTAAAAGCTTTTCAGTCTTCTCTAGAGACTCCTGATATTGCTGGTGCCAAAAGGAAATTCTCTTTTCCAGTACGAGGTTATTCTCATCAAAACGTTCCATCCGGTTATCAAATAACTCAATCTGCTGGTTCAAGACCCCTTCTTTTAGGTGCTCGCTGACTTGTACAGGGAACTGCTCCATCCTTTTTTGCAGGTGTTCAATCGTTTCATGGACTTCACCATTCAATTCTGCAATGTTTTCTTCCCTGTCTTTTATCAGCTGCTTAAGCTCATCATAGAAAAGTTCATTATTTATTTTCTTAAGTGATTGAATCGCCTCAGTATATTTCTCATCCATTGTAGAACTATTCATTTTCAAAAATCCTCTCCGCTTGCTTTAGAATTATTTGACAATAATGGTGATACACCCAACGTTCCTCATCCGAGGCATTCTCCGCGAACAGCTTCTCCTGCCAGCCAGATACGGCCTTCACAAACTCTTCTTTTAAAAGATCATCCAGCAGTTGGGGCCGCAGCGAATCTTGTACCCATTCCTGCTTTGCATTACTCAATCTATCTTGAAGCTCTATCATCTGAGCTTCCTTTTTCCTCTTCTTTTCCTGCAGCTCTAATATGTTTTCATTTGCTGACCGTTGTTGCTCATTCGCAAGAGTTTGAAGGCGGGTGATTTCGGCTGTGCTATCCTGCACAAACTGATTCACCTGGCTTTCATAATAGTCATACACCATTGCGTTATTTCGTTCTAAGGTATCCAGCACAATTTGATAATCCTCTTCAAAATTCCCTGGTTTTATATATTGATCAAGTCCACGGCCATGTTTCAAGGATAGAACCGTTCGTGGCGGCTTGGTGTTAAAATCAAACTTTGCGGTGGATGGAAGATTTTCCATGCTGTGTGTCAATACCAGCCAGATGCTGGATAACTGCCTTTGGTAAAAATCAAGTATATCCATCTCAACATTTTGATAGCTTTCCATCAACCTGGATATTTTCCGTTCCTTGAAGACCACTTGATCTTTTTTATCAAAGTTGAATTCGTGATGCAAATAACACGTAAATTTCTCTAGTTGAATCCCGTCCAAACTCTTTTGTTTCTCCTCATAAACAGCAAGTTCGTTATGTAAATCATCAAGAGTTGACGCTAAATTCTCTAGGTCCCGCTGATCCTTATCGATACTATCCTTGATTGATAGCATCTCCTTCTCCATCTGTTCGAGGTCGAGACTTTTCTGCTTCCATAAGCTATGCTCGAGATTTCGAATCTGAATCAGTTGATCTTCAAGTGTCTCCCCCGTGGTGAACGTATATTTTTGACCATCAACCAGCAGAACAGTTTCATGGAAACGAGCAATCGCTTCATACATCCATTGGTCCTTCTCTTCTTCCAATCTAGTAAGCAAATCGGCAATCATGTACTCTTCACCTTCAAGTCAAGTGTCCGGAACTCCCCTGCCATCACGCTCATTCTGTTATTTAGATTCCCTGTTGAAAAATCACAACTTCCATTTACCATCTACTTCACCCCATGGGACTATATTCTTCCATTTTACTATAATACCAGTCAGACTTCGACAATTCACCACATATTTCCTGCCTATCAAATGGCTGTACCTTCCCTAGTCAGAATCCTAAAAAAATTTTTAGAAATAAAACCCTGTCTATGAAAACATGTTTTTTAATTTTAAAAAATAACATGTCCTCTTGATCCTAAGAAACAGAAACCCCAGGTAGCTCGCACTTACCTAATATTACCATTTATTATAACATTAGACATTAATCCCTATTTATCTACAATTACCATTTTGTTAATATATGTAATTATTAGAGTTGATTTCCGATGACGGCACCCCGCTATCCGAGAGTATATTCCTCCATTCGAGAGTATTTCTCGCTATCCGCCAGTATTTCTCCCCATCCGCCAGTAATTCTGGCTATCCGCCAGTATTTCTCGCTATCCGCCAGTATTTCTCGCTATCCGCCAGTATTTCTTGCCCATCCGCCAGTCTTCAATAAGTTTGGGCACAATTCAAATTATGTCGGGTAGTGAGGATGATAAGAAAGGTTATTTTCATCAAAAGGAGAATTTATTTAAGGATAGTAAAAACATGATTAGAGGGAAATTACATGATTACATTAAAAGAAATAAATAAACAAAATTGGTTAGACATTGTGCGACTTAGTAGTGCGGAAGATCAAAGAAACAAAATATTCGAGAAAACAATTGCCTCAAACAGTTTATCCTTAGCCCAAGCCAGTATTGAAGAGAATTGGACAGTAAAAGCCATTTATCAAGATGAAACTCCAGTCGGTTTTACCATGTATGGATATTCAGAGGAACTTTCTGGCTTTGAAATTTGCAGAATCATGATTGATTACAAATACCAAGGGAATGGGTATGGGAAGCAAGCATTAAACTTAGTCATAAAGGAAATGGTAAATCTATTTAAGTGTGACGAAATATATATAACCTTTGTTCCCGATAATGAAAAAGCAAAACAACTATATTTATCTGTTGGTTTTAAGGATACTGGCAGAGTCATAAAGGCTGGTGAAGATGAGTTAATCTATTCTATGTATTGTAAAAATCATATTTCTTGATTCTATATCCCCCTACAAATAACCACTCTTCCTAAAGGGTTATCTTTGTGCTCTGTCCTATGAAATGCCCTTTAACTAACATTATTTACTTCTTCCAATATCCTAAATTACCAATCCTTTCTTCTTACTAAAAACATTGTAATGGATTTCGTAATAGATTTTATCCCCTCAGCCCCCTGTTGATAACGAATAACCGCTTCTATTTTTTTCTCATTATTAAATTTAGACATATAAAAAACTGCACCTCCGATTGTTAGCTGTGTGTCTAACAATTCGGGTGCAGTTCACGGCGAGGGTGGTCTTCTTTGTTTTCTAAAATACTATTCCGAAAGAAATATGCAAGTGTAATCTCACTGATGCATACAATCAGTAGGAACAAAAATTTAATTCCATTTTCTAAATCCTTCTATTGTTTTACCCCTTATCATTTCCCCATTTATTAAAACTACTACTATCTATATTCTAGTAATCCCATCAATAATACTTCGTCAATATTCGCTGCTTTTCTTTTTTAACTAATCGATTTATTAAATGTAGTGCAAGAGGAGATCCATCTATTTCGAAATAAAGATAGCTCATTAGCCGGAAGTACAGGCATTTGTATTGCATTTTGTCGGAACATTCCCATTTTTTAGGTTTGTATTTCGACAAATATATTTAAGAGCTTGTAATAGAATGTAATTCTACGTGTATCACATACAATTACATATAATGGGAGGATTTAAATGAAGAAGAAACTAGCTGCACTATCTATTTGTTCTGCACTATCATTTTCACTACTAGTCGGGGTACAACCGTACAAAGCAAAGGCTGCACCGGAGCTGGAACATTATATTGTAGCGTATAAGGGGAAACTGCCATCCAATTTCTCTGAGAGAATTGAAAAATCAGGAGGGAAAGTAGAACGAATCATAGAGGAAGTTGGCATTGTTGAAGTTGCATCCGCTAATCCTACTTTCCTTACCAATGTAAAAAAAGATTCAAACATACAAACGGCAGGTAGAGAACTTGAAGCATATTTAGAAACAGACCCAGATACCAAAGTCAATTTCACCCCAGGAACTCCTAATGGACAAAAAGTTACTTTAGATGCAAACGCAGACAGCTATTGGGATAAACAATGGGACATGCACCGTCTTACTAACGATGGGAAATCTTATGATCTAAATGATGGAAATAAAGATACTGTAGTTGCAGTAATCGATACAGGTATTGACTTTAGCCATCCGGATTTAAAGGCAAATGCAGATGAGGCTGGATCAAAAACATTTGTTCCAGGAACTACTGATGCTTGGGACAAAAATGGCCACGGTACACATGTAGCTGGTTCGATTGCTGCTAACGGCAAAGTAAAGGGTGTTGGTCCAGATTTAACTGTCAGAGCTTATCGTGTTTTTGGAGCAACCGGAGGAGCACAGCAATCATGGATTACCGATGCCATTGTAGCAGCAGCAAACGATGGCGTGGAAGTTATTAATATGTCCATTGGCGGCTGGCGCTGGATGGCTCATAACCTAGAAGAGAAAGGTGATTCCGCTTCTATGGTTGCCTATCACCGTGCCGTTCAATATGCGATTCAAAAAGGGGTAACAGTAGTCGTATCTTCTGGTAACGACTCAAGAGATCTAAACAATTTACATGATATGCAAGCTTATTGGAAGACTACCTACGGCTTGGACATTAAGGGTCCATCTCGTGTGGTTCCAGCACAAATTCCTGGGGTAATTACGGTTTCTTCATCAAATCAATGGTCAACTGGAAATATTGCCTTCTACTCAAATTACGGTAATGCCATTGATGTTGCTGGTCCTGGCGGTGATAATGGTCCATTATACGATAGTCTTTACCGTCAAGATCCAGCAGGGGACTTTTTAAATAAACGTGATTTTACGTATCGCACATTATCTACTTATCCTACTTATGAAGTAGGTGGGGGAAATAATGCTACAACGCAATTTAGCGATGGAAAATGGCATGGGTACTCTTATTTGCATGGTACATCCATGGCAGCACCGAAAGTAGCTGGAGTAGCTGGAGTCATTAAAGCCGCTCATCCTGAGTATAACCCTGCACAAGTAGCAGCAGCCATCAGACAAAGTGCCATTGATTTTGGCAAAGTTGGTGTAGATCCACTTTATGGGTCAGGCGAAGCGAATATTTTTAACTTCTTGTCAAAGGATAAGAAGTAATTAGTAGAACCACTGAGTTTAATCTCAGTGGTTCTTTTAAAATTAAAAAGGAATGCGTTTCTTGGGTGATACCTTTATGAAACAAGAATATTCAGGGAGTGACACTCATCTTTTCTTTCGATTCCCACTTACAAAGTTTTAAGGACCATGGGAAGGACCATGGGGACGGTTCTGGTGGATCAAAAAGCCACCAGAACCGTCCCTATGGCTTTCCCTATGGCTTTCCGATCATCACAATCTTGTTGTTGCTGTAACAAGCAGGATATTCTTACTCCCCAAAGCTAAAAAGATTTCAACCCAGCAAGGTGCTGGGTCATAGAACAATTTTTTCTAAAGGGAGCAAATATTTAGACGACCTTGACTATAGGTTTGTTTCAAAAATGTGGTAATTTATTTTCTATTGATTCTTTTGGGGGCTTTTTTCACTACTACAAAAAGGACCTTTGATCGATACGATCAAAGGCCAAAGATGAACTTAGTGGTCTAGGCTAAGTCCGTTTTAGGAGGTCTAAACTCAGAAGAATTTAAACTTGATATTATAGTAGCACGTCATGAATAAATATTCAATATACTAAATATTTATGCAAACGCTATCATTAACTTATTTTTTCGAAATATCCCCAAATTTTGAATAGACACACAGTTCTTGACAACATTCTATCATCTAACCGCAAATTCATCACCAAATTTTTTTCTTTTGGCAAAGTAAAAAATGACAGGATAACTTCCGTTTTCTACATTAAGATTTGACCTCATTACGTGATGACCGTTTTGGTGAACCCAATACGCTAGTTTCTACATCTAAAGTCGTAGAGAATTTACAGCTATTTTATGAATTAATTAAGATATGATGTTGGTATGATTAATGCAAGGAGGTTTTGTTTATGATTAAGGGCCTGTATGAAGCACACTTACCTGTGAAAAATTTAGAAACATCGATTGGATTTTACAAAAAATTAGGTTTGAAGGAAGCTTGGCGTGATGAAGACACCGCCTTCTTTTGGATAGAAGAAGGTACAAGTTGGTTGGGATTGTGGGAAGGCGATACGTTCCAAACACCCTACCACCCTTCTTTAAGGCATATAGCTTTTCGAGTTACATATCCGGATTTAAAAGAATCTTTAAAATGGCTTGAATCCATCCAAGTTGAAGCCGTTCCCTTTGGAAGAAGAACATCGGTTGAACCTTTCGTAAGACCCAATCAAGGCAATGCATCGATATACTTTGAGGACCCTGATGGGAATAGTTTAGAGTTGATGTGTTATGTCGATGTTCCAAATGAACTAAAACATATTACCGAAAAGTTGTCATTTGAAGAGTGGGAGAATTTAGTTAAACGAATGCAGAATTAATAGGACATGGATTTTCCATAGCTATGATTGTATTTTTTAAATTAATTAAGTGGAAGAAAGAGTAAAGGCACAACTAGTAGAGATCCCTAGTTGTGCCTTTTAAAAAAAACCACCCCCATGGTCAAAAAAAAGAGATACAAATCCTACATGATTTGTATCCCCAATTATCCTTTCTTTCTCTCAATCAAATCTTCTAGTCTATCTTTATTGTCGATAAATTCATTAAGCTTCTTAAGAGTGAGATTATTCCTCCCAATCCCAATTTCCTTGTAAATCAATAGATTGGAGGATGAAAGTTACTCAATCTCTTCTCTAAAAAAAACAGGTGCCGGGCATAATATATTGCTCGGCACCTGTTTTTTTTAAATCATTATACACTAAACGTAGATGTCCATCCCTACGTTTAAGTTTCTAATACCACCAATTAAAAAGCCATAAGATCCGCTTCTTTCGTATTAGGTGGTTCTATTTTTCCATCTTTTAAGAGCACAGCGAGCTCATCTGCTGGGACTGGTTTGGAAATTAAATATCCTTGTATATTGTTGCAGTTATACTCTTTTAATATTTCTAGTTGTTCGATTGTCTCGACACCTTCAGCAACCACATCCATTTCTAGATGTTGTGCTAATTCGATAATCGTTTTTGTAAAAAAGTTAGAGCCATCCTCGTTGGTTCGGCTTAACTCGTTAATAAAGGACTGATCGATTTTTAAGGTATCAATCTTCCCTTTAAATCTTTTAAGGGAGGAAAGGGATGAATAGCCTGTACCAAAATCATCCATGAAAATTTTAATTCCGATCTTCCTTAATTCATCTAAAATCGAGAAAACCACCTTCTCATTTTCTAGAAGAGATGTTTCCACGATTTCTACTTGAAGATACTTGGGATCAAGTTTCGTTTTTGCTAATATATCTCTAATATTTTCGAGTAAATCCTTCTGTAAGAAACGATGAGCCGAGAGATTGATGGATATAGGAATGGCCGGTAAACCGGCATCCTGCCATGCCTTATTTTGGGTGCATGCTGTTTCCTTCACCCATTTCCCTATTTCAATGACCATTCCTGTTTCTTCTGCTATCGGAATAAATTCACCAGGGGAGACAATTCCCCATTCCGGGTGATTCCAACGAATAAGTGCCTCTGCACCAATAATCTCATGCGTGACCGCAGAAATTTGGGGCTGATAATATAACTCCAATTGATTCAAATCCAATGCTTTCCTGAGGTCGGACTCCAATGCAAATAATTTATAAGCTTCTTTATTCATGGAAGAGGTAAAGATGTGATACGTATTCTTCCCTTTTGCTTTCGCTTTATAAAGAGCCGAATCGGCATGCTTAATAAGAGTTTCAGCGTCTTCTCCATCATCAGGGAAGGTACTGATTCCAATGCTTGCCGTAATGAATAGTTCATATTCCTCAATATGAAAGGGTTCTTCTAATGATTCAATGATGGTTTTGGCATACTCGACAACCTGGTTTGTATTTCCTGTGTTTGGTAATAAAACAACAAATTCATCGCCGCCTAACCGTGCTAGAACATCATCATCTCTAAGACACATTTTTAATCTTTCCGAAACCTCTTTGAGTAATTTATCCCCTATGGAATGACCTAATGTATCATTCACATACTTGAAACGATCCAAGTCTAAAAACATAACGGATAACTTTTGTTGCAATCTTTTACTTGTGATTAACGCTTGTTCCAATTTTTTATTCAATAACCTTTGGTTGGGGAGTTCGGTTAAAAAATCGTGATAGGCTAAATATTCATTTAAATCTTCCGCCTCTTTACGTTCTGTTACATCTTGAAGTGACCCTACTATATATGGCTTATTTTCGAGATAAATCTTTGCTGCATGCGACTCAATATGCAAGACACTGCCATTTTTCCTAATTATTCTGTATGCATGGGTAATACCATTGCTGCTATTCATTAGCACTTCACCGAGTGAATCAACATTAGGTAAATCTTCTGGATGAACATAATCCCGAAAATTCACTTCCGTTCTACTATCCGTTATTCCTACTATTTCATAAAATTTCTTATTTCCATATGAGACTTTCCCATCCTCTTGTACGATATAAACGCCAAAAAGAGCTTCTTCTACAATACTAGTAAATTTCAATTCAGACTCAGCCAACTGGATTGCAGACTTCTTAATAGTTGTAATATCCTTTGCAATGACAAAAATGCCGATCACTTTGTTTTCGGATATGGCAGGCATCATATTTAGACTAATATCAATGGCACTTCCATTTTTATGTAAGAAGGTTGTGTATGTATATTGTGTTTCTCCGGCAACGACCTTTTTTAAAAGTTCTTTATAAATTGAAGTTTCATTTGATGGTAGTAATTGTTCTAATGGGCTTAATTGGATTTCCTCGTGTGTATATCCAAGGGTTTCTGAAAATGCCCCATTCGCTTTTGCAATGATTCCATAAATATCTAAAAAGAAGACCATATCAGGGTTATACTTAAATAGTGAACGATAAAACAGATCAGAATCTACTATTTCATTCTTGTTAGAGCAAACATTTAGCGAATCTTCAATTGAAGTGTTAACCATCATCCTACCCCTTTATATCATTTGATACGATTAACCGATAAAAGTGATTTTTTCTAATTTTGAATTTAATTCCACATACTACTATAGCACGAACTCCCTATACTTCTGTGATTTAATTCCCAATTATTTCTTACCAGTTTTTTTTAAGTTTCACCAATTTCACTTTACATCTGGCCTGTTTTGAAAGGACCGGAATGATTGTTTTTGTTACTGAAACAGAAAGTATCAAGATTAAAAATCTACTTTTAAATTGGAAAAAGCCGATACTTTTTTAAATTATCGACTTTTTCCTGGATGTTGCTGGGCTTTAAAGGTGTTAGCTTTAGTTTAGTGGGGGTCTGACTCTTATTCATTTTTCAATCAAATAGGCTACTCCATTTTCATTATTGGATAATGCATGGAACGGAGCCAACCTCTTTTAATTCCGATCCATCCCTACCTATTATCCTACTATTCGCAGGGACTCTTGCACAAAGGCAGGCAGGTCATCCGGCTGTCTGCTTGTGACCAGTTGGTTCTGACAAACGACCACTTCCTTGTCGTGTAAATTAGCGCCAGCATTTTCTAAATCTACATGAATGGATTTATAGCCTGTTACATCACGCCCTTCAAGTGTTTTAGCTGTAATCAGCAGCTGAGGTCCGTGGCAAATGGCTAATACTGGTTTTTTTGCATCCATAAATGCTTTTGCGAAAGTGACAAAACGCTCGTCCGCACGAAGATTGTCCGGTGAAAATCCTCCTGGAATGAAGAGAGCGTCAAATTCCTCAGGGGAGACATCATCAATGCTTTCATCAATAACGACTTGGCTCTTTCCCTGCTTTCCTTTCACGGTTTTTCCCTTTTCCATTTCGATTGCGATTACCTCATGCCCCTTTTCCTTAAAGGCCTGTACAGGCTCGGCATATTCGGAATCCTCAAAATCATTCGTTACTAAAACAGCAATTTTTTTACTCATTATTACAACTCCTTATCTAAAACGTACCGTTCTCTTCATCTAATCCAATTGATCTTCAACCTTGTCAATTTGCTGCTCCATATCCATTTGTTTATCTGTACGATGGTCAATTGTAATAGTGGTAACGATTCGTTCCGGACCCACATCGAGTGCAGTTTGGTGCATTTCTTTGGCCACTTCCCACAAATCGTCGATATCGCCTTCTAAAACAGTTGCCGTAGGTGTCACCTCATACTTTAAATCTTTTTCCTCAATGATCTGTACTGCATCGATCACTTGTGAACTAATACTTGTGGAATCTGTACCAACTGGAACTATACTAATCTCTAATAATGGCATTTCTTTGCACCCCTTTGTCATTTTTTAAAAAGCATTAGTATCGGAAAACACCGGACTTTCTAATTAGCTTGTGAATTCTTAGGTTTGGCAGGATTCGAAATATCTTTAAGGGCTTGTCCTGCTTCGTCACTCGATTGATTATTTACAGCTAAATCACCAAGGGAGACGATTCCAACCAATTTGTCCTCTTCTACAATGGGAAGGCGACGAATTTGGTGCTGCGACATGACTTTAGCAGCTTCTTCCACTGACATTTCTTTGCTCCCTTTTACAACATCATCGGTTACTAATGCAGAAATCTTGGATTCAGCCGATAAATCCTGGGCCAATCCGTTAATGACTAAATCTCGGTCGGTTACGATTCCTACTAATTTTTCATTATCACAAATTGGAATGACCCCTACATCAAGTTCCTTCATTTTTAAAGCTACTTCTTTAAAAGTACTTTCAGGCTTACAGCAATCAACATTGGCAGTCATTACTTCAGCTACGTTCATGTTCATTCCTCCTTTATGATTTCTCATTTTATGTACTACCCGCCACATCATATTCTAAACGTGTTTTCTGAAATTCATCTTCGCAATCAAACAAGGCAATTTAACTGCTAATTCATGCTATTTGCTAGTAAACTAGGGTCTCAGTAGCTAGAAAGCACCCTTTGAAAAAGTATTGTATGAATGATCAAAAGTTATTGAAGTAATTGCAACCATTCTCTTATAATTGGAAGTATATTCCTAATATTAAATACCCTATAAGGGAACAACATGGCGGAGTTTACTTTTGAAAAACTAATTATTCCTTATACAATGATGAGTCCATGGCCTGAAAATCAATGTATCTCGCAAAATTGATATTTAGAAATGAAAATAAACTAGTGTGCCTTTCAGAAAATGAGGAGATAGTTCGAACAGAAACTCTAACAGTGGAAGTCTCGTTCCCCATGGGTGAGTATATCGGTTAGGAAGAGGGAGAAAAAATATGGATTAAAACGTTATTTGGTTTATAGGCGGAATATTAATCGTTAGCAAAGTAATTGATAGCATTCTATTAAAAAGTGAAATTGCACGTTTAAACGTAACGTTAGATAAAATTGCAAAACAAATTGGTGTAACGGATGGAGCTTCAGAAAACATTGAGGCAGAATTAAGAAGTCTTCTTAGGGAAGGTAAAAAAATTCAAGCTGTAAAAAGATATAGAATGGCCACTGGACTTGGTTTAAAAGAATCCAAGGAATATATTGACTCCTTACTTAAAAATAAGTAAATATCAGAAAATGGCTCAGTATCGTGAGCCATTTCTTTTTATTTGAGTTGTTGGTAAACTTCGAATTTATCAATGGAAATTATTCAGCTGCAGCTACGAAACAAGGTATCAACCTCGGTAAAATACCAGAAGCAACCAGGACTCCATTTAGCTACTTAACAATTTTTCTTTAATTGAGATCATAGCAACTTATTATGCTGCTCATATATTTTACAATGAAGCTACCAATTAAAAGGGAGATGATTTTATGGGCAGCTGGAATAGGGATCAGCAAGTGTGTGCTTCCTGCCGCTATTGGTCAGGCAAAAGGGAAATTGATTTTACTGGTTCTCATTTTTACGCAAATGAACCTGCTGCATCGTGCCAAAAGCCATTCGGGCCCTTTCGAGGAGTTGAAATGGGTGAAGGTTCATATTGTCCAAAATGGGAAACGTATGATAACAGCAATAACTATTAAACTCGGAAACGACCACTACCTTTGGTCATTTATTTTACATTTGCAGGCTCAAAGTATATTTGATACATTTGCGAAATATCCTCTTTCACTTTTTCGCGAAGCTCCTTTGGCTCTATAACTTCAACATATTGCCCTTGCTGGAGGACCCACAAGTTTATCCCGGCTAATCCTCTTACTTCAAGGCGGACTTCAAACCACTCACTGTTAGTAGTAGGCGCAATGGAAGCTAAAGGGAATTGCCTCTTCAAATAGGGAAGGTTGGATTCCTTTACTCTCAGCCTAACCTTTTGCAGGTCCCCACTATGCATAAAAAATGCCTGCTGCAGAAATTCACCAACATTCGCATCTGATGAAGACAATGAAAATTTTTGATTCGTAATCTTACAGTCTTCAATTCTATCCATTTGCCAAAGAGAAGGATTACCATCCTCATACCCTCTCCTTCGAGCAATCAAGTAAAATTTACGATCATGGTATGAAATCGTTAAAGGTACTACTTCACGTATATTCGTTTGGCCTGCATTATTGGTATAGGCAAATTTTAAAATACGCTTCTGAGAAATCGCCTGAAAACACATGTAGAACAGTTCGAAAAGATTTTGCTCCTGTACTGGGTGATAGTGAAACAGGTAACTTTGGAAGAACTCCCTCAATTTAATCTGTTCTGACTTAGAAAAAAGATCAATTATTTTATCTGAAAGACCTTTCATCTCCTCTTTATTTAAAGCGCGAGAACCATATAGAAAAATAAGAACAAATAAAGCATCATCAATGGTGAAATAATCACCTTTTGCACTTAACTCATATCCCTTTTTCCCTCGAACATATTCTACTTCTTTATTGCTATGGGCAAAAAATTCATTTATTGCTTTAATATCACGTTGTATCATGGTTCGCGAAATGCCAAACACTTTAATAGAGTTTTCCATTTCAATCGTTTCATTTCTTTGGAGCCTTTTAAGTATTTCCAATACTCGTTGTTGAGCGTTAAAGCGTTTGGATTTAGCTTTGGTTTTCTTCCTTCCCTTTGCTTCCAATATACTGTCAGTAAAGGAAAAATCCATGTTGGCCATTTCATACCTAGTCCAATCTTGCCCCTCTAGCAAACCAACTGCATCATCCCAGGAATAAACCTTATCAGAAATCTGGGCCTCCCCATCTGGCCCCTTAACCTCAAGCCAATACTCCCCCTTTCTCCGGACCGAATCAACAAAAAGAGTAACCAGTTCACCATCCTTCTTAAAACCATAAACTCTTGATGCTTCTAACATTAACGCTCCTCCTTTGGTACAAACGGTGCCTGTCACCGTAGGTACTGTAGAACAACTTATTATGTATTTCTAATATATAAAGGGAGAATAACTCCTCCCTTATTTCTATTTATTGAATGGAGCACTGTACTTCCTTCTTATATAATCGGTTAAATAAATCCTTTCGTCCCAATGCTAAAGTGACACAACAAAAAATAATATTTTGGTCCGCTGTATTTTTAGTTACGATTAACGAGAGATTCTTACTTATATCATACTTATATCCAGAAGGATTCCTCTCAGGATACACCTTCCTATTTTCACCATAATATTCTTCAAACTGTTCTAAATCAGAAAAACCATAGTCTCTTAGTTTGTTAAAAGGAATACATATTTTTACTTTTGTACTATTCTTAAATAAATCATTGAAGTAAAGACCTTCTAAATCCTTTTTGATCCAATTATTAATTGTTGAGAGCAACATCCTTGCATCAGATGGGCTTTTGATAGCTAACTGGATTCTTTCCTGATAGCCAACAATTGGGTACAATAAATTGAAATTCATAATAAAGTTATAATCATAACTAATTCTATTAAACTCAATGTTTTCTCGTAACATAAGGCTGGTTAAATAATTATTAAATGCAACTCTATATGGCTCAGCGAGTTCAGTTCGTTTGAAAATCCGATGATTTCGAGCAAAACATGAACCTGACTTAGTGAAAGGTTTGTAATAGGTACAAAAGTTCCTTACTTCCTCTCCTTCTTTCAATATGATTGAGTTCGCAATTAAATACTCCAATATTCTTTCGCTGCTTGGATTGGCTTTATCAAGTTCTCCCTTTAAGACAAAGTACAAATCAAACTCATCATTGAATTCTCTGGCTTCATTAATGACTGGTGCACTCTCCAGCCACTGTTGAAAGCTAGTAGCCTCCAGCTTATTTCGCTCATTAGGAATCAAAAAACGATAATGATGGGTAATCTCCTGCGCAAGAATTATCAACAGACCATTACGACAAGCTTCCTCCTTAACATCTTTTAACTTAACTACCTTCTCTAAGAATCCCTCTAATATGCCTAACATAAAACCCCTCCCTTTCGGTGCCTGTCACCGAAGGTAGTGTAGAACAACACAATAAGTAGCTATAAACCATTTAATCAACAATGATAGGGGTTCAATCCTTTAAGTAACTGTAAATAAGTCTTGTAATTAGTCGGACTTCATCTAGGGCTAAGCCGCCACCGAATGCAAATCCTTGTGTGTTGATTACTACTGTTTTATTTCCTTCATAGGTAAACACACCAGACAACCCTTTAACTTGTCTTCCTATTCTAAAAGGTTTAAGCGTTAAGTCAAATTCCCTTTTAAAGAAGTTATAAAATGAATCTTGGTAACCTGTATAGTTACCGGTACAAAAGATGAGCTTCTTTGGATATCTTTTTAGCAGGTCAGCAAAAATTTCCTCACGTCGATCTCTGATTGCTGCTATTGCTTGATTCTCTGGCAACTCTCCGAGACCGAATACATTAGCATAATCTTTGTGATTGAATAAATCAGCATACGGCCAGGTGCCATTTCTTCTTGGAAGAGGCTGATAATGGGATAGGGCTGCTTTCCAGTTAGATGATGGATTATATTCATAGATTTCGCCAAAGGTATGCTGGATCTTCGCAGAATAACGATCAGTACCTAATGAGTTAAACCATTGATCAATGTTTCTATTACTCTTTTTTTCGAGTGCTTCCTCTAAAGCCAATAGAATTCGAGATGGATAGTTCACCACAAATGGAACACCTCCCCCATCCATTTGCTGTAATCCTGCATCAGCCATTAGGGAACGTTTAATTTCCCCTGCCTCTTCAGCGGAGGAATGCCAATATCCGTTTAATCGGTTCGTTTTATCCAACCAATATTCTTCGTTTTTTCCAAAATGGCGAATTCTCGCATCAAGCTCCTGTTTTAGAAAATCATTATTCGCACCTTCATGCTTACTCCAAACAAGCATGTCTGCATTTCGAAAGTCTCCGTACCCTAAAAATGAATTTAATGTATTGATATTGATATCCAATCGTTTCACCCTTTCAAAAATATCATCATAATTATCCCACTTTTTACATATTTTACATAGATTATTTTCGAGACTTTATTACTAGTCTGAGAGCATATCTTGCATGGGATTTATAACTAGTGTATAACAACACAACGACTTATTAGGTTGTTGTACTTAAAATGTACAGATACTATAGAAAATGCCCTTCCCTTATAATACTTGGCGTAATGACAATCATATTGGAATCGGTTTTTAATATATAAAAAGGTTAAACTGGCCATTGTACAATCGGCGGGCTTCTTTATTTACAAGCAAAAGTATAATAAGCGGAGATTTTCCGGTTAGTTACAGAATGGAGCTCTTTTCGGGGTCAAGAAGGGGAGAATTTCCGGTTATGCAAAGCACAATCCCTCATTTTCACGTTTTTCGAGTTAATAGGCGGAATCTCTCCGTCAATTTAAGCCATTTTTAATAGTAATCACTTATTAAGCGAAATTTCTCCGTCTATTTATCAGCTCGGTTATTAACCTTATCCTCCACCTGATAAGTCCGGACCCTCTTGATCCTAGCTGAGGGATTCTGCAGCTAAAGATCAATAAGATTGGGACTCAAAACAGCACTACAAATGACAAAAGTTGTGTACCTCTTTTTAAAAGCACAATACTGTGACCGTCAAATATAATGACACAGTTTTTACTCATTTAAGTGACACAATTAATCGGAAGTTAGATTAAAAACCTTTGTGGAACACAATGATATTAAAAGCTATTTAAGGCAGTATGTTTTATTAATATAAAAAGAGCCGAAATATACAAGTAGTGTAAAAAACTTGCATAATTTAGACTCTTTTAGCTATTTTTTCCACTAAAGCACCCTATAGATTAAGTGCATCACTACACAATACTGATTTTTTCTCTTTATATATTCAAATAAATTACAATACCTCCCCAAAAATCCGGGGCAACTGATTTGGTTAGTTAATTTCTAACTAATCTTCGATATACCGAATTAAGAGTTTTACATTGATTTAAAAAAGCTAATCTATTAGATAGTACTCTGGTCTTGCCTATTTATCTTTTTAGGGTAAGGTATTACTAAATAAGAGCACTTTTCATAAATAAAAAAGAGAGGGTGTCCTCTCCTCTAAAAAAATGCTTGTTTATCCCAATTTTGCATCAATATCTGATGTGTCTACATTATCTCCAAACCAATCCTTAAGCTTAGCTTTGGCTTCCTGTTTTATGTCATCATCGATGTACATCGCAACTTGCAATAATGCTAAACCTACAGCTCCTAAATCATCAGTGTAACCCACACCAACTGCAACGTCTGGTATTAAATCAAATGGTAGAATGAAATATCCTAATGCTCCAATGATAATAGCTTTTGCCTTCATTGGCACGTTTGGTTTTTGCAGGGTATAATACAAAAGTAATACGGCATAGACAACAGAAGAACCTGCTTTCTTTGCAAATTTCTTTAATTTCCCCCAAAACTTTTCATCTGAAAAATTCTTACCCGCTGCTTCCATTTCTTTTTCAATTTCTTCTTGTGTGGTTGCTATTTTCTCTCCAAATTCCCGCTGAATATTATCTTTTGATAGTGACTGCTTGCATATACCACATTTTGCAAGTGATAATCTTTCACTTTCTACTCTGTTTTTTTGAGAACAATGTGGGCATTCGGCAATAATCATAGGCATTTTTGTTCACTCCAGTTGAATTATTTAGATATATTATACAATTTAGTATAAAAGTAGTATATAAAGAATTACTAAACTTACCCATCTAAATCATATAAAAATGAAATACTCAGTTGAGACTCCAAACATAAAACAATTAGGATTATAAATAAAAAGGTTGCCCCAATCCATAAAATAGACTAGCAGGACTCCCCCAAACGATCTCAGCCATTTGGCACCCCTCCATCATTTATAAACATGGGAATATTTTACCATACACCCACATTTCATAAAACTTTTTTTACCAATAGTTAAGTCTTTCGCTACAGTAACCTGGCAGCCAGCCATACAAGGAATCTAGTTCCTTCCCAACGGAGCATAGGTTTTAACCACATCCGAATATTTTACCCAATGAAGATTTCCCTCTTCTCTTGTCTTTGCTATATCTAACCGAAATACACCTTTAAAGCGATACATAATATCACCCAGCGGCCCTTTTACCCTTGCAAATACAATTCGCTTGTGAATCCCTGAATCTATATGATCGTTGATGTGCTCGATTGCTCGAACAGGGTCAATATGTTTTTCACGAATGATCATTCCATCCGAAGAAATGCTATTATCCCACTCGGTGTTTGGATATAGTTTTGGAAACCAAATCGTTACCCCTTCTTCAATGGGGTGCTTGGCTCCGCCTCTCATTAACGCCCGCCAATTGTACCCAAAACAATTGCATGCCTCAAAAGAGCGATGAAACGCAACATTATCTTTTAGGTCGATATATCCCAAATCTATATAGGTTTGTGGAGAGACTTCTTTTTCAATATCCCAAGGAACAAAATCCTCCCCCATTTGAAGCCTTAAAGCTTGTATATGCTCAACAATCGATTGGACTTGTCTATGAATCTCTTCTATTCCATTAACAACCTTCACTCTATGTATTTCATGCCCTGTAGAATGGATAATATCCTGCTCTCTAATCTTATCCGATTTGATATTCACATCATTTTCATGGTGCAATTCATCCACTTCAACATGAAGATGGAACTGTGGAAAGTACATGTCGGTTAGCGCATACCTGCCATCGTCTCTTGTAACATATTGCTGTGTAATAAACTTAATATCTAAATCGTCGAGAATATGCCAAATTCTTGTCACCACATAATTCTCATAGTTTTTCTTATTTGTTTTAGCCAACTGCTTCAGAATAAATTCTAATTTTGTCATTCCTTTTCCCCCTTTATACAAAGGCTGGGAAACCCCAGCCCCCCTCTATTTAATAAACCCCTGTTGCCTCATATCATCTTCCATAGCAAGCTCAGTTTGTCTTAAACTCTCTAATTCTTCGAATTCATCACTCGTATATTCGGGCTCAACGCCTTGGTGTATTTGATTCAGATGTTCAGCCTCTAATTTTAACCAATATAATTCGTTTTGGATAATAACGTCTGGTGCGCCGAGATCCATTAGCCGTCTAGAGCGCTTGAACCGAACTTGTATTTTCCACCATTTATCATATTTCTTTTTAAAATCAACTTGGTCTTCTAAAAGCGAAGCTCTGTATAAAAATAGATTTTCCCTCAAACTATTCATCATCGCAGCAGGCTTACCTCCCCGCTCAGCCAATTCATAGATCTGGTGAGTTACGTTAACTACCTCCTGAAGATAGTCTGCTTGGTTTTCTTTTACCTCTAACGTGTCTTTGTCTCTAATTTCAAAGAGGACTTCCGCCAGCTCATCCAGATATTTGTGGTTTAGAAGAAAATCTTTATAAGGTATCCTGCCGTAGCCCACTTCCAACCCTTTTAGCCCGCCAGCAATGGCTGCAATGGTATCACTATCATTGCCCATGTTAACTGCACCAATCATGACATCAAGAAAACTATCCTTGTTGAGCAGCCAGTAGAATACCCACTTTAGGGTATGAACCACATAGCCGCTCGGGGGACAATCAGGTTCTTTACTATAATCAATATCATATTGGGTGTTCTTGATTTCAGTTGCTATTGCACTTTTCAACTCTTCACCATGAAGAAGTCGTCTCGCAATACGGTTATAGATCACACATGCCTCGGAGGCTGAATCCTCATGATGAGTCATTTTCGATTGAAGAATTGACACCTCTTCCATTTTTTTAATATCCGAATAGGCGAATGCAATTGGTAAACATCTCATGAGGGTGCCGTTTCCGCCACTCTGTTCAAGGTGTTGATGGGTTAACTCAGCCGCATTAAACCAATCCCCCTGATAATTGCGAAAAGTAGTGGCAATCGTAATCCCGATATCCTTTGGATTCGTAGCCCTCCATTTCAAAAATTCCTTGCCGATGTCTTCAATAGGGTCAGTAGAATTTGCAATAATACCCTTTGCCACCGCAATCGTCATGTCCGTATCATCGGACGTTTCTCCGCTTTCAAAGCCAAACACACCGCCGCCTAAGATTTCCGTTACCACCCCATACTGCTCTTTTATCTCCTCAGGGCTCATGAACTCAGTCGCTACCCCCATTGCATCCCCAGCGGCAAATCCAAGCAAACCGCCTTTCATCTTATCTAGCATGAACATCGCTCCCATCCTAATTTTTTGTTTAATAGTTCTAGGCTGTTACCTTTGAGGAACAACACCGTTAATTTAATATCTTCCAGTATTGTACCAACCCAGAACGACGTAATAAGTTTCTCTAGACAAATTTAAAGATAAAAAAAAACGGACTGATACCTGTGCTTCAACCATTTTTACTAGATCTTCTTTTCGACAATTTCCTTCGTACTATGAAGGATAAAACACAGGATTGACAGCATTTAAGGCTTTTCTAATCAATCGATTGATTAGTGCCAATTCTACTAATTAATCATTTGATTAAAATTCGGGTAAACCCTTTTATAAAACGAACTCTTGCCCGCTTTCAAGAAAAATAATTGTCGTTTTATGGTTGTAGTTTTTGGAATGTATCTTCAAAACTAACAATAGAAACAATTAATATACAAATTCCTGCAAAATCAACAAGTTCTCCTACTAACTAATCGATTGATTAAAAGGGCAGTAAACCCTTTTAAATAGAGCTTTTATCTGTTTTTTTCAGAAAAATTATTGTCGAGGAAATAATCTTTCAATTTTCTAAAGGATATTAAAGAGTACGAAATTCTGATGATCGTAATTCATCCTTCTAGATTTCTGTCCAGGAGGGACATAAAAAGGCGAAACCTTCGTTTGTTCAATAAAAAAAGATGTGCCGCAGCAACACCTTGATGAACCCTAGCCCCCCGTTGGTTAAGAGATAATTCTACACAAGTTTTATCTGATTTTGCTTTCCATTTTTATTCATACCAAGCTTTTATTGGTCTATTACTAGGAAAACCTACTTTGTCACGGTAAGACTTTCTCTCTTCTGTAAAATCAAACCACTGTTTACTACTCTCTGGATTGTTTGAATAGTTAATCACACAACGAATTTGGTCTTCAACACAACTATCAGTCCATACACCTAATTTTTGTTCTAATTCATCAAAGAGTTTGGCACCATCTTTTTCCTTGATTTCAGATAATGAAAAAAGGTTCAACTCAAAAACCAGTTTTTCAGATAATTTAGAACCAATAGAAGGGACGCTTTGGAAATCTGCTAACCCCTTTAAAACTTTAGCTCTATCAACAGAAATGTCTAACATAAGAGCTATTTGTTCTCTAGTAAAAGTATGTATTTCATTAATTTTTACTTTCGCTTTTCTAAGTTTTGATTTTTCGCCGTCTGTTAAGGGCAATTTAGGAATGGAACTCATAAATAATACCTCCTCATCCAAATACTAAATATTCATTTATTCACGTAATCTTCATAAACAAACCCTATAGTTAAATAAGAAAAAGCGCCTGAAATGGCAGCTGATCTGAAAGAAACGCAACCGGAAGTTCATAAATTAATATCCGTTAGAAGAAAATTTGAAGTAATGCTCCTACGATGAAACAATAATATGTAAAATAAACCAGCTTCCCATTTTTCATAATTCCTAACGCAAGTTTTCCATTATCCTACAATTAACAGGCAATGATTTATTAACATCACCTTATTTAAATAAGATATCTTTCTTTAAAGATTGGACTAAGCTCACTCCATACATCAAATTTATTACCATCTAAATCATAAAAAACAAAATTTCTTCCAGCGTGCCCTCTGTCTTCAATCTCTCCTACTCTAATTTCACTTTGCTTAAAGTCTTTGTGTATGGCTTCTAAGGCATTTAATCCATTCACTTCGAATGTTAGCGAAAAGCGCTCATTACCATAACTATCAAAGAAATTGGCGCTTTGATTTTCATTAGACTTCACAAGAAAAATGCTTTGATTGGCAAAGTTTAAAATAGCTTTGTCTTGATCTTTGTAGCCTAACTCTGCTCCTAATTTATTTACATACCAATCAGAAGAAAGGTCTACATTCGTTACTGGTATATACGTTGTTCCGATCCTTAATAATTTCTCACGCATTTTTTGTCTCCTTTCAAATCTTTAAGCCTGAATTGCTAAATAAATCTGTACTTCTTCATCTCCTTCACCTATTGGGTGATATGTCTCGATAATATAAGCATCAAGGTCTCTTTGATAACCTTGTTCTTCTCCCCAATTCAATAAATTCAAATGAAGTTCTCCCAAATTTGATATATTCCCTCTTGTAGTGATGTAACTTCTATTTGTTTCAATATTTTTCCATTCCCGTTGGTACTTCATTTAATTTCTCACTCACCATTAGCCCTACATAATAATGACCTATCTTATGCTCCTCATCCTTTTTAGGCTCAAATAATGCAATTTCGGTCTCTGTGAATGTTGGATTTCGTTTGAGCGGCGTAACAGCTGCTTTGCAAGCAAGGGTACTACATGACCAAAGTTACCAAACTCCCCCCCTACCTTTTAATCCAACAAGCTTAAATTCTTTTCTAACCATCATAAACGGCATATTAACTTCTCCAGTCACACAAAATTCCATAATATTCTAATTTTATTAATTCAACAAAAAATCCTTACTTCCTGCATTGAAGTAAGGATTTGATATTGATCTATGTTGGCTTACTGCATTTATAATGAAAAAAGATGTGCTATTGGCAAACTCCTAATGGATTATCATCTGGATCATAGAATGTAAAAAACCTAGTTGTTCCTGCTCCTCCAATTGGATTCACTTTTAAATTATTCTCTAGTAAAAGTTTGTGGGTTTCTTCTATGTCGGCAGGAATAAAATTATAATATTTTCCCACCCCAAACTTATTTTCTGGAAACCTCATTGGTTTGTGGTTTAAGGTTCTTACCAAACATACTACCGTTGGGGATTGCTCGCTAATCTGCACCACAGCTGCCTCTTCTTCAATGTATATTCGTTTAAAGCCAAGTATTTCTTCATACCATTTTGCTGAAAAAGCAGGTCCTTCACAGGAATAAAAACTCCTTCCATACCCTTAAAAACCAGGGTGTTCAATATCCTCAACTCCTTGTAAATATGTATTATTTTAAAATTTGACAGATTTGTTGTTATATCTTCTTGTGGTCCAAAATTACTCCCTGTACGTCTAAAAAACGCTACTTCCGTTTCAGGTAATCCTTTTCATTTTAAAACACCACATTTGGAGATAATTAGGTCTTAAAGCATTTCAACATCTATTGGAAAAATTCCTTCTTCAACATCCAACTACGCCACAGCTATGCAACACCCCTATTGAACAACGGATCTCTCTCGATGTTATTCAAAGTTTACTAGGACACGAAAAAAGCGAGACCACTAGAATTTATGCTCAGTTAAGCGGAAGCATTAGAAGAGAATTTTATAGAAACTATTTTTAGAAATGCTGGAAAAGTTAAGCCAATGCATTTCCTTTGGTATAGGTGCTCATACAAAAGGTGGAAATACCTCCAACATAATCATATTTCGACTAATTATGACAATTTTGGGACAGAAAATGGTGAAGTATTACGAATATTACATAGTAAGAGTTAATTTAGAGAGAGAATAGGGGAATTGATTATTTTGACTACACAATTAGTTGTAAATGGTGAATGGACACTTAGCAGGAAAGAAACCTACGGAAAAGGTAAGCTAGCAAAAAGTGTACCTGTTTTCACCACAAGAATGGAAAAACGCGAATATTATAAGAGTATCCATTTTGATATTCGAAATGTACTAGACGCCCAAGGGTTTTTAAAGGATATCCGTACTAATTGGAATACATATGTATCACAGGTTCACGAATGGATTCAAAAAAATGTTGTAAAAAAACTGGTAGTGACAGGCATTTTTATGGTTGTCCTTGGCTTGTACACCAGCACAGCAAATGCAGCCATTCATATTCAAGAATACACCTATCAGGTAAAAAGCGGCGAAAAAATTGAAACCATTGCGATGCAGCATGGTGTCACCGCCCAAGAAATATTAGAGGCTAATGGACTGACTTCCATTGACGGCAAAAAAATTCTTTTACCAAAAGTAGAAGACAGAACGGTGACCGCTACCACACTAAATATTCGCTCACAGCCAACAACGGAAAGCAGTATAATTGGAACCTATAAAAAAGGGAATGTCGTGAAGGTGGCATTTATTGAAGATGGTTGGGCTGGCATTCTGATCAAAGGGCGGGTTTGTTTCGTCAGCGCGGATTACCTCACAAACGCACCTGCACAAGCAGGCACACCTACAGTCGAAGCTCAAACGAAAACCATGTATGTAACGGCCTCATCCTTAAGAGTTCGTGCAGCTGCTACTACCAGCAGTGCTGTACTAGGTTCATTTCAATTAGATGATCGTGTAACTGTAATCTCCAGTTCAAAAGGGTGGGCCAAGATTCAATTCCATGGCAAAACAGCGTATGTGAGTGAAACCTTTTTAACGAAAAAACAGCCAGCTCCTGCACCAAATGAGTCTAGTAACACCAGCAGCACAACAGTTAATCCAACTGTGTATGTGATTAAAAGCGGGGATACCTTTACAAAAATCGGCAAAGCCTTAGGGGTCCCTGCCTCAACCATACAAGCACTCAATCCAGCCTTGGAACCAACCCGGCTGCAAATTGGACAAAAAATCAAAGTCCCTGCAGCAACAGTCACTACTGCGAATCAGATAATGGTGACAGCTTCCATTGGGGGTGTCCAACCGAATGGAACCTTCCGATTTATCACGTCCAACGGAAGCACATACACCGCAAAGGCAGAAGGCAACATGATAAACGAACTATTCGACCATCAAGGAGAAAAAGTAACCATAACGCTCGAAGCAAAAAGAGGCAAGAAAATGATCCTCCTTTCTATTCAATAGGATTCATGCAAACGAATCTAGAGCCATTCCCGCTATGAAAATGAGTAGGAATGGCCCTTTTATTGTGTTAGATTATGGCAGGAAAAAACGTATCCGCTCTTCTTAGTTCCCCGTCGCCATTAACCATTCTGCTCTAATCAAACAAATGAATAAAAGTCCCACAACCTTCTCTAAAATGAACTTTTTCCAGCAAACCAACCGATATCTCTGATTCTCCTTTTTCAAATTGAACTAAAACAGAAGAAAACCACCCCAACAGGGATGGCTAGAATAAGGTTCATCAAACTATACCTCAGCAATTTGGTTATGCAAAAAACGCTTTTACTTTTCGAGAGCCTTTTACTAAGTAGGCGATAGATTTTATATAAATTGGATATCCTTGGGTGTTATGAATAGCGTCTTCAACATCAATAAATGCTGGCTCGAATTTCTTTTTCCCAATCATGACTTCCTCTCCTATTTTTTCAATTCTAAATTTAAACTTTTCCGTTAACTTTCATAATGTCTAAGCTCTAAAAAGCAAACATAAAAGCGAACCTTTTTATTCTTAGCATGCATGGCTGCAAGTTTTAGCAGATCCAAAAGAATAGCCTTCGAGACAAAATCTTTTTTTACCCCCATTTTTCTAACTTGGTAGGAATACTCTAGATGTTCTAGGATACGCGTTTCTTTCAATTTATCATGAATTATAGAATCCAAATCTAATGTCAGGAAACCTATCAATCCCTTAAAAGCTTTCCGCCATTTTTACTAGATCCACTTCTCGACAATATTCTTCGTAGTAAGGGGGATAAAACACTGGCTTTACAGCACTTCAATCATTTGGTAAAAACTGATTCTACTAAAATATTATAATCCTAATTTACTGGGTATTTTCAACCAATTTCCCAAATTTACAAAAAATCCACAGGAAAAGGAAGGTATTTCTGAATCTTTATAAAATACATACTATTGTTGCAATAACACATCAAAGGGAGAGAACTTTATGAAAGTATTGGTATCATTTTTTAACCGCATCATGCAGAGGTACTTGCCAGATCCATTTCTATTCGTCATCATTTTAACTTTTGTTGTATTTGGACTAGGCCTTATTTTTACAGATAACGGACCATACCAAATGGTCCAGCACTGGGGAAATGGCTTTTGGGGACTTTTGTCCTTTACGATGCAGATGGTTCTCGTATTGGTAACAGGACATGTCTTGGCAAGCAGCTATATTTTTAAAAAAGGGTTAGGATCTCTTGCTTCATTTGCCAAGTCACCAGGGCAAGCTATTGTCATCGTCACGATTGTATCGATGATTGCCAGCCTAATTAACTGGGGATTCGGGCTTGTCATTGGCGCTTTGTTTGCAAAGGAATTAGCGAAAAGAGTAAAAAATGTTGATTACAGGCTGCTAATTGCGAGCGCCTACTCAGGGTTTCTCGTATGGCATGGAGGAATTTCAGGGTCTGTCCCATTGACAATTGCCACTCCAGGACACTTTACAGAAAATCTAATCGGTGTTATACCAACAAGTGAAACAATTTTTTCAACCTTTAATATCGTGATTGTATTAGGGTTGCTTGTAACCATTCCGATTATCAACCGCTTAAGTATGCCGTCAAAGGAACAAACAATAACGGTTGACCCCGTACTTTTGGAGGGTGATATCCAGGCAGCGGCCATTGAAAAGGATGCTCTAACACCTGCTGACAAACTTGAAAACAGCAAACTTGTTTCTTTATTAATTGGGTTACTTGGACTTGTTTTTCTATTTTACTATTTCGCTACTAATGGATTTAAGTTAAATCTCGATATCGTCAATTTCTTATTTTTATTCCTTGGTATTCTCTTTCACGGTACTCCAAAACAATTCTTGGAAGCTGTGTTGAATGCGGTCAAAGGAGCGAGCGGCATTATCATCCAATTCCCTTTCTATGCTGGATTAATGGGATTGATGACGACCTCAGGATTAGCCGCGGTCATTTCTGATGCGTTTATTGCCATTTCAAATGAATTTACCTTCCCAATGCTTGCCTTTTTAAGCGCTGGAATTGTCAACTTCTTCGTTCCTTCTGGCGGAGGGCAATGGGCAGTTCAAGGCCCTATTATGCTGGATGCAGCGACACAACTTGGTGCTTCACTTCCAAAAACCGCGATGGCAGTTGCATGGGGCGACGCCTGGACCAACATGATCCAGCCATTCTGGGCCCTTCCAGCACTGGCAATCGCTGGTCTGAAGGCGAAGGACATCATGGGGTACCTTGTAATGGTCCTTGTTGTCAGCGGTGTAGTCATTTCACTAGGATTCTTATTCTTCTAAACAGCAGTGAGGATGATTCTGAGAAAATGAATCATCCTCTCTTTTTATGTTGATTGGGTCTATTGTTGGGAGGCTTCTTTAATAATTTAATTGTCACACAGTACTTTAATGCGTTAAAATTTTAGTGAAGCGGGGGTCTGATCCCCTAGAAACTGTGGGAGAAATAAAGTTTAATAAATATCAACCTTACGGAATATATGTACAAAAATTGTTCATAATACGATTGACACTGTCTCGGAATTTCCTCCTAATTTCTAGAGTTAATGTTGTCGTGAGACCACCCAAACTGACTCCCCTTCTTTTGGGTGGTCTTTTTTGTCGCAATTTTTATCATGTTATACTTTACTCGAATTGCGAACTATTAATTCAACCCTATAAAGTCACAAAAGGAAGTTTGTTCTTGTATAATCCACTTATTTAAAATTTCCACATTTTCTTCAGTCTGTTTGTCCAATTCATTTCACTATTTTCGAATATATTAATTTTGTAATCTGTTATTAAGGAGGTGAAAAATATGCGTTCACGTGAATATAAGTGGGTCAGTTTCAGAAACGATGATTCTGTTAGTGGTGACCAAACAATTCAGCAATCATTAACCACTTCACAAAGACAACTCCAGTCATTAGTCGTTCGCAATTCTAATAACATTAATGTTGTTCAAACTGAAGCTCAGGCATTAGTTGTCGTACAAGCAGCTTTACAGGCTGCCATCGAAGCAGCTATTACAGCGCTAGGTAGAAGCAATAAAGATGTTAAAACTCTTCAAGCGATTTCCCAGCGTCTATCAGCGTCTCAATCAGAATCTCAATCAATCTTAATCGACAATTCTTCCGCCATTACTGTTACTCAAACTGAGCTACAAATTACTGCAGTCGTACAAGCTGCTATTAATTTGTTAGCTGAAATAGCTTTGAAAGTTGGTTAAATTTACACCTTAATATTTTAGAGGAAAGGAGATGATAATTATGTCATTACTTTGGTTCAAGTGTTGTCATAATTATTATTCACCTTTCCTTTTAATCATTTGCAAACTATAATATTTCCGTAGATCATAGACGTCGTAATGTATCTCTTCTTCTGAACACTTCGGAGATGGGATTCTTCACTGCTTTCTTGTTTCCTTTCAGGTAAAAAGTCAGATAAGACTTCGCTCCAAGAATCCCCGTAATAACTCTTACATTCATTAATAACTATTCTTGCAAGCCAAGGAAATGGCTTTTCTATATTCTATGTTAGCTTAATTCAAAACCTTCACTCCAATTAAATTATCGAAAGCCACCCGTTCAAATTTCCCAGACTTTAGTACAATCCGCAGCTCATGAGTTATAGGATCGACGTAATGAACACGACCAGTAATGTCGTGAGTAAATCCATCATCCCATACTGTTAGCATTCCGCATGATTGTATTCTGTTGCGTATACTATACGCAGGTTCAACGAACGCAACCCGTTAATTGAAGAAAATATCTAATTAAAATTCTTTACCCCATTCATCTTCTAAAATTACACCATTTTCAGCGATATACTCCAAAATAACCGAACCATGTTGCAATTTATCTTCGCTTTTTAGAAAAGATATGAACTCATTGAGAATTTTTTCGTCCCCGTCGCTCCTTTTTCGATGAACAGTAATACGGATGGTAGGTGCAACGTCAAATTCTTTATAACTTTTAGGATTAACAGGGTCAATACCCAATTCCTGCCCAATTTTATCATTGATAATGGAAACATGAAAATCTGTTGTTTTTCCAAAATTCTCTATAATAAAAGGATGTATTTCAGTTTCTAAATCATCCTCCCATTTATCAGCAATGTATGTGTCAACTATTTGTTTTGTTTCATTATCATAATAAACGAAAAATTCTGTATTACCTTTCTTATCCCTAACCTTAGCAGCATATTCAAATCCAAAGTTTCCCATATTATCATACAGAGTGTCATATACCTCGAAGTTATCATTAAATTTATCTTCTAAATATTGCTCCGCTTGAATCTTTATCTTTTCCTCTTCATCTTTATCAGGCTTCATTTCTAATACAAAGGTAACTACAAGTAGTCCAATTCCTAATAAGATGACACCCAAAACACCAAGTGTGATTTTTAGAAATTTATTCAAAACATCCCCTCCATCATTTAACATTTTACCGAAAAAACTAAAATACCTATTAAAGTATCGTAACGTTGAAGAAGGATCAATAATGTTAATACTTAAAGCTGCACTGAAATTGACAGCGGTTTTGGCTGTCTTTTTTTAAGTGTAAACCCTTAATGTCCATCCATAAAAATGATGTCAATTGCTATGTCAAAGTTAAATAAATTTTGCAGAAGCCTTGTGTCATTTACTAAGAAAGCACCCGAAAACGGAACCCTTTACCTTATAAGCTCTAGCACATTTGTTTACCAATTTCTTACCCCTGTATGGCTTCTTCCTTTTCAAAGATATCCACTATCACCAATCCTGTTTCAAAGTTAATCACGACATACCCCTTCTGGTCAGGGAATTGTTCCATAATCCGTTTCGGAAGTACTTCCGCATATTCTTCTAGCGATGCGCCAAAGGCCGGTTTCCCCTTTGGGAACCGCTTAAAATCCTCCTCCAACTCAGGTGTAATCGTAAACTCCTTTGGATCAACTTGAAACTCATACCTCTTCATGCCATTAACTTTCGTCAACTTGTTTCCCTCCTATACCCCCTCTTCTCCAAGGCATTCATCAATGAAGTCTTCTAGACTGTCACAATATTCATTACCAAAACCTATTTCCAGTTCAAATTCCCCTATAGGTAAATCCCATGATAGTGAAATATACTCTAACGGCACCTCCCATCCCTCCTTTCCACCAATTACCCATGATCAGACAAAATAAAAAAAGACAGCACAGAAAGGCAGAGAGCAAATAAAACCAAATGGATAGGCACACTTCGCCCCTAATCCAGGTTCCTTGCATTTCTTACCGTTCTAGCTGTCATATTTATCAAATGTTCAATGAGTTATTGTTTGATTTAGTTGTTAGGGTTTTATTATCCCTCATTATACCAATTTTGTTAAAAAAATCAATATTAGCTATTCCTTCTCTAAGAATAACTTATGCAAAAAACGCTTTTACCTTTTGAGTACCTTTTACTAAGTAAGCAATGGATTTAATATAGATTGGATAACCTTGAGTGTTCTGAATAGCATCTTCAACATCAATTAATGCTGGGACTAACTTCTTCTTTCCAAACATGACTTCCTCGCCAACTTTTTCAATTCTAAATTTAAAAGTTTCCGTTAATTTTTCATAATGTCTAAGCTCTAAATAGCTGACGTAAAAGCGAACCTGTTTATTCTTAGCATGCATGGCTGCCAGCTCAAGCAGATCCAAAAGAATAGCTTTCGAGGCAAACTCTTTTTTCACTCCCATTTTTCGAACCTGGTAAGAATGCTTTAGATTTTGCAGGATGCGCGTTTCTTTCGATATATCCACTAAATCGTTATTCTCCAAGAGATTGGCATCGCATGGTACAAATTCGATTGTTCCAACACTCGTTGCAGTTTTATCCTTTAAAATAAAAGCCTCTGAGCTATCCGTAAGCGTTGATACTTGATATTTTCTCTCACTGGCAATTTGACTCCATAGATTCATAAATTCTTCTCTTTGTTCCTTGTTTTCTACTAATAAATGCACCGTTAAATCCTCCCGCTAGTCGTCTTACTTTGTCCATACCATTGTGAAGCAACTACCCAATTTTAGCAATGAAAAACTAAATTTAATCCAGTTTTTTACAAGGAGAAACTGATACCAAACCCTTTAACAAAATTAGGTCGTTCTTCAAATATAGGATTACGGATTCTTTTGATTTATGAAGTGCAAGGATTGATGAGGATATACGCGAGTTCTTTTATGAAACACCCCTCCATGTAGAGGGAGGTAACAGAAGAAAAACAAAAGGGCTGCCAGTCAGTTGGTTTTCACCGACTTTCTGGACAAGCCCCAATCCTACTTCAACTATATTATTGTGCATTCATCCCTGCACGATAATTATCTATAATCGCTTGTATCTCCGGATCTGCAGAAACGTTGGTAACATCGTAGAGGAATCCATCCGATTCTACCAACTTCATTTGACCGTTAACAACTTCAAAAGTCAAATCCAGGCGACCTAAATAATTCTCTTGTTCGCCGCCAGCTTGAGTGATCGGCACCATTACCTCACCGTTGAACTCGTATTCAGGCGTTTTGATGACCTTGTGTGTATCTGCGCCAAGTACCGCTGAAACTCCAGGAATCTTAGCCAAGTTGTGGTCTTCCGGATTTCCGGCATGAGAAAGGACAATGTTAATGTCCGACTTTTCACTTACTTCAGGAAGTAATGCTTTCAAGGCATCAACCGGTTCAATAAAATCGAGGTCCGCAACATCATTCCATCCGCGAATTTCAGGTTTCATCGAAGTAAGGCCGATCAAACCGACTTTAATACCATCGAAAGTAAACCCCTTCCAAGGCTTAACATTCTGTATGTACTTTCCAGTTTCCTTGTTAATGACATTACCAGTGAGAATTGGGAAATTCACATTACGTTGGTAATCTTTTAACTGTTCATAACGGCTATACGGCGTACCCTCTCCAGCCGGGTATACGCGAAAGTCGTTGTTTCCAAGAACCATCGCATCATAGTCCATTGCCTTCAAAAGTGATGTCTCAAGCTCTCCTTGACCCGCCTGAAACTCGCCGCGCAGGAAGACATCCCCGCCATCAACGAGCATCACATTCTCCTCTACATTACGAACATTTTCAATGATGGTAGCATATTTCGCAATTGAATTGTGATGAACCGTTCCATCATCCAGCGTAAGTATATCATCTAAATGACCATGTAAGTCATTCGTTTGGAGAATGGTGAGTTCAAACTGTTCTCCCTCCTTAAGCTTCCCCTCAGCCTCAGCTGTAAAAGGATTCGCGACTAAAGCAGCAGCCATCGCCAATGAAAAACTGCCCATCAATAAATTTTTCCTCATCATATTCGTACACTCTCCTCCTATTCTTTACTCAATTAAATAGTAAAACAGGATTGTAAAGTTATGATTAATTTGGGATTAAAATCATGATAAGATGGAGCATTCCTATCCACTATCCTTCTCCTAGGGAACGATTCTGTATTTTCATGTCTTGAATAACACATAACCGTTCTTAAATGATATATTTAAGCATTTAAAACGAAGATTAATATAGAAGCCTTCTCTATCTAGATTAGAGAAGGCCTTTCCTTAAAATCTATTGTTTAAATTTATATTTTCTATCGTCTGTACCATTAACTTCTTCAAGGTAAACAACATTTTGGTTAATGAGGTCTTCTAAATAGACACAAACCATTGGATAAATCTTTGGTTTACCTGTTATGTATCTTTGGTCAGCAACAATGTGATTTTTAATTAATAATTCACAAATAATCCGGACACTAGAAACGGTTTCAAGGTAGTGAAGAACCTTATCTTTTACGGCAACTGTTAAGTTATTGGTTAATGGTATTTTTTTCTTCTCTTTTTCTTGAGCTGCTGATTGATCCTTTGTATCTTCAAATAAATCAAATTCCAATGTGAATTGATTAGCTTCTTTTGTGTAGTTATCGGTTTCGGTAGATTCTTTAATGGTTGGCATATCTATCACTCTTGGACGTTTTAATTCTCTTTGTGATACGAATTCATTTATTAATTGTTTCAACCGTTTTATTTGCCGTTCAAGCAACGGGACGTTGTTTGCAAGATGATCATTTATATCTTTCGGAAGGACAATTTCACTTGGAATATTTGAACTTACTTCCTCTAGTGTCCAATTTTGAGTAATTTTGTTAAGCAATTCATCCATTTCATAATCAATAGTAGTAAATCCCCTTTTTATGGCATTTACAAGTTCACTTGGTATTCCTGTATGTTCTTCGAAGTGAGTAATTCCGAAACGTCTTTTCTCATTCGTACTCTTATGCTTCACAATATACTGATATCTTAAAGGCCGCCCGCACTCACATGGGGTTTCAGAATTCACAAATCCATTATCTATATAATCTTCTAATATCCATTCATCTAGTAACATTTCAATTTCATCAATAGATGCAGACTCGGGCAAAATAATTCCTTTGTCCATTGCCATCTGGTTAGCAAAAATAGTTTTTTTTCCTCTCTTAACGTGCTCTTGTATGAAGGTTCTCTGCTGGTCAGTCAATACTGATAATAATGATTCACGTTCATCATTTGTTAGCGTCATATTCATTACTTCTATCCAACCTCCTTAACCTATCTATAATAATTTGTTAACCAGCTTATGTTCAGAACAAGAGTGACATTGTTCCCTTCTCCGTTCGATAACCATACTGTTTTTTAGATGGTTGCAAATTTGGTTTATTTGTTGTCTGGGATGAATATGTAAAACTTCAGATAAGCAATCGTCACAGTAAAATTGAATCTTTTTGTCTTTAATAAAGCCAAGAACTACTTCTGAATTCGTCATTTTAGCAACCCCTTTATGCACATTCTAAAAAAGCTGAATTTTAAATTTATAACATCTAAATTATAACATTATAGGTAATATCACCCATGTGTTTTTACTAGATTAGTAAAATTTCTTAGTTCTTATAAATTGACTAGTTAAGGGATATTAATAGGGAGAACTGAGAAAATATCTATTTTTAGTTAGCTGGAAAGGAAAGGGTCCCTTACACAAATATGCAAGAGACCCTTCCTATGTTGAGTTTTAATTGCTAATAACCTGTTAGTATTTAATCAATATCTCGACAATTTTCTTCCTGCTAATAACGAGCAAACGAAGTAATAACTACACATAATGCATTTCTAATCAAACGATTAGTTAACTCTAATTCTACTAATCAAACGCTTGATTAAATAGCGCATGAACCCTAAGATATATGGGTTTCTTCTTGATTCTAGGAGTGGAATTTGTCAAAACAAAGTATGTTTTATTAGATTGCTCTTCAACTTGTACTCCAAGGTAAAGCCAACCTTACATTCCGCTTATCTTTATACCTCTGGTTAAACTATGCACAAAATGAATACAATCAAGGTTTGGAAGATGGAAACCGTATCGTGACTGTAGTTCCATGACCTATAGAGGAATGGAAATCAATCGTGCCTTTATATTTTTCCACAATGTTAAAGCAAATCATCATCCCTAATCCTGTTCCTTTACTTTTTAAAGAATAAAAAGGAGTACCTAAGGATGCAATTTGTGCTTCTGACATTCCTTGTCCATGATCAATTACTTTAATGACGACAAATTCCTTTTCCCTCTCGGTGGTCACATGAACCAGGTCACCAATATTGGAAGCCTCAATGGCATTTTTTATAATATTTATAAATAATTGTTTAAACTCTATGATGTTAGCTGAAATCATACAATCTCCGGTTACTTTTAATTCAATCCGATTATCGTGTAAAAGTCCATATGAATGAAGCAAATCTGTAACACTCTGAAGAACAACATTTACATTGACATTTTCAGTTTCATTCTCTTTATCTGGTTTCGCAATCGATAAGAATTGCGAAATAACCTGTTCAGCCGTATTTAATTCATCAATCATTAAAGAAAATTGTCCTTTTCGATCATCACTAAAGGAAGAATCTTGCTCAAATAGCTGCAAAAAACCTTTCACAACGGTCAGAGGATTTCTAATTTCATGGGCAACAGCCGCTGCAAGCTGGCCGGTCGTCTTCAAACGCTCAGAATGTTGTATTTGTTCGTAATAGATTTGTTGTTTTTTAATTCTTCCACTTGTTAAATAAAAAATAAAATAAATAATGATTTGACTAGCAATAAAGTTAAAGAAATTTCCTAATGGATCCTCTTCTATATAGGGATATTGCAGTCCTCGATCAATCAAAAGAATATATCCAAATACTATCATGATTAATATAGTGTTTAATAACAAGGAAAAGTAAAAAAGCTTTGAATCGAAAAACAAGATTGAAAGTGCTGGAATAAAACATAGAAATATAAACGTGGACCACGTATCAGGATAAAAAAGGAAAAGGACGTAAAAATAAACGGATGCGACGATGATGATGGTCACTCTAAGAACAGCAGTACCATTCTTAGGATAAATCAGTAAACAAAGAGACAGAATGAACACCAGTATGCTGTGTGATATGTAAACAACTCCGAATTCACCTAAACGCGGGTTATCAATTAACAAACCTGAAATCATAATGGCGATTACGATCCACACGACAATATAATAGATTCTTTTATTCAATTTATTCGTAGTCATACAAACCTCTTTTATCATAATCTTAAATGCACTCTCTAAAATATACCATTTATAGGTATACTAGGGTAATCCCGAGGGACGTTAGTGGGGGTCTGACCCCCTTTAGTTTTTTAAGAGAGTTAAATGACCAACGATTTCTTTCGCTTCAGATTTTTCCATCGGCGGCAGTGCAATAACGGTCAAAGAACCCGATTTAATCTCGGTTAAACCACTATCATGAATACTGAAAAATCCTCTTTTTTCTAACTTTTCCAGCTCGGTTTGTTTTCCCTTTAAAATAATTTTTTTCATTCCAGTCTGTATCCATTCTACAAAATCATCATGCATTTCATGAAAAGATGATTGTGAAGACATCAGGTTAATCGTACTTAAAGTTGCCGCATGCGCCACTTGTGCTGCCGTTTTACCCTTTGACATTATTAAGTCTGAATTTACAATGAAATATTGAACAAGATCTCGTTTATCCATCTTCATTATCAGTCCTTCATTAAATATTATTAAAAATGCTTTATCCTTCCAAAAAGGACAGTGATACTGCCCTTTGATTCCCCCTGCCAAACCCAGTTAAAAATAAAATGCGGTGGAATTGGGGTCTCCCCACAGTTCCACCACATTTATGTTAATTGTTAAGTATTAATTTTTCAATCGCATAGGCTACTCCATGTTCATTATTAGATAATGTATGGAACTGAGCCGCTTCTTTTACAACAGATTCCGCGTTTGCCATTGCCACTCCCATGCCTGCATACTGAATCATGCTTAGATCATTTTCTCCATCTCCGATGCAAATGACTTCTTCCTGTTTAATGCCAAGTTTTTCAGCAAGCAGTCTGACGGCATTTCCTTTGCTGACACGTGGGTCAAGGATTTCTAAAAAGAACGGGGTACTTTTAACAAACGTATATTTCTCCCAGAATGATTCAGGTATTTTTGCAATATTCGTATTCAAACGTTCTGGATCATCAATAAACATTACTTTCGGAATAAGCATGTCCTTCGGTACTTCATCAACTGGCAAATAGTTGAGAGGCATTTTATTAATATGGGCTTCATGAATAGTGTATGTGCTAATCTCTCGATGTGGTGTATAAAGATGTTCTGTATCAAAGTAATGGAGCGGTGAACCGATTTTCTTGCTTAACTCGTGTATTTCTTTTAAGTCTTCATAGGATAAGGTAATTTGGGATTCTACTTCGTGTGAGTACGTATTTTGCACAAGCGCACCATTAAAGGTGATCACAAAGTCATCTTCATCATTTAATTTCAATTCCTCAATAATCGATTGGACACCAACGATTGGTCTCCCCGTACAGATTACCACCTTCACACCTTTCGCTTTAGCAGCCTGAATGGCGTCATTTACTTCTTTTGTGATTTCTTTTCGATCATTCATCAGCGTTCCATCAATATCTATTGCAACTAATTTATACAAATGTTGGTCCCCCTAATTCTTGGTTGTGAATATAGCATATTTCCATACTACAAGAAGGACAATTAATAATCCAGACTTCCAGACTATTCATAAAGGCCAGTGCACTATTAGCTGTTTATGAAGTGCGCAAAATTAATGAGGCAGCGTGATCAGAAAAACCTCATTCTAGACAATTGTGAAAGTTTTCACTATAGTAGTTGTAAAAAAGGCTGGTGAAAAAACGATGTATGCAATGGATTACCATCATCACACCAATCATTCCTTTGATTCCACAGCTAGCATGGTGGAAGTATGCAAAAAAGCAATAGAAAACGAGATTAAGGAAATTTGTTTTACCGAGCATTTCTCCGTTAATCCGCTGGCTCCTACCTACGGCCACATGGTTTTTGAAAACTACCTACAAGAGATTCGGTACTGTCAGGAACAATTTCATACTCAATTAACCATAAAGGCTGGAATTGAACTGTGTGAGCCTCACCTTTTAAAAGAACAATATGATGAAACACTTCAGCCACTAGATTTGGACTTCATCTTAGGTTCCGTGCATAATCTGAAGAATCAAAAGCTTCGTCTGGCCCTCAAAGAAGATCCAGTAACCGCCTACGAACGGTATTTTACCGAACTATATCATATGGTCTCGACAGCAGATATAGATATCATCGCGCATTTCGATTTAATGAAACGATATGCGTATAAAGAATACGGTCTATATAATTTTCAAGAACATCAAGAAATCATCGAGCAAATTGTGAAAAAAGCCATTGATAGAAATATAGGAATGGAGATTAATACATCCGGACTTCGAACGGGATTAAAACAAACATTACCATCGATTGAAATCCTCCGTCTGTATAAAGAGTTAGGCGGAGAAATTTTAACGGTTGGTTCCGACTCTCACACCGCTAAGGATGTAGGAGCAAATCTTGCGGAGGCCTACGCGCTTGCCAAACAATGTGGCTTCAACTATATTTATAAATTTGAAAAAAGGAAGCCGATAGCGGTTAAAATATTCTAAGCACTACTTCGGACTTGCTCTTGTTTTTTTGCCTCTTCCTTCTCTGAAGTTAGAATGACTTCGGACTCGCTCTTACTTTTTTGGCTCTTCCTTGTCCGATGTTGACCCGACTTCAGACTCGCTCTTGCTTTTTTAGCTCTCCCTTGTCCGATGTTGACATGACCTCGGACACAATCCTGCTTGTTTAGCCTTACTCTATCCATAGTTTTGGGTCAGCTTCGATCAAACCCTCACTCTTTTAAATTTCGTTTTCCTCCATAGTTCTTCGGAACATTGCAAGGGAGTTTTCTACTAGGCCCCCTTCTCGACAAAATCCCCTCTCACAAATGAGAGTTAGACATAGGTATAGCAGCATTTATAGCCATTCTACACAAACGTTTGATTAGTACCAATTCCACTAATCAATCATTTGATTAAATACTGGCTAAACCCTTTTAATAAACGAAATTTACATGTTTCTAGAATAATAATTGTCGTAAAAAAAGCGTGGTGGTTAAGATTAATCCCCAACTCTGACAATAAAAACTAGGTAAATACATATTCCTACAATTAATAACAATCACACATACCAACTAATCGTTTGATTAAAATTGCAATTATCCCTTTTGAAAAAGGGTTTTTTCTCATTTTCTAGGAAATTTTTTGTCGAGAAAAGCTTCAAAGTATGACAATATCTTTTAACTCATACCCTTTTCAATAAACAAATCAAATCAAGGAGCAGTTCGTTCCAATTTGAAGCGAATTTTGCACGTTTAAGCTATTTTTTTGCGTTAAATTTGATTTTCCTTGATTCGAAGGTTTTCCGCGAATGATTTATGGTAGAGCTACCTAGGAATAAATCGGAAGCGCGCTGCCTGAAGGATCGTACTAGTGGAGAGCTTTGACGAAGTTGTTGTACAGTATCAACCGATGATTTATAAGATTATCCAATCGCTGCATATTTACAAGAATCAAGATGAATTCTACCAAACGGGATTAATTGGGCTTTGGGAAGCGACACAGACCTTCGATGAACGAAAGGGCTGCTTTTCGAATTACGCTTACACCTATATGAAGGGAAAAATGTTATCCCAAATGACCAAGAACAATCAATTTAACGATCGGTATATTCACTCGGAGAAAGAGTTCTGGGAAACGATTGAGGATCAGGCCTCTTCCCTCTTTCTCGAGAAAGAAACCATTCAAAGCTATTGTGAATGTCTAACAGAAAAAGAAGCAAAGTGGGTCATTGCCACATCTATTGGACAACTATCGACGAAGGAAATTGCAGAAAGGGAGAAGGTGTCACTATCTGCCGTTAAGCAGTGGAAGTCTGGGGCAAAGAGAAAATTGAAAGAAAAGATGGCAATGGAAAGCTAATATTTTTTTAATCCTAACGGTGTTGTGAATCGAAGACGAAGCTAAAATTCATTATGCAAAAACTGTTCAAAGATAACAATCGAGTAATAACAGAACCTAGCAGTTAAAATGCAAAAGCAGCCTGATGATGGTTCCTCAGGCTGCTTTTTTCAGTCTCGTACAATGAATGGGCTTAAGTCTGCATATTTATATTTCATTTGGCGATTTTGGGATATATTTTCAGCATCCTCAGACCGTCTCCAGAGGATTGAGGATCTTAGAAGGTTCCATCTTCCCATACTCTAAGACTACAGCAAACCCATCAGCTGGGAGAGGCTTGGAAAATAAATAGCCTTGAATATTGTTGCAATTATACTCTTTTAACATTTCTAGATGGTGTGCTAATTGGATAATGGTCTTTGTAATAAAATTAGAGCCCTCTGCGTCTGTTCGACTCAACGCGTTAATAAAGGACTGATCAATCTTTAAAGTATCGATTCTCTTTTTAAATCGTTTAAGGGAAGATAGTGATGAATAACCTGTACCAAAGTCATCCATAAGAATTTTGATTCCTATTTTCCTTAATTCGTCTAAAATTGAAAAACTACTTTCTCGGTTTCTAGAAGAGATGTTTCCACTATTTCTACTTGAAGATACTTTGGATCAAGTTTCGTTTTTTCTAATATCTCTCTTATATTTAAGAGTAAGTCTTTTTGTAAGAAACGATGCGCCGAGAGATTGATAGAGATGGGTATCGCTGGTAATTCTGCATCCTACCATGCCTTATTTTGGAGGCATGCCGTTGCTTTCACCCATTTCCCTATTTCAATAATCATTCCTGTTTCTTCTCTGTTTATAATTATTCCTTCCCTTTGCAAACGTACCCGCTAACCCCAATTGACCATACCCAGTGACACATTCTCTCACGCCATCTTTATGGGGATTCGCATATAGGACAAACCAATCATCAAGCTTGCTTTTGAGTGATTCACGAATGACTAACGTACTTTCCATATTAACAAGGTTGTGTCTTTCTTCTGGATCTTCGACTAAGTGATACAGTTCATGAGGCCCATATGGATAACGGTGAATATATTTCCATTTCTGTGTACGAATCATTCGAACAGCCCCGTATTCATCATAAATGACCACATCATCAGGATTGTTAAGTGATTCACCGCGCAGAAGCGGCGCAAAACTCTTACCGGGACGCTCCGCGGCATACTCATCTTTCAATCCTAAATAATCTAGAAGTGTTGGCATGAAATCATAATGACTTAACAGATCCATATTTACAACTCCTGCTGGAATATGACCTGGTCTCGAAACAATTGTCGGTACTTTTACTGACGTATCGAACATATTTTGTGGAAAAGTACCATTTCCTTTTCCCCAAATGCCATGATGTCCCATATTCATTCCATTATCACTCGTAAAGAAAATGAGTGTATCTTCTAATAGATTTATCTCCTTTAACTTATTTAAAATTTCTCCAATACCTCTGTCCATAGCAGTAATGGCTGCATAATAACCTTGTAAAAGTTCCTTTCTTTTCTCCCCTTCTCCACGTGGTGCACTGTCAATTTGCCAGGGATGGTTTGGTTCTTCTGGCACCGACTCAAACGGACAATCCTTATACAAATCAATCATTTCTTTTGGATGCTGTCCATATTCCCAAGGAGAATGAGGAGCTGTATAATGAACGCTTAAATAAAATGGATCCTCAGTTTTCGCCTGTTTATCAATAAAAGAAAGGGCATCTTTTGTAATTACATCCGTTATATATTCCGTTTCAATCTTAATATCACCATCTATTACAATATCAGATTCATAATAATTACAGCCTCCCCTTGCAATAGTAAACCAATGAGAGAATCCCTTTTGAGGATTTAAGCTGTCTCCCAAATGCCATTTCCCACTAAGTCCACACTGGTATCCAGACTTTGATAAAATGTCCGTATATGCCTGAATGCCATGTAAATATTCGATTCGTTCATTTTCGTCTGCAAATATAGGTTCATTCTTAATTTCAGGATTTAATTCATGCTTCGCCACATTCCCAGAACGAATCCAATCATGAACACCATGTTGAGATGGAATTCGTCCTGTTAAAAACGAAGCTCTTGCAGGTGAACAGACAGGAGAAGCACAGAAGAAATTTTCAAAACGAATACCTGCTTTGGATAAAGAATCAAGATTTGGTGTATGAATTTCAGTGTTTCCAGCCGAACCTAGCGCCCAATGGCCATGATCATCGCTCATAATAACAATAACGTTAGGCCTTTGAGATTTTCTTTTATTTACCATCCTTAACACACCTTTACTATCCTAAATTAGTATCTAACCACCCCGATCCTCTGTTACCAAGATATCATTGCCATCAAACAAAGGAATGCTTCTCGTGATAATAAATTGAGGAATAATAATTGATTGAGGTGGTGCAATCAATCCCAGCAATATTGCTTGAAAATGAAGTACATTCCTTTGAAATTAAGTCCAGCAAAGGTGTAATCTGCAAGCAAACTGATGGGGTTTGGGACTATCCCCTGTCCCTATCCCTGTATCCCTAAAAGCCGATTCGTGGGATTTCTTTTGCATTGTGTGTGTATGGTTGTTGTGTGCCTGCCGCGACGGAATAGATTCTTTCGTTGGATTTGGTAATTCCGTTAGTAAAATTTTCATAAGGTTTGTGACACACGTCTAGTAAACCGATTTGGAAGTTTTCACCGTCAAATCTTCCTAATACACTTTGGTCATACAAAGTAAAATAGTGAGCCCCGATTAAGCTGGGTATAGTAGCGGCATTTTCTATATAGTACCGATAGGCTTTTGCACGGTCCTCCTGGCTTGCCACTCCCTTCAGTCCTGTAGCAGGAAGACCTGCATCAACGGATCCAAAATGGAATTCTCCAATTAAAACGGGTAATCCCGATTTCTCACTAATTTCCATGATATCTTCTTTATTCGGTACCATTGAATAGTTATTCAATGTAAAAACATCAAACAAGCTACTCCCTTCAAAGATGAATTCAGAAGAAATCCATGCATACCTCATACCTAAATTTAAATGACGGCAATCTATTTCTTTAACCGCTTGACAGACAACTTCTGTATATTTGTATATTAATTCTCGAGTGAATGCTTCTAAATCGTCTTTTGCTTGCTGTGATAAGGTCGATGATTTTTTTAATGGTGCTAGCAACTCCTTAAAATCATTGAATGACACATTCCAAGCTTGGTTAAATCGCTCGATATTTCCATTATATTTTTTTCTCATCCGATCAATGAAAACAAATTTTGATGAAAGAATCTCATTTTTCTCTAGTAACTCTTCTGCTAGATTCACATTTTCAGCAAAAGCCCAAAGAGGCTCATTTGTTAAGAAGTAGCCAATCATATATGGGTCATCTTTAAATTCCTCAAGCTGCTTTGCATATTTTTTTGCCTCTGCCACATATTCCTCACTAAACGCATCAGGGAAATCTCTAAAGATCTTTTTTTTCGTTCCTGGAAAGTCCTTCAACGGCCAAACATAAGGAAGCTTTGTGTTTTTAATAAAATCTCCGGAAGACCAGTTTCCAACTGTATTAATTCTCCACTCTATCAATCGGTTTTCCGTCATAACGTTCCATTTTTCCCGATAAGAATTCCCAAAAGCCCGAATGAGATTGGCAATTGAATAGTCCACAAATTGTAGATCCTTTTCTTGATAATACATATCCTTGTATTCATCTGTTTCAGAAAGCCATTCATACTGCTTTTCAAGTCCTTCTAACAATCCTTGAATTTCTGGTCGAACGCAATCTAGACCAACACTCCAAAAAGCATACCCTTCAGGATCGATCAGCCACCAACGACTTCCATCATGTTCCGTTCGGAAAAAGCCAGTTGAGTCAAACTGCTTCTTTTTCCAGCCTCCATAAGCACTCCATTCAGACGGAAACTTCTTTTCCACACCTACCTGTTGATTTAAATATGTCACAAGCTCGCTTTCACTATTTGTTTTACCAGGCCAGTCTTTCCATTTCGATTGTCCGAAAGAATCCACCATTACTTTATCTGGTAATAGATATTCTGGCTCTTCTACATCAAGATAGAGATCTTTAATTTCGAATAACTGGGACTGAAAAGATTTACTTGTGCCTATCGTGATTCTACTGATTTCTTCCTTACTCAATCCGGTACCTGATATAAGCGTTTTCAGTTTCCCTGGTGTACGAGGTAAAAAGACCTTCTGCCGATCTAGGGCTGATAGTGGGAACGACACGATCACCTCTGTTTGAGGAATGGTTCCCATTGTTACTTGTAAATACTCATCTTGCTCTTTATAAAATCGGAAGATGAGCGGAACCAACCATTCATTTTTCGTTTCAATTTTACATATTAAATAATTGGCCTTACTCCAATCTAGTTCCTGCATACCTGCTACCACTATTTCACCACCCTCTGGTGGAAACTCAAAACGGGTTTGCTCTAAATCAATCGACTGTCTCAACAACTACTCCTCCTTGTTTAACCTATTCTTTAACCGATCCCAATACAATCCCTTTTACAAAGTATTTTTGTAAGAATGGATATACCAGTAGAATTGGTAAAGCACCAATGAAGATTTGTGCAGATTTAGACGTTCTTTCTGATAAATTTTTTAATTCCTCTGGATCTACATTCATTTGTGATAAATCTTGTTGTACGATAACTGTTTGTAAAAAGGTAGATAAAGGATATTTCATCGCATCTGTCATGTAGATTAATCCATCAAACCATGAATTCCATTGACTCACCATTGTGAATAATCCTACAGTCGCAATCGCAGGCATGGAAATTGGAAGATAGATCTGAAAGAGAATTTTAAAATGACTGGCACCATCAATGATCGCAGCTTCTTCTAATGTTTTCGGCACCCCTGTGCGAAAGAAGTTCATTAACAAAATCATATTAAACACATTAATCGCGGTTGGTAATACCAATGCCCAGATCGTATTAATTAATCCTAGCTTTTGGATCAAAATATAGGATGGTATTAGACCTCCATGAAAGAGCATAATAAAGATAAAAAAATAGACATATAACTTTCTACCCTTGAATTCATGGTCTTCTTTCGATAGTGCATAAGCAGCGAGTGTTATACAAAATAAACTGATTGCTGTTCCCAGCACCGTCCGAAAAATACCGTTCCATAATGAACGAAGAAACCGCTCATTACCTAAGGTTTTTTCCCATGCATCCAAAGTAAATTCAATCGGAAAAAATGTGACTAAATTCGCATTGGCGGGTGCCGATCCACTAAATGATACAGCCAAAATATGAATAAGGGGCAGCACACATATAATTCCTAATAAAGCTAGAAAGGTATAATTAAAAATGGTAAAAATCGTATAGGGTACGCTTTTATAATTCATGGGTCACACTCCTTTTTCTCCATTAGAAAATACGATATCCAGCATACTTATGGGCAAGTTTATAACCTGTGATAATTAAAATCATTCCAATCACCGATTTAAATAATCCAACAGCCGTGGCAAAACTGAATTGCCCCCCTAGTAGGCCTTCGCGATATACAAAAGTATCAATTATATCGCCTTTATCATAGACCAGTGGATTATATAAGTTGAAGATTTGGTCAAAGCCCGCGTTCAATGCACTACCTAATGCAAGAGTCGCCACTACCACGGTAATAGGAATCAATGAAGGTAATGTAATGTGTAGTACTTGTTGAAAACGGTTCGCCCCATCAATGGTTGCAGCTTCATATAAATCTGGATTTATTCCAGCTAGCGCAGCCAGGAATACAATGGCGCCAAATCCGAATTCTTTCCAAACATCGGTCACAACAGCAGTAAATCTAAACCAATCACCATCACCAAGGAAAAAGATAGGGTCGATTCCAAACAATGCCACAAGGAACTTATTTACAATCCCACCGTCTACAGACAGCATATCTAGTAAAATTCCACCAAGAATAACCCATGATAAAAAGTTAGGCAAATAAACGAGGGTTTGAATGGTCCTCTTGAATAATGATCGACGTGCTTCATTTAGTAAAATGGCAAATATAATCGGAATAACCAGATTAAATAGTATTTTTAAAAAGGAAATAATCAACGTATTCCAAATCACTTGTCTTACATCATCAAATTGTATCATTCTCCTGAAGTGCTCCAACCCAACCCATGACGATTCAGAAAAACCTAGATATGGTTTAAAATCCATAAAGGCCATTACCACCCCGGGTAGAGGAGCATAATTAAAGACAAGCGCCAATAATACCGCAGGTAGCATAAACATATGTAAAGGCCAATTTCGTTTTAGGTTCCATTTTTGTTTTTTGACTGTAACTTTCTTCTTCACATGAATAGAAGTCGTTTCATTTTTATTAATCTGTACATTCACATCTCTTCACCCGCCCTAGATTAATTTTGTTCTATCAGCCTAACGTATGTTGGGATACGTATGGAAGCGATACTCTTGGGGTGTAACCCCATGATAATCTTTGAATTTTTTTATAAAATAAGAAGAATCTTTGTAGCCAACCCCTTCGGCTATCTTATATATTTTTTCATTAGACTCCTTAAGGTGCGCTGCCGCTTTTTCCATTTTTCGCGAATAAACACAATCGCTAAATGTTTTCCCGGTTTTTTCTCTATAAAGTTTTGATAGATAGGTAGGGTGTAAATAAACATGATTGGCCACTTCCTGCAAGAAAATATCTTTATGTAGATGACTGTCAATATAATGATTGACTTGTTCAATTACTGTAAAGTGGTTGGTATCTTTCTCTTTGTTAATGTTTGTTTTTATTTTTAGAAAAGTGGCTAAAGTTATTTCTTGTAATTCCTGTATTGAATGTTTGGAACCCCTTTGGTACATTGAATGAAATTCACTTCTGATTATGTCTGTTAGTAAATATCCATGTTTATGAGTAAAGTACGTAAATGTATTACAAATCATAAAATATACTTGAAGGGTGAATTCATGAGAATAATGTACATTCTCTCCCAGCTGTGTAAAAATATCTCTTATCTTTTTTTCAGCAACATCCCAATTTCCGTACTCCATTAACTCAATCAATTGAGGTTTTTCATATAAAAAGTCTAAAGTCGATAAGAAGGGACCATCTCCGATAAGCGACATGCTTTTCATCAATTCCTCAAAGGAACGCTGATCGTTTTGAATTGAATGGATAGCTTTAGATACCGCTTCCATAATTTCTTCATCAGGAACAGGCTTAAGCAGGTAATCACAGACAGAAAGCTGTATAGCTTGCTTGGCATATTCAAATTCAGCATAACCAGAAAGAATAATATATTTCCTCACTCTTCCTTTACTTGCAGATGCAATCAATTCAATACCTGTCATATCAGGCATTCGAATATCCGTGATAACAATATCAATCTGATTCTCCTTCATCACTTGTAGCGCCTTTTGACCGGAAGTTTCCTTATATACGTTTTGTATATTTAATTTTCCCCAGTCCAGACTTGCCAACCCTTCTACAATCCACGGTTCATCGTCCACAATTAACAAATTAAACATAGAATTACCTCACTTCCAACGCATTTCTACTTTTAGTCCACCCAAAGAAGATGTGCTGAAATTAAGTCTTGCCCCTTCTCCGAAGTGAAATGCCAAACGCTGTTGGACATTCCAAACACCATGTCCATCCTCACTACTCACCGGTAATTGAATTTGTTTTTCTAACTCTATTATTTCTTTTTCCGTTAATCCCTTGCCATTGTCTTCAATGATCAGAATGTTCTTTCCATTAATCTTGCTTCCAGAAATTTGAATGATTCCCTCGTTGCCTATTCTCACACCATGCTCTAACGCATTTTCTACTAAAGGCTGTATAAGAAGCCTAGGAATCAAAAGATTAAGAATTTCATCGGAAACATTCATTTCATAAGTAAATCTTTGTGATCTAATTTTGTGTATATCTAAATAATTTCGAATAAACTCTAGTTCTTCGCCAATCGTTACTTCCTTATGATCTATATTTGTCATATACCTATAGTAGTTTCCTAGATGCAAAGACATCGCTTCTATTGCTTCGGTTTGTTTCAACTTTGCCATATTCTTAATAATAAACAAACAGTTATGCAAAAAATGAGGGTTAATTTGAAATTGTAGTTGCTTTAAATGAATTTCTTGATATCGTATTTTTTCTTGGTAGACTTCTTCGATTAACGTTTTTAATTGTTGAGTCATTTCATTAAAACTAGAAATCACAAACTCAAATTCCTGTATTTTATTCGGTTGAATTTTAACCGAGTAGTTTCCACTCTTAATATATTGAATTCCTTTGATTAAATTTTTTATTGGAAATTGAATATTCCGATATAATAAATAGGCGGTTAGCAAGCTTAATAGCAGCATAATAGCAACAAACGTATAAAACATATTTCTTGTATTGGCCAAAGAAGCAAAAACATCTTGAACGAGCATATAATCTACAATCATCCAGTCTAGATTTTCTAATTTCATATAACTTATTAAATATTGCTTATCGTTATAATTAACGATCACATTCCCCTTATTTAAATGGTTACTAATAGGAATCCCCTTAATCATTTCTGTCATTTTGTCTTTGTTTTTAGAAGAAGACAAAATGGATTGACTATCAATTTTGTACATAAATGGATCATTATATTGATTTAGTTTTAACTGCGCTAAATAGTTCTCTATATTTTTTACGGGAGTTTTTACTTCAATAATAATATCTGGCGTTTTGTGGTTAATAATGCTATTAAGCGGCTGTACAATATGTTTGATATAATAAGATGAGCCAGTTGCAGGATCTGTTCTTACCTCCCATTCACTTGCAACCATTACATCTTTTTTGTCATCTCCATATGTTTTTAACGTAATCCCATTGTTAGGTACATACACCGCAAAATCTGCCTTCCAAGAACTGATTCCCTTAAGCAATGATAATTGATCATTCAATTCGGATTTCACCCTAAATTGCTGATAATTATTGTAAAGCTCTATATTTCTGAGTTCTTGAACACTTGAATGCCCGCTCAAAGATAATAAAAGGATTGACAAATTATCAAAGTTCCTGTCAATTTGATTTCTAACAAGAGAAAGGCGATTTAAATTTCGCTCTTTTAGCTCGTTCTTCATAATATGTAAACCTTTATAATACGAGTATGTGTAAAAAGTTGTAATTGGAATTGCAAACAATAATAGAATCATAACCACTTTGAAAAAGAGAGTTTTACGCCATTTCATAGTTGAGCCCTTTCATATCATCATTCTTTTAACGAAATGAATTGTTATGTACGAGTGAAACCCGGGTCATATGGAACAGTGACCCGGATTATTCATTCATTTATTTGACGGATTCATACCACTTATTCACTTCTTCTGTAACTGCATCCCCGCCGGATTTTTTCCACTTTTCTACTATTTTATCAAACTCATCGACTGAAAGTTCCCCATATACAATTTTATTGAAGCCTTCATCAAGAATTTTATCGAGCGCTTGCCCTCGTGATTTCATTGTTTCAGTTGGTGCCCCTGTGAACATACTTGGCATCGTGATGTCTTTTTGCTCCACAACAATTTTTGCAGCTTCATATACTTCTGGATTAACATCAGCATTGTGTTTTGCTTTCTTTTCAAATGGTGTTTTTGGTTCAGCCCCATTTGCAAGGTTATAAAGGGTATTCATCTGTATTGACGGAATTCTTGCCACATCAAAAGTCAAAGAATATTTACCTACTGGGTGAGCTCCACCTGGTACATCCTTTGTAGGTACTCCGTCTTTTAAGACGTAATCATAGCCTTCTGCAAACCCATATTCAAATTCACTACTTTCTTCAGGGTTTGCATAGTGATCAAATAGATAATTTTGATAAAGGAAAAATGCCTTAATGCTTTCAGGGTCAGCCTCCTTATTAATGAGAACCGCACCATTATAGTTAAATGTACCATGCCTTCCTGCTTTTCCATCAGGTCCTGAAGGAATCGGATATGCTTTATATTGTGAGCCATCTATATTCTTTTTGATGTCGCTTAACGGCCAATTTGCCATCCAATGTGGCCCGGCGATGATTCCAGCACGACCAGAAACAAATAATTCTTGCGCCTTCGTTTCATCCCATAGGCCGGATTCTTTATGGATATATCCTTTTTCCATCCATTTATTCATTGTGGCAAGTCCGTCTTTCACGGCAGGATTGATAGATCCATATTCAAGTTTTCCATCACTTGTTTCGTTCCACTGGTTTGGCATTGTTCCGTAAGCACCAAATACCCAACCTGAATCACTCATCCATGTATTAAAATTGTTTTTAAATCCAGTAGCTAATCCAAAGGTGTCATTAACTCCATTACCATCTGGGTCTTGATTCACAAATGCATCCATGATTTTTTCAAGATCCTCTATTGTTTTTGGGGCTTCTAGGTTTAATTTTTGCATCCAATCTTCACGGATAAATAAGACAGGGTCTCCATTCATAGAATAGTCTAGGATTGGAATCGCATATTTTTCACCATCACGCATGAATGCGTTCCAAACCGATGGATCTTCTCCCATCGCGTTTTTCCACGTTTCGGATGCGTATTTTTCAAACAACTCTCCTACCGGCATAAATCTTTTTGAGTCAATAAGATCTTGTGTGACATCATCTCGCAACGCAATAATGTCTGGCATTTCCTCATTTGCTGATAATGCAAGTCTTATTTTGGTAGTAAATGCATCTGGAGGACCGCTTGTTGTCCAATTATATTTAATATTAATATTGAATTTCTCTTTAGCCCATCGCGTCATTACATTATCTTCAATACTTTCACCAGACTTAAAGGTTACATCTCCTGCTACATGTCTTACCGTTGTCAAAGTAACTTCTTTATCGAATTTCTCTGGCAGCTCCTTACTATCAGAAGTGAGCAACTCTTTTTCCGTGCCTGATACTTTTTTGCTTTCATTACTACATGCTAATAAAGAAAAACTAAACAATAAAATTAGACTTAATACTCCCATTTGCTTAACATGTTTTAGCATTTATTATCCCCCTTTTTGAATATAGTAAGCGATTACAATCTCTATTTTAAGGGAGGCTAGTTCAAATTGGCATAGTAACATTTTAATATTCACGGTATTATTATAACTGTTTCGAATATACAGATAGAATTCAACATTATATGAAAAAGTTGCCGATAGGTGTAATAATTAAATAATAGTAAAAGAGTTCAGTCCCTCAGCAAAGCAGCGGGACTGAACTCTTTCACAACATGCTGTACCTCCAAAATAGGGAGCCTTCCTCTTAAATCTTATAAAATTTTTGGCACTGGAATTTCCAGAATTCTACCTGATACTAGCGATTATTCAATTTCAATTAGTACATCTTTTGGAAGAGGAACTCTAAAAGTATAGGATGTTTTTGCTTTATATTCATCCCCATTTTTTTAACAAAACTCATCATTTTGTTAATGATTAATTCAAGGGATCCGGTAACAGTATAAGTCCCAGCAAATGAAATTGCAGCGAAACAGATTAATAGTGTTCCCATCATCGAGTTCACCCTTAATTATATTTTTATAGTTTTTGTACTTCTATAAACTTGTGCAATACGTCTTAATCCTTCGTGTAAGAGGGCTCGTGGTGTTCCCAGATTCAGGCGGATAAAGCCTTCGTATTTCTTGCCAAACGAAGAGCCAAAGCTTACATTTACCTTCGCTTCCTCTAAAATCCATTGCTTTAAATCAGCTTCATTCATACTCCAGTCTCTACAGTCCATCCATATTAAATAAGTGCCTTCAGGGTCGATTAATTTGATCTTCGGTAAATGTTCTCGGCAAAATTCCTTTGTAAAAGATACATTGTCACTAATATAGTCCTTTACACCTATGAGCCAGTCATCACAGGATGTATAAGCGGTCTCTAAAGCAGGTACAGCAAAAAAGGTTGGATTATGAATACCTGCTTGAATCATAGATTCTTTAAATTTGGAACGATATTTTTCATTAGGAATAATGATATTCGCAATTTCTAAGCTTGCTAGATTAAAGGTTTTACCCGGAGAAGTACAAATGATTGATTGCTGTGCTAGCTGTTCTGAGAGACTCCCTACAAAAGTATGGCGATGCTTGCCATGGATAAAATCTGCATGGATATCATCGGAAATCAAAAGAACATTATATTTTAAACATAATTCTCCTATGTGCCATAGTTCTTCCTTTGTCCAAACCCTGCCGGTTGGATTGTGTGGTGAGCACAGTAAGAGGATTTTCACCCCCGTTCTCATCTTCGCTTCTGTATCCTCGAAATCGATTTCATATCGGCCATTTTTTAATAAAAGCGGGCTTTCAACCAATTTCCGTCTATTCACCTTTATCGCATTTGTAATCGGCATATAGGACGGGGTATGGACGAGAACCTTGTCTCCTTCGTCGATAAAATGCTGTATGATCAGGGATACCGCTTGTACAATCCTCGGACAAAAGACAATCCATTCTCGATCAATTTTCCAGTCATACATCCTCTGAAACCAACTTTGAACTGCTGCATAATATGGTGGGAAAAGTTCCGTATAGCCATAAATCCCATGCTGAGCAACTTCGGTCATTTTATCAACGAGGACCTGCGGTGCGCGTAAATCCATATCCGCAACAGATAAAGCAATTACATTTTTACCATATTCGTCCGGTATCCCGTCCCATTTAGCAGAATTCGTATGCAGACGGTCAACAACCTCATCAAAGTTAGTGTTCATAAACAGCTGCTCCTAACGTAATAAGCTATCTTCAACCAAATAAATATCTTCAAATACACCTCTTAAAGAAGAATATATTTTTTGAAAAACAGGGAACATCTTCTAGTAAATGATGGCATGTTGTTCAATTGGCATATATATATATGATTTGAAATGTCCAACTGCTCACATGCTATCTGTAAATATGGGTAAGCTTCATCGCTGGGATCAGCCGTTAAAATGGCTGCTCCCAGCGATGGCCCACCCGTATTGGATTGAGTGATAATTCTTACCTGAAACACATCGGCCAGTATTCGCATCCAGAGCCTACTTTTAGTGCCACCGCTAATTACCATTGCTTGTTCAAATAGTATAAAGAAGCTAGATAAGGCACAAATACATGATTATATAAATAAGACTAAAATGGAATAAAAAAGTTCAAGGAAATCTTCTCATGGTTGGATAAACACGCGTGGGGATCTTCAGCGAAGAAAAAGGAAAAACATTTGTATCAACACTATCATACACTATTTTACAAATTACTTCATTTACATTTATTATTTCTAAAAATACCAGCCACAGCCAGGGGGACGGTTCCCCTGGCCTCCCCTGACTGCTGCCATAGCTACTAAACCTTTTCGTCGAACTTCTAAGAGGTGTAGTAAAATCGAGCACTAATATTGAATTAACCTGTCTGATTCGAGTTTCATTTATACACTTTTAGAATTCTAACCATAACTCAAAATAACCTCAATTAAAAACCATGAGAACCGTCCCTATGGCCCACTCTTTCCTTTTTGTTATTTTAATAAATTCTGCCTTTTAACCTCTAACTGTTTTCAGGGCATTAGACCAAGCAACCACTTCATCCAACATTGTGTTTAAAGCTCCTTCATGGTGAGGTGCTGGATTGAACTTCGTCATATCTTGGAAATCTGTAAAAAGACTCATATTTACGCTTTGCCCTACTACTGCCACTTTTGGAACGCTTAAAATTAAACGCAACTCATTTGTTACGGTAACACCAAGGGTAGAACCATAACTTACAATCCCAGCAGCTTTATGGTTCCATTCAACATATAGATAATCAATGGCATCTTTTAAACCAGATGTAACCGATTTGTTATATTCTGGTGAAACAAATACAAAGCCATCAAATTCGTTAATTTTTTCTGACCAAGGCTTTGCTTCGGGTGTTTGATAATTGCCGCCTGACATAATCGGCGGGATAGACTCATTGAATCTTGGAAGATTGTAATCTTTAATATCTACCAACTCATATTCTGCATCAGTGCGTTGATCAGCAATGGATTTTACCCATTCTGCTACATTTAAATTTACTCGGGAATCGCGAGTGCTTCCTGTAATAATACCGATTTTAACCATTTGTATTCCTCCCTAAAAATCCAATTTGTATACCTTACATAACTCCTTACAAATAAATAGTAGAACATACTGAAATTTAAAAATACCAATAATTATACTGTTATGTTGTATACCCAACACTTCCAGGAATTTGTTGGAAAATTAAAAAATAAAAAAACCTATTCTTCGAGTATTTATCGAAAAATTAGGCTTTTAATCTTTAGCAGCAATTGCTCCATTGAGGGGAAAGACTCTATAAAGGTATGTAGAAAAACTCACTAAAAATTAGGAAACTATCAATCTATAGTTTTCTTACATTGATCTGTGTTTCCAATAAGTATTTGTTCCATTATTTTTTAGAATTGCATGTTTCGGTACCTGTTTAATGATAAGAAGGAGGTTAAGGATATCAACGGATGATGCCATTGAATTTAGAATGATCAAAAATTTTAATGTCGGTGTTAACAGCCCTAATCCCCCTAATAGGAATGGCATTATAATTGAAAGAATCATGAAAGGAGCAATGGTGATGAAGAGATATCTAGATTTTGAAATCTCCTCCTCTGTTATGACAAAACCCCCGAAAAAAGTAAGACCTGTATAGGTTTTTTCTGATTGAATAAAATTAGGAATGAAAATCAAATGGAGTAATTCGTGAAGGATTAATAGTAAGAACAGCCAAAAAATAATGCCCAAGTTAATGTTTATTGATATCGAATCTGAAGTCAATCCAAACTCGCCAAAAGAAAACGAGGAAAAGATATTTATTATCCCAATTGAGATAATTGCTGCAACAATCATTAAAGGAATCGATAACAAAATTGCACTTATTAAATTCTTGGGCTCTTTCAGTGGAACCCATCCACTTTTAATTAGGTCCGAATATAAACCAGGGTTGCCTTTTGGAAATTTGGTTACTATTTTCATTAAACTCCCTCCGCTCATGAGCCAAGATAGGCAGCCAAAGGGACGGTTCTCATGGCCCAATTTTATGGTTAGAAATAACCCAAATATCTCCGTCCACATTTTAAATTGACTGCTTCTAGGTTAATTATCTTATCTTTCGCAAACCCGAAGAGGTATAAGTACTACTCACTATTATGAAACCATACTTCCTATATTCTAGTTTCATTCACACACATTAATGACACTTACTAGGCATGTTCACCTCAATTATTCTAGTATCACCAACAAAAAAGCCACCAGAACCGTCCCCCTGGTCCCCCTGGCCCCTATTTGTATATATTTAATTTTATATTCGAGAACTGTTGGGGGATATAAAATTTATTATGCATGATAGGAGAATCCTGATGATCATAAAGACTTTCTAATAGTAAAAAGCACTCATTTTGGCCGATTAATTTTTCATTCTTATCGGCTAAATTAACGGTGTGAGTATATTTTATTTCCATTTCACCATGGTTAGCATTCGCATACACTTGATTCTCTAGAAAATTCAGCAGCTCCTCCTCATTATTTAAGTCCAAGGATAAACTTTCTACTGTTTCTATTGACATAAACGTAAACGCATATGCTAACACCTCATTGTCTTTTCGATATAATCGTTCAAACGCAGTCACTTTAGACGAATCTCTCTTTAAAATTTGTTTCGTATATTCCGTATCCTCATCGATTCGATAATGTGTATCGATTCGGTCAAAGGTGCTAACATGACACTTATGCATAGGATTGGTTAACTTTTCTAAATGAACTTCATCATGTTTGCTAACTGAATTAACCACGAAATTTCCTTTTCCGCGTATATTTCTTACAATTCCATCATCCTGCAACAGTGCCAGCGCTTGTCGTAAAGTTGCCCGGCTAATCCCCAGTCTGCTTGCTAAATCTGGTTCTGATGGAAGCCTAGTGTCTACAGGGAATACTCCGTTCTTAATTTGGAGAAGGAGCTCGTCATAAACATTTATATAGAGCGGTCTTTTCAATTGCGCAAGTTTACTTGTATTCATTCAGTCCGCTTCCTTTTCAGAAAAATTTAACAAAACCCCCAAAAAAACATTTTTGGGGGTTTTCATTATCGTAACATATTATTTTAGGAATGGTAAGAATGAATCACCATATTCCGGCATATTCACATCGAAATTATCGGCGATTGTTGCCCCAATATCAGCAAATGTATCATTTTCAGGTAAGTTGCCAGAGTCCTTTAATTGTTTCGAATAGGCCAATACAGGAATATATTCACGCGTATGGTCTGTACCAGCAAATGTTGGATCATTACCATGGTCAGCCGTTATGATTAATAAATCATCCTCTTGGAGTGAATCCAATACTTCATCTAAACGTTGGTCAAATTCTTCTAATGCTTTTCCATAGCCCTCTGGATCACGGCGATGGCCATATAGCGCATCAAAATCGACTAAATTCAAGAAACTCATCCCTGTAAAATCTTTCTTGATGACGTCGAGCAATTTGTCCATCCCATCCATATTGTCTTTCGTCCGAATGGATTCTGTCACCCCTTCGCCATCAAAAATATCATTAATTTTTCCAATGGCAATCACGTCTAAGCCGCCATCTTTCAGGCTATTCATAACGGTTTTTCCAAATGGTTTTAATGCATAGTCATGACGATTAGAGGTTCTAGTAAAGTTCCCAGGTTCGCCCACATAGGGTCTTGCGATAATGCGGCCAATTAAATAAGCAGGGTCTTTTGTGATTTCTCGAACCTTTTCACAAATATCATATAATTCTTCTAATGGTATAATCTCTTCATGAGCTGCAATTTGAAGAACTGGGTCAGCTGATGTGTAGACGATTAAATCGCCCGTTTTCATTTGATGCTCCCCATATTCATCAATAATCTCTGTCCCGCTTGCAGGTTTATTTGCTACAACTTTACGACCAGTTATTTCTTCAATCTGATTGATTAATACTTCTGGGAATCCATTTGGGTAGACATTAAATGGTTTATCAATATTCAAGCCCATGAGTTCCCAATGGCCTGTCATCGTATCTTTGCCAACTGATTTTTCTTGTAATTTCGTAAAATAGGCAAGCGGTTTATCCGCTTTTGGCACACCCAAGATTTCTTCAATATTTGATAGTCCTAATTTTGCTAGGTTAGGCACATTCAATCCATTCATATGCTCTGCAATGTGGAGGAGCGTATGAGAGCCGACATCATTAAATTGAGCCGCATCTTTTCCTTCGCCAATCCCTACGGAATCCATGACAATTAAGTGTATTCGTTTGAATTTTTTCAAGCTGCTCGCTTCCCTTGATCTAGAATTTTATTGTCTGATTTACGACCAACTAAAACCCAAAATAAGATGATAGATGCTAGAGCAATTGCTCCAATAATGAGGATAATCGAACTATAATTCAATGCTGTTGCATTATCTGTCGTAAAACTTAAAAAGCCAAATTGTAAGTCTTTCTTATCAATTAAAAAGGCTGAATAGGTGAAACCTGCTGACATCGCGATATTGATACATAAATTATAGAATCCTAATGCTGTACCTGATTTTTCGACTGAAACTTTTTTAATACTTGTATCGATTAATGGCGCGTATAGCAAGGCAAAGCTACATGAAAACAAAATAAGAGATATAACAAAAACGGTAATAGATGAATCTACAAAGATGGCACCCATTAATATACTAATCGTGATTAAACTCATGGCTAAATAAATACATTGCTTACTGCTTAAATATTGCCCTATTTTCCCTGAAAATGCCCCCACTGTTGCGGCTAACAAACATGCAGGGATGAACATCAACGAAACAGAATCCAATTTGATATCATATACAGTCGTTAACAAGAATGAGAGTGTATTTAGTGCATATGCAGCATAAGTAGAATAAATGATGAATGCCACCAATAATACAGATAAAAATTGTTTGTTTTTAAAGAATTCAATGGTGATAAAAGCATTTTTCTTTTTACTAATATAGAATAAGAACACACAAACAGATGCAACAAAGAGAATAAAAAGTCCCCAATTGAAATAGGACATATACAACATGATAGAAGTAGACACTGCAGCGATTAAAATAAGTCCGATGAAGTCTACATGATTTTTCTTTGTTTCTTCTTTTGGTAATAATTTTAGAATGAATGGCAATAATAGTAAGCTTAATAACGGAATTAAAAACAAGTTTTGCCATTGCAGATAAGTAGTAACAAATCCGCCTGTTAATATACCAATAACTGTAGCTAGTTGGTAACTACTTGTACTGAAGCCTAAATATTTTTTTTGGTCTGCCGCACTTGCGTATTTAGCGACAAAAATTAAGTAAAGTGTTTCCGTTGCCCCTAAACCAGCAGATTGGATGATTCTAGAAAAAACGAGTAACCAGTAATTTTCGGATACAATATAACCAAGTAAAGAACCCGCACAAATTAATATAATACCGACTACTAGTAAATTCCGCACACTAATCGAATCAGATAAAGAAGAATAAACAACGGCACCGATCCCAATGACCAATCCTGCAAGCGTAACTTGCCAGCTGACAGTACTTGCTGAAACGCCAAAATATTTTACTAAATCTGGAGAAATAATTTTAAAAGAGTTATCGATAACGAGTGAAAAAATCATTAAAAGTAATACGACCGGAACGGTTTTGCTTAAGTTTACCACCGGTTTATTTTCAATTGAACTGTTCATGATGTACCTCCAGTAATAACTATTGTTCTTTTGAACAATGTTGAATAACAGCGTTTTCAATATATAGATAGTATCAAGCTTCCTTCACGTCAAGTGGAGCAAAGGAGGCTTGTCTACCACGTTTATTTTCTACATAAAAGGAACAAAAATTTACGCTAATTCTAATGCGATTTCCATCATTTTCGTAAAGGCAGTTTGACGTTCTTCTGTAGAAGTCTGTTCTCCTGTAATCAAATGATCACTCACCGTTAAAATACATAATGCATTTACACCAGCTTTAATCGCATTCCAATATAGGGATACGGATTCCATTTCAACGCTTAAAATCCCCATATCTTGCCATTTCTTAATAGCAGTTGGATCAGCACTATAGAATACATCGCTTGATAAGATGTTTCCAATATGAACTTTCTGTCCTTTTTCATCCGCTGCTTTTTTCGCTTTTTCTAAAAGTTCGAAAGAAGCAGTTAATGGAAATTGTCCAGGTAAATTAAATTGTTGGCCAAAATTGGAATCTGTTGCGGATCCCATCCCTAAAATAACATCATATAAATTAATGTTTTCTTGCATTGCACCACAAGTACCAATTCTGATTAAGTTTTTAACGCCAAAAACATTGATTAATTCCCAAGAATAGATCCCCATGCTTGGTGCACCCATTCCAGTGCCCATTACAGAGATTTTCTTCCCTTTGTAAGTGCCTGTATAGCCTAACATTCCTCGTACTTCGTTAAAACACTCAACATTTTCTAAGAAGGTTTCCGCAATAAACTTAGCGCGTAAAGGATCCCCAGGTAACAGTACCGTTTCAGCTATTTCTACACCGTTTGGTTTAATATGAGGTGTTTCTTTTGTATTGACCATCATTTCATTTGCTCCTTTAGTAGAAGATATTGTTTTTTAGACATGTCTATTTTTTATACAAGTTAAAAATAGCACACCTTTTTATTTCACGCAAGCACTTTCAGAAAAAAGACCAAAGGGACGGTTCTGGTGGTTTTTTCCTGCTCAATTGTTGAGTAAGAAAAGCCGGGAGAACCGTCCCTTTGGCGACTTTGATATTCCTATTTTCAATAGGTATAATGGGGACATTCTATAAAAATCACGAGAGAAGGCTTTAAAATGTTAAAGCAACTAACAAATAAAGTGTATTATATGCCGCATTATTCAGAAACGGATCGTCCTGCATTGGGGTTAATTTGCGGGGATAATTTTAGTGTCATAGTTGACTCCGGGAATTCACCAGCACACGCACGGGATTTTCTCGAGTTAGTAGACAAAATGGATGCACCGCCTGTTAAGTTTGTGGTCCTTACCCACTGGCATTGGGATCATATTTTTGGGATGGACACGATGGGATACGTAGCCATTAGCCATGAGGCGACGAAAAATAAGTTAGCGTATTTAAAAACACTTCAATGGAATGATGCCTCATTAGATGCACGAGTGGAATCAGGAGAAGAAATTGAGTTTTGTCGAGACATGATAAAACGGGAAATGCCAAACCGGGATTATTTGAAGTTGAAGGTGCCAGATCTTACCTTTACCTATAAAATTGAAATTGATTTGAGTGGCGTGACCTGTGTAGTTGAGCATGTTGGAGGTGTCCATGCGCAGGATTCCTCTATCATTTATATTCCAGATGAAAAAATTATGTTTTTAGGAGATTGTATTTATCAGGACTTTTATAGCGGCGAATGGAGCTATGACCTAGAGGAACTGGTGATCCTTTTAGACAAAATAAAAAAATACGAAGTCGATATGTATGTAACCGGGCACCAAAATCCAAAAACGCGCGAAGAAATGTGGAGTTTCTTTGATGATCTAACGAACATCGGGGAAATCGTGGACAAAGAAGTCTCTCTTAATAAGGCTGTCGCTAGATTTACCGAGGTGCTAAAGGAAAGCCCGAATGAAGAACAACTCGAGTATATTCAAAACTTTGTTAATGGAAACCAGAAGAAATGAAAGAAGGACAGTGCGCCTAGCCTAGCACACCGTCCTTCTTTACAGCATTATTTTAGCGGGTTCTGCCCCACTATTCAACGTCGATGTTCCACAAGATCGATGGCCCCTAACACAATGTGAGCAAGACCGAATCCGAAAATCGTATTTGCTATCATTTTGTTGGAACCTCGTTTTTGTTTTAAGGCATATCCAGTTGCTGTTACCGCCGTACCTAATACCGTTGGAATCAAGCCCTCGCGAATATCCATGAATATCCCTCCACATCGAAGTTGTGGTGTATAAACACCAACTAATACTTTTCCCTTTTCACTCATTAATTATTATTAAATGATAAGGGAATCTTGCACACAAGTTGCAAAAAAAGCCTATCCTTTGCATACAAAGTTTTCACTTTTTACTAGACCCTCTTTACGACAAGTTTCTTTACCAACTAGGGGGATAAACTCAGGCTTAACAGCATTTATAGCCTTTTTAATCAATCGATTGGTTAACACGAATTTAACTAATTAAATGTTTGATTAAATCATGGATAACCCATCCTATCATTGAACTTTTGCCTGTTTTCATCAAAAATAATTGTAAAATAATGTCTGTGACTTTTAGAAATTTTCTTCAAAATAGACAATAAAAACTAATAAAATACAATTTTCCGCAAATACAAACAAGGAAAATTACCAATTAATCGTTTAATTAGTTTGAGTAAAAATCCAGTAATATTAAGGGTTTCCCTAAATAAGGAATTGCAAGAATTGGCATTAAAAAGCCAGGAGAACCGTCCCCCTGGTTCCTGCATACATTGAATTATTAAACGGTAAAGGATGTTCTATATGACCACTCTTCCAGGGGGCTTAAAGATTGATAACGTCAGTGGCGGTATAATCAATTTTGGCGGTACGTTATTCATCTCCCCAAAAAGTTCAGCAAAAACATTTGTTGGTTCCGGTTCCGATAATACAGGAATCCAAAACAACACCTTCAGTGGACAAAGTTCAACCACCACCCTCGACTCCGACGTTGTCGATCAGCCCATTGTCAAAGATTATTGACTTGAACTAGGATCCACTTTAATTCCGAAGAACCAGCCTGATTCAAACTGAATCAGAGGCTGGTTTTTTATATTTTCTCCTGAACCTTTGAATTTCGTCCTATTCCTTGCAGGTGTGATCCCCATTATATTCGTCTTATAAAACCCTACCCTCTGCTCACACCTTGCCGAGCACTAACAGCAGCAAAACTGATGGTAGCAGTGCAGAATAAAATAATGACAATAAAAGCCTTCCAAATATCACTACCACCCCAGCCATTGATCATTACGGCACGCATGCCTTCAAAGACATAGGTCGTCGGATTGATTAATGCGGCTGTTTTTAGCCAGCTTGCCTCGATTAACTCATAAGGGACAAAGGTCGTGCTAAGGAATAAAAGCGGGAAGAAAATAAAGGTCCCTGCCTGTGCAGCTTGAGCATTTTTCGTTCGAAGTGTAAATCCAACGGAATAGCCCGCAAACGCAAGGCCCCATCCCACTCGAGAAGAAGTACAACGACAACCCCTCCGAAGCCTGTTACCACTTTTAGACCCATGATAAATCCAATGAGCAATATGAGAATCGTTTGAGCAAGAAGTTGAAGCATCCCTGCAATAATTGGACCCAAAACAATGGCAAGTCGTGATGCAGGTGTCAACAATAGTCGAGAAAAATAGCCGTTTTCCAACAAAATAGATACCATTTAGATAATCCTATACGAACGGAAGGCGGACACCGTTTATACAGCGAAAAGGATATAGAAATTTTAACCTGGTTAAAAAAGCAAACAACAGAGAATCATATGAAAATTAGTGAGGCTGTCCATCTTTTAAATCAGTCGACATCCAAGTCTACTGAACCCCCATCTAATAGCCGATCTTTTGAGGACATAAAATCAACATTGTATCAGGCGCTCATTGAAATGAATACTCAGGAAGCCAACAACATCATTGAATTGGCTTTTTCTTTATTCGAATACGAAGATGTCTTTCATCACATTTTGGCAGAAATACTTTATCAAATTGGCGATGATTGGGAAAATGGCAAGATTACTGTAGCTCACGAACACTTTGCCTCTCAATTTGTCATAAACCGGTTTGCTCAGTTTTTAAGAATATTGCCTGTAAACAAGTCGCTGCCCAAAATATTAGCCTTTTGTCCTGAGGGTGAAGACCATCATATTGGACTGATGTTGTTTAGCCTATTCCTGCGAAAAAAAGGACATGAAGTGATTTATTTAGGACCGAATACCCCTTTTGAGGGGTTATTGGATTTAATTGAAACCCAGAAACTTTCTATCATTGCCATTTCCATGACCAATTCCGCTCCTTTAGTGAGAGTAGAAAAATGGATTCAAGCCTGTTTAGAAACGAATACCAATCTGAAGTTTGCCATCGGTGGTAAAGGTGTTCTTAGAAATCATCGAACAGATACACCATCGGTTTCTTATTTGACGGATTCAAATTGGGAATCATTGTATGAATCACAATTCCATTGATAAGGTGATGAATATATGAATCATTTCATAAAACCTGTTGTTGTGGTTAGCAGATGTTTGGGCTTTGACGCCTGTCGCTTTAATGGAGATATCATTCAAGATCATTTTTTAAATAAACTGAGAGAGTATGTTGAAGTGATAACCGTTTGTCCTGAGGCAGACATTGGTTTGGGGACACCTAGAAATCCTGTCCGTCTGGTTGAATCCAAACAACAAGGGCTTCGCCTCATCCAGCCAGTTACAGGCAGAGACTTAACAGATTCTATGACGCACTATGCGGAAACTTTTATCGAAAAAATTCACAAGCCAATTGATGGATATATATTGAAAAGTCGTTCGCCAACCTGTGGAATAAAAGATAGTAAGGTCTATTCTGAAAAAGGGACAGTTAACGGAAAAACGGCTGGGGTTTTTGCAAAAAAGATCGTGGAAAGCCAAAGTCATTTGGCAATTTCTGATGAAGGAAGACTAAAAAATTATCTCATCCGGGAAAATTTCCTTACAAAACTTTTCCTGCTTGCCTCGTTTAGAGAAAGGAAAAAACAAAACAGCATTCAGGCTCTGGTACAGTTTCAGAGTGAAAATAAATACTTATTTATGGCCTATCATCAACAAAAACAAAAAGAACTGGGACGAATCGTTTCTAATGGCGAAAATCAAAGCCTGGAGAATATTTTTGATGTATACGAACAAAAGTTACATGAACTTTTAGAACACTCTCGTTCGATTAAATCAAACATAAATGTCATGCACCATATATTGGGCCATTTCTCTAAACAGCTTCTTTCGGAAGAAAAGGCATTCCTACTAACCTTAATTGAAAAATATCGTGAAAAAAAAATCCCTCTTAGCAATCCCTTAATGGTTTTAAATTCCTGGGCTGTACGTTTCAATTCCAGCTATTTGTTGGATCAAACCATTTTTCAACCCTATCCCGAACAGCTAAACGATCTCACTGATTCTGGAAAGGGTCGAGATTATTAATATCATTTTCATGTATGGAATAAAGAAGATGGAATTCATACACAACTATATAAACAGTGTAAGGTTAAAAAATATTAGAAAAAGCTGATGAAGGAATAACCCCTCCATCAGCTTTTTCTTATTTTAGTAGCCTCAAACTATTCAAAATAACTAATATGGTACTACCTTCATGCCCGATGACACCTAATGGTAAATCCACCGCTTGTAAAAAGTTTGAAGCGATCAGAAAGACGATGACACTGATGGAGAAAACGACATTTTGTTTGACAATCCGATTCATCCTTTTAGACAAGTGAATCGCTTCGGAAATCTTCGGTAAATCGTTTTTCATCAGGATGATATCTGCTGTCTCAAGGGCCACGTCCGTTCCGCCCCCCATCGCAATTCCCACATTGGCGGTTGCAAGTGCTGGAGCATCATTAATACCGTCGCCAACCATCGCAACATTCCCAAGTCTCCCTTTTAGCTGTTTCAAATGTTCTACCTTGTTTTCCGGCAAGCATTCAGCAATGAATTCATCCACATGACTTTCACCTGAAATCACTTTCGCTGTTTTGCCGTTATCCCCCGTCAACATGATTGTATAAATGCCTTGGGCTTTTAACTGATCAATGGCAAGTATCGTTTCTTTTCGAACCCGGTCCATCAGGCCGATACATGCCACTACTTTTCCAGCCTTTTGTACAAAGACAACCGTCTTCCCCTCATCAGCCAGCCTGCTAGCAGCTTGTTCAGCAAATCGTTCAGCCGCATCTTCCCCAACAAATCCTGCCTTGCCGATTTTCCACTCTTCTTGATCAATAGTTGCTTTCACTCCCCAGCCAGCTGCATCCTCTATACTTTCCGGGTGAAGAAGATCACCCGCTAATTTTCCCTTTGTATACTTCACAATCGCATTGGCAAGCGGATGGGTGGAGTGGCTTTCAATCGAAGCCGTAATTCGTAATATATCTTCACCATTAAGCCCCTTTTGAACGATAAAATCTGTAACCTCCGGCTTCCCCTTTGTCAACGTACCCGTTTTGTCAAAAGCAATAGCTTTCAAATGGCTTAAATTTTCTAAGTGAACTCCACCTTTAAAAAGAATCCCATGCCTGGCACCATTGGAAATCGCCGATAAGGTGGCCGGCATGATGGAAGCGACAAGGGCACATGGCGAAGCCACAACCAGTAAAACCATCGCCCGGTAAAAGGTTTCTACCCAGCTCCATCCAAGAAGATAATGGGGAAGAAACATCATCACCGCTACTACAGCAAGCACGACTTTTACGTAAGTCCCTTCAAACCTTTCGATAAATAGCTGGGATGGTGCTTTTTCACTCTGAGCAGACTGAACTAACTCAATAATCTTTTGGAATAAGGTTTCGTTTGCAGGTCTCATGATTTCAACAGTAATCGAACCGTTTAAATTCACGGTTCCAGCAAACACCTCATCTTGATTTCCTTTCGAAACAGGTATGGATTCCCCCGTAATTGCTGCCTCATCAACGGTAGTCATCCCTTTGACAATTTTTCCATCGGAAGGCACTCGTTCCCCTGGTTTGATCAGAATGAAATCACCAATCTTTAGTTCCGATACATGAACGCGTTCCTCCATTCCATCCCTGACGCGTAACGCCTCTTCAGGCTGAAGTTCCATTAACGACGAAATTTCTTTATGACTTTTGTTCATGGTATAGGTTTCTAGCGCTCCGCTTAAAGCAAAAATAAAAATGAGGATGGCCCCTTCAATCCAATATCCGATAATAGCCGATCCAATCGCTGCTAAAACCATTAGCATCTCAACATTAAGTTCTTTATTCGCAATCGTTTCTTCAATACCTTCTTTTGCTTTCGCATAGCCCCCAATGACAAAAGCAAGGAGAAACAATTGAACAGACGGCACTTCAAACCCTTCCCGCTGAACGAACCATCCAAGAAAAATGAGTACTCCGCATACGATGGCTGCAATTAATTCACCATTCGCTTTTATTCTTTCCCAGAGCTTTCCTTGTGGCTGTGGCTTTTTACTGTTCAGTACTTGTACTTGCGCTTCTGTTCTCATATTTTGTGTCAACCTCCATTTCCCTCAATTATTTATTAATAATATTTTTCTTTTAATAATTATTTTAATAAGGATTATATTCATATTTTAAAAAGTTGTCAATCACAAATGAGAAAATAATTTACTAATTGAGAATAATACTCATCATCAATTCAGTATTAATAATAATTTTCATTATTCTCTTATACTAATAATGATAATTATTATTATTTATTTCACGTCTTATATCCAGAAAATAGTAATATATATTCACCTAACTCTAAAGAGTTGCTCGTGGACAAAAATTATTTACAAATACAAGAAACAGAGTTAAAATCATCTCATAAAATATTTCGTAGCTATTTATAAAGAAAAAGTTGGTCTAATGAAATTTTTTTTACTTACTACATCTTTTGGAAGGGTGATTACATGGATTCTCAGGGCTGGTTAAAACAAAGCGCGAATGTGAGTTTAGAAGAGGTAAACAATACCGTGAGTATTCCAAGTAAAGGAGGATTTTGGCGGAAACTTCTTGCATTTATTGGACCGGGATCATTGGTTGCCGTAGGGTATGTAGACCCGGGAAACTGGGCAACTTCCATCGCCGGCGGGGCACGTTTCGGTTATACGCTGTTAATTGTCATTTTACTTTCAAATTTAATTGCCATGCTCTTGCAAGCATTATCTTCAAAACTTGGGATTATTACAGGAAGAGATCTTGCCCAGGCAACGAGGGATGCAACAGGAATGAAAACAGCCTTTGTCCTTTGGATATTAACCGAATTAGCCATTATTGCAACCGACTTAGCAGAGGTCATTGGTTCAGCCATTGCCCTAAAGTTATTATTCGGCATTCCTTTATTACTGGGGATTGCCATCACTACATTCGATGTACTGCTTCTACTCTATTTGCAAAAGAAAAGCTTTCGCATTATTGAATCCATTGTCATCGTTTTAATGGTTACCATCTTTGTTGTCTTTGCATTTGAGGTCATTTTCTCAAAACCGGAAATGGCAGCTTTATTCGGCGGGTTTGTTCCCAAAGCTGAAATTGTCACAAATCCACAAATGCTCTTTATTTCATTAGGAATTTTAGGTGCAACGGTGATGCCGCATAATTTATATTTGCATTCTTCCATCGTGCAAACCAGACAATATAAAAGGACAACAGAGGGAAAAAGAGAAGCTTTAAAATTTTCTCTTATTGATTCCACCTTTTCGTTAACCGTTGCATTTCTGATTAACTCCGCCATTTTGATTTTGGGAGCGGCCGCTTTTTATGGTACCAATTTAGATGTATCCGAAATCGAAGCAGCCTATGAATTACTTAGTCCTACGCTCGGAATAGGGATAGCAAGTACGTTATTTGCAGTGGCCTTACTTGCATCCGGTCAAAACTCAACCATTACCGGAACGATTAGCGGGCAAATTGTGATGGAAGGATTTATTAACCTGCGAATTACACCATGGCTTCGCCGCTTAATCACACGTTTATTAGCCGTCGTTCCTGCGTTTATCGTGACCTGGGTAGCTGGCGCCAAAGGAACGGGTGAATTGCTGTTATGGAGTCAAGTCATTCTAAGTTTAGCACTTCCATTTGCTGTCATCCCTTTAGTGCTCTTTACAAGCGATAAAAAGAAAATGGGTGAATTCGCCAATAAATTACCCGTGAAAATTTTAGCATGGGGATGTACCGGTGTAATCGTTGTATTGAATATTTTCCTCATTGTATATACCGTTATGACAGGTCAAAATTTTGGATAAAAGGGAAAAGCCTAATTTCTCCGTATTAAAACAGGGAAATTAGGCCTTTTTAGGATTAAACATAAGGATAGAGCGGGAAGCAACATTAAAAATACCAGCCTATTGGCTGGTACTTAAGAATCAACTAGATTGCCTGTCTTCGAATGGAAAGTCGTCCTCTAAGGTATATCTATTCAATAAACCAAAGAAATTTTCAATTTCCCGTTCTGCACTTAAGCGAGAATCTGATCCATGGATTACATTTTCTTCTTTTGTAAACGCAAAGTCCCCACGGATCGTACCCGGAGCTGCTTCCAATGGACTTGTCTTTCCAATCATAAGCCGGGAAACTTCAATTATATTTTCCCCTTCCCAGACCATTGCAAAAACGGGTCCAGATGTAATAAAGTCCACTAACTCACCGAAAAACGGCTTGTCTCGATGTTCCATATAATGGTATTCTGCCTTTGTACGGTCCACAGTCATAAGCTCTGCGTTTAGTAGACTAAAGCCCTTTTGCTCAAAGCGCTTTATGATTTCTCCTATTAACTGTCGTTTCACTCCATCAGGCTTTACCATAATGAATGTGCGCTGCATCGCCATAAAATCACCCCTAGTAAATATTCAACCATCAACCTAAGATCTCTTTGGAAGATTAATGATTCTATCAACAATTATGGCAACATCTCACAGATTTCAAACCTTTAGAGACCAAAGGGACCAAAGTGGGGGAGACCAAAGGGACGGTTCTGGTGGCTTTTTCCTGCAGATTTGTTTAGTAAAAAAAGCCGGGAGAACCGTCCCCAAGGTCCCATGGGATCGCTGCGGCGGTCTTATTTTTTGTTATGCTAACGATGCAGGTTCAAAAAACAAGGGGTTGAAAGAATAAATGATATAATTTCTAAAAAGGAGTGCTAAAAGTATGAAATTAAAAGTTTTAGATTCAACTTTTTCCGTTGTGAAAATTCCTCCAACCGAAACAATACCATTGTGGGCATTAAACTCAGATATTTTTTCTATTACGCGAACAGATGAGGAACTTTCTATCGTGTGTCCTTCAGAATGTTTATCCATGAACGAAGTATTTAAGGATGTTGAAAACGATTGGAAGTGTATAAAAGTAGAGGGAGTTTTAGACTTTAGTTTAACTGGAATATTATCTTCATTAGCAAAGCCATTAGCCGAAAATAAAATCAGTATCTTTGCTATTTCAACCTTTAATACAGATTACCTGCTTGTTAAAAGCCATTCAATTCAAAAAGCAAAAGTCGTATTAGAGAATGAAGGTCACACTTTTAACCATATTTAAAAAAGTTTATTGCACTTAAGGTGCTTTGTTTAAGATTTCGGCTTTCGTATTGGCAGCCTGATAGTCCAAGAAGTTATTATGAAAGTAGAAATAGGACTCGTATTTCTACTTTCATATGAATTACTAATTACACCTTTTGGCATTCATACCACTACAACTGTAGAGTTTACTTAGCGTTAGATACTATAATCATTTGTACTTTTAATGAACACACTAAAGTAATTTACCAATATATTTTTACATCTATGGCATATCAGCTTTAACATCAGGGCGCTATGTTCAACGTCTCCTCGCGTAAAACTGACGATGGAGTTGACGAACTTGCTCCGCTAGTTCCGGAACAGGACCATCAATTGTGGTATCCCGAATAACATCTTGAATGGGAAGATTTCGAACGCGCGATGGAGCAACCCCCATTTCACTCAACCATTGTACCAGTTGCTCGGACGAACTTGCATAAACAATCCGACCTAAACCAACCCAGCCGTGGGCTGCAGCGCACATAGGGCAATGTTCACCCGAGGTATATACTGTCGCCTTTCCTCTTTCTTCAGTTGTCATGTTCCCGGCCGCCCATCGCGCCAAAGCAAATTCTGGGTGCTGGGTATGGTCACCATCTGCAACGTGGTTATGGTCTTCTGCAAGAACGTCTCCGCTGGCTGAGACAAGAACAGAACCAAATGGCTCATCACCTTTCTCCAGCGCAGTTTTTGATAGTTCAATACAACGTCGCAGGTGCTTTAAATCAAAATCACTTATCATAATTGAAACCTCCTCAGCCTTTATTATTTTTTCATCAATATTTCAGGGGTGCCGCAGGGACGGTTCTCATGGTTCGATTTAAGGAACATAATTGTCAATGATAAATACTGAAAACATTAATGGCTACTACATTGTTAAAAAACTTTTCTCCGAGAACCTCGAAAAGGTATAGTAAAATTGTTTCCCACATTATATAACCATGTATCATCTATATCCTAGTTTCATTTATACACATTCCTGTCACTAACCGAAGGTGAACATCATTATATCCTAATACCATAATAAAAGGCCATCAGAACCGTCCCCACGGTCTTCACGCCTTAGAGATAAGTGTTCGTGAGATGCCTAAGATCCTTGATAGTTGGCGTTGTGATATGCCTTTGTTTTGTTTTGCCTTTTTAAGGATTTCATTTCTTTTGAGTTTTGGTAAACTTTTAACTTGGGCGATTTCAATTCCATCTAACAGTTTCTTAATCTTTTCCCTTGCTTCAATATCCGTTAATTTTCTTTCAGCCATATGGTCATCTAGACACTGATCCTGATTGACGCTTTCATTAAATTCTTTGAATCTTTCCCTAGCTACAATGTTTTCCTCCGAAAACTTTCCTAAAATGAATGTAGAATCCAAGAGTTCCCTGCCCTCATTACAAATTCTGTAATAATATCGGCAGCTGCTCCACCTCCATTCATCCACCCTTTTGACGATACCTGCTTTAAGTGGATTTTGATGAATGTATCTTACTACAGTTAGTAAATACCGGAGATTTTCAACATTCTCACTCCTGAACCTGTCCTGAAAAAGATGCCCTGACGTTCCGTACTTCCCGTTATAGTACAAGGCAAAACTTACACCTATTCGTTTCATTGTGGTCGAAATATCTTCATTGCCTTCTCGTAACAACAGGTGGACATGATTACTCATCAAACACCAGCCGTAAATCTTCACGTTAGTTTGCAACTTATATTTATGCAATAAATCGAGAAATCTTGAACAATCCTCATCATCGTGGAAGATTTCCTGTCTATTGGCACCTCTTAGCATAATATGATAAATTCCGCTTCCGCATTTCACTCTGGCTCTTCGAGGCATCTTAATCACCTGAAGGAAACATCGTTCTACTCTTTTGCTCTTTTTCCCTATTTACTGTTTCTTTTAATTCCATTCAAGCTTCTCCCTTGCATTTATTTGGATGAGTAGCAAGTTGCTTATGCTTATCTATCTTCCTTTATTTGTGCGGCCTCCATAAGAGCCACATCCGATATCGATTCTTCCTCATTTAAATCTAGCTAAACGGATAATCTTTATTTGCACTTGGATAATATGACCTTACTTAATTGTCATACTGCTGCTGTTTTCCAGTTCAAAGAGAATCGCCAATTAGTTTTTCAAGCGATTTTCTATTTCTCAAAAAAAATAATTGTAGGTAGATGGTTGTGAGTATTACTATCGAGTAAAGTGGTAATAGTTCGAATGATGATTTAGATGGGGGAGTAAAATAGAAGTTTGGAACAACATTATGTCACTTGTTCCAAAGCATGCTCTCGCTAAGGCTAAGACGATTCTGAAATCAGTCGATGGCAAAAAAATAGCAGACGGGTCTCTTATAGATGGGGAAGAAAATATGTATTCGTGGTTAAAAAACACGCGTGGTAATCTTTAGTAGAATTAGTAAGGAAGAAACGATTTATATCAAACCTATCATACACCAATTTTCAAAATACTTCATTCAATTCTTCTGTGAAAATAAAAAACTCTTTGGCTAAGAGCTTCTCTCAGCCACAGTGTGAATTTAATTGGTCGATCTCACAAACCTTAAAATGGTTCAACCATCAATACCGACCACATTGTATGATGGCTGATACCACTAATAAAAGAATCATCAGAACCGTTACCGGACCTCTATTCGGGAATTACTTCATATGCAAGCTTAATAATAACATCCTTGTATTGAGGATATTTTGCCAAGAGATCAGCCTGTGTGAACAATTCAAAGTCCTGAAACTCAAAGCCTGGTGAAACCATACACCCTACTAAAGAAAATGTGTCGTCACCCATAACAGACGATCCAAAGATAGAATTTTTTGGAACCAACGCTTGTGGTACTTCTCCTTGATCCAAGTCTAATCCTAATTTAAATTCTTTATATTCCCCATTCTCATCAATAATATGAACCGTTAATGGACTTCCTGCGTGATAATACCATAGCTCATCGGATTTCAAACGATGAAAATGAGATACGTCATTTGAAGTTAAGAGAAAGTAAATACTTGTATAAAGCCTGCGCTTCCCTTCAAAATTCACTGTTAATTCTTGATCAGAAGTCCTTTCCTCTGATGCAAATGTACTTTTATAATATCCACCTTCTGGATGTGGCTCCAGCCCGAGCTTTGATACAAAATATTGTGGATCCATATTATCCATAGTAAAATACCTCCTGCTACAAAAGGATTGTGGTTTTTAGCTTACCAAACATACAATCATATAATCAAATGGTCTGAAGCCACGGAGATGGTTCGAAGCCACTGAGCCAATTTTTTTAAAAAACTGCTGGTTTTTTCAATAATATGGTAAGAATGTGAAGTTAAAGGTAGGATATGTTTTCAGTGGCTTCGGACGGTTCTCTTGGTTCCTAATAAGGTTAGTTTGGACCACAAGAACCGTCCCCTTGGTTTCAAATTTCTTTTACAATCCTATATCCACCCATCTGCATGGTTTGATAAAGCTCCAGTACGACATCACTGTCATATTTTTGATAGTCTTCGCCTGTTATTTCTTCGATTTTCTTCAGGTCATCATAGGAGACTAAACAAGCATGAAGCCTTTTGTCAGGGTCTTTCGTTTTCCCATCAACAATTTCTTCAAGAATGTCCCACCCTCTAAGAAAATGGAAAGCATTCCAACGGTGATGTTCAGCGGCCCCTAGTAACGTAAGGTGTTCCTGCGCTGCTGCGATGTACTCTTCTGGTGTTAAGGCTTTATGACCGCTTTTCTCTATTTCACCTGCAGGAACTGCCTTTAACCCCATAAGCATAAGCTTTACTTCAGCATGATTGAGCTGATTCCGATTGGATTCTTTTAAGAAGGTTGAAAGTTGGTCCCACGTTCCCTGTTTCTTTTTCGCCCCCTCTTCCTTGCTCTTTCGATAAGCTTCATGAATATTTTTTGCGCGATCTTCCAATTGGTCATTGACAACATAATCATAAGTCAATATTTCCTCATAGTTTCCAAAAAGATAAAGCTTGTTAAACTTCTCTGTGTTTGTGTGCAGCCAGTGACTGATTTGGGCTTTTTCACTTAATTTTAAGTAAATCGGGAGGTGAGGTATCGTTTTGCCAAGCTGAATGCCTGCTTTAAGATCGTCAAAATCATCTTTTAAACAAACAAAAATATGCGTGTAGGCTGCTTCTGCAGCATGGACATAATCATCAATCGAATCGGTTTCAATATCAATCGTATGAAACGTTAAGTCTGCGACCCTTTTACTTTTTGGATAGTTCTCATACCACTCTTTTTTTACTTTCTCGGCATGCTTATCCAAAATAGTTATTTTGAGTTGTGCAGAATTTATATAATGTGCCCGTTCTATTGCCTGAAGTGCCAAATGTTGACCGGTTTGGCCAAATCCAATAAATAATAAATGCAATGCTTCTCCGTTCGGATTCCGAAGTCGTTCTTCATATCCCTTATGAAGCGGGTATTCATTAAAGAGTTTTTCTGCCACTACCTTTTGTAAATTAAATGGTTTAACAGGAAGATAGTCCGCCCGGTTCGTTTTTAGGGAGAGATCTGTTTCGATTTCTTCAAACAGCTCATAGGATTGGTGATAAGCTAGATGTACGATCACCTGCTTTAAACTCAGTGATACACCAGTTTCCTTGACAAATTCATTTAATGCGAGTATTTCATTTAAATTCTTTGAATCTTCTTCATTAAAAATAATAAAATACTCGGCACTAGATAATTTGCATTTTTTATATAAAGAGGTACTTCCTTGTTTTCCAATCAATAAAATAACTCCTAACTCACGCATATACGTCATTTGTGATTCAGAGATTTCTTCTACGATCAAAACAACCTTTTTCTGTTGTTTGCGCAGGTTCTCTATCAACACTTTGCTTTTATGATGATAACCAGAAATAACGATATGATTTCCAAAGATCCGATATAAAACTAGTTTGAAAGATTGATTGAAAAACAAATAAATTAATGAAAATAAAGTTGAAATTGTGTAGGCAGCAGCCGTCCAGCGCGCAATCTCTATGGCAAGCGGGTAGGTTGTGAATTTACTGGCTGATTTTGAGAAAACAGGGTCTACATCCAGCAGGAACAGACGAAACGTTGAATACAATGCATTTGTAATTGAATAATCTTCGATTGCGTGAAATTTAAATCCGTATACTCCTGAAGTGACCGCAACAATAAATAATAATAACTGTATACGGTTATTTTTAAGAATCTGAAAATAAAAAATAAACCAATATCCACATAGGACTATCGTAACCATTGTTGCTAAGAAGAGATTGGGCGTCCTTGTTTCCAGATGAAATCCCCATAAAAGAGCAACAATTATTAGAGTAAATATGCTATAGAAAAGGACAGAGGCATGCGTATGAATGATTTTTTTCACTTTTCCCTATTCCTTTCGAATGTCTTTTTCAATTTTAAATCCTAATGATAAAATCATTTTTAACGTTTCCATTGCAGTGTTACGATCATAATCTTTGTCTTCTTCCGTTAACTCTTCATATGGAACGAGATTCGGATGCATCCTTTTGCGATCGTTCCGCTCTGGTCCATAGGTCCAACCTTGTTCTATTCTTTGTGATGCCCAGACCTCATGAATATTTTTAGCTAATTCCTCCTTGAGTTCCAGAACTTCTACTGGTAACCCAATTCCCGAAGTCACAATCGGTTCTGGTTTATACGTCATTACCCTCACCCTTTCTGTGCCAAAGGTGTGCCAAAGGGACGGTTCTCATGGTTCCGAATAAGGTTCGTTTGGACCACTAGAACCGTCCCCTTGGTTTCCCCATGGTTTCCCCATGGTTTCCCCCTGGTTTCTTATCTCCACCTCTTAGCCAAAAAAATGCCTAAGACTATGGAAAATAACGATAGATAGAATCCAATACCTGATAGTACATAATTTGTTCCACCTAGAATAAACAGCGCTGCTCCCGCAATGAAGCCTGTAATACTCAAACCTTTCAATATGGAATGAGATTGTTGACTCTTTTTCGCTCGTTTGATGTACTGCATTCGTACAAATTTTTTACCTAAATAAAAATTCTTCAGACGAAATAAGCCATACAAGACTGCGAGTGCCAGAAGAAAATTAAGAACGGTCTGGAGTCCAAAGTCACCAAATACTATGGCAAGAAAAAAAATTCCTATTACGATAAAAATAGAATTAATCATTAAAGATAGAAATCTCAAGTTTAAACGCCCCTAACTCTCTTTACCTATTACATCATTTGATTTACGATAATGGTAGATTATCATTTTTGGGGTGGACTTATGTACTTTTTCAACTATTATTTCCGTTTTATAAATATTCTGGTGTTAACCTTTGTTGTAGCATTTCCCATTTTCGGGTTTGCGCTCTTCCTATTTTTTGAGCCGCAGACAGAATATCAGCTATATTTTGAAGGAAAATTCCTGGCTTTCTTTACGGTTTTTATCATTTGCTTATTTATCAGCCGGCTTCTTAATAATTTACGGCATGAAAAAGCACCTAGTAACATCATACATATTCTTTGGATTGGTCTATTAACCATGCTTCTAATTTTTTCAAGTCTGTTCGGCTTGATGATGATGAAGCAATATTTCACAGCGTTCCAAGATGACCTTCCCGTTCAAACGAAAAGTACGTTGGCACAGGTCATTCCCATCGAAGAGGAATTATTCGGACCAATCGACAACAGTTTAGTTGGTCAGATTCCATACAATGCACGCGGTAACATGCACCGATATGGGATTCAACTCATTGATACCAATCATCAGGTCTACCAAACCGCCTACTTTGATTCATTAGATGACTATACCTTTACACTTAAAAAATTAAGAGGCGAGGTCGGCAATACTATCATCATTGACCTGCTGCCAAAATCAAAGCGAATTGTTTCCATTGAGGTTCCAACTGAATCTGGGCCATTCTATGAAAATGAATTTCTATCAAAAGGAGAAGAAGGGAGCTTTTAGCTGGCCCCTTCTTTTTTTTGCGGAAAGTGGTATTCCTTCCTTTTCATCGTATTTCCTTCAATTGTCTGTAATTTGTCCCCATTCCAGTACAAACCAATCATCGGTTCATTGGTATAAAAAAGCGCTGTTTCTTTTCCTTCTGTAAGCATGAAAACCTTTAGCCAGTTGCCCAGCCCCACAGCTAGATAGTTCCCCGTTTCATCCCAAGCCAGCAGGGAATTCGCACCCAATACTTGGCCAAACCGCTGAATCCTTTGTAAGTTTGCTTTCTCACTTTCTTGCTTGGCCATGTCTTCTAAACTAGCTATCTTCTCATGCGGCAGCAACATAATATCATGTAAATAGTCAGCAAGCGCATGTGATACACCTGTTGGGAAGCAATCAAGCTGATGGACAACTTGCTTCAATTGGACCTGAACAACAATGAATTCAAACCGCATCCCTAAAAAAGCAATTTGTTTGCTATCATGGCTCCATTCATGGTTTTCCACCAATTGGTTTAAGCTTCCCTTGGCGATTAATTTTTCGTTTATTTTTCCCTTTTTTGTACCCGCAATCTGATAAACAAAAAATTGATTGCCAATGCAAATAGACAAGTATTGACCATCCGGACTCCACTTCATAAGAATTTGCCCCTCACTTTCAGGGCCAGCATCCAGCATCCAGCTCTTCCCATCATTTGTATTCAGATCGATCAAATCTATCAACCCGTCAGCGTGTACAATACAAATCACTTGTCCGTTCGTTGACCACCGTGCCGTAATGATTTCACTACTTGATGTAAACGTCTTTTTTACATAACCGCTCCGAATATTCATGATCCACACTTGATCTTTTGTCCCGAACGCTGCCAATTTTTCATCCGCAGATAGGTGACAAAACCGGATGTTCCCTGATTTAAACGGCTGATATTGAATGATAGAGTCCTCTTTGAGATTATGAATCTGCATGTATTGACCTAGATGCCCTGTCGCTAAATAAGATTTTGATGAAGACAGCGAACTAGAAATGATCAACGAATCGATAAATTGGGTATTAACTTGTTTGGCAGCAAAGATGTCTTCTACCTGTTTGGATAAGGCTTTTCTCCGTGGTATGAGTACATCAAAGGCTCCAGCCAATCTGTTCAGCCAGTCTGCATAATGGGCAAACACCCATAATGGATGGGTATAGGCCCAATCAACCTGATCACCATTGCTGCTTTTGGCATCCAGCTGGCGGAAATCCCATATCGTTACCTTTCCGTCAACGGTAATCGTAGCAAGGAGCCCGTCCTTAAAATCGATTGTCAGCAAGGTTTCGGAAGCTGGCAAGGCAAGCCGCAGCTTGCCATGTCCAGATTTTCCCTCCCAAACAAAGATTTCGCCTTTATCTAAAACTGAAAGAATTTTCGTTTGATAAAAATAATGCCGGCCGATTTCCAAACCAATGGTACTATCTTCCCTTACGCCGCGTTCAATATTCCAAACCATGATTCCAGTGCTTTCACTTGTCCATAAGAAGCCCTCATCGTCATAGTACATGTAATGATAGAGAGAGGTATCTGGCATGAGTTGATATTTCGAGCGCAGCACTTTCTTTTCGGTCTGGTTATGAACATCCCAAATCACCATTTTTCGATAATCTGAACTAAACTTTGCTTGATACCAGATCGCGAGTTCATCCCCATCACGTCTCCAGGCTAATTGAAGAACGGCCTGATCGATGGGCTTACACGTAACCTTCTCTTGGGATGGCAGATGGATGATTTCAACTATCCCTTTCTCTGTGCCAACGGCTAGGTCTTCACCATTCGGCCTCCAAGCTAGATTTAAGATGGTCTCTTCTACCTGTGTCTCGTAAACACACGTAAAAGTAGATGATTCCAAGATACTCAGTTTATGGTTACTGGCAAGCGCTAGGAGATCCTCCTCCTCCGAAAAAACAACGTGTTTAATCGTACCAATTCCCGGATAATGCTGATTGATTTCTTCGCCTGTATAGATATCCCAAATTTTAATAACGTCGTCATGAATGGTTAATAATTGCCTGCCATTTGGATGCCATTTACAAAAAGATAAATCAATATCTGGCAATTGAAAGGTATGTTGATAATAATCTAAATCAAGATCCTGACCTTGATTGGAAAGAAGATATTGGATACTTTTCTCTTCATACCAGCGTTTTGCCTCACGAAATACCTTTGAACCTTCAGGCATTCTGATCGCAAATGGTAAAATTTGCTCTGGGAACTGCACAAGTAAACTATGGTGAATTTGACAAAAACGTGAAAAATCATCTGCATACTGTGTGGAATGCCTGGAACCTTCCTGCAAGTTTTTCAGATTTTCATAGTCTCGCAGTAAATCATGAGAAAGTTTTGTTTGTATCTTTGACTGGAGGAAGTTGAAATCTGTTAACAGGCTTTCCATTTGTCGATCATATCCTGACTGATACAATTGGAGTGGAAGTTCGAATGCCTTGCGATGATTCGGAATCTGACTTTCTTCTCCGTCCAAAAAATTCTGCTTATCTTGAAAATAGTCGGCGATTTTTTCATGAAAATCTTGCTTTAAATAGGTCTCTTTAATTTTCCGGCCAATTTGACGGTGGTAAAAGCTATAGATATAGGAACCATTCTCATTTCTCTCCATCAAATAGGGCTCAAGATCATTAAACAAGCGCGCCCAAATGACTACGGGCAAGTTTTTCCCGAGATACTCATGCTTAGCCTTACTATAAAAATCTTCCATTACATCACTGTTTTCCGATAACAATGCAAGTAACTCAGCCTCTTCCAAGCCGTTCCTTGAGGCTGCCAAAAGGCCGAACACATGGTTGATTAAGACAGATCCATGGTTCGATGGATGGGACAATCGCTCAAAAAACTGCTCTAATATTCCATCAATGCTAGGGAGAAGAGGTCGCTTCTCTTGAAAGGAGGTCCATAATTTCACCTCTTCAAATGCAAGCTTTAAATATAGAGGCAAGGGGCTCTTTTCAAACGACTGCAGCACAAGTTCCTCCTGTTCAGGCTGTAACGTTCGTTGCTCTTGATTTAGCCAATAACCCAGCAGCTCCCTCCCTTCAGGCCTGCTCATAGGTACAATCTCAATGAAATGGTTGTCCGAAAAGGTTCTGGTCATAGAGGTATAGAAACTGCTATCCTTTGCTACGGTTCCAATGATCGTTACGTACTTAGGTAACTCCTTTACAAACAAAGAGGACAAAATTCGCCGGTCCTGTAATTGGTCTAGCCCATCCATCACAATCACGATTGGCTCTCTCAACGAAGCATTTTTGAATATGGAAAGCAGCTCATCTTCTAACTCATCCATGGTACGCATTTCAAAAATTTCTACTGCACGTTCTGGCTGCAGCTCAATCAAGATGGATTGCAACAATTCAAAGGAATTTAATCCAAAAGAGGATGCCCCAATATAACGCTGTACAAGGTGTACCATCGAACCGTTCTCTTTTAAATGATTTGCAAGGGCGGCTGCAAAAGCCGTCTTTCCAACGCCAGACTCTCCGGAAATGATTACAGGATTCAACGGTTGCTTCAGTTTTTGTTCAACCTGCATGAGCTGTTCTTCCCTGCCTATAAAGAATTGGGAATGAGCTTTCGAAAACTGCTCATGAATTTCCTTCTCTTTCATCGCGACGGGAAGTTCCAAAATTTCTTCACATTCTCTTCTAATGACACCTTCTAACTTGGCAAGCACATCTTGATAAAAGTCTGGTAAGTAACTCACATCAATATCATCACCAGCCCAATCAACACGATGGGAACGAATATTTTCTTTTGGCAGGAATCCTTCAATGTCTTGCTTTAGCCTAGCCAGACGCTCCTGGTTCACCTCATCAACACTGCCTTTTTCTGTGTAATCAATAAAATCCCGTGCATGAGAGGTTTGCGGTGGATGGATAAATTCACGAAAAAACGCAAATACGTGGTCGGCGGCATCTTCTTGCTTAAAGGCCCCTTCCCGAATCTCGTGCTCAGTTGCCGACAACAAATAGTGATCTTTTTGTTCCGTTGAGAACGGAAGCTGCTGAACGGTTTCATCAAAGATGGACCGCAGCCTGCCCTCAATTTCCTCCCAAACCTCCGCCTCTTCAAATTTCCCCGTACGAGGCAATAAACGGTAAGCAGATGGCAATTGATTACAATCCTCCTGATACCACTCTTGTAACAGGGTATAACCAGACACATCATGGTTCTTCAGCCACTCCAAAATCATTTCAAACTCATGCTTCTCAATCTTATTGGGAATGGGCCGCCAGCCGTAGCGGTTACCTAAGAGAATTAAAAAATTGGGCTTAGGAGAAAGCTCCTTACAACGGCGGAGCTCATTGATACAAATATCCATTGTGCGATGGTCAAGCTGAGCCTCCGTAGGAACACCCCAGCGCAGGTCAATCGCCTGAAACTTTGTTCCATACTGTTCACATAATTCCTTCAGGCGCGGAAAAACATATCGTTGCAATGCAGTTCGCTCGTGCTTTAAATCGGTGAAAGTAGAGCTGACAAATAAGCGAAATATTTTACTTGACCTTGGCATACTCTGACCCTCCTCGCATAAAGCCTAATTTTTGGGCAAATAAGATCCAACTGAGGTGACTCAACAGCATGGAGCCATTACTGATTAACAGTAATAAACCTAACGATGGGAACGACGGATGAAGATGCGTTGACAGCTGCTGATTCCACCAAGGATCAAGGACCATAACAAAAACACCAGCTAAGAGTAGGACAGTTGGTGTAATGACTAGGCAGACATTAAGCCCTTTTGTCTGACCAGAAAGACTTGTTGGCACAATCCCAAGTATCAGTGCAGCTAACATACAAAACACCGGAAGTGACCATGAAAATGGAACTGATCCATAGAATGCTTTAAACATGACGATGGCTGCACCTGCAAAAAAAACCGTATGGGTCAAAGGAATAAACATGCTATAAACCAGGATGTAAAAATAGGATAAGATGCCTTTATTTTTTCGAAAGAAATAGCGTTCAAAGCAGACAAGGCAGATGAAAAAAAACACTAGATAAAGAATGATAACCGATATCGTTAACATGAATGCCATATTCTGTACCTCTTCTTAATTAAATTCCCTTAGCTGTGCTTGGATAAATATAGCAGCGCGAGCTAAATTATTGTTCTTCTTATTTGAACTTGAAAATAGCAAGTCGGCACCACGGTACTTCTCAAGGATGAACATGACAGACTCCCCTTGGTAATTTTCAAGATGCGGATCTAACCCAAAATCAATCATTTCAAGGGTAGGGTTCTTAATACTGGAATGATGGGAATCACAGATATTGTCCTCTAAACAATACAACAATGAGTGCAACGGAGTATTTCCGTTATTATCTTGACTATTCGGATCCATCCCTTGTTGCAGCAATTCCGTTACCAGCCATCCCTGCCCTCCTACAAAAGCTAAATGAAGCAAGGTACGCCCCTCATCATCAACTTGATTTTTACTGTCAGGAGAGGCTTGATAGAATACTTTCGTTACCCCATCATTTCCTTCAAACAACGCCTCCTGCAGAGGGGTTTTATTCCTCGCTCCCCCCTTTTCCGTTAACAACTTTTTCGTATCAAGCTCCAGTAAAAGTTCAGCCATTTCAGCGGTACCGTACTTGGCTGTATAATGGAGAATATTTGCTCCGCGCGCGTCTCTTTCATGAAGCAATGACGAATCTTGAGCGAGTTCCTGCATTTTATTCAGATCCTGATAATAGACAGCCCTCATTAAATCATTTTGTTCATAGGTATTTTCATCACTTTTATAGACACTAAAACTTGAACAGCCTGTTAACATTAGCAGCATTAGCACACCAATGGCTATCCTCGACATCATCATCCCTCCTGTCTGTGCCGGATTTTCCACATATAAATAGCACCCCCGACAATGGAACAACAACTGCCAATGAAAAACGTATGCAGAAGCACAGGAATTTCCTCTACCTTAATTTTCATTTCAATATAATCATGTGCATAGGTGAAGATCTGGCTTGAAACATAAAGATCATAATTAAATAAATACATAACCATTGTGATCAGAGCAGCAAGGCTGCTTGCAAAAACAATCAGTTCGTTCATCGGGTTGCTGTGTGTATATTTTGCAATCAAATATCCTTTGCGGACACAGATCGAAAAGAAATAGAGTATCAGCAGGTAAAACACTAATTTCAGGAACAGCGTATTGTCAACGTATGTAAAAATTTCAACCATCCCATCAAAGGTACGCTCGTTTTCTAAATAAACACCCTTTGATAAAGAATAGGTTAGGAACTCCTGCACCCCTGATTCATCTGAAATGATATTCAACGAGCTAAATAGCAGAACTCCTAGGAACAAAGGCGCAAATAATAATCCAAAGTATAGCGAACTTTCATCGATTTCATCCATATTTACACCAATTAGTGCACCAATAAACAAAACAAGATACGTCAAAACCACCATTTGGCCTGCTACGTTCACTGCTTCGGAAAATGGATTTACCTCATAACTGATTCCCTTTTTCCATTTTCGCTCCTGTTTCAGTATAGGAAGATATAAAAACAGCACACTCGTAATAAATGAAAATGCAAGAATCGCAGCAAATGAATAGGTAAATTGGTATTCAGCCCCTTGAAACGCGGATGGCGCTGTTTGACGGCTAAACAGTCCCATTCCTGCTAGTAAAAGGGAATGGACCAGACTTGTTAAAAAAATAAATAACCGATTTGTCCTTTTATCTTGATCCAGCCATTTTTTACTTAGATGATACGTGAGATAAAGCACAGCAAATGGAATAATAAGGAGGAACCCAACACCTAATTGATAGTTTATGTATAAGTTGCTTATCTCGCTTCCCTTTTCAAACATTTCTCCTTGTGGAGTACTTTGCAGCATAATGGAACCAAATTGCTGATAGATAGCCAAGAAAATATGATTCCAGTCAAGTCCTTCAATCATCGTCTGAAGTTCCTTCCCATCGTTTGGAAGGACATCTGCGGGCATTTCGCTATATAAAGCTTGCATGAAAGGTAGTAGAGGCTTTTTTAACAAGAAGGAAAGAGCACCCATCACAATAAAAGCCCCTACTCCTGCAAAAGCGGCGACCGTAACAGTTCTACGCAGGGTAAAGGGTTGTGGTACATCTTCACTTTCTGCCTGCCCGTTAAGTACCTTCGTCTGAACCTCTTGCTCATGATCATGGGTCTCAATTTCCTCAAACTGAATGTTTAACTTTTCCATAGTCTAAATCCTTTCTAAAAAATGAACACTTTATTTGGATTTTAAAATTAATTTATCATATTTACCATTGACATAGTTCTCAATCGTCACTGGCAGCTTACCACGATAATCCGGGTGGCTGCTATAATAATTCAAGTGGATTTCATTCTCATTTGGCAGATGGGATACGGCTGCCCACATATAGGTATCATTGTACATAATGATTCCATAGTTGATGGATGCTAAGCCGCGAATGGAACCAGTTTTCACTGTCGCACCAAAAGGATCCAAATTCTCTTCGTCGTATATATACATGAGGTTTTCCGTAAAGAGAGAATAATCTTCCCCTACTAACTCTCGAAATCTAGAATCTTCATCCGCTGAAGCAAACACACTTCCTACTAAAGATTTTTGAACAGATTTAGTTTCGCCCTGTTTATATTCACCAGTAAAAACCACACCCATTCCTGCCCAGTTATAACAGGATTGAGTCACCTTTTCAATTTCAATCTGATTATGCTTGTTCGTAAACCAAACGGTACATTCTTCTTCCTCCGTTCCGTAATCTTCCGAAAGCCTTCCAGTAGCCCGTTCACCATAAATCGTTGCCGTTCCCGCCAATTCCCCAATGTTAACTCCGCTAAGGCTTGTTAAACTGAAAGAAAAGTCTGTGGCTGTTTCGTCTGTTATCGTTAACGTCCCCGGAGAGGATTGACTATTCCGGCTCCATTCTCCTTCCCATGACATGGTGGAAGTTCCTTGGTTTGCTGATTCTTCAAGATTAGGAGATTGCTCGGTTGAAGCAGGAAGATAGATGACAGTAGGAGCACTATTCGTTGCACTTACGAGTAGATATGAACTTATTGCTAGAAAGAAGATCATTACGCCTAATAGACTGATTGTTATCGCTCTGTATTTCATCCGCTCATTTCCTCCGACAAATTCTAGTGAATTTCCGCCTTTAGCACCATATTATAACATTATTTTGGTAAATTGTGACGAAACTTGAAGAGAACTGTCTAATTCAAACGATTCGAATCATGATTCTCTTCCTTTTTTTAGTCATCAACCACTCTTTTTATCTAGTCTTTCTTACCTATACCTGTTAAGATGTTTTCTAGAATATTTTTACAAAGGGGTATAACTAAAATGAGAAAAGGAATGAACTTCATCTTATTCGTTTTCCTCCTGTTACTGTCCGCTTGTGGTAGTAATGATGTGATTATTAAGGAACAAACCGAAGAAAAACAGCTTCAAAAGAAGTCTACAAGTAAGTTTAAGGATGCGTCTTTTTTGCGTGACCCGACAAAAATCTATACATATGAATTTAGTGATGACACTTTTATAGTTGAAACTATTGAAAGAGACAACGAGAATGAGCAAATTTGGAATCAGTCCATGGGAGATGGATCAACAAAACAAACCATTATGATGGAGGAAAAAGATGGTTTGATGATAGGAGATGCCCAAAGTAAATCTCCTGCCTTGCGGTATCCAATTGAGCTCGGTCAAACGTGGCAGCAATGCAATGAAGAGAATGAGTGTATTAGCTATGAGATTGTAACCTTAATAGATTACTATACTACTTCGGCTGGTAAATTTACGGATGTGGCCATGGTTGAATCAAGCGATGGACGTACTGCTTATTTTGCAAAAGAGGTTGGACTCATTTATATAGAGGATCAAAATAAAGATGCCCTTGTCGAACTAATAGGACTTCAAGAGTTTACTCGTGATCATACATCAGGGAAAGAGGCAGTCTATCATTGGGAAGAAGTGGTAGACACTGCTGGCGGGAAGCACCGGGTTGACATCGTTCCAATTGAAGACAAAAGCTATCCTTCGGGCATGACTTGGGCAGGTGCGAATGAGTTTGATTTAATTCGTGAAGGGTCCTATGAGTTCCGTGTCGATGATATCACGCAATCTGAAAAGATTGACGATTGGCTTTTCAACATGGAACAAAATAGCGGAAGAATCATCGGAACCAAACCAAATATTATTGTTGTCCAACAAACAGAATCTTCGAATTCAAACTATAGTAAATTATTCTATATCCATGATGAAAAAATGGTTGAAGTAAAAGACACAGCTGGCCGAAGCAGCGGATTTTTTTACAGTGGTGACCGTGTATATCCACTCAGCGAAGATACATTTCTTACCGCTTGGTACAATAATGCCGAAGTCGAGACCTATTATGAACTGTATACCTATAAAATTACTGACCTCGCTGCAGGAACGACCGAACTGATAAAAGAAGATAAAGTTCGTCTCGAAGAATCCGAGGCCTATTTCCAACAATTTGAAGAGAATTCGGCACCAGCCAATTAAGGAGATATTGGAATGATGAAAAGAATCGTAAAGCTGCTATTTCCCTTATTAGCATTGGCCTGTATGGGTGGTGCAACATACGGGGCTTATGAATTTTTCACGAGCAAAACGGTAGAAGGAACCATAACAGAAGCTCCTGAAGAAAACCAAGACAAGCAAGAAGATCCTTCTTCAACCGAGGCACTCTTAACTGATCCTGAAATCCGCTCTGTAATGGAAAAATATTTTGAATGGGTGGAAACAAGCTACACCTTTCTAACAGAACGACTTCAATATGATGCAACCCTTATCAATATATATAACCGGGAATATGAGGAGAAAATTTCTACTCTCGTATCAAGAAACTATATGAACGAGCATAAGGATTTTCTCGAAACCATTATCGCCACAAGTGGGGAAGGGATGCCACATCCAAATTATGATACAAGATTTGAGGTAATGGAAAACACACCAACAAAAGTAAGTGTTAAATCACTCGTGGAACCGTTCATCTACGGCGCAGATTATAATGAATTTGCGGATAATTTTTATATCACAGCTGTTAAGGAGAACGGTCAATGGTTAATTGATAAAGTCACCCTAACCTCAGCTCCAGAAGAAGCTGTTAACTTTACGGAGGAAGAAATCAAAAAATTGATTCAAGCGAATGGCTTAACGTACCTAGGGGATATTACCCTGAACGCAACAATCGGTCACGATCAATCCATGAATGAGATTATAAGCGAAACAAAGGTCTATTTAGTAGAAGGTGAATTTACAGATGGCGTAGATGGACTTACCGCTGCAAGCGGAAATGTAATCTACGACATACCAGCAGATTCGGTACCTACGCCTGAAACAAGTGAAAATGAAGAGGTAACCGGCCCGCTTGTGCTAGAATATGCCTTCCATGAAGATGGAACCATCACTGCCTCTTATAAGGAAGGAGCCACGATTTCATTGAAGGTAGGGGAAGAAATTCTCATCCAACGAACAGATTCTATGGATGAAAATGAGTTTTATGATGAACTCATGATTAGCTCCGGTCCAATCGATTGGAACACGGCTAAGCAAACAACCATTATTGGTGTTCAACCAGGAATATCTGAACTCAACATTTTACCCTTTGATGATTGGGACCAAGCCTACACGATCAACTTTCAAGTAACTGAATAGATAGTGGAAAATCATCCGTTATTGCAAAGACATAACAGTCAGATAGAAGTTTTTAAGGAAGAAATTAATTAAATAGTAAGGTTCGCACTGTTATCGTTTTCTAAAACAGTGCCGGATCCTTACTGCAATCAAAAGGGCTTAGAGGAAAATTTCCTCTAAGCCCTTCCACTAAGTACTTGAGACGAGAGAAGTTATTTACCTTAATTGTAGGAATGATGCTTTCCTAATACCCTTTATTTAAACAGTTTTTGGTTTCCCTTTTTACTAGATTCTCTTTTCGACAAATTCCTTTACTCCCAAGGTGGAAAAACTCAGGTTTAACAGCAAGTAAAGCTATTTTAATCAATCGATTGGTTAACACGAATTCAACTAATTAAACGTTTGATTAAATTGTGCATAAGCCCTCTTATCATCAAACTTTTGCCTGCTTTCATGAAAATTAATTTTCGTATAATGGCTATGACTTTTAGGAATTATCTTCAAAACAGACAATAGAAACTAACAAAATACATATTTTTGCAATAATAAACACGATGGATCACCAACTAATCGATTGGTTAGTTTGAGTATAAATCCAGTAACCTCAAGGTTTTATTAAAATAACAAGTACGAGAATTGTCAATAAAAAGCCACCAGAACCGTCCCCATGGCCTCATGCATCACTCTAGATCATCTATAACATCAAACATAAAATAAAAGGCATGAGTCCGGTTCAATACCGAATTCATGCCCAAGAAGCTGCCTAAATTTCGAAAAACCGAGGAGTGACAGGCATCTCACAAGCTCATATACCCAAGCATTTCAGCAAAGGGCAAAATAGAAAGGAAGAAAAATAACAAAAATAGACTTAGGCCAATTAAAAATGTCCTCTTATTCATGCGGTGTCTGTTGAATAAAATAACGGCAATCCAAATAGGAAACGCGATGACTATATTCAACACACTGACCCATATACTGATCCCAACAAAGTAGATATTGATATCATGTTCGCTCCGCCCTCCGTTAACCATAAAATGGAGGACCATCATTACACTAAGAAACAACAGCAGGATTAAATGATAAGCAAGCCAGGCTTTTTTCATGATTACCTCATCATAATAATTATTTTATTACCTCTTACCTTACATTAAACTAATTTAACGTATTTATGGGAATAATTTCACCATTGAGAAAACCGGAGGGAAAACCGGAGGGACGGTTCTCATGGTTAGATTTTGGGTTACCATTTCCTACTTGAAAGGCCAACAGAACCGTCCCCATGGTCCTTCTCAAGACGAAAAAAATACCGCCATTGCGGTATTAGCTTTTCTAATTTCAAAATTGTTAGTGGAGCTATTGTTAAACTAATCGACACTATTATTCTTTTTTATTTCGTCGCGTATTTCCTTTAGATATTCATTTCTTTGTTTCATTAACTTTAAGATAGTAATTACAACATAAATAGCAAACACGAGAATTCCTAAATATAATAAGATAGGAATAAGTCCTAAAAAAGCCATCATTTCCATATGTTAATCCTCCAAAACTATGTTTCAACTTATATTACCATATTATTCCATGAATTCCTCGTTAATTTAAATTTATATAAAACAACAAAGTTAACGAAAACAGTCTGTCGTTAAAAGAATGACCCGGGGTCGGTTCTCATAATTCGATTATGGTTAGGTATCTCACAAATCTCAAAATCGTTCAACGATCACAACGACACATTGTGTGAGGGCTGACACCACCAATTAAAAAGCCATTAGAACCGTCCCCATGGTCCTGTTATTCCATTAGTCGAGGTTTAGCAGGATTACAGTTTGGCGGTTCAATATCTGCACTTTCTGCTAATTTCATTAAATAATAACATTCTTCTCGATACATATGATCTGCCATTAAAGGCGCAAAAGTTCCTAATGCTTGCTTACTTAGTTTTAGTTCTTCCAGTTCAGATAAGAAATTTTGAAATAGCTTAATTTCTAACTCAGCGTCCTTAGTCATTTTTTTCAAAGCTGGAAAGGCAGTCAAATTGGTTCTTAAATATCCTGCTAGCTCTACCGCTTTTAGGTAAAAACCTTCAAAGTCCTTTTTAAATGTGTTACTTTTCTCTCTTAATTTCTTTTCAACACCATCTAAATTGGAGGATATCGCTTCGGAATGTCCCGCAGCATCCAATAACCATAAAAGGATGATGATGGAGTTCATGGTAAACAGGAGGGTCTTGCCCCGCCATTAAATGTTTTAAAATTCTTAAATATTCCTCTAATTCATTTACCATATGGTTAAAAAAAGTAGGTGAAAGGTGAATCTTAATTTTTCCGACAAGGTGCTTTCTTAGTAATTCTAATTTAAATTCTCGTAATTTTAGTACCTCTTCTTCTGCTTGAGCGGTTAATTGCATCAATTCAGAGGAATTTGATTGATCTAAAAGTGTATCAAATGTATGAATAAAATTAGCGGCCTGCTCAATCTCAGCTTTTTGAACAGGAGCAAGAGCTTCATAAATAAACCTAGAATGATCACCTAAAATCTGCAGCCAAAATCGGTGTTCAAATCTTGCATTCCTCTCAAATGTTTCATTCATGTTGGTTCCTCCTAGGAAAAAAATATCCACACAAATTGATATATATTCCCGTAAAGTGCTCTTATGCCAGGGGGACGGTTCTCCTGGTTCAGAAAAAGGTGCCTGTCACCGGATGTGTCCTTTCGTCAACACATCGGTGACAGGCACCTTTTTGGTTCTATATCTGAAAAATCTTATGGATGAGATTAAATTATTAATAGTCTCAGTGTAACGGGTTCTCTTAATGAGAGTAATTGAATTTAATAAGATGGTAACGATTAGAAGAACCATTCTTACAAATACCACTGCACCCGTTGTGTCCATAAGAGCAGACCAATCCTCGTTTTACCAGATAATGGCCATATAAGATTTGGAAATATAACGAAATAACACAAGCACTGATACTCATAATAGAAAGAGCAATCCAATTCTTGTGGGCATGCCTTTTATATATTCATTGTTTCAGACCTCTTTATTCATAACGATATTATTTTCATCAGCAACCTGACCGTTAATTCTTTGTTTCCAATAAGTATTTGTTCCATTATTTTTTAGAATTGCATGGTACGGAACCTGTTTAATTATAAGAAGGAGATTAAGGAGATCAACAGATGATGCCATGGCATTTAGAATGATCAAAATTTTTAGTGTCGGTGTTAATAGCCCAAATGCACCTAATAGTAATGGCATAATGATTGAAATAATCATGAAAGGCGCAATGGTAATGAAGATATATCTTGATTTTGAAATCTCCTCCTCCGTTAGGACAAAACCTCCGAAAAGAGTAAGACCTATATATGTTTTTTGGGATTGTATAAAGTGAGGAATGAAAATTAAATGAAGTAATTCGTGAAGGATGATCAGTAGAACAAGCAAAAAAATAATGCCTAAGTTAATGGATATTGATATTGAATCCGATGTAAATCCAAAATCGCTTAAAGCAATAGAGGAAAAGATATTTATGATCCCAATAGAGATGAATGCAGCGACAATCATGAAAGGAATTGATAACAAAATAGCACTCATTACATTCTTAGGTTCTTTCATTGGAATCCATCCACTTTTAATTAGGTCCAAATGTAAATGCGGGTTACTTTTTGGCACTTTGTTTACTATTTTCATTAATACACCCCCGTACATACCTCAATTCAAGAAATTTGAAACTACCCTACCAAAAAAACTTAATGAACACGCTACATCCCTTTCTAAATATTAACATATATATCCAGTAAACTTAAAAAGTTTTGTTTCAGAATCTGGGGGTGCCATAGGGACGGTTCTCATGGTTCGATTATGGGTTAGTATCACAAAAAACCATGAGAACCGTCCCCCTGGCCTGCCCGACTTGCCCCGTATTCAATCCTAGGTATATTTAATTAACTTTGTTAATAAGCTTAGAGCAATTGGATTATTTTATTGAGGGGGTTTTAAGAATGAACGGTGAGGATCACATGTTACATGCTGATACTGGTGTTACATCTGTATTGTTTGTTGAGCGCTCTTTAAATGAAATACGTTTTTGGGCTAGGATCATGAAAGAACATTCTTTATTTCTTCGATTGGGTTTTAGAGCAGAGGATACTCAACTAATTCAAGAGGCCAATCAATTTTACCGTACATTTGAACGTATCGAACAAGCCGCACATGCATTTACTAATCAAACGGATCCAGAACAAATTAGAAGATTTAATTCAGAAGTACAACAAGCTGCAACGAATATATATGTATTTAAACGAAAAATATTAGGCTTAATTATTACATGTCAGTTGCCAGGAGCCAATAATTTCCCACTGCTAGTTGATCATACAAGCAGGGAAGCGAATTACTTTAGAAAACGACTAATTCAATTAAATGAAGGTAAATTGGATGCCCTTCCAGACGCTATTATTAAAGAAAATGTCTTCTTCTTAAGGATAATGGCTGATCATGCTAAATTTATTGGTCATTTGCTGGATCCATCCGAAAGGAAATTAATTGATATGGCACATAATTTTAGTAATGATTTTGATCAATTATTGTACCAAGCCAGAGATTTGGACTCGATGAGACCACAATCTCAAACAATTCCTCTTTTGGATCAATTTTTGGACCAAAACCGTGTATCGGTCTCATCCCTTCGAGACTTTAAGAAGACTGCACGTGATTTAATTGAGGAATGTAAAATTAAGAGTATCATTCATCCACTATTAGCAGACCATGTTTTTCGGGAAGCTGATAGGTTCCTTGAAATCATTGATATGTTTGATGCCCATCTTACTGCCGGCAGTCAAAAACCTAGAGATCAATATTAAAGACCCCTTTAATAAAAACGTTAGGAGCCACAGGGACGGTTCTAATGGTTCCATTTATACATAGAGGTGTCACTAACTAGTTAGGTGACACCTCTATTTACACATTCACAATCAAAAAAAGCCATCAGAACCGTCCCCATGGCCGCCCAAAGTTTCCTCGGCTTCGGACAGGTACTTGCTTTTTTTTGCCCTTCCTTGTCCGAAGTTGACACGGCTTCGGACTCGGCCTTGCTTTTTAATGTTCAGCAAACAAATGATAAATTGAAAAATGGCCGAAGTCGCAACTTCGGCCTTAAGAAAGAAATCATAGAGAAACCAACATGCTTTCATGAGCATCAGCCCTTAGAAAAATTAATCGGGCTAGAAGACTAACCATCAGTGGGGCATGGAGACCCCCCCACTGATGGAAGTTCCACTTTATGCTGTTTTTTTGTTCGCTTGTCTATTTTCTCCGATTTTTTCAATTTCCTCCAGGGTATATCCACGAGTTTCAGGAACACATGTCCGGATAAAGAAAACTCCAAGTAAACAAATAGCACCGAAGATTGCAAAAACAGCTTCCTGAGACATTGAAGCAGTCATAATTGGAAACATTAATCCAACTAAGAAAGAACCAATCCAGTTAAAGGATGAGGCCAATCCTGACGCACGTCCACGAATCATCAATGGGAATATTTCTCCGACAATGACCCACGTTAAAGGAGCCCATGTGAATGAATAAAAGGCTACATAGATACTTAAAAAAACAACGATCATCATTGGACTTGCATTTGGAATGACTAGATTTATAATGGCTGGCAAAATAAAGGACAGCCCCATAACCGTTCCACCTAGAGTTAATAAAGTCCTGCGCTTAAATTTATCAGCAATCAGTAGGAATAGTAATGAACCTAGAACGAGAATAATTCCTTGAATAATTGGCCACATCAACGCTGAACTCGCTTCATTTCCTGTTGCTTTTTCGACAATTAAAGGAATGTAATAAAAAATTGCGTTTGCACCCTGGAATTGTTGAAAAGCAGCAACACCCACTCCGGCAATAACTAAATAACGGTATTTACCACTAAGCAGTGATCCCCATGAAACATTTTTACTTGCCAGTTTTTCCTCTTTAGCAGTGTCTTGTATTTGTTTAATTTCAGACTCAATTTCTTCTTTAGGACGAATGTAGCTCAACACTTTTCGTGCTTCATTAAGTTTATTATTTTTAATTAAAAAACGTGGTGATTCAGGTAACTTTAACACTCCAATAAATAAAATGATTGCAGGTACGGCCGCCATCGTAAGCATTAAACGCCACGCCGTTGTTACTGGTAAACCACTCAATAAAAAATCAACAATGTACGAAAGTAACATCCCGGAAACAATCATAGTTTGATTGATCCCTGACAACCGTCCGCGCAGACGTGCAGGGGCCATTTCCGACATATAGGCAGGGACCAACGCGGAAGCAGCACCAACGGCCATCCCTAAGAAAACTCGAACAACAATCAAAAAGATACTTCCATTATGAGGAGCTACCCCTGACAAAATGGACCCAATCGTAAAAATGACAGCAGAGATTAAGATCATCTTGCGCCGTCCTAAACGGTCTGATAGTTGTCCGGCCATGGCACCTCCAAAAATTGCGCCAAACATGATCGAAGAGGTAATCCAGCCAATAGCTGTAGCGCTTTCAAGCCCCCAATCTTGTTGCAGAAAAGGCAAAGCCCCCGTCATCACCCCAATATCATATCCAAACAAAATTCCGCCAAAAGCCCCGAAAAAATAAATGAAGCTACTTGAGACTTTCTTTTCATTAAGCATTAAAGTTCCCCCCTAGATGTTATATAATTATATCTTTTTATTTCGGTAGATTAACGTTTTCATATATTCAAAAAGCTACAATCACGCTTGAGAATCCGAATGGTTCCTATTTTCATTCTTCAACTTCTGGAATACCTATCTTTTCCCTCCAAGGAAGTAGAACTTCCTCGGAGGATAAAGTCATTACTTAATCACTACGTAATCCAAGTCAACAAGTTTTGCATAGGTGATAATTTGGTCTGTTGTTAAATTCAATGAAACAACTGTATGGTGACCTCCGCCATTCTCGATCCAAGATTTCACCCCATCTTGGAAGTTAGGCTTGACTTCCCACAGTACGCGGGCGACTGGAAGGTTTGGTGCTGGAACAGTTGGCTCAAATGCAGAAACTTCATTAATTAATAGTTTGTAATGAGTACCAAAGTCCGCCATAGAAACAACAACACCGTCTCCTGCTTTACCGTCGAATACTAAACGTGCTGGGTCTTCACGGTCACCAATGCCTAATGGAGATAAAACAATCTTTGGTTTGTTACTTGCTAATGATGGGTCGACTTCAAGCATATGTGATTGAAGGATGGATTCCATGCCAGCAGCTAATTCATATGTGTAATCTTCCATAAAGCCAGTTGATTGGTTATGACTCATCACTTTCAGTAAGCGGTCGAGTGCTGCCGTCTTCCAATCCCCTTCACCGGCAAAACCATATCCTTGTGCCATCAAACGTTGGACGGCTAGACCAGGTAGCTGTTTCATACCATGTAAATCTTCAAAGTTAGTTGTGAAGGCATTGTATCCGCCCTCATCAAGGAATCGTTTAATAGCGATTTCGTAGCTTGCTTGCACCTTTACGCTTTTCTCCCAATCTTCTCTACTATAGGTGCCATAGTCAAATTCATAAAGTCCTTCATATTCTGCAAATAAAGCATCAATTTCTTCATCCGTAACCGCATTTACATATTGAACAAGGTCTCCGATTCCAAAATAGTCAACTGTCCACCCAAATTGGATCTGCGCTTCAACCTTATCCCCTTCGGTCACACCAACATTACGCATATTGTCCCCAAAGCGAGCGACTTTTATATTGAAGCCTTCGTTATAAGCAACCGCTACATCCATCCATTGTGCAATTTGCTGTTGTACTCCAGGACGCTCCCAGTAACCTACGACAACTTTATTTTGCTTCTTCAAACGGGCATTGATAAAACCATATTCACGGTCACCGTGAGCGGATTGGTTTAGGTTCATAAAGTCCATATCAATTGTGTCCCATGGAATACTTTCATTGAATTGTGTAGCTAAATGAAGCAATGGTTTTTGTAATAATTTTGTTCCGCGAATCCACATTTTTGCGGGTGAGAACGTATGCATCCACGTGATAACACCAGCAACTTCATCACGATAATTGACTTCTTTCATGATGCTTGTGATTTTATCCGCAGTAACAGCTAAATCTTGCAATACAAGTGGATAAGGTAAAACACCGCTTTCATTTAAGGCATCGGTCATCGTTTGTGCGTGTGCTTTGACTTCAGCTAGCGCTTCTTCCCCGTAAAGATGTTGTGAGCCTACAACAAACCAAAATTCTCTTTTTCCTGCTGTTAACATAATCATCCTCTTTTCTTAATTTAATGGTTTGATAGATTGATAGATTTTATATTACTTTTGACCGTAATAAGCATGTTTTCCATGTTTTCGTAAATAATGTTTATCTAAAATACCTTGTGGCAATTCTTCAGCAATTGGATTTAATTCCCTTGCAAATAAATTCATTTTGCAAACTTCTTCCAACACTACACTATTCATTACCGCTGCTTTTACGTCTTTGCCCCAAGTAAATGGAGCATGACCATGAAGTAAGACACCAGGAACCGCTAAAATATCTAACCCACGCTCTTCAAATGTCTCGATGATCACATTACCCGTTTCTTTTTCGTAACCACGATCAATCTCCTCTTGTGTCAGGAAGCGGGCACAAGGAACGGAACCATAGAATGTGTCTGCATGAGTAGTCCCCATTGCCGGAACATCGAGGCCTGCCTGCGCCCATATTGTTGACCAAGTTGAATGCGTGTGCACGATGCCGCCGATTTCTGGGTAATGCTTATAAAGTACGGCGTGAGTCGGTGTATCTGATGAAGGGTTTAACTCTCCTTCAACAACATTGCCATCTAAATCAACAACTACCATATCGCTAGCTTTCATTATTTCATAATCAACACCACTCGGTTTGATAACGAATAATCCACTTTCACGATCAATGGCACTTGCATTTCCCCATGTGTATTTCACAAGTCCATGTTTTGGTAAATCCAGATTTGCTTGAAATACTTCTTCCTTCAGTTGTTCTAACATGTCATTCCCTCCAGCTTTCCACTCAAAGTCAAATGATCTACAGCTGCCTTCTCAATGACTAAACCTTTTTTGTATCGTTCGATAAATTCTTCAAATCCTTCAACGTCAAATCCATCGGGAAAAATTTCTTGTCCATCAACCTCTTGAAAGACCTTTATGTCGAGAAAGTCTTCTAAACTTTCATTTTGATCTTTGTTCATCATGTAAGAAGCAAGAATAGCGATTCCCCACGCACCGCCTTCTCCAGCCGTTGACATAACTGAAACCGGAGCATTCATTGCTGCTGCAATAATCTTCTGTCCAACAACAGGAGTTTTAAATAAACCACCGTGAGCTAATATGCTATCAATTTTGATATTTTCCTTCTTTGTCAAAATATCCATTCCAATTTTCAAAGCACCAAAAGCAGTAAAAAGATGAGTCCGCATGAAGTTTGCTAAATTGAAATTACTCTCAGGTGAGCGAACAAATAAAGGTCGTCCTTTTTCGAATCCTGTGATATTTTCACCTGAATAATAACCGTAGCTTAGCAAACCACCACCATCTGGGTCTGCTTCCAAAGCTTTATTAAACATCACATCGAACAATTTATTCATGTCAACCTTTTGTCCCATTGCCTCAAGAAATTCACGGAACAATCCCAGCCAAGCATTGATATCACTTGAGCAGTTATTCGCATGAACCATTGCAACTGGACTGCCGTTCGGTGTAGTGACCAAGTCAATTTCTGGATACACCTTTGAAAGTTCCTTCTCTAGTACAATCATGGCAAAAACTGAAGTTCCTACAGAGACATTTCCAGTACGTTTTCTCACACTATTCGTAGCAACCATCCCTGTTCCAGCATCACCTTCTGGCGGGCAAAGCGGAATGCCTGGTTGTAAATTTTGTGATTTATCCAGAATTTTCGCTCCGATTTCGGTTAATTCACCTGCTTTATCGCCAGAAATATAGACTTTAGGGAGAATATCCCTTAGCCCCCAAGGATAACCATTGGCTGCAATCAGTTCATCAAACTGATGGATCATCGATTCATTGTAATCTTGTGTCGTTTCATCAATTGGAAACATGCCCGAAGCATCCCCAATCCCAATTGTTTTACTCCCAGTCAGTAACCAGTGAATATATCCAGCCAATGTAGTAATAAAATCTATACGAGGTAAATGGTTCTCTTCATTTAGTATTGCTTGATAAAGATGAGCAATACTCCACCGTTCAGGGATATTGAATTGGAATTTATCTGTTAATTCCTTTGCTGCAACACTGGTTGTTGCATTACGCCAAGTCCGAAACGGAACAAGCAGCTCACCAGTTTTGTCAAAAGCCATATACCCGTGCATCATTGCAGAAAATCCAATAGAACCAATTGTTCGAATTGTGATTCCATAATTCTGCTCAACTTCTTGCTTCATTTCACTATAAGCTGTTTGAAGACCTGTGATAACATCCACCAAGTTGTACGTCCAAATTCCGTTTTCTAAACGGTTTTCCCACTCATAACTTCCAGCTGCAATAGTTTCAAAACTGTTATCAATCAGCACTGCTTTTATACGAGTTGATCCGAATTCGATTCCAAGTGAAGTTTCTCCCTTAGCAATCGCTTGTTTAATATTTCCTCGATTCGTTTTCACGTTAATCCCCCTCTCAGATAGCGATTTCAAAATATCTTATGAAGAAAAGGTGGCGCTTTCCTTTTCACTAAATTTCATTTACAAGCTTAGTATATTTTTTGTACGTACATTTGTCAACATCAAAATTATATGTACATACAAATATTAGAATAGTTTTTCCTTTTCCCTTTTAAAATTTTTGTAATAGGAGGTATTCGTGAGTTACCTTTTTAATATTTACAATTTTCCAATTGTTCGTGCGAATTAGAGTAGAATGTTTTAATTCATTCAAAATCATGATAAAATATGTCCATACAAATTTTCGGGATAAAGAATTAGGATGCGAACAACTATGAAAGAAGTGAATGAAATGAAGCCAAAGTATCAGGTTATTATTGATGATATAAAAAGTAAAATTCTCTCAGGAGATTACCGCGAAGGAGAACAAATTCCTACTGAATCAGCCTTGCAAGAACAGTATGAAGTTAGCCGTCACACTGTTCGAAAGGCCATACTAGATCTATCAAATGAGGGATTCCTAAGAAGCGAAAAGGGCTCTGGTACTTATGTTAGTAACCAATATCAAACAAAGTCTCTCGCGAATTCTAATAATAAAACAATCGGTGTAATCACGACCTACATATCTGATTATATTTTCCCCTCAATTATTCGTGGAATCGAAGGGAGATTGAATGAGGATAATTATTCGTTACTATTAGCTAGTACAAATAATGATGTCAAACAAGAAAAAAAAGCTTTGGAAATGATGTTGTCATTTGGCGTAGATGGTTTGATTGTTGAACCTACAAAAAGCAATCTATACAATCCTAATATTGCTTACTACCTATCGTTCAAGGAACAGGATGTTCCATTCATCATGATCAATGCTTATTATGAAGAATTAGATGTTCCTTTCCTTTGTCTCGATGACGTGCAGTCTGGCTATCTCGCAACAAAAGAATTGATTTCGAAAGGACACACAAAAATTGGACTCATTTCAAAAACGGATGATTTACAAGGAAAGTATCGAATGAAGGGGTATATAAAAGCGCTTGGAGAAGCCAAATTACGATTTCAACCAGAGCATGTGCTTTCGTTCAATACTGAGACGAAGTTGGACCTATACACTAACTTGAAAAAGTTCCTAAATGAAAATAGAGACGTGTTGACTGCAATTGTTTGCTATAACGACCAGGTAGGATTGGAAGTGGTAAATGTATGCAGACAACTTGATATTTCTGTTCCGGAAAAATTATCAATTATTGGCCAGGACAATTCTTTCATTGCCAAAAATGCTAATATCAACCTAACGACATTGACACACCCACAAGAACAAATGGGACGTGATGCAGCTGATTGGATTATTAAGAAATTACAAGGGAAAAAGAACTTACCGAATGAAACATATTATCAACCAGTGTTAGTTGAAGGCGAGACTGTAAAAGAATTAGAAGATCAATAATCTGTTGCCCATGCATAAGAACAGTGCCTGTCACTCCCCGAATAATATCGAAGGAATCGACAAAAAGCGGGTGGTGACAGGCACCATAGCCTAATGGTCCCCCCCAATAGAAAAGCTTGCAGACATCTGTTTCGCCTGCAAGCTTTTCTGTTAAGATTTACGGGGTTACGGATGTACCATCTGGCCACCTAGTCAAAGTCCATTGAGGTAATTAATTGTGACAAGGGTATTTTTTAGCTTCTTCTTCATTATTATCAATACCAAGCCCTGGTCGTTGATTCGGGTACACGAACCCATTTTTGATTTCCTGACATCCAGGAAAAACTTCTCTAATATGCTCACTAACCCCGTAATATTCTTGAATTCCAAGTTTGGACTACTTACATTAAGATGGACATTAGCAGCATGACCAACAGGAGAAACATCAGCCGGTCCGTGCCATGTTGTACGGATGCCAAACATCTCACATGCTGCTGTTATTTTCCGTGCTGGGGTAATTCCACCTATTTGACTAACATGAATCCGAATAAAATATATTAATCTATTTTAAATTAAAATTTTAATAATATTTACAATATACTAACAGTGTGTTTTAGTTTCATTTATACATTGGGGCACTTCCTAAGTAAGTGCCCCTCTCAATTTTCTAATAACACCAATTTAAAAAAGCTGGCAGAACCGTCCTCCATGGTCTCGACTTCAAAATGCCGGGGGACGGTTCTCGTGGTTCGATTATGGTTAGGTATCTCCCAAAGTTTCATTTATACATATCGGTGTCACCTACTAGATAGGTGCCCATCTCTATTTCATAAACCACCAATTAAAAAGCCATCAGAACCGTCCCCATGGTCTCTGGTCTTTTCTCACACAATTTTTTTTAAAATAATAACCCCCATTTTCAAATTTTGAAAAATAAACCGTTTCCCCTATTTGTGCTGGTTCCTCCATACGGGCAGTTACTTTTAGTGCGGCATCTTTTAATTGAATGATGGCGACTGTATATGGGCTTTCTTGAACAAATTCCGCTGGTGGCACGTAAATGGTTGTTACAGAATAAACCGTACCTTCACCAGAAATTTCCCGTTCGCTAATTGGTTCATTTTCTAAATTGGAGGAAAAAGGCTTTGTCAGATAACTCTTATTTTTATACTCATAAATAATCATAGTGTTCACACCCTTTCCAATACATGTACGACAGAGTAAGCGCCCGTGCCACCTAAGTTTTGTGACATTCCTATTCGTGCATTTTTGACTTGGTTTACAGCTTCTCCTCTTAATTGAAGGACAATTTGAACGAACTGAGCTGTACCCGTTGCCCCAATTGGGTGGCCTCTTGATAAAAGACCTCCGCTTGTATTGATTGGTGTTTTACCGTTTAATCCAGCTTGTCCCTCCTCAATGAATCTCCAACCTTCCAGACTATTGGAAAAACCTAACCCTTCTATAGCAAGAAGTTCTGTGATGGAGAAGCAATCGTGAACCTCTACAACGTCAATATCAGACGGGCCTACTCCGGCTTGTTCGTAAGCGAGCTTCCCTGAATGGATAATGGCGGGAATTTCTAGAATGGAATCCAAGTCCTGAATATTTGTCGGACCAGATACTTGAACAGATGCTCGAATTTTAACTGCGCTCGGTTTTCTACTTAAAACAACACTCGCTGCCCCATCTGTTATCGGAGAACAATCGAATAGGCCAAGTGGATCCGTTATCTGTTTCGCTTGCATAACTTCTTCCATTGTCGTAGGCTTTCTGAATTGTGCAAGTGGATTGTTTAGTGCATAGGAACGATTTTGCAATACAACATTCGCTAGATGTTCCTTTGTTGCACCACTTTCATACATATATCGATTCGCTAGTAGTCCAAAGAAACCCGGGAATGTTAACCCCGCATTTTTTTCACTTGAATCATTATCCATGGCTGCATTTATTGCCTGCGTCACAACGTCTGTCGCAGCATGTTTCATTTTTTCTCCGCCAACAACAAGTACGTTTTCGTAAGCACCACTTAAAATACCAATCACAGCTTGACGAATGGCAATGCCTCCAGAGGCACATGCACCTTCTACTTTCAATGAAGGAATATGGCCAAGCTCTAGATCATTGACAAGCATGGCGCCTAGAATTTCCTGGTTAGCAATTGCCCCGCCCATGAAGTTTCCAACAAATACCGCATCAATTTTCGGATGTCCCGCATCCTTTAAAGCATCCCTCGCAGCTTGAAGTAAAAGCTCTTTTAATGAATAGTCAATATGTTTACCGAATGGTGTAATGCCAACACCGCTTACAAATACATCCATCACTAACCTCTCCTTTATTACATATAAGCGCCGCCATCAACGACAATCACTTGACCAGTTATAAAACTAGCATCCTTTGAAACTAGATAACTTACAGCTGAAGCAATTTCAGCAGGTTGTCCCATACGATTAATAGATTGCTGACTAGTATCGTAAGGAATCCCTCTTGTAATCGCTGTTTCCGTTGCCCCCGGTGCGACAGAATTACAAGTAATATTATATTCTCCTATTTCCCGAGCTACCCATTTCGTGAGCGCAATAATGCCGCCCTTAGACGCTGCATAGGCCGGGCCAGACCTGCCGACAGTATCATCACCTGATTTCGCACCGCCATTTAGGCCTGAAATTGAACTAATATTGATAATTCTGCCCTCCTTTTGCTCCTTCATATATGGATAGACAACTGCTTGTGTAAATAAGAAGGTTGAACGGAGGTTTGTATTGATATCCCTTTCCCAATCTTCAATCGTCATCGTTTCTAAATTTAACCGGCTTGCGGTTCCTGCATTATTGACAAGTATATCGATGGTGCCAAATGTATCAGCTGTTTCTTTTACAACATGTTTTATAAAATCAGCATCTAGAATATCACCACGTTGTTCAACATGCCCTTCCCCCTGCATTTGCTCCAGAGTTTCTTCACAAGAGTTTTTATCCACTAATACGACTTGAATATCTTTTTGACTTAAAGATATAGCGATGCCTTGTCCAATCCCACTTGCCGCCCCTGTTACAATCGCTGTTTGTTTTAACAATTCACTCACCCCAAATAAATTTACGCTTTTTTTACGTCTACTTGACCGTTTTCCTCGACCTCTGTATGATCATGATGGTGATCGCCATATTGTGTAATTTTACGGGTGTCTGGTGAGAATATTGCCAAAACAAGTGAAAGGATTAGTCCTACAATCATAAATCCACCGAATATATAGGGGGATGGACCAAATTTCGCACCCATTTCTGTCCAAAGCATTGGCCCAAATCCTACAATTGCAGCAGCGACTTGATAACCTAGACCAAGCCCCGTATAACGCACATTGGCCGGGAACAATTCAGAGAAAAATGTTCCTTGTGTAGCGAAAATGGCACTCCAAACTACACCTAATAATAAAACCTGCATAATGTAGAACATGGTTGTGCTTTGACCAATCATAGTGAAATATGGAATGGCTAATACGATCAACGATACGACCCCGCCGATATAGATGGTTTTACGACCGATAAAATCAGATAAATATCCGGTCAATGGAATCGTAATAATCATGGTTGCACAACTTAGTGTTAAAGCCAATAATGCCACATCACGACTATGACCTAGAAACGTCGTTGCATAAAACAAGATAAAGGACATAAGGAATACATTGAAAAAACCGTCTCCCAGTTTTAAACCAATCAAGCGAAAAATATCCTTTTTGTGGTATTTAAAGGCATCAATAATCGGTACCTTTGCAATCTCTCCTTGTTCCTTTTTCCTTTTAAATTCAGGAGTCTCTTCAATACTGCTGCGAATCCAAATCGCTAAAAGTACTAATACTGCACTAAAAAGGAATGGGATCCTCCAGCCCCAGGCCATAAATTGTGCTTCTGTGGTTAATGAACTGATTAACGTAAAACTAAATGTTCCGAGTACTAATCCAATCGGTACGCCTAATTGAGGAATCGAACCAAAGAAGCCACGCACACCTTTTGTTGCAGATTCTGTTGCAAGTAAAACAGCTCCACCCCATTCACCACCAAGAGCAATTCCTTGTAGTAAACGTAAAACGACAAGCGCGATTGGCGCCACTAACCCAACTTGCGCATAGGTCGGAAGCAGTCCAATCAAAAACGAACTTCCCCCCATCCCGATCAGTGTCAGCATGAGGGATGCCTTCCTTCCGATGCGGTCTCCCATATGCCCAAAAATGATACTTCCAAGAGGTCGTGCAGCATAACCTGCTCCAAAAGTAGCAAAAGCAATCAAAACAGAAATCGTCGGATTCTCTGAAGGGAAGAATAAAGTAGCAAATACAATTCCTGTTGCTGTTCCGTAAAGATAGAAGTCATACCATTCAATGATGGATCCTGCTAAACTAGCTAATAATACTTTGACATTTTTCATAGATTCGCCTACTTTCTTATAGATGATGTTTAAAAATCCTGGTAAAAATCACACATCGAATTTCCTCGTTGGCTTCTCTTTCGCTGTTAAAAGCTTAACACCCTCGAACTTCTCGGTTCCCTTTATCCTCTTATACGGTCAGTAATTTACGCAGAATATGTTTCTGGATTTTCCCAACAGGTGTACGAGGGAAATCTTCTACAAATTCAATAAACTCTGGAACTTTAAACTTTGCCAATCTTTCTTGGCAATGTTCAATGAGTTCTGCTTCAGACACTGCACTACCTTGATTTAATATGACATATGCTTTGATGGCCTCATCTCGCATCTCATCCGGGATACCAATAACAGCGGCTTCGTAAACAGCTTCGTGCTCGACTAACACGCTCTCCACTTCATTCGCTGCTACATTTTCACCTGAACGCTTAATCATATCCTTCATCCGATCAACAAAGTAAAAATAGCCATCTTCTCCGACATAAGCATTGTCCCCTGTTAAAAGCCAATCGCCTTTGAATGTTTGGCTTGTTGCTTCGTCATTTTTAAAATATCCCTTCATCAATGTTCTGCCGCGAACACCTTTGACAGCAATTTGGCCGACTTCTCCATCAGCCACCTCATATCCGTTTTCATCAAGTAATTTTACGTCACAGCCAATGCTTGGCTTTCCGATGCTCATATTTTTTCGAATGTCATTGATTGGATTGATTAATGGAACACCAATGGTCTCAGTCATCCCATACATTTGCAGCAGTTTAAGATTGAACTTTCCTTCAAATTCAGTTAATTGATGTTCCGCTACTGACTGTGCGAAAGTGATTAAACGGATCGGGTTATCCCGGTCATTCTCATCATATTCCTTTGCCAGTATCATTCGAATCGGAGCCGCAAATAGTGAACCAATCGTACCACCAAGAGCCTTTGCTTGTTTAAAATAACGGGATGCACTAAATTTCTCTGTTAACGCAATACTAGCCCCTACTACAAGTGCAGACATGGTTGAGTAATACTGTGCATTGCCATGAAATAAAGGTAAAACGATGAACGGCCGATCGTTCTCAGTTAAATTGATCGATTTTGACATTAATTCACCGGTATAAATATAATTTGCGTTCGTCACCTGTACGCCTTTTGGTTTGGAGGTTGTCCCTGATGTATATAGCATAGCTACAACATCCTCAGAAAGTATCTCCGGGAAAGCTTCTGTACCATCAGATGAGTTTTCTAGTAAATCATTAAAGTTAATAACCCCTTCAACACCTTGTTCACAGCGAGTAATGATGGTATGTTGAATCGTTGACAATTCACTAAGTATCCCATCAAACTTTTCTAAATACTCAGCTTCAGTCATGAGTACAATAGCTTCAGAATGATTAATAATGTATTTCATCTCATCAGCTGTTGATAAAATATTGGTTGGGACCATGATGGCTCCAATATTCGCCAATGCAAACCATATTGTAAAAAATTCCATATTGTTTGGTAAATGTAAAACAACATGATCCCCTTTTTTTAGACCTAACTTCAAGAAAGCATTACTTAATTTGTTCACTTCTTCTTGGAATTCTTTATACGTTTTTTTATAACGTTGTTCATTTGCATCTTCAAAATGAATAAATACCTTCTCCTCGTGCTGCTTGACCTTATCCGCTAATAGTGAACGTAATGTTCTTTTTCCGATTATATCCACTTATACCTCTCCTTTGTTAGCGTTTACATTTCATAGACTATAGTCTATAAGATAATATACTTACACTTTAACTGTCAATATAACTTTCTGATTATTTTTATAAATCATAAGATTATAACTTTGGTAATTATGTTAAAATAGGAATCAATTAAGGGACGAGTAGGTGTTATACCATGGAAAGGAAAACGCGAGAGCAGCAAGCAGAAGAAACAAGACAGAGAATCTATCAGACAGCTTTAAAACTTTTTGAAAAAAAAGGGTTTAATCAAGTAAGCGTCGATGAAATAGTTCAAAAAAGCAAAAGTTCAAAAGGGGCATTCTATGGCCATTTCTCATCAAAATACGATATTTTTTTAGAGAAATTTAGAGAAATAGATTCATTTTATGAAAATTTTGCTCAATCCTTACCAAGTCATATGCATTTTGAAGACAAAGTGATTTCCCTTTTCGACGCACAATTGACCTACTTAAAAAATGAGCTGGGAGAAGATTTGATGAGGAGTGTTTATACGAGCGGCTTAATCAGAAATGAAGCAAACTTTTTCGCCAACTCGGAGAGAAGCTTATATAAAATTTTAAATAGGTTCGTGCATGAAGCCATTAAAAATGGAGAACTACCAAAATCAACAGATATTAGTAAAACCAGTTTTTTCATTTCAAGATGTATGCGCGGTACTCTTTATGACTGGCTTTCATTTGGCGACAACGATCCTTCAAATGATGAAGCGAAAACGTTTATAGCTATCTTTCTAAGAGGTTTGAGCCACGGGTGAGCCACGGGGACGGTTCTCATGGCTAAGAAATTTGTCTCCCCAAACCTCGTTTATAATAGGAAAATGTTCTTCTCTATTTTCTTATATTATCATAAAAAGTCCGCAGAACCTTCCCCACGGCCCCCCCGGAATAAAAGTGAGGGTGAAATCATTGTGATTTCACCCTCACTTCATATTGGAACCCGTTAAGGTTAAGCCAGCCTTTTTACTTCATGCCGCTCTTCTATCCGTTTTTCTATCTTCTCCATAGCCTTTTTATCGTTTAAAAGCTCCTTTTTATTTTCTTCAATAAGATTCTTCATGGATTTAATTTCTTTACGCACTTTTGTATGACTCCCTTTGCTGTTTTCTGAATTTTCTATATTTATATAATACACCAAAATTAGAATAATTCCAAACCAAACGACTTTAAACAATTTATCAAAATATTTCTAGTCGTTCTACTGTTTCTGCACCTTCAGCAACAATATCCATTTCTGTGCCGCAGGGACGGTTCTCATGGTCCCTAGATTACCATTCCCTTATGCATTAAAAGACTATCAGAACCGTCCCCATGGTCTGCTGGTCTACTATTACTAGATAGAGCAGAGCCACAGGGACGATTCTCATGGTAAGATTTTGGGTTACCAAATCCTGCTTAAAAAGCCATCAGAACCGTCCCCCTGGTCACAGAAATGACTAAACCTCATTTCCCTAAAGAAAAGTGGATGCTAAGGGATTATATTATATATCATCCACTACAATGTAGGTTGTTTTAATGGGTCCATGAACGCCCACGACTAGGATCATTTCGATGTCTGCTGAGTTGCTTGGTCCTGTGATGAAGTTAATGCAGGAGGCGATTTGTTCGCCGTTTTTTACTTTTTCATTTATGATACGGGCCGCTTGTGTCATGCGGGGAACGATACTGCTTTTTGGGATAATAATGATGGAAGTTGCCGGTAAAAAACTGACTGTTCTCCCTTTATCCTTGCTGCTAAAGAGAACCGCTGTACCTGATTCTGCCAGTGTTACATCACTGATCGTAATTCCGACATTTGCAGCCTCGGCCTTCACGATATTTTCTTTGCCTTTTGTATGATCCCAAATATGAAGATCAATTCCCTCCTGAGGCCATTCTTCCTTCATTAATTTTTCAAGGCCAGGGTACCGGAGGGACGGTTCTCATGGTATTTAAAATGGCTAGTGCAGACCATGAGAACCGTCCCCATGGTCCTTCCGTGGTCCTTCTTATTTATGCGCATATCCACCTTTCGACCTAATAATCTATTTTTACCAAATTAATACTAGTAAAATTATAAACTTCTCCGATTAATCCAACACGAATCTACTAATACTAATTTTCCCTATGTCTTTAGTTTACAATTCTCCCATAAATAATCCAATGCAAGAAGGAATATTCCTTCCAAACGCTGACTTTATTTTGGTACAATCATAATAGGTAATTACGCTTAAAAATACTTGCGAGGAGAACAAAATGAAAAAATACTTCATTACTATACTAATGTTTGTGCCTGCAATTGCTTTATTCATTTATTTTTCATCTGAAGGGATTTCCAATATACCTGCAAGTGATTATTTAGTCCTAGCAGTTTATATTATTCTTGGTTTAATTGCTGATTTCTCTTTAAAAAGCAATAATCTTATTTTTTCTTTCTTAAAAAAACAAGATGAAGAATTAACAAGCAGTCCAGAGAGGAATCACTTATTTTCAACTATTTGGAAAGAATTTATTACAAAAAAGGAAATAACGAAGACACAACTCAATATATCCTCTTTCATTGAGATGTTTATGTCCGAGTATAAAATTGATAACCAATCAACTATGATTAAGAAGTTAAAACTGATTCATACGTATGCTTCCATCTCTATACTAATTGGGGTCCTTGGTACCTTTATAGGACTCGTGGTAACGCTGGCTTCACTTAATCCTGATAATATAGATAGTTCTATAATGGGAATTTTAGGAGGGGTGCATACCGCTTTCTTCACAAGTATCGGGGGAATAATGTTCTCTATTGTGATTAACCTTCATTCAAAATATAAAAATTCAGAACAACTACTTTTGCAAGTGATGTTAAAAATAGAAAACTATATTTACCAAAAAGATCAAAAGACATCTGATTACTATGTTGTCGAAGCGATTGGTGATGTCAAAGAAGCTGTTTTCAACGTGGGAAGAGCTTTCTTAGATGTTGCACACTTTTCAAAAGAGTTTAAAAAGGCAACTGATAATTTAATCGGATTTAATGAAACTTTTAAGAAAAATACTATAGAAGTGAATAACATGTTCACCAACATGAAAACGATAACCGAGCAGTTTAATAACAGGACAGCTCAGCTTCACACTGATTTTGAAAAATTGTTTACCTATTTCGAAAACCAAAATACCGCTCTATATGGGATGAAGACAACCTTTGAACAATCTCGAAATGATGTTAAGACCTTTGTTAATGAACAGGCAAAGATAGTAGAACAAATTTCGAACAATAACAAAATGGTATTGGAACAAGTCTCAAGCGATAACAAAACCGTATTAGAACAAGTTTCTTATGATAACAAAACCGTATTGGAGCAAATCTCGAACGATAACAAAACCGTATTGGAGCAAATCTCGAACGATAACAAAAATGTTCAACAACAATATGGGACAATGTTTAAATTTGCTCAGAATGTAATAAAACAGGCTTATAAAGAATTAAATGGATTTTTTGAGCAAACATCATTTCAAATTTCACAAATTGCCTCACAAAATGAGTCTCAAGTCGACAATCATAAGCAATTGACGGAAGCGATTTATAAGCAAATCAAAAAAGAGCAGGCTGCACTATTGAAACAAATCAAGGAGTCAAATACACAAAACAGCGAGGTAAAGGAATCCATTAAGGATTCAGTCTTAAAGATAGACGGATATCTGGGACAACAAGAGAAATCAAACGAAATACTTACAAAACAATTGGATCAACTTAGCAGTACGATCCAAAGTGCTAATGACTTAATCGTGATCATGAATGCTACTATTACAAAGGGAACGGAAGCCACACCTGCATCATTAAAATCTTTAGAATCAACATTGAATGACTTAAAGAAGAGTATTGAAACACTTTCCAAAAAAGTTAAAGAAGAAAAAATCCAATATGCCTAACAAACTAGAAAAAGGACGTAAGCTATGAGGGAAAAATATAAACGTTTACTAAATGGCGGTTCGGAGGATTCCGATTTCTGGCCAACTTTTACGGATTTATTATCTACTATTCTACTAGTTGTCCTTGTCATATTTGTAGCCATTATCATTAGTATTAATAAAAAAACCGAAGACGCACAGGCGAAAGTAAAGGAAAGCCAAGCAGAAATCGCTCAACAAGAAAAACAATTAGCCGATAAAGAAAAGCAAATTGAAGCGTTAACCTACATCCAAAAAGATATTGTGAATGATCTGGATAAAGAATTCAAAAAGGCAGATCTATCAATTTCCATTGATAAAGATACGGGAGCGATTAAGTTTACCGATGACCTGTTATTTGAAACAGGTCAGGATGTCATCAAGCGTGAATTTCAAGCCAAGCTTCATAGCTTTATCCCAATCTATTTCTCTACTCTCTATGGGAAGTATAACGACCATATTGCAGAGATTGTGGTTGAAGGGCATACCGACGATGTTGGGGAATACATGAATAACCTTGATTTATCACAGCGGCGCGCTTTCAGTGTGGTTAAATACATTTTAAGTGATGAATTCGGTGATTTTCCATACAAGGATCAAGTGACAAAGAATATTACGGCCAATGGTCGTTCGGAAAGTCAGTTGAAAATGAAAGATGGCGTGGTTGACCAAGCCCAATCAAGACGAGTTGAATTCAAATTCAGACTAAAAAATAGCTATGAAGGCAGCAATTAATAAAAATGGAAATACCGTCCTTCGAGAATTTGGGGAGCTGTGAAAATGGCTAACATAAACGGATATAGAATTTTACAAGAAATTCAGACTGGTGAGTATTTAACCGTTTATCTGGTTGAAGATTTGGTGCATGGCGGGACAGCCATTCTGCGCTTGACGAATCAGCCAGTATATCGAGAAGCTTGGAACGAACTGTATCGTAACTACGATCAAAAGGTAAAAAACCAAAAGTACCTCCCTGCCCTCAAGAAGCTAGATACCTTGGATGACAGGTCCTTATCTGTGATGGAGGGTAGTGAAGGAAACCTATTAGATTCGGGTCAAACTCTAACTAGCAGGCAAATTGATCAGTTTGTCGAAGCTGTTCTGCATTTACATCAGAATCAGATTCTTCTTGGTAAAATTACGAGGTTTAATATCTGGATTAGAGAAAATGGAGATATTTCCTTATACGGAGCAGGAGAAAGAGCGGTTTTTAATCCTGAAAGTAAGAGTACGATAGAGGATGACCTAAAACAAATATTGACGATTATCAAAAATCATTCACCTATTTCGAAATCTCATTTTGACGGTTTAAGCTTTGGAAATATAGAAGAACTACAAGAATGGGTTCTTGCAAAATTTGCTATTCCTAAGCCAGGGCTGGTGGATAAAGGTGTTTCATCCGAAGCAGTTTTCGGAAATCCTGATAAAAAAAGAGAGGAACAACAGGAGTCATTCCTTGAACACTCTTCCTCTCAACCTAAAGAAGAAAAGAAAAAAAATCGTACTTTCCCAATCCTGCTTAGCGGGATTGCTGTCCTTTTGATTATTATCTTTTCTCTCGGTCTGTTCCGAGGTGAATCGGAGCAAGTAAATAAAAAGGTATATGAACCTTCCAAGACACAGCAGCAGGATGCGGAATCTATAGTGGATAAGGAAGAAAAACAGAACGATGAACAACAAGCTGTGTATATAAGCCAATTCGCTCCTTTGTTCTCCGGCTGGGAGATCATTAAGCATACTTCTATTAATCTAGCGGGCGCTAACTATACCTTAGTGGCAACTGCTCAGAAACGCGATGAGTTTTCGGGTGCAGTGAAAGTATCGGTCTTATCTCAGGGACAAAACGCTGAATGGTCAAAGGTGTGGGAGTCCCCAGAAGAGTATGAAAGCTATTTGTCGGAACCTGAATCCTATGTTCACTCCTTCTTAACGCTTACATCAAATGATGGAAAAGTCGCCCTGCTTGTTTTTGATCTACCTGATAATGGGGCTTTGGGAATCTCAGAAATTAAAGCTATAACACTCCAAACAAATGGATTTGTCGAAGAGGCTTGGAGTGGATATGGTACCAACATTGAAAAGAAGGATAATGAAATTCATGTAACAGACATGGGCTTGAAAAAGCTTTCGATTGCCGATGGCTTATTTTTGAAGAAGGAAATAGCGAAAAGCGATGTTGAATAAATAAGGCAAAAAGCAGCATACAAGCTGCTTTTTGCCTTATATTTGCAAATACTACCTTTTTAAACTCTTCTTTTTGATGAACTTAACTATTGGGTTTTTGGCCGTTTCCAATTCAACTTCCTTAAGTAGACGATTAAAGCTGCTGTTTCGGATTGATTTCAATTCTTTTCTGTATGTTTTATCATTCCAAATTGATCTGGGATCTGAAACGAAATAACGTAATAACAGATTTTTAAAACGAACATCTCTTCCCACTAAGAGTTGAGATTTTTGTATAAAAAACAGTACCGTTTTGTCATCGCTGTATTGAATAAGATGCCTTAATAAAGACCCATAGTCCACGTCATCATAATCCGAACCGTATGCAATGTCGAGGAGTCCTAAATGCTCCACAGAAGGATTTTGACGCAATTGTTGTTGAAGGATATCCCGCACCTGCTCACGCTGGCCTTTTGATAATGATCTTAAATCATAGGATTCAGCACGCGCTGGCATACTGAGCAATTGGTAAAGAGCATCAATGATCAAATATTTGTCCTTTGGACGATCCTCATTACCTTTCATCCCCTTGGAAAAAATCTTTCCAAAGTTCATGATATCTTCTCTCGTTAGCTCACTTGGACGTATTTGCTCCAACAAAGCCCGTTCAGAACTCTCAATCAACCTCTGTTTAAAATCTAAAAACGGCAAGTCTTCCTTATCTAATTTAAAGTCCTTGATAGCCAAAACAGCCTTAAAAATGTTCTGTTCTCTCTTTAAAGAGGATTCTACTTTATCCATCACAACCATGATAAATTTTTCGATATTTAATAAGAATGGTGCCCCAAGCATTAATTTTAGTTCACGAAGGATGTCTTCGACACGAATAACAGGCTTGAACCGTTCACCGAAGTATTGTTCTAGTACCACTCCATACCCCGGATTCCCATTCATAAGATTTAAAATCCTTTCATGACTAGGCCTGTCTTGCTCAATCAACTTCCATAGTTGACCAAAAAGCGGGTGATTCCGATGGTAGTTAACTGTCTCAAGGATAAAGGAGAACACCTCATCACGACCCAGGATTTTATTAATATTCAAGACCGCGTGAATATAATCAAGGGCAAAATCCTCATCAGCAGCCATTTTTTCTTCCCTTAACAGCTTGAGGAAAAGTTCAACCATTTCCGGTTTTTCTTCATGATGAACCTGTAGAAACTTCATTAGCCCTGTCACAAAACCAACTTTATTTTTACTATAAATAGAGGTATCGCCGCCAGTTATGGTTAAATAAAGATCGGTTAATTGATAGTAACTGGATAATTCCAGCTGTTGCTCCGTTGGTAAGCCAGACAATGACGCTTCAGCAAAATCAAAGAAATCATCGATACGTGCCGATTTAGAAAAGCGACTAAGCGCAAACTCAATATATTCATGCCTTTCCCCTTCAATGGAGACACCTGAAATCCTGCCATCTGCAAGGTCAAAAATGAATTGCTTTTCAATGGAGCGGTCACCATAGCTTAGAGTACCAGGCTCAAAGAAAGTAACATGGATATAATTTTTTGTTTCGGGTGCACTTGAGAAGGTCATGGCCCCTAATTTGCGTCGATGCGCATAAGGTAAGTAAAGATAAATTAATTCCAAAAGCTGCATGGCGTACTTTGAATAATCCTGTAAAGGGGCATTCAGTGAAATAAACACCTTTTTCTTCCCAGCTATCGAAGTCATCACGGCAAACAACAGCTGTTTAAAATGGGAATCCGTTATCGCTAATTTTTCAAACAAAGCGTCCTTTTCAGCAGGAACATCTTGACCATCATGTTCTACCGTATCTAATTCAGGTAGGACCTTCCCCTGCTCGATATCATAAGAAGTGTTAAAATCCCTTATTTGAAAAACCTTAGTCGAGTTCTTGATATATTCTTCTTTCAAGCCCGAAGGTATGACATAGTTATGCATAAAATAAGCGCTGCGCTGCCCGGTAAAATCAGCAGGTACATAAACGGCCTGCCCAATCACCATATCCCCTGTTTCCGGCTGGAACAAAGTCACAGCCTCCGGGTAGAGGGAGGCCTCTTTTTGACCGCTTGTTGTTAAGGCCTTAGGAGCATAATACAGGCAAAAGGGATGTAAATATTTTTTTACCAAAGCTTTGTCGAGCCCTTCAGAAACTGCAATGGTATCAAACCCGTCAGTGCTGCTGAAAACGCCGCCACGTTCACGGGTATATAGCTGCTGTTGAATTTTACCGCTCATTGCTCCTGTCTCCCCTCAATATACCCAAGCTTATACATCAGCCAAATAAACGGTTCATCCACACGGATCGGACTAATAATGCCGTTAACCTGCTGATTAACCGGGTTACTTCCTAGTGCGGAAACAGCAAAATAAGCCGTATCTTTAAAATAAACATCAACCGCATCCACAAACGGAATATCTACCTTTGAGAGGAATCTTTTAATCTCACCATTGATATTCTCAAATTCATCCAGATTAAGGAATCCTCTATGAATGACATTGCGAAACACATTACTGTTTGACTGGATATATTCACCATCTTCAGAACGTAAGGCATGTAAAAGGTCGCTCTTTGTCAAAACAACCGCAGTAGGAATATTCGTTTTACTATTCTCCTGTTGAGAGATAAAATCCTCAAAGAGCGAGATGACAACTTCTCGAGGCTCATCTGCAATCCCAACAATTTTGCCAGGATTTTCACCCATTTGATAGATCATCTTTTCACGGATGGCGCGAATCTGTATCGGGTCTACTAGAAATAATATCCCGGCTGAATTTTTAATATGGGAAGCATGAAGCTGGAGATAGTCCTTTTGTGTCATCCCCTCACCCGCCACATCAAAAAACACGAGCGTCAGTGGGGCACGGTCATCATTTTTAAAGACGAATTGAAAAATAAACGGCTCCTGACGTTTTGTCGAAGCGGTTGCTTCAAATAGATTCCCGGATTCAAATAAAGGGATTTCGTATTCATCCCTGAATCTTCGGCTAATTGAATTATTAAGTGGCAGACAGGCCGCCTCAAAATTACTGGCCGTCACACGCTGTAACGTACGAATTAAAGAAGTAATATAAACGGATTTCCCAACAGAAGTGGCTCCGACAATCGATATAATATTACTTGGATACTTGCCTGCCGTAACAGGGAGGTCATTATGACACTCTGGACAGAGGCGATTTCTCGTTACGACTGAGTAGCGGTCGGAAACTCCTACCAGAACATTGTCGGAGTAAAGCTTATTTTCATCAGCAATCGTGGAAGGCTCAATCCATGCCTCCAATTCATCTATTGGGGCAAGTCCAAATTTAGCTCTGTATTGATTCAATTTCTCGTCTTCCTGAAGATGGAAGGCCTCATCATCTTCTCGATGATGTCCCGCACGGAATACAACATTTTCGTGATGAAATTTTGCAAAACAATAGGGACAGACAATATCATAAAATAGAGGCTTCACTGGTGCAGGTGGAGTATTAGTAAAAAAATTTTTCAGTTTTCCAAACATGTTTTGGTCTCCTTATTCTGGAATCAGCTCATAGATTTCCGCTGACTGCTTGCCATTGCTAAAAAAGATTCGAATGTGTTCATCTTTATCAATTTCAATTTCGGGCTGCTCATTTCTACCTGAATCAAAGTCACGAATAAAAGGAAACTTCGTCCCATCCTCAATAGAAATCGGAACCCCCCCGCGTTTTTTCACATATACTAACAATTCTTTATCAAGGGGAATCTCCGTCCTGATGGACATTTTAACGACCTTTTTCGATTTCAAGAATCGCTTTTGCGTGTTAATTGAAAAGTAAATCTTTGCTTTTGTACCAGTGATATATAGAACATTCTTATCGTTTTCCTGATTAAAAACGACGAGCATCCCATCGCGTTTTTGGCAAGGTAGAATGCGGTAGAAATAACGGCCTACTCCATCTACTCTCCCTTTATAGCCCTGATTCGCTTTATATTCTTCACGTGTATAAAACTTTAGATCACTCTCGCTGAGTTCACTTAGAGGTTTTACGTGATCAGCATGACCTTTATAAATGTAAACAAAGTCAATTTCATTTGACCAAAACCAAGATAAATGAATCTCTGAATCTTTGATTGTCTTTCTCATATCCCTTATTTCATGATTAGGGGAAGGAATGGGTTCCCAGTTCACACGTTACACCCTCAATCCTTATTGTTATACATCAATAGGGAATCAAAATCCCCTATTGATGATTCTACTTAAACGGTACGATAGGTATTACTTTGATAAAAATCTGCATGAAACTCATAGCCATTTTTAACATACGTCTCGTAATATCTTGTTCCCTTCTGATAGTACATTAAATCTTTTAATTTAAAGCCACCCATCAAGGAGAGTTTTTCAATACCGCTAGATTTCTTTTCATGTGCACAGCCAACCTTAAAGTGCCGTGTCTCATTTTCTTTCTCAATGACAAACTTCATGAGTTTACTATAAAAATCACCAAAGAAGTATCTTTCTTCATGACGATTCTCCTGTGTGTAGTTAAATACCTCAATATGAATGGCTGAGTTTTGATGCATGCGCTGATACAGTTGCTTGAACAAATCTTCTTTTGTTAGAATAGTACCATCATCATATCGAGTTCGGACATTTGCCCGTTTTAACAGTTCATCCTCAAAGCTATGATGGAATTCCTCATGGGTTAAGACCTCAGTGTTGCAAATCGTAATGAAGCGTTCAATCAGACTGTGAGTGCCATTTTCTAGCAACGAAAGCAGATTTCCAAAAAAGCGCTCGTTGGAAATGAAAGCAGTTCCGTGTTTTTCCTTTAATTTTGCTGTAATGGTCCGAATAATATCTCCATAATACTCAGGGATATTTTTATCCAAATAATCATCGGAATCATATAAACTCTCAGCAGCACTTTGCTTTAAGACCGACAAGGCTTGGTCGATACCTATAACTTTATCGCGAAGAAATGCATGATGTTCCTCTAGAGCCTTTTGATATTGATTTAAAATGGCTTCTTTTACATCAAGTGTAAGAATTTCATATTTTACTCGATAAACGGCATCGAAAAAGTAGTTTACAAAGCTTGTCAGGTTTTTCTTATCTGAAAAAGGGAGCAGGCTCTTTTTGAAATCACAGTTTTCGACACTTTGCTGATAATACTGTTCGAGTTTTGCTTCTGCTTTCAAGCGATCATTCTTCGTTTCAAGGAGCATTTGACGAATCTCGCCCATGATGGTGAACTCACCATCGATGTTGTCAGAAGTCCATAAATAGGCGCTATATAAGCCGTATTTTTCATCTTGAATGATATTTTCATAGAGACAGCGCTCAATACTTTCTTTTAGATCGAGCTGCTGTAAATACTCTTGTACAGGCTCTTCAAAATTAGTAGAAAAGAAAATAGTTGTCCCGCTCTCAAATAAATACTCTTCAGCTTCTCGAACGGACATCTTTTTCACAGTTTGATAGGAATTTGTAATCATCAAGCCATTCATATCCTCAAGCTTTTGAACGGAAGGCATCCGGTCTTGAAAATACTTTTGAAAATGAGACTCAGACAGTTCTAATAGACTAATTATTTTTTCGCGCTTATGAGTATGTGATGATTCTTTTAAGGATGTAATCAGCTCATGGAAAAATTGGCTAGCAGCATGTAAGGCAATCGGTTTATTCGGGCGTCTTACCTTGGCAAAACCGGCCGATGCGTATACAGGCTCATTGGAACTTCCCCTAATGTTCCGCTTAAATTCCTGATGATTATAGCTATCCATCTTTTCATGGTACTCCGTAATCAGTTTCCGGTTCTTAAGTAAATTGAGATTGCTGATGATTTCATAATTTTGTTTCTCCACATCATTTGAGATAATCCCATTTTCATTTTTATCACTTAATAAATACACCAAATCAAATAATGGAGCAGCTGAATGGCCTACAGGCATTTTAAAACCATCCTCTGTCAATTGAAGATCTCCTTCAAAGGTGTACTCATCCTGTTGATACATATCGAGTTCATGTAAAAAACTGATCCCAAGTGAGGTGGAAAAAGCGAAATTTTCATCATCCTGCTTTTCATTCAGTAATCCGTACAAGTCCACCTCAACTGTTTTAGAGGAATCTCTCAAAATGCTTTTTAACAGCAAAGTAACTTCCTGGAGTAGAATAGTTGCAGGGTCGTGAACGGACGTCACAACACTTATGTTTATTTTTTGCAGGGAGGAGTAGACCTTCCCGTATTCCGCTAACTTGGCTACCAGCCTGCGGTAGGTTTTATTCAGCTCAATCAGGAGGGTTTCATCCCGATAAAAAGCTTCATAAAGGCTCTTTCGGATGTGCTTGCGGTCAAGTCCCTGCCCTGGCATTTTAAAGGAGAATACATTTTCATTGGTAATAGTGTTAGTTTGATAGGCATGAAAATAGAGGACGCCTGAGCTGTTGTGCCACTTTTCCTCATTAATATTGATAATGGTCTTTAGGGCATCCTTAACAGAGTCACCAATGAATAAAAAGATAATCGGATGTTTGACACTTCTTTGTTCGTTTTCTTCAAGCGTCATTTTTTCCAGCTGGTTAGCAAAAGTATTAGCAAACTTTTGTAAAAGTTCTTTCAAGCTGTTTCCCTCCAAAAAGCTTTCTCAGGATGATAAAAGACGGGCCACAGGCAATAGCTGCTTGTGGCCACATAGATTAAGCACTAGTTGGGCCTATCAGTCCCGAGTAAGAGGCTTTCTTATGATTTTAGTTGCCGTAACATTTCTTGAACCTTAATCATGATTTCTTTGTAGAAACCGTATAATTCTTCGCCATTGACGTAATCTTTGTAGTCATAATCCAGGTTTTCTTTTTCCTTTTGGTAGGTGGCAGCCATCTCTTCAAGAGCAGCAATTAGCTCTGCTGCATTTTCCTGACTAATTAAGTTATTGCTGCGAAGATCTGACTTTCTTTGAAGTTGATCCATCAGTTTTGGACTTAATGCTTGAAAGGCTTGATAGATTTCATAATCAACAAACTTGGTTGTCCGCATTAAATTGACAAAAGGCTCCCAAGCATCCTCTTCAACCTCTTTATCGTAAACATAAAGAGCACCGCGCTTACGAATGGTCTTTGTATACATCGCTTGAATAAAGGCATTCAAGGATTCTTCTTTATCCTTTTGGCCCGCTAAATAATTTTCAATTTCAGCGATTTTTTCTTGGATAGTGCTGTATTTTTGAACTTCCCCTTTCACCTTTTCGACCAATTCAGGTGATCGGATAAAGTTTTCTTTCGCATGCTCAAGTGTTGTGCTGCCAAATATATCGTTTGATTCAATTACTTCCAAGCCGCCATTTAACAATTCTTTAAGTTCACGCAGAAGTGGTTTAATATTACCAGCTATAGCTTTATCTAGTTGTTTGGAATCTACTTCATAACGAGTAAATAGGTCTGAAATGCTGATATCCTTTGTAAAGTGGCAATTGAAATAGGCACTGGTATTTTGATTACTATCCTTTTTCTTAATAATGCCGAATTCCCAAGCATGGTCAAACAGGGTACGAACATGTTCATTATATTTTTTCACCCTGTCATTCATGTAGGTTTGTCCCCATGATTTTTCTGGAATTGGAGAAGGAAGATACGTCCAGTTCACTTTATCCGTTTGGACAAGATGACGTCCTACCCCTTCTTTTTCGGAAATGGTTTTTTCATAGGCCTTTTCAAAATTTTTCAACTGACCATACGTATACAATGGAATCCCATTTTTCGTATTAAGCCAGAAAATCCGATTTTTCAATTCACTTCGTTTAATTGTGTAATTCTCATGATGCAGGGCATGTTTTCTAAAGTTGTTGATTCCGTTATAAATATGCGGTGCACCAGCAGGTACAGAGACAAAGCCCCAATTTGGGAAATTCAGCCTTGCTGCAGGGTTCTTAAGATCGAATACCGGCAGGGCATCTTCATCTAATTTGCCTGCAATCTTTTGTTCAATGATTTGGTCAATGGCCATATCCTGACCATATTTCAGTTTTAGAAAGTCTTCCATCGACTTTGTAATCAGATCGCCAAACTGCTCTGATAAAAAGTCAGAAATATTGCCGACAATATCGATATCACTTTCATCAATCCAATTAATGGATTTATCGAATATCATATTTGCCCATTGCTGGATTAAAAGGTCGCCATCTTTTGAATCAAATATTTTTTGAATTTCTTTTTTAACATCCGGTACACTTACAAGGTTCCAGTAATAGGTGTTTCCTCCACTTCTTTTCACTTCTTCCCCTTTTATCAGGATATCGCCATTTTTTTGAAAAATGTCTTTAAGGGTTTCTAGAATTTCTTTATAAACCTCATAAATTCTAGAATTCTCAATGGTTAAGAGATTTCTTAACTCCTCATAGAAGTCAATCATTTCTTCCATTCTGGATTGTTCAGCTTTTGCATAGTATTCATTCAGCTTTGCTTCAATATAGGCATTTTTCTTGCGTTCCCTAGAAAGGATGGCACTTTTTGCCTCGGCATGCATACTGTAGGAATGCTCTCGTTCACCTTGAATTTTTCTTGGAATCCGCTCAAGCTGCTCATTAAGATGATTGATATAGTTATCGATTGTTTTTAATAAGCTATATCCAGTCTTTGAGTAAATCAAGCGGGATGTATAAATCGGTCCTTTTTGAGGGTGGAGGAAAAGCTGCTTAACTTGATTTTTAAACTCTTCAAGCATATCCTCTGGCAGTTTCACCTTCACTCTGCGATATTGTTCTTTTGCCTTCTTTAGAAACTCTGTATCCAATTCATTCTCGAGATCAATACCTGATCCTTTTATGATATTGTTGTAGGATAAGCGGGCACTGTTTTCGTAACCAGGCAGTGCCTCTGGAACCCGTTCATTAAAGCGTTGGTGCACGGAATCAGGATCAATTCCAAGTTTTTCGGCAAATCTCTCAACATCATTATGATCTGGAGATGAATTAAACATTTTGTTCATTTTATCAAACAGCTTATAACCCACGTACAAGGTAATTTCTTCAATTGGAATTTCTGCCATGGAAGCCCCAATAATGTTGTATTTATAGTTGGCTGGATATGGCTTATCCATCCCTGCAATATTCGTATTAATATTGCTAATATAATCATGGATGGCAAACTCTTCACCCGAACCTCTTTCTTCATTCGCCATGAAGTTGGTTATATTTTCAGCTGTTACATTCATGCAATAATCATAAGCATTTTCCAACAGTTTTCCTTCTGTATTGGTAGCGGAAATTAAATGACATAAGTTAAACGGCGGCACAGGCGAATTAACCGTGAGATGGCTGCCATATTGCATCTGGAATCTCTCTTTTCTTTCATCACAATTCATCCAGTAATCTAGTTCTTTTAAAGCAGCATAACCATTTTTTTGAATGTATTGTTCCGTGTGGGTGCTCATGCCGCTTCTAGATAAATTCACATCTGGTGTGAAAAGATAGCCGAGCATGTTGACTTTATCGACTCCCTCTGGTCCAAATCTGTTCTCGAGAATCCCTCTAACGATATAAGCAATATCGAGGAAACAGCCGCTTCCTGTACCCCCGGATAGTCCTGTCAAAATAAATACATTCAGTTTTTTATTTGTTCCTTCAAGGATTGTATTAATTTTCCTCTGAATGGTCCGAACAACATCACTGATTTTTGTAAACAGCAGCAATCTTCCTGCCTGACGTACCCCGGAGGCACCATTGATACCATCCGTGATCGTAAGCTCAGGAGATAACCAATCGGTGATATAAGGCTCTAGTTTACTGCGATCAGACAATAATCCGCCGATTTCAGGATTGGAAAGCAGGACGAATTCTTTATAGGGATCGAGTCCAATTCCATTTTCGGCAGGATATTTTTTATTTTTTTCCGCCTCATTCGTTTCGAACGCTAGGAATTCAATATTCTTAGGCTTTTCCGCTTTTCGATTCGTAACCGGATCGACTGGAAGCTTAAAACGGCGGTTTACTTGGTATTTAAGCCTTAAAAGGGCATCAATACCCGTCCCGCCCAAACCGATGACCAGCATCGGATTATCAATCGTATCAACGCGGATTTTATCTGAAACAATCCCTCCGCCTAAAGAAACATCTAACTGTTGAATATGCTCTCTCACACTTGCTCTCATGTAACCATTTCCTCCTAGAATTCGAGTGTCAAATACAGTAACAAGGACAATTTAGAATAAATATAATTTGGTGCCTGGCACCTGATTAGAATGAATATAAAATGGTCACCTTAACAAAGCCTTAACTGATATATTCAATATAAATTGATTTATTCACGTTTTTTAGTACAACTCGCAGACGATCATTTTTTTTGATTTGCTGGCCTTTTTTGGCGTCGATGGCGCGGCCGCTTTTTTCAATTGTACAGTTCGAGTTATTGATGAGAAGGAGTGTATCTCCTGTATTCGGCTTAATGATAATTTGATTGGTCTCCGCTAATTCAGCCTGGAGTCCAAGTATCTGATGAAGCTGAAACTTACCTTTAAAGACATTTAGTTTCCTGAATTGAGGATTTGTGCGCTCACCCGTATCTTCATCTTTGATTTCGATGACGAATTGACCGCTAAAGCCTTTCGGTTTGTTCCCTATTAACTTGTATGCAAGTACAGCAGCAACAAGAGCTAGGACAGCACCGATGACCACATAAAGCCAAGGGAATGGTTTCTCTTTCTCCGTTTCAGACGGCTTTACCGCTTCTGGTGCCTTAGCCTCTTTTTGCAGTGTTATTCTTTGTGGAGACGTTTCACGGAAAAAGCTATTATCCTCAGCCTTCACCACTACTTCATACTCAGAAGAATCCCCTAGCTTCAGTTGGCCGGAAAATCCTTTATCCCCTGAAGTAAGGCTGATTTCCTCTGTTTTTCCCTTATCAAGATCTTCCACGAAAAGCGTTGCTTTCATCGATTTATAGATTGCTTGATCGGCAATCGCTGTCCCATTGTCTTCAAAAAAGGCATCAATCTGAACACTTTCACCAGCTTTATAACTCTCTTTCGCAAGAGGGTTCAGCTTCAATTGCAAATCATAGTTGAAGATCAGATTAATATCGATTTTGTCTTCGGGAACCCCTTTAACCATAAGCAGCCAATCACCGGCTACAGGCTTAATCAATTTGACCATGGAATAAGCCTTTGATTGTGAAAGCACAACTTGGTCTGAAGGGATCGCCAGCTCTTTTCCGGAAGGGTCAATGAGCTTTACCTCAACCGGCTGACTTGAAATTAACGAAATGTTGGCCTCCAACACATTTTCGTTTGGAACATTGATTTTAATATCCTGAAAATCACCGTTCCCAACGACTTGACTAACAGGGACGATCTTCAATTTCAAATGGTTCGCAAATATTTCACTTAGAATGGAAGGAAGCTGATCGGCTGAGGTGGCTTCAAAGAACTTACCATTCGTACTATTGGCCACATTCGAAAGGACATCTTTGTTCAGCTCGCCATTGGCATTTAAACCAATCGTATAAATGGGATACCCTTTTTCTTTAGCACCAGCGACAGTCTTATTCAGTTCATCCTCTGCCTGTTGCAGCGTTTTTGACTTTTTCGGGTCAAGTTCGTTATTCCCGTCTGCCAACAGGACGATCAGTGGGAAATACCCCTCTTCATGACTGCTGTCTAGTACTTTAACAGCTTCTGTCAACCCAGCCGAAAGATCCGTATATGAATATTTATCAACAGTATCGATAAAATCCTTTAAATCCTTCTTATCTTGTTCAGTTTGCATCTTGATTAGTGCCTTTTCACGCATGACTTCACCTGCGTAAGCGATGGCACCAATTTTATCGCCTTTTAGAGCGGCCATGTCTATAAACATCTTCATCGCTTCACTACTTATACTATTCGGATCGGTGCTCTTCATCGAGTTACTAACATCGACAACCAGCATCCCCTCAATCCGGGAAGTAGAATGAACCGGACTTTCAGCATCTACTTGATAAATACTGATATTCCAAAAAAGAAAAGCGATCATTATTACAGTACTAATCCATTTTTTTAACATCTATTTGCTACCCCCAACAGCGTTTCTTTTTCGTCTATTTATTACAAATCTTGCATGATATTACCATTTTACCACCGCTGCCATAATATTCAAAAACAATATTCTACTAGTTATATTATAATAGTACTATTATAGTATAAGATAATGTATTTTTTGGAAAAATAGTGGTTTATTTTGTAGAAAAGGGGAAGTGGAATGTACGGAATTGTATTTACTAGTATTCTAGTACTAATTCTTTTATTGAAAGTCTATTTTTTAATAAAAAATAGACAGAATAGCGGCAGTTTTGAAAGTATGGATGATGAACTAGTCATCATGTTAAATGAAGGTGATTCCATTGAATAAGCAGGCTGTTCAGTTTTCTAAGAAAAAAAGGACAATGCATCGTTTTCAAAAGATAAAAATGTGTAAAAAATGTAATCGCTATTCCGTTCTAATCGACGATAACTGCCCAATATGTGGCTCAGATTTAATAGGGATTGAAAGCCTAGTAAAGTCTATTTTTAAAAACCGTTTATTTACCGAATCGATATGGATCTTAATTTTGGTCAGTATTGGAATTGTTGCTGCTCCAACTATCGCAACTCTGTACTATTCCTTGATTTCCGGCTTAATTTTTTGCTTGGCGTATGTCATCCTTACAACCTTTTTTATGAAAAGTGAGTATAATCTTCAACTCAAAAAACTACTTCGAAGTGATTGGACTAGAATCAAAGAAGGAATCCAATTTGACAGTAATCTTGCCAAGGATGATGTACAAGAAAACCAACTCGCTCCAGCCTATGAAAAACTCCGGGAAGTTGGTGATTTTATTAAAAATGATGAAGTAAAAATCCGTCAAATAAAAATTTTAAACAGTATCATTCTTCGTAGTGACATGGAGTTAGAGCTTGACCGACTAGTTCCTTCTTCCTACGATCGTGATTTTGTCTTCTATGCATTGGATGTGTTAAAAATCAACCGATCTTTACTTACAAAAAAAAGCATCGGTTACTTTATTCAATTTCGTGAGGAAATCATCAGAGATTTCGGAATAGAGGCGCTTATTTCTGTGGCAAGCAGTGCCTTAAGAATGAAGCTGTACATTCTAGAGTTTTCGGAGTTTATCGAAGAATTCCTTGACTATTTTCCAAAGGAACGCATGTTACGGCTGTGCAGTATCCTTAATTCAAATCCTGATATCAAATGGGGCAGTCTCAAGGACAAAACGAAGCGCTTGGTTGCAATGAAGTATCATTATGATCCCGATTTTAAGCAGTTTGTATCGTAGAAAGGATAGATTCTTATGTTTAAATTTACTGTTTATCGAAAAGTGAGTCTGTCCCGTAATTTTTTCTTATTGATATTAATAGGTTGCTTTGTTGCGGTTAGTGGCAAGATGGTCTTAGCACATCAAAAGATTGCCACCTATGAAGAGGCATTACGATTATATGAGTCTGGAGAATTAGTTGCTGCGGAGAAAGAGTTCCGAGCGGCAAAGTTGAATGTTTCCATTTCAGACCATAATGAAGACATCAATCTAAAGCTCTCGATTTTATCTCCGATCCGTGAAAAGATGGAAGACTTAGACGAAACAGCAGCTGCATACCATGACGACAAGGCTATCGAAAGCCTCACAGAAACGTATGGCCACTGGACGGAAAGTAAAGATAAATGGGTAACAGGCACCGCAGTCCAAAAAGATATGTATGGTGAGATGCTTGATTTAACCAAGTTAGATAAAGATATGGAAGATTATTTTTTTGAAATAAAGAAGACTCAGATGGCTAGGTTGAACAACACGAGTGGAATCGATAGTAAGGAAGAAGAAGAGATCTATAATTATTTAAATTTGATTCCAGGACAGTATTACGGGTCCGATTTGAAAAAAACAATCGTAATTCAAGCCATTTTCAAAAAATATTATGGTGATAAAATCGCTAAATTACTAAATACAAATTCACCTGTGAGGGAAATTGTAACAGAAGGCAACAGGCAATTCGAAATGCTTTCCGACTTTTCCATTGATGTAAATTGGCTTAGGGATTCCCTTGACCAACACCTGCTCAAAGTCCTTTCCGGTTCTAGGGACGAGAAGGACTATGCCCGCTTTGCAGAACAGGCAAACAGCACCAAGAAACTATCTTCAAAAATGGCAGCAAGTAAGGTATTTGGATTTATTGAGGAAACGAAAACAGATTTCCTAACTGAAGCTAAAAATCTTACAAATAATCATAAATTTGCAGATGCCATCAGTATCTATGAAGCACTTACTCCATTAGAGGACAGTGCTGAATTAATTACCAACACAAATCTTGCATGGGATAAATATGAGCCAATCCGCGTGCTGCAGCGCTTGTATACAGATAAACAATTTCCGAACTTTGTTAACAGTACAAATAAATTTGGAGCAGACAGTGTGGTTGCTGCCATCTCCAATGACAGCCTGCTTTATTTTGGCAAAATTATGGGTAAGGAAAACATGGTTGTAAAAGAAGGAAGTATAGCAAATTCACTAGAAATTACTAAGATTTCCTTCCACTCCAATCTTAGTACTACTGACAATCCAGTGATCTTTATCGATGCCAAATCGGAGTCACGGGATCATCGTTACATGGCTTTCGAAGTACGCTCAGAATCAATCGTCGAAATTCTTGATGTGGAAGCAGATCAACTAACCATTGAATCGAATGGTGTTTTATTAGTGGATAATCCTGTTGGTAAAGGAGAAGGAGAACTAGCCTACTACGAGTCAAGCTATAATGGATATTACCAATACACAAAAATAAAAGTAGACTATATTGAAATTAAGAAAGAGGAAATCACACAAAACATCGGGAAAAAGGTTCGTTTCCGTGCTTATAATGATTCACCACGAAATGACAGTGCCTTAATAAAAGTATCAGAAACTTATAATTACGACATGAGGACATATGACAGAGAGTATGTATTGTTAAAAGGCCAATCCAAGTTTTCTTATGGATACTATGATTTTATAGGGGTCGTTACCGGTTTTGAGACCATAGATGACTATGGCACAACCATCACTGTACCAGTCGTTCAGGTAGAAAAGATGGAATAAAAAGAAGGTCAAATGGTTGTGTATAGACACAGCCCTTTGGCCTCTTTTTTAAATCAATTTCATAAATCATTCTTTTGTTTTTGAAATTGAAAAGAATTTATTAAAAATCCCTATAGAAGTGGAATTCCCTAATCCAACTTCAGAAAAATCGGTTTTGTATATGGAGAAAATAAAATAATCCTTCCGTGTTGTGCCTGCATCAAAAAAGGATTCACCTGCAACGGAAAGGATGCCCTTTTCTAAGATGTTTGAGGATTCATTCATCGATTTATTATTCATCCAATCAATATATTCTTTACGTTCAGGGTTTGTTTCCGACAAAACAAAAATGACAAGAATGATTACAACAATAGACAGAATTCGTTTCAACTTTTCCGACCCCTTTTCATTAAAAATTTTTATAAGAACGGTTGTTCTGGTTTAAGTGAACTTGTCCAAAAGTAATGTCACCATGGTTCCCATGGACTAATCATATTCTACTTGTACGAGAAAAATTACTATATTTTGGTGAAATAAAGTAAACAAAACTCACCAAAAAGCACAGGTGGGTTTCTTAATTTAAAAATGACCATTTTATTGTTAAGACGATATTCCTAAAAATTGTTAGATTATCCCTATAAATATCCCAGAATACAAAAAATAATAGTACTTTTCAACTGTATATGATAATATGGTAGAAAATTAGGGAAAATTTAAACTAAAGCTATATTAGACTATTAAAACTTGGAGCACACATATGAATAACAGTAAACGAAATGCCATTCTATTAACCCTCCTATTATTCTTTCCAGTTTATATTGCTACCTTTTCCCCCGCAAAAAGCAGTGCGGATTATATTGCTAGTGTGCATAAAAATAGGAATATAGTAGTCTATATAAAGGAACCATTGCTCCAGGATCATGTTCTTCTTCAGGTCCCTACGTTAATGCAATTTCCAGAACTTCCTCGTGGATGTGAAGTGACAAGCTTAGCTATGATGTTAAATTATGCAGGAGTGCAAGTAGACAAGCTCACCCTTGCAAACCAAGTTACGAATGTCCCCTATTTTAAAGATGGTTATAACGGCAATCCAAATCAGGGATTTGTTGGCAGCATGTTTACCTATAAAGAACCTGGTCTTTCCGTATACAATGGCCCCATAGAAGAACTTGCGAATCGTTATCTGCCAAACCAAATTGACAATATGTCAGGGAAGGAATTTTCTGCTGTTAAAAAGAAGCTAAACGAGGGGAAACCTGTTTGGGTCATTGTAGGGAGTACCTTTACCTACATTCCTGAGGAAAAATGGGAAACTTGGAATACCATTCAAGGAGAAATCAAAATTACCTCTAAAGTACATTCGGTTCTTGTTACAGGCTATGATGAAAACAAAGTGTATTTCAATGATCCATTTTTTAGTGATGGGAATCGTTCAGCCAAATATGAAGACTTTGTCTCAAGCTGGGCTCAATTTGGCAGCCAGGCCATTTCATATAAAAGTAAAAATAATGAGGATTAATCCGAAAAATGAAAGAGGCTCTTCACTAAGAAGGCCTCTTTTTCTATAAGGCATTTATCAAATACCTACTAAAGAACACACCGTGAATGAAACCATGGGAAATTTGTTGATCAGTCTTAAGTGATTTTGATTATAACTGGAAAGAACCCTTTTGAAAAATGAACTTTGGATGGTTTTCAAGAAAATTTATTGTCGGCAGGTAGATTCTAGGTTTCTATATGAATCTACAAAACTATTCATGGAAGACAGTCTACGACAAAAAAATGAGTTAATTAAACGATTAGTTAAAGAATACCGCAGGGACGGTTCTCATGGCTCGATTATGGGTTAGTATCCCAGACGGATGATCGGTTCAACAATCAATACCAACGCCATCAGAATGGTCCCCAAATCATAAGTCATTCTTTAGAGATAAGTGTTCGTGAGGCGCCTAAGATCCTTGATAGTTGGCGAAGTGACATGCCTTTTATTTGTTTTGCCTTTTTAAGGATTTCATTCCGTTGGAGTCTTGGTAAACTCTTAACTTGGGCAATTTCAATTCCATTCAACTGCTTCTTAATCAATTCCCTAGCTTCAACATCCGTTAATCTTTTTTCAGACATGTGGTCATCTAGACATTGATTCTGATTTACTCTTTCATTAAATTCTTTAAATCTCTTTCTGGCTAGAAGGTTTTCCTTCGAAAACATTCCCAAAATGAATTCAGGATCCAAGAGTTTCCTTCCCTCTCCGTAATAAATGATTGGGTTAAAACCAATTCAATTATTTAATCGTTTGATTAAATTTCCGATAAGCCCTTTTAGCAAACATATTTTTGACGGTTTTCAATAGAAATAATTGTCGTATAAAAATTATGTATCTTAGAAAATACCTTCAAAACTAACAATAGAAACTAGTAATATATAAATTCCTACAAATAAAGACAAGTTATAATACCAATTAATCGTTTGATTAAAAGTAGTACAAATCCTTTTGAAAAACGAACTTTTACCTGTATACAAGACAATTTATTGTCGAGAAAAGGCACTTAAATTTTCTAATAGATATCAATAATACATACAATGATCCTAATTTATCGCTGATTCCTTCCAAATGTTTGTCCTTACAAACAACAGACCATACATAAAGTATTTAACCCGAGGGCAACAGCTTACACCAAAATCCCTTATAGCTCTACCCACTTATAAAAAGCCCCCAGAACCGTGCCCTTAAGTGATACCTGGATTCAATTTTGCCACCAGTTTGAGTTCGGAGCCCACTCTTATTAAACATCAAAAATAGAAGAGGCATTTTTCATGTTGTGACAGATTAACGGAAAAAGAAACGAAATGGGTCATGGCTACATTTATTAATCATTATTGAAGAAGGAATTAGTTGAAAAGGAGAAAGTGTCTGTGTCTGTAGTGAAGCAATGGAAAAGCTGGCCCTAATATCGGTAGAAAGTCCGAAGGCAGCGATGGAAGAAATAATTGCTTCTGATGTGTTCACATCAACAAACGGAATTTTTGGTTCTGTTAAAGGTGCAAGATTGGGTGATCCGCCTCATCGGAAACTCCAGGATACTCTCGTCCTAAACAATCATCTTTATCTAAGAATTCATCCATCGAATATACCGCTTGAGCTAAACCTGTATGAACCAAAAGCACGAATTTTGTCGAAGCATAGTGATTTCCCACTACTGTTATGCTTATTATAATATAAAGTATTTATATTTAAGGGCAAACTCACTGAAAGGTGAGGACGCAAAGCTATAGGGGCTTCCGTCCCGGGACCAGCCAGCCAGCTACCATCAAATGAAAAAGGGGAAGTTTTGATGTCAAAAAGTATTTGGACCACACCCGAAGAGGCAATGAGAAAGAAGAAAATAAAGAAGTACCTAATGTATGTTGCAATTATGATTGGCACAATCGTTCTTAGTACAGTAGTGACATTACTCGCCAACTCAATATAGAAAAGTCTATACTTATGTAGATCGTTTTTCTACCAATACACTACTAAATACATAACTAGCATTATCCCTACTGGGATACAATCGCTGCACTTTTATTGAATCGGTATTTAGGATACTGCAATGGATTAACAGATAAACCTACATTGAAAAAGGGAGGTTTCTAACTTACTAGAAATCTCTCTTTAAAACTTACCACCATCTACATTGATAGTTACATCTCTGCTTTTGGTTTGTTTTCAAACAAAGAAATACACACTTTTAAAGAATAAGGAAGACCCATAAAACGAGTTTAATCATATTTAAATTCTCCATATAGCCTTCTCAAAATCCCCTTTAACCATCCATTTTAATTTGGGAAGTGAACCTGCATTTAGAATCGCAAATTTCTCAGATTAATATCTTTTTAAGTTAAATTTAGGAGAGACACGGGGACGGTTCTAATGGTTCAACTATTATGTCTCTAGGTATCTCCCAAAGCCATCAGAACCGTCCCAATGGTCTCGTCTTTCTAGGTAGGTCCCCATCTCTATTTCCTAGTATCATCAAAAGAGGCTGGGACATAACTAGCTTCAAATAGTGAAAAAGGTGAAATTGAGCACACTCAATTTCACCTTTTTCTGTTTTTACTCATAATAGTTGTTTATTCTTAGCTGTTAGCCGTGAATTTTTGTAAATTCACGGCCATTAACGCTATTCCCATTTCATTCTCAACCTTCGATTTTCCACGTACAGAAAAC
>NZ_JBALNB010000018.1:0-242493 GCF_036962345.1 Neobacillus vireti
GTAGGACGTTGCCAGGCAAAGCCCATTTGGTTTTTTAAATTTTTTCCTGAATTTTCATGATGGCCCCTTGGTCAAGTGGTTAAGACACCTCCCTTTCACGGAGGTAACACGGGTTCGAATCCCGTAGGGGTCACCAAGTTATTTTCGTTAGAAAATAACAAGAGTTTTTTTCACGATAGCAAAAATAACTTTCCTTTCGGAACGGCGAAAAATAACTTTTTCAATAATATGGAGGATTAGCTCAGCTGGGAGAGCATCTGCCTTACAAGCAGAGGGTCGGCGGTTCGATCCCGTCATCCTCCACCAAAGTTTTTTCACGAAAGTGAAAAAAACTTCCCAATAGTGCCGGTTTAGCTCAATTGGTAGAGCAACTGACTTGTAATCAGTAGGTTGGGGGTTCAAGTCCTCTAGCCGGCACCAGATTTTTTTCTCAGTAGAAAAAATAAATTTCCTTGTACGAGCCATTAGCTCAGTTGGTAGAGCATCTGACTTTTAATCAGAGGGTCGAAGGTTCGAGTCCTTCATGGCTCACCAAGTTTTTTTGCGAGAGCAAAATAACTTTTAATATGCGGGTGTGGCGGAATTGGCAGACGCACCAGACTTAGGATCTGGCGCCGCAAGGCGTGGGGGTTCGACTCCCTTCACCCGCACCATTTAAATTTGTGCAAAAGTAGTTCAGTGGTAGAACACCACCTTGCCAAGGTGGGGGTCGCGGGTTCAAATCCCGTCTTCCGCTCCAATATTATGCGCCCGTAGCTCAATTGGATAGAGCGTCTGACTACGGATCAGAAGGTTATGGGTTCGACTCCTTTCGGGCGCGCCATTAAATAACGGGAAGTAGCTCAGCTTGGTAGAGCACTTGGTTTGGGACCAAGGGGTCGCAGGTTCGAATCCTGTCTTCCCGACCAGTCGAAGATTACATTAACATGGGGCCTTAGCTCAGCTGGGAGAGCGCCTGCTTTGCACGCAGGAGGTCAGCGGTTCGATCCCGCTAGGCTCCATTTATAGTTATTGAAAATGGCGGTGTAGCTCAGCTGGCTAGAGCGTACGGTTCATACCCGTAAGGTCGGGGGTTCGATCCCCTCCGCCGCTATAAATGAATTTAATGCTAATGTTGTTATTAATGTTAGTGTTTATGGACCCTTAGCTCAGCTGGTTAGAGCAGACGGCTCATAACCGTCCGGTCGTAGGTTCGAGTCCTACAGGGTCCATTTATCTGGAGGAATACCCAAGTCTGGCTGAAGGGATCGGTCTTGAAAACCGACAGGCGGGTTAAACCGCGCGGGGGTTCGAATCCCTCTTCCTCCTCCATCATAATAATGTGCGAGTTGTATCAATTGAACTGCTGCTTGAATTGGCTTCCTGAGATTGATATAGTCCATACAAGCTATGGGCATGAGTTAAATGTAATAATTTTTACTGTCGCGGGGTGGAGCAGTCTGGTAGCTCGTCGGGCTCATAACCCGAAGGTCGTAGGTTCAAATCCTGCCCCCGCAATTAAAGTTAGTTATTTTCAAGAAAAACACTTGAAAAAACTTTGGTCCGGTAGTTCAGTTGGTTAGAATGCCTGCCTGTCACGCAGGAGGTCGCGGGTTCGAGTCCCGTCCGGACCGCCATTTTTATCCCGGTAGTTGACCTACCGTTGTTATAGATGTGTGGCTCAGTAGCTCAGTCGGTAGAGCAAAGGACTGAAAATCCTTGTGTCGGCGGTTCGATTCCGTCCTGAGCCACCTTTAAATGTTATGATTAGTAAGGTCTCTTATATGGAGGGGTAGCGAAGTGGCTAAACGCGGCGGACTGTAAATCCGCTCCCTCAGGGTTCGGCGGTTCGAATCCGTCCCCCTCCACCAATGTTTTTTGCATAGCAAAATAACCAAAGTTTTTTGCGAAGCAAATTTACCAGGTTTTTTTTCACAAAGGTGAAAATAACCATAATGGTGATTGTGGTTCCGACATTCGTGGGTTCGATTCCCATCAGTCGCCCCATTTCATTTTTATTATTGGGCTATAGCCAAGCGGTAAGGCATCGCACTTTGACTGCGACATGCGTTGGTTCAAATCCAGCTAGCCCAGCCAGCCATGCATAAAGGCAGCATAGCCAAGTGGTAAGGCAGAGGTCTGCAAAACCTTTATCCCCGGTTCAAATCCGGGTGTTGCCTCCAATTCTAGTAATGCGGGTGTAGTTTAGTGGTAAAACCTCAGCCTTCCAAGCTGATGTTGTGAGTTCGATTCTCATCACCCGCTCCATATGGGCCTATAGCTCAGCTGGTTAGAGCGCACGCCTGATAAGCGTGAGGTCGATGGTTCGAGTCCATTTAGGCCCACTAGAATTTTTTGCGAAGCAAAATTATTAGAATTTCCATTGTTCCGCAGTAGCTCAGTGGTAGAGCAATCGGCTGTTAACCGATCGGTCGTAGGTTCGAGTCCTACCTGCGGAGCCAATTTTTTATGTCTATGGGGAAGTACTCAAGAGGCTGAAGAGGCGCCCCTGCTAAGGGTGTAGGTCGGGTAACCGGCGCGAGGGTTCAAATCCCTCCTTCTCCGCCATAATATGCGCCTTTAGCTCAGCTGGATAGAGCATACGCCTTCTAAGCGTACGGTCAGAGGTTCGAATCCTCTAAGGTGCGTAAAATAGCAATGAAGAACAACACTTAAAAAGGTTGTTCTTTTTTGTTTGTCCCTAAGGACAAAAAGACCGATAAATAGTGTAAGAAAATTATGTTTTATTGCTTTTGTAAACATTAATAATAATTTTAATCGTACCTGAATCAGCTTTATCTATACCGATAATAGTACGAATAGGAGGAAATCATGCTCGTGCAGTTCTAACTTAGGTATCTGTGTTAAGATAAAATCTAGTTGAGATTTTTCAAATGGATTAATAGGTAAGTTTTTTAATAGAAGGAAGTGTGTTTATTATATCTTGCGCATTAGTAATAGACGACAATACTTTGAATAATTTACGTGCTGACTGTGAAAATTGCTTTGGTTTGTGCTGCGTGGCACTGCCTTATGCAAAATCAGCCGATTTCGCCTTTGATAAAGACGGCGGGACTCCTTGCCGTAATTTACAATCCAATTATCTATGTGGCATACATAATGACCTTCGAAATAGAGGGTTTCGTGGCTGTTCGGCTTATGAATGCTTTGGGGCTGGTCAAAAGGTATCTCAACTCACATATAATGGAAAGGATTGGCGTTTAAACCAGGATGTTGCTCAAGAGATGTTTGTTGTATATCCAATTATGCAGCAACTTCATGAGATGCTATGGTACCTATATGAAGCACTAACTACAGATGCTGCAAAGTCAATCTATAAAGAATTAAATGAAAGTCTTGTTGAGACTGAAGAACTTGCCGGTAAAAGTCCAAAGTTCATATTGAGCATCGATGTGAATCAACATAGAGATAAGGTAAACAAGCTGCTGATTCGTACAAGTGAGTTGGTTCGTGCTCAAGTCACTAAAAAGCATAAAGATACACGTCGCGGAATGGATTATTTAGGGGCAAAGTTGAAAGGAGCCGATCTAAGGGGCTCAAATCTTAGAGGCGCCTTACTAATTGCTGCAGACCTTAGAAACGCAGACCTTAGATGGAGTGATTTCATCGGAGCGGATTTTAGGGATACGGAAATCAGTGGAGCAAATCTTACTGGGAGTATTTTTCTTACCCAGGCCCAAGTGAATGCAGCTAAGGGGAATAAACGCACTAAATTACCAGCCTCATTAGTGAGGCCAGCCCATTGGAGCTAAGAAGATTAATTTTTTAGGAGTATAGCTATAAAGAAATATACTTGAATTTTTATATTAAGTAAGCCTAAAATATAAGAATGGAAAATTTACAACGATATTAATTTGATAAAGTAGGGAAAATACATGATTGCAAAAACAGAAGAAGATATAAAAGCACTAAAAGAAATCGGCAAAATTTGTGCCGAAATAAGAGATGAATTGGTAAAAAGAACAGTACCTGGTATAACTACAAAGGAACTAGATGATTTAGCGGGCCAGCTTTTCGAAAAGGCAGGGGCAATCTCAGCACCAAAGGGTGAATATGACTTTCCTGGATATACGTGTATTAGTGTAAATGAGGAAGTAGCGCATGGAATTCCCGGGAAAAGAGTTATAAAAGAAGGAGACATCGTAAATATTGATGTATCTGGTTCTAAAAATGGCTATTTCGCCGATACAGGTATCTCATTTGTTGTCGGTGAAGGGGAAGAGATATTAACAAAAATCTGTGATGTTGCAAAATTAGCATTTGAAGCAGGTCTAAAAAAGGCAAAACCTGGTTCAAAGAAAAGCGGGCTAGGGAAAGCTGTTATTCAAACGGCACGTCAGCATGGTTTAACAGTTATTATGAATTTAACTGGTCATGGAATCGGTCGGAGAATACATGAAGCGCCAGATCATATTTATAATTATCATGACACCTGGGATGACGAACTTTTAAAGGAAGGAATGGTAATTGCATTCGAACCTTTTATCTCAACCAAGGAAGAGGAAGTTTTTCAAGTTGAAGGTGATGACTGGACCTATGTGACTGAGGAAAGTTATGTTGCACAGTACGAACATACGATCATCCTTACAAAAAACGGACCGATCATTACAACCTTATAATAATAGGCAAAAAAGCGGATTCCCAAGGGATCCGCTCTATTTTTACTGTCCAGCTCCAGCGCCCTAGCGGCTAGTGTCCTTCGCTCTCCGCCCTACGATAAGTCGACATCGAATCGCCTCCGGCTCTTCGTGTTTCCTTTATCTCAGTTGGAGCGCTCCAGGCCATACGCCGCTGACCAGGGCGCTTGCGCTTTTCTTATTCTTTTGTAAATTTCAATGTACTTCTTACTGTGTTAATTGGACGCACTAATTTTTCAATTTGGTCACGTTTTGGTTCAAAAAATGGTGGTAGTGATAACTTTTCACCAAGCGTTTCATATGGTTCGTCTCCCATAAATCCAGGGCCATCTGTTGCAAATTCAAATAAAATCTGAGGGGCAACTCTAGCATAAAGAGATCCGAAAAAGTAGCGATCGACAAAACCTGAAGTTTGGAAGCCGAAGCGACGCATTTGTTGATCCCATTCGTCTAGTACAGAACGATCCTCCACACGGAATGCAGCGTGATGGACTGTTCCGAAACCTTGGCGTGCAGGTGGAAGAACTGCATTATATTCAACCACAACTTGGGCACCATTTCCTCCTTCACCCACTTCAAATAAATGAAAGTCACCTTCTTGCGCAATTTCTTTAAAGAGTAATACCTTTTCCATCATTTCTTTAAAATAGTCAAAATTAGCAATCCGAACAAAAATGGGACCTAAACCTGTTATGGCATATTCTAATGGAATCGGACCATTTTGCCATGGTACACCGGCAGCCACACCCTCGTTATTTTCATCCGAAATTAATTGATAGTGTTGGTCATCAAAATCAACGAACGAGATTGTTTTTTTACCAAATTGTTCTTTAATCCCCGAATGCTTTATCTCCAAACGATCAAAACGATTTACCCAATAATCTATCGCCCTATCGTTAGGAACTCTAAATGAGGTTTTTGAAATCTCATTTGTTCCATGCACACCTTTTGGAATGCCAGGAAAATCAAAAAATGTCATATCAGTTCCAGGGCTGCCGGTGTCGTCTGCAAAAAACAAATGATAGGTTTGAATATCATCCTGGTTTACAGTCTTCTTAACCAACCGCATACCTAAAACAAAAGTAAAGAACTCATAATTCTTCTCTGCACTGCTTGTAATGGCTGTTACATGGTGTATTCCTTTTAAATTGTTCACGTTTATACCTCCAATAAATGTATTCCACTATATTCCCGTTATCGCGCTAATAAATCATTTGGAGTTACTTGTAATCCCTCGGATTAAAATATCTCTAATTCGAGATAAATATATCATGGGAACGATATACTGTCAATTTCTTGGTCTATCTTTTGTTCTTATATTTTTCACATTTCATACGTTAATTTCCACATTAATGATGTTAATCACAAACAGGCTGATGAAAAGGTGTTATTTTAACTATGAGATTAATTATCATTACCAATTTAAAAATAAACCATTTGATAGGAGAATCCTGATGAGTGAATTCATAAATAATCGTGAACTACGTTCAAACAATCCAAATAAACGCCAAGCAATATTAAAACAAATCTTTGAGGACCTTCATGCTGGAAAGAATGTGGCCGAGGTCAAAGCACATTTTGATGCATTTATCGGAAAAATCACCATTGATGAAATTTCACAGCTTCAACATGATTATGGAAGTCTTTCTGTTGAGGAAATGCACCAACTACATGCTAAGCACACAGAAATTTTTAAAGATTCTATTGAAGAAATTGAAAAAACCAATAAGCCTGAGGAAATTCCTGGACATCCTATCCATACTTTCATTTTAGAAAATAGAGAGCTCGATAAGCTTGCTAATATCACTATCCAAGGGGATTTAGGGGAATTTGTTCAGGCAGATAGTCCTGAAAATGTGCTTAAGCTCATAGAAGATATCAATTTGCTTCATGATATCGATAAGCACTATAGCAGGAAAGAAAATTTGATTTTCCCTTATTTAGAAACGTATGGCATTTTTGGACCCACTACGAACATGTGGCGTATTAATGACTTTATTCGCGATGCGATTAAAGATGCAAGGCAGAAATTAACATCTTATAATGGAGATAAACAGGCAGTAATTGAAGTATTAAATTTTGTTATTCAAGAAGTTACGACCATGATTTATCGCGAGGAAAACATTCTCTTTCCAATGGCATTAAACAATTTTACGGAAGATGAATGGGTAAAAATTGCCCGTGAAAGTGATGAAATCGGGTATTGTCTAATAGCACCTGAAGAGGTGTGGAAACCAGAAAGGCACGCGTTAGATGAAAAGGCAATTTCTGAAGGTTATATAAAGATGGAAACCGGGATTTTATCATTAAAACAGCTTGAACTTTTGTTAAATCATTTACCTGTCGATCTCACATTTATTGATCAGGATGATGTTGTTCGTTATTTTTCACACGGAAAAGAAAGAATCTTTGCTCGAACAAAAGCAGTTATTGGACGTACGGTCCAAAATTGTCATCCACCAAGAAGTGTCCATGTTGTAGAAGAACTGTTAGCTGACTTTAAAGCAGGCAGGAAGGATACCGAAGATTTTTGGATTAAGTTCCGTGATAAATATGTGTATATTCGTTATTTTGCCGTTAGGGATGAGAATGGAAAATACATTGGAACACTTGAATTTACGCAAAATATTGATCCGATTCAAGCAATAGAAGGAGAAAAGAGGATAATGTCTTAGTAAAAGAACCATCATACTATGAACGCATGGGGAGATCCATGCGTTTTTTTAGTAATGTTCATCTGCAGTTTTGTATTTAAGGGGTATTTTTCTAGCTATCAAATCAAATACTATGACAGATATTCCAGTAATATCGCTTTTCAGAGTATCCAAATCCTAACTATTGAGGTGATTCATTGTGAGTTATCAAGATAATTTGGATCCACAGTCTCAAAAGTTTCACCATAATTGGACACGTCCTAAGCGTGTTACCACTCAGGTAAATGGGCAAACACAAAGATCTCAACATAACATTATATTGAGATCAAACGCAAAGGCACATAGGTGGTAAGGATATTTCTGAATAAAAGAAAGAAGACGAAAATGTCTTCTTTCTTTTTTGTCTATAATGTTTGTAAAGCAAATTAGTACTTTAGCAGGATATTGAATAATTAGCAATAATAGTAAATTTGACTTTTTATATACCAAAAAAACAGTTCACATAGAGGTATATCTGGCAGGCTATAAATAATTGGTATAATAACAAAGAAAGCGCTTCAATTTTTACAATAAAAATAAAGTTCTGAAATATTAAAATAATATACTAGACTAATAACGAAAAAAGTACTACAATAACAAATGTAATCAATTAATTTACCTAGTAAACAAAATTCATGGGTCAAAGAAGATACTAAAACTATGAAAAATAGTATCTGAAAATTCATTCAAGGGGGAAAATTCCATGAAAAAGAAATTAGCAAGTGTGTTTATGGCTTCAACCATCTTTGCAGGTGTGTTGGCTGGATGTGCTGGTGGCGCAAAAGAAAGTTCTGGCAGCAATTCAGATACAATTAAATTGGGAGTAAACATGGAGCTTTCTGGTAATGTTGCTTCTTATGGTGAATCTATGGCAAAAGGTATAGAAATGGCTGTAGATGAGATTAATAAAAATGGCGGCATTGATGGCAAGAAATTCGATGTAATCAAAGTTGATAATAAATCTGAAGCAGCTGAGGCTACGAACGGCATTATTAAGCTAACAAGCCAAGATAAAGTCAATGCTGTTATCGGTGCAGCAACAAGCGGAAATACAGTAGCTCAAGCACAAATTGCAAATGACACGAAAACAGTTCTACTTGCTCCAGGTGGTACAAGCCCATCTGTTACAGTAGATGATAAGGGTAAAGTAAGACCATTCGTATTCCGTACTTCTTTCATTGATCCGTTCCAAGGAACTGTTGCAGCTAATTTTGCTTTAAATACTTTAAAAGTAAAAGACGCTGCAATTTTAGCAGACAACTCAAGTGACTATGCAAAAGGTTTATCCGACGCTTTCAAGCAAACATTTGATGAAGCTGGCGCTAAAATCGTTGCCGAAGAAGCATATGTAGCAAAAGACACAGACTTCAGGGCTACATTAACAAGAATCAAAGCAAAAAATCCATCGTTCATCTTCATTCCTGGTTATTATGAAGAGGTAGGATTAATTGTAAAGCAAGCGCGTGAATTAGGTATTGATGTTCCGTTAGTAGGAGCAGATGGCTGGGATTCTCCAAAGTTGGTTGATTTAGCTGGTGCTGAAGCTTTAAATAATACTTACCTAATTAACCATTACTCTTCTGAAGATCCAGATGAGAAGGTACAAAAATTTGTTACAGCTTTTAAAGAAAAGAACAAGGACCAAGCACCAAACGCATTCAATGCACTTGGCTATGATACAGTTTACTTTTTAGCGGATGCCATTGAGAGAGCAGGCAGTATCGATTCAAGTAAAATTCAAGCAGAATTAGAAAAAACTAAAGATTTAAGCCTTGTTACTGGAGTATTGTCAATTGATGAAAATCATCATCCGATTAAAACAGCTACTATTTTAGAATATGTAGATGGAAAACAAGTGTTTAACACAAAAGTAAATCCTTAAGAGTACTGACAAGTAGAATGGAAGGATAACCTTCCATTCTACTACTTTTTATAGAGTGAAACTGGAATTAGGAGTGATTACGATGGAGTGGCTACAACAATTGATAAATGGAATTTCACTCGGTAGCATCTATGCCTTAATCGCATTAGGCTACACCATGGTATATGGAATTATAAAATTAATTAACTTCGCTCATGGTGACGTTTTTATGGTAGGTGCTTTCGTCGGGTTTTATGCGATTAAGGGATGGGGTCTAGGATTCTTTCCAGCATTGTTATTATCAATGACTTTTTGTGCCGTATTTGGAGTTTTAATTGAAAGAATTGCCTATAAACGTCTTCGAAATGCAACGAGAATTGCTGCCTTAATAACAGCAATTGGGATGTCGTTATTAATTGAATACGGTGTTATCTATGCTCGAGGTGCACAGCCGGAAGCGTATCCAGACAATGTTTTACCGAGCACAAGCTTTAACTTATTTGGTGCACAAATTAGCAGCCAGTCTCTGTTTATCCTATCAGTATCGGTTGGGCTAATGATTATTCTTCAATTTATTGTTCATAAAACAAAAATTGGGAAAGCTATGCGTGCTGTTTCACATGATATGGATGCCGCCCGTTTAATGGGTATTAATGTTGACAGAACGATTTCTTATACCTTTGCCATTGGTTCAGCATTAGCTGGGGCAGCAGGTGTAATTTTTGGGGTATATTATACGAAGATTGAGCCATTGATGGGAATTATCCCAGGATTAAAGGCCTTTGTTGCCGCTGTATTAGGTGGAATTGGTATTATTCCTGGAGCCATGGTCGGTGGACTTATTCTAGGTGTGGTGGAGTCAATCGTCAGTGCAATGGGCTTCTCTTTATGGAGGGATGCCGCAGCGTTTATCATTTTAATCCTTATTCTCATATTTAGACCTTCAGGCATTTTTGGGAAAAATACGAGAGAGAAAGTGTAGGTGAGATAGACAGATGAAAAAAATGAATAAATTCTGGCTATTTCTCATATTAGCAGCAGTAGTGTATGTAGTTGGCCAGGGCTTAATCCAAACAGGAATTTTAAATGCTTTTTATAATAATATGCTGATTCTCATGATTATTAACATTATTTTGGCTGTAAGCCTTCATTTGGTTATCGGAATAACCGGTCAATTTTCAATTGGACATGCAGGATTTCTTGCTGTTGGAGCATATGTTTCAGCCATTATTACCATGAAGTTTGAATTACCTTTCGTTTTAGCGATTATTATCGGTGGAATTGTAGCCGCTCTAGCAGGTTTGCTCGTTGGTATTCCTTCTTTACGGCTGAGAGGGGATTATCTAGCTATTGCAACTCTAGGATTTGGTGAAATCATTCGAATTGTATTCTTAAACATTGAGTATGTTGGCGGGGCGTCTGGTATGATGGTTTCAAATATGACCACTTGGACTAGCGCATTTATATGTCTCGTTATCACCGTTTTAGTAATAGCGAATTTTACGAACTCGCGGCATGGCAGAGCATGTATTGCCATTCGAGAAAATGAAATCGCAGCGGATGCGATGGGAATTAATACTACGTTTTATAAAGTGGCGGCTTTCGCGATCGGTTCCTTCTTTGCTGGAATCGCCGGTGGGTTATTTTCTCATAATTTTTATATCATCCAGCCATCCAATTTCGGTTTCTTAAAATCATTTGATATTTTGATTTTTGTTGTTCTAGGCGGCCTTGGAAGTTTGTCAGGCTCCGTAATTTCTGCGATCCTATTAACGATTGTTTCAACTTACTTACAGCAATACCCTGAAACTCGGATGATTATATACAGTCTTGTATTGGTTGTTGTGATGTTATACCGTCCTCAGGGTCTAATGGGTACGCGTGAAATAACTGATTTCTTTGGTAAGAAGAAAATGGCGAAAGGGGGAAATTAGTGTGGGAGCTTTACTTCAGGTTAAAGAGGCTGGGATCCAGTTCGGAGGCTTAAAGGCTGTTTCAGGCTTTAATATGGAGCTGAACCAAGGTGAATTGGTTGGATTAATCGGTCCGAACGGTGCAGGAAAAACGACGAGTTTTAATCTGCTAACCGGTGTTTATGTACCAACTGAAGGTGAAATTTTGTTTGAAGGGAAAAGGATTAACGGGCTTGCTCCGTACCAAGTAACAAGGAAGGGCATTAGCCGTACGTTTCAGAATATCCGCCTTTTCAGCGAATTATCTGTTTTAGATAATGTTAAAGTCGCCTATCATTCTTTAGCTAAACATTCCATTCTAAGTTCTATTTTCCGTCTGCCTGTGCATTTTTCTGAGGAAAAGGTGATGGAGGAAAAATCACTAGAGTTCTTAAAGATTTTTCAGTTGGACCGTTTTAAGGATGAAAAAGCAAAGAATTTACCATATGGTCAGCAAAGAAGACTAGAAATTGCCAGAGCGTTAGCTGCGGGTCCAAAATTATTGCTGCTCGATGAGCCGGCTGCCGGAATGAATCCGCAGGAAACGCATGAACTAATGGAACTAATCGCCTTTATCCGTAAACAGTTTGATTTAACCATTCTCTTAATTGAACATGATATGAACCTAGTAATGGGTATTTGCGAACGAATATACGTATTAGACCATGGACAACTGATTGCCGACGGTACTCCTAATGATATCCGAAATAATCCAAAAGTAATTGAAGCATACCTAGGAGAGGAGGTATCCAGCGATCATGCTTAACGTGAATGGAATTAATGTTTATTATGGAAACATCCACGCTCTTAAGGGTGTTTCTTTAGAAATAAATGAAGGTGAAATTGTTACACTGATTGGGGCAAATGGAGCAGGAAAAAGTACACTTCTTAAAACATTGTCTGGGCTATTAAAGCCGAAGACAGGAACCATCGAGTACTTAGGCAGCTCCATTTCAGGTAAGGCTCCACAATCGATTGTTAAAGCGGGTATCTCTCATGTTCCTGAAGGCCGACGAGTATTTGCAAATATGAGTGTAGAAGAAAACCTTGAATTGGGTGCCTACATCCGATCCGATAAGAAAGAAATTAGACAGGACATCCAACGTGTATACGATCTTTTTCCGAGACTGCATGAACGCAGGAAGCAGTTATCGGGGACATTATCAGGTGGAGAGCAACAAATGCTGGCGATGGGCAGAGCGATTATGGCGAAACCGAAGCTGCTTTTGCTAGATGAACCTTCTATGGGTTTGGCTCCGCTCATGGTCAAAACCATTTTTCAAATTATAGAGCAAATAAACCAGGATGGAACAACGATTTTGCTCGTTGAACAAAATGCGAATATGGCATTATCGATAGCGAATCGAGCTTATGTAATTGAAACAGGCCGGATTGAAATCTCAGGTACAGCTGCTGAATTACAAGCAAGTGAAGAAATTAAAAAGGCCTACCTTGGTGGATTATAGTAGTACATCGATTGCTTAAGTTCTTATTTCAAAAGTAAAAATTCGTGTAACACGAAACTCCTTTTAAACGACTATTAAGATAGTTGAATTAAAAGGAGTTTTTTATGATGCCAATCAAAAAAATGATGATAGTTTTAGTAGTCGGGCTTTTAACCGCTTGTGGTACTGGAAGTAATTCCAATGACAATTCTAATGGCGGGGAAAGTCAGAACCAAATAGAATACCCAAAACAAAACGAAATTGCAGCAAATTTCTTTTCATCCATAGAAACAATTGAGGAAAACAACTCAATCATCGTCAACTACAAAGTTAAGAATATTTCAGGGAAACAGGTAAAACTAACGTTTCCTAGCGGGCTTCAGGCTGATTTCATTGTCTATGATGAAGAGGGAAAAAAGGTAAAACAATATTCTGAGGAAGTTATGTCTACGCAGGCAATCAAAGAGGTTATCATAGAAAATAATCAAGAGATTCAAAACAGTTTTACCATCTCAGACCTATATAATGGGCGCTTCAAATTGGAAGCATTTTTAACCGCTAAGGAAGAGCAGGCAAGGGTCGTTATAGATTTAATTGTTGAAAAATCATTGTTTACAAAAATTTCTGGCGTATATGTTGGCCAAATAGACCCTCATTCTATTGAAGTAGATATAAAAGGAGAAAAGACAGCATTTCAACTAAAAGAAGAGGCCATCAATCAATTGCCATCATTAAAAGAAGGCAGCGAGGTCACTTTTGTTTATTCAGAAAAGGATAGTCAAAAGACAATCGAGAAGTTTTCTATACAATAGATCTTTTGTTAAAGGAGGGGGGAACCTTCCTTTTTTATTTATCTTTGTATATAACACTTAAACTTGCCGCAAAATATCATTATGAAAATTTTAGGAGTTGGCAGGTTTGGGAAAAAAGGGAACACAAATTCCAGTTAAAGAAAAGTTTGAAGATAATATTGATTATTTAATAAAAGAATTACGGATTGGTAAAAGCTTTGATGTCATCCATCGACCTCTAGTGTATGGTGGACTGAAGTTTGGGATGTTCCAAATTGATGGTTTCGCAACCGCAAATATCCTATTGTTAATTATGAAGGAAATTGAGAAGCGCAAACCAGAGGATTTTGAAAACAATCCCATCGATAAGCTTTTTAAAACGTTCATTCCACATGTCGAGGTTAATACGTCAGACGATTTAGAAGAAGCGATTGCACAAGTCCTTGCAGGTCAGACTGCCATCGTGGTTGAAGGCTGTCAGCAAGTGATTCTCATTGATGCACGTGAATATCCGATTCGTTCTCCTCAAGAACCTGATATTGAACGTGTGGTACGAGGACCGCGCGATGGTTTTGTAGAAACCATTGTATTTAATCTAGCATTAATTCGAAGACGAGTACGGGACCGTTCTCTCATCAATGAATACATACAGGTAGGGCAACGCTCAAAAACAGATATTGCTTTAGTGTATATTGATAGCCTTGTCGATATGGACAATGTGAAAATGTTAAGAAATGAGCTTGAGAAAATATCGGTTGATGGTATTTCAATGGGGGAAAAAACCATTGAGGAATTTGTTTTTGGCAGAAATTATAATCCCTATCCACTTGTTCGATATACTGAAAGAGCTGATACGAGTGCTGTTCATTTAATGGAAGGCCATGTGCTTATCGTTGTCGATGGTTCACCTAGTGTGATGATATGTCCATCTACCTATTGGCATCATTTGCAGCACGCAGAAGAATATCGCCAAAAACCAATTGTTGGAGTCTTTTTAAGATGGGCTCGTTTCATAGCGGTGTTGGCTTCCCTATTCCTGTTACCTTTTTGGTATACATATGCAACAAATGAACAATTGCTTTCCGACCGCTGGAAGTTTATTGGGCTGAAGGAACATGGTGAGATTGGGTTAATCTGGCAGTTTCTTATCGCTGAAGTAGGTATTGAGATTTTGCGGATGGCAGCCATACATACCCCAAATGCTCTCGCAACAGCTCTTGGTATCGTTTCGGCGATTATTATTGGAGAAGTAGCTGTACAGGTAGGGATATTCACCCATGAAGTGGTCCTTTATGTAGCTGTTGCGGCAATTGGTACGTTCGCAACACCTAGTTATGAATTGAGTCTTGCCAATCGAATATTCCGTGTATTCTTTTTGATTATGGTTGCCCTCCTTAAGGTTCCTGGTCTTGCCATAGGAATTACGGTATGGATTATCTTGCTTGCGAGAACGAAAAGCATGAATACGCCTTATTTATACCCGTTTATTCCGTTTCATCCAAGGGACTTTCGGATTATGCTGGCTAGAACCCCAATCCCGCTTAAAAACACTAGAGCACAGGTATTAAATGTACAAGATAGAAGCAGGCAGTAGATCATAAAGCCTCTTCATCTAAAATATCTTGTTTTTATTCTCTTAACCGGCAATAGTAAAATAAGCGGAGAATTTCCGGTTATTTGAAAAATGAGCTCGTTTCGTGGAATATAAGCGGAGAATTTCCGGTTATGCCATGCAAAATCTCCCACTTTTATGTTTTTTTTATAAATTAGCGGAATTTCTCCGTCTATTATTCATAGCGGGCTCTTTCCCAGAAACTTGACGTATGCAAATTCATACGTCAATTCTTGTGTCTTTTTAATAAGAAAGCACCCAAAAACGGAACCTCTTATTTACCTAGGTAAAAGGCTTTTTTCCTGGAAGGAACCTTAAGATGATTTCACACCGATAAATATAAAACTCACACCAAGAGCAATCCAGACGAATTTCATGATCGATATTTTTTCAACGAGCCCTATTAATCCAATTGAGGTAGTCAACACTAATATAATTGGACCGATAAGAGCTAGTGAAGAGTTCACCATAAGGGCTTTTTCAACCGTATTAAATTTGATCATAAGGATGGCTGCAAATATTTCAATGCTGCCAGAAATTAAGCGTAAAAAAGCCATTCCAAGTACAACTTTTTCAATAATAATAAACATAATGACCTCCTGATCTTACCATTTCTTTCATAAGTATATGTTTGAATTTCCAGGAGAAGGACAGGTTTTTTATTCTTATCAAAAAAAGAACATGGTTGAACCCATGTTCTCTTAAATAAGTTTGACTCCGCTAATTAAAATCATGATGGCCATAATGGTTCTTAATGGTTTCGCTGGGAATTTTGAAGATAGCGTACTGCCAATTAATACTCCTGGAATTGAACCCATAAGAAGGTTTAAAACCAGAAAATAATCCACATTGCCTATTCCTGCATGCATGAATCCTGCCGCGGTTACTAATAAAAACGCATGTGCTATATCGGTACCGACAAGCTCTGAAGGGGTCATTCTGTACAGATAAAGCATAGCTAACGCAAACAATGAACCAGAACCAATAGAAGTTAACCCAACAATAAAGCCTAATACAACTCCTATCAAAATGGTTAAAGCCTTTTTTTCATGAAGTGGCTTTTTCTGAAGAGAGTTCTCTTCTATTTTATTTTTGGCGAACGTTTTAATAAGGGTAGTCAATGCTACCAAGATTAAAACATACCCCAAAGCATGTTTGATGACCTCCTCTTGGTTATGAAAAAAAGAATCAAATAGGTGGAGAATCCCAACAGCACATATAGCACTTGGGATACTTCCGATTGCAAGATATTTGACCAAAGTAAGGTTTATGGTCTTTTGCCTCCAATGTTGAAAGGAGCCAAAAAGCTTGGTGATTGAATTATAAATCAGATCTGTTCCTACTGCGATAGATGGACTAAACCCTAATAATATCAAGATCGGTGTCAAAAGCGCAGCCCCGCCAACACCTGTTAAACCAACCATAAAACCAATAAATAGCCCCATTAGAATGATACCGATACTCATTAGGCCACACACTCCATATTTGTCTAACTGCTTAACAATAAATTATGAAGTAGTTAAATGCCTTGCTACTACTGCCTAGACCCAAATTAAAAAGAGGACACCCGTAGGTACCCTCTAATGTCTATTCTTCCTCTTCTTCTTCTTCTTTTAGCTTAATTTTCTTACACCCGACATACAAACAGGAGAGAATATCAAGATCCGGCTTTGCTTTGGCTAATCCCTTTATGTAAGGTGTGACTAAATCTTTGAAGTCTGACCCTACTTCCTCATCCTCTAATATGCCATAAACATATAATTTCTTATCGTTAAAAAGAAAAGCTACATTTCCTACTCCCTTGTTTTTGGAGTTAACCACATTAAGTACCTGATATTCCGGTGTAATAACCTCAGGCGAAAAATATATTTGCACTTCTATCTACTCCTTTATCGCAACTTTTCTTAGGTGAATTGCAATTTTTCAAACAGTGAGTCACTTTCATTTTCCTCTGATGGTTTCGGTTTGGCTACGTGAATGAGAATCATGCATAGTAAAGCCGCTAACAATGTTAGACCCGCTGTTATTAAAAACATCCCAGAACGTGACCATGCCATTAAGGAACCAAACACAGGGGGACCAATTGCAACCCCGAGAAATCTTACGGATCCATACAGTGAGGTAACGAATCCCCTTCGATCGGTTGGAACAGACCCAGTAATAAAACTATTAATACATGGAAGAACAAGTCCCGTACCAATACTGCTAACACCAAGTACTGCAAAGAAGGGAACTAATTTCTTAAAGAAAATCAATGACGCAAAGGATGTTGTCATTAGTAATAACCCTAAGATAATCAGGGTTTTCATCAACTTCATCTTCTTTCCAATTTTAGCGCCGGTTATATAGGATGTTATCGTCATGATTAAAAGAGGTATGGCTAATATACTCCCTTTTAAAACACCATCAATTTGATAATCTTTTTCTAATATATCTGAGATATAAAATAAAATACCAAAGAGGGTAAATAAACAGGTTGCGCCAGTTAAATAGGCGGCGAATAACCAGCGTCCTTCTGTTTTGAATACAGACACCAGACCTTTAACATATTTGCCAACCGGAGGCGGTTCCTTTTTGGTTTTTTTCTCTTTAATGAAAAAGATGGTTAACAAACAAGAAATAGCACAGAAAATAGGAAAGGCGAAAAATGCCGCATACCAAAAGAGTAAGGCAAGAAGAGAGCCAATGATAGGGCTGATTACCTTTCCAAATCCATTAGAAGCCTCAACTAACCCCAAAACTTTACTTTGTTTCCCGCCTTTAAATAAATCCCCTGTTAATGCCATGGCGATTGGGGCTGTACCTGCAGCACCCATTCCTTGCATGATTCTCCCAGCAAGGATCCAGGTATACGCATTGTCAAACCAGGCTGCAGCAGCACCTGCCAAGAGACCTCCACTCCCATACAGAATGAGAGAAGGGATGATAATCGCCTTGCGGGAAAACCGGTCGGATAAATAGCCTAACACAGGTATAGAAATAGCTGCAGCAATCGAAAATGCTGATATGACTAAACTAACTTGGAATTGTGAAATATCAAGTTCAGATTTCATCTTCGGTAGTACGGGAATAAGCATCGAGTTCCCTAAAACAAGGATGAGTGGAATCGAACCGATTGCAAGAATCGTCAAACCATTATTTTTTTGCTTCGACAAGGATGTTCACCCCTAACCTTAAGAATAAGCCTTTTTATTGTTTACATTTGGGGTCAGAGTTTATGCAAGACAAATGCCCAATTTCTACCATATAGGCACTAAATTCTACACATTCACCTAATTATTGAATAATCTATCCTAGAAAAAAAGAGGAGGCGCTTCTTCTATGGATTTTTTAACACTGCCAGAAAGGACGTCAGGAAATAGAACATATGGCTTGACTTCGGTGATTGATTTCGGAACTCCGATAGGTGAGTTGAAAAATATTTTATCTGATTATGGCTATATCATTGATATCGCAAAAATTGGAATTGGGTCTGCCTATATTACACGAAACATTGAGAAAAAAATTGAACTATATAAGCAATATCAAATTAAACCTTATTGTGGTGGAACCTTGTTTGAGAAATGTTTTTATCAAAATAAAATCCCTGAATATTTATCATTTTTACGTAATTTAGGAATTGAATGGATAGAAATATCAAATGGAACGCTGGATATTCCTCTACAAAAACGCCTCCAATTGATTTCAAAAATCAAGAAGAATTTCCATGTCATTGCAGAGGTTGGATCAAAAGATTCAACGATTGAAATGTCCATATTAGATTGGAAGGAAGAAATCTGTTTATTATTAAATGCTGGTTGTGACTACGTCATTACGGAAGGCAGAGATTCAGGTACTTCAGGAATTTATGAAAGAAGCGGGACGATAAAATCAAATTTAATCCAGGAACTGGTTAAAGATATAGATACGAAGAAAATTATTTTTGAAGCCCCAACATCTAAGCAGCAAATGTATTTTATTAAAGAAATTGGAACGAATGTGAATTTAGGAAATGTAAAGCTTCAAGACGTTTTAGTGTTAGAGACACAACGATGTGGTCTAAGGAGTGAAACCTTTTATTTGGAGGAAGATGAATGCAAATTACTATGATCAGACACCTTCCAACAGAATGGAATAAAAAAACCTGGCTTCAAGGGAGAAGGGATATCGGTCTATCACAAGTTTCAGATGAACAGGCAAAGGGAATTGAGATGAATCAGAAAATACTCGATGAATTAGCCCCCTTTGACCTTGTCATTGCAAGTACACTACAACGAACGCACCAAACCGCTGCACTCTATGGTTATTCGTGTGAAGCAGATGGGTTAGTAGATGAATTGGATTTTGGACCTTTTGAAGGGATTCCAAAAAATGTGCTGATTGAAAAGCATGGAAACATCTGGATTGAAAACCCAAAAGAATTAGTACTAGGGGAAAGTTTGCAGAATTTAGAAGACAGAATTGTACAATTTTTAAATAAATATAGTGAGTTTTCAAACCTATTGGTGTTCGGTCATGGTTCATGGATTCGAGCAATGCTTTCGTATGCGAAATACGGAGATATAAACAACATGAACAAGGTAGAGGTCTTAAACAATTCATGCCATACCTTGATAATGAATCCTCGGGTTAAAAGAGAAAGGGAGTGCTGAGGATTGTCTGAAATGTTAACGTATGAAAATTGGAATGAGGATAAGATCGCCTCTTTTATGGATAGCAAGCCAGACTTTATGGATGTCATAAAATGGGGTTATCGTGAGTACGGTGAGGATATTGTATATGCATGCAGCTTTGGTGCAGAAGGGATTGTTTTGATTGATTTAATTTCAAAGGTAAAGAACAATGCAAAAATTATCTTCCTCGATACGGAACTGCATTTTTCAGAGACCTATGAGCTAATTGAAAAAGTGAAAATACGATATCCATCTCTACAAATAGAAATGGTTAAACCTCAATATTCCTTGAAAGACCAAGCAAAGTGGTATGGAGAGGAGCTTTGGAAGCATAATCCGAATCTTTGCTGCCATATGAGAAAAGTAGTTCCTCTTAAGGAAGCTTTAGGGGAAGTAAAGGCATGGATTTCCGGTTTAAGGAGGGAGCAATCGCTCACAAGGAGGAACACCCAGTACCTGAATAAAGATGATAAATTCCATAAAATCAAAATTTGCCCTCTTATCCATTGGACCTCAGAAGATATTATGACCTACATTCAGTTAAACAAGCTGCCCTATAACCCATTACATGATAAAGGCTATCCAAGCATAGGCTGTGCTCCTTGTACCAAGCAGGTTTCCAACAATGGTGATTCTCGTGCTGGACGATGGGCCGGACAATCAAAAACAGAATGCGGACTTCATGAATCATAAGAATATTTTATTGAAAAATATACATGCTGATTCAGGAGGCAAAAGGAGGGGAAGGATTTGAGTAGTAGTGTACCACATGGTGGTAAGTTGATCAATCGTATAAATCATGATGAACACATAGATGTATCACGGAATTTTGTCCTGCTCGATAATCTAGAATTAAGTGATTTAGAATTAATTGCAAATGGCGCGTACAGCCCGCTAGAAGGTTTTATGGGAAAAGCGGACTATGAATCGGTGGTTCAAAATATGCGCCTTTCAAGCGGTCTTCCGTGGTCGATTCCGATTACGTTAGCAATCGATAAGAACAAAGCCATGGAATTAAAGGTCGGGGAAACCATCAACTTAATTCAAGATGATACCGTTTATGGTGTAATGGATTTGGAGGAAATTTATATTCCAGATAAGATAGCAGAAGCAGAAATGGTTTATAAAACCACAGACATAAATCACCCAGGTATAAAAAAACTTTTTAACAGAAGTGAACTCTATATTGCTGGGCCGATTACGTTGGTAACCAGAAGTAAAAAGAGTATGTTTGAACGTTATTATTTGGACCCGATTCAAACGAGAGACACTTTTAATCATTTAGGTTGGAAAACGGTGGTAGGATTTCAAACGCGAAATCCCGTTCATCGAGCACATGAATACATTCAAAAAACAGCACTAGAGACTGTTGATGGGTTATTTTTGAATCCGCTAGTGGGTGAGACTAAACCAGATGATATCCCTAGTGAAATAAGAATGAAAAGCTATCAAGCGTTACTTGAAAATTATTATCCAAAGGATCGAGTTTTCTTATCGGTGTTCCCAGCCGCTATGCGATACGCGGGTCCTCGAGAGGCTATCTTTCATGCGATTGTTCGAAAAAATTTCGGTTGTACTCATTTTATCGTAGGAAGAGATCATGCAGGCGTAGGAAATTATTATGGAACGTATGATGCCCAAAAAATATTTAGCAACTTTGAAGAAGAGGAACTAGGAATTAAACCACTATTCTTTGAACATAGTTTTTATTGCAATAAGTGTGAGAATATGGCGTCTAAAAAAACATGTCCGCACGATTCAAGGCATCACGTAATTTTATCTGGTACAAAGGTAAGAGGTATGCTAAAAAACGGAGAAATGCCGCCCAAAGAATTCAGCCGGCCGGAGGTAGTGGAAATTCTTATTCAAGGTATGAAAGAAGTTTATACCTTCGAAGAAAAACCAAAGGGTGTCGGAAATGAAAAATAGTAATCATATTACTTGGCATCATTCAAGTGTTACGAAAAAGGACCGCAATCTTTTGAGTGGCCACAAGAGCTGTGTTCTTTGGTTTACAGGACTATCCGGATCGGGAAAGTCAACATTAGCGAACGCGGTGGATTATGCATTGTTTCGAAATGCTTTAAGGAGTTATATATTAGATGGTGATAACATCCGCCATGGATTAAACCGGGATCTGAGGTTTGGACCGGAAGACCGGAAAGAAAATATTCGAAGAATTGGGGAAGTGGCAAAGTTATTTGTCGACAGTGGTCAAATCGTTTTATCTGCCTTTATTTCTCCCTTTCGAGAGGATAGAGAACTGGTACGGAACATGTTTGAATCGGATGAGTTTATTGAGGTTTATGTGAAATGTCCAATCCAAGTTTGTGAAGATAGGGATCCAAAAGGGTTATATAAAAAGGCGAGGAAGGGAGAAATTCCAGAGTTTACAGGAATATCCTCTCCATATGAAATGCCGAGCCACCCTGAAATTGTTATCGAATCAGACAAAATGTCAATTGAGGAATCAGTTGAGAAAATTATAGCCTATCTCCAAGATAAGAAGATTCTTTAATGGATCTTCTTATCTTTTTCTCCAAGCTGCCGATAAAAAGCTGATTCGATGGAACTTAAACTCATAAATATAATCTATGATATTGGTTGAAATAAACTGGCAAATAATGGCATAAAGTACAATTTTATAATCAATCACCAAGGCCGTTAATACAAAGATGAAAAAGTTAATCCCCATCATCACTTTTCCTGGACTCCAATTTTTGTAGTTGGCAATCATTAATGCAGGAATGACCATGCCGCCGCTAGATGCACCGGATCGAATCAGTAAACCAACTCCTAAACCGAAACATACACTTCCCGCTATAATACAAAGGAAAATATTTATATGGATGTGAGGAAACTGAGAGGTTATGTAGCCTACGGTCATAGAAGTGATTGCAACGGAAATAACGGTTCGCAATGTCCAGGTAAAACCAAAATAAGGAAGAGCAAATAGTAAAAATACAATATTTGCCAGCCACAATGAAAAACCAAGGGATAGACTGAAAAAATGATTAATAAGGATTGCCAGCCCTGCTGCCCCGCCAGATGGGATAGAATGTGGAAATAAAAATAATGACATCGATATTCCCTGTAAGGTAGCTCCAAATAGTAAACAGGAATAGGTTAACAGCGTTTTCATCATATAGTATTGAATCGGATCCTAAAAAGTATCGTAATAAACCCCACATTCATTCCTCCCTTGGACTACCTTTCCTTGTCCATTTTATGAGAAATGAAAAAAGAATATGAGGAAATATTTATAAAATAAGTAAACAGAGGATTTACGCACACTTTTTCCAAAGCCCATTTGGCAGCCTTCAACTCTGAAACATTCTTTTCAAGGGATATTGATCTACTACTCAATATTTTAGTTGAGAGATTTTTTTATTTTTATGACATTGAATATTCTTTTATTTCTAAAAATGTTAAACTAGTTAAATATTAAGTATGTGAAAGTTGAGGCTAATGAAAATGATAAAAGCAATATTTTTTGATTTAGATGACACACTTCTTTGGGATCAAAAAAGTATAAAGGAAGCATTTGTTGCAACCTGTAAGGCAGCGGAGGACCGATATGGTGTTGACGCAAATGAATTTGAAGAGGCTGTACGTGAGGCTGCAAGAAATCTTTACTCCTCTTATGAGACCTACTCATTTACACAAATGATAGGGATTAATCCGTTCGAAGGCTTATGGGGTAATTTTTTGGATGACCACGATAATTTTAGAAAAATGAAAGAAATCGTACCTGGTTACCGAAAAGATGCATGGACTGCAGGGCTAAAGGCATTGGGTATCGATGACCCAACTTTCGGTTATGAATTGGCAGAAAGGTTCCCTCAGGAGCGCAGGAACCTGCCGTTTGTTTACGAAGAAACCTTTAACATACTAGATTCATTAAAAGGTAAGTATCAACTTCTTCTATTAACAAATGGTTCACCAGATCTGCAGAATACTAAACTATCGATTACACCAGAGCTTGTTCCGTACTTTGACCAGATTGTTATCTCAGGTGCGTTTGGAAGAGGGAAGCCCGACCCATCGATTTTTGAGCATGCATTGTCACTCATGTCACTTGAGAAGGACGAGGTTCTTATGGTGGGGGACAACCTAATGACAGATATTCTAGGTGCCAATTCAGCAGGGATCAAATCCGTCTGGATTAACCGTCACAATAAAGAGAGAAATGAAGTGATCCCAACCTATGAAATTGAACATTTAGAAGAGCTTTTCCCACTATTAGATGAATTGAATAAAAAATAAAAAAATATAGGCTGTTCAAAAGGTTTTTAAGTTTAGTATCCTTTTGGTCAGCCTTAAATTTTTATTCGAATAGTGGATTGTTCCCGAAAAAGAGGGAAGCAACCATTTATGGTAACAATCAAGAAGGAATTTTTAGAATAAATCAAAAACCCCTGCTCCAGTTGCTCACCCCATAGGGGGGAGCGAGACTAGCTTTTCATGATGGTCTTCCCATCCCTTTTCCGCGTTTTTCCCATAAGTAATTCGAGTATCAGTCATTACCATTGAGAAGTAATCTGAAACATATCCAATAACAACACTCATTTTACCAACTTCATGGATTTAGAGTGGAAACGTCTTCTTGGTTTTATTTTCTACGAAGGGGTTAGAGGTTGATGATAAAATTATTAGAAATTAATGAGAATCCTTTTTCCCTAATTTCGGGTATCCTCCTCATCCTAATGGAATAATGATGGACTCAAAAGTTGCTGATGGTCAAAAAATTTTTGTTTGTCTTACAACAAAGTTGTCGTAACCTGCCTGTTCTTTGCATATAATCAGAATCACACTATAAATTCGTTGCTAAGCTATTTATTTTTCAAAGCTATTTACACATGAAATTTTTATTAAAAGGAGTGTATAAAGTGCTTAAGAGTAGAGAGGAAGTTCAAGTCTTTCTGAAAACTTTCGAAGTCTTTGCCAATTGGAACGGAGAAAAACATTTTCTTACAATGGATACTGAAAATCCAAAGGGAATCCTAACGATTATAAAATCATCAGAAGGGGAATTTTATTTTCATCGAAAAAATGAACTGTACTGGGATATTAAAGAAATAAAGGTTGATACGGATATATTAATTGATATAATTTGGGCATTTAGACAGGCAATAAATAAATCCATCAAAGAAATGGCTTTGTAAGCCACACCGCATATTGTGCCTACTGAAACGAATCCTCAGTTTCATTCAATTTTCTCAATCTATAAATAAATTTCCGCTGCGAAGTATTTTTCAACAAAAAGAAGCTGCTAAAAATTCTATCCTTAAAAAAATATCCAGAAAATCCCCCATTCATTAGTAGGTGGGTGGATTTTCTGCGTACACCGGTTCCGAAACGTTAGACGCTTGAATTAAATAAAAGAAAGCAAGCCGCACTTGGCTTGCCTTCTTTATCTATAATTATCCGCGTCTGCCGCCTCTGCCGCCACGTTTCGTTTCGGTGTTGCGTTTTAAGCTGGATAAATTTTCTTCACTCGCTTTTAAGAATTTAGCCATTTTATCTTCAAAGTTCTCTTTTGGTTTAAATGTGCCTTTTGAACGGAAGTCCTTTGATTGCCTATTATCTCTCCCTTGGCGTTGTGGTCGCTGTGAATAAGAAGATGTTTGCCCTTCTGGTTTATCAATAGCTTTTTTAATAGACAAGGCAGTTTTTCCGTCTTTCTCGCTAATAACCTTTACCTCAACCTGGTCTCCTACTTTTAGATGGTCATTAACATCTTTTACATAGCTATCCGCTACCTCACTGATATGCACAAGACCAGTGGTGCCACCCGGTAATTCTACAAACGCTCCAAAATTAGTAATACCCGTTACTTTACCTTGTACTTTGCTGCCTACTTCGATCGACAAAAAGAGTTCCCCCTAAATAATGTTTTCAACTCATAATTATACACTGTTTCAAAGACAATTTCAACTGTTATCAGTAATAATTCAAGCCTAAAAATAAAAGGCTTTTTAAGTCATGTAATTCTATTGTACACCATAATTGCACTAGTCACGTTACAAAACTTTACTATATAATGAAGAAAACCTAGGTTTTTGTATGGAGTTGTTTAAATGAACCAAGAATTAATCGTTTACATAGTCGCTTTAATTATAGCCGGTACTTTAAGCGTGTTCTTATGCGTTTATACGATATTAAAAGTTAAGAATGCTCCCGGAGCTAAATATTATGTTTTTGTAACACTCCTATCAGCGATTTTTACATTTTCCTATTTATTTGAACTAACCAGTGTAACGCTCGAACAAATGAAGTTTTGGTTACAACTGGAGTATCTCGCTTTACCTTTCATCCCACTATTTATCCTATTTATGTGTTTCGAGTATGTAGGACAAAAGATTAAAAAGTGGATCTACTACTCCCTTTATGTCTTTCCGATATTAACCATCTTTGTGCACAGTACAAATAACCTCCATCACTTCTATTATAAGACGGTGGAGATAAGAAGTGACACCCCGTTTCCTATCTTAAAATTGGAAGGCGGGCCGTGGTTTTACATCCATTCGATTTTCGTATTTATATGCATTATGTTCAGTGTTATTATTCTACTCATGCAATTAAAAAAATCGTTATTTCAATTCCAGATGCAAATTATTACGATGGCCGCAGGACTTATTGTCCCCATTATCGCGACGCATTTTTATTTAAATGGATTAAGTCCGTATGGAATAGACCTTGGACCTGTGGCAATGAGTATTTCATTTTTATTTCATGGTGCTGCCCTTGTATCTTATCAAATGTTTAATGTAGCACCAATTGCAAGGGATACCGTGTTTGAAAGTATGAAAGAAGGCGTTATCGTGATCAATCAAGGTGGCAGGATTGTTGATTATAATCGTTCTGTCCTAAATGTTATCCCCACGCTTAATCGTCAAATGATTGGAAAAGGGCTATCTGATGTCCTACATGGTCAACAACAACTCCTTGAAATCATCTATCAAGGTGAAGAAAGAGATTACCAATTATCTCAAGGCAGCATGCAAACACATCATCATATTCGTTTTTCACCGGTTCAATCGAAAAACAGCCATGATATTGGGCAAATCATTACCTTTGTTGATGTAACAGAAAGAGTGAATTTGGAGGAAAAATTACAACAAATAGCAAGAACGGACGGTTTAACACAAGTTTTTACCAAATCCTACTTTATTCAAAAATCAGAGAATATTTTTAAATCCTTTACTCTAAATGGTGGAATCGTTTCCATCATTATGTTTGATATCGATTATTTTAAAACTGTAAATGATACCTATGGACATGAAGCTGGTGATATTGTCTTAGCAAATACTGCTAAAATTGCCACGAAATGCTTGCGTGAGTCTGACATCATTGGGCGTTATGGAGGAGAGGAATTTGTTATTTGTCTGCCTGATACGAATCTGTTCGATGCGCAAAAGATGGCAAATAGTATTCGGGCAAGGATTGCAGATAGTTATTCGCTTAATCAAGGTAAGAAAATTGTCGTAACATCAAGTTTTGGGATTTCACAAGCAAAAATTTTTCCTGGTGAACTTAAATATACCATTCATTCACTAATGCGGGAGGCCGACAAAGCTTTATACGAGGCAAAAAAAAAGGGAAGAAACTGTGTTCAATTGTTCGAACCAGTTATAATAGAAAAAGGTCCATTGATAGGATAATCTTCCTAGCAATGGACCCTGTCTTTTTTAATAATCCGTTACAATTCTATTACGATCTAGAAAAGCTTCAATGACTTCACTAACCTGAAATGATACTTGTGGAGAATCATAGTTTTCAAAGACATGCTCACATTCATTTTGATAAGCCATGATTTCATCATAATGGGATAGATGCCTTTGGATATCTTCTTCCTTATCGTTTCGTGCATTATGTCGCTTGATTACCGTATCCCGGTTTGCGAAAATGAAAAAGCGCATGACACGGTCACCATACATCTCTTTTAATTTTTCAGTGCCTTCTGGGTTTAACGTTAAGTAGACAAGGTTATGATGTTCAAAGGCTTTGACAATATCCTCTTCACGAATTCCATAATGAATACCATCAATTTCAACTGTTTCAAGGAATTCTTGGTTGTCTTGCATTTCTTGGAAGGATTCTTCCGAAACAAAATGATAGTCTACACCATCTTGCTCATAATGACGAGGAGAACGAGTTGTGTAAGAGAGGACTGTTTCCATATCAAACGCAGTAGCGACCATCTTTGCAATCGTTTTTCGCCCAGAGCCATCGGGACCTGTGTAGATGAATAATTTTTGTTTATCTTTGATTTTATACATAGATAACCTCCTATTATGAAATAGTTTAATTAAAAAAGAGCCTGCAGTTGGATTTTCATGTTGTCAGTTAAGTAATTCATAGTATCCCTAGAACGGGATATTTCCATTATAACAGATTTTTCGTCCAAATTTTTGATATTTCTGATTTTTTTATTAAGATAACGTAAAATTACCTATTTGTTCTAAATTTACTGTACAGTTTCTATTTAATTTTGTAAAGCTGTTGTGCAACAGTGAATGAAAAATAAATTCTCGAAAGTTTTGTATTTCAAGTATAATGAACCTATTCAGATTTTAGCATATGATATTTCTTTGAGAGAAATCCTATATAGAAGTTTGATAATACAAAAAAAACGAGGTTACTGTATGCGTGAAAAAAATTTTAAGGATTATCATTTAAGTGAAGAAATCACAAGGGCTCTGACCGTATTAAAGTACAATCATCCCACAGAAGTACAAAAAGAAGTAATTCCTAAGGCATTGGAAAAATTCGATATGATCGTCAAATCTCAAACAGGCTCAGGTAAGACGGCTTCATTTGCAATTCCTATTTGTGAAATGATGGAATGGGAGGAAAAAAAGCCACAAACATTAGTTCTTACACCAACTCGGGAGCTAGCCGTTCAAGTCCGTGAGGATATTACGAATATTGGTCGTTTTAAACGGATAAAAGCAATGGCTGTTTACGGCAAAGAACCTTTTTCAAAGCAAAAAGAGGAATTAAAGCAAAAAACACATGTGGTCGTGGGGACACCCGGTCGTACGATGGACCATATCGAGAGGGGTACCCTTGAATTAGATAAAATAAAGTTTTTAATCATTGATGAAGCGGATGAAATGCTAAATATGGGCTTTATCGATGAGGTGGAAGCCATCATCAAGGAACTTCCAAAGGACAGAGTAACCATGGTTTTTTCTGCCACCTTACCGAAGGATGTGGACAACCTCTGTCATCAATACATGAAAAATCCCATTCCGATTGAGATAGCTGCCGATGGTGTAACAACAAATACTATTGAACATGCTGTCATTGAAGTAAAGGAAGATGATAAGATTTCACTACTTAAAGATGTAACAGTTGTTGAAAATCCAGATAGCTGTATTATTTTCTGCCGAACAAAAGAAAATGTTGAGAGTGTCTATGCCGAATTGGAAAACGACAATTATACTTGTGAAAGACTCCATGGCGGACTAGATCAAGAAGACCGGTTCGCGGTTATGGATGGTTTTAAAGCTGGGAATTTCCGTTATTTAGTTGCAACGGATGTGGCTGCTCGGGGAATCGATATTGATTACGTGTCATTAATCATTAATTATGATGTGCCAATGGAAAAAGAAGGCTATGTTCACCGTACGGGAAGAACTGGCAGAGCAGGTAATCAAGGAAAAGCGATTACCTTTGCAACACCATATGAGGGGAAATTCCTTAAGGCAATCGAAAGGTATATTGGGTTTGAAATCCCGGCAATGGACGTTCCGAAGCAGGAAGTGGTGACAAGTGGAAAAGCGGCATTTGAAGAAAAAATAAGCGGTCGCAGAGTGGTTAGAAATAATAAAACCGCTCGGATCAATAAAGATATTACCAAGCTTCACTTTAGCGGCGGCAAAAAGAAAAAGCTTCGCGCAGTGGATTTCGTTGGTACAATCTCAAATATTCCTGGAGTTACCGCCGACGATATTGGCATCATCACCATTCAGGACAATTTAACATATGTAGACATCCTTAATGGTAAAGGCTCAATAGTAATCCAGGCGATGGAGAATACAACCGTTAAAGGGAAGAAGCTAAAGGTTAGCCAGGCGTTAAAGTAATGTTTCTTAGAAGGACGATTTATTTTACTATAATCGTCCTTATTTTTTATAAATGTTGTTTCGTTCCAAAAAGTAAAAAGAAAGGAGAATTCTATCAATGAAGTATTTTAAAACACAAATGAAACAGTTAGTAAAAGAAAATAAAGACCTGCAGAAGCATTTAAAAGAATTGATTGATGAGCACCAATTAGAAAAAAACTTTGCCCTAAAGGCTTTGTATCATTCAGAAGTAGCCGATGGAGGAAAATATCAGGCTGCTTATCAAGCACTTGACGTGCCTAAAGGGTAAGTTATTTTGAAATTTTAAAAAAAGAGGAAAAAAATGAACATAACAAAAATTTTAGTAGTCAGTCCCATGTATAAAGACCTTCAAATAGTAATAGAAAAGGAAGTTACGGATAAGACTTTTCGCTTTATCCCTGAAAATGAATTTTCACAAAGTGATTTGAGTTGGGCAGATGCACTGGTTTCTTTCAACCTAAAAGCAGACTATGATTACAGCCATTTAAAATGGGTTCATTCTCTTGGTGCAGGGGTTGACCGTTTTTTATATAAGAAAGACTGGAATGAAGCAGTTTTACTAACTAGAACCATTTGTTCTTTTGGACAAAGGATTGCGGAGTATTGTTTAAGCTACATCTTAAAGGATTTACAATTACATGATGTTTTTCAAAATCAACAACAACTAAAAAGTTGGAAGCAGCATACGCCGAAATTAGTAGGTGATCAAAAAGTTCTTGTATATGGGACAGGCGAAATTGGTCAAATGATAGCGAAGGTTTTTTCAGGATTAGGGGTTGACGTTTTCGGTGTTTCCTTAAGCGGGCAGGAAAAGGCCAATTTCAAAGAGGTCATGAAATTAGATTTTCATACTTCACGTTTAAGTGAAATGAACTATATCATTAATACCTTGCCACTTACGGAAAAAACTGAAAAAATATTTAACGACATAATCTTTTGTCAATTAAAAAGTGCGGGATTTATTAATGTCGGAAGAGGTGCTTCGGTGGATGAAGGTGCTTTATTAAAAGCTTTATCTGGGAATCATATTAGTTATGCTGTCCTTGATGTTTTTTCACAAGAACCATTGCTTGAAAATAATCCATTATGGAGACACCCTAGAGTTTTCATAACTCCTCATATATCGGCTGTTACCACCCCCAATGAAGGGGCAGCTTGTTTCATTAATACACTTAAGAATATTGAAGCAAACAAGCCGCTAAAAAATAAAGTTGATACTAAAAGAGGCTATTAAAGCTAATCAAAACCCGAAAATACGGGTTTTTCTTTTGCTTTCGAATGGTAACGCTTTAAAAAAAGTAACGAAATGTTCACATGTTATGAGGAATAAATGAGGTAGAATAAACTTATTAACTTAGTTATGTGAAATGCTTCACATTTTTATAAGAGGGTAGATGGATCAGCTTAGAATACTAAATATCAGAGGTGAAAGGCATGGCAGATATATCAATAGGTGCATTACTCCTTAGGTTTGTTTTAGGAGGAGGAGCAGTAGTTGTTTCAACACTTGTTGCCAGGAATTTAGGTGAAAAGGCTGGAGGTATTTTTGCTGCTTTTCCTGCTGTGTACTTAGCAGCTTTATTAACGGTCGGTTTGGATTTTAGTGGAGAAGATTTAGTTTCTCATTCCATTTTATTATCTAAAGGTGCGATTGTCGGAATGGGCATCAATATCCTCGTAGCCATTCTAGCTGGATATCTCCTGCCAAGGCAAGGATGGAAACGAGGTCTGGCACAAGCTATGGGGTTCTGGCTAGTCGTTTCAATGGCTGTGGTTATTATTACAACATACTAAGGGAAGTGTGCTAGATATGTATAAAGATTTGCTTATTCGCTTCACTCTCGGTGGAGCAGCCGTGATGATCAGCTATTTAATAACGGTCTTATCTCCATGGAAAATCTTAGCAGGAATCTTTGCTGCCTTTCCAGCAGTGATGATTACAGCGGTGTTGATGATGGGGATTGCTTCTGGATCGAAAAAGGCTGCAAAAATTGCAAATGGTTCTGTGTTTGGAATGGTGGGCGGCGTTTTCTGTGTAGCAACGGTGTGGACGGTTTTACAAGTTAGTGGTAATTGGGGATTAAGTATCGTATTAGGACTGCTGTTCTGGTTGGGTAGCTCAATTATTGTTTCTTCGCTTAGAGATAAGCTTAAAAATGGTCGGAAAATTAGAGGCAGGGTTAAGGTTAATCTTCACTCTGGTATACAGGTCAGACATAAATAAACAAAAGAAAAAAACAAGACGGCTGGCACCGCCTTGTTTTATGTTGCATCTATACCTATTCTTCAGTATCTTCAGTACCTTCTTCAGTACTTTCTTCGTTTTGTTCCGTTTCTTCAGTTTCTGGATCATCTGTATTTGTTGTATCACTACACCCAGTGGCAACTCCAAGTAACATCAATGCTGACATCAAAGCAACTAACCATGTTTTAAAATTTTTCATTTTCATAATCCTCCTTGATTTCTTGCATGATTTGTACTACAGGCTTATCATACAAGCTGCGGAAGAAAAAAAGATTGAATTTTCGATTTCTTAACATTTCTTAACAGCCTCTTTAAAAAATTTCAAACTTTCTGAATTATAATTTACAAAGAATTTACTAAATATATAATTTTAAATGGATTTTATTATCCTTTAAAATAGGTACAATTGTCTATTTCTAAAAATAAATGAATTGATTATTTCTCTTAACTTTGTTACTCTATACTTAACTTTTTTTCGTATTATGAAACTTTTTTCAAAACGAAATATATTCAAAAAAACAAAATAATAGTAGAAGGTGGCTCTAACATGAACCTACAAGCAGATGTTTGTATCGTTGGCGGCGGACCTGCAGGGACTTTACTCGGACATTTATTGGCTAAAAACGGAATATTAACCATTATTATAGAACGTTCTACCGGGGTTAACAGACAATTCAGAGGCGAGCATATTAACGGTGAAACAGAAGCGATCTTAAAAGAACATCATTTATTTAATAAAATAGAAGAACTCGGAATTCTTAAAATGAAGAAGGTAGAATACTTCTCTGGAAGAAATATCGTGAACAGTATTACGCCCGGTACCCATGAAGACCATGTCGGAATTCACGTACCACAAGCCCATTTATTAACGGCAATCATCCAAGAATCTGAGGGAAATCAAAATTTCCAATTGCTATTTAACACGACTGTTAAAGAATTAATTCAGGATGAAAAAGGATTCTATACGGGTGTTAAGGCGATACAAAATGGGGAAGAAATCCATATTTCAAGTAAGGTTACAATCGGGGCAGACGGTCGTTATTCTACCGTACGTAAGCTGGCGAAGATACCTACAATAGAAATGACACACGGATATGATGTATTGTGGGCAAAAATTCCTGCTCCTGCAGGGTGGGAGCCAACAACAAGAATGGTCCTTGTTAATGGCCATCAACTTGCATTATTTTCGCAAACGGGTGGTCTCATCCAAATTGGCTGGAATATCGCTGAGGGTTCGTTTCCGGAATTACGTAAAGGTTCCCTGCAGCCATTTCTTGAGCCTTTGATTGAAAGTTTTCCGGAACTAGAAGAGAGTGTGAACAACCACCTCCGTTCATGGAAAGACTTGGTTTGTTTAAAAGTACAAAGTTCCCGCAGCGATACGTGGGTAGAGAACGGATTAATCCTAATAGGTGATGCTGCCCATACGATGACCCCAACCGGAGCAATTGGAATTAATAGTGGAATGAAAGACGCCCATATCTTAGCGCCACTCCTAACACAAGCCATTATCGAAGGAAACGTTAGTGCAGACCAATTGAAACTCTTCGAAATGAGCAGAAAAAACGAAGTCAAAACACAACAAATCATGCAACTAAAACAAGAAACATCCCTTAAGGAAAAATTTGCTTATAGATGATCATTAGAACGGTGACAGGCACCAAATATACAAAAAAGGCTGTTTATGCATCCTCTTTTGTATATTTGGTGCCTTTTTTGGTGCAGGAAATTTTGATGATTTTTTTGTTGAATAAGTAGGATTGGGGTGTATGGGAAATTATATGGTTATCCATGAAAAGGGGTTAAATATGATGAATTCGCAATTTCAGCTTACTCGCGCATTTTTGATTAGCTTGGTTGCACTTTTGGCATTTAGTGTTGTGGCGATGTTGGTAAGAGCGGAGAAAATTATTGATTTTGATAATGCGGTAATTAGTGCTGTACAATCACAAGAGTCTCCGTTTCTGACAAGGATTATGGAGTTTTTTACCACGGTTGGTTCAACTTTATGGGTAGTCATCATCTGTCTTTTGATCCTAATCTTTCTTTACAAAATGTTGCACCACCGGCATGAATTAGTTTTATTTATTGTGGTTGTTGCAGGTTCACCTTTACTAAACATGGTCCTAAAAGAAATCTTTCAAAGGGCTCGCCCTGATTTAAATCGACTGATTGAAATCAGTGGGTACAGTTTCCCGAGTGGTCATGCCATGAATGCTTTTACTGTTTATGGAATCCTTACCTTTTTGCTTTGGCGGCATATCTTTAATCTAACAGGCAGAACACTCCTACTCTTATTTAGTTCATTTGTTGTCTTTATGATTGGCGTAAGCAGGATTTATTTAGGGGTGCACTATCCAAGTGACATCATTGGAGGGTATCTTGCCAGTGGTTGTTGGCTTGCGGCTTCGATTTGGGTCTTCCAATGGTATATGGAGCGACAGCCGCAATTAACGAGTAGAATGCTTAAAAGATCATAGCTAGAAAAACTTATTAGCAAAGGAACCTAAATTATGGAGTTTATTACTAGTAATCATTGGGATGAAGAACTATGGCAAAATGTTAGAGGTATTTATACTGTTGCATTTGGTGAACATGCAACGAAGCCAGAAAAAATTATTCGTAATATGTTTGCAAGAAATCTTTGTTCTCTCCATGTTTTAAAGGAAAGCGACATAGTTCTTTCCATGGCGTTAACTGGTTCGTTGCCAGGGTCAAGTGTATTACTGCTCGATTATTTAGCGGTCAGAAAGGATCTACGTGGTCGTGGAGTGGGAATAGCCTTTTTTGATTACATAAATGAATGGGCCCGTTCCCAGAATCAATACAATAGAATCCTGGTTGAAGTGGAATGTGATGAAACACCACAAAATATAGCTAGAATTCACTTTTGGGAAAAATGCGGTTTTCAATTGTTGGATGATTATAAGCACTGCTATAAATGGGGTCCGCAACATTACATGGCAATGGTTCTGTACCTGAAGAGTAAGCCGGCCACACCATTAAAAGGGGAGGATTGTCTTAAGTATATGGCCTCCTTTCATAAAGAATCATACAAATTAATGTAAATTTTTCCTAGTCCCTACTATCCAATACCTGTAGAATAGTAATAAAGTATTCTACATAAGGTGGGGAATTAAATGATTACATATCCTTTTTTAGATAAAAAAGCAACCATTGGGGTAACAGCACCATCTTCAGGTGTGGAACCGGAATTGCATGATTTGGTTAAACAATCCTGCAGCAGGTTAGAAGAGAAGGGATTTCGAGTCGTCTGTGGAGATACCGTTTGGACCCAGAACAAAGCAAAATCTTCACCTGCGATGAAACGGGCGCAAGAGTTTAATGCAATGATGCAGGATGATGGAATTGATGTAATCATCCCGCCATGGGGCGGGGAGCTGCTCATTGAGGCACTTGATAAATTAGATTTTGCTTCTTTGAAAAATAAGTGGGTTATGGGATATTCAGACACAAGTTTATTGTTGCTTGCCATAACCCTAAAGACAGGTATAGCAACTGCTCATGGTACGAATTTAATCGATTTAAGAGGGGAATACTCGGATGAGACCACAGCCGTGTGGCAACGTGTATTATCTACGGAAGTAGGAGCCTCTATTACGCAGTATTCTTCCGTAAAATATCAAAAGAAATGGCAGCACGATCATCCATCTCCATGTGTGTTTCACTTAACCGAGTCAACCATTTGGAAATCTGTTTCCAGAGATAGTGTTAAGGCAAAAGGGCGCTTGCTTGGCGGCTGTATTGATATCATTAGGCATTTGATTGGCACACCTTATGGGGATGTAAAGAATTTTAGGAAAAATTATCTCAATAATGAACCTATTATCTGGTATCTAGAAAATTGTGAATTGAAAACTACTGATTTGCGAAGATCTTTAGTACAAATGCAATTAGCCGGTTGGTTTGATGGCTGTACCTGCGTCATGTTTGGTAGAAGCCCTGCCAATGAATCTGTAGAAGGTTATACCATTGAAGATGTTTATCAAGATTTATTCGATGAGCTCCAAATCCCTATTGTTTATGACATTGATTGTGGGCATGTCCCGCCACAAATCACCTTTGTGAATGGTGCCTATGGAGAAGTTGAAGTGGAAAATGGCAAAGGGACCGTCGTGCAGCACTTTAAAGCATAAAATAATAGACTGAATGAATCTAGGGTTAGCAGACTACTCATCTGATGACCTTTTAAATAAAAAATGTCTCAAAAGGGAATCAGATTTAGCTTCTGATTGCCTTTTGAGTTAAAAAACCATATTGGAGGTAAACAGATAAGGCACCTGATTCCCATTAGAGTTAACAAACGTTAATCTAGGTTCTTCGTCATTAAAGTGGAAACGTCTTTAAAACCAAGCTTTTCATAAAGATGTTTCGCATGGTTTCCGGCATACACATTTAATTGGACCTTTTTATGACCCACTGCACGTAATTGCATAAAAGCTGCTTTACATAATTTTTCAGCGACCCCTTGTTTGCGATAGGCTGGGAGAACATACATTTCATTGACAAAACCGACAACTTCATCCGTATTTTGATCAATGATTCGACCTAATCCAACCCATCCTTGTATGGCATTATTTTTAACACGAACGAGGTAATAACCACCGCCATTTAAAAAAGGAGTCATCATTTCAATCGCTTTTTTGCGGCTTGGCGTAACGCATCCCATTGTGGCCTCTTTTAATACCTCCAAATGATAATTTAAAATACTATGAGTCTCCTCATAGGTTGCCTTTCTAATCGCCATTTCCCTTTACAACTCCTTTGAAAACTAAAAACGATCATTACATCCATCTAGTCAAATACCTACTCTATAGTATGAAAATAGGTAAATTTTGTTGCCGGTTATCGCATGGGCTGATATTAAACGGTTTCTGAAGGTATGAATGATTAAGGAAAAATAATGGTTTGCATAGATTAGATAAGATTAGCCAAATTCCTATATGTAAACTTTAATAAATAATTGGTTGACATAAAATAGTAAACCAATTATTCTTAATTTATAAAATATTTTTAGGGGGAATGGTATGAAACTTAAAACGTCGGATCTTACGTTAGCGGGAATGTTTGTTGCTTTAATGGCCGTTGGGGCTAACATTACATCAATTGCTCCATTCATGGTTGTTGGGGGAGTACCGATCACGCTGCAAACCTTTTTTGCTATTTTAGCAGGGGTGGTACTTGGCAGTCGATTGGGTGCAATTGCAATGATGGTCTATGCATTTGTTGGATTGGCGGGAGTTCCTGTTTTTGCAAAATTCGGAGCAGGTCTTGGACAAATCCTTAGCCCTACATTTGGCTTTATTGTTTCGTTTATATTCACAGCATTTGCAACTGGATACATAATGGAAAAGATGAAGAAAACAACTGGTGTATTTGTCTTGGCAGCACTTGTAGGAATGGCAATTAATTATGTTTTCGGTACGAACTGGATGTATGCTGCTTATAAAGTATGGGCTTCAGCACCCGATGGATTTACCTATAAGATGGCATGGTTGTGGATGGTGGTTCCACTTCCAAAAGATATTATTCTTGCCATTTTAGCTGGTTTAATGGGACAACGCTTAGAACGTACCTTATCAAGAAGCCAATTTAGGAATTTTAGAAAAGCGAGTTAAAAGGAAATGGGGAGATTGTATGAGTAAGTGGAAGGAACTAGCTTTAGAGGTGCTAGATGGTCATGAAATATCTAAAGAAGAAGCATTAAGTATTTTAAATTCCAGTGATACGGAATTATTAGAGGTATTGCAAGGAGCTTACACCATTCGCCATCATTATTATGGAAATAAAGTAAAGCTTAATATGTTAATCAATACAAAATCAGGTCTTTGTCCTGAGAATTGTGGCTATTGTTCACAATCTAGTATTTCTAATGCACCGATTCAAAAATATCGAATGGTAGATAAAGATACAATCCTTAAAGGAGCAGAGCAAGCCCACCAGCTTCACGCTGGTACATATTGCATAGTAGCAAGCGGCCGAGGTCCTAGTAATCATGAATTAGACCAAGTTGTTTCAGCAGTAAAGGAAATAAAGGACAAATACGAATTGAAGATTTGTGCCTGCCTTGGAATATTAAAACCAGAACAAGCAGAAAAGCTGAAGGAAGCTGGGGTCGATCGCTACAATCATAACCTTAACACCTCAGAAGACCACCATGATTCTATTACTACATCACACTCTTATCAGGATCGAGTTAATACTGTTGAGTTAATCAAAGAAGCAGGTATTTCTCCTTGTTCAGGAGTAATCGTCGGTATGAGGGAAACAAAAGAAGACGTGGTGAATGTGGCCATGAGTTTAAAAGTATTAGATGCCGATTCGATTCCTGTTAACTTTTTACATGCAATAGATGGCACTCCGCTTGAAGGCACCAAGGAGCTGAATCCTAGATATTGCTTAAAAGTTTTGGCACTCATGCGGTATGTAAATCCAACAAAAGAAATCAGAATTTCAGGTGGACGAGAAGTTAATTTAGGAAGTTTGCAGCCACTTGGATTATATGCAGCGAATTCTATTTTTGTTGGAGATTACTTAACAACTTTAGGACAAGAAACGACCGAGGATCATCAAATGCTGAAAGATTTAGGTTTTGAAGTAGATTTTGTAAAAGAAACAGTTCAATAAATAGGATTTAAGAATCGTTGGGCGTCATCTAGTAGATGATGCCCTTTTTCACATATTTTAGTATAAAATATCATTAATAGGTTTAGAAACATCTTTGTTGAACCTTGTTTGTAGTCTTGAAGGGAGAACCGCAATGTCAGAGATAAATATTTTAGGAGAAGCTTATAAAAAAGCAAAATTTAAGGCGCCTGGTCATGGAAAGAGAAATGTTCAGGTACTTAAAGATGCACTCGTTGATATTGATGGAGAGATGGAAAGCGAGATGTACGGAAAGGGAAAAGTCATCGAAGACTTCCAAGAGAAAATGGCAAAGTACCTTGGTAAGGAGTCTGCTGTATTTTTCCCAAGCGGGACGATGGCACAGCAAATTGCCCTGAGAATTTGGTGTGACCAGAAGGGGATCAAAAAGGTAGCTTACCATCCATTAAGTCATTTAGAGATTCACGAAGAAGACGGTTTAAAGGAATTGCACCATATTCAGACGATTTTATTAGCTGATAAAGAGAGAGTTATTGAGTTGGAAGATGTGGTGGGATTAAGTGAGGAAATAGCTTGTTTATTACTCGAACTGCCTCAAAGGGAGATTGGGGGGCAACTGCCTGATTATAAAACAATCGAAGATATTTCGGCATACTGTAAGGAAAAGGGAATCAAATTACATTTAGATGGCGCAAGACTGTTTGAAATTCTACCCTATTATCAAAAAACGGCAGCAGAAGTTTGTTCTCTTTTTGATAGTGTATATGTTTCTTTTTACAAAGGGATTGGCGGGATTGCAGGGGCAATACTCGCTGGGGATAAATCCTTTACGGAAGAATCAAAAGTTTGGAAAAGGCGCCATGGAGGCGATTTAATCAGTCTATATCCCTACATCCTAAGTGCTGATTATTATTTTGGCCAACGAGTGGGAAATATGAATCAATATTATCAAGAAGCAAAAGAATTTGCCCTAAACTTTAATTAATGTCATGGTGTTTCGACCAAGCCATTGGAACCAGTTTCTAATATGTTTCATGTCCATTTTGAAGCTCCCAAAGAGGAGTTGGAAGTAATTCTAGCAGCCATTTACGAGGAAACTGGAATAGGATTATCCAGTTATGTACGCGAAGTCACCAAGTCAACTAGTTTCTACGAAGTGAGCATAGGTGATATGTACGCTCAGCTGCCTAAGGAGAATTTAAAAACGGTCTTTCAACTGCTTGATGAAAAAATGAAAACCATTAAAACACTATAGGGTTACAAAAATCCCCATTTCTGTTCATCACAGAAATGGGGGGGATAGTCATTAGATGATATAAGGCCCGAAGAATATCGTTAATAGGATAATGTGAATTCCTACAAAATAGCTAATTCTCTGAGTACCTGCCCATTCGTTTACCTTTTTCGTATACATCGTTAACGAAAGAGCAACGACAGCAAAAATAATCATGTAAACGTATGAACTGCCAGTAAAGGTTAAGTAACCTGGTGCATTTGTATAAATATTATCCACAAAAAATCGATTTCTCCATATGATTGCCGCGACTGCGTAAATCCCAATTCCTGTATAAAAATACCAAGCTGGATCACGATCAGCAATTCTATTTCTAAAGATATACATAAAAACAACGAAAAGAATCGGCCAAATAAGCCAAATTACAGCAAAGGCAATACCGAAAAATGAAGAGGTTAACATCCCCATTGTTTTTCCTAGTGCCTGCAGCCAATCGTCCCCCGTATACTTAATTAATGGATCAATGGTATTTATGTCAGCAGATGATAGTTTAATTTTATGTCCTTTACCGTCTAGATCCATCCATGCAATAGTTTCTTCATTGATCCATTGCGGCTTCGTTGAAATTTCAGCTGTATTGCTGCGTCGTTCTGTTTTAGTGGCGCCGCTTTCGCTTATTTCTGCAGAATAAATATTGAAGGTTGTACGGTCATTGAATTGGGTTTGTGTTCGCCCGTCAGCATGAAAAAGAATGGTTGGTTTATCATTACGAAACGTAAGGACGACATCGGAAACTTCCTTCAAGCTCTTATTTCCAGCTGGGTCATCAAAAGTTAACACCTTTGCATTTTGTGTGTTTGGAATAGATAAACTTGTTAACATAAAATAATTGAAAAACTCTGGATTCCCGCCTTGAGTTGATTGAAGTTCCTCCTGAAGTAACAGTGCTAATTTTTGATCTTCCAGTGCAAAGGAGATATCATTGACAACTTTTCCTGGATCGACCTTTATTTTTGATTGGTACAGGATGTTATTTTTTCCATTTAAATATTGTTGTAGTGTAATATCGACTCCAGTAGGATCAGATGAGTAAGTTAAAATATTAACTCCATCTTCGTTCTGTTGTGGTTTGATATTTAGCTTTGCTAAATCAATATCCATAACAATTTCAGATTTCTTAGTTTCTGGTGATAGCTGATAAAGTATTTTATTTTTTACATAAAGAATGATCGTGTCCAAGGGATAGAACTTCTCAACATCGGAGACAATTATATTCCTATCTTGATCATAAATATTTTTAAAATCAAAATAGATAATCGTATCATCCTGTTGATAAACTTGTGTCCATTTATTTACAGGAATGTTATATGTTTGTTCATCCTTTATGGTGAAATCCTTCCCCAAAGTCGTTGTGGCTAATTTACCATCTTCGAATCTTGTAAAAACAAAATCTCCATTTTCAGTGATTTTTACTGGCGGCAGTTGATTCAAGTCTGTCTCACCTACAGTCAGGGCCCTGCTCCAATTTTCTGCAGGGTGTTCAGTCACATCGGAAAAGTTTTCATAGAATAATAGAAGTATTCCTAAAACCATGATTACTCCGGGTACAATCCAATAAAGCTTATCTGCGAATTTTTTGTTCATTTTAGACCCCCATGATACTCTTTCAAATTCTCTATTTATATTTACGAAAATAATAGTAACATAATTCTGACAGAATAGGCTATTTCAGATACACTGTCTTTGTAAAAAACTGTTATTTAGAACTTGGCTTGGTAATGAATAAAACTCATATCATATTCATGGTAAAATAACTAGGACAAGAATGTTTTAGGAGATACTGATACATATGACTGATAAGAAAAAGCTGCAAGAGGTAGATTTATATAAACCGATTCAGAAGTATTTTTCACGGAAAGGCTATGAAGTTTATGGTGAAGTGAAGGACTGTGATATCGTCGCAGTGAAAGAGGATGAGCTGGTTATTGTTGAATTAAAACTCTCCTTAAGTGTCGATCTTCTTATTCAAGCGGCCAAACGGCAAAAGTTAACAGATCAAGTATACATTGGAATTCCAAAACCAAAAGGCCGGCTGAATTCTAAGCAATGGGCAGATAAATGCCATCTAGTTAAAATGTTAGAGCTTGGCTTAATTGTCGTTTCCTTTCCAGGCAACCGCTCGCAAGCAGACATACTTATCCATCCAGCTCCCTTTAATCGTAAAATAGCAGCCGGTCGTAATAAGATGAAGAGAGAGGCCATCTTGAAAGAAATTAACGGACGAAGTGCCGATTTCAATGTAGGGGGCAGTACTAGGACGAAAATCATGACCGCTTACAAAGAAAATTGCATTCAAATTGCTTGTATTTTAGATAGAATGGGTCCATTATCTCCAAAGGCGTTAAAGGTTATGGGTGCGGGTGATAAGGTCACCTCAATCTTAACAAATAACTATTATGGATGGTTTGAACGGATTAAGAGAGGTACCTATGCTATTACTGAGAAGGGCATCCTTGAGGTGCAGGAGTATAAGGATCTTGTAAACTATTATTTAGAAAAACTAGACATAAGGGATGGAGGAGAATCCAATTGAAGAGTATTACAGTTGTTTCCCTTCTAGATGTAATTAGTGAGTTATTTTCTGAGGAAATTTCTATAGCGGTATCTGATACGAGTGAGTACATCTATTACCGCCCTAGTAAAAGGGTAGATTTGAAAATTCGGCGAGGAGACATTTTGAAGGAGGGGACCATTGCCCATAAAGCGATAACTTCTAGGCAGAAGGTAACAGAATTTATTGATCGTGATGTCTTTGGCGTTCCTTATCATGGAATGGCGGTTCCCTTCTTTCATGAAGGGAACTTGGAAGGGTGCGTAACAGCGATTTTCCCTTCTTTAACGAGCGGTAAATTGGTGGTAACAATCAAAACTGATGATGGCTGGATTCCCATGCCTTTTTCTGAGGTGATTTACTTAGAAGCGAAGGAGAAAAAAACGTTTGTGAACGGGAAGGAACATTCTGGGACCCATAAAAATACATTACAGGAATTTGAGTTCCTGCTGCCAAAGGATCATTTTATTCGCTGTCATCGCTCATTTATTGTTAATGTTAATCATATTAAGGAGATATTTCCTGATACGCATTCCACCTTTATTCTTTCAATGGAAAACGGAGACAGAGTTCCAGTCAGTCAATCCTACTCCAGCTATTTTCGCCGGCTGCTTGGGTTTTAAATCTGCTGCTCTAGGAATCAATTTTGCTGTTTTGTCTGGAAATTCCGTAGTTAATCCTACATTTTCCTATTGTACATACCCATTAAGTAAAATAGGGACAAAGGGGAGTGGGATGGATGATGGAAATTAATTTAAAACGAATTAGAGACCCTCGGCTGTGGGATCGGGTCGTGACACCAGAAGAAGCTGCAGAATGGATTGAAGATGGAATGACGTTAGGGTTAAGCGGATTTACACGTGCCGGCGATGTGAAGGCGGTTCCGTTTGCGCTGGTAAACCGGGCAAAACCCGCGAATTTTAAAGTCAACGTGTATACAGGTGCTTCTTTAGGATCAGATGTAGATAAATTATTTGCGGAAGCAGGTATTCTTGGAAAAAGACTACCGTTTCAAGCAGATCCAACCATGAGAAAAAAGATCAATAGCGGTGAACTGTTATTTGTCGATCAGCATTTGTCACACACAGCAGAATTGGTGCGCGCAAACGTGATTGCCCCGATTGATTTCGCTATTTTGGAAGCGGTGTCAATAACGGAGGATGGAATGGTGATTCCAACAACCTCCGTTGGAAATTCATTATCATTCGCGCTAAATGCGAAGTCAATCATCATTGAAATCAATTTAGCTCAAAATGAAAATCTTGAAGGACTCCATGATTTATATGACCCAGGTAAACAGGGCGAGAGGGAACCAATACCATTAACAGCCACAGATGACCGTATAGGAACAAACGGAATAACCATTGATATCAATAAGGTAAGAGGGATCGTTTTTACCAACCAGCTAGATTCTCCGTCAACCATTGTACCGCCTGATGAGGAAACGGAAATCATGGCTCAGCATTTGATCCAATTTCTACGTAAGGAAATTAAGGATGGTAGACTTACTGAACGTTTGGCACCACTGCAGTCAGGGATTGGATCTGTCGCTAACGCAGTCCTGCATGGAATGATTGATTCTGAGTTTCAAGATTTAGAGGTATATTCGGAAGTATTACAGGACGCTGTGTTTGACCTGATTGATGCCGGGAAAGTGCGGACTGCCTCCTGCTGCTCGATTACCCTCTCAGATGGAAAAATGAAAGAGGTATTTGGTGATTTTGATAAGTATCGTGATAAATTAATCATGCGACCTCAGGAAATATCGAACCATCCGGAAATTATCCGTCGTCTTGGGCTCATTTCGATTAACACTGCTTTGGAATTAGATATATATGGAAATGTTAATTCTACCCATGTATTAGGTACTAAAATGATGAATGGGATTGGCGGTTCTGGAGACTTTGCACGTAATGCCCGATTGGCCATTTTTGTGACAAAATCCATTGCTAAAGGCGGTAACATTTCCAGTATTGTTCCATTTGTTTCACATGTTGATCATACAGAACATGATGTGGATGTCATCGTTACCGAGCAGGGCTATGCAGATTTGCGCGGGCTGGCACCAAGGGAACGTGTGGAATTAATCATCGAGAATTGCACCCATCCTATGTACCGGGAGCAGCTTCAGGAATATTATCAAGAAGCCTTAACTAGAGGTGGTCAAACTCCTCATATTTTAGAAAAAGCTTTTTCATGGCACACCAATTTTGCGCAGCGGGGAACAATGTTGGAAAAGGTACTTGAAAAAGTTTAGGAAAAAGATTTTATATATTCGTTTGCTTTAACAGTAAATCTCTGTTATAGTTAAGGAGAATTATTTTTGTCAGTCAGTTTGATTAAAAAGTTTACAACTTTACGTCTAAAGAACTGAGCAAGGATAGTAACACAATGTGTGCACAGCACACGAGGAGGAAACAACAAATGGAACAAGGTAAAGTAAAATGGTTTAATGCAGAAAAAGGTTTCGGATTCATCGAAAGAGAAGCAGGAGACGATGTATTCGTACACTTCTCAGCTATCCAAAGCGAAGGTTTCAAAACTTTAGACGAAGGTCAAGCAGTTACATTTGAAGTAGAACAAGGTCAACGTGGACCACAAGCTACTAACGTTCGTAAAGCATAATTAGAACCAACCATATATAAAAAAGACTCTCACTAGAGAGTCTTTTTTTCTTGTCTGATAAAATGCATACAAAAAACCCTGCTCATAAAATGAGCAGGGCGGTTACTCGAAAAACGTAAAACGTAAAGCAAATGGTAGACACAGTATAGCACACATTCGGCTCAATCCCTAATCTTTTTTAAAAAATTTGCTTTCACGGCAAATATAGCATGGAAACCCCTGCCAAAAGTAGAATTTTTAATGGAAAATATCAAATTTTAAAGGTTTAGAACCATTTATGTTGAAATAAGTATAGTAAGTTTTCCATTGGTGAGGTGGGATAAAAATTGAATGATATCCAATATGCTTTTATTAATGAATTTGGTCATTACGGATTCGATTTTGATCAACCAGAGACTTCGACTCACTTTGTAATCGCATGCATACTTGTAAAAGGTTCTGATAAAGAAATTCTTGAACATGAAGTTGAAAAAATAAAGCGAAAACACTTTCAAAATGCGAAATTCGATGAACAGAGTATAGACGATGCTGTTCGAATAGAAATCTTACATGATTTAAAGGATCTCCCCTTTAAAGTCTATGCGTACGTCATCGACAAGCGAAAAATTAGAGAAGACAGCGGCGTTACATATGAAAAAACGTTTATTAAATTTTTCAACCGAAATGTATTTGATGATTTGCATCGTACCTTTGATCATCTTGATCTTATAGTTGATGAACAAGATTCCAAGGAATTTATGCAGGAATTTTCCTCTTATGTTAAAGAGAAGTGCATACCAGATCTGTTTAATTATTCAACCTTTGGTTTTAACAATAGCAAATCTGAAATTCTCCTTGATCTGGCAGAATTAATCGCTGGTACAATTGCAAAAGGTTATGACGCCAAACATCGCTCCAATCACTATCCATCATTTTATAATCTTATCAAAAATAAACTCATCACGATTAATCTTTGGCCGCATGATTATAAGCACTATCTTTATGACTATCATTTTGATAAAACCGACTCAGAAACCGATCAAATTATCATTAAACAAGCTGTCAATTTGGCTTATCAATACATTGAAGAGCATAGAAAGAGTGAAGACGAGGATGAAAGAGTCCGAATTGATTTACTAAAATTTCTTCTATTTAATCTGAAAGAAAATCCAGATGAATATGTGTACACAGAGGAAATTCTTAATAACCTTAACTCCATTAGAATTAACAAAATTAAACAGCATTATTTTCGGTCTAATATTGTTTCAAAGCTGCGCGATCATGGATTGTTACTTGCATCTAGCAATAAAGGCTATAAACTTCCGGTTTGTTTAAATGACTTGTATGACTTTGTAAATCTTTCCAGTTTAACGATACACCCGATGATTCAAAGAGTCGCCAAATGCCGAGAACAAATTCTGCTGGCTACAAACCGTGAAATTGATATTCTCGAAAAAGAAGAATATGACTATTTAAAAAAAATGATTGAGATGGAAAAAATAAAGGTTATGAATGAGTAAAGAGGGATTCAGCAACCAGCTGATTCCCTCTTTCGTCAAAACCATTTCTTAGCGATATTCTGTAACGTTCACCGCTTGTATTTTCCTCTTAAATAACTTCGTATTCGTTCCAATATAAACTCCACTTAAAACAAACGCAGCTCCAATTCCATGAGCCCAAGTAAAGGTCTCATCTAGATAGATAGTAGCCATCAACACAGCAGAAACCGGCATGACATTAATAAAAATCGAAGCTTTGGCCGCACCTACTTCTTTGATTCCGTAATAATACATAATAAAAGAAACAACGGTTACAAATATACTCATATGCGCAATTGCCACCCAGGTTGAAAGGTCAGCCTGCATAACATCTTGCCATGAGGTTTCAACCAAAGCAAACGGAGCTAAAAAAACTGTACCAAACGCAACTGCGTATGTGGTAGATTCAACCGCGCTATATTTTTTTAACACCACTTTGCCAACAACACTGTACAACGCCCAGCTAATGACCGCACCGAGTAAAACAAAATCAATGGTCTCAAAGCCAAGCTGGAACAATGTAACGATATGCCCATCTGTGATAATAAAAGCCGCTCCCGAGAGCGCAATTATCATACCAATGATATGGTTCTTTGTTATTTTCTCTTTTAAAAATATGCCTGATAAAAGGACGATTAATACTGGGTTTGACGAAATAAACAGTGAACTCTTAATAACTGGTGCCTGTTTGGTCGCAATAAAAAAGCAAATATTATAGAGTGCGATTCCGGTAAATCCTAGTACCGCAAATAATCCATAATCTTTGAGTGTTGGTTTCTTTCGGTTTTTTTCCATGAGCCACATAAGTGGAAACAAAAGGACAGCTGCCCCTAAAAAACGTAAAAAGGCGACGGTTGCTGGTTCAAAGCTTTGGACAGCTATTTTACCCGCAATAAAGGCACTGCCCCATGTTGCCGTTGCAATAAACAACATTCCGTAAATTATCCATTTATTTTTCATTCTATTCCCCAATCCAATCATATTAATATCTAGTATTGTACCATCATTTTCGTATGTCGAAATATTTTTTCTTTAAATATATGGAATATAAGCCCAAAATACTTTTTAGTCTCCCTAACATACATAAAAAGCCTATTAATGGAAAACGATATAAAAACTGGGAGGGGTTTAGGATGAAGAAAAAGATCTCCAAATTATTGATTAAAAGTCTTACGAAAGAACCTGAATTTAGTGAACAATCCAATACGGATGTTATTGAATTAAAAAAACAAGACATAAGCAGTGATTATGAACAAAATTTAGAGACCTTTAAGTGGATATTTTCTATACCAAAAAATATGGATGTAAAACTACATGAGTTTACCATCCCTTCACGAGAACGACGTGCATTTATCATCTATATAAGTACTGTAGTAGATCTTAAATCCATTATGGAAGGCATTGTAGAAAAACTTATTGATAACAATCAATCTACTGGTAAAATTCAAGATATCATTTCATACCCAGTAACGAGTACTTCCACCAATATTGGAGATATAACGGAATTTATTACATCTGGAAGTACTGCCCTTTTTATAGATGATGATCGTCAATGCTATTTATTTGAAACAACGAAAATTCGCGGCCGTTCGATTGAAAAATCAGACAATGAAGTGATTGTTAAAGGAGCAAAAGAAGCATTTAATGAAAAGGTTATCGATAATATTTCCTTGCTTCGAAAAAAAATTAAAAATGAAAACCTTATTGTTGAAACTCATGCCATTTCAAAACGGTCAAGAAATAATGTGTTCTTAGTTTATCAAAAAGACCTTATTAACGAGGAACTGATTCAAACAATTCAGGATAAATTAAATTCTTTTGATGTTGATACCGTTATTGATTTAAGTGTGTTAGAGCAATACTTAGAAGAAAGGCCGAGGTCTTTATTCCCGACGCTATTATATACGGAACGCCCTGACCGTGCAGCAGCTTTTATTCAGGAAGGTCATATAATCTTATTAATGGAAAATTCTCCTGCCTGTTTAGTCCTGCCTGCTACCTTCTGGGCTTTGCTCCATTCTCCGGAAGATCATTATCTGCGAGCACCGTATGGTAATTTCATCAGAATACTTAGGTTTTTAGCCCTATTTATTGCTATATTCACATCGCCTTTTTATCTTGCGATTACCAACTATCACGTCGGAATGATCCCGCCTGATTTATTAATGGCGATTGCAGGTACAAGGGAGAGGGTACCGTTTCCATCCATTGTTGAGGTAATTATGATGGAACTTGCCTTTGAACTGATTCGAGAAGCTGGATTGCGGGTACCATCTCCGATTGGTCCAACCATTGGAATTGTAGGTGCGTTAATTTTAGGTCAGGCTGCCGTCCAAGCAAATATTATTAGTCCGATAGTTATTATTGTAATTGCTTTAAGCGGGTTAAGTTCGTTTATTATAATCGATGTCAGTATGAATTTTGCAATCCGGATTACTCGTTTCCTATTTATTTTTGCAGCTGGATTCATGGGCATTTATGGAGTGACGGCATTGGGTATTGCTGGACTCTTTTATTTAGTGTCATTGAAGTCATTTGGCACAGATTATTTTGCCCCAATGACACCACATTTTTTCTCTTCCAAAGACATGCTGATTCGGCATGTTCCGATGAAAGAAAGATTTCGACCGGGATATTTAAGACCAAAGGATATGGTGAAACAAAGAAAGGGATAAAACATATGAACATGCAACCTGAAAAACTTGGAGTTCGAGAACTTGCAGCGATTGCAATATTAATGGTGGGGTCAAAAGCCACGGAGGATACACCATCCCTCATATATAACCAGGTGCAAAATGCTTCCTGGATGATCCCGCTTCTTTCAGCAGGTATCTTTTTTATCCCTTTTTATTTATTGATGAAAACGTTGTCGCTCTATCAAGACAAAAATCTATTTGCTGTAATTCAAAAATTACTTGGAAAATACATTGGTTTTTTTGTATGCCTGCTTATATTTTGTATCAACTCATTTGCTATTTCCATTGATTCAAGAACGTATACGAATATCATTCGGTCGTTTTATTTTACTACGACCCCTAACGTGATTCTTTTTGGGATTTTAATGTTTATTTGTGCATATGGAGCTAAAAAGGGAATTTTACATATTGGATCTGTTTCCTATTTAATTGTTTTCTATGCGGTAGTTTCTTTGTACCTCGTCTTCATAATCAGTACGCAGGACATCATTATCCAATCAATATTTCCAATTTGGGGCTCGGGAATCGTCGAGGTGATCAAGGGAAGTTCGCAGAAAACAACCATTTTTGCTGACTTTTTTCTCATGACCATGCTGTTACCTTATATGAAATCTTTTAAAACGTTTAAAAAAGGAATTTGGTTTTCCTATATTTACGTCAGTTTCCAAATTTGCCTGACCATTCTCGTTTTTATTTGTATGTTTGATACCTCCTTAGGAGGAATTGGATATCCCTTCCATACAGCTATCCGTTATATTTCACTGGGAACATATATTCCGAATGTCGAAATCATCTTCTTCATTATTTGGGTCATGTCTGCAATTATCCGTTTCTCTGCATTTTTGTATATAAATGCACTCATGTTTGGCCATATTTTTAAGATAAAAGACTTCGAATACTTAATACCATCACTGGCGACTATTTATTTATTAATTGGAATGGTTCCGGAAACACCCATGGAAGTGAGTATTGATATTAAACCAGTTATAATAAGTGTTGCAGGCCCAATTTTTGCTGTAACATCGATGATCCTATGGGCGACAGCATATATAAAAGGAGAATTTAAAGGTGCTAAAAATAAAAACATTCTTTAGATTATCGTTGTTGTTCGTCCTAATTGGCTTATTAACGGGATGTTGGGATCGAGAAGAGCTTGAGGATAGGTCGTATGTTATTGGTATAGGTCTTGATCAGTCTAAAGAGAAGGGGAAAATTAAGGTAACCTTGCTTCTTGCAAATCCCGAAGTTGGAAGTATGCAAGGAGGCGGAGGTTCAACGGAAAAGCCCCGGGAGATTATCACCTTCGATGCAAATGATTTCATTGTGGCCAAAGCAACGGCAAACGCAGTGATCTCGCGTGATATTAGTTATGAACTATTAAGTGTCTTTGTCGTATCTGAGGAGTTTGCCAAGGACCCGGTTTTCGCACAGACGTTTACCGATGTTTTAAAGGATAAAGAAATCCGCTTAAGTAGTTATCTTGCCGTTTCGAAGGAACATGCTTATGAATTTTTTAAAAGAAATCGCCCTAAAATGGAAACACGACCCCATAAATACTTTCAATTCATGATTAGCCATGGAATTGAAAATGGTTTTATTCCTGATTCTACCCTTTTTCGCTACTTTCAAACTACGGAAAGAGGGACAGACCTCTTTCTAGCGATGTATACAACGACAAAAAGACAAAAGCACCCAAAAATAAAAAATGATGACCAGTATCTTGCTGGAGAATTGAATGTAACAGGTGAACTTGATGATACTCAGTTTATTGGGTCTGCCGTATTTAAAAATGGAGTAATGACGGCAAAACTCACGGGTCAAGAAACGAGGATTGTTAATATTCTGGATGACACCACAAATATTAAAGACATTTTGGTGAATATACCTAACCCTTTCTCAGACAACAAGAAACAAATGGCTGCAAGGATTCTAAAAACAGAAAACAATAAAATAAAAATGAATTTGATAAAGGACAGGCCAAAAATTTATTTTACCATTCCTTTACAATTTGAAATTATGTCAAACCCGTCTGCAGTCGATTTTAGTGATAAAAAAAATCGAGAAATCTTAAAAAAGCAACTTCATCAACATTTAAAATCGATTACAGAAAAATTTCTTAAAAAAACGCAAATAGAATTAAAAGGTGCCCCATACCCTTTACCTATGTATGCCAGGAAATATTTTACTAATATGCCGGAATTCCAGAAGTATAACTTTCCTAAAGCTTACCTAAATGCCGATATATACGTTAGGCCGAAAATTGAAATTATTGATTATGGGAAGAAGGTAATAAAACCAGTAAAGGTGGGAGAGTAGCTTGCAAGGTTTCATTATTATTACAATGTTATTGATTTGCAGCTATACGATAGGATTTGCTATAAGCCTATGGAAGGCAAAACAGAAAATAGGCGCTTTGGTCGTTTTTTTTCTGTCCATCTCCATTATCGTCCTCCCTTTTTTTACAATCCTATAGGTTTATTTTGGGCGGCAATTCAAGCTTAATTAAAAGTATTTAATCGGTTGATTTTGGAAATTATATTATCGAGGTGATAGAATGGCTAACGCACAAATTGGTGATAAGATTTCCTTTAAACGAGAGGGGAGCTCTTTAGAAGGTGTTGTAACGGGTGTAAGGGAAAACTCTGTGATGGTACAATATGGTGTTTCAAAGGATAAAGATGAACCGCTGATAACCATTGTTAACCATAAGAATTACAAAATAATTAAATAAGTCCAATAAAATAAAATCCCTTCATTGGAAAGGGATTTTTACTTGGAATTGCTTACATATATTTTAATTAATCATTACTGCGGTCTCTATTGTTTCCATTATCGGTTAAATAATCTGCAGCATTTTTAGTGGCATCTACTGCATTCATAGCAACATTCTCGGTGGTTTCTAAGGCACTATGAAGAGTATGGAAGGCAGCACCTGCTGTTTCTTTAATTCCTTCTGCTATACCTTTATTATTTTGATTCTTGTTTTGGTTAGACATCTGTTTTTCACCTCCTGAACAGAAATAGGTTATGTAGAAAAATAGGAACTATTCAGGTGCCTTGTTGATAGTAAAACTTCAAATATTTCCAAATATCCTTTTCGATGTAAAGGGAACAGTAAAGGTAAGGTAATTACGAAGTTCTCCTTAAAATGCATCAGGAGGTAATCATTTGGATAAACATAAAAAAATGGAAAAACTGCTTCGTGATTATGGCTATCCTGAAAAAGCGATTCCAAGATTAATGCAAGAAATTAGTACGATGAACTATGATCGAGTGGAAAAGCTTATTTTGCCATATAACGATTTTACAGCCAATCGCACCTGACGATTGGCTGTAATAAAAATGGATTGAATTTTTTCTAAGCAGCTATTCGTAACATCTTGCAGGAAATTTGTTACTATAATACTAGAGAAATAGATAAGAGAGGAATAACTGGATGAATAAAATTTACTTTGATTACAACGCCAGTACGCCACTGGCGCCGGAGGTGGTTGATGCTATGCAGCCGCTGCTGAGTGATTTCTATGGAAATCCTTCAGCACTTCATTGGGCAGGAAAACCTGTGAAAAAACTATTACAAAATGCGAGAATTCAGGTTTCTGAGTTGATTGGCTGTTCTCCTAGAGAAATTACATTTACATCAGGTGGGAGTGAGGCAAATAATCTGGCATTAAAAGGTTTTTATTTTAAGAATCAGCATAAAGGGAAGCACATAATTACCTCAACAATTGAACATCCTGCAATAGTAAATCCTTGTAAGTTCCTAGAGAAGGTGGGGGCAAAAGTTACATACATTGGTGTTGATCAATATGGGAGGGTTTCCCCTGAGGAAATAGAAAAGGCAATAACAAATGATACGATTCTAATTACAATTATGCATTCAAACAATGAAACAGGAACCTTGCAGCCAATCAAAGAAATTGGGGAGATAGCTGGAAGGTATGGGATTGCCTTTCATACAGACGCTTCACAATCAGTTGGTAAGGTACCAGTGAATGTGGATGACTTAAAAGTAGATATGTTAACGATAGCCGGTCATAAGCTTTATGCTCCGAAAGGAATTGGCTCACTGTTTATTCGTGATGGTGTGAAGCTTGAACCCCTTATTCATGGTGCGGGGCATGAAAATGGACTTCGGGCAGGAACTGAAAATACATTATTGGCAGTTGGGTTAGGGAAGGCATGTGAAATCGCCAGTACGCAATTAGGGGATCCTAAATTAAAGGACTTAACTGATTATTTTTGGTCAAAATTAACGAGTGAATTTGGTGAAAAGGTTGTCTTAAATGGACATCCGGAAGACCGTTTGCCGAATACATTAAATGTGAGTTTTGTTAGAAAGATAGGGCAAGATTTGTTGGACGCCATTCCACATCTTGCCGCTTCAACTGGATCCGCATGCCATGCTGGCCGTATTGAATTATCTCCGGTATTAAAGGAAATGAACGTACCTGGAGAAGTCGGCATGGGTGCGATTCGATTTAGTTTGGGAAGATATACCACGAGGGATGAAATTGATACAGTCATGAATTGTCTCATACAAATTGTGAGGTAGATTTGGAGTTAAAATCCTTTGTGAATTGGAAATGGAGGGTTAAGATAAAGATAAAGTAACAATCACAATGCGTAATACATAGGAGGAAAGTTATTGTGGAAATCGGGTTAAGTACATTTGTGGAAACCACACCGGACGTGGAAACCGGTAAGGTGATTAGTCATGCACAACGAATCCGTGAAGTCGTTGAGGAAATAGTACTCGCAGATCAAGTGGGGTTAGATGTATACGGTGTAGGGGAACATCATCGGGAAGATTACGCGGTCTCTTCCCCAGCTGTTGTACTCGCTGCGGCGGCGTCAAAGACAGAGCGGATTCGACTGACCAGTGCGGTGACAGTCCTTTCTTCGGCGGATCCAGTCCGAGTTTTTCAAGATTTTGCAACAGTCGATGCGATTTCAAATGGCCGTGCCGAGATTATGGCAGGTCGAGGTTCTTTTATTGAATCCTTTCCACTGTTTGGATACGATTTAAAGGATTACGACCAGTTATTCGATGAGAAGCTTGAACTGTTGTTGAAAATTAGGGACTCCGAGAAAGTAACTTGGAAAGGCGGGCATCGACCTGCGATTCAAAATCGTGGTGTGTATCCAAGACCAGTTCAGAATCCATTGCCAGTTTGGATAGGCAGCGGCGGAAGTCAGGATTCTGTCATCCGTGCGGGTCTGCTCGGATTACCACTTGTTCTTGCCATCATTGGCGGCAGTCCCCAGCATTTTGCGCCACTGGTTCAGCTTTATAAGAAGGCTGCGGAACATGCAGGTCATGACGCTTCAAAGCTTCCAGTTGCTTCTCATTCACATGGATTTGTTGGTGAAAGTACAGAAGAGGCTGCGGCGAAGTTTTTCCCTTCTACTCAACAGGCAATGAATAAATTAGGCCGCGAGCGTGGTTGGGGAAGATATGATCAAGCAGCCTTCGATTCTGCGCGTAGTTTACATGGAGCTTTGTATGTAGGTGATGTGAAAGCTGTAGCAGAAAAAATCATTAACCTTCGTAAGAATGTTGGAATTACAAGATTTATGCTGCACTGCCCAGTTGGTACCATGCCGCATAAAGATGTCATGCGGTCCATCGAACTATTAGGTAAAGAAGTAGCGCCGATTGTTCGTGAAGAAGTTGCTAGGTGGGAAAAGGTAAATGAGGGACTTTAATAGATAAAACAAAAAACTCGCCAATAATTTGGCGGTTTTTTTAATATGCAGCCATCAATTTGTAGATATCGGTTGATAATTTGTAGAAATTTACAGAGGATACCATAAAATTTTCAGGTACCTAGATAAACAACGCAACTACTAAATAAATCGCAATCGAAATAACTCCACCTATCACGGAAACCTTTAACTTATAACGTGCATATTCAACAATCGGTAAATCTAGGATCGAGGCTGTTGTAATCGTCGTGTCCCCCAATGGTGATGCTAATGCTCCAAAAGCACCACTTGCAAATACAGCACCTACTGTTAATGGAATCGAGGCACCGGTAGCAATTGCCAATGAAACTCCCAATGGCATGAACAATCCCCAAGTTCCCCATGAAGAACCGATAAAGTAACCGACAACTGAGCCCAGAAGAAAGATAGTTGCTGGAGTTAACCAGGCCGGTAAAAATGAACCTAGGCTTGAACTAATGAAGGCGGAGAAACCGAGATCCTCAGCTGAAAGTGTGAGTGACCAAATTAGAATCAACAAACTAATTGCTTCCATCATCTGATTCCCGCCATCATAAAAATGGTATAGCAGTTCGCTTAGAGATTGCTTGCGAATCAAATAAAAAATAATTGACAAGATGAGCGTAATAAATACTGCTAATAGCATGACAAAGGTGGCGTCAGCAATAGAAAATGCTTCAAATACAGTTTTTGCTCCTTTTTCCCGACCATCCTTCCACAATAGATATAAAGATAATCCAAGAAGTAAAAAAACAGGAACAATCAAATTCCACGGTTGTGCCTTTACCAAGGACAACTCTCTCTTTATCCCGATACGGTGATATTCATGCTCTTCCTCTTCCATCTTTTCTTGCTCACCTTTTATATTGGCCTCTTTTTTAGTACGATTCCAAATGGTTTGCACCAATCCAATAACCAAGGTAACAATTGCAAAAAAATTAAACAAAATACTGAGCAGGAACACTTCATAGGGTGACATATTTAAGCCCAATCCGCCAATACTGCCTTCTACAAGAGAAACCATAAAACCAACAAATGCAGTGGCAACCGGGAGAAGCACAATAACTGACTCTGTTGAAATGTCCATCGTCAGTCCAACCTTTTGTTTAGATACGTTCATTTTTTTAGCTAAGGATTTAACCACAGGGCCAATCATCATGATTCGAAACATCGGCATCATAAAGGTAAAAGGGAGGGTGAGCCAGATGAGACCAAGCAGCCCGCGTTCACTTTTAATCTTTGTCCCTACCCATTCCGAAAACCCTTTAATTCCGCCAGAAATGTTCATCATCCCCACAAGACCGCCAAATAAATATAGAAAAGCAATAATTTTTATGTTGGTCTCATCCGAGAGTGTGGTAACCATATAGGTAACACTCTTGATTGTTCCATACAACAAATCTGTTGTATAAATCATTGAACCAACAACCAGCCCAACGATTAGCCCGGGTAAAATGTTTTTTAACCAGATAGACATTCCTATTACAATTAGAAATGGTAGTAGAGAAAGCCAAGTATGTTCCAATGTTCTTCCCCCTATTACTGAATAAGGTTATTGTTTGGATATCTCATCATAAATACTCTTTTTTAGTTGTTATCAGAAAAGTCTATTATTTGATAGTAATAAATATATAAATTATAATATATATGAATCATATATATATTGTGTTATATAAGCAAATGGAGGTAACCATGGATGTCATTGATTTTAAAAATATTATTTGGAATAACTCGAGAAAAATAAGTGAGAAAATCACTAGTTTAATTAACACTTTATGTGAACATCATGGGATAACCACACTGCAAGGAAGGATACTAATAGAAATACAGCACCATGGTGCACATACAATTGGCACTCTAGCCAGCACATTAAATATTGCCGGAACCAATGTCTCGACGATGTGTAAAAAACTTGAAAGTAAAGGTTTTATTGAACGTGTAAGAGATGAAGGAGATGAGAGGGTCGTAAAGGTTGCTCTCTCGGAGAAGGGGATAAAGGTTGTAGAAGAGATTAATGAAGAACTAATTGAAAAAATTACATATGCCATTTTAGGGGAATCGGATCAAACCTTGCATGAAATTATCAATGGTCTTCAAAAACTGAATCAAATATTGGAAAAGATGAATTAAGCTGAATTGAAATTATAAAGGAGAAATGTAAAATGTGGGAAGGAATTTTATCAACCTATGCATCCATGTTTGATTGGCATATGTGGGCAGAGGTTTTATCATCGCCAAAAGCATGGGGGTTAATACTTTCATTAGCCGTGCTAGAATGTATTTTATCTGCAGATAATGCATTAGTGTTATCTGCTTTTGTAAAGCCATTACCTAAAGCGCAGCAAAAGAAAGCTTTGGTTTATGGTTTATGGGGAGCTTATATTTTCCGTTTTATATTTATCGGATTAGGAACTTTTTTAATTAAACTTTGGTGGATTAAATTAATTGGAGCCCTTTACTTGTTGTGGCTTGCCGTTAAATTCTTTAAAGACAAGCTAAGCCACAAGGAGACAGGTGAAGAGGAAGAACAAGTTCAACCAAAAGGCTGGTTAGTGAAAATATTTGGTGTCTTTTGGGCAACTGTAATCAGTGTAGAGTTAATGGATTTAGCCTTTTCGGTCGACAGTATTCTGACTGCACTTGCTGTGTCGGAGGAAGTATGGGTCATTTTACTTGGTGGTATGATTGGTATTCTTCTTATGCGGGGTGTGGCGACATTCTTTATCTTATTAATGGACAGAGTACCTGAGCTTGAAACAACCGCCTATATTTTAATTACCTTTATTGCGATTAAAATGGGATTAACACTGGTAGATATTCATATCCCGAATGAAATCTTTATCGGATTCTTGGTTTTGTCATTTGTCGTTACATTTATTATCCATTATATTCGCAAATCGAAAGCAGAAAAGTATACTCATTAATATAAGAGTGTCTTTTATTATCTAAAGCAGATTTATTTAAGCAGTTTGTATAAGAGAAGATCATATAAACAACGATAAAAGCAGTGTGATTCCTCCAATCACACTGCTTTTACTATTAATAACAACAATCTACCATATATCACCGCGCTCTTGTTTCAACGCTTTCATCTTTTCGACCCATTCATCCACCCTCTGACGAATTTCCTTGCTTTTTGCTTCGGCTTTTTCACGATTCTTCTTGGCCATCGCAGTATAAACTTCTCTCATGGCTTCACTACGTTCCATAGCCCAATCTCTAAGTTCGGATTGCTGGTCATCGGTAATTAAATTTTTCTCGCCCATTATAGTTATGGCATCTCGTAAACGATGTGACTCGCGTCTGCCAATTGTCCATAACTGTTTTGGATAATGTTCTCCAATTTTATACTCATCCAACATCTCCCAAGCATCGGGTGCCATGGTGAAAGCCCAAGCAAGATCAAGTGTGGAGGGAAGCCACTCATATTGAATGGTATTTTTCAATTCTTCAGAACTGTCGGCTTTAAAGTACTCGCCGTTTCCTGCTTCGGCAACAGCTTTTAATTGATTTTCTGTTTTGCCATCAACATCAAAGCCGATAATGTTGACCGTATTATTACTGTTCTTCGCAACTAAATCTTTGCTTGCTTGGATAGGATCTCCGTCACAGGTTTCGGCTCCGTCACTGACTATGTAAATCGTAGTTCCTTCCAAATAACTACTACTCATATCTGCCGCCTTTTGAATGGCACCTGCGAGCGGTGTCCAGCCCTTACTTTCAAAGGAATCAACGGCGGCATGGAAATTTTGTTTTGAATAGTTACCCATTGGATAAATCTCTTCAATGGCAGAGCAAGATTCAAATTTATCTTTATCCGATTCCGAACCCTTGTGACCATAAACTACAAGTGAAACCTCGTTTGATTGTCCAATTGTTTGGGCAAAGCTTTTTACAGCATCCTTGGCAATGTCCATTTTTAATTTGCCATCTGCTTGAAGCAGCATGCTAGAGCTAGCATCTAGTAAGATTATTGCTTTATTGGCAGCTGTGATCTCCTTGCCGCCCTCAGACCTAGTGGGATCCGGAAGATATGGTTCTTCAAACTGTGGTTGATAGGCATTGCTATTTTGAATGATTTCCTTATAGTGGGGACTGGCAAGCATGGCAACCAATCCTTTTTTAATCGTATCCAAATCATCCGTTTCATTTATCAATAGTTCTAGTTGTGCTGGTAATTGGTTTTCTAAATCGTGATCCAGTTGAGGAATAGTATTGCCGATTTCTACCACATCCTCCTCGTATGAGAAATCGTCCATCAGTTTACCAGGAGGTATGTTGCCCAGCTCCTCCTCGGATACTTCTAAATTTATTTTCTCCAATTCTTCTAAAACGCTATCCTGCTTTTCTTGTTTTTCTACTGCTTCCTTCGCGGTAAGGTTGGTGGTTACATTTTCTTTTTCACTATTACATGCCGAAAGAACTAACGAGATAAGCAGCAATAATAAAAATATATGTCGTTTCACACGAATCCTCCTCTTATTGGTAAAAATGATGTAATTGTTGGTAATAAACATTCTTATAAGTTTAACATGAAGATAATTCCTGCTGATGAGTCATCGGTCATAGTTCATTTATAGCAGTACGGATTTATTTTAGACTGAGCTATTCGAATATAGCGGTCAAATCACTAGAGATGCGGAGTCAGTGAATAAGAGAGTGTTCTCAACTCATTGAATTTTAAGCAGGAATCCAACTATAAAAAAAATAGTATGATATAATTACTAATGTTTTTTAGAAAAGTTCTTATCAACTACGATTAAACAGAAACTGGTGAATAATATGGAACGTGAATCTATAAAAGGTATGTACTTTACTGCAGGCGCATATGTATTATGGGGAGTCTTACCTATCTATTGGAAATTTTTGGGGGGAGTTCCTGCACTAGAAATTTTAGCCCATCGAGTCATTTGGTCGTTCATTTTCGTTTTACTCATCGTAGTGCTTTTGAAGAGAAAACGATTAAAAAATTTCTTTCAAGTTCAGATGAGACTGAAAAAAACATGGCTTGGACTATTGCTGGCTTCACTATTAATTAGTATTAACTGGTTTGTTTATATCTTTGCTGTGAATACGAATCACATTGTGGAAGCAAGTTTAGGCTACTTTATTAATCCGCTAATAGCTGTATTATTAGGGGTTTTTGTATTAGGTGAAAAGATGAATGTATGGCAGGCAGTATCATTTGTAGTTGCGGGAATTGGTGTGGTCTATATGACGCTGTCGCTTGGGACTTTTCCATGGATCGCGCTATTATTAGCCTTATCCTTTGGTTTTTATGGCCTGTCAAAAAAACTATTAAAAGTAGATTCCATATTAGGTATGCTGCTGGAAACACTATTTATTGTACCGTTTGCCTTAATGTTTTTAGCGTATTTAGGAATAAATGGTGAACATAGCTTTGCAACCGGAACTCTTAAGAATGATTTATTTTTAATAGGATCTGGTATTGCTACTGCCTTGCCACTCATATGGTTTGGTATTGGGGCACAAAAGATTCCACTCTACTTAGTGGGTTTCTTACAATATATTTCCCCAACTATTAGTTTACTTCTTGGAGTTTTAATTTACGGAGAGTCTTTTACAAAAGACCATGCCGTTTCCTTTTCTTGCATCTGGCTTGCATTAGTAATCTTTAGCATCTCCAATATCCGTCAGATGATAAAAAAACGAAAAGAATCAACAGTAACGATACATGCAAAGAGTGCATAAAAAAGGTGACAATAATGTCACCTTTTTTTTTAGAATTCTCCTACTTATTTCAAAAACAAAACTTAGCATAAAGTGCTCCAGTATCTAGTAGAATTGGTTTCGGAATTCTGTTCAATAATGGAATAGGCTGCATTTGTGATTGCTTGTGCTAACGTATCACCCTTCGCGCGAATATTATTAAAGCTAACTTCAGATTCCCCAGATGTTGAAAAGGTAAATCCGAACTCCTCTAATCGTATTACAATCTTCATTGCATGTTCAAGGTTATGCTCCGGCTGAAACTCAGAATCGTGAATGAAAATTCCTTTTTCATAGTCAAACCAGCGATCCCAACGATTTAATTTCCAACCAAGTATTCTCCGTGCAATTGAATCTGTTTTGTTCATACCCTAGTCCCCCTTAAATGTTATATAACAGTTGTTTTATTATTAGTTATTATATAACACAGTATTTAAAACGACCACACTTTTTTAAATATTTTTCTGTCTTTTTAGAAAATTTATTTCCGTCTTAAACATTGGGAAGAATAAGTTGATGAAGACTAAGGAAGTAAGGAGTGATTATGATAGCAAGCTTAAAATATGAAATTATAGAAACAATAGGAGTCATTTCAGAAGGTGCAAAAGGATGGAATAAGGAACTGAATCTAATCAGTTGGAATGATCGCGAGCCGAAATACGATTTGCGGGATTGGGATCAAAATCATGAGAAAATGGGGAAGGGGATTACCCTTTCACAGGAGGAGTTAATACAGTTGAGGGATTTAATGAATGGATTGAAATTAGAGTAGACAACAAAATGACTTCTCCAAATCTTCGGGGAGAAGTCATTTTGATTATAAAGTTGTAGTTGTCCTTGGTTTTCAATTTTTCTTTATCATCGATGTTGATCGAAGAGAATTTGGTTCCCATCTGGATCTTCAAGTGTAAAATGTGCCGGTCCTTCGCTAGTTTCATCTGCTTCAGTCAGCAATTTCATCCCTTTTGCTTTTAGCTCTTTTTGAAGATCTCGTATGTCTGTAAACGACTCAAGATTTTCAGCATTTTGATTCCAGCCAGGATTAAACGTAAGAATATTTTTATCAAACATTCCTTGGAAAAGTCCAATAATGGTATCGTCATTCTTCATAATGAGCCAATTTTGAGAAATATCTCCTCCTAAGGATGAAAACCCTAAGTTCTCGTAAAATTCTTTTGATTTATGTATGTCTTTAACGGTTAAACTTACAGAAAATGCGCCGAGTTTCATTTTTTTCCTCCTTTAATGGAAAACTTTACATAATTGAGTATAAATTAGTAAAATACGAAAAACAACAAATGAATATGAAGTTCTTATTCACAAATAGAAAATTCGTAAAGCACAAAGGTTCTTCTTTTAATAAATTGTCATAAGTACCTATTCGTCTAAAAAAGTTTTTTGGTAAAATTAGATGTAAGAGAAATAGTTATCGTTATTCCTAGCTAGTCTTGTAAAAAAGGGGAGAACTGTTTTGCCTAGTGTTTCTAGTTATTTTATAAAAAAAGGTATTAATGTGGGTGCAAAAAAACTCAATTTGGAAGAAAAGGATATTAATGAAAGCAGAAAAATTATTGATACTTTTGCTCGGAAATTCTCCAAACTACCAAAAAACAGTAACGTTGATCCAATTAAAATTAATGGGATTTACGCTGAATGGATTTCAAACAATCAGACCAAGGAAGGTAAAGTAATTCTTTATTTGCATGGTGGAGGATATAGTTATTGTTCCGCAGATACCCATCGCTCCTTGGCTGCAAGAATTATGATTGAAGCTGGTGTAAAAGTCCTTCTTCCTGAATACCGACTTGCACCTGAGCACCCATTTCCTGCTGCTATAGAAGATACTATCACCATTTATCGATGGCTTCTAAATCAGGGTTATTCATCCTCCAATATCATATTTGCGGGTGATTCTGCAGGAGGAGGCCTAACGGTGGCAGCAACACTTGTGTTACGAGATCAATATGAACCACTTCCAGCGGCGCTAGTATGTCTCTCCCCTTGGGTAGACTTAACAAGCTCCGGTGATAGCTACAGGAAAAACAGCGAAAAAGATCCGTATTTGAGGTGCGATCTTGTTCAGAAAACTGCTCAGCTTTATGCGGCTGATGAGTCTCTTGACAATTGCTTCATTTCTCCAATATTTGCTGATCTTTGTGGATGTCCACCAATGTTTATTCAAGCTGGAAGTATTGAAATTTTGTTAAGTGATGCCCAATTGTTAGCAGATAAAGCTCGTCAAGCAGGGGTAGATGTCCATTTCAAAGTTTGGGATGGAATGTGGCATGTTTGGCAAATTAGTAATCGATTACCTGAAGCAAAAAAAGCTACGAGGGAAATCGGTCAATTCATTAGGAAAATATTCAAAGTAAATTAGTCAAAAACTACATTAAACTTTTTGTGTTTGTTTTCTGAATCTTCAATTTGTCCTATTGTAAGCTGCTATTTTTCAATGTAAAATACAAGTAATAGGCAATGAATGATTATTCATTCATTTGAGAGGTGGCGAAAAGATAACTTAAAATCATGCGTTGAAGAGCACAAAAATATTATCTGCAGAAAGTTAAAAAAGAACCAGATCTGACAGCAAAATAAAGGGTGAAGGTGGAATATATGATAGCGGTTAAATCACTCGTAAATATCCCTATACTCAATCTTGAAACCGAGCAACAGCGGTGGAACACGATCTATAAAGTTTTTAGTGAACCAAAGCCTGAAATTGAGTCTACACCTAGAAAAGCAGTATGGAAAAAAAATAAATCTGTTTTGTGGTACCATCCAGCACAAATTAAGAAGTATCATACTCCTTTGTTCATGGTTTATTCCCTATTAAATAAAGCCTATATCCTAGATATCTCTGAGGAAGGCAGTGTCATTGGAAACCTTACTAAAAAAGGGTACGATGTTTATTTGCTGGACTGGGGTTCACCAGGGTTAGAAGATAAGGATCTTACTTTAGATAACTATATTTTCGATTATTTAGAAGTTGCGATAAAAAGGGCACTAAGGCATTCAGGTGTAAAAGAAATATCTTTAGCAGGGTATTGTATAGGAGGAACACTATCTGCTATTTTAACCTCAATGACGGATCTGCCAATCAAAAATCTAGTACTGGCTGCAGTTCCGATTGACTACAGCGATGTCATTGTTCCTAATAAATGGGTAAAAGCCATCCAAGACGGTACACTTAATTTTGACAGGTTGGCAGATGCATACGAAGTCATCCCTTCCGAGTTTTTATACGCTGTTTTTATGGCACTGCAAGGCTATAATATCGGTCCAACGATAAACCTGGTTACTCGTGCACATGATATCAGATATGTAGAGAAATGGCGGAGAATGGACAAATGGATGAAAGACGCCGTTACATTTTCAGGTGCAGCATTTAAGCAAATGTTCAATGAATTATATAAAAACAACAAACTGGTCAAAGGTGAAATGAAGATTGGCGGTCATAAGGTAGACTTATCTGCCATTACATGCAGTACACTGGTTATTTCATCTAAAAGGGATGAATTAGTATTAGAATCACAAACCCTTCCTGTTATGGATCTTATTTCAAGTGACGATAAAACCTATCAGCAAGTGGAAGCGGGGCATGTATCGCTGTGTTTAACCGGTCAGTTTGCATTTGCCATTGAACCGTGGCTGGCAGAACGGTCAACTAAAATAAAATAGTTCGAACAATGCAAACACACGCAAATGTGGATTTTTTCCATCTTTTGTGTGTGTCTTTTTATATGGGGTCTTTTGTGATGTTCTCATTTTTATTTACATTCTAGAGTTGTACGTATTTTTTCTACTAATCCAAAATAGTTATCTCAGTCAAGTTTTTGGCGTATTTCAATTATTTGAGCTAACGCTTTCTTTTCTTTGGTGGATTAAAATGAATGTAACATTTGTCCTAACAGTTGATAAAATCAGGGACAATTGTGAAAGATTGAAGTGAAAATAATAGGCATTAATGTGACTTTTATTCATTAATGTATATGGTTTTAAAAAAGGAGGCTGCTCAGAATTGACTCAAAAAATAGTTGAGGGGCAAACAATGTTAACCGAAAAAATTGAAAATCAATTTAACAACATTAATAAATTAAACTTTAATACTGAATGGAAGTTTATTAAAGAAAATGTAGAAGAAGCAAAAAATCTAAAATTTGATGATACAAACTGGACCACTGTAAGTCTTCCGCACACTTATAATGAGACTGATACTTTTGATAATTATATGGAAGGTGGACATAATGGCGAACGGAGCATGTTCACAGGCAAAACGTGGTACCGGAAGTACTTTATATTAGAAGATAAGTACAAAGATAAGAAGATTTTTATCGAATTTGAAGGTATTCGTCAAGCCGCTGAAGTTTTTCTTAATGGAAAGAAACTAGATGGGAAAAGTGAGAATGGGTTTATTCCATTTGGGTATGATTTGACCCCTTTAATAAACTTCGGTTCAGATCAGGAAAACGTGCTATCCGTGATGGTTGATAATACATTTCCATATAAAGCGGATGGCACTGATGATGTCCTAAGCTGGCATGACTCCCACTGGCATCCCACACATGGCGGTATCTGGCGAAATGTGTTTCTTCATATTAAAGATAAGCTGCACATCACACTGCCTTTATATAGTTTTTTAAACACTCAAGGAACGTATGTATATACTTCAAACATTACTGAAGATCGTGCTGTCGTTACCGTTAAGGTGGAAGTGGCCAATGAGCACCAAACATCCAAAAAGGTTGATTGTGTTTCAGAAGTAATCGAACAGGATGGGACAATCGTACTTAAATTGAAAAATACGCAAACGATTGAGCCAGGTGACAAAGTTATCTTCGGTGCAACCGATCTATTGGAACACCCACACCGATGGTCTCCGCAATACCCTTATGTGTATACAGTCAAAACAAAGCTTTATACAGAGGGAAAATTAGTGGACACCTATGATACCCCGCTAGGAATTCGAACATTTGAATTTACCAGTGATCAAGGATTTTTTATCAACGGACAGAATGTGAAGCTAAAAGGCTGGGGTCAAAGGCCAACGAATGAATGGGCTGGACTCGGGACTGCCTATCCGAATTGGATGCATGGCTTTATGTTTAAATTAATGAAAGATGCAGGAGGAAACTTCATTCGCTGGGGTCACTCAGCTGGTGCACCGGTTGATGTTGAACTTGCAGATCGATACGGCTTGGTTACAATTCAGCCTGGTGTGGATGGTGAAGGAAGCACAGTTGGAGGAGTCTACAGTGATGCAGCGTATAAGATTCGTGCAGAAGCCTTCCGTGATATGATTATTTATTTCCGTAATCATCCTTCCATTCTAGTATGGGAAGGCGGAAATCAAAGTGTTCCGGATCAGGAAGCTGTGACCTTAAAAAATATTGCCGAGACTTGGGATCCAAAGGGAATGCGCGCCTACGCCCATAGACGGTCAAACTTGGATATGGCTAAATATATTGATCTCTCCATTGGTACGGAAGGAAGTTGGGAATTAAAGAGTAAAGGCAAGCCCGTCGTCGAGGGAGAATACAATCGGGAAGAAGCTGCAAGGCGCGTTTGGGACAGACATACCCCAGGCTATGAAAATTATCAAACGGCACCTGGGTCTGCTTATAATCTCACTTCAGAAGAATTTGCCAAAAATCAAGCAAAGCACTTTCTGAAGATTAGTCATCCTGCCCATTGTGGTGGAGCGAACTGGATTTTTTCCGATTCAACCAGTCATGGGCGTGTCTATTCAGAAGTGTCCAGAGTAAGTGGACAGGTTGATGGTGTGATGCTGCCGAAAGAAGCGTATTTTACAACAAAAGCCATTTATCGGGAAGACCCACAAGTATACATCATCGGTCACTGGAACTATCCAAAAGGAACAGTAAAAAACATTTACATCATGTCCAATGCCGAGCAGGTTAAACTGATTGTGAATGGTAAATCACAAGGCTTTGGTTCGAAAAGTGATAACTATTTGTTCACCTTTGAAAATATAGGGTGGGAGACAGGAACCATTAAAGCAGTTGCCTATGATAAAAATAATGTGGTCGTTGCAACAGATGAAAAGAAAACCAGTGGTGAACCTGTGGCAGTTAAGCTTTCAGAGATAACCGGTCCTGGTGGACTTAAGGCCGATGGGGCAGATGTTTTTTTAATTGATGCCGAAGTGGTGGATGCTGAAGGAAATCGTGTTCCAACCTATGAAGGCCGGATTGATTTTACACTTGAAGGGGAAGCGATTTGGAGAGGTGGCTATAATAGCGGGAAAGAAGGAACAACCAATCATACCTATTTGGACATCGAAGCAGGGATTAATCGAGTGGCTGTTCGCTCAACACTTACTCCTGGAACCATACACGTAACTGGTGTCATTGACGGGTTGAAAACAGCTGCGTTAAAAATTGCATCCATCCCAGTTCCATCTCAGAATGGTTTATCAACGGAGTTTCCTTTATTGCCTGAATTTGTGCTTGGACAAGAGCCGCCGCTTGGTAATGGTCCAGAAGAAAACAAGGTATCTTTTGAAAGTGATGCGGAAGGTTCCCAGTTGATTACCGACTTTTCCTATTCTGGAATTGAAGAAATTGGCGGTGTCAAAACAAATGTCAATATTGGGGACAGGATATACAATGATAGGGAATATGAGTTTCAGTTCCTCTTGGAGCAGTTACTTGGCAGTGACTATATCCAAGTTGCCAACAATGAAACAAACTATAAAGCATTAGACCTAATGCACTTAACAGTAGCGAAGGACGCAGATGTGTTTATTGCACACGATGATCGTCTTAGCCGGCCTGAATGGCTGCTTGATGAATATCTCGAAACAAATAAAAAAATTATCGTACATGATATACTTCACACCGTTTATGAAAAATCAGTTAAGGCTGGTACTACCCTAACTCTTGGCGGAAATCAGGATGAAACAAATGAAAACAACAGCAATATGTATGTTGTCTTTGTAAAAGAAAGAAAAACTGTATAATTTTCGAGAAGATGAAGGATATAATTTTTCCTTCATCTTTCTTTGTGTATAATGGTTAGTAGTTCATCTAGTAAATAATAATTTCTTTCTGGATGATATTTAGAGAAAAAGAGGGTGTTTTTTTGGAAAGTAATCGTAAAATTCAAACCTCTAATCCTCGTAAATATAAAGTATTCTCCATCGCACACCAAAAAGGGGTTTCTCAGAAACTTGACTTCCATACCCATTTTTATTATGAAGTTTTTATTTTTCATAATGGAAATTGTAAGTATTTAATTGACAATAAGATCTATGACCTTTTGCCAGGCGATATCATTGTAATGGACGGAAGTAAATTACATAAACCTTCCATAATAGGAGATAAATGGCGGTATGAGCGGAGTATTGTTCAATTCTCTCCGGAGTGGATTGAACCATTAGTGAAATTTCTTAACAGTGAGTATCTTTTAGATCCATTTCGAAAGAAACATTACACTCTGTATCGAACAAATAATGGTTTGTTGTTAAGTGTTCTTTTAGAGTTGGTCATTAAGATGGAAGATTTGTTAAAACTTCCGAATCCATTAGAAGAGGAAACGGAATTAAAAATCATTCTAGTTGAATTATTATTGACGATTCAAAAATTAATAGATTATAAAATGACGGAAACGGAGAACCTTTTGGATGAGCAAAATGAATATGTTCAACAAATCGCAACCTATGTTCAGGACCATTATAATCAAAAATTTCATCTTGATCACATTGCAAAGGAACTCAATATTAGTAAATCCTATCTGGTTCACTTATTCAAAGAACAGACAGGATACACGATTATGGAGTACGTAATGCAGTATCGATTAACCCAATCCCTTCATTTATTAAAAATGTATCCAAACGAAACGATAAAAGAGTTATGCAACCAATGCGGCTTCGAGAGTGAAGCCCATTTCAGCCGATTCTTCAAAAAAAATCTTGGAGAATCTCCCAGTGCATACAGGAAAAAGCTGTGATAGGATACTAGGATAAATAGCCTTACAATTAACAAGCAGTACCCATTGATTAAGGGATACTGCTTGTTTTGTTTTTATTTAAAAAGATTACTCTGTTTACTAGACTCGATGGTTTCAATAAATTTTTCGATCGTTGGACTTAAGTACGTATCGGCCCTTCTTATAAAAACAGTTTTTATCTTACTATATTTTTCTGGAACCTTGTGAAATTGAATGAGTCCTTCATTTTCTAATTGTTTAACTTCTGACTTTGGAACGAAGGCAACGCCAAGTCCCATAGCAGTACTCCGCAAGATGGTTTCTAATGTTCCGAATTCCATGATTTTTTTTGGAGTAATGTTTTGATCTTTATACCATTCTGCTAAACGTGCTCGATATCCGCACCCTTTGCTAAAACATAAAATAGGTTCTTCTTTTACTTCTTCTAAATTGGAAACATGCGTATCAGAGATTAAAACCAGTTCCTCTTGAAACACTTCATGGGACACAAGGTCGGGATGTACTTCCATTTCTGAAATGAATGCACCGTCCAGTTTATGATTTAATACATCTTCCACTAATGTTTCTGTAACTCCCGTAAATACCGATAAATCGACATCTTTATATTTTTTAATATAGCTAGACAATATTTTTGGTAAATGAATAACGGTTTCAATTGTACCAATTTCTAATTTCCCAGACGGTTCTTTATTCGTTTGAACGGCATTTTTCATTTCTTCCGTTAATAATAATATTTTTTTACTATAGGTTAATAGTTTTTTTCCCTCAGGTGTTAAACTCATCCCTCGTCGATGCCGATTAAACAGTGGCGTATTCATTTCAGCTTCTAACCTGCGAATTCTAGATGTAATATTTGATTGCACGTAATTCAATTCATCTGCAGCTGCAGTAATCGTCCCTTTCTCTGCGACCAATTGAAAAATCTCCAGGTCTTTAAATTCCACCATTCATCGCCCCTCTGAATAATTTCTTAACTATATGATATCACAAATAATGATGGTAAATCATCATTATTAATGATTTTACAAGATATCAAAAAAGATAGATAATCTATCTACTAATAATTATGAGAGGCTGATGGAATGTGAAAAATAATGTATTATGGGGAGCTTTTTTATGTTTTATTGCTGCCGTTTCATGGGGAGCGATGTTTCCGGTCGCTCATGCTGCATTTAAACATATTGATCCTTTTTACTTTACCATCATTCGTTATGGTGCTGTTACTGTTATTTTGACAGCAATGCTTTTTTTGAAAGAAGGAAAACAAGCTTTTCGATTTGAAGGCAAAGGTCTGTCATTATGGTTCTTTGGAACAATGGCATTTACCGTTTATAATCTATTTATCTTCTGGGGAGAAGATTTAATGGGTGAATCAGGCGTAATGGTTGCATCCATAATGGAGTCCTTAATGCCGATGATTTCCATTATAATTGTTTGGATGATTTTTAATAAACGACCTTATTCCTTTACTTTTATATGTGTTCTCGTATCATTAATCGGAGCAATATTCGTGATTACAAAAGGTGATATACAAGCATTTTTAGGTGCAACAGATGCGCTCATTCCTACCATACTCATTTTTATTGCAGTCATTGGATGGGTTATTTACACGATGGGTGGGAGTAAGTTTAGAGGTTGGTCCGTTTTGCGGTATTCAACATTAACCTGCTTACTTGGAACGTTAACAGCGGTTGTGATTGTAGCGGCAGCAACATTGTTTGGATATGTATCTTTTCCAACAGAAGAAGTAATTGTAGCAACAAGTCCGCATTTACTGTTTATGATTCTATTTCCTGGCCTCATTGCACTTCTCGGTTGGAACATTGGTGTAAGTATTTTATCACCAATTAATTCACTTTTATTCATTAACTTTGTCCCCGTAACCACACTCGTCATTTCGATCTATCAGGGAAATGACGTAACGATGTTTGACATTCTAGGTACTGTCTTGATCATTCTTTCACTACTTGCAAACAATATTTTTGTAAGGCTGCAAAAGAAGGGATACAAACAGGTGGTTCAAACTAAATTACATGAGCGGGTATCATAAAAAACAAAAAATGCCAGGCACCTATCCTAAAAGAGGAAGGCGCCTGGCATTTTTTATCTTATTCTGGATCATTTATTTTTTTACAAAATATTTTTCACCAAGCACTTCATTTTCTTCGTAAGTAGAAAGAGTTAATTCTTTTTCAATAAATGCTTGTAGTTCAGATTGCTCTAAATCATACATGACTTCTATTTCTTTTGAGAATAGTAGTTTTTCTGTAGCTAGTAAGTCCGAAAGAGATGATTGTTGTTTCGGAGTCGGCTCTTCACCATTTAGAACTTTAGATAATCCGTTCACATAGTTTTCTAACGGACGGCTGCCAACAATTTTTACTCCCTTATTTTCCTCATTTATCATGATAATGGTTGGAAAACCTCTAGCACCAAGTTTTCTTGCAAGTGCGAAGTCTTCATTTAATAATTGCTGTCCGGATTGCTCTTCGGCTTCTTTTACAATCGCTTCTCCATCAAGACCTATATTGTTTACGATTTCAATCATAACGGCTTTCTCAGCAATATTTTGATTAAAGGCAAACAGTGCTTCTCTTGCACGGCGTAAGTATTCAAATGCTTTTTCATCATTATGATGTTTTTGAATCACTTTAAAGACGCGAGACGGAGGGAAGGATGATTGAACAGGATTGTCAACCATGAGTGATCCATCGATTGGCATGCGTGAATACTCTCCGACTTCTCGCCAATGACCTGCGACATCTGCAGGTTTAAATATACCGTTTGCAGGATCAATGGGTCCATCATGCCATTTTTCAAGCAATCCACCCATCACCGTATGGAAGTTGAAATAATGGCCGTACTGTTTTTCAAAACGGCGAAGGGTAGGCTCAAGCGCCCAACAATGCGAACAGATTGGATCTGTTACATAATAAAGGTCAATCGTTTTCTTTTCTGGATTCAGGTCAATGAACTCCATTTCTTCCTCTCCAGGTACACCACACACACCCGTTTCTAAATCACAAATCAAATTATTATTGTTCGTCATTTCATTTTTCCTCACTTTCTTAAGTCAAATTTTAGAAGTTTAATTCATGTTTTGATACAATTATCTTTAGTTAAGGAAGTTCCCATTGTTGCATAGTTTTATTTTAATCGATAATGAAAGCAATCAATACCAATAGTTCGTTGGATATGTCGTTTATCCAACACATTTGCATAAATGTTAAAAAAGTCGGAGGGAATTTTGATATGAGTGAAACAAAGACGGATCCCAGAGTTCTGCGTACCCGTAAATTAATCATGGATTCTTTTATTGAACTTTCGGAAAAAAAGGAGTTTAAGGACATAACAGTTAAGGATATTACAACTGAGGCACTGATTAATCGAGCCACTTTTTATTATCATTTTGAAGATATATACGATCTTTTAGAGAAGGTGCTATCAGAGGTATTGTTAATTAATTTGGATTCCACTGTCTATCAGCATAGCGAATTAAATGAAGAAGTGATTGTAAATATCTTTAAAGCAATCACGAACTTTCAAAAATCTTTATCTAATCGGTGCCATCGAGGATACGAAGATACAATCGCCCGTATCATTAGGGAACAACTAGAGTTGATCTTTTACAAAATACTAGTAAAACAACATTCAACGGATGATGAGAAAGCCCTCAGGGTTATGGCAGTCATGTTAAGCTGGGGAATTTACGGAGCTTCTGTAGAATGGAAAAGAAACAGTCATACGATAGCTCCGGAGGAATTTATTAAATCAGCCATTCCTTACATTACGAGCGGGATTAATTTTACTTCTAAATTGTCATAGATTTATAATATCTTGTAGCACAAAAAAGAGCCATTTCAGCTCTTTTGTGATTGCTTTTTCACTTTCTCTTTCCCATAAATCTCATTTAAATGTTCGATGTGTGCCAAACCCCAATTGTGCATGGACTCTAGAAGTGGCATGAGTCCTTTTCCATATTCTGTCATGGAATATTCAACTTTTGGAGGGATTTGTGCATAAATTTTACGATTGATAATATCATGGTGCTCTAATTCCCTTAACTGGGATGTCAGCATTTTTTTGGTTACATCAGGGATCAATCGATGCAGTTCGTTAAAACGTAATGTTCCATTAGATAAAATATGGTAAAGAATAACAGGCTTCCATTTTCCAACGAGTATATCGAGTGCAGTTTCAACCTTACAATCATGACCCATTTGCTTTTCCCCCTTTAGGTATCTTTTTGGATACTATGGAACATTAAAGTGCCTACTTCTAAATGTATTCCTTGGTGCTTACTATATACTCAGAAGGGAAATTTTAATAAGGGGGATTGGTTTAAGATGAATATTGCATTATGGGCTGTTCAAATCATATTGGGTTTGATGTTTTTATTTGCAGGTTCTACTAAAGCTTTTACTTATGAAAAAGCAAAAGCCAGCATGCCTTGGGTACAGGATTCCTCTAAAGGGTTGGTTGTTTTTATCGGATTAGTGGAAGTGCTTGGAGCAATTGGGTTGATTCTTCCTTATGCTCTGGGAATTGCCCCTATCTTAACACCGATTGCGGCACTTGGGCTGGGTGTCATCATGATTCTGGCGGCTGGTTTTCATATCAAGAGGAAGGAAAATCAGGCCATTGGGATGAATATTATATTATTTGTTTTAGCTCTATTTGTCGCAATCGGACGCTTTTAGGCGGAGTTTAGATGGTCCCGTCATTGTTTATTGGTCATGGTTCAACCTATATAGCTGCCAAGTTGGCGGCTTTTCTTTTTGATGTAATCATATAAATAATATTATTATGTAAACTGCCAATCTATTAAAACTTGTCTGAAAATAGAATTGGAGGTAATCTATTATTATTAATACCTACATGAGGAGAAATAAAATGAATACGAGAGACAAATGGAATAGTAAACATCTAGATCGAATAAATCAACTGAAGGAACCTGAACCAAATCCAAGGTTAAAAAGACTGGCTGCCTATTTTAAAGAAGGAGGCACAGCGCTTGATATCGCTTGCGGACTTGGCGGTAATAGTATGTTGCTTGCTCAAAGTGATTATCAGGTTAAGGCAATGGATATTTCGGATGTGGCGATCAACTATATTCAAGAACAGGCTTCAAAAGAAAATCTTGCTATTCAACCTCAGGTAGCTGATCTTACCAACGTAAATGCTCAAAATTGGCTGAATGCCTATAACGTAATGGTCATAACCTATTACCTTGACCGGGCACTATTTCCGATTGTTAAAAGCAGTATAAAAGAAGGTGGTTATTTTTTTATGGAAACCTTCTATCAATCGCCTGAGACTGAAGGCCAAGGTGTATCCGATCAATATAAACTGAGGTCGAATGAACTGTTAGAGGAATTTAGAGATTGGAAAGTTATTTATTTTGAAGAAAATGAACAAGAGGGATGGCAATCGATATTTTGTCAGAAACGATAATCAAGAATATACTTTAAAAGGCCAATTTTTAAAAATGCTCCGAAAGTTTTTGTTCAGACTACTTTCATGATATCCTAATTAGGAATTAAGAAGCAGGAGGTAGAAGGATGGCTATTGTAGATATTACTGTTATTCCAGTAGGGACAGGCACTCCAAGTGTCAGTGAGTATGTAGCTGAGATACAAAAAGTTCTTCAACAGTATGAAGGGAAAGTTAAATATCAGTTAACTCCAATGAGTACACTTGTTGAAGGTGATTTAACACTACTACTAAAGATTGTTCAGGAACTTCATGAAGTACCATTTAATAAAGGCTTACAACGTGTATGTACAAATATTCGAATTGATGACCGGCGCGACAAAGAAAATACAATGGAGCGAAAGCTACAGTCGGTACAGGCAAAATTATAAATTAGAATGATACATAGGTTCCTAATAATAAAATTATGTAAACTAAATTATTAACCAACCCAATTTTAAAATGACTAAAGGAGTTTTTAGCGGCATCTTCATAAACCGCTAAAACACTCCTTTTTATTTTAGAATGCAATCCAAATGAAATCTGTGGGTTTTCCTTTTGTTTCCGAACGATGACCATTTCAAATAGACCAATCATTATAATATCAAGTGTTGCCTTGATATAATAGGATAGGGGGATTGAATAGGAAGCAAAGAATAGAATACATCCAATTACGTAGACTAGAATGTAGGAAGCCCGCAAAACCATATTCCATATTTTACTATTTTTTTCTTTGTTATGGAGAACTTTAATAATAAATAGAAAAATTAGTGCCAATACAAGAGTGGTTAAATGTGCGTGTGTCATTTGAAAATGCTCCTTTTTTTAAGTTGATTAAGTTATTACCTATATACCTAGTCTAATAGGAAGATATAATCTAAATTTATCCTTGAAATTTTCTTAAATAATATCTAAGGAAACTAATATTATTGAAAAATTTTCTAAAAATTTCGTAGGAATTTACTTGAATAAATAATAATGATTAATAATAGAATAAAAAGAAAATTTTATATAAAATGAAATCAAATTTTAGGTCTTGATATTTTTTAAAATCTAGTATAAACTAATAAAAATTGGAAAATTCAGATTAAGTTTAAACACAATGATTGGGAGTATTAAGGAATATTTATTGCTTAGAGAGCTGTCGGCTGGTGAAAGACAGTCAATAAATTCCCCAACTCGCCCCGGAGTGGTAAGGCTGATATGTAGGTCTTAACGGTTGACCACCGTCATCAAGTCTCAAAGTGGATTCGTTTGTTTTGATACGAATCAAAAAGAGTGGTACCACGTAGGTAAAGCCTATCGTCTCTTATGAGATGATAGGCTTTTTTTATTGTTTTGAAACTAAAATGAAAAGGTGGTTATAAAAATGAGAAATATTGCAAAGTATTCTAGAGGATATTTTATGCCCCCAGTCAAAAGTTTGAAATGGACAGAGAAAGAGTACATAACAGAGGCTCCAACGTGGTGTAGTGTGGACCTAAGAGATGGAAATCAAGCGTTAGTCGTCCCGATGAGCCTAGAGGAGAAATTGGAATACTTTCAGCTGCTATTGGAAGTTGGATTCAAGGAAATTGAGGTTGGATTTCCTGCAGCTTCGGAAACGGAATATGCCTTTTTACGCACCTTGATTGAACAAGATTTGATTCCAGAGGATGTAACGGTCCAAGTATTAACGCAGTCAAGAGATCATATTATTGAAAAAACATTTGAAGCGCTTAGAGGTGTGAACAAAGCAGTCGTGCACCTTTATAATTCTACTTCTGTGGCACAGCGTGAGCAGGTATTTAAGATGTCGAATGAAGAAATAATCGATATTGCGGTAAGTGGTGCAAAAATGCTTAAAGAATATGCAGAAGAGACGGAGGGTAACTTCCAGTTTCAGTATTCTCCTGAAAGCTTTACAGGTACAGAGATGGAATTTGCTCTTGAAATCTGTAACCAGGTCCTTGATATTTGGCAGCCGACTTCTGATAATAAGGTAATTATTAATCTTCCAGCTACTGTTTCAATGTCCATGCCTCACGTCTACGCGAGTCAAATTGAGTTTATGAGTGAACATTTAAATTACCGGGATAATGTGATTCTATCAGTCCATCCGCATAATGACAGGGGAACGGGTGTGGCTGATGCTGAACTTGGAATGCTTGCAGGAGCGCAGAGGGTAGAAGGGACTCTGTTTGGAAACGGAGAAAGAACGGGTAATGTAGATATCGTAACGCTTGCAATTAACATGTATTCACATGGGGTAAATCCGCAACTTAATTTTGAAAATATCCGTGAGATTATTTCAACGTATGAAAAATTAACTAGGATGAGGGTCCATGAAAGACATCCATATGGCGGCGAACTTGTCTTTACTGCGTTCTCTGGATCCCACCAGGATGCCATCGCCAAAGGTATGAAATGGCGTGAGGAAGAGAATCGTCAGTATTGGACAGTACCTTATCTATTAATTGACCCAAAGGATATCGGCAGAGAGTATGAAGGCGACATTATCCGTATTAATAGCCAATCCGGTAAAGGGGGAATTGGTTATATCTTAGAGCAAAACTATGGACTAGATTTACCTGCCAAGATGCGTGAAAACTTCGGTTATAAAGTAAAAGATCAATCTGATCGTTTGCATAAGGAACTAATGGCAAATGAAATCTTTGACATATTCAATAATGAATATGTTAATATAAAAACCCCAGTTGAGTTCAGAAATTACCGATATACTCAAAATGACCATTATCAAACCATTATATCCATCATCATGGATAATGAAATTCTTGAAATTACCGGTGAAGGGAATGGAAGACTAGACGCGATAAGCAACGCTCTTCAAAGCAAACTCGGGATCCGTTACAAAGATTTAGTCTATAAAGAACATGCTCTAGAAATAGGGTCCGGATCAAATGCTGTATCTTATGTAGGGATTACTGATTCCAATGGTACTGTTTATTGGGGATGTGGGATTGATGCGGATATTATGACATCTTCTGTGAAAGCTTTGTTTAGTGCAGTTAACAATATGGTAACTAGTACACAATTACCGATATTTTCCTATTCTGAAGCCGACCAGGTGAAATAATAAGATAAGCAGTATGTGTCCAGTTTCTTGCAACGAATGTTATAGGATTGCCAAAAAAACAATTCATCGTTTATATGGTGATCAAGTTTGTTTTATGAAATTGGCACTTCACAATCTTTCTCAAAATGACTATGAATAATTCCATTCATTGAGTTGCTCTTCCATTAGAGCAACTTTTTTGTTAGGGTATTTACTATATTAATTTTTAGACTAAGGAAGGTACATATGAATTATAATGAAACATCAACTAATAAAGTAGTAGAAACGATGATGGCTCATCGTTCCATTCGAAAATACTCTGATAAACAAGTTCGTAAAGAAGATCTAGATACAATTATCCGTTCTGCACAAGCTGCACCTTCGTGGGTTAACGGACAACATGTTACGATCATCTCGATTAACGATCCTGAGCGAAGAAAGAAAATGTCGGAGCTAGCAGGAAATCAAAATTATATTATCGAAGCCCCCGTATTTCTTGTATTTTGTGCAGATTTTCACCGTATTAAAGTAGCTTGTGAAATGGAAGGGAAAGAGTTTAAGGCTGCGGTGAATCCTGATTTATTAATTGTAGGATCAGTAGACGTTGGAATTTCTTTGGCAAGTGCCATTACAGCAGCAGAATCGCTGGGGTTAGGTACGGTCCCAATCGGAGGGATTCGGAGAAGTCCTTTAGAATTTATTGAGCTTTTAGATTTACCTGAATATGTTATTCCTATTTCCGGTTTATGTATTGGCTATGCGAGTGAAGTTCCTAATCAAGTACCGCGTTTACCACAAGCAGCCATTTTCCATGAAGAACTGTACAATCAAGATATAAATGAAGAAATCAAAGAACTTAATAATATCCATCTTGAGGCTACTAAAGGAAGAAAAAGCGGTGGATCTACCTGGACACAAAGGATGGCTAATTTTTATATGTATCCCTTTTATGTAAATGACAGTTATAAAGACGTTGGGAAAATGCTGAAGCAACAAGGTTTTCGAAAAGGAGAATAGTTTTTCCATTGGTTTTTATTCTTATAGGAGCATATTGAACATAAAACGTCCTCGCTGTCTCGAAGACAGGAGGACTGACTTTCTAAAATCATGTTTGATTAGCTTTCATATAAGTCTCTTCGTAAGGCTGGATAACTACAAAACCTTCTCCTTCGAATTTCATTTGAATGGATTCACCGCTGCCTCTTCCTAAAAGTGTTTTTAAGGTAATATCGGTTTGAAATGTTGGCATGAGATTTCCAGACCAAGCAACGGTAGCATTTGGATCTGTGATGACAGGACTGCCAGGTAATACCCTTAACGTGATGGGTTCATAATGCGTAGTAAAAGCAATCATACCGGTTCCTTCGCAGCGAACATTAAACAAACCGCCTGCAAGCATTCCGGCAATACGCTTCATTAATTTAATCTCCCATTTAATACTAGGTTCAAAGGCTAGTAAGTCATTCCCGTTAATATAAATAGAATCATTTTGGAGGTTAAGGATAATAATTTTCTTCCCTGTATCAGCGAGGTATAACTTCCCTTTCCCGTTGGCTTTCATTAAGGAAGCGCCTTCGCCTGTAAATGCCTTTTTGAATGCTGTACCCAGCCCATGTTCTAAAATTCCTTCGCGTACAAACTTTATTTCTCCATGATAAGCAACCATTGAACCAGCTTTTGCCCAAACCTGTCCGTCTAAGTTTACCTCCAACATCCGAGGAGTTTCTAATTCAAAAAAACCCTCGCCTTTATCTTGCTGCTCTGTTTTTTGGATAAATTCTTCTATCGAGTATCTGTTCATAGCTCTCACATCCTTCCATTCCTTTATTACGGGTATCTTTCATTTTTGTTTCATTTAATTGATAGAAGGAATGATAAATTTATTCTGTAGTTGTGTAATCCAAACCGAACCTTACGAATGACCACTTAAGGGACACAATCTTTGAAACCATGTTCTTAATTAGTTTATTTTTTCCTAAAAAGATTAATGGGTGTTCCAAACCCTTCATTTCATGTAAAATAAGAAAATGAGTGAAATAAAAATTGTAAATAAACAAAAGTATGGGGGACATAAAGTGCCATATCAACTTAAAAAAGGATTTAAATTATTTGCATTAAATTCAAATAAAAGCTTAGCAAAAGAAATGGCTGTGCTTTTAGGCTGTGAAATTGGGAAGAGCTCTGTCACGCAGTTTAGTGATGGTGAAATTCAAGTGAATATAGAAGAAAGTGTACGGGGCTGTGATGTATATGTTGTCCAATCTACTTCACATCCAAATAACGATCATATTATGGAGCTTCTTATTATGATTGATGCCTTAAAAAGGGCTTCAGCCAAAATGATCAACGTTGTTGTGCCGTACTACAGCTATGCACGTCAAGATCGAAAAGCAAGATCAAGGGAACCGATTACAGCCAAATTGGTTGCAAACCTTTTAGAAAAATCAGGTGCAACACGGCTTATAACCATGGACTTTCATGCTCCACAGGTTCAAGGTTTTTTTGATATACCAGTAGATCATCTAATTGGAATTCCGATTCTGTCCGAGTATTTTGAGAAAAAAGGACTCGAAGATGTTGTTGTTGTTGCACCACATAATGGCGCTGTAGGGAGAGCACGGAAAATGGCAAGTCTTTTAAATGCTCCCATTGCCCTCATTGATCGCCGACGCCCTGAACCGGATGTTTCCGAAATATTAGAAATCATTGGGAATGTAGAAGGTAAAAATGCCATTATTGTTGATGACTTAATAAATACAGCAGCAACACAGACTTATGCTGCAAAGGCCTTAGTGGAGTACGGGGCAAAAACAGTGTATGCTTGCTGCACGCACGCTGTTCTCTCTGGGCCAGCTGTCGATAGAATTGAATCATCACCTATTCAAGAACTAGTAGTAACAAACACGATTGAACAGACTGATGAAAAGCAGACGAAAAAAATTACTATTCTATCTGTAGCACCGCTGCTGTCAGAAGCAATTGATCGAATTCATCATGAAAAAGCAGTAAGTCCATTATTTGAATAAAATGGAAGGAGCCGTAATGACACGGCTCCTTTACTATAATCCAATTTTTTTATTAAACATCCCAGGTTTTTTTGTTCCATCAATAACGGTATATTCATTCTTTTTATAGGCAAACCAATACGCCATCCCAATAAAAAGTGCACCGCCAACAGCATTGCCTAAAAAGACAGGAATAAAATTACCTACATAATCCATCCAGGTGAAGTAGCCTGCAAATATGGCTGCAGGTATTACAAACATGTTGGCTACAACGTGTTGGAATCCAATGGCGACAAAAGCCATGGTTGGAAACCAAATTCCTGCAATTTTTCCCATCATATCCTCACTCCCATAAGATAACCATACAGCGGCAGCAACTAGCCAGTTGCACCCGATCCCTGATACGAAGGCTTGAAGAAAGGTTGCATTTAATTTATGTTCCGCAATATGAACGGTACTGTCCAAATAAGCACCCGTTTCGGTTAGCCCAGCAACATGTCCGAAAAAGTAAGCAACGAATATGGCACCTAGAAAATTACTGATGGTTATAAGGGTCCAGTTATGAAGTACCTGCTTGGTATTAATTTTATTTGCAAACCTTGCCAGTGGAACTACCATCATATTTCCTGTGAGTAGTTCACCGCCAGCTATTAATGTGAGAATAAGACCAATCGGAAAGACAGAAGCACCTATAATAGAACTTAATCCTGATAAACCTTCTGATAATGGTGCGGTAACACGAATATAAAGTAGAAATCCTAATGAAATAAAAGCACCTGCTTGGAATCCAAGTAGAAGGGTTGTTAGTAGCGGGTAACTTGTCTTTTTAATTCCATTTTTAATTGATATTTCTAGTATTTTATCTGGTGTGTGTAATGACATAACACGATTTCCTCTCTAAATCGTTAATTGTGAAGTACGTCACATATTGATTTGACTTTATTTTAACCCACTCAACACGAATATGCTGTGAACATTTCTTTAACTTTGCATATTTAATAAAAACTATACCAAATAGTAAGATTTTTTGTAGTAGTCATGTGTTTTGGTATAAAATTAGATTAATAATTATTGAATGTAATGCTTTTTGGAGGAATTGTTTATGGCTGTTGTAAAATCGGTAAAAATTGATGGTGAAAAGATCCATGTATTTAAGAGCGCGATTTATATTTTTGAATCAAGTTCTGGATTTACGTTAGAATTAGACCTAATTGTTACTGAGGTTACAGTAAAAAAATATAGTAAAGAACAAACGTTAATTATGGCGATAGAACTAGAAGATGGTCGAGTCATTGAATCCATTATGCATGTAAAAACCCTGTCAGGGGGACTGCCTCAGCTTAATTTATTCTGCGATGTAGATGATATTGACGAATACGATCATATGGATAGAATAAATGAAAATAGTACATGGTTTCCGAATATAGAAGAGGGAATTACCATTGAAGAAATTAGAAAAGTAGAAATGCCTAACGAAAACATTAGTTTAAAATTAAACCTGCCCATTGATCAAGTAGAATGGTTGAAGAAGCAAAAGAAGAAGGATTTAAATCAATTATTTACAGAAATGATTCATAAACAATGGAAGAAATAAATCTTTAAAGATGGTGTTATTTATAAAGGGGATGACATTCATGCAAGTTACATTTGAGAGTATTTTTACACATGGTCATGTTGTAGTTGAAAATAACTTATATAAGCATTACCATTTTCCAGAGATGTTATCAAGATACGATAGTAATTTTATCGAGTATAAAACCTTACCGTCACTGGATGAATTTAAGGAAGCTGAAAGTTATTTAAGAGAATATCACCTGAAAAATGGACAAATGCACGTTAAGTTTAAATTTCCAGAAAACGAAAAAATACCTATGGATCTAGTGAATTACCTAAATCTAGCAGAATATGATATTGGGTTCCTTGAACTCTATACCATCCAGCCTGATCAGTTTCCCGCTGTGAAGGATCATCCTGATATTGAAGTTCAAATCGTAACCCAAAAAAACCTTATGGCTTTTCTTAACCTACAGTATCAGCAAGATATCGTATTTGGCAGTAATTATGCTAACCAAAAGGCAGAGTTAAATAAGAAGACTTTTGATAACCCAAATTTCATGCAACTTCTTGCATTATATAAGGGAACACCTGCTGGAGCAGTAGATGTAATTATTAAAAAGGATACAGCTGAAATTGATAATCTTGGAGTGGACGAAGCCTTTCAAAAGAAAGGAATTGGAAGCCGGATTCAAAAATTTGTCATGGATACATTTCATGATAAGACCATCATTTTAGTTGCGGATGGTATGGATACACCAAAGGAAATGTATAAGAAGCAAAACTACCAATATCTTAGCTATCAATATTATTGCCAAAAAGTAGAAGAACGATAGATTAGTAAACGAAAAAAGGGTTAAAATAAAATACGCAGAAAAAGCGACGGCAGAGCAGGCGGCAAAAGAAAAGGCAGATGCTGAGAAAAAGGATATAGAAGAAGTTGAGAGAATCGGTTATGAGACTGGAATTACGTATGATCAATTGGCACGAACCCCAGATGACTTTGAAGGAAAGAAAGCAAAGTTCAGTGGAAAGGTAGTGCAAGTGATGGAAGGTAAAGGAGAAACTCAATTAAGAATTGCTGTAAATGATAATTATGATACGAAATTATTCGTTGTATACGAGAGTGATATTCTTTCCTCAAGAGTACTAGAGGATGATAATGTAACTGTAAGTGGTAAAAGATTAATTACCTATCAATCAACATTAGGTGGAGATATTAGTATTCCTGCAATGGAAGTAAAGGTTATAACTATAAATAATTAAATTTATTCAAACTTTTAAAATAGAAACTTGGATTACCTTTTATCAAAATGCAGAGACACTCCTACATGATGGAGTGCTCTGCATTTTACTCGAGATAGGAAAGATCATGGAATCCTATTTCACGATATCAGATGTAAATCTAAATGGATTATTCGCCGCCTTTTTAAATTACCTGTATTGCTTAAGGTTCCATATCATGAATGAACCGCCCCGTATCAGGGTTTTTATAATCATTGTTACTCTCATTGTCATTCGAATTGAGATCATTTCGTACGGGACGGAAATTTACATCATTTTCTTGATTCAATGAATTTCTTTTATCAACATTACATCCGGCTAATAGTCCAAACGATAGACCAACGGATATCGCAAGGATTTTCCATTTGTTTTTCATGTCATTACTCCCTATATCATTTTATTTTTACTATGCACGAACTGAGAATTTTTTAGTCGAAAAACAACAAATAAGACTATTTTTTCTCGCCGTTCTATCGATAGCTTTCTAAAAATATATTTATCTAATATATGGATTTCGAATTTTTGAATTAAGCTTTAAAATGTTATACTTTTCTTGTAATGAAAAACATATTACTGGAGGAAATGGAATGTATACTTCTATCTCGCATTTTATTAATGAATGGAATCAAGAAGCTGCTTCTACGCAAAAAGTATTGGATGCCTTGACGGATGAGTCGCTTCAACAAAGAGTTTCGCCAGAAGACAGAACGTTAGGTTCCATTGCTTGGCATATTGTATCCAGTACACCTGGTATGCTTATTGAATTTGGTGTTACGGTTGAAGCAGTAAAAGACGAAAGCACTATTCCAACTTCAGCTAGGGAAATCGCAGAAACATTTCGAAATGTAAGCGCAGATACGAGTCAAGCAGTAGAGCAACAATGGACAGATCAATCACTAAGTGAAATGAAAAATGTATTTGGTATGGACTTGCCGAGAGCCGTAATGCTTAATATGCTTATCAAGCATATCGTTCATCATCGCGGTCAGATGACAGTACTCATGCGTCAAGCTGGATTACAGGTACCAGGCATTTATGGCCCATCAAGAGAAGAATGGAGCAAGATGGGTATGGAAGCTCCATCTATCTAAGCATTACATAATACGAAGGAAGCACTCTGAAAAAGGGTGCTTTTTCGTATGGAACTGCTATTCTGTTGATTGTGCTTACCTATAGTCAACCACTTGGATAACAATCCCCCAAAATGAATCGCTCTTAATAAATATACCAATTGAATTCCTTATTCTCCGCAATTTGACAAATTTCTCAGACTTTCGACGTATTTTGAAAAATCAAATCGAAAATTTACTGTTTTAGATGTATAATAGTTACTTGTGTTGTTCTATTAAAAAAAAGGAGGTTTTCATTTTGATGGAATGGACTTTAACTGGATTAATTGTGATCTCCGCTTTACTGCTTGTGTTTTCTTTAGTTAAGTCATATCGCGATTCAAAAGCTCAACATAAGCAAATTGATTTAGTTCATGTATCTCTTATGAAAGAAATCAATAGCATGCAAGACACTATCCGTGATATTGAGCTTGACATAGAAGTGGTCATGAAGGAAGCAGGAATTCAACTTTCAACAGACGAAAAGCTTTTAATGCGTGAAGTAATAGACTTATATAGACGTAATTACTCGATTGAAAGCATTGCAGAGAAAAAACAGGTAACAGAAAATGAAGTAGAGGAACTGCTAGCACCTTATCTGAAAGCAAAAGATGAAGGGGGACTAGCTGCCAATGCGAATTAACTTATTAAGCAGCTTTGCTGCAGGAATACTTCTTTCGACAACCATTAGTGCCGTCGTTTACTTTTCTGATAATGGTCATGAACTAAAGGCATCAGCTAAAACATCAGAAAAGGCTCAACTAACTGAAACCGAGATGAAAGATAAACTTGTACAAGCAGGCTATGTTGTTCAAACGAAGGATGAACTGGAAAAGACATTACAAGCTGCTAAGAGCTCAGAGACCACTTCATCAGATTCTAAAGAAAAAGAAACTGTAACCCAGGTGGTAGTTAATGTTGCGGATGGCATGACGAGCATAGATGTTGGTAATGTCCTTGCTCAAGCGAAATTAATCCCAGATGCTTTTGCCTTTACGAAGGATATTGAGAGCAAAGGATTGCAAAACGCTTTACGTCCAGGTTCATATGTAGTCGATAGTGGAATGTCATACGACCAAATCATTGCAACAATTTTTCCAAATTAAATAACGTTAAAAAAGCCGTTCTCATTTGAGTTCGGCATTTTTTTGTATGATATATATTACATTCGCCAATCCTTAGATATGAAAAATCAGTTCATTACTTTAGGTAAGATGATTAATTTTTTCATATTCATGTGTCCAATAAAATAACATATACTTAGAGTTTCGAAATAAATTGTTGTTTTATAAAAAATAAAAGGTGTTGGGATATATGAAAAAAATGGAAGAGTTGGATTTGAAAACGTTGTTGTTTTTCTTTATTCCTCTAGGCTTATCTGCAAGTCTTGTAACGTTGTCCCATATCATCATCAATAGCACATTGGTAAGGGGTGAAAATCCTGAGTTTATTATCGCGAGCTATGCAATTGCAATGAGTTTGTTTGTTATAACGGAAAGGTTAGGAGGCTTACTTCGTCAAACCTGTTCTTCCTTAATAAGGGATAAAAAGTCGTATAAAATAATGGCGAATTTCTCCACCTATTTAATCGTTAGTTTAATGTTGGTTGCCTTTTCAGTCGCCTATACACCTGCAGGTGACTTTATTTTTGCAAAGATTTTTGGGGCGGAGCAAAATATGGTGAAGGATATTAAAGGGATCTATCAGGTACTCATTTTTGTAACGATTTTTTCGGCTTTACGCTGTTTATGCCAGGGTATTATTATATATAACCGACAAACAAAATGGTTAACCATTGGAATGGTTATTAGACTCGCAGCTATGTATGTATTGTCCTTATACTTTATTCACACAGGTAATATTACAGCGAAAACAGGTGCAATCATTTTTCTGTTTGGAATGATTATCGAATGTATCATTAGCTTCATTGAAGCAAGGGTTTTAGTTCGCAAAATGCCTGAAAATCATGAGCAGCAGATAAAGTCAAAGCGGACTATTTTTAAATTTTACAGTCCGTTGATGTTTTCATCCGTTATTATTGTTTTAGTTGGACCAGCAATTAATATTTTTTTAGGTAAAACTTCCGATATAGAACTCGCCATCGCAAGTTACGCCATTGCTGGAAGTGTGGCACAATTATTTTTAAGCTTTTTCTCCTATATCCATCAAATTGTCATTAATTTTTATGATCATCATGAATCACAAGTAAAAAAGTTCTCATTTGTGGTTGGATTTATCCCATGCATAATGGTTGGCGTTTTTTGCTACACACCATTTGGTGCCTTTTTCTTAGAATATGTGATGGGGATAAATGGACGACTGTTACTTGCAAGTCTACAAGTCTTAAAAGTCTTTATGCTAATGGCACTTCTGTTTCCGTTCATCGATTACTTTAATGGACTATTAATGGTTTATAAAAAAACAAAAGTAACGATTTATTCTCAATCTGCCCATCTAATTTTTACCATATTGGTACTAGTGATTGGTATTAAATTTGCTGCACAATGGAATGGAATCATAGGTGCATTAGGAAGTTCAGTTGGTTTTTTAGCTGAATTAGTTGTCCTTATTGGTTTTGTCCATAGCTTCGAGCGCAAAAGAGGCAAACCCTCTACCCATTTACTAAAAAACCTAAAAAGTCAGAAAGGAATCGGTCATTAAACATTCTCGCTAAACATATAACGATTGGGATAAGCGAGAAGTTAAAGGACACCACTTGCAAAAGATAGAGTGAATAATTTAATCTTGATAGGTAAGTTTGTCCATTGCATGGAGGGAATATCATCATAGAATAGTAGCAATTAATAAATGGTGGTGACCTACATGATTACGATACACCAACCTGAAAAAGTTAACATCAACGGAAACGTACGCCTTCAGGCTATGTATGAAATCGATGGAATAAAAAGTGTACTTTGGTATGAGACAGATAATAAATACGGACAATACATGACCACGGAGCGTGTTGACGCATTTCTGGTGGGACTCCTTTGGCTTGGTCTTAAAAAAGGACGAAATATTCAAGTAAGAGGACCGTTATCCGAAAAACTTTATTATGGATTAAATCATCATTTAATCCCTTTAATTGCCCAAATTTATAAATACAAACCGATACAGATTCAATGCGATCACCTAATTTCAACACCTTTGTCGAATGAAGGGGGAGTTGGTACAGGGCTTTCCTGCGGAATTGATTCCTTGTGTACGGTCTATGAACATCAAGGGAAGTCCATTCCGGAACATTACCAGATCACCCATTTTACCTTTTTTAATACGGGCTCTAACCAAATGATGGGAAGCAAGCAATGGCAGGAGAAAATTTTTCAAGAAAGAGCAGCTTGGGCTAAAGCGTGTGCTGCTGAACTAGGGAAAGAACTTATTGTTGTAGATAGTAATATTCATGAAGTACTTAAGATGAGCTTTGTGAGAACTCATACATTACGGAATATATCAGCCTTGTTAGTATTTCAAAAGCTATTCCAAGTCTATTACTATTCAGCTGGGTATCATATCCTTAATTCTAAATTTAATCAGGATTCTGCTTCCTATGATGCAATTAGCCTGCCCTTACTGTCCACCGAGAATGTAAATTTCTACTCCGCTGGAAGCAACTATAGCCGTGTGCAAAAAACCCAAATGGTTTCTAACTTTAAAATCTCATACAAATATTTAAATGTTTGTCTTTTTAAAATCAAAAATTGCGGTCGATGTCTGAAATGTAAAAGGACCTTGCTGACATTAGATATTTTGGGTGCAATTGAAAAATATCGAAATGTTTTTAACCTTGATGCCTTTTATAAAATAAAAGACTCTTATATACAAGAGGTCATAGCTTCCAGAAATGCTGATCCATTATATAAAGATATTTACGATGAGATGATACGTAGACGCTACTTAAAGCAAAAGAATGATACCTAAAAATCATTTAGAGCAATTGGCGCGATAGGACTTTCACTTGGATTATTAGCTGAATTAATCGTTGTATGCGGCTTTGTCCACGCCATAGAACGTAAAGAAGGTAAAGCTAAAATGTTTAGCGTAAAAGGATTATTGAGAGCAGGAAAGTAGCGATAGTCAGGATTTTAGGGTAAAAGGTAACCGCCAAATCTGCATTTGGTGGTTTTCTGCGTTATTTCTGAAAAATTATGAATTCGGGAGTCCTTAATAATCCTTTTAAACTATTAGAACTAATTCTGTACTTTTTCTAATATCTCCTTCAAGTAAATGGCTGGAATGGCAGCACCAACAATTTCTTTTGTTTCGATATCAGGGTTTTGTAATGTGGCAAATATGACACCAATCACCTCACCTTGTTTGTTTAGTACAGGGCTTCCACTATTACCTTTATAAATGGGAGCCTCGATCATCATAACCGGGACGTTCCAGCCAGTTAACTGCACTTTGCCTATCATCGTACCTTGATTAGCGATTTGGGTAAATGCTAAAGGATTCCCAATAAAAATGATTTTCTCCCCAGCCCATTTTTCCCACTTATTTTCAAAGGACAAGGGGAGATAGGGCAGGTTTTCTGCCTCAATATCGACTATTGCAACATCCACGTCTGGATATCTAGCAATTACATGGCCAATATATGAATCTCCGGAATTAAAATGGACATTAACTCTATTTGTTCGCTCGACCACATGTTCATTGGTAACGATAAATCCAGTAGGGGAGACGGTAAATCCTGTCCCTTTTACTCCATCCCATTCAATCGTCACAACAGATCTTTTGTATCTTTTTACCTGTGGCTCTTGTGATAATTGAGTCGACACTTTCACAAAGTTAATAGCAGGAATATTGAATATAGAAACCCATACCTCTAACCCGCTGATGGCAAGCGCCAGCGCTAGCATTGAACTAATGATTTTAATAATAAATTTTCTTCGTTTTTTGTTTTTTTGTTTCTCTTTTTCCCATTCAAGCTTATCATCTGGGTTAAAGAATGCTTCCCAGTCCATTTCATCATCTGTAGGTTTTGGATTGTTATTTTCGGTATCCACGTATTATCCCTCATTGCGAATTTTATATATTCTATTATATCGAAATTGAATGAAAAACGAATGATTATTATCCAACACCAATTTCATGATAAAATTTAAAAAAAGGCTGAGAGGACTTATATGATGGAAATAAAAAAAGTATCTATTATCGGATTAGGAGCATTAGGGATATTATTTGGGAACCATTTTGCTAAAAGAATGCCAAAGGATGATGTAAGGATTATAGCTGACCGTGAGCGAATCGAAAAATATAAGAAAGCAAATGTCTATTGTAATGGAGAACCTTGTGACTTTCATTATGTAACACCTGAAGATCAATGCGAACCAGCAGATTTACTGATTTTTACAGTAAAATATGAAGGCTTACATGATGCTATTCAAGCAGCGAAACAACATGTGGGAAAGGACACAATTATTTTATCAGCCTTAAATGGAATTACAAGTGAAGGTATCATTGGCCAAGCTTATGGTATGGATAAGATTCTTTATAGTGTCGCCCAAGGGATGGATGCAGTAAAGGTAGGAAATAAGCTTACATATGACCATATGGGAATGCTTTGCTTTGGTGATCAAAAGCCTGGAATGATTTCAGACAAGGCTAAGAGTGTGGCTGATTTTTTTGATAAAATTAATTTTCCATATGAGGTAGACACGGATATGAATAAGCGGTTATGGGGAAAATTTATGCTGAATGTTGGAGTCAATCAAACCGTTGCTGTTTATAAAAGTAATTATGGTGAAATTCAAAGGGATGGTGAAGCAAGGGCAACCATGATTGCAGCCATGAGAGAGGTCATTACCTTATCTGAATACGAGGGGATCAATCTAACAGAAGCTGACCTGAATTATTGGTTAAGTGTATTAGCCACATTGAGTCCAGAAGGGAAACCGTCCATGGCACAAGATTTGGAGGCGCGGCGTTACAGCGAGGTGGCTTTGTTTGCGGGAGCCGTTTTAGAAATGGGTGAAAAATACCGAGTGCCAACCCCTGTGAACAAAAAACTTTATGATACGATTAAAGCTATTGAAAGTACTTATTAATAAGGTAACCTTTTTAATATGGATGGTTTAAATCAAGAAAAGTGCAGGGCACCTTCCTCAATGTTGGGATGGTGCCTTGCATTTTAAATACAGGAGTATATTAGTTTATAGCCCGTTTTTCTTCATCTTTCTCTTCTTTTTTATACCCATTTGCCCAGAATTCTGCATTCTTAATCCCTAATGCGGTAGAGTTAAATTCAGGGTCTTTTCCTTGTTTCAATTGCTCTTCATAGTCCTTTAAAGCGATATTTGCCGGTTTGAATAATAAAAGAATAGCGATTAAGTTCAACCATACCATGATTCCAAGTCCGATATCACCCATTGCCCAAGCTGTCTCTGCCGTCCTTACGGATCCATAGAAAACGGATCCTAAGAGAATTAATTTTAATATGGTCATAGCTAATTTTCTTTGTTTGCCTTTAACTAGGTAAGCAAGATTTGTTTCTGCAATGTAGTAATAAGCAAAAATCGTCGTGAAGGCAAAGCAGAATAGAGCCAGCGCAATAAATCCTGATCCGAATCCCGGAATAATTGTATCAACGGCTGCTTGAGTATAAGCAGGACCACTTTCTACTCCTTTAAGATTCTCCACTAAGACTTCCCCAGTTTTTTCATTTACTGTATTGTACGAATTTGTAAATAAAATCATAAACGCAGTCGCTGTAACGATTAAGAACACATCTAGATAAATTGAAAATGCTTGGACTAGTCCTTGTTTTGCCGGGTGTGATACCTCTGCGGCTGCTGCAGGGTGAGCGCCTGTTCCTTGTCCTGCTTCATTCGCATATAGACCACGTTTTACACCCCACATAATGGTTGAACCGAGAATACCACCGAACATTCCCTCAGCGCCAAATGCACTTTTAAAAATCAGAGTAAATACTTCTGGAATTCTATCGAAATTCACCACAATGATTGCTATGGCGACAAGTAAATATCCGGCAGCCATAAAAGGCACGAGAAATTCCGCAACTCTCGCGATCCGCTTAACCCCGCCAAAAATAATAAGTCCCATAAGTAAGACAACTACTAAACCGGTAATGGAACTTTCAATTCCAAAAGCATTGCTAACACCTTCAGCAATTGCATTCGCCTGAATACCTGGCATGAGTACAGCCATTGCGAGGAGTGTTGCAATGGCAAAAATAACGGCAAACCATTTCCACCCAAGCCCTTTTTCAATGTAGAAGGCAGGTCCTCCTCGATACTCTCCATCTTGCTTTTCTTTATAGATTTGGGCAAGGGTAGACTCAACAAATGCAGATGCTGCACCGATGAAGGTGATTACCCACATCCAAAATACAGCTCCAGGTCCACCGAAGGCAATTCCCGTTGCTGTCCCGGCAATATTCCCGACTCCAATACGGCCTGATAAAGACATTGCCAATGCTTGAAAGGAAGAGACACCCTCATTGGAGCTCTTGCCAGAAAATAGTAGACGAACCATTTCCTTTACATGACGAATCTGCAGAAATCTTGTGCGTACACTAAAGTACAATCCGACTGCACAAATAAAGATGATGAGTGGTGCACTCCATAAATAACCATTAATGCCATTAACAAGTTGCTCGATCATAAATTTCCTCCTTTGTTATGTATTAATTAAGTAATAATATCCAGATGTTGTATAACAAGATGATAATAAAATTATAGTTTAAGATAGGATGATATATCAATAGAATATTCAATAAATTCTATATATTACGATAAATAAATAATATGTACTATGCTAGAGATAGATAACAGTATTAAAACATGAGGATGTCGGGGTTGTGCCAAACGTAAAAAAGGACAAACTTCTTTTATGAAGATTGTCCATTTTCCTCGTAATTGCTGTGGCAACTAAGATTTACTGTTTTTTGAAAATGCATGGGTTAAAACATTTTTAATGATACTCGGCTTCATCAAGGATGAAACCGGACTAACTAGGTTCATTACTTTGACAAAATTGTCGTAGACATCTTGATTTTGTGAGGATAAAATAAAGATGTTTTTTGCATACCATTGCTGGAGGGTGAGACCGTATGGTTTTTTTCCAGTAGTAGCTGGATAACGGTAATCTTCTGTTATGACCATATTCCAAATAGGGGAAATGATACTAGCAGACTTTTTATGAAAGAATCTAGGGATTTTGTGTAATTCATTCTTATGCTGCTGTAACAGTTTTTGTAACGAAAGTGCTTCTAATATGGCAATACTCATACCTTGACCAAATACAGGATCAATCCTGCAAATCGTATCCCCAATTAATAATAGACCATTCGGTAAATTTCCTATCTTATCAAAACGTCTCCAAATGATAGTCGGGATACGATAAATGGAAGTCTTAGATAATGGTTTGGCTTCTTTAATTTCTTGATAAATATCTAGTATCGGCAATTTTTTTGATAGTTCTATAAAACCTCTGTCACCTTTTAATACCTCTTTTTCGTTTATTGCACCATGATAACCCATAAGTGTGACAATATAACGATTTCCTTCCACCTTCGAAATCGTTCCGCCAATTTTTTCTTGAGGGGGGTTAGGATATATCATCTTAATTTTCCAGTCTCGTTCATGATGATTATTTAGTTCAAATTGTTTACTAATATAGCTTAAGTCAATATCTACCTTTTCTGAAGGGATTGAAATTCCACGTTTGTTCATCCAACTGGAAGTAAGACTGCTTACGCCGCTTGCATCTACTACTAAATCTGCTCGTAATGAACCAGTTTTTAGTTCCACACCAATGATACGATTTTCTGCTTTATTATATAAATAATCCTGGACGATTTGATTATATTGAATTGTAACATTCGGAATTTTTTTCATATATTGCTCTATATGCCATTCTAAATGTGGCCGCGTCTGAAGCGTAGTCCTATAGCCGCCATCAAATCGGACCTTCCATGACCCATGATGAAACCATGATAAATCGATGGTTGAATTGATATTTATAGCTCCGCTGCTATAAAATTTCTCCGTAATATCAGGAAATAACTCCTCAAGACCATATTCACCGGCGTGCAGGAGCGCGTGTAAATGCTCTCCTTGCGGGGCACCTTTTCTGAAACGGTCCTTCTGGTTTCTGGTCCCTTTCGATGATTATGATTTCATTATAATAATCCGATAACACTCGTGCAGCTAACTTACCAGAAATACCGCCGCCAATAATGATTGCCTTTTCCTTTGAAGACATGGGATGAAACACCTGCCAAACAAATAAATTTTCTCATAGAAAAAGTAACCCGATCTCAGGTTACTTAAAGGTTAGGCACCAAGCCTATCAGAAATATACAAAGAATTACTTTCGTCCCAATGAAAAATCCCTTCTTGAAGTCTTATGACTGAATCGAATGGGCGGGGGATTGGTAATTTCCCAACTTCTTTTAACAATTCCTCTCGTAATTGCAAAAGTTCTGTTTTGGAGGCGATTCGGACAACACTATTCAATGAAATATTCTTTACATTTATTTGTTTACTGGAACAAATGCTGTCTTGAAACGGCTTGTTAAATTGAATCATCATTTCTAAATCATTCAGGCAGGCTACACCAAAAACATCTTTTATTGTGTCATCGTATTTAAGCTGATAACCAGTCGCAAATTTAATAATATTTTTCTCTGGGTTTTCTAAAATATAAATGGTATCAATATGATTTTTCACTTTTTTCACCCTTTTGCTCATATTTAATTAAAATCTAGTCTATTTATCGTCTACAGTAGTAAAACAACGCTTTAGTTTATTAAAGCACATCATTATTTTATTATAGCATAGATTCCATTTTTGGTGTAAGAGACAAGCTTTATATTACATTTGTCATACTCTGCATATGACACCTGGTACTTACACGATTATCTATCCTTCTTTATACTTGGATTAACGACACAAACTGAAGGGAATTAAAAATATGTCAGTACAAGATAATACGAAAAATTTAAGAAAACAAGTTGCTCCATTTGAAAAATCTACCACAAAACAAAGTGTAATGCAGATTATTAACACAGTTGGACCGTTTATCCTTTTATGGTTCCTTGCCTATCAAAGCTTATCTGTTTCTTATTGGTTAGCATTGGTTCCAATTATTGCAGCAGCCGGGTTTTTAGTACGAATTTTCATTATATTTCATGACTGTACGCATCATTCTTTTTTCAAAAATAGAAGTGCCAATAGAGCAGTCGGTACTGCAATGGGAGTTTTAACACTGTTTCCGTTTGATCAATGGGGACACGAACATTCTGTTCATCATGCAACAAGTGGTAACTTGGATAAGCGTGGAACAGGAGATATTTGGACACTTACTGTTGATGAATACTTGGCAGCACCACTGAAGCTTCGTATAGCTTATCGTTTATATCGTAATCCGTTAATTATGTTTGGCATAGGACCAATCTATCAGTTCTTGTTGAAGAATCGTTTCAATCGTAAAGATGCACGCAAAAAAGAACGAATGAACACCTATTTAACCAATGTTCTTATTGTTACTTTGATTGCATTGCTTTGCTGGGCAATTGGCTGGCAGTCATTTCTACTCGTACAAGGAACGATTTTCATGATTTCTGGGTCTTGTGGAATCTGGTTGTTTTATGTGCAGCATACCTTTGAGGATTCTTACTTTGAAGAAGATCCTAACTGGGAATATGTAAAAGCAGCTGTGGAAGGTAGTTCTTTTTACAAGCTTCCAAAACTTTTGCAATTTTTAACTGGGAATATCGGTTTCCATCATGTTCACCATTTAAGCCCTAGGGTTCCGAATTATAAACTAGAAGAAGCTCATAATCAGGCGCTTCCATTACAAAACGTACCAACAATTACACTTGCAACGAGCTTAAAATCACTTCGTTTCCGACTTTGGGATGAAAACGCCAAGAATTTTGTTGCTTTTAAAGATGTAAAAGCTTTAGCAAAAAAACGAATTTCAGTTCAAGCAAAACCAGAAGTGTAAGACCCACTCTGCAGACTCTCCTTAAATGAAGGGGAGTCTCTGCATGATTCGCAGCTGTCTGATAAGGAGAGAGAGAAATGATTCGAATTGTAATCGCAGAGGATCAGGGGCCGCTATTAGAGGCAATGGGTAATCTGCTAAATTTAGAAGATGATATCGAAGTCGTTGGTCAGGCAGTTAATGGGGAAGAGGCACTATCACTCGTCCGCCAATTACAACCAGATGTTTGTATTATGGATATAGAAATGCCTGAAAAGAGTGGTCTGGAGGCGGCAGAAGCTTTACAACTTACAGACTGTAAAGTAATTATTCTTACAACCTTTGCTAGACCGGGCTATTTTCAACGGGCATGGGATGCAGATGTAAGAGGGTATTTATTAAAAGATAATCCTAGTGAAGAGTTAGCTTTTTCCATTCGTAGTGTTATGGATGGAAACCGAATTTTTTCAAATGAACTCATGGACGAATTTTCTAGCGAAGAAAATTCTGCTGTCCCTCAAAAGAACTACGATCAAAATAAAAATACGGGTACAGTAAAAAATTATTTTACATCCATTTTTGATAAATTTAAATTACCTACAGGTTAAAAGCATCCAATCAATTTGGATGCTTTTTTTATGAATATGGGTATTATTGGACTTAAAAACATTAGAGCAAGCATATGAGGGCTAGATTAATACACATCGAACCACATTGGTTCATCATCATCAGGATCGCCATTGTAATTGATAAAAATTTCTTGACCCTTTTTTATATTTGTATAAGCAAAAATATCAATCGTCTTATTTTGTAAATTTAACTTATATAAAGCATTGGGGGTGTAGGAGTGGTTAAACAGAGAGCCATATCCCAGCGCTAAGGCACAATCTTCTAGATCTTCACCCCACCAGAATGCATATTCAACTAAGATTGTTTTTTTTAAATACTTATACTCATCCTTAGGGGAAATAATGACTGGTGCTTCATGGATCAGCTCGCCTTTCCTAATATTACGAGTTGCAAAGATTCCTCTGCCGTACTTCGATTTCTTCAATTCAAACATTGAGACATCACCACCATTTTAAACTTTTGGTTAAAAACACCTTCGTATTAATTTATGAATGAATGGATATTTTTGTTTAAGTAATCCTATAAAAAGAAGATAAATTAGGAGGTGCTCCATGACACTAACTTATAAAACCTATTGTAGAAGTGAATACGATGAATTAAAACGTGTTATTCTTTGTCAGCCTCAATATATGACAATTCGAGAGGTAATCAATGACACACAGAAGGAGTTTAAGGATGAAGGCATACATATTAAAACTGCACTCGAACAGCACAGGGAATTTGTTAGAACCTTAGAAGAGAATGGTATAGAGGTTATTTTGTTACCCTATCATAAAAAATTTCCTGAACAGGTATTCACAAGAGATATTGGTTTTACCCTGGGACAAACCATTTTTGTTGCCAAGATGGCACATGATGTTCGTATCGGGGAAGAGGGTGTATTAAGACAGTGGCTTGATGATGAAGAAATGTCTTATTATCATTTGGCAGAAGGCAGGATTGAAGGTGGAGATGTAATCATTGATGGGGAAACCATATATGTTGGGTTAAGTAACCGGACCCATCAGCAGGCGGTTGACCATTTGCAAAGTATACTCAACCAATTCGATGTAAAAGCAATATCCTTTAAGGAAAAATATCTCCATTTGGATTGTGTTTTTAATGTTATTTCACCAGATGTGGCCTTAATTTATCCGCCGGCATTAACAAAAGAGGATATCGAGCTTTTTTCATCTCGATATGAATTGATTGAAGTTAGTGAAGAGGAACAGTTTACGTTAGGTACGAATGTATTAAATATTGGGAACAAGAAAATTTTAAGCTTACCCGTAAATAAACACGTAAACCGAGAGCTTGTGAATAGAGGGTTTGAAGTTATTGAGGTCGACATAACTGAAATCATAAAATCAGGCGGTTCCTTCCGCTGTTGTACTCTTCCAATCTTGCGTGGTTAATAAAAGACTGTCCGAGTATTTCGGACAGCCTTTCCTTAGAAATCATCACAGGTTATTGACCTTGCTGATTTCTTAAAGTTTGTTCAGCGTAGGCAACGAGACGTTTGGTCATTTCGCCTCCGACTGAACCATTTGCTCGTGCGGTCGTATCAGCACCAAGTTGAACTCCAAACTCGTTGGCGATTTCTTCCTTCATTTGATTCAGAACATTGTCTGCACCAGGAACCAGTAGTTTGTTTCTAGCCATGATACATCACTCCCGACGAAGTTATTTGAGCAATCAAGAATTGCTCGTATATAATTTGCCCTTTTTATCTATCGTGATTCTGTCATTAGTTGGTGTAATAATTCTGGGTATAATAAGGCTGCGATTTTTCATTAAAAGCAACGCCCACTCCTAAGTACTCGTAGTCTTTACGTAAGATATTCTCACGATGCCCAAGGGAGTTCATTAAACCTTCATGGGCAAATATACTGCTTAATTGTCCATAAGCAAGGTTTTCCCCAGCCAATTGAAAAACAATGTCATCTTCTTTCATTCGGTCAAATGGTGATTGACCCTCAAGATTCTTGTGATCAAAATAATCCTTCTCTGCCATATCTGCACTATGTTCACGAGCAGTTTCTCTAACATGATCATCCCACGTTAAGATGGGGAGCTGATGATTGACTCTAGCAGCATTCGTTAAATCAAACATTTGATATTCAAAGCCCTCTTTCAAGGCTGGAGTCGCATTTGTATAAAAATCCTTTTTATTTTCCTCTAATGATTTGCTAATAATTTGTATGGCTGTTACAGTATTATTCTCATGTTTATCATAAAAAATGGTTACATAGGTATCATCGACTAAAAATAAATCATTGTCATTATTCTCTTGCAGCTGATAAATAACCATTCCTTTTTGAATTTTGGTGATTGGCTCACCAAGGATGGTACGTACTGTTTCTTTTTCACTTCCTATTTTAATCCCATTCGTTGAAGTAAGTAGGTCTTGATTCGTATATAAACCTGCTGCTAGGTTGTTTTCGTTATACATTACCATAAAAAAATCATGGTAATTCTCATGATAAGCATACCAATTTACACCATATTCATTAAGTGTTACCCGCTTAGCTATCCCTAAATTATGTTCAATGTCAATTTTGGCATTGCCAAGCTCAGTATTATGAATGGAAAAGGTTTGTTTAGCTGGTTGTGTTAACTCCAACTTATCCTGCTGCTCTTCCACAGTTTTATCTTCCTTTAACGGCATTTCTTCTATTTGGAAGCCAAGCTGTTTCAACATTTGTTGGATATCATCGTATAAAATACTAATCGTTTCTGGTACTTCTAGTTTCTCTTTTAATGTAGATACAAAATTCGCATGGATATTGGAATTGTCCAGCTGTTTTGAAATAAAGGGCCAAGAAATATATAATAAAAATAATAATGCAACTAATCTAAGTAAACGGAACATCATCATTCCTCCAATTCTATTAGGAGTTTAGCCAAGTTCGAATAAATATAAAATAAATTTGCCAGTAAATCAAGATATATCTGCTTAATTTTAATTTTATCTGCGAAAATAAAAATTTATCTGCGTTAAATTCATTTTATTTGCGATAAAGCAAATATATCTGCGAAGCCCGAAAATAGAAAATGTCAGGCACAATTTTGGTGCCTGACCTTTTCTTTAAATTTCTAGGATGATCGGTAGAATCATCGGTTTTCTTTTTGTGTGTTTGAATAAATACTGTCCTACAGATTTTTTGATATGCTGCTTCATTACATTCCATTGGCGAATATTATCTGCTTCTAGCTCAAGAATCGTTTTCTTAACTAGTCGATTGATTTCTCTAATCAGGTCTTCCGATTCTTTTACATAAACGAAACCACGAGTTATTGTGTCCGGTCCTTGGATAATCTTTCGATCTGATTTACTGATGGTTAAGACAATAACGAGCATACCATCTTCAGACAGCTGTCTACGGTCACGTAAAACAACCTCCCCGACATCGCCAACACTAATGCCGTCTACATACGTATCCCCAGCAGGAATATTTCGAGTCTGACGCGCCACTGAATTTTCAATATCTACGACATCGCCATTTTTAATAATGAATGTATTTCCTTTTTCTACTCCAACGGATTCAGCTAACTGCTTGTGATGATGGAGCATTCTATATTCACCATGAATTGGGATGAAATAGGCTGGCTTCATAAGGGTAAGCATGAGTTTTAAGTCTTCCTGATAGCCATGTCCGGAAACATGCATACCGGTAGAACTGCCTGAGCCATAAATCACCTTAGCCCCAAGCTGAAATAAGTTGTCGATAATCTTAGAAACACCTTTTTCATTTCCTGGGATGGGTGACGCCGCTAGAATAACTGTGTCCCCAGGATAAATGGTCGCATCACGATAATTTCCTGTTGCTAAGCGAGCAAGAGCTGCATTTGGTTCTCCCTGACTGCCGGTACAAAGAATCGCAACCTTATCAGGAGGGAATTGTTCAATCTCATTTGCACTGATGAGCATCCCTTCCGGCATTTGTAAGTATCCACGTTCAAGTGCAACATCCACGACGTTAACCATACTTCGTCCTAATAGGGCAAGCTTGCGGTTTGTTTTTATCGCTGCTTCCACCACCTGCTGAACACGGTTTACATTTGATGCGAAGGTGGAGAGGATGATTTTTCCATCGGCTTTTATAAAAGCCTCTAATAAATGGTCTCCGACCATTTGCTCAGATGGAGATAGTCCCTTGCGTTCTGCATTGGTACTTTCTGATATCAAGGCGATTACACCTTTTTGACCAATTTCAGCCATTTTATGAATATCACTATATTGGTTATTTGAAGGTGTTAAATCAAACTTGAAATCTCCGGTATGAACAACATTTCCTTCTGGTGTATGGAAGACGATACCTAGGCAGTCGGGTATACTATGACTCACCTTAAAGAAAGAAACACCAATTTTTCCGAATTCAACTGTTGATTCAGAGTTAATGGTAACTAACTCAGTTTCCCGTAGAAGGCGATGCTCTTCTAACTTTAATTCAATTAACCCCAATGTAAAACGCGTCGCATAGATTGGTACATGATTAAATCTTTTTAAAAAGAAAGGAATTCCGCCAATATGGTCTTCATGTCCATGTGTCACCAGCATGGCACGAATTTTATCCTGATTTTCCTCTAAATATGTCATATCCGGAATAATCAGGTCAATCCCCATCAAACTCTCGTCAGGAAATTTACCACCGCAATCGATGATGATGATATCATCATCATATTCAATCGCATACATATTTTTACCGATTTCATTTATGCCTCCTAAGGCAAAAAACGACAATGATGTTTCACTCATTATTAATATACCTCCCGATTTTAAATTACATAGGTTTTAGTATCCCCTGAGAAGAGAGGAGTATGAAGAAGAGGGACAGTTACTTTAAAAATTAAATGAAAAGATTATTTATTTTAAAAAAAATGTATTGATTTTTCTAAAAATAACAATTAATATATTTTTATATTAAACCAATAGATTTAATCGGAATTAAAAACAATGATTCCGAAAGACATAGAAAAGGGCGCTATAGACAAGTGCCCTTTATGTAACCAGTGAATATATCTATAACTAACTTATATCCATTTTTCAGTATACAAGTGGATTATTTTTGGGAAGGAATGTTGACTGAATTACTCAACATTCAATGAGGAGGGATGGAATGAAGGTATCGAGCAAGGGCGAATATGCTTTGCGAGCATTACTACAGCTGGGGAACCATCAAGGAAATGTACTCGGTATTCAAGAAATTTCTGAAAAAACCCTGGTCAGCATTCATTATTTGGAGCAAATCTTACTTCAATTAAAAAAGCTCGGTTATGTTACGAGCAAACGAGGCGCAAAGGGTGGTTATATGCTGCAAATGGAACCTCAAGAAATCAACATTGGAGAAGTCATTCGGGATTTGGAAGGTCCTTTGTCGCCAATGAGCTGCGCGTCCATTACAAAATATGAACCATGTCCTTTAGAGGGGGGATGTCAATTAAAGCCGTTGTGGTCGTTGGTTCGAGATACAATCGCTTTTGTTTTAGAACGAACAACATTGGAGGATTTACTTTTAAACCGAATTACTAAGCTAGAAGGAGAGGATTTCATTGTCGTCAAAAGCCCGTCTGGATCAACAGGTGATGGAAAAAATAGCTAGTTTATTAGAAGGCTTGGAATTTGGCACCGTTCAAATCACCGTTCATGATTCACAAATTACCCAAATTGACCGCTTAGAAAAGCACCGATTGCCGTTAAAAAGCAAACAGATTTCTCCAGTATCAAATCAATCTAAAAGCAGGTAATAAACATTATGAATAACTGCCGATCGGACACCCGAAGGCCCTTTAGTAACTTGTACATCGAGGTATGTACACGTGTAAACTAATGGGGCTTTTTTTATTGGAAAAAGCCTACAACAAAATAGAGGAGTCAATAAAATGATGAAAAAAATCTGGATTACACTAATCACTCTAACTTTACTACTATGGGCTGCAGGGTGCTCGAACCAAAGTACATCAAATGAGAAAGATACTGAAGCAGCTACTGTAAAAAAAGAAGTTGAACTATTAAACGTCTCATACGACCCAACCAGAGAATTTTATGAGGAATTCAACAAAAGCTTTGCTTCCTATTGGGAAAAAGAAAAAGGTCAAAAAGTAATAATCAATCAATCGCATGGTGGTTCAGGCAAGCAGTCCCGTTCTGTTATTGACGGTCTTGAGGCTGATATTGTTACCCTTGCACTTGCTTATGATATTGATGTAATCGCAGAAGCAGGAAAGCTTCCAGAGAATTGGGAGGAAAGACTAGATAAAAACAGTTCTCCTTACACATCTACTATTGTGTTTCTGGTAAGAAAAGGCAACCCAAAAGGTATTAAAGACTGGAACGATCTCGTGAAAAAGGACGTATCAGTGATTACCCCAAATCCAAAAACGTCCGGTGGGGCAAGATGGAATTACCTCGCTGCCTGGGGATATGCTCTAGAGCAAAACAATGGAGACGAAGCAAAGGCAAAAGAATTTGTTACCCAACTATTTAAAAATGTTCCTGTTTTAGATTCAGGAGCACGCGGGTCTACCACCACGTTTGTTGAAAGAGGTATTGGGGATGTATTGATTGCTTGGGAAAATGAAGCCTTCTTAGCCTTAAATGAGCTAGGCAAAGATGAATTTGAAATTGTCGTTCCATCCGTAAGTATCTTAGCTGAGCCACCTGTCACAGTGGTAGATGAAACAGCTAAAAAACATGGAACTGAAGAGGTTGCCAAAGCTTATTTAGACTATCTGTATACAGAGGAAGGTCAAGAAATTGCTGCTAAAAACTATTACCGCCCGCGTTCTGAGGAGATAGCCAAAAAGTATGCTGATCAGTTCCCTGAGATTAACTTATTTACAATTGACGAAGTTTTTGGCGGCTGGAAAAATGCCCAAAAAATCCATTTTGATGATGGCGGGGTCTTTGACGAAATCTACAAACCGTAAAATTAAAGGAGAGTTCTAAGTGATTAATAAGAGAAAACGACATCGAGTATTACCGGGATTTGGTCTATCAATGGGGTACACACTTGTTTATTTAAGCCTAATCATCTTGATTCCGATAGCAGTTCTGTTTTTAAAAGCCTCAACGATTAGTTTTGCAGAATTTTGGGAGACGGTTACGGATGATCGGGTCGTTGCCTCCTATAAATTGACGATTTATACATCGTTTATAGCGGCTATTGTTAATGCGATATTCGGGACGCTGATTGCCTGGGTTTTAGTCCGCTACGATTTTTATGGGAGAAGAATGATTGACGCGTTGGTAGATCTCCCGTTTGCGTTGCCAACTGCGGTAGCAGGAATCGCCCTTACCACCATCTATGCTCCAAATGGATGGATTGGGCAATACTTTGATTCTATTGGAATAAAGGTAGCTTATACACCGCTTGGTATCATGGTGGCTTTAACATTTATCGGCCTTCCCTTTGTCGTCCGTTCCGTTCAGCCGGTATTGCAGGATTTAGACCAGCAATATGAGGAGGCTGCGTCTACTCTTGGAGCTAATTCGGTACAAATTTTTATCAAAATTATTTTCCCAGCCATTTTTCCAGCGATTCTAACAGGCTTTGCCCTTGCCTTTGCAAGGGCATTAGGCGAATATGGTTCCGTCGTTTTCATATCGGGTAATATGCCAATGAAAACGGAAATTGTTCCATTGCTAATCATCACAAAATTAGAGCAGTTCAATTATGCCGGGGCTGCCGCCATTGCCGTCGTCATGCTTCTATTTTCATTCATTCTTTTATTCTTAATTAATTTTTGGCAATGGAAAACAACGAAAAAGTATCAAATGAACTAGAGGAGATAGGGAATATGATTGTTCAAGAGCTTCAGGTGAAAGATGTAAAAGCCAATAATCATGGGTTCATCGGAAAATGGATGTTAATTGCTATTGCACTTGGCTTCCTAGGGATTTTTATTTTAGTGCCATTAATCGTAGTATTCACGGAGGGACTAAATAAAGGTATTCAGCTTTACTTTGCAGCTTTGACCGAACGTGACGCATTATCGGCGATTAAATTAACGTTACTTACAGCAGCCATTACGATACCTGTTAATACGATATTCGGGGTGTTGGCAGCTTGGGCCATAACGAAGTTTGAATTTAAAGGTAAGAATATTTTACTCACGTTAATTGACATACCGTTTGCGGTATCACCGGTAATAGCCGGCCTTGTTTTTGTTTTACTGTTTGGTTCACAAGGAGTATTGGGACCGTTTTTAGAGGCCAATAATATCAAGATTATCTTTGCGGTACCAGGAATTATTTTAGCAACTATTTTTGTTACTTTTCCATTTGTGGTCAGAGAACTGCTCCCTATCATGGAGGAACAAGGAACGGAAGAAGAACAAGCAGCGATTACACTCGGTGCTAGCGGCTGGCAAATGTTTTTTCGGGTGACGTTGCCCAATATTAAGTGGGGTTTACTGTATGGGGTCATTCTGTGTAACGCTCGAGCCATGGGGGAATTTGGAGCAGTATCCGTTGTTTCCGGCCATATTAGAGGGTTAACCAATACAATTCCTCTTCATGTTGAAATCTTGTATAACGAATACAATTTCAGTGCTGCTTTTGCTGCAGCTTCCTTACTTGCACTACTAGCCATCCTAACATTGATATTAAAAAGCCTTGTGGAATGGAAAACAAAAAAACACTAATAGTGATAATGTGTGTTACTAAAATGGAGGATTGCAGAATGGGCATTACAATCAAGGGAGTATCAAAGGCTTTTGGAACGTTTCCAGCCGTTAAAAATGTTAATCTAGAAATTCCAACAGGAGATTTTGTGGCCTTATTAGGACCATCAGGTTCAGGAAAAACTACACTTCTAAGACTCATTGCAGGTTTAGAGGGGTTAGATTCTGGTGGAATCTTCTTCAATGACAAGGATTACACCTATAAAACAATTAAAGAACGGAATGTAGGGTTTGTTTTTCAAAACTATGCGTTATTTAAGCATATGACTATATTTGATAATATTGCTTTTGGATTAAAGGTGAGACCGAGAAAAACTCGTCCCTCTAAAAATGAAATTGCAGAAAAGGTAAATGAATTGTTGAAGCTCGTTCAATTAGAACAGCTTGCCAATCGCTATCCTTCACAGCTTTCAGGGGGACAAAGGCAGCGGATTGCATTGGCAAGGGCTCTTGCTGTAGAACCAGAAGTCCTGCTTCTTGACGAACCATTTGGAGCACTCGATGCGAAAGTTCGTCAGGAACTGCGTCACTGGTTAAGGGAAATCCATCAACGGCTAAACATAACGACTATTTTTGTCACCCACGACCAAGAAGAGGCTTTAGAAATGGCTGATACCGTAGTTGTAATGAATCAGGGTAAAATTGAACAAATTGGCTCTCCAGAGGAAGTGTATCAAAAACCAGCAAACGCTTTTGTTTATAGTTTTTTAGGAAGAGTCAACGAGTTTCGGGATGCTGAAGCTTCGGAGGCAATCAGTTATGTTCGGCCACACGAAATTGTTCTGAGGAAATTTTTCCAAGGAAACAGCATATTGTCCGAAGTTTCACATATTCATATTATCGGTTCTACCGTAAGAATCGAATTAAGGCGGCAGGATACGGGGGCTCTTTTCGAAGCGGAGATGAGTATCGATCAGTATCAAAATATGAGTCCTGTAAAAAGGGGCGATATTCTTTTTGCTGAATTTAAAAATATCATCGTCTTTGATCATCATTTGGAAAATAAACATGCCCATACAGGAAAAATGGGTATTAGAAACTCTTTAAAAAGCAAATTAATATAGAAGGAAAAAGTGCTAGGGAATCCCGGCACTTATTTTTATTGAGGAATCGTATAGATTGAAATATACATGTATTAAGAATACATTAGAAGTTAAGAAGCTTTTTCAACATGTATTCCAAAAAATGAATGGAAGGGAAGATAAGATGAAATATAACTTTGATGAAATTGTAAATCGGAGAGGTACTTATTCTATAAAGTGGGATGGAGGCCAAATCATAAAAGATATAGGTCTTACCGAAAGATATGATGAAGATACCATACCGCTATTTACAGCTGACATGGATTTACCAGTTCCCCAACCATTAATCGAGGCATTACATAAGACCGTTGATCACCGAATTTTCGGTTATTCTGTATTTCCTGATGAGTATTTTAAAGCGGTACAGCACTGGTTTAAAAAGAGACATGATTGGGAGTTCAAGAAGGAAGATATCATCTATAGTCCAGGAACGGTTCATGCCTTGAATGTGGCTGTAAGGGCATTTACAAAACCTGGAGATGGAATCATCATTCAACGGCCAGTTTATCCTCCTTTTACATCGTCAATTGAGGCAAATGGACGAACAGTCGTAAATAATGCGCTCAAAAGTAATGAAGAAGGCTATTATTCGATTGACTTTGAGGATTTTGAACAAAAGGCAAAAGATGAAAGCACGAAAATGTTTATTTTATGTAACCCTCATAATCCAACAGGAAGAATATTTAATACGGATGAGCTAAGGAAATTGGCAGATATCTGTGTAAAAAATGATGTGTTGATCATCGCTGATGAGATTCATGGTGATATCGTAAGACGTAATCAAACCTTTATTCCAATTGCGAAGGCAGCTGAAGAGCATGCTAAACACATAGTGACGTTTACTGCGATAAACAAAACCTTTAATTTAGCAGGTCTTCATTGTACAAACGTGATCATTCCAAATCCAGAGTTGAGACAAACATTTAATGGTGTGATGGGCATGCATTTGCCATCGCCTTTTACCGTTTCAGCGCTAATTTCTGTCTACCATGATGGTGAAGAATGGTTGGAGCAGCTGAAAGAGTATATTGATGGAACAATGGAATGGGCAGTGGAGTTTCTAGCGGAAAAAATGCCAAAAGTAAAGGTGAGAATACCTGAGGGAACCTATATAATGTGGATGGATCTCAGCGGCTATGGCATATCCCCTGACGAAGTACACGATCGAATTTATAACAAAGCAAATGTCCTTTTGGAGGACGGAAAAATGTTTGGAGAAGAAGGTTTACAATATCAAAGAATCTGTATCCCATCGCCAAGACCGATGATTAAAGAAGCCTTCGCAAGAATTGCTAGGGAATTTGAAGACCTGAAATAGGTAATTGAGGATTTAGTAGTGGATGGCGGGAAATACGAGCGGATAGCCGGAAATACTGACTTATATCAGATTGCTAGCAATGTGGTAGCGTGCATTATACAAACTGATATCCCTCGAAAAGCACTATGTTTCATAGGAGTGATGATATGGAGAACAGTATGCTTCAAACCTGCACGGACTTGATAAAGAATGCGAAGAATATTGTCGTCCTAACGGGTGCAGGAATTAGTACAGAATCAGGCATCAAGGATTTTCGTTCTCAAACGGGTATCTATAAGATGGCGCCTGAATATATCCTTTCACTGGATTACTTTTATAATCAACCTAAGGCATTTTATCAATTTGCTGTTGAGAATCTATACCACCCAGAAGCACAACCAAATAAAGGACATGAGATTCTAGCCAAGTGGGAGGAAGATGGAAAGGTAAGCCACATCATTACCCAAAATATCGATGGTCTTCATCAAAAAGCTGGCTCAATAAATGTGATTGAGTTTCACGGCACAATGAAGACAGCTTCTTGTCGAAATTGCAATAAAGTATATAAAACCGAAGAAATGATCAGCAGGTTAAAATCGATAGATGATTTTTATATCTGTAACGCTTGCAGTACTCATAATGAAAAAGATCGATATATTAAACCTGATGTCGTTTTATTTGGTGATACAGGTGAATGGTTTACGATGGATGGATTCAATGAAATTATTAACATCATTCATCAAGCAGACTGCCTATTGGTATTAGGAACAAGTTTGAAAGTTACACCATTCTCCACATTCCCACAATACGGGCGCGAAGGGACCCCGCTGGTCATTATCAATAAGGGAGATTCACCCTATGATGGGACCGAAAATACCTATGTCATTCATGACTCAATTGGAGAAACAATCTCTAAAATTAATATTGGTCTAAATCCATCACTCTTGTAAGTGATGGATTTCTTTGCTTTCGAACATATGGGGCTGCTGTTTATTTTTAAATTTTCTAAATTAATTGACAATTAGCGCAAAGGAAAATAAAATTAAGGGGTAGATTTTTTTATCATAAAACAGAAACACTGTTTGTTATCACGCAACAAATCGAGGTGAAGTGATTGATTACAGACGAAAGTCTAACTGAATTGATGACGTATTTAAAAGACATACAGATCAGTGATGAAGATCAGCATCATCCACTTGGGAATTCTGGCAGAGTAACAATTTTCCCAAAAACAGAACAAGAAATTTCAGCTGTTTTAGAGTATGCCAACATCCATAACCACTCCGTTTTCATTATGGGAGGAGGGACAAAAAGAGGGTATGGCGGACTTCTAGAAAAAGCAGACATTCTATTATCACTTGCTCAATATACTGGAATCGTTGAGCATAATCCTGGTGATATGACATTGACGGTAAAAGCCGGTACCTCCTTTCAAGAAATTCAAAACTATTTAGAACCGTACAAGCAAAAAGTTCCACTAGATCCTTTCATTCCAGAGCATGCGACGATTGGTGGGATTGTTTCAGCTAATGATAGCGGTCCAAAAAGGCTGGGATATGGGGCAGCCAGAGACAATGTTATTGGCCTCAGGATGGTTTATCCTGATGGAACCCTGATTCGTTCAGGTGGAAAAGTGGTAAAAAATGTTGCTGGATATGATATGAATAAATTGTTTATAGGAGCAATGGGAACGCTCGGTGTTGCAACACAAGTGACCCTAAAGCTGCGGCCAATTGCTAAATGTGAATCTATTTGTTTTGTATCTTTTTCAGAAAGTAATGTTGAAGAGATTCGAGCATTTGCTGTAAAGGTGCTTGATTCTATGCTTGAACCTATCAGCTTCGAGCTGTTAAACCCATCCCTTGCTTTGAAATTGACAAACAAAAATCAATATACTTTGCTTATTGCGTTTGAAGATGTAAAAAGCTCATTAGACTATCAAGAAAATATCCTCAAAAGTATTGTCCCTGATAAAACCACACTAAGGTCCCTAACAAAAAATGAAGCAAAATCCTTCTGGGATAAATTTTATAACTTACAACCCAATGGGATTACAAACGTAACCACACAAGAGGCAGTTCTAAAAATCGGCGTTGTCAACTTGGATATCATCAAAATATTGCAAGAAGCAGAGCATATCGGTGATATCTGTCATGTATCCATTGAAGCACATGGAGGCCTAGGAACGGGCATATGTTACATGACCATTCGCGGAGCAAATGATGATTTATTAACTGCTATTCAACAAATAAGAAAAAATGTGACTACACATGGTGGATTTGCTGTAGTAAAGCACCTTCCATTCTCCCTCCGTAAAAAAATAAATGTATGGGGAGAAAAAACTGCATCTCATTTTCTTTTTGAAGGAATTAAACAAAAAATTGATACCAACACAATCCTTAATAAGAGTCGTTATGTTGGGGGGATTTAACATGCGTGTGAAGGAAAGTCAAGTACCGCAAGATCCTCTATGCACATCCACTTTAGGTAATTATCTATGGCGTGATCCGCCGCAGGAAAAAAAGTGGGCAGATTGTGTTCATTGCGGAATGTGTTTGGAATCTTGTCCTACATATGAACAAACGGGGGAGGAACAGCATTCACCACGAGGGCGTGTATATCTCATAAAAGCAGTCGCAGAAGGAAAGTTAAATGTTGATGAACAATTTGCAAATCCAGTTTTTTCCTGTCTTGACTGCCGTGCCTGTACCACTGCATGCCCAGTTGATGTTGATGTTGGCGGGCTAATTGAGGAAGCACGAGGACAAATTCGTCAGGCACTCCCGCTCAAAGGCTGGAAGAGAACTGTTAACAAGTTCTTTCTTCATGGTGTGTTCCCACATCATAATCGCTTACGTACTTTGGGCGGTTTGTTACGGTTATACCAACGGAGTGGATTGCAAAAGGCTGTCCGTAAAACAAAGCTAATCAATATCATGCCACAGCATTTAATTGAAATGGAATCCATCATGCCCGAAGTCAAAGGGGCTGTTCGCAAAAATAATGGTTCAATTATTAAAGCTCAAGGTGAAACCAAGCATGAAGTGGCGATGCTGACAGGCTGCGTTATGGATGTTTTTTTTAGCGATATCAATGAATCTACGATCAATGTTCTCACTCGGAATGGAAATGACGTGAGCATTCCGACAAATCAAACCTGCTGCGGGGCATTGCATGTTCATGCTGGTGATCGAGACATGGGCAGAAAGCTTGCAAAGCAGAATATCGAAGCTTTTGAAAATGCAGATACGGTTATCGTGAATGCTGCTGGGTGCGGGTGCATGATGAAGGAATATGCAGAATTATTCCGTGATGAACCAGAATGGAAGAAACGAGCGGAGGAATTCGAAGAGAAGGTAGTAGATATATCTAAATATTTGCACGACACCGGCTATGAAAAACCAAAGTCAGCCATTAATACTCGAATCACCTATCATGATGCCTGTCATTTGGCACATGGTCAGGGTGTGAGACAGGAACCTCGTGACATACTTCTTGATATTCCGGGAGTAGAAATGATACACATGCCAAATGCAGACCGCTGCTGCGGGAGTGCGGGAATCTATAATATTACCCATCCTGAAATGGCCGATGACGTTCTCAAAAGTAAAATGGAAAATGTTCCAGATGATGTTGAAATGATTTCAATGGGGAACCCCGGCTGCATGCTGCAAATGGCATTAGGTGTGAAAAAATATGGAAGAAGCCAGAAGATTGTCCACACCATTCAGCTTCTTGACTGGGCCTACCAAAAAGAAAAAGGGGATGATAATCATGTCCGTCATAAAGATTGATACCACTGACAAGCATATTATCAATCTCGCAGCAATCGCAGGCGGTCCACGTTCCATCTTATATAAAAAAGCAGACCTACTCGCATATGATTGCGATGGGTTTACAATTCATAAGCATTTACCTAAGGCTGTTGTTTTCCCGAAAAATACCGAGGAAGTTTCCAAACTAGTAAAATACTGCTCTGTTCACAATCTCCCATTTCTGGCTCGTGGTGCTGGAACTGGCTTGAGCGGCGGGGCCATACCTGTTAATGGGGAAGTCATCATAAGTATGGTGCGCATGAAAAAGCTTATCAGTGTTGACCTTGAAAATCGGAGAGCGGTGGTAGAACCAGGCTTCGTCAATCTTAAACTAACAAACTCCATTTCGGATAGAGGATATTACTATGCTCCTGATCCTTCAAGTCAATATTGCTGCACAATTGGAGGGAATGTAGCAGAAAACGCAGGCGGGGCCCATTGTTTGAAATATGGAGTCACCACGAACCATATACTCGGTCTAGAAGTAGTCCTTCCAAATGGAGAGATTATTGAAATAGGCAGGAATGGTGTTTTGGATGAACCTGGATATGATTTACTTGGAATCTTAACTGGTTCTGAAGGAACGCTGGGAATTGTCACGAAAATAACTGTACGTATTTTAAAAAATCCAGAAGGAAAACAGACGGTTCTTGCGTATTTTGATAGGGTTGAAGATGGAAGCAAGGCTGTTTCTGATATTATCTCAGCAGGAATTGTTCCGGCAGCACTAGAAATGATGGATAAAACAGCAATTGAGGCTGTGGAAGCTGCTGCTTTCCCAGTCGGACACCCAAAGGATATAGAAGCTGTTTTACTCATTGAAGTAGACGGCATTGCCGCTGGCATACAGGAACAAATCAACGAGATTTTGGAAGTTTGTAGAAAAAATAAGGTTCGTGAAGTCCGTGCAGCCAAGGATGAAGCTGAGAGAGGAAGGTGGTGGGCCAATCGTAAAACAGGATTTGGAGCGATGGGTGCCATTTCACCTGATTATTTAGTACAGGATGGGGTTATTCCGAGGAGCAAACTTCCACAGGTACTGAAGCAAATTACCCAAATTAGTGAAAAATCTGGTTTGCGGATTGCGAATATTTTTCATGCCGGAGATGGAAATCTGCATCCACTTGTTTTATTTGATGCCCGAAAACCGGGAGAAATCGAAAAAGCATTAGAAGCTGGAAGCTTATGTTTGAAGGCATGCGCAGAGGTTGGCGGTACAATCACTGGTGAACATGGGGTTGGTATAGAAAAGCGTGAAGAAATGCGGTTTGTTTTTAATGAAAGAGAAATACTTGCCCAAACCAACATTCGGGAGGTCTTTAATCCTGATAATCTATTAAATGCTGGTAAACTCTTTCCAACACCTGGGCGCTGCATGGAAATAAAAAATGAAAACAAAGCATAAAAAACAAATATATTAGGAGGATGTTTAATGAGAAATTATGTAAATGTAGGAAATTTACAGGTTGCAGGTGAATTATATGAATTTATTAATTCTGAAGCATTGCCAGGAAGCCAAGTGGACCAGGATACGTTTTGGTCAGGGTTTGAAAGAATCATCAGGGACTTGACCCCCCGAAATAAGGAATTACTAGCTAAAAGGGATGAACTACAAACAAAAATTAATCAATGGCACCGGGAAAATAAAGATTTCAATTTTACAAAATATAAAGCCTTTTTAGAAGAAATCGGCTATTTACAGCCTGAACCGGAGGATTTTAGAATTTCTACTGAAGGAGCAGATGATGAAATTGCCCTAAAAGCAGGTCCCCAACTAGTTGTACCAGTTGATAATGCCCGTTATGCCATTAATGCTGCAAATGCCCGGTGGGGAAGCTTGTACGATGCTTTATACGGAACAGATGTTATTAGTGATGAAGGCAGCGCACAAAACCAAGGTGGATACAATCCAGTTCGCGGCGAGAAAGTCATTGCATTTGCTAGGAATTTTCTTGATGGAGCGGTACCTTTACGGGTTGGAACACATAAAGAGGCAAAAAGATATACCATTGAGCAAGGCAGTTTAGTGATTACCTTACAGAATGGACACAGCACTACATTAAAAAATGAAGAAAAATTTGTTGGGTTTCAAGGTCAGCCTAGTCAGCCCTCAAGTGTCCTGTTGAAAAATAATGATAACTATTTTGAAATCCAAATTGACCGAAGTCATCCAATCGGAAAAACAGATGCTGCAGGTATAAAAGATATTCTCCTAGAATCGGCTCTTACTTCGATTATGGATTGCGAGGATTCTGTTGCCGCAGTTGACGCACAGGATAAAGTTCTCGTATATAGAAATTGGTTAGGCTTAAATAAAGGCAGCCTGCAAGCAACCTTTACAAAAGGAAATAAAACATTAACACGGACACTTAATCCTGACCGCAGTTACATTTCACCTAAAGGAAGTAATTTCACCTTACCTGGACGTGCTTTAATGCTTGTTCGAAATGTCGGTCATTTGATGTCCAATAACGCCATTCTTGATGGAAAAGGGAATGAAGTACAAGAGGGGATTATCGACGCTGTCGTTACCTCTCTGTGTGCAAAACATTCCTTAATCGGAAACACCTCATTCAAAAATTCAGCAAACGGCTCAATCTATATTGTAAAGCCAAAAATGCATGGTCCGGAAGAGACAGCATTTGCAAATGAGTTGTTTAATAGGACAGAGGATTTACTTGGGTTAGCTAGAAACACCCTGAAAATTGGGGTAATGGATGAGGAACGTCGAACATCATTAAATTTAAAAGCCTGTATCAAGGAAGTACAAGATCGTGTTGTATTTATTAACACAGGATTCCTGGACCGGACGGGTGATGAAATGCACACGTCGATGGAGGCAGGTGCCATGATTCGAAAAAATGAGATGAAATCAACGCTTTGGCTGCAAAGCTATGAAAATTCTAATGTAAACAATGGTCTTTTAACAGGTTTCCAAGGACGTGCCCAAATCGGCAAAGGAATGTGGGCAATGCCTGATTTAATGAAGAGCATGCTTGAGCAAAAAGTAGGACATTTATTGGCCGGAGGAAATACAGCATGGGTTCCATCGCCAACAGCAGCAACCCTTCATGCTCTGCACTACCATCAAATAAATGTAAAGGAAGTACAAAATAACCTTCTAAGCAGGATTTCTGATTTACGTGATGATATTTTACAAATTCCTGTTTCTGACCAACCAAATTGGAGTCCAGAAGAGATACAAGCCGAGCTTGATAATAATGCTCAAGGAATACTTGGCTATGTCGTAAGGTGGGTAGAACAGGGTATCGGCTGCTCAAAGGTACCCGATATAAATAATATTGCGCTCATGGAAGACCGAGCCACCCTTCGTATTTCCAGCCAGCACGTCGCGAATTGGCTGCTTCATGGTATTTGCACGAAAGAACAAGTGCTAAAAACGCTGGAAAGAATGGCAAAGGTGGTAGATGACCAAAATGCTGGGGATCCTGCATACAGACCAATGGCTGCTAACTTTGACGAGTCGGTGGCATACCAGGCAGCGTGTGATCTAGTATTTAAGGGCTACGACCAGCCAAGTGGATATACAGAGCCAATCTTGCATAGCCGGCGTCTCGAGGCTAAAGCCAAATATTCAGTTCGAGCCTAATCTAGATGTATTCAGTGCATTTATTTAGTAAATGCCCTAACAAAGATGTGGCAAGGCATTTTATTCAAAATGCCTTATTAAAGAGGTGGGAAAGTTTGCAAAGAGATAATGTGGTAAAGTCCGTGAGCAGGGCGCTGGATATGATCGCGCTTGTTGGTATGAAAAAGGGAGGTCTCGGTGTAACAGAGATTGCGAATCAGATTGATATCAATAAAAGCTCGGTTTTTAGAACACTGTCCACACTTGTTCAATATGGCTATATCGAACAGGATCCTGATACCGGGAAATACAAGCTAGGATATAAGTTTTTGGATATTAGCTCAAAGCTCTTAGAATCCATTGATCTAAGAACTGAAGCGAAGCCATTTCTCCAAGAACTCGAAAATATGACCAATGAAGTGATTCATCTTGTGGTCTATGACCAGGGAGAAGTCGTGTATATTGAGAAATTAGAGGGAAATGAAACCTTAAGAACTCATTCAAAGGTTGGGAAAAGAGCTCCTATGCATTGTACGTCCGTCGGGAAAGCGATACTTTCTCATTTACCTAAAAGTGATGTTTTAGGCATCCTTGACCGAAGAGGTATGCCCTATCATACCGACCATACCATTATTTCAAGGGAAGAATTCCTGCGGGAACTTAAACAAATAAAAAAAAGAGGTTATGCATTAGACTTAGAAGAGAATGAGTATGGTATTACCTGTATTGCTGCGCCTGTTTTTGACCATTTAGGAAATGTGGCGGCGGCTGTCAGTATATCTGGTCCAACGACAAGAATGACAACAGAGAGGTTAAACCAACTCGGACCGATAATGATTCAAACTGGCCAGAAAATATCTGCGAGACTTGGGTATCCAGTTTCTGTTCAAATTGAAAAATAAGGAAATTGGGAATCAGCAAAAAAAAGCCGCAAAACTTTAGACAGTTTTGCGGCTTTCATTTACATTTTTACGATAAATCGACCTATTGCACGCCCTTGTAAAATGAGTGGGAGAGTCGCTGGCAGTTCTGCTAAGCTTATTTCTTTGGAAATGGAATCTATCACTTCTGGTTTAAAATCACTGGCCATTCGCTGCCAAAGCTTCTTACGGACTTCCATTGGACAGTTGACAGAATCAATCCCTAGTAGATTGATACCGCGGAGGATGAACGGAAACACAGTCGTAGGAACGCTTCCCCCACCCGTTAATCCACTTACTGCCACTGAACCATTATAGTGGATTTTACTTAATATAGCTGCGAGTGACTCTCCGCCAACCGGGTCGACACAACCAGCCCAAAGCTGTTTATCTAAAGCTTTGACCTTTCCGTTATAAACTTCATCCCGAGAAACAACCTCTTTTGCACCAAGTTTATGTAAATAATCATGTTCACTTTCTTTTCCTGTACTTGCGGTAACATCGTAGCCTCGTTTTGCCAGGATAGCAACGGCAATACTTCCTACGCCGCCAGTAGCCCCAGTAACCAGCACTTTACCTTTTTCAGGAGAGAGCCCGTTTTCTTCAAGTCTTTGTACCGAAAGAGCTGCGGTTAACCCGGCGGTTCCATAGATCATTGCTTCTCTTAAAGAAAGGTTTTCAGGTAAAGGTACAATCCAATCGGCAGGAATACGTGCATATTCACTGTAACCGCCATAATGGGAAACTCCAATTTCATAACTGGTTGCAATGACGTGATCTCCCTCTGAGAAGCGGGGGTCTTTTGAAGAAACAACCACACCTGCTAAATCAATCCCTGCTACAAATGGGTAGGACCTAACGATTTTCCCTTCAGGAATACTGGCTAAGCCGTCTTTGTAATTAACACTAGAATAGGCAACATTAATTAATACCTCGCCAGCTGGTAAATCATCAAAAGTGATATTTTTAATCCCGACTGTAAAATCATTTTCTAACTTATCAACGACTAAGGCTCTGAAATCCCCACTCAATAGAAAGACCTCCTTATAATTAATAAATTTCCATTTCCATCATACTACATTATTATGAAAGTATAGAACTCTAAACTGGAGTGATGTTCATGTTTGCAGCAGGGCAAAAGGAAATGAAGAAAATGGATCAATTTACCATTGAAAGAATTGGCTTACCCGGGGCAGTGTTAATGGAAAATGCGGGGGCAAGAGTAGTCGAAGAAATACTCAAAAGCGCTGAGAGCAGCAATCCGAGAGTGATTGTTTTGGCAGGTGGCGGCAATAATGGCGGTGATGGTTTCGTCATTACACGCAGGCTATTTGATCATGGATTACATCCACAGCTGTGGCTATTAGTTGATCCTGTTCGAATAAAAGGCGATGCTAAAATTCATTTAGATGTTTACCTGAATAGAGGTTTACCGCTAATTCAACTTCAAAAAAATAACTTTGAAACCCTTCAGGATGAATTAAGTCAGGCAGACATTATAATTGACGCCATTCTAGGAACGGGTGTAAACGGTCCAGTTCGAGAACCTTTAAAGAATGTGATTTCCATGGTCAATTCATTTGAAGGAAAGAAACTCATTATTTCAGTTGATATTCCATCAGGGGTTAGTAGCGATACTGGTAGGGTTGAGGGGGAAGCTGTCAAAGCCTCAAAGACGATTACCTTTGTGTTCCCCAAGAAAGGCTTCTTTCTAAATGATGGTCCTCAATATGTTGGTGAGTGGAAGGCAGTAGACATTTCTGTGCCGCCTTCGATTGTTGAAAAATTAGGACTAGAATTGCCTAGGCTTATTACCGAACAGCTGGCAAAGGCTGCTATTCCAATCCGGCCAAAGCATGGTCATAAGGGAACCTTCGGTCATGCGCTTATCTTAGGCGGTTCCCGGCAATATATCGGTGCTCCAATCTTTTCGGCAAAGTCTGCATTGCAATCCGGAGTAGGATTAGCAACCCTGGCCATTCCAGAAACTATTTATCCAATGGTTGCTGCACAAAATCCTGAATCTTTATTACTGCCTTTGTCTGATGAGAATGGGCATTTTTCGGAAGAGGCAATCGTTGAACTCGCACCGTTGCTTGGTCAATTTGATTGTGTAGCAGTTGGGCCAGGAATAAGCAGATTTCCAAACGGAGAAGAGTGGATGAAAGCATTATTTTCTCATCTGACCGATCAACCTGTTGTCATTGACGCAGACGCTCTAAACCTAATTCGAAACCAAATGGACCTGCTGAGGAATTATAAGGGTAAGGTAATCATGACTCCTCATCCAGGAGAAATGTCAAAGCTGCTAAATGTTTCGGTGAAAGAAGTAGAAGCAAACCGACTAGAAATCGCGAGTCAATTTGCCAAGGAGCATGCCATCTATTTACTTTTAAAAGGACATCGTTCTATTATCGCTGAGCCAACGGGAGAGCTATACATAAACCCACATGGTCATGATGCGCTTGGAAAAGGCGGGAGTGGTGATATCTTAACTGGGCTCATTGCTTCTTTTCTAGCTCAGGGAGCTGCTCCAATACATGCGCTTATTTCTGCAAGCTATTTACATGCTCGTGCAGGTGAAGAGAGAGCCAAAGAATTATCCCACTATGGCGTAATGCCTTTTGATATCATCGATGGGGTGAAGAGGCTCTTAAAAGAAAGTTAGCATTATTATTTATGTACTAATTTCAATACCTTGAACTAAAATAGAAAAAGGTAAAAAAAATTTGGAGTTGATAGTATGTATTTAGTGAGACCCCCTTGTTAATCTAAAAAGAAGACCATCCGTCCACCTCCTATAATCCTCTTAAAAAAAAGAGAAAAAGGAGGACTCAACTGGATGATGGTAAAAAACGTAAAGAAGCTCTACCTAATTATATTTTTTCATAACCTTATCCCTGCATATGTAATCGAAAGGTTGTTTTGGGAGCAACGGGGTATGACAGTTTTGATGGTGATACTTTGTGAAATCATTTATGCCGTCAGCATAGTCATATTTGAAATCCCGACAGGTGTTTTTGCTGATAGATTTGGTAGAAAAACGCTCATTGTTTTTGGATCCGTGTTATCGATGTTTGAATTTATTATTTTGCTGTTTGCCTTTAATTTTTGGACATTTGCTTTGGTTGTTTTTTTAGCGGGCATTTCGAGCGCCTGTACAAGTGGTGCATGGAATGCACTTCTATATGAGTCACTTTTAACAGTCAAAAAGCAAAAATCCTTTGAAAAAATTGTTAGCAGAATGAATTCACTTGATTTTATCGCATCATTACTTGCAGCCCTATCTGGAAGTGTTATGGCAAAATATTTAGGTTTTGAATTTAACTATATTGTTTCAGCAGTAAGTATGTTCCTAGCATTGGTCCTTACAATCCAATTAGAGGAACCACAAAGGAAAAGTTATCAAAAGAAGATGGGAAAAAATGAGGGGTTTTTTATGGTTTATGTCCGAAAATCCATCTCCTTCTATAAAACCAATCCAAAGGTAGTTTCTATTATAGCGCATGCGATGGGTATTGCTGCCTGTATTACGTATTTAGATGAGTTTTGGCAGTTATATTTAAATGAGATTGGCTTCTCTGTTCTATTTTTTGGATTATTTTCAGCCTGTATTTCGCTCGCCAGAATTCTAGGAAACTTACTTGCACCTTATCTGCTTACCTATTTCAAAGTACAATCAATTTTTCTCTTTATACTTGGAATCACCACTGTTTGCTTTTTCATGTCTGCTATATATCCAGGTATAATCGGCTTAATCAGTATCATACTCATTTTTTTTGCTAGTGGGGTGATAGATCCAGTCGTAAATGGTTATCTTCACCACCATGGGAATTCGGAAATTCGAGCCACAATTGAGTCAATTCAATCATTGATCGAGAGCATCGTAACCTTTACAGTTGGAATAGGCTTTGGTATGATTTCATCAAGTTTCTCAACCGTTTCAGGGTTCATGTTTTTAGGAGCGATATCCTGCCTATTTTTCTTATACTATTTGAAAAGTATTCAAGGCTTTTTTAAGAATTAGGAGCCATCCTACGGGGTGGTTTTACTATTTAAAACATGCTTTGATCTAGTTGAAACTAATTAGCCTGTTTTTTCGTCTTTTAATTAAGCAGCTAAGAAATTTGATTAGGAGTGATTTATTTGAAGTATTTTTATAAAGTGATTTCAATTACAATTCTATTTGCATTAATAGTGTCCGTCAGTAGTACAAGTAAGGCATTTGCCGACAGTAGTGGTAATAAGGAAGAGAGCATCAATGAAAAGTTTGGATTGCCAATTGTCGTTTACGGGGAAGCACTGTCTGCTGCACAAAAAGATGAAGTGAGAAAGCTTTTAAAAGTAACTGACACGAGCAAAGTGAAAGAGATTACGGTTAGTGGTCAAGACTTAGTCAAGTATATTAAAGGTGACCGTCACTCAAATATGTACTCCTCGGCTAAAATTACTAGAAAGGATTCAGGCGAGGGGCTAGTCATTAATCAGGTCACCCCTGAAAATATTACAGAGGTCACCAATGAGATGTATGCCAATGCCTTATTGACTGCGGGGATTCAGGACGCAGTTGTAGATGTTGCTTCGCCGGTAAAAGTCAGCGGCCACTCTGCCTTAGTTGGAATCTATAAGGCGTATGATGAAGGTAATGGTGCAACCCTCAATTTAGAGCGGACAGAGGTTGCCAATGAGGAATTGAATTTGGCTACTGATTTGGCTAAAAAAGAAGGATTAAATCAAGATAAAGTGAGTGAACTTTTGACGGAAATAAAAAAGGACATAGCAGAGCAAAATCCAGCCACGAAAGAAGAATTAGCTGCTCTTATTGATGACAAGTTAAAAACACTAGAAATAAGTCTAAGTCCTGAAGATCGTCAGCTCTTAATTGATTTGTTTGAAAAAATGAGAGATTTAAATATTAATTTTGAAAATGTTAAATCACAGCTTGAAAATCTTACCCAAGATATCCAGCAAAGAATTGAAGAAGCAGTAGGAGACCAGAATTTTTTACAAAAAGTAGCAGATTTCTTTAGAGAATTGATTGCTAGTATCAAAAGTATTTTTGCATAATATAACGCTCAGTCACTTGACTGGGCTATTTTTATAAAAAATTATTGATAAATCACGAGGAATGACCGCAGGACTATATAAAAATCCCCAGATTTTTGTTAAAATAGGATTTAAGGACAAAAGTTTCGACAAAATTCACAAAAAGATAATTTTGGTAGATTATAATTTATTATATTGTAATGAATCTGCTAATAATTAGATTTTAATAGACGCACTAGAATTTTTTGAATAATGAGGAAATGAATTTTGCGGGAGCAGGAGGAAATAGATAATGTGGGATTTTGAATTGGACATAGATCAAGTAGCGAGAATAAAGGTAATAGGTGTTGGCGGCGGTGGGAATAACGCGGTAAACCGTATGATTGAAGACGGTGTACAAGGTGTTGAATTCATTGCTGTTAATACAGACGCCCAAGCCTTAAAACTATCAAAAGCTGAGATAAAAATGCAAATTGGTGCAACCTTAACAAGGGGGTTAGGAGCCGGGGCAAATCCTGAGGTTGGAAGAAATGCCGTTGAGGAAAGCAAAAAGCAAATTCAAGAAGTGCTAAAAGGCGCAGATATGGTCTTTGTTACCGCTGGTATGGGCGGGGGAACTGGGACTGGAGCTGCACCTGCCATTGCGCAAATCTCACGTGAGTTAGGTGCATTAACCATTGGTGTGGTTACACGTCCATTCGGTTTTGAGGGTCGTAAACGGGCCACTAATGCAGCTGCTGGTATTGATTTAATGCGTCAAGCAGTAGACACCTTGATTATTGTTCCCAATGATCGTTTGCTGCAAATCGTTGATAAAAAGACACCAATGATTCAAGCATTCCGTGAGGCTGATAATGTGCTTCGTCAGGGTGTTCAAGGTATTTCTGATTTAATTGCGGTACCTGGATTAATCAATCTTGATTTTGCCGACGTTAAAACCATCATGTCAAACCAAGGGACTGCTCTGATGGGGATTGGCCTTGCCAAAGGGAAAGATCGTGCTGTAGAAGCCGCAAAGAAGGCCATTTCAAGCCCGCTTCTAGAAACTTCGATCGATGGAGCACAGGGTGTATTAATGAATATCACTGGTGGTAGTAATTTGAGTCTGTATGAAGTTCAAGAGGCTGCGGATATTGTCTCTTCTGCTGCAGACAAGGAATTAAATATGATTTTCGGTTCGATTATTAACGAAAATTATAAAGATGAAATCATGATTACCGTCATTGCAACTGGTTTTTCCGAGATGGATCTTTCTCATAAAAGGCCATCAACTGGTCCGTCAAGAGATGTAACCGCAAAACCGCAATTACAAGGAATAGCAAGACGGGAGCACAGTGTGAAAGAAGATGTTAACCATACCAATGAAAGACCGCGGCAACAACAAACAGAAGATGCACTGGATATCCCAACATTCCTGCGCAATCGTAATAGAAGATAAGATAACCACAATGATTCAAAAAGACTGCTGAGAATATTACTTAGCGGTCTTTTTGTGCAGCAATAGAGAAAGTAAGTGTACCAATTTGCCAGGCTGACCATATTTTTATAATTATGAGAAGATTTTTTAAACTTTTATGCTAAAATAATATTGAAATAACAACAGCAGGGGGTAATCGCTATGTTAAAAGATATTTTTATAGGTTTATCTCAAAACCAATTTCTAAATAATGCTGCTAAAAAATATGGCCTAAAATTGGGGGCACAGAGTGTAGTTGCCGGAACCAATATCGATGAAGTCATCAAAAGTATTAAAGAGCTAAATGCACACGGAATTTCTTGTACAGTTGATAACTTAGGAGAATTTGTTTTTAAAGAAAAAGAGGCATCAGAGGCAAAAGCACAAATTCTTAACGTTATTGAAGCGATTCACGAGTATAAAGTGGACGCACATATCTCTTTAAAGCCAACACAATTAGGTTTGGATATAGAATATAACTTTTGCTTAAGTAATATAAGAGAAATTGTTGATCGTGCAAACAACTATGGTATTTTTGTTAATATTGACATGGAAGATACCAGCCACCTGCAGCCAACTTTTGATGTTTTGGATGATTTATCTAAGGAATATGACAACGTAGGGACTGTTATCCAAGCATATTTGCTACGTGGTGATGAATACCTTGAAAAATATAAAAACTATCGTTTACGAATTGTAAAAGGGGCTTATAAGGAGCCTTTTGAATACGCTTACCAAAATAAAAGAGACATAGATTCAAACTTCATCAAGCTTATCGAGTGGCATCTATTGAACGGCAAATTTACTTCTATTGCTACACATGATCATAGGATCATTAACCATGTGAAGGATTTTGTAAAACGAAATAACATACCGAATGAACAATTTGAGTTCCAGATGCTTTATGGTTTTAGAAAAGAACTTCAACTGCAATTAGCAAGTGAAGGATATAATTTCTGTACTTATGTTCCTTTCGGAGATGATTGGTATGGATATTTTATGAGACGTCTAGCAGAAAGACCTCAGAATTTAAATCTTGTTGCTAAGCAGGTTTTTAATAAAAAAACAAACACTGTAATTGGAGTTGCGGCTGGAGCGTTCTTGTTAGGCAGATTGACTAAGAATACCAAAAAGAAACGAAGATAAACCTTTAAACCAACCCTACTCAAATGAGAGGGTTTTTCTTTTTGTATTTATATAGGTCTAAAGAACTATTATGAGTAAAATTGACAAGTTTATTACTTTTCAATAATAAGAATGGATTGATGAACCTGTATTTTATAAAAAGGGGGCAATTTTATGAAGAAGAAAAGATTATACCTTACGATGGCCTTTCTCTTAACACTATCGATGATTCTGGCAGCTTGTGGAAACAAAGAAGAAGCTGAGGAAAAACCAGGCAGTGGATCTGGGGAAGACAAACCAAAATTTGTTAGTATTTTAACAGGTGGTACGGGAGGAACCTATTACCCGTTAGGAGGCTCCTTTGCTAAGATTATTAAAGATGAAACAGGAATTGAGACGAATGCTGAAACAAGTGGTGCTTCCGCTGAGAACATGAACACCCTTAAGAATGGCGATGCAGAAATTGCATTTTCCCAAACAGATATCGCTTCGTATGCAGTGGACGGTAAATTAATGTTTGAAAATAATAAGGTTGATAACGTGAAAGCGATCGCTACGTTATATCCAGAAACCATTCAAATTGTTACAACGAAGGAATCCGGCATTACTTCAATTGAAGATTTAAAAGGGAAAAAGGTATCAGTGGGTGCACCAGGATCCGGTACAGTAGCAAATGCCCAACAAATTCTTGAAGTACACAGTATGACATTTGATGATATCCAAAAACAAGATCTATCATTCGATGAATCTACCCAAGGCATTCAAGACGGTACGATTGATGCGGCTTTTGTAACAGCAGGAACACCTACAGGAGCGGTTGAAAGTCTTGGAGCAACAGAGAATGTTGTTATTGTTCCGATTGCACAAGACAAAATCGACGATTTGATTAAAAAGTATCCTTTCTATGTAAAAGAAGAGATTCCTTCTGGAACCTATGGATTAGAAGCAGCTGTAACCACAGTAGCCGTTCAAGCGATGCTTGTTGCAAGCAGCGATCTTTCAGAGGACGTTGTTTATGATGTTACAAAAGCAATTTTTGAAAATATTGACAAAGTGACACATGCAAAGGGGAAATTAATTAAGGTAGAAAATGCCTTAAATGGTGTGGGGATTGATGTTCATCCTGGCGCACAAAAATATTTTGATGAAAAGGGTGTTAAAGCACAGTAGCCGTTTCACCTCAGGTACTATGAATGGCCGGCTGAGCAAGAGCCGGCCTCCTTTTTCCAGTGGATAGGAGGGTTGGATGAAAAACGTTCTTTTAGTCCTATTTCTATCAATCTCCATGATTATTATTTATGTATTCATTCCACAACAACAATCTATTGTTTTCCAACCAAACGATAGTAATGCAAACATGGCTTACATCCCAACAAAAGAGGAAACTCAATTTAAAATTAAATACACCCATTCGATTCATTTAACTGATGTTGTTGAAAGTTACAAAATCACTCCCAGCAAAAAAATTCACCAATATGAGCTGATGTATGAAGACTTTTCAATCGGCATGCCTTCAAATGCTGAAGAAGGAGAAACGTTTGAGGTCCTAAATGGCTCCTATTACATTAAAAATATGAAACGGATTTTTCCTTTCTTTCATTTACGAATCGGACAGGTTCGTGCCAATCATACTGTGATTTTTAAAAATGTAGAATATCCATTATCCCATTCTATTCCGCCTGGGACGTCTGTAAAAGTAGAAATTCGTACATTGAACTTTATTGACCTTTGGAAAGGAGTGAATATACTTGAATCACTTTGAACAGACACTGTCTGATGAGAAACAACAGGAACTTTTGGAAAAGTATGATCCTGAAGCAGGAACAAGAAAACTAAAAGGTATAGCAGGCTGGATCGCCTTTACTGGCTTATTGTTATTTTCTTTATTTCACCTCTATACAGGAATATTTGGAACGCTGACAGCGCAGCTTCAACGTTCTATTCACTTAGGATTTGCCCTGGCACTTATTTTTTTCCTTTTTCCAGCGAAAAAGAAAAATCGGGGAAAGGAATTCAAAGTTGCTTGGTATGATATCATCTTTGCTGTCATTTCTGTGGTTGTAGGTGCTTACTGGCCACTCATGATTGATGAGTTGGTATTGAGGTCAGGGAATGTAACGCAGATTGACTTTTTTGTGGGTATTGCAGCAATTGTACTAGTTTTAGAGGCAACTCGCAGAACAGTTGGACTGCCTATTACCATTATCGCAATCATTTTTATGGTCTATGCGGTTTTTGGTCCCTATATGCCGAGTGTAATTGCGCATAGAGGACTCGAATTAGAGCGCTTAGTTCAAACGATGTTCTTTACAACTGAAGGGATTCTTGGGACTCCGATAGCGGTATCATCCACATTTATCTTTCTCTTCTTACTTTTTGGTTCCTTTTTAATCAAAACAGGAGTTGGAGAGTATTTTAACGATTTATCCATTGCGATTGCAGGCAGGAGTGTAGGCGGACCTGCGAAAGTTGCCGTATTTTCAAGTGCTTTACAAGGTACCATTAGCGGCAGTTCTGTTGCTAACGTGGTAACCTCGGGAGCTTTTACAATACCGATGATGAAAAATCTGGGTTATAAAAAGGAATTTGCAGGTGCAGTCGAGGCCTCTTCCTCTACTGGCGGCCAATTGATGCCGCCGGTTATGGGTGCTGCGGCATTCTTAATGGTAGAGTTTATTGGTGGAATCAGCTACTGGGAAATTGCCAAGGCAGCAGCGATACCAGCTGTTCTATATTTTACAGGTATTTGGATTATGACACATTTTGAAGCAAAGCGAATAGGTCTTCGTGGGTTAACAAAGGAAGAAATGCCTAATAGAAAAGAGGTTCTAGGAAAACTCTACTTATTACTTCCTATCATTGCGATTGTTCTTTTGTTAAGTTCAGGAATGAGTGTTATTAGGGCTGCACTTTGGTCGATTGTCATAACGGTTGTGGTAAGTGCGTTTAAAAAGAATACGAGAATCGGATTTAAAGGAATTATTGATGCCTTAGTAGACGGGGCAAGGTCAGCATTAGGTGTTGCTGCGGCCTGTGCGGCGGCAGGGATTATTGTAGGAGTGGTAACGAAAACAGGACTAGGGTTGAAAATGGCGAATGGTCTGCTAGATTTTGCTGGAGGGGCACTGCTGCCGACCTTGTTTTTAACCATGATAGCTTCCTTAATATTAGGAATGGGATCACCGACAACTGCTAATTATGTAATTACATCAACGATAGCTGCACCAGCAATTATTTTATTAGGTGTTCCAGATTTATCAGCTCACTTATTTGTGTTCTATTTCGGAATTGTTGCTGATATTACTCCTCCAGTTGCATTAGCTGCATTTGCAGCTGCAGCGATTTCGGGCGGCGAGCCGTTTCGAACTGGTGTAGAATCAACCAAGCTGGCCATTTCTGCATTCATTATCCCTTATATGTTTGTTTTGTCCCCGGAATTGTTGATGATTGATACAACATGGACTTATTTGATTTGGGTTGTGTTTACAGCATTTACGGGGATGATTGCGATTAGTGCAGGGGTAATTGGATTCTGGATGAGAAAATTACATTGGGTTGAACGGATAGCTGCAATAGGTGCAGGATTATGTTTAATCTACCCTGAAACTATCTCTGACATAATTGGCTTAGTTTTATTTGCAATCCTGCTTGCCCTACAATATTTCTTTAAGCAGGGGCAAATGCCAAAAGTACAACATTAAGTATTAAAACAAAAATCGAGACTCTTTTTTAGAGATCTCGATTTTTGCTTTGGACTCATCTAGATTCAATTTACTTTCATTGAAAATAATCGAACTGTAGTTTAAGATAAAGTTCATGTATGAATTTACCAATACATATGAACAGGATACTACAGGAGGAACACACCAATGGAACAATCCTTACAAAAAACTGACTCACCACCATACGGAATTATTGCCGTTTTAATGGTAGGCGCTTTTATTTCTTTCCTAAATAATACTCTATTAAATGTTGCACTGCCTTCCATTATGAAGGACTTAAATGTGGATACTTCAACTGTTCAGTGGCTGACCACTGGATTTATGTTGGTAAATGGGATTATGATTCCTAGTACTGCCTTCTTAATACAAAAATATACTGTTCGAAGGTTATTTTTAGTGGCTATGGGTTTATTTACAGCCGGGACGGTTATTGCTGGTATTGCCCATGCATTCCCTTTATTGTTAAGTGCTAGAATGGTACAGGCAGCTGGATCAGCTATCATGATGCCGCTCTTAATGAATGTAATGTTAGTAAGCTTTCCTATTGAAAAAAGGGGAACAGCGATGGGGGTTTTTGGTTTAATCCTCATGTTTGCACCGGCAATTGGTCCTACTTTATCTGGCTGGATCATTGAACATTATGATTGGAGAATGCTGTTCCATTTCATCACGCCTATTGCAGCAGTTATTCTCTTGATAGGCTTCATAAAGCTCAAAGATAAAAAAGAAAAAGTTGATATCACACTTGACTTCTTTTCGCTTTTACTTTCAAGCATTGGTTTTGGAGGGCTTCTCTATGGATTTAGTTCAGCTGGCAGTAAAGGATGGTACAGCCCTCAAGTTTATTTGACGATTATTATTGGGGTTATTTCTTTGATATGGTTTATCTTACGCCAATTAAAACAAGAGAGCCCGATGCTGAATTTTAGGATTTTTAAATATAATATGTTTGCATTATCATCAGCTATTTCTGCAATTGTAAATATTGCAATGTTTTCAGGGTTTTTGCTTCTCCCTATTTATGTTCAAACCATTCGTGGAATATCTCCATTGGATGCGGGCTTAATGCTTTTGCCTGGAGCTTTAGTAAATGCATTCATGTCACCTGTAACCGGAAGATTATTTGACAAATTTGGCGGCAGGATACTTGCGATTACAGGCTTGTTTATTACTACGGTTACAACTTATTATTTCAGCAGGTTATCTTTTGAAACAACCTATATGTCTTTAGTTATTTTACACGCCATTCGGATGTTTGGAATGTCGATGGTGTTTATGCCAGTGTCGACGAACGGGTTAAATCAATTACCACAACGTTTTTATCCGCATGGCACTGCGATGAATAATACTATGCAGCAGGTTTCAGCTGCCATCGGTACTGGTTTATTGATTACCCTTATGTCTAATCGTTCTGCTTCATATGGAAAAGAACTATCACAAGCCACTATGCAAAATATGACTGAGCAGCAAACTGCAGCTGGCTTAGCGGAGATGAAACAGCAAATTGCGATGCAATCAATGTTAGAAGGAATTAATTTTACTTTCTTCATATCAGCAATCATTATTGGTGTTGCATTGATACTTGCTTGCTTTATCAAACGCGCTGTGCCGGCAGAGGATAATGAAAATACTACCCAAACAACTAAAAAAGCCGTAAATGAATTGGCATAGCAAGAAATATTACAAAGAAATCGAAATAAAAATCGATTTCTTTTTTTGTGGAAATGATTTCCGACTATTTGTAAATGTTTTATAATTACATTGGAAAATAGTTTTGCGTTTTTTATAGGGGGAAATTTTCGTTGAAAAGAAGATATGATTTAGATTGGATTCGAGTTTTAGCGACGATTGCTGTTTTCATCTATCATTGTTTTATGTTTTTTAATCCATGGGCTTGGCATGTTAAAAATAATCAAACAGACCCAACAATAATAACGGGCATTTCTTTATTTATGAGTGTATGGCTAATGCCCATTTTTTTTGCATTATCGGGAATCAATTCCTGCTACGCCTTACAGAGAAGAACTGGCAAACAATATCTTAAAGAAAGACTAACACGACTAGGAATCCCTCTCTTATTTGGTGTATTAATATTGACTCCTCCTCAAATCTATATGGAACGGGTTAGTCATGGGCAATTTTCTGGATCATTTTTTACATGGTTCCCTCACTATTTTGATGGAGTTTATCTCGATATAGGAGGTACAGGGAATTTTGCCTTTGTTGGACTCCACTTGTGGTACCTTTTGGTTCTTACGGTTTTTAGTCTGCTCACACTGCCATTGTTTCTTAAAAAGAAACCATCTATTTCCAGAGAGTTAAAACCATTGCACCTCTATCTATTAGCAATTCCACTGATGCTAGTAACCAGTTTCGTGGATATTGTAAATTTAGGTGGCTGGGATATTAGTATTTATTTAATCATTTTTCTCTATGGTTATTTTTTCTTAGCCAACCAGACATTCATAGAGGTTGTTCAAAAAATGCCCGCATTTAATATGTCAGTTGCAATGGTGACCACCATAGTATTTGTTTATGGTTTCATGACAGGTATGACTGATGCAGGTGTCGGGGCTTCAATTTTCCTTGCTTGTGTCAAAGGTTTAAATGGTTGGAGTTGGCTGCTCGTCATTTTTACTTTTGCAGACAGTAAGCTATCCTATACAAATAAATGGCTTAACTATGGTAACGAAGCATCCATGCCATTTTATGTACTACATCAGCCGATCATTGTTACAGTAGGATTTTTTATTGCGGAATACGATTGGTCTATCCAGTTTAAACTTTTATTTATCATTATCACTGCATTTCTTATTATTATGTTCATCTATCAATTTGTTATTATAAAAGTCTCCTTTATACGGATCCTATTTGGGATGAAAGGGAATAGAAGAAAAACAATCGATATCCAAACAAACATTCAAACCGAAGAACATTGAAAGGATCAATAATTAAAAACTCAGTCCTCATATTAAAACTAGTTTTTTATCTTTTTAGGCTCGAAATGTTAACTTTTAGAAACTCTTTTTGAATTTAATTGAAATGTAGGTATAAAGGGACTACTATAATAAAAAAATACTAAATAGATTAAGTGAAAGAGAAGTTACTTTCTTTTCTCTTTTCCTCAAGGAGAGACAGCAATGCGAAGTTATCTCATCATAGGGATGTGTGTATTATTCTTATTTCAATACTTTTTAAAGATGCAGTGGCTTGAGTATGCGGTAGTTGCCCTATCTATACTTGCATTTTTGGGAAGTGCTCTAAAGGCTGATAAATTTCCACGTTGGCTTGGGATTATGATGATGACTGGAGGGTTAATGATTGAGTGGAATAAAGGTACAGGAATCGCTGGAATAAGTGAGGGGATATTTTTAATCCTCCCGTTGTTGAGTTTAATCACACTTGCTCCACTACTTTCAATCCCACTTAGGTTAGGTGGATATTTCCATTCCATATCTGTGTTGTTACGTAATTTATTACTACAGCCAAAAAAGTTATATGCAGGTATTACGGGGACATTATTTTTGTTAACACCGATATTGAATTTAGGTTCAGTAAGGATCATCAATGAATTTTTAGAGGAATTAAAACTCCCTGCTGCTTTGTCAGCAAAGGGCTATCTTGTTGGTTTTTCTACTGCGGTCATGTGGTCACCATATTTTGCGTCCGTCTCACTTGTATTGCATTATTTAAATATACCGTACAAGGATTATATTATTTATGGTGTAGCTCTTTCCCTGCTGTCTTTAATAATTGGTAACCTATTGTTTGCAATTTGGGAAAGACGAAACCCGTTATCAAAAGAAGAAGGCGTAAAGGTTCCGTTAGAAAAACAATATCGAAATCAACTTACGAAATTAGTGTTTTTTGTGATCGTGTTAATTAGTTCCTGTTTACTTATAGAGAAGCTGACAAGCTGGTCGATGATTGTTATCGTCTGTCTCTTGTCAATCATCATTCCACTTTTATTTGGTATACAGACAAAACGCTGGAGCGAACTTGTTCCGAGATTAATAGATTTTCGAGATCGAACCGTTTTGATGTTGAACAATGAAATTATGCTATTTATGAGTGCCGGGATGTTGGCCTTCGCCCTGAAAGGTACTCCGGTTGCAAATGGAATTAGTGACTTTCTAACGACTTTAGCGCAACAATCATTCGTGTTATTTGCTATTGCTGTTATGGTAATTGTATTAAGTATTACTTACTTGGGGATCCACCAAATTGCGGCGGTAGGGGCTTTAGCTATGCAGTTAAACGCTGTAGAGTTAGGAATTAGTAACATTAGCCTCGCATTGTTGCTATTACTAACTTGGTCTATTTCCTCAGCACTAAGTCCATTCTCAGGATTAAACCTTATGGTGAGCCGATTTGCAGGAATATCAGGTGTACAGACTGGCCTGCGCTTTAACGGATTGCACTTATCGGTTATTGCGATAATTGGAATTGGTATTATTTCCATAATAGGATAAAGAAAAGCCTTCACTTTTGAAGCGTCCTTGCTTGGTGCGATAAATTATAGTAGGGTGGTTGTAAGATAACCCTCTCTTTATCCAAATATTAAGAAAATATAAATATTAATTTTTCTACTTTAAATGTAAAGGACAGATTATGATGAAGTTTGTGTTAGCGCCTGATTCATTTAAGGAGAGTATGTCCGCAAAAAAAGCTGCCCTTGCAATGGAAAAAGGGATACATTCGGTTTTTCCAGACGCAGAATGTGTGATTGTTCCTATGGCTGATGGAGGAGAAGGGACGCTTGAATCACTTGTAAGTATGACAAATGGGGAAATAATTAAGACAGAAGTTATAGGCCCGTTAGGTGAAAAAGTTATTGCGGAATATGGTCTTTTAGGTGAAGGTCAAACAGCTGTTATAGAAATGGCAAGTGCAAGTGGATTAGAAATCATTAAACTAGAAGACCGTAACCCCTTAGTGACTACTACGTTTGGTACAGGTGAATTAATCAAACATGCACTAGACAAAGGTGTGACCCGTATTTTAATCGGGATTGGGGGAAGTGCCACGAATGATGGAGGAGTAGGAATGCTCCAAGCACTCGGTGTTTCCTTTAAAGATAAGAACGGTCAAGAATTAACCTTCGGCGGTGGTTCATTAAATCAAATTTCTTCTATCGATTTAACCGGATTAGATAAAAGAATTGAGAATGTGAAAATTGATGTGGCTTGTGATGTGACGAATCCATTAGTGGGGGTAAATGGTGCATCTGCTGTTTTTGGACCACAAAAGGGTGCTTCACCTGAAGTAGTACAGCTTTTGGATCAAAACTTAGCTCATTACGCTGAGGTTATCAAACGTGAGCTAGGTAAAGAAATAGCACATACAGAAGGTGCAGGTGCTGCTGGAGGTCTTGGTGCGGGATTAATGGCATTTTTAAATGCTAATCTAAAAAAAGGTATTGACTTAGTCATTGAATATACGGGTCTTGAGCAAAGAATTATAGGAGCTGATTATGTTTTTACCGGGGAAGGCAGTATTGACGGGCAAACGTTATTTGGCAAAACACCATTTGGAGTAGCTTCAATAGCAAAGAAGTATTCTATTCCAGTGGTAGCTTTTGCAGGACGAATTGGCAGTGGTGTAGAACCTCTTTATGAAAATGGATTTACCTCCATTATTGGAATACTAAAAGGTGTTTCTACTTTAGATGAAGCATTGAAATCCGGTGAAGCAAATCTATCCTTCGCTGCAGAAAATATCTGTCGAGTGATTAAATTAACTAGATAAATCCATTAAGCAGTCATCATTCGATGGCTGTTTGTTTTTTATGTATAATGTGAATAAATTACTAATTATAATTTGTTTGTTAAAAAGAATGGATGTGGAGTGTTTGACAACGAAAAGATGCGGTTGGGTGAATCAGGACCCACTTTATATCGAATATCATGACCAAGAATGGGGTGTACCTGTTTTTGACGATCGGCTGTTATTTGAATATTTGAACTTAGAAGGTGCGCAAGCAGGGTTAAGCTGGTACACGATTTTGAAGAAAAGGGAAAATTACCGCGAAGCATTTGATTATTTTGATGCAAAAAAAATTATTTCATATGATGAAAAGAAAATAGAAGAACTTTTACAAAATGAAGGAATTGTTCGAAATAAACTTAAAATTAACGCTGTCGTAACGAATGCAAAAGCATTTTTAAAGATTGTAGATGAATTTGGTTCATTCAGCCAGTATATATGGGCGTTTGTTGATGGAAAGCCTATCTACAATCACTTCAAAAAATTATCAGAGGTTCCAGCTACAACAGAAATAAGTGATAGGCTAAGTAAGGACTTGAAAAAAAGAGGCTTTAAATTTGTCGGTTCAACGATTTGTTATGCTTTCATGCAGGCGACAGGGATGGTTAATGATCATGTAGAATCGTGCTTTTGTTATAAGCTTAAATGTAAATGAAAATATTAGGAATAGAATAATCAAGTGGAGACTCGTTGATAATGGGTCTTTTTTTTGTCCATTATAATGAACGTGTAAATAGGCGAATAAAGGGAGATAATGACGTTTATTAAATATTTACTTAGCACTAGATCTATATTATATTGTTCTTAATAAAAAACAATTACTTTTTAACCAATTTTGAAACTAATCAGGTAATTAATCGTCTAATAGGTATATTGTATTAAAGGGAATTTTTGTAAATGAATATTAATCTAGAAAATTTCGCAGGAATATGAGAATTTAGCACGGAATAGAATAGGTGAATGGATATGGATTCCTTTTTCTGAATATTTGGAAGTGTTTTCGTTTGGGATGGCGAGATTTTGGGAAAGAAGGAGAAGTCATGGTTATGCGGAAATGGGTGCTATTTACTATTTTAATTGCAAGTTTAATAGGTTTGGTTGGGTGTGCGGAGAAAACATCAGCAGGTAAGGAGTCTGTACAAAAGAATAATGTAATGGAACAAGAAAAGAAGCTGGAAGAACAAAAAGCCGCTGAAGAAACTGCGAAAAAAGCTGCAGCAGAAGCCGAAGCTAAGAGAATAGCAGCGGAAGAAGCTAAAAAGCCAAAAGTTGTAAATGTAATAGATCCTGGTACAAAAAATATTGTTAAAAGCTTCATTCCTGTTGATTTTGGGTTTGGAACGGATAATGAAAAATATAAAAAAGAGCTTGGAAACTGGGCTAAAGAATTAGCGAGAGGGACAGAAACAACACCTGGTTACGACACCAAAATGATACTGGATAAAATTGACGCAAATGGTCAAGTTATCAAAGGGAAACCAAGAGTCATTCTTGAAGAAGCAGAGCTAGTTACAAAAATAATCGAAGCATCTGTAAATGGCGGAGATGTATTCCTGCCAATTTATGTTACCGAAAGCGGCTATAAGCCTGAAGACGCAGCCCATTTAGCTGAAGTTGTGGTTGCAACCTATACAACAAAATTTAATCCGAGTGTCACAGGGAGAAATAAAAACATTGAACTGTCTGCACAAGCAATCGATAATGTCATTGTTGGAGTAGGAGATATATTCTCTTTTAATCATACAGTGGGTCCGAGTGATGAAGCACATGGTTATCAGCCAGCTCAAGAAATTGTTAATAAGCAGCTGGTGATGGGAATTGGCGGCGGTATTTGTCAAACATCATCTACCTTGTTTAATGCTGTTGATCAATTGGCTGTTGACTATGTTGAATGGCACCATCATTCCCTAACAGTGGGGTACGTACCAGTAGGTCGGGATGCAACGGTTTCATATGGTGGAAAAGATTTTCAATTTAAGAATACAGCGGGAGTGCCAATATTAATTAAGGCCGTTTATAATCCAAATGGAACCTTAACCGTTGAGATGAGAACTTCTGCTGCCTATCAAAGCTTACTTCAAAAAAGATAGGTTTGTATTATCTGAACATTATAAGGTCAAGGCATCATCCTAAACGGATGGTGTCTTTTCAATTTTGCATCCTATCCAAGTATGGATTAGCCCTATCCAAACTTTCAAGAATGACACCTTTTAAAAAGGGTATTATAAGTTAAAAAAAGGATTGTTAAATTAATGGATTTATTATTAGATGGACAAGTTGCATTCATTACTGGTGCAGGTTCTGGAATAGGCCGCGCTGCAGCATTAAAGTTAGCAGAAAACGGAGCGAAAATTGCTCTAGTTGATTTGCATCCGGAAAACTGTAAAGAGGTTAAGAAGTTGGTGGAGGAAAAGGGGAGTGAGGCCCTGATATTGGAAGCCAATGTTTCTTCAGATGTAGACATGAAGAAGAGTTATGACGCTGTCTTAAAGAAATGGTCAAGACTTGATATTGTTTTTGCTAATGCTGGTATTAATGGTGTAGTAGCACCAATTGAGGACCTTTCACCAGAGGATTGGGATTTAACTATTTCTAATAATCTACGAAGTACCTTTTTAACAACCAAATATGCCATACCTTATATGAAGAAGAACGGCGGCAGTATGATTATCACAAGCTCCATTAATGGTAATCGTAAATTTACAGGTTTTGGAATGTCCGCTTATAGTACTTCAAAAATAGGTCAAATGGGATTTGGAAAAATGGCGGCACTTGAATTAGCTCGATATGGAATACGGGTAAATATTATATGTCCGGGAGGAATTGAAACACATATAAATGAAAATACATGGAAAGAAAAAGAAGATTTAAAGAAAATAGAAATTCCAATCAACTATCCAGAAGGAAATCATCCACTTGGTCATCGTTCAGGAAAGCCAGAAGAAGTAGCGAATCTTGTGTTATTTTTATCATCTAAACAATCGAAACACATCACCGGAACCGAAATTTACATTGATGGTGCAGAGTCTCTATTATAAACTTCCAAAAAAACACGATGGAGGAATCACACCTTCATCGTGTTTTCATTTATTATTCTAGACCTTCAATCACAATTTCTTTTGCTGGAAGGAAGTCTTCCTCCGTATCCAAATAGGTGATGTTGACTTTATCACCTTCTTTTAGATAAATGACTAATGGTTCTTTTTCTGAGGATATGATATAGCTTTTCTTGTTGTCTAATAGGAAAGAAACCACGGTGAAATCGCCTGATTTTTCTTTATAAACCCGTAGAATTGTACCTGTTATTTTTTTTTCATCGGCTTTTGAACTGCCATCAACAGAACCGCCGCCTCGTTGCAGGGCTGTTTTATATTGTTTTAAAGCTTCGTTTGGTGTTACACCGAAAACGGATATTTCTGGATTCGCGGCTGAAACAATAAAATAGTTCTGTAAAAAGCCGTTCGAATCTAAAACAGGTGTCAACCAGCTAGCTTCACCATAGAAATTATAAATAACTGGCATTTCACCATGCCATTTCTTTTCAATAAACTTCTTTTCGATAATTTGTAAAGCACCCTGTGAGTCCATATAGGATTCTTCAGGATTTCCAGTATAGTAAGTAGCTTCACCTGTACGAGAGTTTGTAAGTGAGTAACCAAGCATGGAATCTACGCCTTCTTTAGGACTCGTGAAATCAGTGAAATATAACATTACCCCGTTTTGATCGAAAATCGGGCTTACATTTGCCTCAGTTCCTTCGTCAGAGGGGAGTTTTACATCTGATTTCCCAAAAAGACTATTCCAAAAGCCATGAATATAGTTTCCAAAATAGCTGTTTTGTAAGCTGACAATCTCAGGTGAAACGGCACCATCAATAAACTCAGGAACATCTGTTAAGGTGTATGACTTGGTATCCCCATTCTTCGAATCTACTACCACTACACCTTTAACATCAAATCCATTTCTGGCGGAAACAAATTCACCGTAAGAACGGATATAATATGGTTTACCTTCATCATCAATTTCTAGTTGAACATCACCATAGAAAATGTGTTTCGGGAATTGCATACGAATATGACGCTCAATCGATTTATTGAAAAAGGAAGATGGTGTATAGACCATTGTGGAATTAATGAATTTCGGGTTCGCTGATGAATCCGTTGCACTTAAAGTAAAATAGCCAGGTGTTTCTTTGCCTTTCCACCATTTGAAGAATCCTGAAAATTCGACAGGTGCAATATAAACATATTCATCGTTCACCTTCTGGATTTGAAGGTTTCCTAGTTCGTAATAACTTGTATTCGGGACCTGGCCAAAAGCCTTTTTCATTTTATTTCGAGCAAATTCTGGTGGTACGCTGGCAGGTGTTTCTTTTTCGTCGAAGGTCTTAATTTCTACCTTCTGGTCCATCTTTGCAATTTCATATTTTTCATCTGCATTAAATAGGAAGGCAGTGAGAAAGTAAATTCCTAGAATCAAACTAACTGCAAAGAGTAGTGCTTTCACTTTCATTTCCATTCCAGTAGATATTAACGCGCCCAATGCAGTAATAATAATTGCATGAACCCATAGTGAAGATGGATTCATATCAAAATTCGTAAAATAATAGTAAGCAAAAACAGAAGGAATCAAAATCACTATTACTGCAATAATGGCTTTCGGAGTAAACTTTTTATCCTCTGAGGTACTTTTTTTATTATCTGTATTAATTGGACGAAAAAACGGAATAAGAACAAGAGCAGAAGCAATCGCAACAATCAGCGCAAACAAAAACATATTCCCCATAAAATAATCCCCTTTATCAAATATCTTTTTCCCAAGTCTATCTATATACGATTAAATAGGTCGAAAGTTTCAAAGTGAAAAAATTTGGTGACAGGCACCACCAATGTACATTTGTACGCCTGAGGTGGACAGTGAGTAAATTTTTATAATTATCATTCCGGTCTTTTATTCTACTACCAATTCATAGTGGAGCTTTTTCTGTAGAATACAATAGAAAAAGAAGAGCCATAAACGTAGTACACGTTAAGACTCTTCTTATTTACCATTCTCTAGGTTCATAATTAAGATCAGCGAATAATTGGTTCTTTTCTTTTTTAGTTAAGTCCCGCCATTGACCAACAGGCAGGTTTCCTAATTGAATATTCATGATCCGAATTCTTTGGAGACGGACCACGGAATAACCAAGCGCCGAACACATCCTTCTAATTTGCCGATTTAACCCTTGTGTTAATGTGATGTTAAAAACATATTTAGATAACTGTTTCACCTTACATGGCAGTGTTTTCGTATCTAATATATGCACTCCTTCTGACATTTTTTTTAAGAAATCAGAATTAATTGGTTTATCTACGGTAACAATATATTCTTTCTCATGTTTTTTCTCGGCACGGAGAATTTCGTTGACGATATCTCCATCATTTGTTAGAAGTATTAATCCATCTGAATCTTTATCCAATCTGCCAATATGAAAAATCCGCAGTGGATGATTCACAAAATCTACAATATTTCCCTTAACGTGTTTTTCTGTTGTACTTGTGATTCCAACAGGTTTATTTAAAGCGATATAGACATTTGTTTTTGCTACCTTGATGGTTTCTCCATTTACACGAACCACGTCTCCAGGCTCAACTTGACTGCCCATTTTTGCAAGCTGCCCGTTAATCGTGACTCTGCCTTCTTCAATCCATTTATCAGCACCACGCCTTGATGTTTTTCCAGACTCGGCAATAAATTTATTTAATCGCAGGTTCAACACTTCCTTAATATGTTGGATTATGTTTTTAGAATACTTAACTACCAGCATAATTTCAAGGCAAGAATTTTTCATTGTTTACTCCCGCCAACTTTTTTTCATACCTATTACTAATTTCGAATAGGGGAAAAAGGTTTCTCTAGACCCACTAGATGTTTTTGTTCAATAATAAAGATAAGCAATAGAAGAAGGTGATAGGAATGATTGAGGAACAAGGATATTTGGATTTAAAAAAAGGGGAACGCGGGGCAATTATAAGTATCGTAGCTTATATTTGTTTATCAATCGTAAAATTAGCCATTGGTTACATGGCAAATTCAGAGGCATTGAAAGCGGATGGCTTGAACAATGTCACCGACATTATTGCTTCAGTGGCTGTTCTTATAGGACTAAAATTATCCCAGAGGCCGGCAGATGATGACCATCCCTATGGGCATTGGAAAGCGGAAACCGTAGCGTCAATGGTCGCATCTTTTATTATGATGGCTGTAGGTTTGAAAGTGGCTTATGAAGCGATTGTTAGTATTTTTTACGTGCAAAAGGCTGTTCCTGATGTAATCTCTGCTTGGACGGGGCTGTTTTGTGCCTTCGTTATGTATTTTGTCTATCGGTACAATAAAAGATTAGCAACAGAAATAAACAGTCAATCTGTAATGGCTGCCGCAAAGGATAATTTATCCGATGCCTGGGTCAGTGTCGGCACCTTTATCGGTATTATTGGCGCGCAATTTGGTCTGCCATGGTTGGACCCCTTAGCAGCCATTATCGTAGGATTTCTAATTTGTAGAACCGCCTGGGACATTTTTAAAGAAACTTCACTCCATTTGACTGATGGCTTTGACGAAAAGCAAATAGAAGCATATAAAGAGACTATCCAGCATTGTACCGGAGTAAAAGGTGTAAAAGAAATAAAAGCTAGGAATTATGGTAATAACGTGGTAGTCGACGTTATCATCCTCGTTAATTCGACTTTAGATGTAAAAGGTGCACATGATATTGCCTCAAAAGTAGAAGACGAATTAATCGCTAGTCACAGGGTTTATGATGTTCATGTACATGTAGAGCCTAAATAGAATCATCGTAACGAAGGACAATATGTTATAATTTTCTGAAAAGGGGGATTATACAATGGATGATAAGGTAGTTCAAGCTATTCAAGATGAGTATCCAGATGATTTTGCATGGTGTTATGGATGTGGCAGGCTAAACAAAGAAGGTCATCATTTTCGGACAGGCTGGATTGGGGAGAAAACAGTCACTATTTATTCACCGGAAGCACAACACATCGCAGTTCCTGGTTTTGTTTATGGCGGTGTCATTGCAGCGCTTATTGATTGTCATGGAACAGGATCTGCCTCTTTAGCTTTACATAAAAAGAATGGCTATCTTCCAGGTGAGGCTGTCGAACCTCCACGGTTTGTAACTGCCTCTTTGAACGTTGACTTTGTCAAACCAACGCCGCACGGTGTACCTTTAAAGGCCATTGGTATTGTTCATGAGATACACCCTAAAAAATTTAGAGTAGAAACAGAAGTATATGCAGATCGTGTTCTTTGTGCCCGTGGCGAGGTCGTTGCAGTTGTCATGCCAAGTACATTTGTTCAGCACAAATAAAACAGAAGGAATGGAGCCGGTTAGGTTGGCGCCATTCCTTTTTTTTAGAGGTATTTTCTTCTTATTTTGTACACCGACATGTTAGTCCCATCCCAGCCTTTAGAGATAATGAAATTTCCACTTATCGACTCATACAGTTTCACATCGTCGGGTTTAGATAGTTCACGGTTATTTTCTGGAATTTGTTCAATTGAATCGTTAATTACTGTTACTTTAGGGTGATGTTCAATGGAGTCCTCTTTCTCTATTATTTCGGGCAGTTGTTCAAGTGATTCGTCTTTTATTGTCATTGCAGGGGAAATTTCTGTATCTTTATTTAGAGATTTCTTGTGACCCCAAAATTTTGATGAATCAAAAATTGATTGTCTGCTCTTTCTCTCATTTATTTGATTCATGTCTGCAGCTAAATCACTCATTGGTTGGCACCTCCTGTAGCTTTTTAAAGCAGCATCGAACTGCTTCTCCTCAAATTAGTAAAACAAACCTTGTTTTTACTAATTTACGTAAAACTACACAGAAATGCATAGGCAAACACTCAGGTCAAAAAAACTATTATTAAACTTTAAACCTATTACGAAGTAGCAAACTTATGTCCACCTCAGGTGGACAAATAGGTCGAAATGTCCACGAGTGGTGACAGGCACCGATTAAAAGGCCCAAATAGAGGGCACCGCATTAGTTTTGTTCTTCGGTATCTTCTAATTGTTGAAAGAATGATGTGGTGATTTGGTTTACCTGTTGGAGTTCTTTTTGCCATAGTGCTGCTGGATTGTTTTGTAAGGTTTGCAGGGCACTTTCGATTAGGAATTTTCTTGGTTCTCTGGTATGCATGATTTCTTCCTGAATGAAATCTAATAGTTCGAGATATTTTTCTTGTTCATTTATTTCTTGTATTTGTTTTGTTATGGAATTTCTCAATGGACCGGTAATTTTACAAAATTGATCTAACTGTTCCCGATTTTTTTTCTGAGCTCCAGGGAGCCATTTTTCCAAAAGTTCTGGCTCATGTAATTGCTCCCCGGTTTCTGTCACTTCGTGGACCATTTGTACCAAACGATTTACACTATATCTAACAACCTCACTAATATTCTCGCTAGAATTTGTCGCTACTCGATTGTAATGTAGATTATTCTGCAATAAACCTGTGAACATAATGGCACAATCTAATAGATATGGTTTATTTTGTTCCCCGAAGATATCGATAAACCGACCATACATCCACCGAAGCGACCTTAACCGACTGTGACTAATGTATTGTTTAAGGTCGACGTCATTCGAAGCCATAACTTCTTCATAAAGAGCAATTAATTTATTTTTCCTATTCGTAATCATTGCCATTTCCATTTGTTTAGCAAAAATCTCTATATCTGCAGGATTTTTACCGATTAACAATTCGTTTCGTTCCTTTTCAAGCTTTTTATAAACGGTCTTATAAATAGCAATTAATAATTCACTTTTGGAAGAGAAATACTTGTAAAAAGTTCCTTTAGAAATTCCGCTAAAATCTAATATATCCTGAATAGAAGTTGCTTGATATCCTTTTTCAATAAATAATTGATGGGCTTTATTAATGACATGTTGCTTTCGCTCGTTCATATTATCACCTATAATCCGAATTATACTAAGAGTATAAAAATATACTACATGATAAAGAGGGGGATTACAAACCCATTATTTTGTAGTATTTTTTGATTGCAAAAAATGAACTGGCGGTATATTATTAATTAGCATGAAACAGTGGTATAAAAAATTGTACAAAGAGTTTATAGGGGGTATTAACATGGGAAATGAAAAAAACGAGATAAAACGTCCCCCATATGGGATAATTTCGATTTTGATGATAGGGGCATTTATCACTTTTTTAAACAACACTTTACTTAATATAGCACTTCCTTCTATAATGGCGGATTTGAAGGTGGATGCTTCGACCGTACAATGGTTGACTACAGGCTTTATGTTGGTTAATGGGGTCTTAATTCCAACAACCGCATTCTTAATTCAAAAATATTCCGTACGAAATCTTTTCTTAGTAGCAATGGGCTTATTTACTGCAGGAACGATTCTAGCTGGCGTTGCCCATGTATTCCCAATATTACTCGCAGGCAGGATGACACAGGCAGCAGGTTCAGCGATCATGATGCCATTATTAATGAATGTTATGTTAGTAAGCTTCCCTATTGAAAAAAGGGGGGCAGCAATGGGGATATTTGGCTTAATCTTAATGGGGGCACCTGCAATTGGGCCTACGCTTTCTGGCTGGTTAATTGAGCACTATGACTGGAGAATGTTGTTCCACTTTGTAACGCCAATTGCGGCTATTGTTCTATTAATCGGTTTCTTTTTATTAAAAGATAAAAAAGAAAAAGTTAATATTCAACTTGATTTCATATCTGTTTTACTTACAAGCGTAGGATTTGGCGGCTTGCTTTATGGGTTCAGTTCAGCAGGCAAACAAGGCTGGGACAGTCCACAAGTTTATTTAACGATTGTTATTGGAGCTATTGCATTACTTATGTCCATCTTACGTCAACTTAAACAAGATCAACCTATGCTTAATTATAGGATATTTAAGTATCCAATGTTTGCCTTATCATCTGTGATTTCTATGGTACTTACAATGGCAATGTTTTCTGGGATGTTATTACTGCCGATTTACGTACAAACGATCCAAGGTATTTCACCAATGGATGCCGGGCTTATGATGCTGCCGGGAGCAATTATTATGTCGTTAATGTCACCTATTACAGGTAAGCTATTTGATAAATTTGGTGGACGTACGTTAGCAATAATTGGCTTAAGCATCACTGTTTACACTACTTATCTGTTCAGCCAATTATCATTTGATACGTCGTACATGCATTTACTTTTACTTTTTACATTACGTATGTTTGGAATGTCGATGGTCATGATGCCGGTTTCGACAAACGGATTAAATCAACTTCCTGCACGATTTTATCCCCATGGTACTGCTATGAATAATACGTTGCAGCAAGTCTCTGGTGCTATTGGTACAGCCTTATTGGTGACTATCATGTCAAACCGCACAGAGTCGAGAGCCATAGAACTTGGTGAATCTGCACGTTCAGCTTTGACTGAGCAGCCAACACAAGCTGCACTTGCAGAAATGCAGCAGCAAATTATGATGCAAGCTATGTTGGATGGTATAAATTTTGCCTTTTTTGTCTCAACCTTTATAGCAGCACTCGCACTTTTCCTAGCCTTCTTTATGAAGCGGGTAACACAAGCTTCAGATAAAATGGATGAAAACCCAGTTGAAAAAAAAGTTATAACTAAATTAGCAGAAAATTAAGTATAAAAAAGCAGCCTTGGCTGCTTTTTTATACTTTAAAGATATTTGCTTTTTTACTGGGAAACATTCTATAGTAAAAAGAAATGAATATTGGGAGGGCAACAGGATGGAAGTAAATTTTTCTAATGCTTATATTGAACGATGCAGTAAGGAAACAGATACCATGATTGCAAATGAATCTTCTAGTTTTTTATATCAGCCAATTACCTATTTAAAAGAACATAAAAATGAATTTATTTATGTTGAATCTATTTTATTTGAAGAAATTGGTGTTGAGGGTATTTCCCTCGAGGTTGATGATGTTTTTGGTACATATGATGTTATGCTAGGCTTAAAACTTCAAAAAAAGTTTGATAATGTATTAAGAGAGCATTTAAATCACACTTTAGATGGGGAAAATTCAAAATTTGATTTAATGTTTAGTCAAGATGATGGCTTATGGGATTTGAATTTTGCCTTAAATTATGTCAAGGGGTTCCAAGAGGATATGTCTATTGAGGGTGCCTTTCAACTCATTCACCACTATTTATCCAATTTGGTGGAAGCCGTTAAAAAACCGACCAGCTAATTCAACTGATTGGTTTTTTTGAAGAAAAGCAAATAAAGTCCGAGAGAGTAAAGACTTTATTAAGGTTATCTTTTTATGTCGTATGGAGGGTTCGTTCATGAGTAATAAAAAAACGGCACTTGTTCTTGGAGCGACGGGTCTTATTGGAAAAGAACTAGTTAAAGTAATTAATGAAAATAATCAATATGAAAAAATACATTTATTGATTCGTAGACCTATTAAGGTTCAAAACGAAAAATGTGTTCAACATATTATTAATTTTGATGAACTACATAAATTTTCTGAACTATTTCACGTGACAGATGTATTTTGCTGTTTGGGCACCACAATAAAAAAAGCGAAGACAAAAGAAGCTTTTCGTAAGGTAGATTTTGAATATCCTGTTGAGGCAGCAACCTTAGCAAAAGAAAACGGCGCTGAAAAATTTCTAATTGTAACTGCCATGGGTGCTGATCCTAAGTCAGTATTCTTTTACAATCGTGTAAAAGGGGAAGTTGAGGATGCGCTTACTAAGATAAACCCACCCTCTCTGCATATTTTCAGACCTTCATTATTGTTGGGAGAGCGGGAGGAGTTTCGGTTTGGAGAAAAAATTGCAGAAAAAGCTAGTGGTGTACTGAACAAGTTAATGATAGGTCCGCTGCGTCCATACCGAGGGATTGAGGCAAAGAAAGTTGCTGCAGCAATGTCCCTGGCTGCTCAATCCAATACAAAAGGAAAGCATATCTTGCTTTCACATGAAATCGACCATATGACTCCTTCAATTGCGGAAATAATCAGGTAGGCAAGGACAATTTTTCTAGCAATCTCATTGTTTTTTTAGAATAGGCATGTGAATGGAAATAGCGGCGTAAACTTCAGTATGAGGAAAATAATACATCCTAATTTTAAAGGGTAAATAAGGAGGATGGATAATGGTTCATACTGGTCGCCCACAAGAAGAATTACTTGCACAGGATGATAAATATATTTGGCATTCCATGAAGCCGTATAATCCAGAGGCCACCATCGTGGCAATAAAGGCAGAGGGTTCGTGGGTAACCGCCGCCGATGGAAAGCGTTACTTAGATGGTATGGCTGGTTTATGGTGCGTTAATGTTGGCTACGGCCGACAAGAACTAGCAGAAGCTGCCTATGAACAGCTTAAAGAAATGGCTTATTTTCCACTGACACAGAGCCACGTACCAGCGATCAAGCTTGCAGAAAAACTTAATGAAATGTTGGGTGACGAATATGTCATCTTCTTTTCAAACAGCGGGTCAGAGGCGAATGAAACAGCATTTAAAATCGTACGTCAATACCATCAGCAAAAAGGCGAATATAATCGCTATAAAATTGTATCCCGCTACCGAGGCTACCATGGGAATTCGATGGCAGCACTTGCTGCAACCGGCCAAGCGCAAAGAAAATATAAGTATGAACCTCTTGCTCCAGGCTTTATACACGTGTCTCCACCGGATTCCTATCGAGATGATACGAACGTAACCGAACCTAAAGAACTGTCATCTGTGAAGGAAATTGATCGAACCATGACATGGGAGTTGAGTGAGACGATCGCTGCAATGATTATGGAACCTATTATTACAGGCGGTGGGATATTAGTGCCGCCAGAAGGTTACATGAAGGCAGCAAAAGAGGTTTGTGAAAAACATGGAGCACTCTTGATTGTAGATGAGGTGATTTGTGGTTTTGGACGCACAGGGAAACCTTTCGGCTTTATGCACGAGGATGTAAAGCCGGACATCATTACCATGGCAAAAGGAATTACAAGTGCATATTTACCACTATCTGCAACAGCGGTTCGGAAAGAAATATATGAATCTTTTAAAGGAACAGACGAATATGATTATTTTCGGCACATTAATACCTTTGGCGGTAACCCAGCAGCCTGCGCTTTGGCGTTAAAGAATCTAGAAATCTTAGAAAACGAGAACCTGTTTAACCGTTCACGGGACTTGGGGAACCAGGTGGTAAATGAATTGACCAGACTGCTCCAGGATCATCCATTTGTTGGCGACATTCGCGGCAAAGGGTTATTAATTGGAATTGAACTAGTAAAAGATAAGCAGACCAAGGTACCGTTAGATGTTTCATTGGTGAATCATGTGATTGCAGCCTGTAAACAGGAAGGACTATTAATTGGAAAAAACGGGGCAACAGTAGCGGGGTATAATAATGTATTGGCTTTATCGCCTCCATTAAATATTACACAGGAAGATATTGAATTTATTATTAAGACGCTCAGCGATTCAATAAAAAAAATAAAATAAGCGCACAAAAAAGTCCTGCGTGTTTTTTTAAAACACATAGGACTTTTTGTTTATTAATCTATTTAATTATAATAGGAATTCTCCCGTTTAGGAGAAATGCATCGCTTAAATGGTGTCTAAATTCTACCTGAGCAAAAGTGTTAATGGACCGTTCTGCTCTTATTAGTACATCTATTCGCTGCGCAGTGGACATTTCAATCGGTTTACCAGCTGGTATGGTATAAGGCTGGTTGTAGCGCCCAAAAGGAGGGACACCAAGCGCACGTCCATCAAGGGCGATTACGACAACATCCATTGGGAATGTTACTTTAATTTTTGTATAGGCTGCACAGAGTAACCGGATTAGGATGGTCTGATTTCTACGGGCATTTACTGAAATCTGCATTCCATCCACGCCGCTATTTAATGCAGCAGGGATGGTCAATCCAGGACGGATGGTAACGGTGCTGCCGACACGCCCTGGGAAATTAATGCCCGTAACGACAAAATAATCAGGATTATAATCGTGAAAGGCAAAGAAATCATCACTGCCACTATCATTTTCATGGAAATCATCATCTAGACCTGGTTGTTTTCCCATCTTTGGGAATGTCTGGTGTGCATGGTCCGCTTGTTCTCTCCAAACAGAATCAATGTCATCAATGACCCATAGGGCTTCTACATCATAAGGAACCGTCATGGCATGCGGGTCACCGCTTTCTAAATTTCCACCGACAAATCCCCGGAATTTAGGGTATTTTTCAAGATTGGCCGCGGTTCGGCGCGGATACCCTCCGACATTTTTCCCATCACTAGAGTCATAGGCATCAGGTGGTTCTACTATCAGGAATCCATATAACCCAAAGTCGAAATGTTGAATGGTACTTCGATGACAGTGATAGAAATAACTGCCGATATGATTAGGCTGCCATTGATAGGTATATTCCCCCAATTCCATGGAGGTGTGTCCGACTCCATCATTCATGGCAGTAGGCTCGATTCCATGCCAATGTACAGTATGTGCGGGCTGTCCATGTGCTTCAACATAACTATGAAAAACCACACCTCGTGGAACCCGGATGGTTGGCCCAGGGAACGTACCTGATGCAGTCTCAGGAACATCAGGAGTACTAATTAAAAAAAAGCCAAGTTTCCGACCATCCCACATTGGAAGATCTACTCCATGCATAAGGTGAAGTCGCTGGTTATTTGGGATACTCATCGTTGCTCCCTGTATTGTATCTGCTACAAATTTAGGAACTGGATTCGTTGGAATTAACAGTTCAGGTGTTGGGGGACTCTCTTGGGGGGGATCAAATGATTTAACCCATGATCCCTCATGACCCGCCACTGACCTTCGTAGAATCTTATAACCAGGTTTTGAAAAAGACATAGCATTACTCCTTTATTTATTACTTTAATTGTATGAGAACGTTTAATGCGCTCCATCATGTCCAGCTGCTGGACCGGTTATATAAGGTCCAGGAACATGTTTCGTTTGAGCACCGGGGAAGGTGCTGACACCCCCAGGAGTGTTCCGGTCTCCAATAAAATCTAACCCACTCATCATTCCCATCCCATAGTTTCCACCTTGAGCAGATTGACTTGTCTCTGAGTGGTCATGCATTGGGTAACAAATTGGAGATAATTGAACAGAAATATCAACATTTCCAGTTTTTGCGCCAATTTTAGGAAAGAAGGTATTCAATTCCTCTGTTGGGGGCCAGACAGGGTGTGCAACAGAACCTTTAATACCCGGATTTGCGACAGATATGAGCGGTTTATCAGCAAGACCGATCCCGCGCTCATTCGGTACATCTGGCGGCCTTGTAAATGGAACAGCCCATTCGATTATATCGAGTGGCTTGACCGTATAAGTATCTATCCAAACTGGATTCGTTTGTACAACACCATTTACCCCTGTTACATAGACGTGATTTGCATGTATGTGCAGCGAATGAAGTGAAAGACCAGCGTTAAGAATACGAACAACCGCTGGTTCACCAACCCTGTGACTTGGGGTAATCGTAGGATTGTGTGCCGCGAACCATCCAGATTGACCGTTAATTGTAAAAAAGTCTGGTTTCAGATTTAATCCATCTGACCTATACCGATCACTTTGGAATGACCTAATAAATTGCGCAGCAGGAAAGTCTCTTCCTGGCGGATAATTTCCGACCTGACCAAAAAGACGTGAACTAGCAGCATGGAGTACCCACACATACTGTCTAAAAGCAGGTGTATGAGTAGAATCATCACCCTGATCCCAAGCTAATCCAGGGAAGTGTGCAGTAGTACCAAAATCATCAAAAAGCTGCTGAACGGCAGGGGTAGGTGCTGCATACGGTGTGAATTTATGTCCAGGAACTGCTGCGTTTGGCATAACAATCAATGCACCATGAAGACCCATTATCCGGTTAACTGGCGCGTTTAAATTATCATAATATAAATAGGTCCCAGCTTTTGAAGCGATGAATTGGACCTGCTTAGTCGCTCCTGGTGCAATAGGACCGCTATTAACCATCCCTTGTATAAAAAATGCATGAGGTTCATCCAAACCATTGGTAATGGTAACTTTAATAACGCTTCCCTCTGTTGTATAAATATGCGGGCCCGGAATTTCTGCTGGGAAATTTTCCTCTTTGTACAACCAGAAGTAACATTGGGCCTTGTTAATTGAGTTGTGCGTAATCATATCTTTAATGGCGTCGGTTATCGTAAATTTGAGCTCTTGAACCTGTTTGACTGCAAGGAGTTGGTTATTTGAAACCCATGCCGGCAAGACACTTCCGACTACTAGTGCAGCCAAACCGCCTCCAGCATACTTAACAAAATCTCTTCGCTTCATTTTTACCTCCTTATATAGTCTAGAGAAAAGGTTTTCCAAGCAAATGGCCTATGTATATCCACTGTAATTCGAGTCTAACTTCAGGGATAACTGGTCCAAAGTCACAAACCGTTCTCGAAATTTTTGCGTTTTTACTAATATCAACCAATGCGGCTGGTACTAAATAACTATTCATTCCCTGGGATGAAAATTCCTTTCTTTCGACATTGGCGGGAGCCTTTTTTTTATCGAGTATATATTTATTTTTATGACAAATAATTTACTTTTTATAGGTAGAAAGACTTATCAATGAACAAATGGTTCATTACTATAATGTTATAACGAACAAGCACATCTGCTAAATAAGGTAATTGTCGGAATTTCTTTGTAGAGTAAAGTGTTTTAACTAACAATAAACATCCGAAGTTTATTATTTTTTGATTTATTTAGTAAAATAAATGATGGTATAGTAGATGTTTCATTACATAAGTAGCTTCTAAAGTAAAAGGATGGAAATAATGACAAAAACGAGTTCTTATATTAAAGAGTGGCAGCAGGCACTACAAAATGAAATTGTATTTTTAAAGAAATATGGGAGTAACAAATACCGAGTAACAAATGGCAGGCTGGTATCAAGTGATGGTTCGTTTACCTATTATTTTGACACTGCTTTCTCATTGAAAATTCCAGTAGGTTCCTCGATAACACTTGTTTGGGGTGGTCTTAAGCAGGGAGGACGTACCCTTTCCTCCGAAGGGAAAGGTATAATTATACAATTAGAACAAACATTAAGTGATTTAATCCCTGAGGCATATATTTATCACGATCCTTGGGAGCTCCTTGAACAGCTTATTGAGCGGTTAGAGGAGATTAGTAAAAGTAAGAAAAAACGAGTAAGAGTTCATCGATTAATGAATCCATCAATGCCTGCTAAGCATCCGATTGATAAGATAAAAAGCAATATTCATGAGGTGCTATTAAGGTCAAAGTACAATCCTGTTACCTTTGTGTGGGGACCACCAGGAACAGGGAAAACCTATACCCTTGCACGTGTTGCTGCTAATAAATATTTTCAAGACAAAACAGTCCTTATTCTTTCACACAGTAATCAAGCGGTGGATGTATTAATTAGTGAAATCTCAGCTTTTCTTAAAAAGAAGGAACGCTTTCGCGAGGGAGATGTGCTGCGTTACGGCTTTAATACAGCCGTAGCCGAAGGAACCCAGGAAGCCCTCACAACTAGTCAGCTATTACAAAAAAAAGAACCCAGTCTTGCTGAAGATAAAGACCGATTAATAGAAGAAAGAAAAAATATAAAACTGGATCTTGCTCGTTCCTTTAGTAGAAGGGACTCCAATCAACTATTGGAACTAGAGAAAAAAATTGCAAGAGTGCTTGAAAAAATTCGCCAAAAGGAAATGGAGTTTGTAAAGGCTGCGTTTGTGGTAGGATCAACACTTGCTAAAGCAGCTAGTGATCCTGCCATTTATGGAAAGGAATTTGATGTCGTCATTCTTGACGAAGCAAGTATGGCGTATGTGCCACAGGCGGCATTTGCAGCTTCTCTTGGAAAAAGAGTCATTATTTGCGGTGATTTTAAACAATTGCCGCCTATTGCCTCATCAAGAGACACACTTGTTACGAAGTGGATGAAAGAAGACATATTTCATCGAGCAGGTGTTGCAGATTGGGTAGAGTCGGGAAAACTTCATCCACATTTATTTTTATTAAAGGAACAGCGAAGAATGCACCCCGATATTTCTGCCTTTACCAATAGATACATTTATCATTCTTTAGTTGGTGATCATGACAGTGTACGGATGAGCAGAAATGCGATAGTAGAACAAGCACCTTTTCCAGGACGAGCTGCTATTCTGTTAGATACGAGTTATATGGGCGCATTTTGTTTGAATGAAAAAACGTCTAATTCTAGGTCCAATCTTTGGCAGGCACTGATTTCATTTCAATTAATTCATGAATCCTATTTAGGCGGCTCTAGGTCAATCGGATATGTGACACCCTACCGGGCACAAGCAAATATAGTGGATCTCTTGTTACAAGACTTATATGAAAAAGAACGGTTGTCAGCAGATATAATCTCTGCAACTGTACACCGTTTTCAAGGCAGTGAGAGGGATGTCATGATCTTTGATACAGTTGATTCCGATCCACAGGATCGCGTCGGAATGCTATTAACGGGAAAGGATAGCGAACGGCTTATTAATGTTGCCATTACGAGAACGAAGGGAAAATTCATTCATGTCTGTAATCATGCCTTTATCCGCAGGCATGTCTATAATAGGAAGACCCTAAGAATGCTTGTAGAACATCAAGAAAAACAGCAACAAAGTGTAAGGACGAAGGATATTGGAACCTGGATAAAAAATCAACTCCCTAGATTAATGTGGATCCATGCATTAAAGAAAGAACAGGTAATAAAGGATTTAAATCATGCTCGTTCTTCAATCGTTATGTCTTTACCTGTCCATATTCAGTTACCGGAGGATTTGAAATACTCGTTAGCTGGCCGTAATCTGTCCGTGGAGTTAACAGTTATTTCAGAGAAAGCATGGCCCGAATTAAAACCAAATATCTGGCAGGAAACAGGCTGGAATTGCCCTTTCATTATGATTGATCAGCAAATTTTATGGCTAGGTCAGCCGTTAGAGAGAGGAAAAGGAATTCAACCTCCCTATATTGCCGTTAGGTTAGACTCAGAAAAGATATGTGAGTATTTGAACGAACAGTTTTAATCAAATTAGTTCCAAATGGAAAATAAAATTTAAATTTTCAATCAACTAGCTTGACAATTCGTCGTTTTCTATAGATAATCAAATAAATTGGAAATCGAAAATGGTATGGGATTAGTAAACTTGGGAACGTGTTAGAGAATGAAACTCAAAGGCTGAAAGGTTTCTCACGGGAAAAAGATTGAACCTGCCCTATTAAGCTGCTTATGCAAACATAAGCCGTTCTCCCACGTTACGGGTTAAAGAGGATGCATTGCATCAATTAAGGTGGTACCGCGGAAACGATTTTTCCGTCCTTTTTTAAGGACAGAAAAATTGTTTTTTTATTTTTCAAAAGACAGGAGCAAGAGTAGGATGAAGAAACAACTCGTGGTAGTAAAAATTGGGAGCAGCTCGCTAACCACAGCCTCAGGGATCATATCCGAAGAGAAAATTCGGGATCATATCGAGGCCATTGCTTATTTAAAACAGCTAGGTCACGATGTCATCTTGATTTCTTCTGGTGCAGTAGCCGCAGGATTTGGAGCGTTAGGCTACCCAGCTAGGCCAAAGAGTTTAGCCGGAAAGCAAGCTGCTGCTGCAGTAGGACAGGGATTATTAATGCAGCATTATAATACAGCATTTAAAGATTTTGCTATTGTTCCTGCCCAAATTTTATTAACGAGGGAGGATTTTTATAGCCTTGAACGGTTTCATAACCTATTCAATACGATAACAGAGCTCCTTCAAAGAGGAGTTATACCGATTATCAATGAAAACGATTCAGTTGCAATTGAGGAATTGACTTTTGGTGACAATGATATGCTGTCAGCTCTCGTGAGTGGTTTTCTTCATGCAAATGCCTTAATTATTTTAACAGATATAAATGGGTTATATAATGGGAACCCGAAAGTGGTAAAGGATGCAAAGAAAATTGACTTTATTCCAAGAGTGACAGATGAGTTCCTTGAAGCTGCAGGAGACAGTGGTTCCTCTGTTGGAACTGGGGGAATGAAATCCAAGCTTCTAGCAGCGAAAAAAGCACTATCATTCGGTGTTAGTGTTTTTGTTGGAAGAGGTCAAGGGAAAGAGAAGCTTTCTCGTATACTAGAGGGCAGTGGGGATGGTACCTATATTGGAGGACCTTTCCAAACTCAAATGCAAAAGAAAAAGCAATGGATTGCTTTCCACTCCCAACCGGCGGGTGTAGTTGAAATTGATGCAGGAGCAGAAGATGCCATTCTCACAAACGGAAAGAGTCTTCTTCCTGTGGGGGTTACGAAGGTTATCGGTGATTTTAATGCGATGGATGTTGTCGAGGTTCACAATCAAAATGGTGAATTAATTGGTAAGGGACAAATCTATTATTCTTCCAAAAATTTACAAATGGTAAAAGGGTTACCTGGTGAGAAGACGAAAAATTTTTCAATAAATAAACGTGCGGAAGTGATTCATCGTAATAACTGGGTCAGTCTGCCAGAGGAGTGAAGTTGAATATGAGTGAATTACTAGAAAAAGCCCAAAAACTAAGGTCAGCATCTAAGGTACTTGCTATCTTATCAACTGAAGAGAAGAATGAAGCTTTATTGAAGATGGCTGACGCCTTATTAAGTGAAAAAGAGTTCATTTTAAATGAAAATAAAAAAGACATTCGAGCAGGTGAAGAAAAAGGTTTCATTCCATCTTTATTGGACAGGTTAATGCTTACCGAGGAGAGGATTGAACAAATTGTTGAGGGGATTCGCCAGTTAGTCAAACTTGAGGATCCAATTGGTGAAATCATTGAAGCGTGGGAGCGCCCAAATGGTTTACAGATTCATACTGTTCGCGTTCCACTTGGTGTGATTGGCATGGTATATGAGGCTCGTCCGAATGTCACTGTAGATGCTGGAAGTCTTTGTTTAAAAGCCGGAAATGCTGTTCTATTAAGAGGCAGTACCTCTGCTCTTCATTCTAATAAAGCACTTGTACATGTTATGCGTGAGGCTCTTAGAGATAGTAAAATACCAGCAGATGCCGTACAGCTTCTTGAGGATACGAGCAGGGAGACAGCTTCACAAATGTTTAAACTGAATCAATATTTAGATGTGCTGATCCCCCGCGGCGGCGCTGGATTAATTCAGTCCGTTATCGAAAATGCAACCGTACCAGTTCTCGAAACAGGTGTTGGTAATTGTCATGTATTCATAGATGAAACAGCAGAAAAGAAAATGGGTATTGAAATTGCCTTAAATGCAAAATTACATCGACCATCAGTATGTAATGCCGCTGAAACTTTGTTGATTCATAAGAATTGGCCTTATGTTTCTGAGGTCATGCATGCATTACAGGATCAGGGAGTTGAGCTAAGAGGCGATGAATTGTTGTCTTTAGAGTATTCTTTTATCAAGGTAGCTTCTGAAAAAGATTGGTATACTGAATTTCTAGCACCTATACTATCGGTGAAACTAGTTAACGACGTAAAGGAAGCAATTGATCATATCGATCAATATGGCACCAAACACTCTGAAGCCATTATCAGTGAGAATAACGAAAATGTCCGGATTTTCTTCCAGGCTGTGGATGCAGCTGTTGTTTATCATAATGCTTCTACCCGTTTTACGGATGGTGAGCAATTTGGCTACGGTGCTGAAATAGGTATAAGTACACAAAAATTACATGCTCGTGGACCAATGGGGCTGAAGGCAATAACGACCTCAAAAGCGATTGTTCAAGGAACAGGGCAGATTCGTTCTTAATTTATATACTAAAAGTGTGTGAGGACAAGAAATTTCTTGTTCTCATTTTTTTACGTTATTTAAGTGAGTGTCCCAAAAAGTAAAGGTATCTGTTATAATAGTATACAAACATACATTCTCATATGGAAGCAGGTGATATTCTTGACAAATACCATTCAAATAGCGGTTAGATCGCTGGTGGAACATGTATATAGCAGTGGCAGTATAGATTCAAAATTCCGGTCACAGTCCACGCTTTTAGATGGAACGAGAATTCACCAAAAAATCCAAAAAACATATCAAGAATCGGATCAAAAGGAAGTCTATCTTCGAACTGACTATTCTTTTAAAGACCTGATTTTTACGATTGATGGAAGGTGCGATGGATTATTATTTCGTGACGAAGAGGTAACTATTGACGAAATAAAATCTACTTCCCAGCCGTTAGAGCAACTTGAAGGTGATGGTCATCTAGTCCATTGGGCTCAAGCTAAAATGTACGCCTACATTTATGCTAAGTACCAACAGATACAGGAGATTTTTGTACAATTGACCTATGTACAAGTGGAAACCGATGAGAAAAAATATATAAGGAAAAGTTTTACCTATAAAGAACTAGAGGTTTTTGTTCATGAGGTGGTAGAAAACTATTATCCCTATGCAAAATTACTATATGATCATCGAAAAGAAAGAAATGAAAGCAGCAAACAATTAGAATTTCCGTTTGAAACATACCGCGCCGGCCAAAGGAGACTAGCTGGTGTGGTATATAAGACCATATCAGAGGAGAAAAGTTTGTTTGTTAAAGCTCCAACCGGTATCGGAAAAACAATCTCTACCCTTTTCCCGGCTGTGAAAGCGTTTGGAGAAGGATACCTAAATCGGATTTTTTATCTTACCGCAAAAACGATAACGAGGACTACGGCCGAAGATGCAGCTTCCAAAATGCGTTCCTGCGGTCTTTGTTTGAAGTCGGTTACGATTACAGCTAAGGATAAGGTTTGTTTTAAGGAAGAAACAAAATGTCAGAAGGAGTATTGTGAGTTTGCGAATGGTTATTATGATCGTGTAAATGGAGCTATTTTAGATATAGTGGCTAATGAATACTGTATGAATCGTGAAGTGATCGAAAAATATGCCCGCAAACATACCATATGTCCTTTTGAGTTTTCGATTGATCTTGCTTATGTAGCCGACACCATCATTTGTGATTACAATTATATTTTTGACCCTCGGGTATCGTTAAAGCGATTGTTTGAGGAGCAAAAGAAGACTACACTTTTACTAATCGATGAGGCGCATAATCTTGTTGACCGCGGACGAGAGATGTTTTCTGCAGCGCTAAACAAAGATCCTTTTCTTCAATTGAAAAAGGAGTTTAAAGGTGTCGACAAAGTGATTTATGAGAGTGCTGCTAAAATAAATGCATGGTTTATATCTTTGAAAAAGGAAACAGTAGAGCAAAATGAATTTACCTTGGAGGTGCTAGATGAAGAATTGATATTGCTTTTAACCCAATTTATTGAAGGGGCCGAATCTTTTCTTCATAAAGATTCCTCTCCAAATCTGCTGGAACTATACTTTAAGGTAAATGCCTTCCTGAAAATACACGATTTACTTGATGATCACTTTATAATCTATGGTGAGAAAATTAAGAATGATATATCCCTTAAGCTGTTTTGTATCGACCCATCAAAACTGCTTCAAAAAATGGGAAAGGGCTACCGCTCAAAAGTATTTTTTTCAGCCACTCTTTCTCCACTGCCCTATTATCAGGATATTCTTGGCGGCAAAGAGGAGGACTATTTGCTGTCTATACCATCTCCATTTAAAGAGGAACAAACAGATATTTTTATCAAACCGCTGTCAACCAGATATCGGGATCGTGAAAGTACAAAGGAGAAAATCGTTACATTGGTTCATTCCTTGATTCAAAATCGGCCTGGAAACTATTTAATCTTTTTCCCTTCCTATCACTATTTACTTACGGTATATGATTTGTTTGTAAACGAATTTCCGAAGGTTAGGACCTTGCTTCAGGGTGCAGGTATGTCAGAATTGGAGAGAGAAGAATTCTTGGAGCAATTCAAACCGAGTCAAAATGAAACGTTAATAGGTTTTGCTGTGCTAGGCGGTGTTTTTTCAGAAGGTGTTGATTTAAAGGGTGACCGCTTAAATGGTGTCGTTGTGATAGGAGTAGGGCTTCCGCAGCTGTGCTATGAAAGAAATCTGATTAAAGATCATTTTACTATGAAGGATAAAAACGGCTATGATTACGCCTATGTGTATCCCGGTATGAATAAGGTTTTACAAGCAGGCGGCAGATTAATACGGTCAGAAGAGGATCACGGGACGATTGTACTCGTAGATGATCGATTTTTGCACCGACAGTATCAAAGTCTCCTTCCGCTAGAATGGAGAAATTTCATCGTCATTTAAATTAGATTGAATGGTCTAATCTGATGGTAGTTTGACTAATTACTCTAAAATCAATAAAATTAGATAATATAATCTAATTTTTGAGGAGGGGTATGGTATGAACCATCCTATTTCAATTTTTATACTTGATGTTAGCAACTCTTCATCTTCTGATAAGGGTGAGGAGTTAACAAATTACTTAGATGAAATGGTTAACTGGATTCATGATTGGACTGAGTGTATAGAACATTGCAAAGTGAAGCATCGAGCAGGCGATGAAATTATCTTCGTTGGTTATGGGTATTCGACTGCCTATATTCTTGCATTTTTTATTAGCAGGATATGGAAATTCAAAGACCATACGCCATACTTTGGTTTGTCTTTTGGTGATAGTGATAAAGAGTTAGAGGAAGTCGATATTGAAAAGTGGATTCACCCATTAATAAAGCAGGCAAGGTATGCCAATGATTTATTGAAACAGGAACAGGAAAGACCGCTATTTAAATTTGAGCTTGATCAATTTAATCAAAATACTTCGTTTTTTCCATATAATCAGTTTCGAAATGAGTTTGAGGTTTTAATCAATTCCTTACTACGTTTACAGATGAGTATGATGAAAGAACAAACCCTTATTCAGGAACAGGTTTTTACCTATTACTTCATATTGGAGCAGCAAAAAGCGGTAGCCGTTTTGCTTGGAAAAACTGCACCGACCATCTCAAGTCATTATAAAAAAGGGAAATCGGAAGAAATCATAAAGGTTTTTACTGAATTGGTCACAATTCTAAATTCGCTGCAGGAAAAATCTTATAAGGATAAACTTGAAAAAACGAATAGTGAATCTTTGATGGATTCCATTCGAAAACATTTGAAAGTAAATCATATTAAGTAATTACCTGATTGAGAGGAGTATCCATGCTATTATTATGCCTTATTCTCGCCCATCTCATTGCTGATTTTTATTTACAGACTGATGAAATGGTCGTAGATAAGATGAAAAATATTAAGAAACATATCGGACACCATTTTCTTGTAAATATACTTGTGCTGACTGTTTTTTACCTTTTTTCTTTTAAAGAAATGGGTGTTTATTCTGGCCTTATTTTCCCGTTGCTCTTTATTGTGAGCAGCCATTTTATTATCGATATCCTGAAAATAAAGCTCCTTGATACTATAAAAATAAGCAATGAAGAAAACTTAAAAAGAGCCAGTTTCTTCATTATTGATCAGATGGTACATATTGTATTGATTCTACTTGCAGGACAGTTGTTTTTAGGAGTTAAGCTTTCAGGCATCTCTGATTTTTTTCTAAATGGGAAAGAATTAGGAACTGTAAACTCGGTTTTGTTTATAGGCATTGTTATTATTCTTGCAACAAGTGTAAGCGGGCACATGATAAAGATCCTTTTAGGCTCACTGCCTAATCAGCTTTTAACCTTTGAAGGAAAATATACATTTAAAAATGAACGGCATGAAGCTGACTATGCAAAGAATCATACCGGTAATAGAGCATTGACCGAGGAATACAATTATACGATTTTTAGCAAACATGATCTCTCCCGGGGGAGATTAATTGGATATATTGAGAGATTACTAGTCTTAGTGTTAACTTTTTACAGCGCTTATCCAGCGATTGGATTTATCGTTGCTGCTAAATCAATTGCACGTTTCAAACAAATGGATGACCGGAACTGGGCAGAGTATTTTCTATTGGGTACTCTTACATCCATGTTCATTGGAATAACACTTGGGATTCTGCTAAGGGAAGTGTTGACATAGACACCATTGATTGAAATAACAGTGGTGTTTTTTTTGTGGTTTGTATTTAATATGTCATAATAAGAAAGAGGAGGGATGTATGATGCGTTTAAAAGGTAAGAAAGTAGTTAGTCTTGTCCATCATGAATTTGAAGATCTTGAATTATGGTACCCCATTCTAAGACTAAGAGAAGAAGGGGCAGTTGTTCATTTAGCGGGTGAGAAGGCTGAGGAAGAGTACATAGGAAAATATGGAGTGCCAGCAAAATCTGATTACTCCTATAGCGATATTAAAGGTGAGAATTATGATGCCATTTTGGTGCCGGGCGGCTGGGCTCCAGATAAGATACGCCGCTTTCCGGAAGTCCTCTCCCTGCTTCAACATTTCGAAGAAAATCAAAAGCCAATTGGGCAGATCTGCCATGCTGGCTGGGTCCTAATTTCTGCAAAGATTTTGCAGGGGAAGAAAGTCACGAGTACACCTGGAATTAAGGATGATATGGAAAATGCTGGTGCGACTTGGTATGATGAACCGGTTGTTGTCGACGGGCACCTTGTTTCAAGCAGACGCCCGCCAGATCTTCCAGACTATATGCGAGAGTTTATAAAAGTAATTGAGCAAAAATAAGTTGCTAGTCAGTATAATTTGCGGCTTATTGAGAAATACTTTTTGATTAGGACTAAATTTTTTTATGTGAGGAGAATGTAACATGGCGAATATTGAAGTAGGCGAAGTATTTACAATTAGTGATGAGAACGAGCAAGAGCAGGAAGTAGAGGTTCTGGCTTCTATCAATATAGAAGGTACTAATTATGTTGCGGTAGGTTTTGTTGAAGATATTCAAGAGGAAACCGAAGATGATATTGATATTTTCTTCTTAAAAGTAGATAAAGATGGAGACTTTTCAGCAATCGAAAGTGATGAAGAGTTTGATAAAGTGTCGGCTGCTTTTGAAGAGATTATGGATGAGGAAGAAGAGTAGTTAAAAAATGGTGTAGAAGAAAAGTTTCTTCTACACCTTTAATTACATTGATTGATTAGCATTTTTGTCCTTTTGTGCTTCAATATAAGTAATAAAATCCTGAAAATCCCCAATAAAGAAAGTATGAAATTCTATTGTCCCATCATTTGTACTAAATGGTACACCAACTAATGTGATTCCTTCCGTAGGTTGAATAACTTCAATTCCACTAGCTCCATACCATTTATAGCCATCTTTTTTTAGCCTCATTCTCTCATTTTTAAATACATTTGATTTTAAAAGGTCTGCAACAATCATATTACGTTCAGAACCAGTTAGTGGTAAAAGTTCATGGCAAGTACAGTTTTCATCATCTGGCTCTTCATCCTGTACTAGTGGCGGTGGTCCTAAATAGATAACATTTTCCGCAGCAAATACCGATTTCTCAGCACCAGCAAACATCAATAAAACAATTAAACTACTTAATAAAAGGGTTACTATTTTCTTCATTCACTTTCCTCCTTCTTTTGGTCTAGTTATATATTCCTTTATTTCTCGACATTTTCCTGCAAACATTTTGAATAAATTGCGACAATTATAGGAAATCTTGTTAATTTTGCTTTATTTATTAGTTTTTATATACCCTTGTGTAAGGTTAACTACACTTTTAAGTAAAAGAAAGCCTCGCAGGGAACTCTCTGCAAGGTTACTTAATAAAGCGTTTAATTTGTTTTAACGCGTCTTTCCGATTTGGATATCGAAATGGTAGATCGAACGTAGTTGTTTGTTTTAAGATACTTTTTTGGTGCGAGAAGACATCAAAACTTCCTCTACCATGATAGGCCCCAATCCCACTGTCTCCAACTCCGCCAAATGGAAGGTAGGGAGAACTAAGGTGCATAACGGTATCGTTAATACATCCCCCGCCAAAAGAAATAGAATTAAGGATCGTTCCTTGAAATTCATTGCTTTGAGAGAAAATATATAGTGCCAATGGTTTTGGGTTTTCGTTTATTTTACCTACCATCGTATTTGCATCGTCATATTCAAGAATAGGTAGAATGGGGCCGAAAATTTCCTCTTGCATCACAGGGTCTTCCCAATTGACTCCTCCAAGTACGGTAGGCTCAATCGTTAATGTATCGATAGAATAATTGCCACCATGAAGGATTTCTCCACTTGAAAGTAAGTTAATAACACGGTTAAAATGCCGTTCACTCACAATCCTAGTGAACTCTTGGTTTTTTATGATTTCCTCATAAAGGTCCTTGATACTTTCTGTGAGTATCTTTATGAATTCATCCTTAACATCCCGATGAACATATAAATAATCAGGTGCGACACATGTTTGACCAGCATTGATAAACTTGCCCCAAGCTATTCGTTTGGCTGCTAGTTTGATATTCGCATCATGATGGACAATACAAGGACTTTTTCCTCCCAATTCGAGCGTAACAGGAGTTAAATGTTTGGCTGCTGCTTCCATAATTAACTTACCTACCGCAACACTACCGGTAAAAAAGATATAATCGAATTTTTCTTTTAACAAGGTTTGAGTAGTTTCAGCATCGCCCTGGACAACAGAAATGTACTCAGCAGGGAATGTTTTACTGATAAGCTCAGCCATAAGCTTTGACGTTTCTGGTGTTAGTTCTGATGGTTTAAGGATGGCACAATTTCCGGCAGCAATTGCTCCAATGAGTGGTGCAATCGCTAATTGCAGAGGATAATTCCATGGAGAAATAATCAATACCACACCATACGGTTCAGAATAAATATAGCCTTTTGAGCCCATTTGGGTGAAGGCAGTTTTTACTTTACGTGGTGCTGTCCAATTTTTAATGTGTTTAAGAGTAAAGCGGATTTCCTCTAATACAATCCCCAATTCGGTAATATACGTGTCAAAATCACTTTTATTCAAATCGCTTTTAAGAGCAGCCATCAGCTCTGTTTCATGTGAACGGATCATGTTTCCTAATAATGTTAAAGCTTCTATTCTGTAGGTAACATCTTTGGTTTTGCCCGATTGAAAGAAATCCCGCTGTCTATTAAGTAATTCACTAGAAATTTCCATTCTCACACCTCCACACGATAAGAATATTTTACCACATCTTATTTTAATCAGTAGAATTTGAAATAGGCCGTAATGGAATAATTTTGTATGAATAATAATTATCGGAGAATACTATGATTAAATATTAGTGAAGGAGACATGAAATGCAAATCGAAACCGGTATGAAATATCAAATTTCTCAAAATATCAAGGGGAATTTTAATTCAGCAGATACCCTAACAATAACGACTAATAATGGGATAACCGTTCAATTTACACTTGAAGATGGAAAAGGATACGGTTCTATGCCGATCGATCATTTAAATTATTTATTAAAAAGGTCCAATTTAACACCATCTACTACAAATAAAAGAGTGCTGTTAAGTCCAGAAAATGAAGAAAAAATTGGATAAATAAAGCCTTCCTTGAATGCCAAGGAGGGCTTATTTATTTCTCGTTTGTGATCATTTTTAACAAATAACGAGCGTAGGTATCTGATATTTCCTCCGCGCTTTGAGGACCATTCTGGTCATACCATTCTTGAATCCAGTTAAGAGCTCCTAAAATGATTAGCCGCACCATTCTCACGTCCACATTTTCAAAAGCATTTATTTCAATGCCTTCCAGAATAATTCTGTCAAAATACAGTGAGTAACTTTTTCTCAGTTCAAGAATTTCCTTTAGTTGATCTTCCGAAAAATTATGATTCGGTTTTGTTAGTGCCATAAACATTGATTTCTCACGTGTTGCAAGAAGAATATGTTCTTTAATCGCGTGCCTTAGTTTTTCAATTGGGGTGGAATCACTATTAACCACTTTCTCAATGCCATCAAGGCAGAGTTCCATAATCATCAAATGGCATTGATACAGTAAGTCATCTTTATTTTTAAAATAATAATACATCGACCCTTTTGTCATAAGCAGCTTGGCAGCGATTTCTTCCATTGTAGTTCCTTGGTAGCCTTTTTCAACAAGAATAGCTGCTGCAGAGCGAAGGATTTCCTGCTTCTTTTTAGCCATTTTCTGAGCTCTAAAAGATGACATATTTCAAACCTCCTACCTCTATGAACTCTAAATCTTCCTATCTATTTGAACAATTAGAAATTTTTTTACTCTTTGTTTAAATATAGGACAACGGTTTAGGAAAATCAACGGGAATATAGTGGAGATCGATTAATTTTTTAAATCAGTGTTCAAAAAATAAATCAATTGTAAAATTTTAAGAAAATTGTTATTATTAACACAATAATAACATCTTTTGGAAACTGGGATATTGATTGAATAGGAGCGGGAAATATGAGAATACAAGATTCTATTGCATTGGTAACTGGAGGCGCTTCTGGTCTTGGAGAGGCAACTGTCCGAAATATTGTAAAAAATGGCGGTAAAGCAGCTATACTTGACCTCTCTGAAGAAAGAGGGACAAAGTTAGCCGAAGAATTAGGGGAGAATGCTGTTTTTTACAAGTCAAATGTAACAAGTGAAGAAGATGTACAACATGCTATTGATAGAGCTATAGCCCAATTTGGGAAAATCAATACAGTAGTGAACTGTGCAGGTATTGCAATTGCAGAAAAAACAGTTGGCAAGGGCAGCAATGCACATAGTTTTGATAGTTTTAAAAAAGTGATAGAAATCAATTTAATTGGCACATTTAACGTGATTCGCCTTGCTGCAGCCCAAATGGTAAATAATGAGCCGAATCAGGAAGGGGAAAGAGGGGTTATCATTAATACGGCCTCAGTTGCGGCATTTGATGGTCAAATCGGCCAGGCAGCATACAGTGCCTCAAAAGGCGGAGTTGCAGGTATGACTTTGCCTATCGCCCGCGATTTAGCGAAATCCGGGATTCGTGTTATGACCATTGCTCCAGGGATCATCGAAACACCTTTATTTGCATCTTTATCTGAGCAAGCAAAAGCAGCCTTAGAATCACAGGTTCCATTTCCATCCAGGCTTGGACGACCTTCTGAATATGCACAATTAACCCAGTCCATCATTGAAAATGTCATGTTGAATGGAGAGACCATCCGTTTAGATGGTGCCATTCGTATGCCTCCGAGATAATCCAAAACAAGGAAAAAATATATTTAAAATTAGGAGGAAAGAAAATGCGTGAAGTTGTGATTGTAGAGGGTGTTCGTACACCAGTTGGTAAAAGAAAAGGGCTGCTCGGTACTGTACGCCCAGATGAATTAGCTGCAAAAGTCCTAAAAGAATTAGTAAATCGTGCTGGGATTTCACCGGGAATCGTGCAAGACGTAATCTTGGGGTGTGTTTCACAGGTAGAAGAACAAGGTATGAATATTGCCCGTACTGCTGCCTTGATAGCGGATTTTCCAATACATGTTCCAGCAACCACATTAGATCGTCAATGCGGTTCAGGTCAGCAGGCCATCCATTTTGCATCTCAAGCCATACTTAGCGGCGATATGGATATTGTCATCGCAGGCGGTGTTGAGAGTATGACTCGGGTTCCACTGGGGTCTACTAGTCAACATTCAAAATTAAGCGAAGAGCTTACTTCGCGTTATGAAATCATTCATCAAGGCTTGTCAGCAGAAAGAATTGCGGATGAATGGGGATTTACGCGCACCAAATTAGATGAATTTTCAGTAGAAAGTCATAATCGCGCCCTACTTGCTCAAGAAGAAGGCAGATTTGATAGAGAAATCATGCCATTAGAAGTAACATTGGAGGATGGCACTACGGTTGTTGTGAAACAGGATGAAGGTCCGCGAAAAGGGTCTACAGTTGAAAAATTAGCCACTCTAAAGACAGTCTTTAAAGAAGACGGGAAAATTCATGCTGGAAATGCTAGTCAAATGAGTGATGGAGCAGCGGCAGTTCTCTTAATGTCTTGGGAAAAAGCAGAGGAACTGGGAATTAAACCACGTTTCCGAATTGTTGCCCGTTCGGTAACTGGCTCTGACCCGACGTTAATGTTGACAGGTCCAATTGAAGCAACTAGGCAGGTATTAGTGAAAGCAGGATTAACTATTGATGACATCGACACATACGAAGTGAACGAAGCTTTTGCACCAGTACCAATGTGCTGGTTGGAGGAAATTAAGGCTGACCCTAAGAAATTGAATCCTAATGGTGGAGCTATTGCACTAGGACACCCTCTGGGAGCTACAGGTGCAAAATTAATGATTTCTATGATGCACGAATTAGAAAGAACGGGCGGTCGTTATGGACTGCAGGCTATTTGTGAAGGCGGTGGTATGGCCAACGGAACGATTATTGAAAGAATCAGTGAATAGGTAAGAACGCGGGAATAAGCAGGAAAAACAATCATTTTGCTGATTATTATTTTTTACAAGATTACTAGAGAGGAGCAACGCGAATTGCTTAATGAGATAGGTGTGACGCAAGTAACCATCCCACTGCCTTTTCGATTAAATCATGTTAATTGCTTTTTAGCAGAAGGGGAAAGAGGGTGGACGATTATCGATGCAGGATTAAATAATGAAGTATCTAGAGACATTTGGAGACCCATCATCGAAAAACATGATATTAAGGATATCATCATTACCCATTATCACCCTGACCATTTTGGATATGCCGGAACACTTCAAAAACTTACAAATGCAGAGGTTTGGATGACGGAAATCGATGCAGAGGCTGGTTTATCCTATTGGGAGCCAGAGTCACTTACGATTGTAAATAAGAACTACGAAACCTGCGGGTTACCCGAGAATCTATCAGTGGTGTTAACTACAGACGAAAGAAGTTTTAATCTCCAGGTAAAACCATACCCAACCATCCACCATTACATGGAAGAAGGCATGAAAATTGTTTTTGGTGATTATGAATATGAAGTTATTTTTACACCGGGGCATTCAGATGGGTTAATCACCTTATTTAACAAAGACAAAAGTATCTTATTTTCAACCGATCATATTTTACCAAGAATTTCTCCTAATATTTCATACTGGTTCCGAGGCAATCGAAATCCATTACAAGCTTTTTTTACTTCATTAGAAAAAATTAAATTATTGGATGTAGATTTTGTCATTCCTTCCCATGGGAAGCCGTTTAGAAATGCAAATCAAAGAATAGAAGAATTATTGGAACATCATCATGAACGATTAGAGCAGACTTATGATTACATTAAACAGCCTGCGACCATCTATGAAGTTAACACCAAGCTTTTTAAGAATCTGAATATCCATGAAACTCGATTTGCAGTTGGTGAAACACTCGCCCATTTGGAGTATTTATATTTAAACAACCAATGTCAAAAATCCATTAAGGATGGAACATGGTATTATGAGTGCATTTAGGTAGAAGGGTATCCCACGTGGGCACCCTTCATCTTTTTTTACATTATTATATTTCTCTGTTGGTATATACAGCAATTAATACAACCGCGTGGCAATCTCCAATATTCTTTACAGAATGAGGTACACTTGCATTCCAGCTGAAGGAGTCACCTTGTTCTAAGATAGCAGAATCTTCCCCTTGCTCTGCCAGCACTTTTCCTTCTAGTACCAAATGACATTCTTCCCCTTCATGGGCGTGGGCGTCACCAATCGAAGCACCAGGGGGAAATTCTACACTTCGCAAACTTAATCCACCCATCGAAGAAATGTGCTCAATATTCAATTTGTTAAAAGTTGTCATTGTTCGATTATCTTTTCGAACTACGCGTAAATGTTGTTTTTTTTCTAATAATAAATAGGGAAGAGGAACCTCTAAATAGCTGGCAATGGTTTGCAGCGTATTGATGGAAGGTGAGGTGTTATTATTTTCAACATTGCTGATAAATCCTTTTGAAAGACCTGTACCTTCACACATTTGTGCGATTGTGATTTTTTTTCGATTTCTAATTGCACGAATTTTTGAGCCGATATCCAGTTTTATCACCCTTTATAGTTTCCTAATATAGAACATATTTATATATTAGCAAAAAAATGATTGACAATCCATAAGATCTCTTGTTATCTTATAAACAACAAATGTTCATATTTGAAAACATTTAATAAAAAGAAAGGATGAATAGTATATGAATGCACCGATGATATATGAGCTCCGTCGTCCGAATCAGATTGACCCTGATAAAAAATATCCTGCGTTGTTTATCATGCATGGAATTGGCAGTAATGAGCAAAACATGCTGTCGTTGGTTAGCGGGTTAGAAGAACAGTTTTACATTTTCAGTATTCGCGGTCATCTCTCACAACCACCAGGATTTGCCTATTTCACAATTCAAGGGTACGGCAAACCCCATCGGGAAGTGTTCGATGAAGGCGTAAATAAGCTTACAGGCTTTATTGACTATGCTTGCGAAAAGTATCCGCTAGATACTTCAAATTTATACTTGTTAGGTTTTAGTCAAGGTGCCATTTTATCCATGACCCTTGGGTTAACATTAGGAAATAAAATTAAAGGTATTGTTGCTTTAAGTGGTTATATTCCTGCCTTCGTCAAAGAAGAATACACAATTAAACCTGTAGATGAGGTATCCTTATTTATTTCTCATGGAGAAATGGATCAAGTTCTTCCTTTTGAATGGGGAGTTGCCAATAACGAATATTTTCGCCAATTAGGTGCTAACGTTACTTTTAACACCTATCAAGAAGGACATAGTGTTTCCTTAAAAAATCTGCAGGATTTTACAAACTGGTTATTACAAGACTTAGAAAAATAATTTATTAATGGAGAGGAAGAAAATGATGAAAAAAATAGAGGTAAGCACATTAATTTTACGATTAGTATTAGGAGTTACATTTTTTGTCCATGGGTTAGTAAAATTCCAGGGCGGTATTGAAAATATCGTAGGCTGGTTCGATGCCATAGGCTTACCAGGCGGCCTGGCTTATGCAGTTGCTTTGTTAGAAATAGTTGGTGGAATTGCATTAGTAGTTGGATTAGGAAGTAGAATTGTATCAGCATTATTTGTGCTATTAATGATTGGAGCAACTATCAAAGGGAAATTAGCTATTGGCTTTTTGGGAGATGGTCAAGGTGCTGGTTGGGAATTAGATTTAGCATTACTTGTAATGGCATTATTTATTGCTATTAATGGCAGCAAAATGTTTGCTTTAGATAAATTTGTTTCCAAAGGACAAAAGAATCAGACTCAATCACTCTAATTCAGGGGGTACGGACAATGATACCATCACTCTTTATCGCACACGGTGCACCGTTACTGGCCATTGAAAACAATGAATATACTCAATTTTTAAGTCAACTAGGTAAGAATTTGCCGCGTCCAAAAGCGATTGTCTTGTTTTCTGCGCATTGGGAATCTCGCGTGCAAAAAGTAAGTGAAGTAGATCAGTATGATACGATCTATGACTTCGGTGGATTTGACCCGAAACTTTATACGATTAAATATCCTGCACATGGTTCTATGGAAATTTCTAATGAAATAAAAGAGCTGTTTAAAGAAAATGGAATACCATTTGATGTGGAAACGAAGCGGGGATTAGATCATGGCGCATGGGTCGTACTTCGGATGCTATATCCAAATGCTGATGTTCCTGTTATCGCGATGTCGGTTAATCCTGCTCTAACTCCAGAAGAACAGTATAAAATAGGAAAATCCCTTGCTACTTTACGCGCTAATGATGTATTAATTATCGGAAGTGGTGGTACGGTTCACAACCTTAGAGCTGTAAGCTGGGGTGACGATGGCGCAATACATCAGTGGGCACTTGAGTTTGATGATTGGATTGCACATCATCTTCATACATGGGACACTGATTCATTGTTTAAATACGATTCGCTTGCACCTAATGCTGAATTTGCAGTTCCTAAGTTTGGAAACGAACACTTTATTCCGATTTTTTACGCAATGGGAGCAGCAGATAATAGCAGAAAAGCCGCTTTAATCCATCGAAGCTATCGTTATGGTAACCTAAGTCACAGCGTTTGGCAGTTTGGATGATAAAGGCAAAATAACACTAACCAAGCGTTAGTGTTATTTTTATTAAAAGGAAAAGCATATAATTTGATGATTTATTTGAATCTTGATATAATAATTCGGTTATAAATATAAATAATGTAATAATGTTAATAAGGTGGTAATTATGAATCTAGATTATAGAGTTTTACTGTATTATAAATATGTTACGATTGAGAATCCTGAAGAGATACAACAAGAGCATCTACAGTATTGTAATGAAATAGGTTTAAAAGGGCGGATAATCATTGCATCTGAAGGTATTAATGGTACCGTTTCAGGGACAGTTGAACAAACAAATGCTTATATAAAATACATGGATGAGCACCCGCTATTCGCGGGAACCATTTTCAAAATTGATGAGGCTTCAGAGCATGCATTCAAGAAAATGCGTGTTCGATTACGACCAGAGCTTGTTACTTTACGGTTAGAAGATGATGTTAATCCAAATGTAACGACAGGGAAGCATTTAAAACCGAAGGAATTTTTTGAAGCTATGCAAAGAGAAGATACAGTTGTCATTGATGCAAGGAATGACTACGAATATGACCTAGGTCATTTTAGAGGTGCTGTTCGCCCAGACATTTTAAATTTCCGTGACCTGCCAGATTGGATTAGGGAGAATAAAGAACAATTTGAAGGAAAAAAAATCCTTACTTATTGTACGGGCGGGATCCGCTGCGAAAAATTTTCAGGCTGGATGCTTAATGAAGGGTTTGAAGATGTTTCACAATTAGAAGGCGGCATCGTTACCTACGGAAAAGATCCAGAAGTGCAGGGAGAATTATGGGATGGACAACTATATGTGTTTGACGAGCGTATAAGTGTACCCATCAATCGCAAAGAGCATGTGGTTGTTGGGAAGGATTATTTCACAGGTGAGCCATGTGAGCGTTATGTAAACTGTGCTAATCCTGAATGTAACAAGAAAATTCTTTGTTCTGAAGAAAATGAACATCGCCACCTGCGCAGCTGTTCACATGAATGTAGAACACATCCCCGAAACCGCTATGTGGCAGAGCATGGACTTACCGAAGAAGAAGTAAACGAAAGATTATTGAATCTCCAAGCATAAAGGAAAGGCTGCACACTTCATAATAGTGTGCAGCCTTTTGTTATTTCTTTGCAAGAACATCATTTGACTTTGAAAGTTCATCGAATATCGCGGTTGTTAAGCTAAGATCACCCCTACTGTCATGACCAGCTTCCCACAACATCATTCCTCCAAAGCCATTATTCATCGCTAGATTCGTCTTCTTTTGGATGGTCTTCACACCATTATAATGATACGTTGTTCCGTTCATATAAACCGTGTCGTTCAGAGCATTTGCTGGATCCTGCTTGACTATGGCAGCATACGAAACCTGTTTAATGGCAGGGTCTTCTGGTTGAGCATAGAAAGGAACACCTAAAACGAGCTTTTCTTTTTCTAAGTTATACTCATCAAAAAGTTCTGCCCAATAGTTTACTATTTTCTCTGTAAAAGGATATGGAGATAGATTAGCAGCATTATAGCCGCCATCCCACTGACCATCATAGGCCATAATATTGACATGATCCACATGCTGGAACATAGAGGGCTCATAAACGACAAAGCCCATTTCGGTGCCTGTCACCGCATGAATTTTTGCATAAACGGCTACCGATAGCTCTTTCCCCTTGGAATGTAGCTGATTGCTTAGTTCGCTGGTAAAAGCAGCTAGGTTAGCAGCGTCTGACTTTGAACGAGGGTGCTCAAAATCGATATCAATGCCATCAAGCTGTTCGGTGTCGACTATATGAATTAGCTCATTTACAAGTCGTGTTCTCGCGTCTGGATTGCTAATAGCCGCTCTAAATGGCTCATAGGATTCCCCGCCATTAATATGAAACCAGCCGCCTACGGCTAGAATTACTTTTGTATTGTGTTCTTTGGCTTTTATCACCATTGTTCGTAAATTAATGATAGCGGAATCGCCATTTAGTAATATGCCCCCATCTGCTGTCGGATGAGCAAACGAAAAGATCACGTGTGTTAATTTGGAATAATCCACTGCATTCGGATCACGGAAATCCTGAACATAGCCTAATAATACTTTAGAGTCTTCTACCACTTCTTCGGGAATTTCTTTTTCTACAAGATTTTTATCTGACTTAGGCAGTTTCTCCACTTTTTGCGGTTTAACCGCCTGATCTGTTTGATTTGTTGTGTAAATAACTCCTGTAAAAATTCCCCCAATAAAGGTAAATAAAATTACCAGGGCTAGGAGGATTGTGCGTTTCTTCATATTTTACGATTCCTCCCTACTATTCTCATACTTAACGATTGTATCAAAAATAGATAGGAGGAAGTGTTGGTAATATCCGCCTTGCGAAATTATGGTAAATTCCTGGTTTGAATTTGTTGTTAATTAAGCACAAATATTGTCTAATAATAGTAGGTTGCTTTCTTAAAAAATGTTGTTAAAATCTTAAAGCCGATTTTAACGTGGAAATAGTTATGTTGCACTTTAGAATTAAGTATGTAGGCTTTTTTCTTATTAGTTTTTTCTATTTTCTGTGGATACATAGCACAATAATTAAATTGTCTTCCAAATGCAACAAAGTTTAAGAAAAAAGCCTTTAAGTAAGACATCTAAAGAAAAGGAGATTTACATCTGTGTGGGCTGTTGGAATAGGGATCATCTTACTATATAATTTATTGATTTTTTATATTGGCTATAATATTTGGGTTTGGTTGAAGCACATAAGTGGTGATCGAAAGAGTATTAAAATTATTTTCTGGGTTGTACTTATAATTTTTGCTTATTCATTTGTTATTTCACGCTGGTTGGATGAGAGTTTATTTTTTACCTGGCTGGGTGCCATTTGGCTTTCGTTATTTTACTTCTTAATCTTGTTGCTGCCATTAGCGAATATCGCAATATTTTTAAGGAGATTTACAAAAATAAAGAAAGAAAAGTTTGTTAAATGGACAGGTAATTTTCTAATAATCGTGATTGTTGGTTCATTCTTTTTCGGAGTGTTTAATGCTTACAGTCCTGCAGAAAAAACATATCAAGTTCAAATTCCTAAACAGTCAGCAGGGAAGCAAAGTTTAAAAATTATCATGGCTTCCGATATGCATTTTGGGGATCTATCTGGAGCAAGGCAGGCAAAAAAGCTGGTAGAGTACATTAATGCCGAGAAGCCTGACCTCGTTCTATTCCCGGGGGATATTATTGACGATGATATAACGCCTTTTCTTGAACAAGGAATACCAGGTATTCTGAAACAAATCAAAGCACCTGCCTATGCCTCTCTTGGAAATCATGATCGCGATGATGTTGATCTTGTTAAAATATTTAATAACAGCGGTATGAGAGTTTTGGATGATGAAGTATTGGATCTACCAGAGGGAATAACGTTGGTTGGCAGGAAAGATAGAGGTTATCAAGACGTTGTAAGAGCAGAGCTTTCAGAGTTAATGAAACAGGTCGATATTTCGAAACCCGTGTTTTTACTCGAGCATCAGCCTTACGATTTAGATATTGCCGAAAAAAATGGAGTGGATTTAATTCTTTCTGGTCATACACATCGAGGACAGGTTGCTCCAGGTAACCTGATAACAAATATGATATTTGAAAATGATTGGGGCTATTTAAAGAAAGGCAGGCTTCAATCGATTGTCTCTTCAGGCTATGGAGTCTGGGGACTGCCACTGCGGATTGGAACGCGGTCAGAAATTGTTCAAATTAACGTTACCTTCAATCCCTCCATTCGATAAAGAAAAAATCTATCTGATATCAGGTAGATTTTTTTCTTTATTTAACTATAGATAACTGATAGTGTTTTTTTTATTGTAATTGAATAATATTTATTGATGACTAAAAATTTCAATGAAAGCGCTTTATCAGTATAAAGGAGAGAAGCGAATGGAAAAATTAATGCCTTCAGAAATTCAACTAATGTTATCCTCCGTACCGAATTGGAAATTAACCGAAGAGAAATGGATTGAACGAAAGTATCGTTTTCGAGAATACCTGAAAGGAATCGATTTTGTTCAACAAGTGGCAAATTTATCAGAGCAGACTAATCACCATCCATTTATTTCTATCGACTATAAGGTCGTCACAGTAAAGATTTCATCTTGGAATGCAAGGGGTTTAACAGCTTTGGATTTTGAATTAGCTGCGAAGTATGATGAATTTTATAATCAAATGTAAAGTTAATTTTCTTCTAAAGGGAGAGATTTACTAATGGGAGAAGCAAAAAAGATTCCGAGGCATTTACAAAAATATGTAGTGGATCAACAATATGAAAAATACACACCGATTGATCATGCCGTTTGGCGGTATGTCATGCGACAAAACCATCATTATTTAAAGGATACAGCCCATTATGCATATGTTGGCGGATTAAAATCTTCTGGTATTTCTGTAGAGAGAATACCCAATGTGACTGACATGAACATAGCGTTAGAGCCATATGGATGGGGAGCTGCTAATATTGATGGCTTTATCCCAGGGGTTATATTTTTCGACTTTCAAGCACACGGTATTCTCCCAATCGCCTCTGATATTCGTAAACTAGAAAACATTCAATATACGCCTGCTCCAGATATTATCCATGAAGCGGCAGGTCATGCACCTATTTTATGTGAAGAGAAATTCTCGGAGTATGTAAAGCTATTTGGTCAAATTGGCTCAAAGGCATTGGCTATAAGCGAGGAGCATGAGTTATTTGAAGCTGTTCGCTCCTATTCCAATTTATTAGAAAGCGGAACAGCTACAAAAGCTGAAATCGAAGCAGCAAAAGCAAACTTTGAAGAAAAGCAAGCAGCTGTTACGGAACTGTCAGAAGCGGAACAAATTTCTCGGCTATATTGGTGGACAGTCGAGTATGGACTCATTGGGACAGTTGAAAAACCACAAATTTATGGTGCAGGTTTGCTGTCTTCTGTTGCAGAAGGCAGAAGCAGCCTAACAGCTTCTGTTAACAAGATTCCTTTTGAACTACAAAAAGTGATTGCTACGGGTTTTGATATTACCAAGCCGCAGCCACAGCTTTTTGTATGTGACAGCTTTGACCAATTAATTGATGCTGTGATTGAGTTTTCGAAAACCATGGCCTTTCATGTTGGAGGAACGCAAGGCTTGGATAAAGCACTTCGTTCCAATCATACTGCCACGATTCAATATAATTCCGGTCTGCAGCTGACGGGAACATTACGAAGAATCCTAAAGGATGAGGACGGGGTAGCAATTTACATTCAAACCGAAGGTCCTTCAGCCTTAGCATATGAAAATACAGAGTTGCTTGGTCATGGGAAAAACAGTCACCAAGATGGCTTTGGAGCCCCGATTGGAAGAATTAAAAATCTGAAAAATCCACTCGAGCTGCTTACAGATGAAGAACTCGAAGAAATCGGGATCTCATTCGGAAAGAATTGTACCTTCGAATATGAGAGTGGAGTTAAGGTAAAGGGTACTCCAGTTCAATTAATAAGAAAAGACGGCAAATTACTGCTTATCACCTTCAAAGATTGTACGGTTTCAATAAAAGAACAAATCTTATTCCAACCTGAGTGGGGTACTTACGATTTGGCGGTTGGTGAAAGTATAACATCGGTTTTTGCAGGTGCTGCGGATTCTGATCAATTTTATGCAGATATAGGTGAGGTTGAGACAAAACCTCTTGTTAAAAGGGACCTAACCAAGTTAGAAAAGTTATACGGGAAAATAAGATCTATCCGAGAATCAATGAGTAACGATATAGAAGCAGAGTTGGCAGAAGTGATTGATGTATTAACAAATGATTATAAAGATGATTGGTTATTACGAATTGAAATTATGGAGCTTCTAGTAAAATATAATCTTTTGCCAGATAAACAGCTATTGCTGAGAAAGCAATTTGACGAAATAAAAGATTTACACGACGGATATTCCGTGTTAATTGAAAGAGGGCTCAGGTTAACAAATTCCTAAGCAGCAATAAGTTCGTATCAATAACAACCTGCCGCCTATTGAACAACTTTACCAAAGGTTGAATTGATGGGCGGTATTTTTATGGAGCAGGAATGAAGACATTCAATAGCAAAACGTGATAAGTGTAACTCATAAAGGGCACACTTTATTAAAAGGTAAAATTAGGTGGAGACTAATGAAGTTACTATGTATAGATGGCGGTGGAATCCGGGGAATTTTCTCGATTGCGATTTTACAAGCACTAGAAGAAGAAGTGGGTTACCCTGTAGGGAAATTATTTGATGCTGTTGCAGGGACAAGTACGGGTGCCATCATTGCTGCTTCTGTTTCATTGGATAAAAAAATGAAAGAAGTTCATGAAAATTACATGTTGTATGGAGAGAAGATATTCAAAAGACAGGCAAAAGTAGGGATCTTTAAAAGTGTCTATAGTGATCGGTCACTCCGGAAACTATTAAAAAAGTCCTTTGGTGACCTCCAATTGGAGGATATTGAAAAACCTCTGCTTATCCCGGCTGTCGACATTACCCATGGAAAACCATTTATCCACCGCTCCAACTTTGGACACCCGGGAAATGATGATTTATCGATAAAGCTTTGGGATGCCGTTCTTTCCTCTTGCTCCGCACCTGTCTATTTCCCGCCCAACAACATTGGGAATGAATATTTATCAATTGATGGTGGTTTATGGGCAAATAATCCATCATTAGTAGGTTTAACGGAAAGTATTCATTATTTCCAAAAAGGAATGGAAGATATCCATATCTTATCACTTGGCACGGGACTGCAAAATATTGATTTTACGTATGATAAGGAAAAGTATTGGGGCATAAACGAATGGCTGCCTTTTCGTTTTCCCTCTATGAAGGTGACCCCGAAACTTCTCGATTTAGCCCTTCATTTATCTTCAGAATCGGTTACCTATCATTGTCAGCTTCTATTAAAGGATCAATATCTTCGAATTAATGAAGAGTTAGGGGAGGAAGTACCATTTGATGAAGTAAAGTACATGGATTTCCTTAGTGAACTTGGCCGAAGGACGTTTTACAAACAGAAAAATGAAATCATGGCCTTTTTAAAGAAGATATAACCAAAAACTCGGTTTATAAAGTACCGAGTTTTATTCTATTCAAAAAAGCTGCTATATCTTTGCCAATATTTTTGACCATTTGAACTCATACTATTTCATGAGGTGAAGAACATGTACAAACTGTTGTCTCACAATGATCTGGATGGTGTGGGGTGTGGAATTCTAGCAAAACTTGCTTTTGGAGAAGACGTGAAAGTCCGCTACAATTCTATTTCTGGTTTAAATCGCGAGGTTGAATGGTTTTTAGAAAATGATGATCGCAATACCTTTTTATTTATCACAGATTTGTCTGTAAATGAAAAAAATGAACAAAGTCTCAAAGAGTTTTATGATAATGGGGGCAAAGTACAGCTTATTGACCATCATAAAACCGCTTTACATTATAACGAATATGATTGGGGACATGTTGTCGTTGAGGATGAGGAAGGAAAATTAACATCAGCAACTTCCTTATTGTATGAATATCTTATTTCGCACCAATTGATTGTGCCTACAGACGTGATAACAGAATTTGTTGAGCTCGTTAGACAATATGATACATGGGAGTGGGAAAAAAACGATAACCAAGAAGCGCAGCGTCTGAATGCTCTATTTTTCCTTGTTTCGATCGATGAGTTTGAAGAAAAAATGATCGCCCGGCTTCAAACAAGCGAACATTTTCACTTTGATGAGTTCGAAAAGAGAATACTGGACATGGAAGAAGATAAAATTGATCGCTATATCCGCAGGAAAAGAAGAGAGCTTGTTCAGACACAGCTAGATGGACTTTATGCAGGTGTGGTTTATGCGGAATCGTATCACTCTGAACTTGGAAATGAACTTGGTAAGGAATACCCTCATCTGGATTACATAGCGATTTTAAATATTGGCGGTAAACGAATGGGCTTCCGTACTATTCATGACCATGTGGATGTATCCGCAGTGGCTGGACAATACGGAGGAGGCGGTCATGCAAAGGCATCAGGCTGCTCTCTAACCGAGGAAGCATATATAAACTTTGTAACGGAAACCTTTCATCTAGATCCAATTCCAGAGGACGCAAGGCGAAATCGCTATAACCTAAAACAGTCAACGTTTGGCACGCTGTATAAAAGCCGCAGGGAAGACGAGTTCCTTCTATACCAGTTAAATGAGGAAAAATGGATAATTAAACGAAATAACACAAGATTGGAGCAAACCTTTTCTAGTTTTGAAGATGGGGAGAGCTTTTTAAAAAGATATTATGAGGTTTGGCTCGTAAAGGACGAAGACTTTGTTCATTACCTAATGAAAAAGTTTGAAAAGTGATGTACGAAAACAAATCCACCCAAGAAGCCTGGGTGGATTTGTTCGTAATTGTTACTGTTTCAATTGATTTAAATCCTGAATGCATTCTTGCACAAGTGTAACCGCCTGGCTCATTGCTGCGCCGCCGCCAAATGCAGCAGTTACTCCTACTGCTTCTAAGATTTCCTGTTCCGAACATCCTTGGTCTAGGCAGCCTTTAGTATGATAGATGATACAATATTCATCTTGTGAGTATAGACTAATTCCTAACGCAATCAACTGCTTTTCGCGTTGTGATAATGCACCTTCTTTAAAGCATTCTTCTGTAAAAGCATTGAAGTGTTTAGCAAACTCCGGCATCTTTTGCGTAAAAACACCTAAACCAGATTTATACTCGTGAAGAGCAGCCTCAGTAGAATTTCTAGCTTCAAAATCCATTCTTCATTCAACCCCATTTCCAAAATTCATTAAACAAAATATAGTATAAGCAATATAAGAGTCACTTAACCAAACAAAATGAGGTAACTGATTTTTAATGTGAAAATAGGGTAGAGTATAGTGAAAGAGGGTATAAAAACTATATATAAAAGATTGGGAGGAGAAAACATGAAAAAAAATACTATAAATTTGAATGGAAAATCTGTCTGTTACAACGAAAAAGGGAAGGGAAGCCCAATTGTCCTTCTGCACGGCTTTTGTGGCAGCAATGGTTATTGGGATAATATATTAAGTAAGTTATCAGAAAATTATCGAGTGATTGCTCTAGACCTTCCAGGTCATGGTGAATCTGCTAACCTTGAGGGGGACGTTTCGATTGAAGACATTGCTGATCATATTAAGGATGTATTAGATTATTTGAATGTAGCTCAAGTAACAATGTTCGGGCATTCCCTAGGTGGGTATATTGCCCTTGCTTTTGCGGAGAAGTATAGTCAAATGGTAAACGGATTTTCACTGATTCATTCGACTGCTTACCCGGATTCAGAGGAAGCCAAGAAGGGAAGAGAGGCAGGTGTTGAAAAAGTTCGACAGGAAGGAGTACCGGCTTTTATTGATGGGCTGATACCAAAACTCTTCTCACCTGACAACATAGAGAAAAATCAAAATGAGATCACGACAGCTAAAGAAATAGGATATACCACCTCACCAAAAGGTGTCATGAAAACGCTTATTGCGATGAAAAACCGACCGGACCGTAATAGTGTGTTAGAGAGGGCAGAGATTCCAGTCCTATTAATTGCTGGTGAAAAGGATCAAATTATTCCTTCTGAAAAGACATTTTCAGTTAGTAAATCAAATATTAAACATGTCTTACTAAAAGATTCTGGGCATATGAGTATGTATGAGAATCCATCTGAGCTAGCCAAAAAGATGATTGAATTTTTGAGCACGGTTAAATAATAATAATCAAAAAATCCACCCTTTGGTGGATTTTATTTTTTAGAGTTTACAAACTCCTTGACCATTTCAACGGTAACATTTTTTCTCATTGATATAATTCTTAAGTTAATTTTATTCATTTTATTGGTTACATCATTAATTTTAGCAGTTGAAAAAGGTTTACCTTGTTTACATAATTCGATGGCTTCTTCAATATATTGTTCACGCAGCTGATCCCAAGCTAAAAACTGCTGATAACTCTTATTTTGATTTTCTGCATGTTTCATTAAATCCTTATGTACGCTCATGATTTCACTCCTCAAAATGTTAACTGATATAATAATACCATAAATCTATGGATATAAAGGAGATGCTTTTTTGGTAAAGAGTATTGTCTTAGATGAAACACCAATAAAAGTCTACAAGTATGAGGAAGAAATCGAGCATGGTTTAATTAAAATCTCCGTTCAGTTTAATGTATCAAGTGAGGAGTATCATGATATTACGACACTATTGTATAAAGGAACATTTAATGTAGAAGTTCCTGAGAGGGAGTTATCATTTAGAGCAAGTATTCATCAATACTCTACTTCATTTACAAATTTATATATTAAAGGCCAGGTTGGAGTATTTACATTAAGTTTGCTTGAAGTAAAAGAATAGGAAGGAAGGGGTGGTGTGAGAATGAGGTTAAGTATTTTGGATCAGGCGCCTATCTCTTCTAATCAGACTGCTGCTGAGGCACTAAGAGAATCGATGGAGTTAGCTCAAGCAGCGGAAGAGTTAGGCTACATACGGTATTGGATTGCGGAACATCATGATTTACCAGGACTAGCATGTTCTGCTCCTGAAGTAATGTTAGGTTATATTGGAGCGAATACAATTAAAATACGAATTGGCTCTGGGGCGGTATTATTACCGCATTATAAACCATATAAAGTTGCCGAGTTATACAATATGCTGGCTACTTTGTTTCCTGGCCGAATCGATGTCGGGATTGGCCGAGCACCTGGTGGATCTGCAGAAGCTACAAATGCTTTATCAGATAACTTTTTACAGCAGGTATGGAATATGCCGAGTTCCGTGAAAGATCTGCTCTATTTTTTAGACAATACGATTCCTCCTGAACATCCGCATGCGAAAGTATCTGCGTCTCCGGTTCCGACTGTGGCACCTATCCCATGGCTGCTTGGTACGAGTAAAAAGAGTGCATTACTTGCTGCAGAAAATGGACTATCGTACGCGTTTGGACAGTTTATGAGTGATCAAGACGGTTTCGAAATTATTCAACTATATAGAAATCACTTCAAACCTAGGAAACCAGATCAAGTTCCTGAAGTCATTCTCACAGTGTCAGCCATTTGTGCAGAAACATCTGAAAAAGCAATGGATGTTGCATTAAGCTCACTCGTATGGGGGTTACAAAGAAAAAGAGGAGAGGGACAGGAAGGGGTTCCATCGATTCAAAAGGCGAAGGAATATTTTCAAAACGAAAGAGAAGACCTCTTAGGAGAAATGAGGCAAGGTATTATTATAGGTAATCCGCATGAGGTAGCACAGAGCATTCAAGAACTTCAGGATAAATATAATGCAGATGAAATCATGATTGTTACCATAACACATTCACCATTAGACCGAATTCAATCTTATAAACTAATCTCAGAAGAAATTTTAAGTAAATGACTAATTAATAATAGGGCTTGGCGGGACTTTAACCCGCAAAATACGCGGCAGTTTACGGTTAAAACTGCTGGTTGCTCTACAGTTGAGCTACAAGCCCTGTTTTTATTTTTGTTCCAAAACCAAATATTATTCATTGTTTGTTCGGAAACTTATTTAATTTTAGCTATTTCCTCCGTCACAACAAATGCAAGATCATCGTTTCCAAACAAAGATAAGACACCAAGAAGGGTTTCGTGACCAATTTCTCCAGCTTCCTCTTTAGGGACCACTAATTCCATTGCTTCCATTAAAGCCATATTCGAGGCCTGATTAGGGTAGGCACGTAAATACAATTCCTCAGGATTTAGATCATGATTGATGCACCATTGAGCAAATACGAGGATCATCATTTTTTCCTCACCTTGATAGTGCTGAATAATTTTTTCTTCTAATTGTTTTTTATCCATAAGAATTCTCCTTTAAAACATCATCATTTTATTATATAGGATTCCAAGACTTAGCGAGTAAAAAGATAAATCAACTTTTCAAAAAGTAGGGGCTAGTCCAATCAAAAATTGCAAAAAATTAATATTATTTAGAATAAACTGGAATTTTCGTGAGGCGTTGAATCAAATGAAAAAAGCTACATGTAGGACTAATTAACCGAACAACAAAACGTTGAAAAGGAAAATGGTGAGGTAGTTGAAAAAAAACAAAAAGACTGAGAGTTCTGTAAAAAAAGAAAACTTCAATTCAATTTTAGTTGCGACTTCGATTGGACCTAATAGGATAGAAATACAAAGGAGTGCCATTAATACATGGATAACTGCAGGTTTAAATGTTGTTTCTTTGAATACGAAAGAAGAAGTAGACAAACTTAAACCATATTTCCCTGATATCGAGTTCCGTGTAGTAGAAAGAAATGCTAAAGAAAAATACGGAAAACCATATATTTATATCTATGATATTATGAGCTATCTAAAGAGTACAGATTATAAGGTTGTTGGGATAATCAATTCTGATATCCAATTTAGGGATCTAGAAAAAGGCCTCGTGAAGATTATTTACAAAGAAGCATTGGACAGTCTCGTTTACGGACATCGACTGGATGTCAAACATATTAACGATTCCTATGGCACTCTTAGTAATGGTGTTGACTATTTCTTTATTAATAAATATTTACTTCATATTTATCAGGATGATGGGCTCTGCATGGGACGACCTGCTTGGGACTGGTGGATGGTCTGTGTTCTAGCTTCTAAAAATATACCAACGAAACGAATATTAAACCCACTTGGATTTCATGTAACTCATCCTCAACAATGGAATGAAAACCTTAATCAAGATCTTATTGAAAGTATTGTTAAGAAAAAGTATCTAAGTAAAATGTATCCGGGCTTAAATTCTTATGAATTAAATAGTAAAATGTGGGAGATCGTCATTTCAAAAAATGGAATTATAATTAAATAATAAAATCCATTTACATTTGTTTAAAAAAGAATTGCTGTTTACAAGTAATATAAATTGAGTAAAAATCATAGTTCTTTCAATAAGAGAGAAGCCCATGTGGCTTTTTTTCTTTTTTTGAAATGTCTAATGACACAAACATTAATTCACTCAGGAAAGAAATCGACAACTTACGAGTGACACAAAAGTACTTAATACCTTGTTAAAATGCTAATGTATGTGTTTTTTTATTCTGTTCAATAAAGTATGGCCATCATTGTGAAAGTTTTCACTTAAACTAATGTGGCAGATTAGTTCAACTAGAAACTATACTAATTTATGGAAATATTTATTAACACTTTGCTAAAGTTGGATGGATATTTACAAGAATTGCTAAAATTTATGATTTAAGGTCGCCATATAACTGGTAGAGCTAATGAACATAATAATGTTCCGATCGTATCTTTATACACATCGATAAATCCTACTTTCTTTCATAGTTATAAAGTTGTATCACACCCCTTAAACACTTTAATCCTGAGCCAAACCTTTATGGTTTGGGGCCTGCGGAGGTTGTTCCAACCATTCGTTTTCAATCATTAAGTTTACACCATCTTTAGCGTATTGAGCATTTTCTGCTGTTAAACGAACATAAGATGCTGCAATATCCATTCTTAAACTTGCGGCTGAAGAAGTTGCATAGTTCGAAATACTTGAAGCAATTAACAATGTAATATGAAACATGATTAATTTATCAGAAAAAGGTGTGAAAGTTGAATCTGTGACTTCAAGGTCCCATGCTGCCGGTGCTGGAATGTCATCCTCAGTTAACATGGATGAAAATAGTTGAATATGTTTTTTAGCTATTTCTTTACCTCTATTACAATAATCACTAACCTTTTCAGACTTCGCTACTTGGGCAAAACCTTCTAAAAGAGCTCTACCAACTGCATTTGCCTCAATATTTGCTGCAATATGAGTAATTTCGATTACATTTAGAGGTCTATTATTTAAATTTAAAAAACCACCTAAATACTTCTTTTTATCAATGAAATCAACACTATTAGGAGTTGAAACATAAGGTGGTCTTACAAATAATCCCTTTGATAATAAAACGTTGGCTGTTTTATTATATAGTTCTATTGAGGATTGTATTGCTTGACTTAGGAAATCACGGACATCAGAATGTGCGGAAGTTGCCAAAGCCACACCATATATAGATAAACCAACTTTTGACATATTTTTAAGATAATATAAGTAAAAAGCATCTGAAAATAGACGTGGAGAACTTGGACTTACATCTTCGTCAGAAAAGCCAACTGGAATTGGTTGATTATCTTTTTTTAGTATTTCTTTACTCGTATTTAACATGTTTTGTGATATATTAAGTGCAAATTCTAAAATTGATTTTATATCTGGTTCATCCACATTAGCCAAAAAATATTCCATAATACATTTAGAAAAACTGTTGTTCACATAGCTACTCCACATAATTGATATTTCAGAAGATGTCAATCTTGGATTATGTTCTCCCTCCATTTTATACCCTCCCATAAATCGATAATTATAATATCCACTATTAACTGGTAGTATATTCAAATTCCAAGAAAATTATATTAACCGATTAAGTCTTTATAAAATCAGAGAATCATTGTTTTATTCACCTACCGATACAAAAGACCTGATTGAATTTCATTTTAACCATCATAGACATTTTGATCCGTTTAATGATAATCCAAATTCATTGTATTTACCTGATAATTGGATACCACATTGTACATTTGCTAATAGATTGACTTTAGAAAAACTATCCCAAGCCTTTAATTATTGTTCAGAAATAAACACTATATGCGGAAAGATAAAAGAAGTGGCTTTAATAGATATTTCCGATAAAGGTAAAGCACCAATAATTTACTGGAAAAGGATTAACAGAATAATGTGGTCTAATTATGCTAACGGGGAGTTTAGTTTAACAAGAAAAGAAAAATTTTCGAGAATTTTGGGAATTATAACCTTTGAGGATAAATCAAGAAGAAAGAGCTCCTTTGGTATATATCTTTGATTCAAGACTCTTTAATTGAAAGTAATTAACAGAAGGTTTATTATTAACTTGTTCACCAAAAGTACATAATAGAAATTGTACTGAAGTTGTTTTCTTAACTGAAAATGACTTGGAAATTTCGAAAGGAGAAATTCAAAATGGGAAAATTAGATGGAAAAGTAGCAATCATTACAGGGGCAGCACAAGGTATGGGTGCTATGCATGCTCGTAAATTCGTGGAAGAAGGCGCAAAAGTAGCGATTACTGATCTTAACTTTGAAGGTGCGCAAAAACTAGCCGATGAATTAGGAGAAAACGCAACCGCTCTTAAATTAGATGTTTCTAGTGAAATGAACTGGGTAGAAGTTGTAGCAAAAACAGAAGAAACATTTGGTCCTATCAACGTTTTAGTAAACAACGCAGGAATTGGTATCTTTAAAACATTAGAAGAATTAACTGTAAAAGACTTCGAATTAACATTTAAAGTAGACGAGCTTGGCGTATTCTTAGGAATGCAAAAAGTGCTTCCTTCTATGAAAAAGGCTGGGGTAGGTTCTATTGTTAACATTTCTTCTGTAGATGGTTTAGTAAGTGCGCCAACAGCAATTGCTTATAGTGCTTCTAAACATGCTGTAACTGGTATGACTAAAGGTGCGGCTGCTGAGCTTGGACAGCATAACATCCGTGTAAATTCTGTGCATCCAGGAATTATCAAAACGCCAATGGCTGACCAACCAGATGTTGAAGAATACCTAAAACAACTTGAGCAAGATATTCCACTAAGAAGAAGGGCAGAAGTAGAAGAAGTATCTAATTTAGTTGTATACCTTGCTTCTGACGATTCTAGTTATTCAACTGGAGCACAATTCGTTGTCGATGGCGGTATGATTTCAGATTTGTAATAAAAATAAACTTATATACCCCAACATTTGGTAGTTGGGGTATTATATTGTCATCATTAGACGCACAACTAAATAATGCTGATTATTTATTAAACTGCCCTTCTAACACAAATATTCAGAACGGAGTAATCATAGTGTTTAGTCATTCGCTTTTTTTATTCAAGTAAACCAGCTAATAGTTTGTCAACATTTTTCAATAAAAAGTTTAATAACCTCATGATATACTAAAAATGTTCATGCCAAATAACCTTCCTAAATTCTCTTATTGGAAGGTTTTGCTGTATTTAGTTAGATATAGGTCCTATGCTATATCTTGGAAAGGAGTTCTGCTTTTTAGTAAGGCGTAAATCCAATGTAAGAGTTTGTTTGCACATGCAATAATCGCTACTCTAAAGGGTTTTCCTTCGTCTCGTTTCTTATCGTAAAACTCTCGTAGTCTTCTATTGCGTGGAATGATCTCATCAGTCGTTTTCTTTTTACGGGAATCCCGAATACCACTTTGAACAGCCATATACAAGGCGTGGCGAAGCCTACACGAGCCACGTTTGGTTATACGGTTTACTGATGCAGTAAACTTTCCTGAAGAGTACACACTAGGATCTATTCCAGCGAATGCAACTAACTTCTTGGCACCATTAAACCGATCTATCTCCCCAATTTCAGAAAGAATCGTTGCAGCGATTTTTTCTCCGACTCCAGGGATAGATTGAAGGATTTCATATTCTTCAATTTCGCTAGCGAGGGCATCTATTTCATCCGCAATATTGGATAGATGCTCTTGATATTGAAGAACTATCTTAACCAAGATTTCAAGGTTAAAAATATGACTATCGTAGAGATTGTTTTGAAAAGGATCACGAAGGGCTGCTTCTCTTAACTTCTGTGCCTTTTCCTTTGCCCATGACTCCGAACGACTCATACATAATGAAGCTATTTTATCCGTTAACTCTCTTTCACTCACACTTAATACAGCCTTAGAAGTAGGGAACTCTAGTAAAGTAAGTAATGATACTTTCGAATACAGGCTTCCAAATACATCTCGATACTCAGGAAAAACCTGATCAATTAAAGAATGAAGCTGTATCTTTGTTTTAGCTGAAATTTCCGCAATACTCTCTTGCTGCCTTGTCAGATTACGAAGGTTTAATAGTTGAACACCACGCTTCTTGTAAGGCTCCAGTTCCTCTTTATAAAACAGTTCACAAAGGTGATAAGCATCAATTGCATCAGTTTTTACCTTTCGAAGGCTGGAGCTCTTGGCTCTATGAGAGATGAGAGGATTGACGATAATATAAACATAATTTTGTTCCTCTAGAAACTGAATAACGGGAATATGATAATGACCAGTTGATTCTAAAACAACCGAAGGTTGATGACTACCAGCAGCCTTTTCAACATCTTGAAGGAACTTTAATAAACATCCTAATCCTTTAAGATCGTGAGTAATAATAAAACTCTTACGATATGGTATACCTTTATCTAAAAACGCTTGAACCTGACTTTCTCCTTTTGATACATCCAGACCAATCACTGGATTCATTAATTTTCTCCTCCTTCTAGAAATACAAATTAGTCGGTAACCCCTAATGCTCCTTGTAATGTCATAGGTTCGCTTGTTAAACGGGATCATAGTCCCAACCAGCCTGAAACATGATTATACAAGTAGGGGGTGGACAGTTTACTTGACGGGATCAAAGTCCCACGGGTGCTACGTCCTCCCCCGACTACCGATATAATAAAACTATATAAAAAAAGGTCAACCAGAAAAATCTGGCTAACATTATATTACGAACGGGTGCAAGAGTGAGTTAAAGCAACGCAATTCGAAATGCGTTGCTTATTTATTTCTAAAAATACTTCCTATAAGACATACTCCCTAGAGTGTAAATTTTTCATTGTAGTTAAAATTGAAGATGGAGAAGCACCCGCTTTGTATCTATCTAAGCATTGAAGCTGAAATTGACTTTGATTTATATGCTAATCCTTATGAAAGTGATTATTAAACAAACGGGGCAGGCTAGTTCAATAAATCGGAAGGGAAAAGGGATATAAAAAGGGAATTACTTGATAAACCATACTAAATAAAGGAGAGGTAGTTTATGAGTAAATCATTTATTGACCAAGTACATTATATTAGAATTCCGGTAAAAAATTTAGAGCAGTCTGCACAATGGTATAGAGATATATTAGGGCTTCAATTATTAACCATTACTGAGGATCCATTTGCCATTATAAAAGTTAATGAGGGACCTTTTTTACTTATCTTAGTTCCTACTGAAGATGATACATTTGCACATTTTACAGTTGGTAATGTCCCAGCCTTTAGCATTGGTTTTACAAGTCCAGAATTATCTAAATTTCATACACACCTTATTGAAAATGGTGTTAAGGTTGAGGATATAAAAGGGGATAATGGACATGCCTATTTCCACTTTTTTGATTTAAATGGCAATAAACTCCAAGTACACTGGTAACAAATATATATAAAGGTATATTTAGTGAAAGGACACACTTAAACTAAAAGGGGCATTCTTTAATTAAGGTTTAGTTAAACTAATTTTTTAAAATATTATTAAAGGATTTAATCAATAAAAAAATGACACAAAAGTCCTGAATTTTAAGGACTTTTGTGTCATTTTAATTTTTTCCCAAAACACTAATCAAGTACAAATTGAAGAGTTAAGGACTTTTGTGTCGCACGTCAGTCGACAACAAATTCAAAGAATAATTTCAGCATAACGATAAAAAAACATAATTACGTAAAATATAAATTTGACGTAATTAACCTAGTTAGGTAAAATATAGAAGTGAGGTGATTTTATGGTAAATCAGTCAAAACAAGAAAATTTTAAAAAATTGCAGTCGCTCTTATCTGAGTTACCCTGGTATGTTGATGAATATATCAATTATAAATTAAGAAAGCTTTCGACGGCTTCTTTATTTAATTATTGCCATGATTATAAGATCTTTTTCAATTGGATGATTCGTGAGCAATTATATACTGGAGCTGCTAAAGATATCCCATTGGAACGTTTAGAGCAAATGACGGTTATTGAGATTGAAAGTTTCTTAAACTTTCTTCATTACGAATTAAATAATAAAGAATTAACCGTTAATCGGAAATTATCAGCTTTAAAGTCCCTGTTTAATTATTTGCAAAACATTGCCGAAACGCCTGATTTACAACCTTATTTGAACCGTAATGTATTAGCAAAAATTGAATTTAATGAAGTGAAAGAAAATCTGGAAACAAAAGCTGCTAAAATGGAAGGCAAAATCCTGCTTGGTGATGAATACGAAAAGTTCCGTTTATTTGTCGCAAATGACTATGGTGAATTAAACAAGGAAAATAAAAAACTCTATAACTTTCACCAATTAAATAAAGAGCGTGATACTGCCATCGTCTCATTAATTTTAGGTTCCGGCCTTCGTCTGTCTGAACTAATTGGCATTGAATTAGATGATATTGATTATAAAAAGTACTGTGTGAGAGTAATTCGCAAAGGAAATAAAGAACAATTCGTCTATTTTAGCCAAGTGGCAATGTCGGATCTTCAAGAATATCTTGCGGTAAGAACATCGAAATATAAAGTAGAAAAAACCAATAAAGCCTTGTTTATTGCTGCTTCGGTTGGTCCAAAAGGGAAATCCCGCAGACTGACAGCCAGAGCTGTTGAAAAATTAGTTGAAAAGTACGCTACGGCATTTGGAAAACCATCGTTATCCGTACATAAACTAAGACATTCATTTGCAACCAGGTACCATGCTGAGATTAACGATGTACCAAAATTACGAAGACAATTAGGTCATTCTTCCATTCAAACGACGATGATCTACACACATATTAAAAACGATGATTTAAAAATCGCTGTTGATAAAATGGATATGCCAAAAGAGCAACTTGAATAAATAAAATTTGTTCCGTCTCACTATCTTAAGTATACTTTGGATATGAGACGGAATGGATTTTTTGTTCTTTAATTAATTGTAATAATATTATGTAAACTATAAAATTTGTAAACAAATCTTCTCTACCATCATTACTGACAAAGAAAAACACAGGTTTCCCTGTGTTTTTCTTTGTTTTAAGGGCCCCGCTTGGTTTCCTCTTTCCTTCTCTACTTGCTTCTCGTGCTTGAGTGAACACTTGCATTATTGAGATTCCATTTGCCATCAACAAAATTCCATGTTGAATCTACGAAAGCAATTGTATCTGCATTTGCCACGCCGGTTATTCTTTGTGCCCCTTTTAAGATAAACTCTCCGCTTTTTAATTTCACTGGTTTAAGTGAGTGAAACGAATTCACCGTCAATTCCATCGGTTCATTTAATTTCCCTTTAGAGTATAAGCCTAGCTTCTTATAGTATTTTTTCCGATCCTTTAAATCAAATAAATAGGTGTTCCCTGTGAGTCCTATCTTTATTTTCGCTTTATATCCATCCTCAAAAGTGCTGTCTATTTCTAATGGTTCAGGAACCGCTAATTCCTTACTTATATAATCCTTAAACGAATATAAATAATTGAGTGTGATCCCTCCACTCCCTCCTGTTAATACATTTGCAAATAAGTCCTTTACTCCATCCTTGTTTAGATCAACCAACTTAAGTGAAGCCTTAGAACCACTTTCCAGAAGCATTTTGTACTGTTTTTCATCATTGGTAGAAATATCAATATAAATATCTTTTAAATAATCATCTTCATCATCATAAGGTACGCCTTTTAACTGGATATTTTCATTTATACCATCTCCAGTTATATCACTTTCATGTTTGGAAATCGTGACAATTTTCGCTTTATCCTCGAAGGCATGAGCACCAGTGATCGCCATGACAGAAATGAGAAAAAATGCAGATGCCGCTAGTAATCGTTCTTTTTTCATCCTATTCCCCTCCAAAATCTGATACATATAGTATGTCCTATTTTTGGTAAAAACATGAAAAAGACTCNNGAGTCTTTTTCATGTTTTTATGATTCATCTGTTTTTGCCTGGCCTGGTACCTTCCAAATATTCGTTACTTTACCATTTTCATCTTCATCGAGGATGAATGAGCCATTTGAATAACGGTCATTTAAACGAATATCAGCTGTCACGAGTGATTCGGTCGAACCTTTTTCACTTTGGATATAAACAAGATCTTCATCATTTGCCAAAGCAAAACCGACCACTCGGTGTGGATTTGCTTTAAGTTCTCTTAATATCACAACTCCACGCTTCGCTCGTGTTGTTTTTTCAAATTCTTTTAGTTTCATTCGCTTAACGGAACCTCGTTGAGTGGCAATCACAATAGTTTCTTTGCTGTCTGGAGAAATTATCTTACCGCCGACAAGTACATCGCCATCTTTTAAATTAATCCCTTTCACTCCGGCTGCACGCACACCAACGATACTAACTTCTTCTTCATGGAACCATAATGCATAGCCATATTGTGAGATTAGGAATAACTCTTTTGTACCATCTGTGAGATGAACATCAATTAGTTGATCATCTTCCTTCAGATTAACACCAACTAATGGCTTTGAATAACGTTGTGCTTTGTACTGCTTCAATTCCGTTTTCTTCACCATTCCATTTTTCGTAATGAATACTAGATATGCATCTATATCAAAGTCTTTTACAGGAATGACTTGAATAATATCTTCATTGAATTCAATTGGAATGATATTTGCAACATGCTGTCCAAGATCCTTCCAGCGGATATCCGGCAGCTCATGAACAGGACAGAATAAGTAATTGCCTTTATTCGTAAATAAGAGAAGGACATCTTTTGTATTCATGTCTAATTTTGCAAGTAAACGATCTGAATCCTTCATCGCGAAGTCTTGCCCATTGGAAGCAGCAAAGGATCGCTGGCTTGTCCGTTTGACATAACCCTCTTTTGTAACTGTAACAATGACATCTTCATTTGGAACGGTTACATCAAGATTAATTTTTAGTTCTTCAATTTCCGCCTCGATTTTAGAACGACGCGCATCAGCAAATCGCTTTTTTACGTCTTTTAATTCTTTTTTTATGGTCGAAATAAGCTTCTTTTCACTTAATAAAATGGATGTCCACTCTTCAATTTTCGAAGCTAATTCTTTTGCTTCGTTTTGTAAAGCTGTAATATCTGTATTGGTTAAGCGATAAAGCTGTAAGGAAACAATCGCTTCTGCTTGGGCTTCGGTAAACGAAAATTTTGCAATTAAATTGTCCTTTGCGTCCCGTTTATCTTTTGAAGCACGGATGGTGGTAATCACTTCATCTAAGATTGATAGTGCCTTCATTAACCCTTCAACAATATGCTGACGTTCCTTTGCTTTGTTTAGCTCGAATTGTGTTCTTCGTGTAACAACTTCCTTTTGATGCTCAATATACGCGTCAAGTAATTCACGAATCCCTAACAATTTTGGACGTTTTTGGCTAATAGCAACCATATTAAAGTTATAGGTTACTTGCAAGTCACTATTTTTATATAGGTAGTTTAGGACACCATGTGCGTCCGCATCCTTCTTTAATTCAATAACGATTCTTAGTCCGGTTCTGTCTGTTTCATCGCGGACCTCTGAGATTCCTTCTACTTTACGGTCAAAGCGCAGCTCATCAATTTTTTTAACAAGATTTGCTTTATTGATTTCGAAAGGGATCTCTGTAACAACAATTTGCTGCCTGCCGCCTCGCATTTCCTCTATCTCTGCTTTACTGCGGATAATGATTTTCCCTTTACCAGTTTCATAGGCCTTTTTAATCCCATCGATTCCTTGTATTATTCCCCCAGTTGGAAAATCTGGCCCCTTTATGACGTTCATGATATCATCAACCGATGAATCAGGGTGGTCCATTCTCAGAATAACACCATCAATGACTTCTCCGAGATGGTGAGGCGGGATATCCGTAGCATAGCCTGCTGATATTCCTGTTGAGCCGTTCACAAGCAAGTTAGGGAACATCGCTGGTAAAACAGTAGGCTCCTTCGACGTATCATCAAAGTTAGGAATAAAATCTACTGTTTGCTTTTCAATATCGCGAAGTAATTCAGCTGAAATGGCTGATAACCGTGCTTCTGTGTAACGCATAGCTGCTGGTGGATCTCCATCGACGCTTCCGTTGTTTCCATGCATTTGTATCAGGACATTTCTGACCTTCCAGTCCTGACTCATCCGCACCATTGCCTCATAAACGGAGGAATCCCCGTGTGGATGATAGTTACCAATTACGTTACCAACGGTTTTCGCTGCTTTTCTAAAACCTTTGTCAAAGGTATTACCCTCTACATGCATCGCATAGAGAATTCTTCGTTGTACTGGTTTTAATCCGTCCCTTGCATCGGGAAGGGCACGTTCTTGAATAATATACTTACTATATCTTCCAAAACGATCACCGATTACATCCTCTAGAGGTAAGTCACGGAATTTCTCATTTGTGCTCATTCTTCAGATTCCTCCTCGGTAACCGTAATATTTTCATTTTCAAGGATTGTGTCATCTTCCTCTAAGCCAAAGGCTACATTGCCTTCAATCCATTTTCTGCGCGGTTCAACTTTATCCCCCATTAATGTGGTTATCCGTCGTTCCGCTCTTGCCGCGTCATCAATTTTGACACGAATTAATGTCCGTGTTTCCGGATTCATGGTTGTATCCCATAACTGGTCTGCATTCATCTCACCAAGACCTTTATAGCGTTGAATGATATAGCCTCTGCCAACCTTGTTAATGGCCCCCTGTAATTCATCATCATTCCAGGCATACTCAACTATTTCCTTTTTACCAGATCCTTTACTTACTTTATATAAAGGCGGCAATGCGATAAATACTTTACCAGCTTCAATAAGCGGCTTCATATATCGATAGAAAAATGTTAAAAGTAACACTTGAATATGTGCACCGTCTGTATCCGCATCCGTCATAATAATCACTTTATCGTAATTGACATCCTCCACGATAAAATCAGAACCGACGCCTGCTCCAACAGTATGAATAATCGTATTGATTTCTTCATTCTTAAAAATATCTGCTAGCTTCGCTTTTTCAGTATTAATTACTTTACCGCGAAGTGGAAGGACTGCCTGAAAACGTCGGTCACGTCCTTGTTTTGCAGAGCCTCCTGCAGAGTCACCCTCAACCAAATAGATTTCATTTTTTTGTGGGTTCCTTGATTGCGCAGGTGTAAGTTTCCCAGAAAGAAGAGCATCCGAGCGCTTTCGTTTTTTACCGCTTCTTGCATCCTCACGTGCTTTCCGTGCAGCTTCACGCGCCTGAAAGGCTTTAATGGATTTTTTAATCAACAGCGAGCTAATATTGGGATTTTCTTCAAGAAAGTAAGTCAGATGTTCCGAAACAACCGCGTCAACTGCCGATCTTGCTTCACTCGTACCTAATTTACCCTTTGTTTGACCCTCAAACTGCAATAAGTCCTCTGGTATTCTTACGGATATGATTGCAGATAAACCTTCACGTATATCTGCTCCTTCAAGATTCTTTTCCTTTTCTTTTAAGAGGGAAACCTTACGTGCGTATTCATTGAAAACACGAGTCATTGCTGTCCTGGACCCAACTTCATGTGTTCCACCGTCTTTGGTACGGACATTGTTTACAAATGAAAGCATGTTTTCTGAATAGCCATCATTAAATTGGAAAGCGAAATCGACTTCAATTCCATTATGGCTTCCTTCAAAGCTTACGACTGGATGAAGGACTTCCTTATCCTCATTTAGGTAGGATACAAAGGCTTCAATCCCGTTTTCATAATGAAAAACTTCATGAAAATCATTACGCTCATCGATGATTTCAATCTTTAATCCTTTTAACAGGAAAGCAGATTCTCTTAACCTCTCACATATCGTTTCAAAATTATAGGTGGTGGCAGAGAAAATGGTTGTATCGGGTTTAAAGTGAATCGTTGTACCTGTCTGATTGGTTTTACCGATTTTCTCCAATGTGGTAACCGGTTTTCCTCCATTTTCGAAGCGTTGTTCATAAATAAACCCATCTCTTTTAATGGTTACCGTTAACCATTCTGATAAAGCATTAACAACGGAGGCACCAACACCATGTAAACCGCCACTGGTTTTGTATCCGCCTTGACCGAATTTACCTCCAGCATGGAGGATAGTTAAAATAACTTCAGGAGTCGGTTTCCCCATTTTATGCATGCCCGTTGGCATTCCGCGTCCTCTATCCATAACGCTTATCGAATTATCTTTGTGGATTTTAACAATGATTTGGTTTCCAAATCCTCCTAGAGCCTCATCGACAGAGTTATCTACAATCTCATATACAAGATGGTGTAAACCGCGTGTATCAGTGCTCCCGATGTACATTCCTGGTCGCTTTCTGACGGCCTCTAGTCCCTCTAGTACCTGTATGGCATCATCATTATATTCAAAAGCTTTCTGATTACTTGCCACTAAAATACCCCTTTCATTCCCTACAAAAAGAAAAAACACCTTCTGTTTGCTATCTTTATAAGTATATTAATCATTCGTGTAAAAGTTATTTCCATTATTTAGAACGAATGTTTGCCGCTTTAATTGTACCACATGTTTGCGGCGTCTATGCTTTATTTTAGCGATTTATTTCGTTTTGGCAAATGCCAGATATAAAACAACATACTTTTGTAACACTATTTTTAGTGAAAAAATGAAAAAAAAACTGCCATCATTTAGCAGCTTTTTTCACTATATTATTATTTTGTTAAAGCGTGAGCAACTTTTATACAAAGATCCATGATGACTGTATATCCTTTATCCTTTAAAAACGTATATGCTTCTTCGTTTACTAAGCCCTGCTGCGCCCAAAAAACATCCGCATCAATTTCATCGAATTCCTTTGCTACATCAAACAATTGCTCTGACCGGCGGAAAACATTGACGATGTCAATATGTCCCTCGATATCCTTTAACGAGGCAACCGCTTTCACTCCCAGGACTTGATCAACCGTTGGATTAACTGGAATGATTTCATATCCTGCTTTTTGCATAACCTCGGAAACCATATAGGAGGTTCTATCAGGTTTGTCACTAAGGCCAACAACAGCGATACGTTTTGATTTTTTTAAAATTGCTCCAATTTCTTCTAACGACGGATTTTCAACTGCCATGAAATAAACACTTCCTTTATTCCCTTAATTTTACTACCTTCTTTTACTATAACATAATTAAATTGTTTACAAAAAAATATAGTCCCAGGAACCGGAAGCCTTATGAAGGTTAACCATTTATCAGTGTTGTTTGGTTTTCTAAACCAACTTTAGGGACAGACAGAGTGAATCGTGCCCCACTTTCAGAATTATTGACTTGAACACTGCCATTCATATTCTCAATAATCATTTTTGTCATATATAGACCAATCCCTGTCCCATGCTGTTTGGTTGTAAAATATGGGTCGAACACTCTTGATAATAATGCAGATTCAATGCCGCCGCCATTATCCGTAATATCCAAAAATACAAAGTTATCTTTTGTACCTATCGAGATATCGAGCCTGCGATTTTTTACTCCGTTGGCAACAAATACGTCTTTTGTATTCATTAAGATATTTAGAATCACTTGACTGTATTCATTGGGATATCCATAGGCCATAGGTTGTTCCCGGTAGTTAAAATCTACATGGATTTTATGGTCTGTAAGATTGGAGGAAAAGATAGACAGTGCATCTTCAACACATTGTGCAACAGAAAAAGGACTTTTCTCTTTGTTTGGTTGATAAAATTTCTGATAATCATGGATCGTTTGTGACATATAGTTTATTTGACTCATGCTCTCTTTTGTAAAGATTTCAATATATTGATCATTGATTTCGCCAAATTGGAGAGCTTCTCGTACATCTTGAATTATGAGTGATAGGCGATTGAGCGGCTGCCGCCATTGGTGGCCAATGCTGCTGATTAATTCACCCTTCGCAGCAAGCCGGGAATGTTGGATAAGGAAAAGGTCCTTTTGTCTATTTTTCTCTCCTTCTTCCTTCACTCTTTCCTCTAAAGAATTAGTTATAATTTCATATTCTTCTGCTAGCTCTCGGCAGTTCACTTCACTTTCCTTTAGCTTTTTTATAAGCATTTTTTCCTTTAACATCGACCGTAATTGAAAAAGAATAAGTATACTGAAAGCTAAGATGATCCATAAGTTAAAATCAGACACGATTGACCACCCTCAACTTTTATTAACTGTTACACAGTTTCTTCCATTTTGTTTCGATATTTTTAGCGCTTCTCCTGCCTCCATAATAAGTTCTGTTTTCTTCTTACATGCTGAATATTCTGCTATACCAAAACTACAGGTTATAGAACCTATTTGAGGGAAAGTAAAGCTATTAATTATGGTACGGATTGACTCTGCCAAAACAACTGCACCATGACTATTTGTTTCTGGTGTTAACAATATGAGTTCATCGCCTCCCCAGCGTGCAAAAATATCACTCTCTCGTATCCTTTGTTGGACAATGGTGGAAATCGTTGCTAGTACCTCATCCCCTCTTTGATTGCCAAAATACTGATTAATATGATTAAAATGGTCAACGTCAAAAAGGATAATAGAAAAAGGGTGTTCATAACGTTTAGAACGTCTTATTTCACTCGATAAAATCTCTTCAAATCGTAAACGATTATAGCTTTTGGTTAAAGGATCCATCATGGCTAATCGATTATTCTGACTATGTTCTTCCTCTAAAACAGTAATTTCTGTACAGACAAATAATGTCTGTTTCCCTCCAGGGATTTGTGCTGCCTTCATGTAATAAATCGTTTCTTTCTCTTTTGGACCTTTCCATTTAACCTTTGCAGCATTTCTTCTGTTTTGAAAAAATTCTTCAATCCATTTTGATTTATTCTTAGGGTAAAAGTAATTCGGATCTTCAACAAATAGTTCTGAAATGCAAATAACTTTATGTAACTCCTGTCTTTTCTTAAGACCTGTAAAAAGGGAAAAAGCCTGGTTAAATTCAACGATATCATCTTGTTCAATTACGAATAGTAAATTATCCTGTGCATCTAGAATCGCATTTGCTAAATTTTTCTGATTTGACAATTCTCTTTCAAGTTGAATGTGATTTATAGATTTATGAATAGCTGATAGCAACTTTTCTAAATCAATAGGTTTTAGAATAAAATGATTGACGTTATATTCTATCGATTGGATAAAAATCTCTTGGTCATCATTCCCGGAGGTAACTATAAATTGCACTTTTTTATTGAGATTCCGAATGCTTTCGATCATTTCTAAACCGTTTATTTTGCTCATGTTGATATCCACAATGATGATATCAGGTTGAATCTGTTTAAATAGCTGAAAACCCTCTTCCCCGTCAATGGCTACATGGACATCTGAAAACCGGCGATTAAGGACACGTAATATTTTTTCACGTGAAAAAATTTCTTCATCAATATATAAAATTTTCACATCCTGATTTTGATAACGTTGGTATGGTGGTACACTTATGACCATGATTTTCACCTCTTTCAAAGTACTTAAATGGTATATGGCAAAACCGACCCGTAACACTATCGAATCGGTGGTTTTAATGGAAATTTTAAGAGTTAGTTAAATTATATTTCCTGTTATCAATGCTTTCAATCGACTACGAAATCGTTTGAAAATTCTCCATATCTTTGTAATAAAATTGACTCTAATTGTCCTCAACTTAGACAGAATATTTATTTGAAAGCGTAAATCAAAAAAATAGACCAGCAATGCTGGCCTATTTTTGTGTTACTGCTTTATTAGGATCCATATTGATAGCGGTCCATGCTGTCTGATCTCCAAATAGACGTGACCAAGAAGCAACTCCTGCTAGTTGATAGGCAGCTGCCAAGCTTGCTCGTTTATTTAAGGATAGTTCATCCTCAATCCATACTTTATAGGTTGCTTTCTCAGCTTCTGCATAGTATTCCGCATAGTTTTGACCAGTCACTTCATCATAAACTGGCTGCACTGCTTTTTCCGCCAGCCAATCTTTTATTTTTGCCATGGACAAGGCTTGAGAGCTTACCTCAATCGTTCCATCTTCCTTTTGCTGTTCTTTCCAAAGTCTTGTATATAAAGGAACCCCAAGGATGAGTTTCTCTTTTGGAACCTCTTTTAACAAAGCTTGGAGGTTCTTCTCTACCCAGGGAAGACTCGAAACACTGCCAGCAACAGGAGATGAGCCTGAATGTTCATCGTAAGCCATGATTATTAAATAATCGACAATCCCAGCAAGTTTACTTCTTTCGTAAAAAGAAGACCAATTATTGTTTTCGCCGGCATAAAAGGTAATGTCCATTGAAACCACTAATCCCGCTTCATGTAAGTACGGTGTTGCTTCCCTCATAAGCTGGGTAACAAGTGGTCCATCTTCCTGATATACATTTTCAATATCGAAATTAATCCCTTGCAATTGATACATTTGGCTAAAATGAAGCAACTGTCTAATAATGTATTGACGGGTTTCAAAGTCTTTTAAGGCCTCATGCGTTAGCACGGGATCGAATGAATTTGAAAATAACCCCCATACTTGATACCCCTTTGATTGGGCCCATTTACTATAATCTAAGGATGCTAGATTTTTTATAGAGCCATCGTTACCAATCAAGGAGAACCAAGTTGGTGATACCACATTTACACCCAACATTTCTGGTATTTGGGTATGATCTGGATTTTTTGTATAAACAGCTTCCCAGGTCAACTGCACCGGACCGTTTATTTTTGGAAGAGCTCCTGTTTTGCTTTGCTGTGTAATGTTAATAGGTACCTCTTTGTTTTTGTTAACATGTTTCTTGTTGATGTAACCACTTATTCCATTCTCTTTTCTTACTAAATAAAAATCTTCTTCTTCCGCCTCAATCATTACTGCTTCTTGTTTTGACAATTCTGCTGTATAAGGTACCTTCAACGATGGTTCAGTGCGTAATCTCAATATCTCAGGATGAACATCTTCTTCTGTAATTTCTCCTTGGACGTAGTGGTCCCCGTCTTTTTGAATCCAAACTGCTCCAGTTTCTTTTAGAATCTTATATTGTATAGGATAATAGTTTAGCAGCGGGTCTATTGCTACATAGATATTTTCTTCTTTCGAAATAATCGGTGATACTTGCAGATCAACGGGCTTTTGATTTACAAAGAAGGTTAAGGAGTCTGTAGGCATTTGAATCACTTTTTCTGAGGTAGTAATGATGATAGACTTAGACTTTTCATCAAAAATAATCGTTTCATCTATGTGTTCTTGCATAAATGTTAGCGGGAGAAAGATAGAGTCTCCTTCTAATATGCCATTTCCTTGCTGCTTCCCTTCAAAAAGGATTGGATGGTCCCCACTAAAATATGTGGCTTTTTCCTTAGAGGCAAACGGATAAAATAAAAAAAGAATTGAAGATGCAATTACTAACATTGCAAGAATCAATCCTCCTAGAATCCATTTAGGTGATAATGATTTCTTTTTCTGGTATTCAATATGTGCCATTTTTCTTCCTCCTCACTTCTATCCTACGGTATTAAAGGGAAATTTTGAAGGGCTTTTTTTAACACTTTTGGAATTAGTTTAATGCAGTAGTAGTGTTTTTTCACTATTACATGGTAAAATAATAGAACTTGCATTATTTATAGAAGGAGAAATCGTGATGGTTCAAATAATTTTAGTCCTGATCCTTGCCTACTTACTAGGTTCAATTCCGTCAGGTTTAATCATTGGTAAAGTTTTTTATAAAACAGACATACGTCAACATGGAAGTGGGAACCTAGGGGGAACGAATACATTTCGAACTTTAGGAGTAAAAGCTGGTTTAGCAGTAACGCTGGCAGATATTCTAAAAGGGACGTTAGCGGCTTCCTTACCTGTTATTTTTGGTCTAGATGATATTAACCCTTTACTGGCTGGAGTTTTTGCTGTTATTGGTCACACCTATCCAGTCTTTGCTGGATTTAGAGGCGGTAAGGCAGTAGCAACCTCTGGCGGCGTTTTATTGTTTTGTGCTCCTCTGATGTTCTTAATGATTTTCTTGGTCTTTTTTGCTAGTCTTTACTTTACAAAATATGTATCTTTATCATCGATGATCGCTGGTGTTTTTGCAGTGATTTATGCTTGTATTGATGGGGATATTCCTCTCCTTATTGCAGTCACGTTATTGGCCTCATTTGTCGTTTATCGACATCGCGCTAATATTAGGCGAATTATGAATAAAACAGAACCAAAAATAAAATGGCTTTAAGGAATTTACTTCCTTAAGCCATTTTTCATTAAAACCTATTTTTACTCATTTTTGATTAGTCTGAATGAATACTCACCTTTGTCATTCTTATTATAATCGAGCTTTGTGTTGTCAAAATGTACAAAATCCAGTTCATGAATCAGAATCTTGATCTCGCCAAATTCAAATAGGAGATCACCCGTTATTTTCCGCTCTTCCAGAGACAGATTAAGTTTTGGACCTCCTCAGCCAATCCCCATACTCAACCGGACTAATAATTCCTCATCAGCACTCTGCTTTTCTCTCTCGATTACTATAGATAATATACTGCCAGCACTCTCAGATATTTTGAACATACCTAACACGTCCTTAATTTTTTTCGAAAAATACGGAAATAAGTCGAAAAATAGCACATAAATATATTATAGTATTGGTAGACTTGTTTAAAGTATTATGCCTCAAAACAGATTATGAAGGAGAACCTATGAAAAAGAAATTTATATTGACGTCTGTATTTATCATTTCCGCGTGCATACTTCTGGCTTCAGTACTATTTATTCAACAACAAAACAATAACGAAACGGCGGCAAAATTACATCCTGTAAAGGAGCATTCTCTTAGAGATCAACTTGCAATGAGCAGGATCTTGACAGAAAAGTTGACCATTGGTGCAATTGGAGATATTCTCATTCATGATACTGTTTATCAAGATGTCTTTAATGGAGCGCAGTATGATTTCAATCCTATTTTTGCTAATGTGAAAGGAATATTAGAGTCACCGGATATTCTAACTGCCAACCAAGAAAGCATGCTAGGCGGAGTTGGAATTGGTGTATCAAGTTATCCCATGTTTAATAGTCCTCACGAAGTCGCAGATGCGCTCGTCAATACGGGGGTTGATATCGTCTCTCTTGCAAACAATCATACTCTGGATAAAGGTGAAAGAGGAATTGTTTCCGCTACGGATTATTTAAATAGCGTCGGACTTCCCCATGTCGGCAGCTCCCTAAATGAGGTAGACCGTCAACAACTAAGAATCATTACTAAAAATGGGATAAAAATAGCCTTTCTATCCTATACTTACGGTACAAACGGCATCCCAATTCCTGAGGGCAAAGACTTCCTTGTGAATCTTATTAATCGTGATATCATGAGTGATGAAATCGGGCGTGCTAAAAAAGAAGCAGATGTTGTGGTGATGAGTATCCATTGGGGGAATGAATATCAACGAATTCCTACAAACGAACAAAAGGATTTGGCTCATTTCCTTGCCAAAGAAGGCGTGGATATCATCTTTGGTTCTCACCCGCACGTGCTGCAGCCAATGGAATGGATTCAGACAGAGGATGGCCGAAAATCCTTCGTTATTTATTCATTGGGGAACATCATTTCTGGGCAGGTAAGGGACTATAAAGATATTGGCGGTATGGCTACAGTTGAAATAACCAAACAGGTTACTGAATCTGGAAAGACGATTGAACTAACAAATCCAGCGTTTTACCCTACCTTTGTTTCTAGCCAGAGATCAAGAAATTACCAAGTGGTGCCACTCGAAAATGCAGGTTCTTTCGGGCTTCAAAATGCACCAGTAAAATACCAGGAAATTCAAGAACATATGACCCAATGGCTCCGATAATCGGGGCCTTTTACCGGTTGTGCTGGAAGGATGTTCAGTATGAAAAAAAATAATAAACAAGGTTACTATTTATCAATTCTTTTTATCGTCTTACTCTATCTTTTTACGAGAAGTTTTTATACGCCATTCTTTTTGATTTTACTTTCCTTAATGCTCTATCTTGCTTTCTTGAAGGAAGAAAATCGTTTAGTTGCATGGATGATCATTTCCTTCTTTGGTGGGAATTTAATCCTCTTTTATCTTGATAAATTTATCGATGGAATTCAAATAGATCCATTCCATAGGGTTATCTTTCATCAACTTTTATTCATTATCCCAATCCTTTCAATCTGCTATGTAATCAATAGGTTCAATAAAAAAATCAGCTTGTTTTTTAGACGCCCAGAAACATGGATTCAAAGATCTTTGGCTTTAAAGAGAAAATATGTTTATATTATCGTTTTGCTTATATTTATCAGTTTCCTTTCAGTCGTTATGACTCTTGAGGCTACGTTCAATTTTCATCTTGTTATCTCACTGTCACTTTTCGTGTTTATTCATGCGGTCCTTCAGGAAATAATGTGGCGAGGAATTCTATTAACACAGTTCATGATGATTGCCAATGAGACTAGTGCTATTCTGTTTACAAGTCTGGCCTTCGCATTAAACACAACCATATTTGGTTTTACTCTTGTAGTTTTCATCCTGTATTTTATTTTTGGGTTATTACTAGGCTTTATAACAAGCAAATGTAAGAGTATTCTCCCATCAACGATTGCACATGCACTTGTGTTAATTCTCCTATTCATAAAAGGCTTTTTGCAGCTACCAATTTAATGCATTTATTTGTATACCAGTGTAAAAAAGCACACTAAAAGAATTAATCTTCAAGTGTGCTTATACTTTTACCAAATATGATTTTTCAGTCCTTCTTTTTGAAGAATTTCTTTTTGTCTGTCACCAATTAAATCAAAATGAGAATAGCCATCACGGCGATGGTGAATCCATTCTTTTTTCAATCCATATTTATTGCCCCATTCAGCCAATTTCTCTAGGTCATTACAGCCAACTTTAGTCACTGTTTTGCAGCCCGGAAAACGGTCATCCAGCCAATAATGGGTTAAGAATGCAATTTCACCATCATCAATTTTTTGTTTCCAGTCTTTTATTTCCTGTCTTTTAATCCCAAATGCCATTGCAATCACCCACCGCCATTGACATATTACTTCTTCTTTATATCCTCGTAGCGTAGGAACCATTCTGGGAACGCCTTTTTGAAGGCGATTGGTCGAAAGTTGTCCTTTTTGACAACGATATGAGTCGATGTTCCTTCTGCGCACACTTCATCTTCGCCATTTACAATCGAATACCCATAAATGGTTTTAATCCCATCATTTTTTTCAATCCAAGTTTTAACAAATCCCTTATCACCATAACGTAACGGCTTTTTATAGGTAGCTTGAATGTCATAAACAGGTGCAAAATAGCCTGCATTTTCCATGTCTAGATAGCTGTAGCCAAGGTCCTCAATCAAACCTGTTCTCCCTAGCTCAAAGTATTTTAAATAATTAGCATGATAGATGACTCCCATCATGTCGGTATCTGCATATAATAGTTGAATTTCTCTTACCGAAATAAATTCTTTGTCCAACTGTATGATTCCCCTTTTTACTCTGATGTTATGGTGCTATTTTTTTTAGTGCTGTTCCTACATCTTCCCTTTCAATATGAATGGCTTTTTCTAATAAATCCTCTTCTCCTGCTTCTCCCATCAACCTCATGGCTTGTGCCTGAATCATTTCATCCGCTAAATTGGTTGCGAATCTTCCATTTCCTTTGAAGCTGTTATTTTCAATACTTTGTTTCAACAATGCTCTGGCTCCCTCACTTATTTGATACTGGAAGCCGCCAACGTATGACTCGATAATCGAAAGAACCTCATCAGCTGAGTAATCAGGGAATAAGAAGAATTTCTTAAACCGTGAGCGCAGTCCTGGATTGCTTTCTAATAGCTGGTCCATTTCTTTTGGGTACCCAGCCAGGACCACAACAAGATTTTCATTATGTTTGGTCATCTCATCTACAAGGGTATCAACCACTTCTTTACCGAAATCACCCGCAGTTTGGCTTAAAAGCGAGTATGCCTCATCAATAAATAAAACGCCTCCAAGTGCTTCTCGAATCTTTTTCTTGGTTTTTCCTGCCGTTTGACCAACATATCCTGCTACAAAATCGGCTCTGCTTGCCACGATTAGATGACCTCTTTTTAACATACCGCACTCTCTTAGGAGCTCAGCATAGATGTTAGCAACTGTGGTTTTACCTGTGCCTGGATTTCCAGTGAAAACGGAATGAAGCTGAATCGGTACGGTTGGGAGTCCTTTTTCTTTTCTAAACTGCTGCATTTTAACAAAGGAGCTCAGCTTCTCCAATTCACTTTTTAGTTCAGTTAATCCAACCAAACGTTCTAATTTTTCAAAAGGTGATTCGCGGCTTTCATTCTTATCTACTTCAAAGTCGTCCTTATCTAAAATTGTATACGTGAAAATATCTTCATGGGAAATCGGATGGTCTGACCCTTTTTTAAATATAGCGTCTAATACGATATTACGGACTGATCGTGCATTACCAAAAGTATCATCCACTCGTTCCTGATCTAGACGATGATTAATTTCTAACTCTGCTTCCTCTGTAAGGATATAATCGTTTTCTGAAGCAATTTTTTTCGCAATTAAAATTAATTCTTCATTTGAATAGTTAGGTAAATGGATGAGATTTGATTGCGGGAATCTGCTCCTTAAACCTGGGTTGGCATCTAAAAAGATACGCATTTCGTCGGGGTATCCCGCTAAAATGACAGCAAATTTCCCGCCATATTCCTTTCCTGTCATAAGAGAAACGAGGGTATCTACGGCCGTTTGACCATAATCATTTCCTGATTGACCTTCACGTTTTAAACTGTAGGCTTCATCAATAAACAGAACGCCGCCAATCGCCTTCTCGACAACTGCTCTCACGTTTTCCTCCGTTTGGCCAACAAAGGCACCTACCAATTGTGATCGGTCCGTCTCAATCACCTCAGGACGCGGCAGCACCTCAAGTTCGTGATAGATTGTAGCTAATAGCCGGGCAATCGTTGTTTTCCCTGTTCCAGGATTCCCTGTTAAAACCATATTAAGGCTAAGTGCATCTTTAATTTGGAATCCAAGTTCTTTCCGTTCTTTTTGATATTTTAGGAATTGATAAAAATCATTGACTCGCTTCTTAACGACATCCATCCCAATCATTTCATTTAATTGGTCAAGTGCTTTTTCTGAATGTTGATTGAATTCCTCTTTGACCTCAAACAACTTCTGCCATTCTCTCTTTATTTCTTCAAGGCTAGACAAATGCAACTTTAAATCATCAAAATAGGTGGCAGTATGGAATACACCTGTTATTGATTTCTCATATTCTTCAGCAGCCTTTAGGAGATTACCCGTCACCTCAATGGATGTAATTAGCAAATCAGAGAGGTTCTTATATTGATCAAAAAGCTGTTTATTTTCCAATGCTTCAGCAAGATTCATTTTTTCGGTTAAATCCTCTTGATGCTCATCTGCTTCGGATAAAAAATTTTGGCAAATCTGTATGTATTGTTCAGCAACTTTCTTCTTTGCAGTCCGGTTATCTGTTTCCCGAATCGCTGGGAACGACAGAATATCCAGGGTTTCCTTTTTCTTAATCCAATCATACCGAATAAAATAAGACTTGGCTTTCTTATTAGCTGGATCTAATTCTAATGCTTTTGTTAGCCAAGCTTGGGCTAACGAATCTTGGTTTTTACGATTTAGACGTGATAAAGCGGCTAATGTTAACATTCTCGATAAGATAGCAGGGTTGGTTTGGTGACGCATAGCTGTTAGCAGCTCATTCTCGTCAGTGATAAAACCCAGTTCATCGAGTTCGGTTTCCCACTGTGTTAGCCTTTCGTTATTGTTGTTATAAGTACGTTGTTGTTGTATCAATAGGATCACTTCTTCTTCAAAATTTCCCCTTTATCTTACCATAACCTGACCAGTGTTACGAAATGAAAGGATTTAAAGAAAAAAAGGACCTGTATAATAGAACAGGTCCTGGTCTGTTGTTTTAGACTTCATCCTTAATTTCTGCACGATAACTTTCAATGCTTTCACGGCGTCGTTCGTTTTTAGCTTTAATTTGCTCACGCTGTGTTTCGCTATCTGTAAAGGCGAGTGATTCTTCAGCTGCCTCTATATTTTCAATCGTATCATGAATCATAGATTGCAGCTTTTCTACGTTATCACTTCGATCATCTGGTTTCGGTTTGTTATTATAGGTCATTAAGATTCCTCCTCGGGTGGTATCACGTACAAATATAGTTTGTATCGAAGCAAAAAAAATATCACAGAAAAATTTGCTAATCAGGAGGCATAAAAAAGACTCGCAAGCCATTGCCTGACGAGTCTTTACCATTTTATTATTCACCTTTTGTTTGCATGACTTGAGCATGCTTACCAGATGTATCTTGGTATTTTTTTCCTTTATTACCGCCGTATTTCTGTGATGTTTTATTTCCAAGCTCATCCGTACTAAATGCTTGCTGTCCTCTTTTTGGATTACTCATGTATTATCCCTCCTCCTTAACATTTTGTCCGTTTTAGGGGGAAACATGATTGGTAATCTATGTGAGTTATTCAGCTTTTTCCAAACGCTTTTCTTCTAAGCGCAATTCAATCTTTTCCATCGCAGCTCTATCTCTCAAAATTTGACTTTTATTTTCGGATACCAACTCTGCAAAGGAACGCTTTCTAGGCTTTCTCATGTATTTCACCTTCCTTATTTCTTATTCTAACAGTTATTATGCCCGGAAACGGTTTCAATTATTACAACTTTTTGAAAATTAAAAAGAAAAGTAGCAAATAATGATTTAAAGCGTAAAAAAGACATTGGAGTTCGTCCAATGTCTTACTTTAATTCCTTCGTGTATTGTTTCATCGTATCATGATTCATAGCACCGACGTATTTGAAGCCGATATTGCCCTTCGTATCGATAAAGTACGTGGTAGGAATAGATAGTACTTGGTACATTTCATTCACTTTATCTTCAGCGTCTAATGGAATAGGAAAAGTAATTTTATTTTCATCTATAAAGGATTGAACGTCTAAATGCGGGTCAATATTAACTGCTAAAATTACTACCTCATCACCGGATTCTTTATGAAACTCTTCCATTGCTGGCATTTCCGCTTTACAAGGAGGACACCAGGTTGCCCAGAAATTAAGCATTACCTTTTTCCCTTTTAAATCGGATAATTTGACAGTCTCCCCCGTTAAGGTTTTTAGTTCAAAATCAGGTGCTTTAGCACCAACTTTTAAACCTCCCATATTGGCAGCTTCTTGACTAAGATTATCGGGTTCAGACTTTTTTTCCATAGCCTGCACAATCGCAACTCCTAGTAGGGCAATTAACACTACGATAGCAATTACTTTTTTTACCATTACCCCGAACCCCCCTGTTCTATATGCTATTTCGATTTTACACTATAAACTCAGTTAAAACGAAGGTTGTATATGCCAATTTTGTGACAATATTAAGAACAGTTTATTAAAAGTATCCTGGAAAAGCAAATTTACCTTACTTTCTTTACAATACCATAATCTTATAAATATTTCTTAAAATATAACCACAGAAAGGATTAGGGGGATGTTCGCAGATAAAATTGAAGTAACGCAGATATATTAGATTTTAAGCAGATATATTTCAATTAACGCAGATATCTCTGATTTATCGCAGATATAATAAAATAGCCCCTCTCGAGGGGCTATTTTAAGGAGCAGGTTTTACATTAGTTTTCTTTTTTGCTTTAAAAGTTCGTTAAATTCATTATCTAATTCCATGTATTTAGGATTTTTTTGATCAATTAATGATAACTCACCCAAGATTGTAGCAATTCTGTTTTCGATGATCATTAATTTTTCTTTCATATCAATAGGCTCAGCACTAGTTTTATTTAAGTAATCTTTCGGCTTCATCTCTACACGCTTAATCACATGATTCTCAAAAACAAGGAGTTTATCGCAGAGCTTATTCAAGAAATAATAATCATGCGAAACAGTAATAATGGTTCCAGTAAATTCATTAAGTGTTTTTTCAAGCTGTTCTCTGCTGGGTAAATCGAGATGATTGGTTGGTTCATCTAAGATTAAAACATCATAATCTTTCAGCAGCATGTCAACGAATTTAACACGAGTCCTCTCGCCAAGACTTAATGTTGCAATTGGCTTCGTTATTAGCTGTTCCTTTAATCCGAGATTAGCAAATAGTGTTCTCGCCTTGAGGATGTTTTCTCTGTCAGTAAATCCTAATGCCTCTAAAGCTGTTTTTTCTGCAGGTAAGTTGTCTACATCCTGGCTTAAGTAAGCAACCTTTAACGATTCACTTTTCCATAGCTCGCCATGAGAAACGGATGTTTCCCTAAGGAGCATTTTTATCAAGGTGGTTTTTCCACAGCCATTTTCCCCCAATAAACCGATACGCTCTCCATGATTAATATAAAAGTGTGAATCGCGGAAAAGGGTTCTCTCACCAAAGCTTTTTGTTAAACTTGTCGCTTCAATAATTCTTTTTCCTCTATTCCCTTTCGTATCAAACTGAAATCTAACTTTTGTCTCCTCTAGAGGTTTGTCGACTTTATTTTTTTCAAGCTCGCTCTGAAGTCGTTTCATTTTAGATTTCACTTGAGAATCCCGTTTTTTCGCCTTAACTCGGTGATATTCCTTATTTCCATAATCTCTGCCTTGTTTAGTAGATGTTCTGTGAGCTGTCTCGGACCACGACGATAATTGGTCCATTTGCATTTCGATTTCTTCTTTTTTACGCTGCTGTACATCATAATGATGCATTTGAGTTTCCAGTCTGTGCTGTTTTTCCTTCTGATAATCGCTGTAATTACCATTGTAGAAATGAAGCTTGGTATTCTCAATTTCAAAGATCCGTGTGACTGTCTTATCTAAAAAATGGCGATCGTGAGAAATAATCAGCACTGGTCCTTTATATTTCGCCAACTCTTCAATCAACCATTCTATCCCCTTAAAATCTAGGTGGTTGGTCGGCTCATCGAGAATTAAGAATCCTGGCTTGGAAGCCCACACGTTGGATAATGAGAGTTTCAACTTCTCGCCGCCGCTTAGATGATTTAAACGCGTTTCCTCCCATTCATAAATCTTTTTCAGCCCTAACTCACTTGTGTGCTGCAAGATTTCTCCCTCAGATGATAGAGAATTTTGAAATTCACTGCCATCGTAATCCACGGATTGCGTCAGGTAACCAATCTTTAATTCCGGCGATTTTTCAATGAAACCCTTATCAGGTGTAAGTTTACCAGTAAGAATATTGGCCAATGTCGTTTTGCCGGTGCCATTATACCCTACAAGTCCAATTCTTTCACCATTCTTAATATCAAATGAAACATTGTCAAAGATTTTCCTTAGATTAAAGTTCATATCTAGTCCGGTTGCTTTTATAATAGATAAATTATCTTTGTTCATAAAAAAACTCCCTTCGATGGAACCTGAAGAGAGTAATTGAGTCATGTAGTTTACACAATCATAATAAGCATACGTTAATAAACCTAAAAAGGCCTTTATTAACAAGGTTTTGATTGAAATATAAACGTTCAGGACTAAAAAAGGATAGACTAATCCTATTCTTCAGGTTCACCATTTTTCGTTGTTCGAATAAATGTGCTGAAAAAATAAGATTATAACTTCATACCTCTTTACCATTCCTTTACGTTTGTTATATTTATTTTATTGTACCTAAACCGAAACTGTCAATGATTTCCGTAAAATTAACATCGGAATACGGCTTTCCACTCTCAATATTATCTTTTAAATGGGTAAGAGTATACCCCTGCCAATCCTCTAAATTATCCGAATTACACTTCTCCAAAAATAAAGTATATAAAAAAACCTCTCTTATTTTTAAAAAGATAGGAATTTGTTGAATAAGTTCCTTGCTGAGTGTGTGTACATGTTGATATCCTCTTAAGAAATGCTCCCAGAACTCACTGCTAAATTGGGTGTTTTCTGGTGTAAAGGATGAAGTTTGCCAATAGGCATGATAAAAGGCGGCGGCTAGATCATAAGCATACCAATGGTAAGCACAATCATCAAAATCAAAAACGGTTAGCCTTCCTTTATTTACAAAGATATTCCCTTGGTGAAAATCATTATGTATAAGTCCGAATAAGTTTGGAGTTAGTGGGAACTTCTTTAATTGATTTAATAGTTGTTTGTATTTTTCTGCTATAAGTTCGGAGGTGATTTTTGGAAGTAGATTTAATAAATCAGGCTGATTTTCTGACCAAATGGGCCGATCTACCTTTATTGTTTTTCCAGCCATGTGCATTTTCCCCATTAGATTGCCCCAATGATAATATAATTCTTTGTTCCATAAATCACGATTGGTGACATCAATTGAAGTTCCCTTTGCCTTTTCAAATGCTACTACAAAATGATGTTCTCCGATTGTTTCGACCAACTTCTTACTCACAGATTTTACTGGTAAAGAAACAGGTACACCATTCTCCCACAGCCCGTGAATATATGCCAATTCATTAATAATATCCAGTTGCTTTCGTCTACTGGAAGGTGAAACTCTAAATATAAGGTTACCATAGGAATAGACGGTATTATGAAAGCCGTCATTAATTGGAACGAGTTCACCTTCCTTATAGCCATATAAAGGTAAAATAATATCAGTAATCATTTTGATCTCAATCTCACTTTCTGAATGAGCACCTATTTTAATTTGTTATAAATTTTATCTGCATAGCTGCCAAAACGGGAATTTGTGGCTGTTCCTCTTTTTTCAAGCAGTCTATCCATTTCCAGCCTTTTTTTCATCAACTTTGCCCGGAGGCGTCCTTTTTCTTCTTCGTCCGTTGTCTCTTCTATCAATTCTTCAATTCTAAAGATTTCACTTTTAACATCCTCAGGCGAATATCCCGCATTTTTTAACACTCGATACGCCATTTTCCATTCGTTTGACATTCCGGGAAAGTCATCTTTTAATTCCAAAGGCTGCCCTATTCCAGGTAGATTTTCGAGATCATTCTTCTTTATGGCTTCCTTAATTTTATCTTCTGCTATTTTCGAAAAATCCATTTACATCGCACCCTTCGCTCTACAAGTAATAGTTTATTTTCTCTAGTATATATGTTATTACCCGTAAAAAGCCACCATGCATGGCTGCATGGTGGCTTGAATATTACGCTTCTTGTAATTTTTCACGAAGTACCATTGGAAGGATACCACCATGACGGTAGTAATCAACTTCAACTTCAGAATCAAAGCGAACAAGTACTTCAAATTCTTTCTTGTTACCAGCTTCATCAGTAGCAGTAACTTTTAGAAGGTCACGTGGTTTAACATTCTCATCCACTTGAACATCGATTGTTTCTTTACCAGTTAAGCCAAGTGTTTCAGCGCTTTCGCCATCTTTAAATTGAAGTGGAAGAACGCCCATTAACACTAGGTTAGAACGGTGAATACGCTCAAAGCTTTCAGCTAGAACTGTCTTAATGCCTAGAAGGTTAGTACCTTTTGCAGCCCAGTCACGTGAAGAGCCCATTCCGTAATCTTTACCAGCAAGAACAATAAGCCCAGTGCCATTTTCTTTGTACTTCATGCAAGCATCGTAGATGGATGTAACTTCGCCAGTCGGCCAGTATGTTGTGAAGCCGCCTTCAGTTCCTGGTGCGATTTGGTTACGAATACGGATGTTTGCAAATGTTCCACGCATCATAACTTCATGGTTACCACGGCGTGAACCATATGAGTTAAAGTCACGAGGCTGAACACCTTTTTCTAATAAATACTTTCCAGCTGGGGTATTTTTACCAATAGCACCTGCAGGAGAGATATGGTCAGTCGTAACAGAATCTCCGAACTTACCTACAACACGCAGGCCGTTTAATGGTTCAACGGTACCTGGCTCTGGTGATAAACCTTCAAAGAATGGAGGATTTGCAATGTAAGTAGAATCCTCATCCCAAGTATATAATGGCTCATTGCTTGTTTTGATTTGATTCCATAGTTCGTTGCTTTCAAAGACATTTTCATATTCTTTTCGGAATAATTCAGGTGTAACAGTCTTTTTGACAACATCATTTACTTCAGCAGTTGCTGGCCAGATGTCTTTGAAGAATACATCATTACCATTTTTATCTTTACCGATAGGTTCGTTAGCAAAGTCAATGTTTACTGTACCTGCAAGTGCGTAAGCAACAACTAACGGAGGTGAAGCCAGGTAGTTTGCTTTTACAAGCGGATGAATACGTCCTTCAAAGTTACGGTTACCTGAAAGAACAGATGTAACTAAAAGATCGTTTTCAGCAATTGTCTTCTCGATTTCTTCTTTTAATGGACCGGAGTTACCAATGCATGTGGTACAGCCGTAACCAACAAGGTTGAAACCGATTTGCTCTAGGTATGGAAGTAATCCAGAATCACGAAGATATCCAGTTACAACCTTAGATCCTGGTGCTAATGATGTTTTAACAAACTTAGGAACTTCCATTCCAAGTTCAACCGCTCTCTTCGCAACAAGTCCAGCTCCAACTAGAACGTATGGGTTTGAAGTATTTGTACAGCTTGTAATAGAAGCAATAGCTACTGCACCAGTTGTAATTTCAGTTTCTTCCCCATTGTTAAATTTAATAGTAGCAGTCTTGTTAAGTTCATCAGATTGTAAGCCGAATCCTTGGTTTCCTTGTGGTGCAGAAACTGCCTTTACAAACTCTTCTTTCATTTTTGAAAGTGGAATCAAATCTTGTGGACGCTTAGGACCTGAAAGATTTGCTTCAATAACTGAAAGGTCAATCTCAACAACATTAGTATAAACTGGCTCTAAAGCTGGATCAAAGAATAATCCGTTCGCTTTGCAGTATTGTTCTACTACATTGATTTGCTCTTCTTCACGGCCAGTTAAACGTAAATATACAAGTGATTCATCATCGATTGGGAAGAATCCGCAAGTTGCACCATATTCAGGAGCCATGTTTGCGATTGTTGCACGATCTGCTAGTGGCAGTTGGGATACTCCAGGACCGAAGAATTCAACAAATTTACCAACAACACCTTGGCTGCGAAGAACTTGAGTTACTTTTAAAGCTAAGTCTGTAGCAGTTGCTCCGTTTGGAAGCGCACCTGTTAACTTAACACCAACTACTTCAGGTACCGGGAAGTATGAAGGCTGTCCAAGCATTCCTGCTTCAGCTTCGATTCCGCCAACACCCCATCCAAGAACACCAAGACCGTTGATCATAGTTGTATGAGAGTCAGTACCAACTAATGTATCTGGATACGCTTCTAATTCACCATCAGAAGTTTCCGCTACATGTACAACATCAGCCAAATACTCTAGGTTAACTTGGTGTACGATACCTGTTGCAGGTGGAACCGCACGATAGTTATTGAATGATTTTTGAGCCCAGCTTAAGAACTGGTAACGCTCAGCATTACGTTCAAATTCTAAATCCATATTTACTCGTAATGAGTCAGCAGATCCATACGCATCAACTTGTACAGAGTGGTCGATTACAAGGTCAACTGTCTTCTCTGGATTAATTTTATCTGGGTCGCCGCCGAGGTCTGCCATTGCTTTTCTTAAAGAAGCAAGGTCAACTACTGCCGGTACACCAGTAAAGTCTTGTAGGATTACACGTGATGGCTTGAATGGAACGTCCACTTCTTTAAGCTCATCTGTTCCCCATTTTGCTAAGTTTTCAACGTGCTCTTTCGTGATTACACGGCCATCGTATTGGCGAAGCACAGATTCAAGTAAGACCTTTACAGAATATGGCAATTTAGAAACGTTGCCAATACCGGCCTCTTCAAGTGCACTTAAGCGGTAATAGTGATAACGTTTACCGTTTGCTTCAAAAGAAGTCCGTGCGTTAAATACATCTTTTTTCACCATTTTAAATCCCCCTCATTCGTCATCATTAGCTAAAATTAACGAAAAGTCGAAAAGTTTGAATATTCCTATCCATCCCTACTTTTCTCACAATTCTAATCTTAATACAACCTTCAATCTATGTAAATAACAAGAAAGTTATTGTGATTGATAAGTTTTTCTTATGATTTTTATGTATAATGTTCAAAATATTTAGATAAATATTGGAAGAACGTAAACTGAATAATCATAAAGATTAGAATTTGTCGTCTTATTTATTATCTCAAAAAACTTATTTGTTGTCATTATTTAAGTTTAAAAGGAAATATTAACATTATTAAAGAGAATTCTACAGAATTCTTTTAGGAGGTGATTACGTTGCAAAGAAGAAAATCAAATCATGTAATCCCAGGTGCTAATGCTGCAAAAGGACAGGGAATGGGTGCGGGATATAATGAGGAAATGTCGAACGAACCATTAACAATAAAAGAAAAAATGAACAATAAGAAACGTAAAAAGAATCAGTAATTATAAAAAGATAAGCCCCTATTTCGCGAAGTATACTGTGTCACTAGTTGCAGTAGCTGGATTCACACTAAAAGCAGGGTATCCCCTGCTTTTTCATGATGTCCTTATTCTGGAAGATTAACTTCAGCAATGATTGTTTGTAAATCTTGTTGAAATCGTTCAAGCTGAGCCCGTTGGTGTTCTGAAGCTACTTCTAGGGCATTTTCAATTTGCTGATATGCTTCATTTACTTCTTCCTTTAAATGCTTTAACTGATGTCCATAGCTTGCACTGTCGCTAATAATAGTGGCAGCAAGTCCTTGGGCTTCTTCATACCCCTGTTGGGCTGCCTGAAAAGCCTGCTGTTTATCCTTGTTATACGGAAATCGATCAATTTCTGGCATTGACTGTTTCACTCCCCTCTGTTTTCTATACCGTTAAATTGCACAGCACCCAAACAAATTATTCAGCATAAAAAGTCCTCAGCATTGCATCCTAACAATATAGGAGGAGGGATGAAAATGGTGAACAAAAACGACGGCAAGGATATGCGAAGAAACCAGCCAAAGACATCTGGTCAGCCTGAACCTTTAAGCGGTTCAAAAAAAGTAAAGAACCGTAACCATACACGTCAAAAAAGTAAGTCACATCATGATATGTAAACAAAAATAGGCACAAAAAAATAGTTCTAACCCCCTCTAGACCGCAGAGGGGGTTGCTTTTATAATTGAAGTAAGGCTTGCAGTAATAGCTGCTCTTCTTCCTTAGTGACGGTTCTTAAATCAATGATATATTCATCTTTTTGAATTCGTCCAACAATAGCAGGTTTATTTTCAATCCTTAGTTTCCTGCCGACTTGTTCCGCTGTAAGTGAATGATGTTTAAGTGAAATGACCCTAGTTGGAAGTAGTACGTCAGGCATCGTTCCGCCACCTACTTGACTTGTACCAGGGGAAATTTTTGCTTCAAAATGATCTGTTCCTTGTAACAAGTTTGTAACAAAAGTCTTCGTTCTTTCGTCTAATTCAACAGTAGAAATTAATAAGTCACGAATTGTGGGTATGTTTTTAACTCCCATTTCCCCTCGTGCATAATCAATTAGCGTGCCTTCTAGTGCTGCTAATGTCATTTTATCTACCCTGACCACACGTGCTAATTGATGTTTTTTTAGAACGTCAATAATCTTCTTTTTCCCAGCAATAATTCCTGCTTGAGGTCCTCCTAACAGTTTGTCGCCACTAAAGGTTATAATATCCGCACCCATTTCAATGACCTCTCTTACAACCGGTTCATCTCCGATTCCGTGTTTTCTAAAATCAAAAAGTGCACCACTTCCAAGGTCTTCGTAAAAAATAACGTTTTCAGTTTGTTGTGTCAACCCAATAAGCTCTTCCGTTTCCACAGATTTCGTAAAACCTATTACTTTAAAATTACTTGTATGTACTTTCATGACAATAGCCGTTTCAGGATTAAGAGCTTTTTCATAATCATATAAATGAGTTTTATTTGTAGTTCCAACTTCGACTAATTTTGCTCCGCTTTCTTCCATAATAGAAGAAATACGGAAAGAGCCGCCGATTTCTACCAGCTGACCACGTGAAACAATAACTTCTTTATTTTCTGCAAGCGCTCTTAATACAAGATAGACGGCTGCTGCATTATTATTCACAACCATGGCAGCTTCTGCACCAGTAATTTCTTTAATAAGGTTTTCTACATGACTATGTCTTGACCCTCGCTCTCCTTCTTGCAGCCTATATTCAAGGTTTGAGTAATTTTGCGCAGTTTCCACGACATGTTGGATCGCATTGTCGCTGAGTCTTGCTCTACCTAGATTTGTATGAAGGATGGTTCCTGTTGCATTAATCACTCTTTCAATCGTAAAAGAAAATTGATTCTTTACGTTTTCACCTACTAGCTGAAAGATTTCATCTATAAACTGATTTGTCCCTGGAATGGATCCATTCCAGTTATCCTTTACAATTGATGACCGTATTTGGTCAATTGCTTCTTTTACCTGTTTGGTTAACTGTGAAACATCTAGTTGATTGTTCCTAAGAAGAACTTCAAACTGTTCATGATTTTGAAGTTCATGAACTGCCGGAATTGAGCGTAGCCATTCTTTCACCAAAAAAACTCCTTTACGGTTCCAATTTATTCCTATTATAACATTACACCTTTTTAATCTGAATGAATAAAATACATCGAGCAAGGGGGATAGTTATGAAATCCAAAAAAAATGATCAGCCTATTGATTTTGAACTTGTGGAAAAGTGGTTGGAAAACTATTGCCTTGATCCTTTAACTACACAAGATGACTTGATACAATTTCGAATTGATCTCTACGAAACGGATCAAGAGTGGATTGTAGAGGCATTACTTAACGAGTATACAAGTTCGGAAATTAAGGTGTTTATAGAAGATAAAAATCTTGTTATTACAGCTGCAAAGTCTTCCCCACCCTCTAATGTACAAAAAAGAGTTCGCACGGTTCAATTCCCCTTTGAAGTGATCAATCAGAAAGTAACGGCAAACTATATAAATGGAATATTAGAGGTTTTGATATCAAAAACTGAAAAAGGATTAGGAAAAAGTTGCTATATAACATTGCCCTAAGTAAAACTTACGGCATTATTTTTTTATCATCAAATTAACATAATACAATTATTGGAACGAAACACCCTCATACCAATCTCTGATATGAGGGTGTTTTTATTTTTGTGAAATGATATTAATGATATCCTCTGTGTCTGGAAATACTCCAGTATCAAGCTTGGAATAGATCTTCTCTCCATTGAGTGTTACTTCAAATGCTCCACCAGAAACTGGGATCAATTCCATTTTTCCTATCTTGCGGTTAAAGTGTGTAAATAGCTCTTCCGCGAAACTCGCGGCCTTTGGTGCGTAGTTTCATTGCATGCAAAATTCAACGGTTATTTGATAAACGTTCATTTTTGATCCTCCATTATTCCCCTAAATCTAATTACCTACATCGGTATAGTAAAAACATTTTAACTTACTGCAATTGTTCAAGCAAATCTTTTGCTTCCCTAGTATGTGCGGTTTCATAAATTATAAGTTATACTAATTAATGGAGGTGGATCTATTGAGCGAGCAAGAGAAAATACGCCTAACTTCTTTATCAACGAAAGCTGGTTGAGGCTGCAAAATTGGTCCTGAGGACCTGGCGCAAGTGTTGCGTCATTTACCAAAACAAGAACAAGTTCCAGAACTATTAGTGGGACATGAAACATCAGATGATGCGGGTGTTTATCAGTTAACTGACTCAATTGCCCTTATTCAAACGGTCGATTTCTTTACGCCAATCGTAGACGACCCATATATGTTTGGACAAATAACAGCAGCAAATGCTTTAAGCGATGTTTATGCAATGGGTGGAGAACCGAAAACGGTTTTAAATATTGTCGCTTATCCAATCAAGAAGCTCGGTGCAGAGATACTTTCAGATATTCTTCGTGGCGCTGCAGATAAAGTTAAGGAAGCCGGAGCATTAACGGTTGGGGGTCATTCTATCGATGACCAAGAACCTAAATTTGGTCTATCCGTTACGGGAATTGTTCATCCAGAGAAGGTTTGGAAGAATGTTGGAGCAAAACCGGGAGATGTTTTGGTGTTAACAAAGCCAATTGGAGTAGGGATTATCACGACAGGGATTAAACGAAGTGTCGTTACACCACATCAAGAACAAACAGTCACGGATACAATGGCTGAATTAAATAAAACAGCAGCTGAATTGTTGACAAACTATCAACCACACGCAGTAACCGATGTAACTGGATTTGGATTGTTGGGACATAGCAGTGAAATGGCACGCGGAAGTAATGTCAGCTTTGAAATCTGCTACTCTAAGGTTCCGATCCTCGAGGGGGCATTAGAGTTAGCCAGGGACGGAGTGGTTCCAGGAGGATCCAAATCAAATCACAAATGGTTACTAGATGATGTCGCGTATGAAGATCTTTCCAACGAGGAGCAGCTAGTGTTATGTGATGCGATTACTTCAGGAGGACTTCTGATTTCCATTAGTGAAGAAGAAGCTGTTCAATATGTGGACAACCTCCGTGCAGCTGGGAAACACCATGCTGCTGTCGTTGGCAGGGTTACTGAGAAGAAAGACAAATTGATCTATGCAAAAAGATAACAGCGTGGTATGTGCCTCGCTGTTTTTATTTGTACTTTTTCGGGAATCAGAACAAATTTTTTGCTTCCGATGGGCACAGTTTCTACCTTAAAAGTGTACAGTTTTTACAAAAAACCGAACAGCTTCTACAAAAAAACATATATTTTATTACCTAAAATCACAAATAAAAAGATGACCCAAAATCTATTTAGGTCATCTTTTTTACAAACGCAACTAATTGGCTTTAGTTTTGTTTGCAGTTAATTTATGTGTAAGTCTATAAATCATATCTTCTGTCATTTTTGCTAAGTCATATTTAAATGTAAAGCCCCACTCTTCTTCTGCAGTGATGGCATCGATAGAATTAGGCCAGCTGTCGGCTATTTTTTGGCGGACCGGGTCGACATTATATCTTAGTAGAAAGTGCGGTATATGTTTTCTAATTTCATTTGCAAGTTCTTCTGGGTCAAAACTCATTGCGGTAACATTGAACGAATTCCGGTGGATCAGCCTGCATGGGTCTGCCTCCATCAAATCGATAATCGAATTAAGGGCATCTGGCATATACATCATGTCCATGTACGTCCCCTTATCGATATAGGAAGTATACAGACCATTTGTGATAGCTCCGTAGAAAATCTCTACAGCATAGTCTGTGGTACCCCCGCCAGGCAAGGCGACATATGAAATCAACCCTGGAAAACGTAATCCCCGTGTATCGACTCCAAATTTATGATAATAGTAATCGCTTAATAGCTCCCCGGCTACTTTATTTACACCATACATGGTCGTGGGCCGCATAATGGTATCTTGGGGTGTACTATTTTTTGGTGTAGACGGTCCAAATGCTCCGATTGAACTAGGCGTGAAAAATTGTGCTTTCAGCTCTCTAGCTGTTTCTAATGCATTCATTAATCCACCCATATTTAAATTCCAAGCTAGAACAGGTCTTGCCTCGGCAGTAGCAGACAGAAGTGCCGCCAAATGCATCACAGTATCTACTTTATATTTTTTTGCTACTTCCCCCATCTTGTTGAGGTCGGTAACATCCACGATTTCAAATGGCCCGCTTTGTGCCGCTTCACTTTCGTTCTTCTTAATATCAGTAGCGATTACATTGTCTGTACCATACGTTTCCCGCAACTTCATCGTAAGCTCAGAACCGATTTGTCCTAATGCACCTGTAATTAAAATTCGTTTCATTCTTCTCCGTCCCCTTAACATATGTCATGTAAACCCCCGCCCATCGAAGGGTTTCTATAATTAAATAATGCTCATTTCCCTGCCGACTTTCTCGTAAACAGCAATTGCCTGGTCAAGCATTTCTTTTGTGTGTGCTGCAGTTGGCATGTTGCGGACACGTCCAGTTCCCTTCGGAACAGTTGGGAAAACAATTGCCTTTGCATAGACGCCCTCCTCATTCAACCGTTTGCTAAATTGCTGTGCTAATGCTTCGTCTCCAATAATACATGGTGTGATCGGTGTCTCACTGTTTCCTATATTAAAACCTAAATCCTTCAAGCCCTTTTTTAAGTAATCCCCATTTTCCCAAAGCTTTTGATTTAGTTCGGTGCTTTCCATTAAGATTTCAATTGATCTTTTACTTGCCGCTACATCGGCTGGTGTTAAGGAAGTAGAAAAAAGGAACGGACGACTGCGTACTTTTAACCAATCAATTAAATTCTTTCTCCCTGCAACATATCCACCTACGACACCAATCGCTTTTGAAAGAGTTCCAATTTGAAAGTCAATTTTGTCAGAAAGGCCGAAATGTTTAACCGTACCAGCACCGTCACCAAGAACCCCAGAGCCATGTGCATCGTCTACATATGTAATGAGATCAAATTCTTCGGCAATTTTTACGATTTCTGGAAGTAGCGCGATATCTCCATCCATGGAGAAGACACCATCAGTAATGACCATAATTTTATTGTATTGACCCGATGCCTTTGCTTCTCTCGCTTTGTTACGTAAGTCCTCCATATCTGAATGATTGACTCGAATTATTTTTGCTTTAGACAGGCGGCAGCCATCAATAATGGAAGCATGGTTTAATTCATCGGATAAAATTGCGTCGTTTTTATCCATTACAGCCGAAATGGCAGCCATATTACAATTAAACCCAGATTGATAAGCGATTGCTGCTTCCGTATGTTTAAACTCAGCTAATTTCTCTTCTAATTCTACGTGGAGTTTAAGTGTTCCGTTAATCGTTCTTACTGCCCCTGCACCTACTCCATATGTTTCAAGTGCCTCCGCTGCTGCTTTCTTTAATCGTTCATCGGTCGCTAATCCTAAATAATTATTGGATGAAAGATTTACGAGTTGTTGACCATTTATTGTAATAATTGGGCCGTTAGGGCTTTCTAATGGATCGATGACATTATAGAGACCTTTACTTTTTAAATCTTCTAAATTCTCGTTTAAAAATTGCTCCAACATTTTACTGGACATATTTATTCCCCCTTATTGTCGGTTTCGGAAAAACAATTGTCCGCTCCAGGTGGACAATTAAAAAACCATTTAACCTTGGTATGAAAGTGTTTCTTTACTATACTTTATCATATTTCATTTAAGAATGTTCGTTCCAAATGGACATTTTTGATAAAAATTTTTTTGTATTTATAGGTTGTACAATTGGATATATTGCAAAGGGAGCTGAAAAGGTATTATGGATTACAAAGAAAGAACCTGCCCAAATTGGGACAGGTTCTTTTTAACGATTGTATACATGGTTACTTCACTTTTATTCCACTTAATTTTGCAGAGGATTTGTTCACATTTTCCAGTGCCTCTAAGTATTCGCTCTCTAATCGGTTTATGATATCAGCGGCAGACTCGATTTTATCTATAGCACCTACACCGTGCCCAGCGGACCAAATATCGCGCCAGGCTTTCACATCGGATTTACCCGCCATGTCATTAAAGTCAACTTTTTCTTTTTTAACCAACTTTTCTGGATCAAGACCAGCTTTTACAATACTAGGAATGAGCATGTTTGCTCGTACTCCGGAAAAAGCATCCGTTAAAAGTATATCTTCTTGAGTAGAAGTGACGAGCATTTCACGATAATCATCTTGTGCCATACTTTCCGTTGCAACGATAAATCTTGTTCCCATATAGGCAAGGTCAGCACCTGCTGCTTGTGCGGCTAATATCCCTTTACCAGTAGAAATAGATCCTGCAAGCACAATAATCCCATCCCAGAAAGATCGAACCATATCCACGAATGCAAAGCTATTAATCTGACCTGAGTGTCCACCTGCACCACTTGCTACTAAAATTAACCCGTCAACCCCTGCTTCTGCAGCTTTCTGAGCAAATTTTAAATTGCTTACGTCGGAGAAAACCAAGCCCCCATACTCATGTACAATCTCCACTACTTGTTTTGGACTACCTAATGAAGTAATCACCAATTGCGGCTTGTGTTTTTTTAGTAACTCAAGCTCGTCCTTAAGACGGCTATAGGTACTATGTACAACTATATTCATGGCCCATGGTGCGATTTTACGGTCAGGCTCTGCTGCCTTAGCTTCTGCTAATTCCTCATTTAAGTGACCCATCCATTGATCAAGGACCTCAATCGGTCTTGCATTTGGGGCTGGGAAAGATCCAATTACACCATTCAAGCAGCAATTTTTTACAAGTTCTGGACCGGACACTAAAAACATTGGTGCTGCGATAACTGGCAGTTGTAGCTGGTTCCACCAATTTTCAGGGATTGTTTTTTTCATATACATTTACACTCCTTGGTTTAGAATTTTCTGAATTAAACTTCTATTTATATAGTAACTGATAATGAATGGTTATTCAATCATGGAGTGAGGCCAATTATCATTATTAAGAAAGCGTTTTTCTAATACGAACGAAGGTTTTTAAAAATATCATATTGTTCGTCTTTTGAGAAAAAACGTATTGATTTCCGTTTCCATCATGTTTATAATGTGAATGAATTCAATAAGGCTTCACTCATATAATCGCAGGAATATGGCCTGCAAGTTTCTACCAGATTGCCGTTAACAATCTGACTATGAGTGGGTAATGTAAATGGAGCTTTTTTAAGCGTTCCATTATTGGTCTATAAGCCCAAATGCATTGCCTCACTCGAAAACTGATGTGAGCAATAGCATTTGGGTTTTTTATTTTTCCGAGGGGGTCAAACAATGAGATTATTAGAAGAGAAGATTAGAAAGGACGGCAAAGTCCTAAATGAAAATGTATTAAAGGTGGATTCATTCTTAAATCACCAAATAGATGCCAATTTAATGAATGAAGTTGGCAAAGAATTTGCTCAGCGTTTTGCTGGTGAAGGAATTACGAAAATCGTTACCATCGAGTCTTCAGGTATTGCCCCTGCTGTTATGGCTGGTTTATATATGAATGTCCCGGTGATTTTTGCGAGAAAAAGAAAATCTCTTACGTTGACAGATGATTTGCTGACCGCAAGAGTCCATTCATTTACAAAAAATGAAACAAATGAACTTGCAATCGCAAGAAAATATGTAAAGAAAAATGATAAAGTTCTTATAATTGATGATTTCCTTGCAAATGGTCAGGCTGCTCTTGCCTTAGTTGAGATGGTCCACAATGCTGGCGCGTCTGTTGCCGGCATTGGAATTGTTATTGAAAAATCCTTTCAGCCTGGTGCTCAAATATTAAAAGAGCAAGGTTTAAGAGTTGAGTCATTAGCAAGAATCGCTTCTCTTTCTAATGGAGAAGTAACATTTATTACTGATAAAATGGAGGAAGTCATCCAATGAAACAACATCCTTTTAAAATTGCCTCACTGGGTATTCAACATGTGTTAGCAATGTATGCAGGAGCTGTAATCGTACCGCTTATCGTAGGCGGTGCATTAAATCTGACAGGTGAGCAATTGACCTATTTGGTTTCCATAGATATTTTAATGTGTGGAATTGCGACAATTCTACAAGTTTGGCAAAATCGCTTTTTCGGAATCGGTTTACCAATCGTCTTAGGTTGTACGTTTACTGCGGTTGGTCCGATGATCGCCATTGGCGGTGAATATGGTATTTCAGCCATTTACGGTTCGATTCTTGTATCTGGATTAATCGTCATTGTCATTGCACAATTCTTTAGTAAATTAATAAAGTTCTTCCCTCCTGTCGTTACAGGATCTGTCGTTACAATTATTGGTATTACGCTAATTCCTGTGGCTATGAACAACATTGCCGGCGGTCAAGGAAGCCCTGATTTTGGCTCCTTATCAAATATCAGTCTAGCATTTGGAACTTTATTTTTCATTATTCTTCTCTATCGTTTTGCAAAAGGATTTATTCGTTCCGTTGCGATTCTATTAGGTCTTGCTGGTGGGACAATTGTAGCTGCATTGATGGGCAAGGTAAACTTTGCAGCCGTTGGGGAGGCTTCATGGTTCCATATGGTTAAGCCTTTTTATTTCGGTACTCCAACCTTTGAATGGACACCTGTTATTACTATGACTTTAGTTGCAATTGTAAGTTTAGTAGAATCCACAGGTGTGTATTTTGCCCTCAGTGATATCACTGGCAGAAAACTTAAGGAAAATGATCTAGCGAAAGGTTATCGTGCAGAAGGTCTAGCAATTATGTTGGGTGCAGTCTTTAATGCTTTCCCTTATACCACCTATTCTCAAAATGTCGGTCTAGTACAGCTTTCAGGTGTAAAAACGAAAAATGTTATCTATACTATGGGTGCGATGTTAGTCATTTTAGGATTTGTACCTAAAATAGGTGCCTTAACAACTGTTATTCCAACTCCTGTATTAGGCGGGGCGATGGTGGCAATGTTTGGAATGGTAATCGCGTACGGTATCAAAATGTTAAGTAAAGTAGAATTTGCTTCTCAGGAAAATCTTTTAATTATAGCTTGTTCAGTTGGAATGGGTCTTGGAGTGACAGCTGTCCCAGATTTATTTGCACAATTGCCAGAAAGCGTTAAAATCCTAACCAATAACGGGATTGTTGCTGGAAGCTTAACGGCTATCTTCTTAAATATTGTGTTTAATGTAGCGAGACCTGTAAAAGCTCAAAAAACAATTAGTCAAAGTGCTGATTAAAAATGATCCAATAAAAATCAGGTAATCCCCAAACCGATAAAATGCCCCGTATAGGTTAGACACCAATCTAGCATTTACGGGGTAATTTTTTGATTAAACTCGCTAAAAAACCTCGTGCTCTTCCACAAAAAATAAAGCGGTGCTCACTTAGCAGCGCTTTTGGAAATTCACCATTAACTCATTTTCAGGAGTCGGACTTGTATTATCCTCACCAGAGCTAGAGTTTGTTTTGGTGATGGAGATGGGTGAAATGTAAACCGCACCGCCAAAGTTAACAATACCGCCAGAAATTGTCCCGATCGAAACATTATTAGGGTTCGTCACCAATGTACCCCCTCCTTTATGTTACTGCTATGATATGTAAGGATGTGGTTAGGGTTCATACAATAGTCGTCCAAATTTTGTACAAGATCTGGTTAATGGTCAACCGAAACTCTTCAATTTAGAAAAATGATTTAAACATTTCTTGGTGGTCATTACATTCCTTACAGATATACTCTATTTCCAGTGGATCTTCTCTTACCATATGGACAGTTTCTCTACTGCAATTTTCACAAAATCTAACTTCCTGGATTTCTTCCATAAAGCTCACCTCTTCTTCTTAATAAAAAGTATCCTAAGAATATCATTCCTTTTTCTAGAGCTTCTAAACCGTTTTTGTTTTCTCTTATTATTTTTTATTTCCAATGTTTCCCTGCTCCAGCTGCAAAAGCGCTGACTTCATATCCAATCCACCGCGAAACCCGGTTAGTTTTCCATTCTTTCCGATCACTCGATGACAAGGTACAATTAATAGATTTGGATTTGCCCCGATAGCTGTACCTACTGCACGAACCGCAGCAGGTCTTTGTATAGCGTTTGCTATATCCGAATAGGTCCACGTTTCTCCATATGGAATGGAACACAATGCATTCCATACCTCAGTTTGAAACGGTGTTCCTTTTAAATCCTGAGGTATTGAAAAAGAATCTCGTTTTCCTTGAAAAAATTCAATAAACTCCACCACATAAGGCTGCATGGCCTCGTCATTTTTGATCAGTTTCCTTCCGGGATATCGCTTTTGAACCCATTCTTCCAATTCCTCAAAAGCTTTACCTTGTGAACCTACATAACAAAGTCCCTTAGAAGTTGCTGCCATATATAGTTCCCAATTTCCATAATCCAATTTTGTCCAATAAACGTCGGTTTTCATTTTAAATCCCTTCTATCCTTTTAATTTCTTGACCTCTCTATTAGTATACCGATTTCAAGAGATGTATTTAAGTACGTATTATATGGTGATTTAAGATTGATTAACAAAAAGTTTGGAATGTCGGAGAATGATCACAAACGGTCATCGCATAAAAAAACACTAAATTCCTGCGTAAAAGGCAGGAGTTTAGTGTTTATTCTTAAGGATTACTATCTGATCCATATTTTCTTATCGGTAATTCCGATAAGTATCAATACGTTATATAGATAAAATGAATTTAATAGAGATAATCAATTCATTATAATCATAATGGCAAGGACAAAACTACTGTGTTAAACAACAAACATTATGAGGTGGATCGTTTTATGAAAAAATGGGTATCAGGAATTATTTTGTTTATGCTCGTACTTACATTAGCAGCTTGTGGGCAAAATGATGATAAAGCAACAGTAGGAAAGAAAGAAAGTAAAGAAACAAAAACAGAAGAAGTATTTAAAATCGGTGCGATTCCCGATCAAAATGCAGCATTCCTTCAAACAGGAATGGATGCGGTCGCTAAGCAATTAAGTGAAGAAACAGGAATGAAGGTTGAATTTGTCCCTTCCGTTGATTATGCAGCATTAGTTACAGGTTTTCAGCGCGGAGAAATCCATTTAGCATGGTTTGGCGGCTTAACAAGTGTTCAAGCTAGGAACCTTGTGCCAGATGCTGAGTCGATTGTTCAACGTCCACGTGACGCAGAATTCAAATCTGTATTTATTACCCAAGAAGGCTCAGGAATTAACACACTAGCTGATTTAAAAGGAAAATCTTTTACTTTTGGCAGTGAAAGCTCGACATCAGGACATTTAATGCCGCGTTATTTCTTATCTGAAGAAGGCATTGATCCGAATACAGACTTTAATGGAAAGCCAAATTTCTCAGGCTCCCATGATACAACGTATAAGTTAGTTGAATCTGGTTCTTTCCAAGCAGGTGCGTTAAATATATCCGTTTGGGAAGCTGCAGTAAAAGAAGGCAAAGTAGACTCTAGCAAAGTAAAGGTTTTCTACACTACTCCAGATTATTACGACTATAACTGGACAATCAATAGTAATGTTGAAGAAGTGTTCGGAAAAGGATCTAAGCAAAAAATAAAAGACTCGCTTCTTTCAATGCCCGGCGATTCAAAAGAAATTGCTGATTTATTCCAAACAGACAAGTTTATCGAAACAAAGAATGATAACTATGAAAAAATTGAAACAGTAGCAAAAGAATTAGAGATAATTAAGTAGTAGGTGTTGTTACATGTCTTCAAAAACTATAATTGAAGCGAAAAATATCACAAAACAGTTTGAGCGGAAGATAGCCCTATCTTCCCTTTCTTTTTCTATTAAAAAAGGTGAATTGGTTGCCTTAATTGGTCCTAGTGGTGCTGGAAAAACAACCCTTTTAAACTCAATTGCCGGCCTTGTTCCGCTGCACAGCGGAGAGCTCATGATTGATAGTCAGCCTCTGGGCACCTATAAACGCGGCAGACGATTTGCTAAAAAGATAGGCGTCATTCGCCAGCAATTCGATTTAATTGGTCCTCTGGCCGTGATTCATAATGTTCTGGCAGGTAAATTATCTGAGTGGGGATTTATCAAATCAATCTTTTCTCTGCTCATTCCACAAGAAAAAGAAGTGGCGATTAGAGCACTAGAACGAGTTGGACTGAAAGATAAAGCATATGAAATTACAGCGACACTTTCAGGTGGAGAACAACAGCGTGTTGCAATGGCTAGATTATTGGTGCAAAAACCGGAGATTATTCTAGCAGATGAACCAGTCGCTTCTCTTGATCCCGCTCGGGCAGATGATGTGCTGGCGATGTTGACCAACATCGTTACAGAGGAAAAACAAACATTATTGGCAAGCTTGCATTCTGTAGAATACGCCCGTAAATACTTTACTAGAATCATCTCACTCAAAAATGGGGAGATATTTTTTGATTTGCCAACGGAAAAAGTAACCGATGAACTTTTAAATGAATTATACCGATTGAAGGAGCAGGTTTAAGATGATGAAACTTATCCCCTCTCTTCGGCTTCATAAAAGATTCATCCTTACATTACTGTTCCTTTTCGTTTTTATTTGGAGTCTTTCCTCGGTTCGTTGGAACGCTGAGCTATATCATGCCGGCGGGATTCCAACCATGCTGCAAATAGTGGAAGGATTGATCCAGCCAAATTTAGATCCTGGCATCTTATTGGTTGGTTTGGAATCTGCATGGATAACTCTCGCATATGCAGTTGCAGGGATGTCGTTAGCCATTATCTATGCATTTATTGCTGGTGTCCTTGCATCAGGGACATTAACCTCCAGTAAGTTTTCTAGAATATTCTCGAAAGTGGTATTTAGAGGAATTCTAGGTTTTACTCGCTCGATTCATGAATTAATCTGGGCATGGCTTTTTGTTGCTGCGGTGGGTCTTTCCCCTTTTGCTGCAATCTTTGCTCTTGCAATCCCTTATGGCGGGATTCTCGGACGGATATTTGCAGATATGTTAACAGATGTCCCAGAACAACCCATTATGGCACTTAAATCTGCAGGGTCCTCTCGCCTCCAGACATTGATTTATGGTTACCTGCCATTGGTCTGGGCTGATTTCATTAGTTACACGATGTACAGGTTTGAATGTGCGATTCGATCTTCAGCGATTATGAGCTTTGTTGGTCTTGGGGGATTAGGTTTCCAAATCCAATTAGCTCTTGCGGACTTGAAATATAATTCCGTATGGACATATGTTTTTTTTCTCATTGCCCTCGTTATTTTTGTAGATAGCTGGAGCAACTTTGTTCGTGGAGGATTAACCGATCATAAAAGGCGAAAAGGTTTTGGAAATGGCTGGTTTTCCGTTCTGTTTTCCTTAGTTTTAATCGTTAGTTCGTGGGTGTATATTACTTTGGCGGAAAAGGCTAATTTATTTGAGCTATTATCTGAAAGAAATTTGGAGTATGCAAAAAAGTTTTTCGGCGGACTCTTTGGTGTCGATCAAGAAAATCCAGCTTTTCTTAATGGTGAGAGTTGGACTGCGGCCTTAAAGTTAACGTTAGAAACGCTTGAAATGAGTATTATGGCAATAGGATTTGCAACTGTTGTTGCCTTTATTACCGTTATTCCTGCAGCAAGAAACATCGCGAATGGCAGTCTTACTTTGAAAAAAAGTTGGTTGAATTGGATTCTTTTCGGCTTTATTCGACTGACATATATCTTTTCTAGAGCGGTTCCAGAACTCGTTTGGGCGATGATGATCATTTTTATTTTTAAACCTGGCATTTTGCCTGGTGCTTTAGCTCTTGCTCTTCATAACTTTGGTATTTTAGGAAAGCTTTGGGCAGAAGTAATTGAGGATATGGACCCTAGGCCAATCCGAAATTTATCCACATCTGGTGCTTCAAAAATCGAAATTATGTTTTATGGAATACTGCCGATTGTTCTCCCAAGATTTCTCACATATATTTTATATCGCTGGGAAGTGATTATGAGAACTACAATCGTTGTTGGGTTTGTTGGTGCAGGCGGGCTGGGGATGGATTTTAAACTCGCAATGAGCTATTTTGATTATACTCAAATCACGTTACTGTTACTTTGTTATATGATCCTCGTTATCCTTGCAGACCTTGCGTCTGAAACAACTCGAAAGGCAGTTAAATAGAGAGTACATATCCATTCAAAGGGTGTGTGCTCTTTTTTTATCTGTCACCCTCCCTGCTACACATTTGCTAGCAACTGATATATGATTGCTATCTGAGTGATGGACCCGCTATTTTAAAAAATCTTTGAGGTTTGTAAAATAATATATAAATAAAACTTGAAATACTTGTATTCATTTCATGTTTTCTATTATCCTAAGCATAGCGGTCAAAATTTGTATCAACCGAGACATAGAGATTTGATCTGTTTAAATTATTTAGGAGTTGGAGTTATTGGAAACAAAGAGAGCTTTACCTATTTTATTTTTAGTGATGTTTTTAGTCATGATAGGTTTTGGGATTATCATTCCCGTTCTTCCTTTTTATGCTGAAGAAATGGGTGCCTCCCCTACACAGCTAGGATTACTAATGGCCGTTTATTCATTAATGCAACTGATCTTTGCGCCATTTTGGGGTAAATTGTCTGATCGGATTGGACGTAAACCAATCATGATGATTGGTATTGCCGGATTATCCTTATCATTTTTTATTCAAGCAATGTCTACTGAACTTTGGATGTTGTTTGCGGCCCGAATTATCGGTGGAATTCTTTCTTCTGCTAATATGCCAACCGCAATGGCTTATGTCGCAGATATAACAACCCCAGAAAATCGTGGAAAAGGTATGGGAATTATTGGAGCGGCAGTTGGTTTAGGATTTGTATTTGGACCAGCGATTGGCGGTATATTTTCAAAAGCAAGCATGAGCATGCCTTTCTATTTAGCTGGAGCTTCTTCGTTAATCACATTAGTGATCATTTTCTTTCTATTAAAAGAATCTTTACAAACAAATAATCAAGAGATTCAGCAAAGTAAAATTTCATCGAGATGGAAAGCATTTTCAGGACCTGCGGCCGTATTGTTCTTATTACAGCTATTGATTTCTTTATCACTGTCTGGTCTTGAAGCAACATTTGCTTATTTTGCTGCCAAAAAAGCTGGCTTAGGAGCCACTCAGCTAGGGTATATTTTTATGATCATGGGCTTTGCAGGTGCGTTAGTACAAGGCGGTTTGGTTGGAAAGTTAACAAAGAAATATGGTGAAGGGAAAGTTATACAAGGCGGAATCATTGTATCCGCGATAGGTTTCGGTTTAATCCTGCTTGTAGACAGTTTTGCAACGGCAGCAATATTTTTATCTATTTTTGGTATCGGTAACGGCGTCATTCGTCCAAGTGTCTCTTCCCTGCTTACGAAAACAACAGATGCTGGACATGGAAGTGCCACAGGTCTGCTTTCTTCCTTTGATTCATTAGGAAGAATTATTGGTCCTCCATTAGGAGGCTGGTTATTCTCGCTATCGATTGGATTACCCTATATATCAGGTGCAATCATTTCGATTCTGGCTTTAGTTCTTTATCAATTTTATCGTTCAAAGGCTTTAATTTTAAAAACAAACTAGCATATGTTAAAAGGACATGCATAAGATAGGTTACGAGGATGTATTGTTAAAGGAGTCGAGATAAATGAAACTGCTCTCTCATTTCACAACGTTTATAATCCTGTGTATACTTGTTGCTTTGGTAGCCTATCTTGATTCACCCTATTCCTTTATTCATAGTGGCTATTCCTATTCAACCAGTGAACCAGCAGTGGCACAGCCGGTAGAAATAAAGCCTTCAACCGAAATACCGGTTTTGGAAAATAGGCTGGACAGTGTTGAAAAAATGGACGGATATTACGTTGAAATTTATCAGGAATACGAAGTATTTTACGATGGAGAAGGTAATGTGGCCAAAAAGAACCAACTGGCAAGACGGAAAGTGTCAGGTATTGGGATGAAAGTAAAAAAATCAAACGGTAAAAGCTGTCGAAAGCATTTCGACAGCTATTTTGTTTTTATAGCGATTTTATAGGTATTCATTCGAATATTTAGAAGCGATATTTGAAAGCCTACTAGTAGTTGGTAGTTGGAGGTGAATATGATGAAAAAATGGCTTTATGGAATCATATGTGTTGCATTTCTTGGCCTTATTACTGCTTGTGGCGGTGGGAATGATGAAACAAAAGAAGACACAAATAATACTCAGGAACAAACTACAGATGAACAAGAACAAACAGCTGACGCAGGTGATGGAGATGCTTTATTTCAACAAAGCTGTTCTTCATGTCATGGTGGTGACTTAGTCAGCGGCGGAGCACCGGATCTTGATAAGATTGGCTCAAAGTACTCTAAAGATGAAATCGAACAAATTATTTTAAAGGGACAAGGCGGTATGCCTGGGGGACTTCTTAAAGGTGAAGATGCTGATGCAGTTGCATCTTGGCTTGCTGAGAAAAAATAAGTGAGTAAAAACCAGAATGGACATTCCAATCTGGTTTTATTTTTTGACAAGAATAAGCTGAATTATTTGCTAGATAGTACTGTTTACACTACAATAAACTTATTGATTTTTATTCATATTCAAAAAATAAAAGGAGTTCAAGATGAAACCAAGAATTCTTGTCTTATTCCTTCTAGCGGTTCTTGTATTATCTGCTTGTGGACAAAAGACACTTAACGAACCATTGACATTACTAAACCAGGATCAAAAGGAAGTAACGTTTCCTTCAGAAAAACCAACAGTCTTCTTTTTTATTACCACCTATACCTGAGGACTTTGCCAGCAGCAACTGGTTCAGTTGCATGAAAATTTGGATGAATTAAAAGACCTAGATGCAGATATGTATATTGTTAGCAATGATTCTCCCGATGAACAGCTTGAATTATATAATCAGTTAACAGAAGCTTTTGGTCAAAGCCTCCCATTCGTTTCTGATCCAGAACTCGAATTAATTGATTTCATGGGCATGAAAAATGGTGATGTAGCCTATAGAGGATATGGGATGATTGATAAAGATGGCGAAGTCATTTTTACAACTAAAAATGACCATTGGGGAGAACAGTTTGACCATACAGGAGAAAAGATTAAGGAAGAATATAATAACCTCCAGTAGTTTTAGAAAAGATCCTTCAAAAAAGCTAATCAGACAAGATTAGCTTTTTTGCTTCTTATTAGAATTATTTAAACATTTTTTCTATAGGATGATTTTTTTGAATGGTTTGATGATCTCCAATTAAGGTAATATCACTGAACGGGGCAGAGTCCCCTATTTTAGCATTTGCCTCTATTACACAACCTCTACCGATCACGGCACGATTGATAACTGCATTTTCACCTATGATGGTATTTGGCAGTATAACAGAATCTTTGATTTTAGCCCCTTTTGCAATTCGGACACCATTAAAGAGAACAGAATTGTCAACTCTTCCAAACACAACACAGCCCTCACTAATGATTGATTTATGCATGGACCCTTCTTCATCAAGATACATAGGCGGCTGAGGCAGTCCAGAGGTATAAATTTTCCATTCCTCATTTACTAGTATCGGATTTGTCCGTGCCGACAATAGATCCATATTCGCTTCCCAAAAGCTCTCGACTGTCCCAACATCTTTCCAATACCCACTGAAACAATACGCATGGATATGGCAGCTATCTCGTAACATAGCTGGGATGATATCCTTACCAAAGTCTTTTGAAGAAAAGGGATTCTTTTCTTCTTTTTCAAGGTATTTTTTTAATATAGCCCAATTAAACAAATAGATTCCCATAGAGACAAGATTAGATTTTGGTTTTTCTGGTTTTTCCTCAAAATCGATGATTCTTTTTGATTCTGGCTCCATATTTATGATACCGAAACGGCTTGCTTCACTCCAAGGAACATTGATAACAGAAATCGTTGCATCCGCACCAGATTGTTTATGCTCGTTGATGAGCTTGCTGTAATCCATTTTATAGGTTTGTTGGAAAAGAAATTAAAGGGAAAACGTTAGGAGTCATTGGTTTAGGAGCCATCGGTGCGCTGGTAGCGAATGACGCACTTGATTTAGATATGGATGTAATCGGGTTTGATCCGTTTATCTCTGTCGATACTGCTTGGAATTTATCCCGCAAAGTACAGAGAGCAATGACCATTGAACAATTATTCTCTGAATCTGATTATATTACGGTGCACGTACCATTAACCGATGACACAAAAGGTATGTTTAATGTAGCAACCTTTAGCATGATGAAGCCGGGAGTTCATATTTTAAACTTCTCTCGTGGTGAGCTTGTGAATGAAAATGATATGGCAGCTGCTCTTGAAGGCGGAAAAGTTGGAAAATATATTACTGATTTTCCGAACGAAGCGATATTGAAAATGAAAAATACAGTTCCAATTCCACACCTAGGGGCTTCCACACAAGAATCAGAGGAAAATTGTGCAATCATGGCTGCCCGTCAGGTCAAAGAATTTTTGGAAACAGGAAACATCAAAAACTCAGTGAATTTCCCAAATACTTATCTTCCTTATACAGGAAAGCGCCGAGTCATTGCATTTCACCACAATGTTCCGAACATGGTTGGACAGATAACATCTGCTGTATCTAGTTTCACTTTAAACATTGCGGATATGGTTAACAGAAGCCGAGGAGAATATGCTTATACAATGATTGACATTGATAATAAAGTAAATGGTGATGTTATTCCGGCTTTAGAGGAAAAAATCAAACAAATTTCTGGTATGGTAATCGCGCGGATTATTTAATCATATTTCTAATAAAAATGGAGCCAGGTTTCAATACTGGCTCCATTTTTTATGGTTTTTTTGTCTATAATCACTGTAATAAATTTAACGTCCGTTTTAGGAATTCCCTCGTACGCTCTTGTGTTGGATTATTGAAAATTTGTTCTGGGCTTCCCTCTTCTGCGATAACTCCCTTATCCATAAATACAACACGATCCGAAACTTCTCTGGCAAATTCCATTTCGTGGGTCACGATTAACATCGTAAGACCAGAACCTGCGAGTTCCTTCATTACTTTTAGAACTTCTCCGACCATTTCTGGATCAAGAGCTGAAGTTGGTTCATCGAATAACATCACATCTGGTTCCATCGAAAGTGCTCTGGCAATCGCCACGCGCTGTTTCTGACCCCCGGAAAGCTGCTTTGGCTTCGCATTAATATACTTGTCCATCCCAACCACCTTCAAGTACTTCATCGCTACTTTTTCGGCCTCTTCTTTAGAGCGTTTTAATACCTTCACTTGCCCTACAACACAGTTGTTTAGCACATTGTGATTGTTAAATAAGTTAAATTGCTGGAACACCATACCCAAATGCTTCCGGTAGTCCGTTGCATTATGGTTGTCATCCAAGATATTTTCACCATGATAGATAATTTGTCCGCCGCTTGGTTTTTCTAAAAGATTAATACAACGAAGTAGCGTCGACTTACCAGATCCTGAAGAACCGATGATGGTGACAACTTCCCCTTTATTCACCGAAAAATTAATGTCTTTTAATACTTCATGTGTTCCAAAGGATTTGTTAAGGTGCTGAATATCAATAATCTTTTCCATATTCTCCCCTCCTTATTTTTGTAATGGTTCGTTTCCAATCATCGTATAGTTGTCAGATCCATCTAAACGCTTTTCAATGTATAGCAATATTCTTGTAACAATAAAGGTCATGACAAAATAAATCATACATGCTACGAAAAACGATTCAAAATATCTAAAGTTATTACCAGAAATTGATTTTGTCACGAAGTATAGTTCTGTAACGGAAATAACATTCAGAACGGATGTATCTTTAATATTAATAACAAATTGATTTCCTGTTGCAGGTAGTATATTTCGAATCACCTGTGGCAATACCACATTCCACATCGTTTGCAGATGATTCATTCCAATTGCATGCGCTGCTTCGAACTGCCCCTTATCAATTGAAACAATCCCGCCACGGACAATTTCCGCCATATAGGCTCCTGTATTAATCGAAACAACAATGATAGCTGCTGCAAAAACATTCATATCGATACCAAATGCTAGCGCAGAACCATAATAAATTACCATTGCTTGTACAATCATCGGTGTTCCACGGAAGAATTCAATATAGATGGATAGAATTGCGTTTATCACTTTTAATAGGGCTTTTTTTGCACCGCGTTCAGGCATTGGGATGGTGCGGATTACCCCTGCTGCTAATCCAATTGCTGCTCCAATAATCGTTCCAATTAGAGAAATCAATAGTGTTAACCCAGCGCCACGAAGGAACATAGGCCAGTTTTCTGCAATTATTTTTATGACCCACTCAAGACTCATCTTTTATCCTCCTCTACCTTATAAAACCGACTGTATCCTTAAATACAGCCGGTTTTGACATTTTCTATTCTGCAGCTGGTTGATTCTTAATAGCTGTATCCATAATAGTTGTACGTTCTTCTTCTGAAATACCCTTTAAAACTTCATTAATTTTATCTGTTAATTCACTGCCTTTTTCAAGACCGACAGCAATGGCCGTATCATCTGGGGAAGTTTTAAATCCTTCTTCAAATTCAACCATTACGTAGTTTTCATTTGCAGCGGATGCACTAATTCCTTCTGGACGCTCTGATACATATCCATCAATCATCCCTGATTCAAGAGCTACCCTCATTGCTGGGAAGTTGTCCATCGCCGTTTTCTTGTCTACCCCTTTAATTTGATCAATCACTGAATAGTGGAATGTATTTAATTGAGCTGTAACTTTTGCTCCCTTGAAATCTTGGATAGAAGTTGCACCTTCGTACTTGCTGCCTTTTTTCACGACCATTACTAAATTTGAAGTATAGTAATTATCCGAGAAGTCAATGGTCTCTTTACGTTCTGCTGTTGGTGACATACCAGCGATAATGGCGTCAATTTTACCAGAAGTTAAAGCTGGTACTAGGCCATCCCACTCTGTTTTAACAATTACTAATTCTTTTCCTAAACCTTCAGCGACTTTTTTGGCGATTTCTACGTCATATCCTCCTGCATATTCTGCAGAGCCATTGATTTTAACACCACCGTTGGAATCATCGTTTTGGGTCCAGTTAAAAGGAGCATAACCCGCTTCAAGCCCAACCTTAAATGTATTGTCTTCTGATCCCTTAGAATCAGAACCATTACTTGTCCCGCATCCTGTTACTAGTAGAATAGTAGAAACCAACAAAACTAAAAGTCCCTTTACCTTGTTTCTCATCCTGTTCTCTCCCCCTGTTTTTTAAATTCTAAAACAAAAAACGACCTGAGATAAACTCAGGTCGTACTATCCATAGTTGCCCTTAAGTCCCCTCTTTTATCCCATGAGATAGCACAACCCAATAAACCGGAGAGTTTATTGAGACAGTCCTGCAGCTCTTAACTACAGACCCAGCATGTAATACCGAGAATATTACACACTTCGGCGACATTTCCTTCTCCATAGCATCATTGCTTCTCAAACTCCGCTAAAGACTGTTAAATACCGCGCCTCTACCTCACTGCAAAAAAGTGAGGTCTTATTTAATTGTATTCTTATTCTACAATACTATTCAGATAACCGTCAACTTGTTTCTATTGCCTTTATGAAAGTAACCCAAAAATGTCGGCTTTGTAAAAATGATTTAAAGAGCCTTAACATCAACAAAGCAGACTTTTTAATATAGATATATTATTCTATCATTTAATAACTTTGTATTATATTATTCTTTAACTGATGGCATTTCGTTAAAGAACGTTACATCCTCGATAGGGAGACGCGTAGTAGGATGTCCTGGTTTCGTTGCTTTTCCGATAGCAATGAGCATAACCGGCACAAACTGCTCGGAAATTCCGAACGCTTCAATGAACTTCACTTTATCGTACCCACCCATAGGTACAGTGTCGTATCCTTTGGATCGGGCGACAAGCATGAGTTGCATCGAGACAAGTCCTCCATCAGTATATACGATTTGGCGAGCCACTTCAGGAGGCAAGTTTGAGTACATGCTGACTGTTCGTTCAATGAATGATTTAGCCGTATCAGCCGGCATAAAACCTGCTTCAACAGCCTGTCCATAAATTTTTTCGGCTTTCTTGTAGCTTTCCACATCACCTAGTACCGCAATAACAGCAGAAGCTTCGACTACTTGTTGTTGGTTAAACGCGATAGGCAAAAGCTTTGTCTTCAACTCTGGTTTATCGATAACTAGAAAACGCCATGGTTGCAGGTTCGAAGACGAAGGAGCCAAAGTTGCCAGCTCCAGTATTTCAGACATTTCTTCACGTGAGATCTGCACGGTTGGATCGTATGCACGAACGGATCGACGTTCCCGAATAACATCTAAGAACATTTGCTGTTCGAGCTTATCTAAAGTTTGAGAGTTTGACATAATAATTCCTCCTAGTAATGACATGATAGTTTCGTTCAACTCTACTATGAGCACTTAAGAAAATTATTTTAATAGTAATGGTTTTTAACCCTATCATGAACAATGTGGTAAAAAATACAGCTACCATTAATGTTTGTATTTATACTAGGTAACCTTACTCAGATTGAATCCAATTGTCAAAAGTAATGCATTTGTAACTTTAACCATTAAAATAAGATGATTAGTAATATAGTCGTGGCAAATTTTTGATAAATTCATATAAATATTAATAGAAGATATTTTTAGAAAAACTGGTGGTGTTGATATTGGAACCTAAATGGCTGGATTGGGCGAAACAGCTTCAATCCATTGCGCAGGCGGGATTAACATATTCAAAAGATGTTTATGACTTGGAGAGATTTGAATTAATAAGAAATATTAGCGTTGATATTTTAGTTCATTACACAGATATGGACAAGCATGTAATCAAAGATTTATTTGCAGGTGAAACAGGTTATGCAACTCCTAAGGTTGATATTAGGGCTGTTGTCTTTAAAGATGATAAAATTCTTATGGTCCGTGAAAATACCGATGGGAAATGGGCATTACCTGGCGGCTGGGCTGACATAGGACATACCCCAAGTGAAGTCGCTGTTAAGGAAGTAAAAGAGGAATCTGGATTTACGGTGAAACCGATTAGAGTAATAGCTGTAACCGATAAAAAGTGCCACCCACACCCTCCGTCTGCTTTTCATGTTTACAAAATCTTTATCAAATGTGAAATAATTGGCGGACAGCCGGCTACAGGGATCGAAACAAGTGAAGTGAAGTTCTTTGCAGAAACCGAACTGCCACCTCTATCTATAGCTCGGAATACAAAATCACAAATTGAGATGGCCTTTAAATACTTAAAAAATCCCCTTGAAGCCGTATATTTTGATTAAGTTTATGATGAAAAGGTTCCTGCTACCTTTTATGCTCCTCCTTGTCCGAAGTTGACACTGCTTCGGACATGACTTTGCTTTTTTTGCTCCTCCTTGTCCGAAGTTTACTCGACTTCGGACATGACCTTGCTTTTTTGGATCCTCCTTGTCCGAAGGTGACACAGCTTCGGACATGACCTTGCTTTTTATGGTCCTCTTTGTCCGAAGGTCACACGGCTTTGGACATGTACTTGCTTTTTTGGCTCCCCCTTGTCCGAAGGTGACACAGCTTCAGACACAACCTTGCTTTTTTGGATCCTTCATGCCCGAAGTTTACTCGACTTCGGACATGAAGGAGCTTTTTTGGATCCCCCTTGTCCGAAGGTGACACGGCTTCGGACATGAACTTGCTTTTTTGGCTCCTCCTCGTCCGAAGTTGACACAGCTTCAGACACAACCTTGCTTTTTTAGATCCTCCTTGTCCGAAGGTGACACAGCTTCAGACACGACCTTGCTTTTTTGGATCCTCCTTGTCCGAAGTTTACTCGGCTTCGGACATGAACTTGCTTTTTTGGCTCCCCCTTTTCCGAAGGTGACACAGCTTCAGACACAACGTTGCTTTTTTAGCTCCTTATTGTCCGAAGTTATTCGACTTCGGACATTGCTTGTTTTCTTTTATTAGTGTTATATTCTTCCATATTAAAGTTTTAACCTGAATGTTCATATAGACCACTCCTCCTCACAAAAGCTTTATCATGATCCCAGTTTTATCATCTGAACGAAGATTATTGCTTTTCTCATATTGTTCTAATTCCATCGAGTATACTTGTAAACCGATTGCTTGTATCTTTTTAAATGTTTCTTCTATTGAAAAATTCGGATGAAAAAGGCCATCTGTTATTAATAATAATGTTTTGATTTCACTGATATTTACTTGACCATGCTGGATAAAATTTATAACTTCTTTTTTTCCATTCGCTACAGTGTAACCATTTTCCTTATTCGCTAATGAACGATTAAAGATAAGCTGTTGAGTACTCTCCTGAAAATACTCCTCATCTGGAATTGTAACTCCTTGCTTTCTTTGCTCCTCACGCCATGCCTTTGCTCTATAACTTATATCTTTTACTGTATCCCTTGTTAAGGCTTTTATGGTTCCGTTTTGATACTCAGCTATAATCATACAATCACCGAGCTGAGCATAAGAAATCTTTCCGTCTTCTTCTATCTTTATAATTGCAGCGCATGTAGACCAAAGATTTTCATATTTTTCCTGATTCACCTTGTATTTTTCCATGTACTCTTTCAACATTCTATTAGCAGCCACGATTCCTTCCACTAATGAAAGGTTCCTTTTGTAAAGACTTAAGAAATAATTTTTAAATAAATTCGAGGCTAAATATGCACCGTTCCTTCCGTTTTCATCTTTGAATGGTATTAATGGAGTTGCCCCATCAAAAACCCCATAAAGATTTATCTTTTCATTTAAAACGATTGAATCCTCACTTACAACTTTATTAGGGCATGCACTAAAAAAAGACTCAACTTTCATTGGTTTACCACCTAACCTTCCTTCTCCTAATTACAGGGAATTGATTAAGCAAATTACGATATTATATGATTTATTTGAAGCATTATTTCTTGATTGAACTGAATCAATTCACTTGCTTACTGATAACAGTTCCGTCTAAACAATAAGTGCCAGGGACTAACCAAAATATGGGTGGCCCTGGCACTTATTTGTTTTTATTAATGTTCTATTCACTCAGTAAGACTTAAGTCGTAGAAAAAATTCAGTCTCCTCAAATCAATATAAATATGGGATATTTAGGTAGCAGAATCCACAGATTACGTTGATACCCAATAAGTCCTGTGAATTTTTTTCAAAAGGCGGTGTTGATTCCATGCAAGTGAAGAAATTGTAAATTTTCTATTGTTTAATAGTAAATAATGGATAATATTTACAGAATTGTGTTAAAATTCTATTGGACTTTCTAACTATATCAAAGGAGCGATATACCTATGTCAATTTTCACGAAGTGGGCTTTTCGTAACAAAGCCGCGGTCTCATTAATGACAATTTTGATACTAATCATTGGAGTCGTTAGTTATTTTCGGTTACCCATGGAGTTTTTGCCTTCGGCAGATAACCCGCAAGTAACCATTATCACAATGGGTCAAGGAACTGACTCAAAAACAATGGAAAATGAAGTTACATCATCAATCGAGCGGGCTGTTACTGGAATTAAAGGAAAAAATTCCATCTATAGCTCAACAGGAGACGGCTTTTCAAAAGTAGATTTATTTTTTGAAGCCGGTTCGGACATGAAACAGGCAAAATTAGATGTTCAAGAGGCATTATCAAATGTGGCACTCCCAGCTTACATATCCAAGCCAATCATTTCGCAGCTAAATACCTCCATGATTCCTATCTCCAACATTGCTGTAACCTTTAAAGATGGCCTTACGACCGAAAACCTTGAATTGGTTAAAGAGAAAATAGAACCATTATATAAAGATATTGATGGTGTGTCCCAAGTGCAAACCTATGGAATGGTTGATTCTATGATCTCGGTAAAAATTGATAATCAAAAGTTAGCCGAAAACCAAATATCCCTTCAGACAGTAATGGGAATTCTTCAAGGTCAAAACACTGCCATTGCAGTCGGCGAAAAGAATATTGATGGAAAAACAAGCAATATTAAGGTGATTGGCGACTTATCAAGTCTCGAAAAACTAAAAAGACTGCCAGTCGCACCAAATGTAAGCCTTAGTGATATCTCATCCATTGAAGAAACAAAACACTCAAATTTTCTTAACCGTTTCGATGGGAACGAAGCATTAAGTATCAGTATAACGAAAGACAGCAATTCAAATGCTGTTACCATTAGTAAAGAAATTGAAAAAGTAACAAAGGAAATAAACAAAAAATACGAAACACAAGAATCTACGATCTATGTTGCCTCAGCTGATATGGTTGAAACATCTGTACAAACGATGATGAAAGAAGTCCTGCTTGGTGCTTTATTTGCTACGATTGTCATAATGATCTTTTTACGCAATATTCGAACAACATTTATTACCATTGTTTCCATCCCGCTCTCCCTTTGTTTTACCTTGTTCTTACTGTCGCGTTCAGGGGTAACGTTAAACATTTTAACACTCGGCGGGGTTGCAGTTGCAGTTGGTCGTCTTGTTGACGATAGTATCGTTGTCATTGAAAATATTTACCGCAAAATGCAAACGGAGAAATTTTCAGTTCAAATGGTGATTGATGCTACAAAACAAGTGGGTGTTGCGATTACTGCCTCTACGTTAACAACGGTCGCGGTTTTCCTGCCAATGAGTTTATTAAACGGCGGACTTCAAGAATTCCTTTTACCATTTGCCTTAACCGTTACCTATTCCTTGCTCGCTTCCCTTCTTGTGGCATTGACAGTGGTTCCATTGATGAGTGCAGGGTTGCTGAAAAATACCAAACTGCCAGAACATAAACCGGCGGTACGCTTCCCAAAAGCAGTGAAATGGTCTTTAAATCACAAATGGATTGTTTTTACAATTAGCTTCCTCCTATTTGCCGGTTCGATAGGTGCTTACTTTGCTGTACCAAAGGGTGCGGTTGACAATTCTTCCGCAGACTTTATTTCAGCCACCTTGAAATACCCAAATGAAACACCCTTTGAAACGGTCAAAGAAAAAGCAATTGAGCTTGAAAATTCGATCACTGATATGGATGAGGTTGAGTATGTTTTTAACCAAGTCGGTTCTTCGGCTGACTTCGCTCAATTTGGCCAAATCGGGTCTCCTACCGAAGCGGTCATTAGTATACTTTTAAAAGATAAAGAAGATACAGATAAGGTTTTAAAAGAAATCGAGAAGAAAAAGGACGAATATAAGGATGCTGTATTAGAGGTGGCTACTGCTTCGTTCATGATGGGTGGATCGGCAACGAACATTACCATCGATGTGATTGGTGAGGATATTAATCAACTCGAAAAAACAGCAACCACGATTAAAGAATCGATATCTGATATTGATGGTGTTGAGGAAGTAACAACGAATCAAGATGAAAAGAAAACCGTCTACTCGTTAGTCGTCGATCCTGCAAAAGGGAATACACAGCAAATTGCCCAGCAGCTTGGTGTCATGCTTAATCAAACACCGCTTGGAACCATCACTGTAAATGAAAAACAAACAATGGTTGTTCTTGAACCTTTACTTAACACCAAAACACAAGATGATTTGAAAAACATTCCGATAATGACAGAAAGCGGAATGATTCCAGTATCCGAGATAGCAACATTACAAAAAGCTGAGAGCTCAACCAGCCAATTTCATAAGGACGGTGAAACGTACCTTCGCGTCACAGCTTCCGTCGATCCTGCAAAGCTCTCTGAAATCTCGACGAAGATTAACCTGGAATTATTCGGAGATCAAAAAGACAAAAAAGGAATGGATATCCCTGAAGATGTAGAAGTTCTTGTTGGCGGGGCAAGTGCCCAGCAGATGGAGGATTTTACCGATCTATTCTTAATCATGCTCGTTTCAATCGGAATTGTGTTTTTGATTATGGTGATTACGTTTAAGTCGATAAAAGCGCCAATTGCGATTTTATCCTCGCTTCCACTTGCGGCCATCGGTGCGATTTTAGGAATCTTAATCAGCCGGATTTCCGTTGATATTACGGCACTGCTTGGAGCGCTTATGCTTATTGGTATAGTTGTGACAAATGCGATTGTACTGATTGACCGTGTTAGACAAAACGAAGAAAAAATGACGATTCGCGAGGCGATTGTGGAAGCGACGGCTACGAGAATGCGGCCGATTATGATGACCGCTATCGCAACGATCTGTGCAATGATTCCACTCTTGCTTAAAGAATCTCAAACTGGAAGCTTGGTTTCTCAAAGCTTGGCGGTTGTCGTTATTGGAGGTTTAGCGCTCGCTACCCTCTTAACGTTGATCGTCATCCCATGTGTGTATGAATTATTGTATTTTAAAAAATCAAAGAAACAGAGAATGGCGGAAACAACTGAACATCCGGTTGAAATGTAAAAATGCAAACCCATTTTGATAAGTGGGTAAACTGAGTTTATAGAACGATATCTACTGGTATCATTTGCATCAAATGCGATTTAGAGTTAGTAAGACTTACTTTTAGTTATTAAAAACTGACAGGTGTGTGATGATCTGACCCAATAAAGT
>NZ_JBALNB010000019.1:0-289891 GCF_036962345.1 Neobacillus vireti
AGGGTTTTGTCCCAGCCTCTGTTTCTTTTAGCTTCATGTAATGATTGGGGATAAACAGTGACGAGTATTAATATGGTTTGGTAACTTTTTTAGAAATCCTTCCACCATTTATACTAGATCCCCTTTTCGACAATATTCTTACTACCACAAAGGTATAAACATTGGTGTATCAGTGTTTTAAGCAATTCTAATCAAATGATTGATTAAAACGAATTCTACCAATTAATCGTTTAATTAAAATATGCATAAGCCCTTTTGGCAAATGGATTTATGCCTATTTTCAAGAGAATAAATTGTCATTAAAATTATCTACTTCTTAGAAATAATCTTCAAAACTGACAATAGAAACTAACAAAATACACTTTCATACAAATATATACAAGATGTAATCCTAACTAATCGTTTGTTTAAAAGTGGAGTAAACCATTTAGAAAAAAGGATTTTCACTTATTTCCTTGAAAGTTTTTTGTCGAGAAAAAACACCTTTATTTTCGTTTATTAACCTTATAGGAATTAAATCTTTTTATAAAATGAACCCTGAGTTCATCATAAGATAAGATCAGCCCACCGATGTCTTTTATTTTCTTTCAATGAATTATCCTCCAGATTAAGTGAGTGTTTTAGACATATCAAACATAGGTTTAAATCCAAGATTTTCATAAATCCTTTTTCCGTTAGAACTAGACCATAATCTTGCTCGATTTGCTCCTTTTTCTTTTAGCCATACACAAACCTCATCTACCAATTTATGAGCTAACCCTATATTCCGATGATTTTCTAAGGTATAAACTGTTATTATCCAACCAAAAGGGCTTTGTTCTTCTGCAAGTGGATAAGAATACTCCATTCTCATTAGACCACCTGCACAAGCAACAATATTCTCATTCTTATCTACTGCGATTCGAAACATAAGATTTCCTGCTTCATTTTCTTTTACAAATAGTTTTTTTACTTCTTCAACCCTTTGATAATCTGGTTTAGGTATTCCATCTATTTCTCCCATTTCTGTTGCCATCATGAACCAATAATCTGCAATTATATCAAATTCGCCAAAACTTGCCCTTCGAGTTTCATACATATGTTAACCACCTATCTCAATTTATATATTTGACTTTAATGTTTACCTATCCTACCATTTTTTTCAAGAGAAAAATGAGAAATGTCAAGGTATAGCAGGGTATGTGAGCAAGAGAAAGGCAAAAAGTAAAACAAAAAAGACAGCTAAATGCTAAATAACTGCCCCTTTAATGGAATAAGAAAAGTCGCCAAAATAACAGCTTCAGTTCTTCAAGTCTAGTACCGTTTACATTATTATTTAGATTTCCATTCATATTGAATATCAGGTAAATTCTCTTCATTTTCGTGTCCTCTACCAATGATTTTAAATCCATTCTTTCCATAAAATCGTTGTGCGTTTTCATTTACTTCAAATGTATATAATGTTAATCTCCCGCTTGATTGTTCTTTTACCTTGTTAAGTAACGCTTGGCCTATACCGATTCCTTGATAATCAATATGAATATAAAGTTGGCTTATCTCCCTTTCATTATAGGCAATCATGCCAACTACTTTGTCATCAATTAACGCTAAATCTATTTGAAACTGTTCTGGTAATATATGATTTAAGAAATTTATATGATTTTCAATACTATGAATTTCTTTCTGACCAATAGCTCGTTCTTTACTATCTCTCCACATTTCCACTGTCTGTTCAGCATAAGAAGGAATATACGGAGTTATTATGAATTTGTATTGGTTCACTACAATACCTCCTTTAGATTTATTTATTGATTGATATGTTGTTTCCTATCTTTAAAATCGATAAAGTATTACACGATAAGATTATTTTATTTTGTAATATTACTTTCCTGCCATCTTCTTTCAATATCCTGTCCCTTTAATAAAACTAGCAAAAAAGCCGCCAAGTGGCAGCTGAATCTTGAACTATTTCTTCCCAATAGTTCAAGTGTAATGTTTCACAATTTCATCAAAAAAATAATAATGGCAAGAAAATGTCACAGGAAGGATTATTCTTCCTTAACGTCACCATTGTTTAAATGGATAAATTTCCAATTTTAAGGGTCCCCCCTGCTATTTAATCAAGGACGTCTCCCCTTTTTCATCAAATGCATGCTTAAAATCAAATGCAAAAGGAGTGGGCCCATGTTGAATATAATAGTTATATCTCTCGAAAGCCTCTTCCCAAGAAACATCCTTCACCTTCTCTGTCCACCACACTACATATGAAAGGTGTTTCTCTTGATAAGGCTCCACCCATCTGCTCCTATTTCGCAACGCTTGGATATGCTTGCCTGAATAAGTAAATTTATATAAGGAGTCAAGGCTTTTCCATACCGATAGAGTCATAACTGGGTAACCTTCCCCTTTAGCTTCTTTAGGGAATGGCACTCCATCTGATGAAAACTCCTCAATAAGGTGTCCTGAAACATATGCCTGACGCATTACTTTATATCCCATTTCATAAAATTCACGAGAGGCGGGGTGATCATAGGGGTACTTTAGCCTACCAACAGTATAGATCGAAACTAATGCCATAAACGCCCTCCATCTAAATTCTTCTCCTAAAATATATTCAAGTAAAGATTGGAAAATTCCTTCTTTCACTAACCCCGTCAGCACAATAAGAATAGGAGCTGCCGCTGCAACTCCTTATTTTTCACACAAGCACCCTTTAGCTAAAGAAGGAATACTTCGAATCAATAAAAAAACACCCAAAAGTTGATTAGGTATTTGGCAGAATTTATTTATTAATGATAATTGAGCAAGCGTTATAGGCTTAATGCCTGTTTATCACTTGTTTTAAATCTAAACTCTCATTCACTTTATACCATTATTTACTAATATAATTTTAATGATCCACCACTCTACTTATACTGCAAATTTTTTCCAGTTAACATTCTTTGTTTACCGGGTACATCAAATAACGTTGTTTACTCAAACCAAATTACATATTCTACATAGAATATTTTTAGGAGGACGATCATGTTTGGATTTGCAGACATAATAAAATTTCTAATCTCTTTTTTCGTAATTCTGCCTATCGTTACTCTTATTCATTTATGCGGGCATACTTTTTTCGTTACGCTTTTCAGAGGATCAGAGAAGAAAATGATAATCGGATGCGGGCCAATGGTATTTTCCTTTTGGAATATTGAAGTTAGGAAATACTACTTCTGGAATGGGGCCTGTGAGTTTAAATCGTTAAGGCATGATAACCGTGTCACGAATACCTTAATATACCTTGGTGGTTCTTTATTCAACCTGATAAGTATTTTTCTGGTACACGCCCTCATTTCTCAAGGAATTCTAGATAAGTCAGTTTTTTGGTCTCAGTTTACCTATTTCTCATTTTACATTCTGTTTTTCTCACTATTTCCAATGCATTTTTCAGATGGTTCGCCCAGTGACGGGAAGGCGGCAGTACTCGCATTAAAAAACCAGGATGAAAGCAAATTAAGTGATGATATTCAATTCAGGAAAATGGAAGATCAAAATAAACCCGAAGAACGATCCAGGGATTGTAATAAGTAACCGATTTTTTGGGCTACGATTGTGGAACAAATCTATGATACAAGAATATTTAGGGAGCGACATATTCAAGTTAGTGACACCGTTATCAAATTCTTCTGAGGATTATTCAAAAATGGACTTTATTCCCTAAACTTTAATTTTAATTAGCCGATAATATAGGATATATTCTTCTTTTGAGGTGAGAAAAATGAAAATGAACCTAATAAAACATTATCATAAATTACGTTTTAATTACTTTTACCAGCTTTATAATGATTGTTTAGATTCTAGCTTAAAACAAAAAATTTTAAAGATGGCAATTTATCATCGAGAAAGATTTTTGAGTGCTGACTAATGGAACTCATATTCTCGATAATTGAGTTTTTATTAAGGAATGTTTTAAAAAAATCCTCCTTTTGGGAGGATTCCATAGCCACGGGGGTAGCCACGGGGACGGTTCTTATGGTTAGGTATATAACCTTAAATTGGTTTAACGAGCAATATCAATCACATTTTGTGATGTCTTCTACAGGGCATGAAATTATTTTCTACGAACATCGCAGAGGTATAGTAAAATTGCTTCTCACTACTATGTAACCATACATATCTTTATACATTGGGGTCACTTATTAGGTGGGCGTCCATCTCTATTTCCTAATAACCACCATTAAAAAGCCATCAGAACCGTCCCCTAGGTCCTTCCTATTTCATTAGATAATAACTTTCTTCTCGGTACATATGATCCGCCATTAACAGCGCAAATGTTCCTAATGCTTGATTACTTAGTTCTAGTTCTTCCAGTTCTGATAGGAAATTTTGAAATAGCTTAATTTCTAACTCCGCATCTTTAGTCATTTTTTTCAACGCTGGAAAGACTGTCAAATTGGTTCGTAAATACCCTGCTAGCTCTACCGCTTTTAGGTAAAAACCTTCAAAATCCTTTTTAAATCTGTTACTTTTCTCTTTTAATTTTTTTCAACTCCATCCAAATTGGAGTATATTGCTTAAAATGTCCCGCAGCATCCAATAACCATAAAAGATGATGATGGAGTTCATGGTAAACGGGAGGCACTTGCCCCGCTTTTAAGTGTTATAAAATTCTTACATATTCCTCTAATTCATTTACCTTATGGTTAATAAAAGTAGGTGAAAGGTGAATCTTAATTTTTCCGACAAGATGCTTTCTTAATAACGCTAATTTGAATTTTCGTAATTTTAGTACCTCTACTTCTGCTTCAGCGGTTAACTGCGTCAATTCAGAAGAATTTGATTGATCTAAAAGTGTATTAAATGTATGAATAAAATTAGCTGTCTGCTCAATCTCAGCTTTTTGAACAGGAGCAAGAGCTTCATAAATAAACCTAGAATGATCACCTAAAATCTGCAGCCAAAATCGGTGTTCAAATCTTGCATTCCTTTCAAATGCTTCATTCATGTATATCCCTCCTAGGAAAAAAATACCCACACAAATTCATATATATTCACGTAAAGTGCTCTTATGATAAAAGGAGTAAAATCGGGTAAGCCCCTACCAAAAAGTACTACTGCCAAGAGATGTTTAACATATTTAGATTCATAAATGTCTATTTTTCGGAGGCTTAACCACTAACCGATAGTAAACACCAAAAAGGATACCTTCATTTTAAAGGTACCCATTAGATTACGGAAAGCTAGTTTACTATTTTTTATACCAATTGGATTCTATTTCAACACCTGCATCTTTTAATAAGTTATAAACAGGGCATCTTTTTTCTACTTCTTCTTTTAATTCCTCAACCCTTGAATCACTTTCTTGAGTTTCAAGGATAACGTCAAAACTCACACTTTGAAAATGTGGTGAAACCCCTTCAACTCCCATTAATCCTTGTAGATCGAGTGTTCCATTATTTTTAAAATCTCCCCCTTGAAAAGAAAACTTCTTTTCTTTAGAAATTAAAGCAATCATAACGGAAGTACAGCTAGTCAATGCAGCTAATACATACTCAACAGGATTGGGTCCTTCGTCTGTTCCACCTAGACTTTTCGGTTCATCAACGATTAATTTTGAAAAATCTCTAATTGAAATGGAAGTTTTTAAGCCGCTTTCCCACTTACCACTTGTTTCTACCTTTAACAATTGAGCTTTAGACATATTAACACCCCTAATTCATAGTATTTTCATAGGTTTAATTATATATTAAATATTCAAAATTGTAAAACTCTTTTTATTTTAATAAGGTTATCTTCTGTTCACAAATTGGTTCGAAGCCACGGAAGCCACGGGGACGGTTCTCATGGTTCGATTATGGTTAATTATCTCTCAATCTTAAAATGATCCAATAATCATTACCGCCCACATTTTATGAAGGTTACTACCTAGACTATTTAGCTCATTTCTAGCAACCTCGAAGAGGTATAGTAAAATTACTTCCCACAATTATGGAACCATACTTATCTGTATTTTAGTTTCGTTTATACGGGGGCACTTACAAAAAAATTAGGTCCCCACCTCTATTTCCTAGTATCACCAAAAAAAATGCCATCAGAACCGTCCCCATGGTCTTTTCACGGTCTTTTAACCGCTTTCATTATTAAACCGTCTCCTGCCCTGACTGTAAGATTAAAATTATTTTGAGGTGAAAAGAGAATGAAAAAAGGCCAAATTGGTGTGCAAATGATGATGTTGAAAGATCAAGTAGCTGAATTTGGGATTTATAATGTTTTAAAAAGAATCTATGAAATTGGCTACAATGCCGTTGAGGTCTCACAAATAGCTATGACTGAAGAAAATATACAAGAGATGAGAAGGGCCATGAGTGATTTTAATATGAAAATTGCTGCCATGTCCTGTGGTGTTGCAGATATATCTGAGGAGCAAAAATATCCTGGGGACACCTTAAAACACGACTTTGATAAAATTGTTAAAGATTGTAAAGCCGTTGATTGTACCATTTTGCGTATTGGTATGTTGCCGGTTAACTATATGGGATCAAAAGAAAAAGCATTAGAATTTGCATCCATTTGTGAAGAATATGCAAAACGGCTAAAAAAAGAAGGAATTGACCTTTACTACCATGCTCATAATATGGAATTTGCCCGTTATGACGGACATTTTATGCTTGACTTAATGCGTGATAATACAGAATATCTAGGATTTGAGTTGGATGTTCACTGGATTTGGCGAGCAGGGTTGAATCCAATAGACATTATTCCTCGTTATGCCAATCGAATCCGTGCCATTCACTTAAAGGATTATCGTGTTGGAGAAATAAATATGGACAATTATCTTGGGGAAGGCATGCAAAAACTGTACTACATGCTTCATCTGATTACTCAATTTGCTGAAGTTGGCGAAGGAACCTTACCTATAAAAGAAATTATCGAAACTGGTTTAGCTAGTGGTAGCGAATATTTCTTCGTAGAGCAAGACGAATTATATGGGAAAGATCCATATGATTGTTTAATTACGAGTCGTAATAACTTAATTACAATGGGATATGAAGACTGGTTTTAAATCCCAATATTACTTGCAAGTTTAATATTAAGGTTTTTTCACTTTGGCATAACCCCTAATTTAAATCAAGAAACGGAAAAGCCCAATTTCTCTTTTTAATTTTGCAGAGAAGTTGGACTTTTTCATATTGGAATTACCATAACGTTGTAAGTAGAACTTCAAGTTCTTCTGATTTGAGTTCGTTATAACAATTCGCACACAAATTCTTCTCCACCCTTTTTTACTTGATCCCCTTCTCGACAATATCCTTCCCACAAAGTAGGGCTAAACTTAGGTATGGCAGCATTTAAAACGATTCTAACCAAACGATTGGTTAAAACCAATTTAACTAATTAATCGTTTGGTTAAATTGCTCATAGGCCCTATTATTGAATGGACTTTTCCCTAACTTCAATTAAATAAATTGTCGTTTAAAAGTTGTGGTTGTTAGGAATCGTCTTCAAAACTAGCAATAGAAACCAAGTTAATACATATTATTACAAATGTAAACAAGTTGTTATACCAACTAATCGCTTGATTAAACGTTCAGTAAACCCTTTAATAATGGACTTTTACCTGTTTTCTAAGAAAATTTATTGTCGAGGAAAACTCTTGTATTCTTCTGGTACACACCTCGCACGAACCGCCCCGGTGGTAAGGTAATGCCAACCTCGAAGAGGTATAGAATAAAAGCCATCAGAACCGTCCCCATGGTCACACATGGTCACCCATACTCAAATATCCCCTTGTCAAGTATGGCTTCACCAGTATCCGAGTTTACCAACTGAAAGTATACTCCGTTATCTGCTTTCCATCCGGCAAACTGGACTTTTGTGCCTGGGTAGCAAATACTTCTCATTTGTGCGGAGATTCGATTCATTCTTTCTGGCTCATTTGGAATAATGGCTTCAATACCCATTCTGCATGCAAATCCCAGCGAACATAATCCCTGCATAAAAGGAGCCTTAAAGCCTGCTTCTTGTGCTAGTTCTGGATTTACATGTATATGATTGGTATCTCCTGTAAGACGATAAAGAACGTTCTGAATCTCGCTGATATGATCAGAAACAACATAATCTGGTTCAGTTTCAGGAATTACGACCATACTCTTAGGAGGTTTTTCTCCGCCAAAGCCTCCCTTAGCAAAAATGACAGTGCTGGAATTGTTCGTGCAAATCAGATTTCCAGCTTCATCGTAAACCGGCAATTGCGTTTTTACAATAATGCCCTTATCCTTCCCACGATCATAGATATTGGTTATCCTATCTTCAAAAACAAGAGAACCTTTAATTGGATCAATGGGTTTATGCATGATTAATTCATGCTCCATGTGAAGGAAGCCTGGCGATACGCCTAATTCCCTTTGTAATGCTTCGATGACAATAAGGGATGCTGGATATGGAGTTGGTCTTTGAGGTGTAGTATTAACTGCGTTCCAATAAGGAATTGCTCCGTATGTTGGAATAACCTTCATGTTTTTTTCATAATAGTAGTTTAGATCTTCTTTACGTGCACCTACTGCAAGTGCATAAAGGGCAATGTCCCTCCAATTGTATTCCAATTTCCGCAGGCCCGCACTGGCTCCAATATATTTTTCAACATCCATAATTTCCCTCCTCGTATATTAGTCGTAAGAAATCTTTCTCTATAAATGTCCTCAATTCCTTCTTCAATAAAATTATTTAAATGACCGCTCTCCGAAAAGATTACGGTTCTCCTGGCTCTTTTTGAGGTCAGTGTGACCACCAGAACCGTCCCCATGGTACCCTTGGTGCCTTTTGTAATACACACACTACAAACAAAAGATGACTAATAATAAATGTGCCATTTAACTACTAAACTTGTCCCTATCAAAAATTACGATTTTTTCATTTAATATATTATATTGGAGAATTCTTTTAAAAGGTTGTGTTTAATATGGCCACATTATGTACGGGACCATTTCTGGTTCCCAATCATACATGCAACGGAAATCCTGTAAATTTCTTTTTTATAAGCTTTACAAATTTGAGTAATCGAAGGTTAACGGCAACAGTAAAGATGGACCATGTTTTCACCCATCCGAATCAGCCTCAGTCACCTTGTATTCCGTTACATCCACCAGCTTCAATCAGAGTGGAACCAAATTCAGCAGTTATGCTCTCTCATTCAGTTTTCCCTTCCATGCCAATTAGCAACAGTAATACGTTGTCAAACGCCCCACACATATTGATTGTTACAGTTAGTGGAAACGTAGATAAATCAAGAGATTTGATTCAAGTGTGTGTCACAGGTGGTTTTTCATCTGATGGTGGCAGTTCACTGTCTGAGGCAGAACCGACGATGTTCTTCCGACATGATGACTTCATAGTAGTTCATCATGGTGACCTCCCTCTTCCTCCTCACCATCCTTTAAAACCTGATAGTTCCGCATAGTAGTACTATATATGTACTTAATTAATGAGGAGAATTACTTGATCCTTTATGAGTTTTTTGAAAGGAAATCTAATCACCTAAAGGCGCTGAAATTGAAGTTCAAGCTGTCATCTATTGGCAGCTTTTCTTTTTCCAGTAAGAGGGGGATTTGATTGGAGACAGACTTTATTGTTATTCAACTAAACTTGCTAATGGATAGTCCAAGTACAGCTTGTACAGGTTACAAGCAGGTGTCTGCTTGTTTTAATTATTTACGGTGTCCATCTATTTCCTAATGCCACTAATAAAAAGCCATCAGAACCGTCCCCATGGTCACACATAGTCACCAGAATGTTTGAAATTTCATAAGCGATACTTATTGAATGTCATCAAAACATTATAATAACCTTATGGTATAAATTCGTTCGGTTAGCATAGAAAGTAATAAAAGGTTTACTATCCCAAAACATCATCAGCAAGCATTGCAACAATACTATCTAAATCTTCTTCAGTAGCCATTCTAAACCTTATTTCTGCCTCCAATCAAATCCCCCTCTTACTGAAGGAGTGAGAACATCAGCTTCTGTAAGAGGTAAGGGTATAGGTACTGAACTTGTAAAATGGGCAATTCAACGTGCAGAAGAACGTGGTTGTCATTTAGTACAACTGACAACTGATAAAAAAAGACCAGATGCGTTAAGGTTTTATGAACGGTTAGGTTTTAAAGCGACGCATGAAGGTTTAAAGTTGAAGCTTTAATATTTTTTATTAAACTATTACGGACTTTAGCAGAACAGGTTTTTCAGGAGACAGACTTTATTGTTATTCAACTAAACTAGCTAATGGATGGTCCAAGTACAGCTTGTACAGGTTACAAGCAGGTGTCTGCTTGTTTTAATTGTTTACAGTGTCCATCTATTTCCTAATGCCACTAATAAAAAGCCATTAGAACCGTCCCCATGGTCCTTCCTAGTCTATGCACACCCTCTACTCTCAATGAAAAGAAGCGTATCAATTAGAAGGGGTTTCTCGCACCGTGAGGTGCGAGAAACTCCTTCCTTTGCCTCCTTTTCTGGACTAACCAAAATAGGATACTTCTCACCTTTTTTACTAGTTCCTCTATTCGACAATATCCTTCCAACAAAAGAGAATTAAACCTTGGTGCAGCAACATTTATAGCCATTCTAATCAAACGTTTGAGTAAAACAAACTCAACTATTTAATCGTTTGATTAAATTTCCGATTAGCCCTTTTAACAAACGGATTTTCACCTGTTTTCAAGAGAATAAATTGTCGTATAAAAATGGTGATTATTAGAAGTTACTTTCAAAACTGACAATAGAAACTAACAAAATACAAGTTCTTACAAATAAAACAAGTTATTCTACCAATTAATCGTTTGATTAAAAGTGGTCAAATCCTTTTGAAAAAAAGGCTTTTTCCTGTTTTCAAAAGGATTTATTGTCGAGGAAAGGCACGTGAATTTTCTATTAGATATAAAAAATACAATGCTCCTAATTGATTGCTGGGTACTTCTAAATGTTTGTCCTTGACGACAAATAGATCATAGATAAAAGTATTGAATCCAGGAACAACCATTTACACCAAAATCAATTTTATGCTTTATCCCCTTATAAAAAGCCACCAGAACCGTCCCCATGGTCTTCTAGATTTATATCAATCTACAATTATTATTGAAGAAGCTACTGAATATATTCATTTGACCCCAAATAATCCTGCGTATATCTACACTTCGGAAAACTACTACACCCATAAAAGTCGCCCCTCTTACCTCTTTTTAATAACAACGGGCTGCCACATTTACCACATTTTAACTCATGATTGATTGAAACGGCCTGAATGCTCGTTGCAGCGACTTGACTTTGACTAGTGCCACTTAAGACAAGGATATAATCAATTAATTCATCACGATTCACGAGGGCAACGTTGCCATTCCGAGCTAGTTCTCTTGCTGCTTTTGTAAAATAGCTGTTGGAAACAACCCACGCTTCATCTGCTTTATAATAAGATCTAGCCCCCATTACTTCTTGAACCGCTTTTATTCCTACATCCTTCGAATATCGCTTTGCTTGAACAACAATCTTCTTCCTATCCTTCTTAAGCAATAGATCGGCCCCAAAGTCACCGCTTGCATTTGTTACTTCTACTGCATAGCCTCTAGACAGATAAAGCTCCTTTAAATAGTATTCAAATTGGATCCCATCCATCAAATCAATATCCTTGATTCCAGACATCCTTAGCCGTTCCTTTTCCTTATTACTTTTTAAAACAGCAAAACCAATCGTGGCAAAAATAGCAATAATGACAACCGCCCCTGTTAAATATATGTTCCTAGTAAAATAATAGGATATCCCTGCAACTATCAGTATAATTGCTTGTAAACCCTGTTCTAATTCTTTTTGCTGTTTTTTCGTTCTCCTTTTACCCAACATCCATTCCCCCATTAATCCTACATACTATAACTATATCTCTATGATTTACAACTACTTCCATTCTACCATTTTCCTCCAAGCACAACCTTACCATTTTCGACAAATTCCAGCTAAATTCTTCTTAACTAATCATTTGATTAAATGTTGGATAAACCCTTTTGAAAAGAGAACTGTGGACTGTTTTCTAGAAAATTTTTTGTCGAGGTTTAGAACAGGTATTTAAGCTAGGGGACGGTTCTCGAGTTCGATTCTGGTCAGGTATTTCCAAATGGTTCAATATCAAAACCGACTACATTGTATGATGACTGAAGCTATAGTTCTTTAATCTAGTTTCCTTATACACATTGGTGCCATTTACTAGGTAGTTGTTCCATATTTGTTTCAAACACTACTAATAAAAAGCCAGTAGAACCGTCCCCATGGCCACCCCAATATTTTAAAATTTTTGAGTCAAATACGATATTAAGGGGAATCGGATTTTTATTCCTCTTATTGAATTACCTTCCAGATTCAACAACACAAAAAGGAAGGTGTCATTCCCCTTCCTTTTTCCCCTTGTGAATATTTAGTTGACATCTTGAATATTCAGCTAGTGTGTTTCATCTTTAATCCTTGCTCTACCGTCAGATTTCCTGCCCGCTTTAATTTCCCCCAACCGACCCGGGTTCCTTTTAGGGCAGCAAAAATAGATTTCCACGTTACCCATAGCAATAAGTAGCGGTAGAGAATTCTTTGCAGGAACAGGGAAATGAGAGGTTTAAAGCTTAACTTCTCCATCCTAAAAGCAATTATGCAAATAAGGAAATCGACCAAAAAGTAACTGGCAAAAATCATTAATGTTTTTTGGGCATCCCCTGCCAGAATTCCTAAAATAAACAATAAATCTAAAAGCGGAGCATGGAAAGGAACAATAAATTGAAATAGAAGCATATTAGGGAGGGCAATGAACCCAAGGGATTTATGCTTTACTCCTCCAAACAATTTCTTATGCTTCCAAAAACATTGTAAAGTTCCAAAAGTCCATCTGAACCGCTGTTTTAGGAAATCTCTAATCGTTTCCGGAGCCTCCGTATAGGCATAGGCCTGTTCATCAATCACAACTTTATAGCCTTGGCGGAGGATTTTTAATGTCATGTCAGTATCTTCTGCAAGAGTATCATCGGTAAAATAGCCTAGCTCTTCAACCACCTGTTTGCGCCACGCCCCCAAAGCCCCCGGGACGACTGGGACACAATTAAGAGAGGCAAAGGCACGCTTCTCGAAGTTAAATCCAGTTACATACTCAATATGCTGCCAGGAGGTTAACAGGTTTTTCCTGTTCCCCACTCTCACATTCCCGGATACCGCCGCAATATTTTCATCAGCAAAGTGCCGAATAAGCATTGAAATTGAATCAGGAGGAACAATGGTGTCCGCATCAATCGCAACAAGAATGTCCCCCTTTGCCTTCCTGACTCCCAGATTGATAGCTGAAGCTTTTCCCCCGTTCTTCTTGTGGAAAAGAAGTACCTTTTTATTAGCTTCGTAATCTCGGGATACTACCAAGGAAGTTTGGTCTTTGGATCCATCATCGACCACAATAACCTCTAGGTTTGGATAATCGCTTTTAAGAATTGACTCGATGGTTCTACCTATGACCTTCTCTTCATTGTAAGCCGCAATAATGACACTAACAAACGGAGTAGACTGCCCCACAGGATGACTGGCATGTTTTTTATGTTTAAAAGCGAAACTGCCCAGAACCAAAATGCGTAGAGCCAAAATGAACATCACACTGTAGAGCAAAATGGAAATACCCTCTTTAAAGTTTGCTATACTGAACAGCATTACTTTAAAGCTTTGTACAATCGGATTTTCCACATCTTTGACAGGGGGCATGATAGTACCTTTGCCTTTATCCATTAGATCGCTGACCGAAACAAAGTTATATCCTTTATTCTGTAACTGTTCGATGATTTTAGGCAGTGCCTCAACGGTCGCCTGCCTATCTCCGCCGCCATCGTGAAGTAAAATAATATCGCCGCTTGACGCCTGATTCAATACATTCTCGACAATGGCCTCACTATCACGCAGCTTCCAGTCCTTTGAATCGATATCATAATTGACGGTGACGTACCCCATTCGGGTGACGTCCAATAATTTTTGAAAATGTGATGGCATATACTTTGCCTCTTCATCTCCATATGGGGACCGATACAAGGAGGTGGTTCGTCCAGTAATTCCTTGAATAATGCGTTGAGCACTATTTAGCTCAAACTTTAACTCCGCATCGGACATTTCAATTGTTTTTGGGTGGGAAAACGTATGGTTGCCAATCTCATGGCCATCCCGATAAATTCGTTCAACAATATCTTGATTGTGGATTGCTTTATTACCAATGACAAAGAACGAAGCCTTAACTTGGTATTGTTTCAGGATCTCTAGTATTCGTTCCGTATATTTAGGATCGGGCCCATCATCAAAGGTTAAGACAATCTCTTTATCCTCAGGTTGGCTTAAACGCTCAAACTCGGATGATACTGGGTTGGCAATATAGGTTTCACCCGTAATAAAGCCAGAGTCATCAAACCGAAGGCTGCGTTCCCCCTCCTTCCAACTCTCTTTTGCCCGGTAAATATTCCCTTCTCCTGTGCTGTAAATATTTCCTCCATTCTTGACAGTAAGCAATTCTTCCATTTTATGCCCTTTAAGAATATCCCAAATAGATGGATCCTCCGATCCGAGTCTCCAGAGTGCAATTCCCTGCGCCCCAGCCTCCACAGACATTTTCAATTGGTTGTAGAAGGTTGCACTGTCCAGGAACCATATTTCATGCACTTTGTTGTTCTCCATATATTTAAGATAAGGAGTATGGCTCATATCATCCCATTGGATGTTCAAGTTGGCTTTTTCGGCCAGTCTTGTGACGTCATCAAAGGAAACGACTTCTCCCGGCTGCTGGCTTTCCCATTCCCAGTCATATCCATAATTTCCAAGTGCAACGATCAGCTTTTCCTTTGGTAATTTTGAGAGAATCTCTTTAAACCAAGATGAAGAAGCAATGGTGCCTGGATTGTTCACATTCTCATCGTAAGCCATGACAATCATCTGATCAACGTGCTTTTCCAGCTCTTTGTAATCAAATGCCTTATTGGCAGCCGGTACATCAATGGAAACAGAGAGGCCGTCAGCATGAAAAACCGTGTACAGCTCCTTTATAAACTGGGTCAATAAATCCCGGTCATTCTTGTTTAGATTCTCAAAGTCAATATTGATCCCATCAAAGCCCTGCTGTTTTATTAGTTCATGCAGTTTTTTTATCAAATTCGCTTGTTCTTCAGGAGAATTTAAAAGTTGATGAACTGTCTCCTGATTCCACTTGCCATTTTGTATGTTATGAATTAACGGTACGATCTTAACATCATTCTTTTTGGCGAGCTCTACTATTTCCGGCTGAATGCTGCTTTCAAGTTCCAGATCAGCATTTAAACTCAACCATTGCGGGATTAGAACATCGATTGTATCAATATTTTTCGTTAACGATTGTTTACTGTTGCTGTCCCAATTCACATAGAATGCGAAAACATCATCCTTATAGGCAACTTCCTGCTGGAGAAATTTCCCATTACCATCGGTATTTGCAGATGTAACCTGTGGGGAAGTCATGGTTTCAGATGGACTGATGTGTGAAAATTCATCCGTTTCTTTTGTCTCCAATTTAGGAAGCTGAGGATTCGCATAAAGACCTAAACCAGAGAAAAAGAGCACCAGACAGAATAGAATAGCTAGAAGAGCAAAGAAAATAATCAGCAGATTCCACCGTTTACTCGATTCACTTTCAAAAATAAAATCGTTTTGGCCGGGCTCAAGATGCATATGTATTTTATTATTATTACTTCGGCTACGGAAGGTTCTTTTTTTCACTTTATTACTTCCCTCATATCATTTTTTATCTCGTATAAGAAGGACTTCCCAAAATCCTCCATATCGCTATTTAAGCAACCAACTTTGCTCAAACTTTCACAATTAATGTAGCTTTAAATTTTTAAAGGAAACCGCTGATAACCAAAGTTGTATATTCTACCAGTATTCCAATCCATTATAAGAGTAACAAGAGGATTTACAAGAAGAAATAAGCTAATCTATCTAATTTTCGCCGACATCACCACTTCAAAGTAATCTCCCCTGCATAATTACCTAAAAACGAATGATTTATTTACCTATTTACCTAGTTCTTTTGCCCTTTTCATATCCTAACTATGAAAATTCAAGTGGAATACAGCCATTATTTCAGTAAAATAACGCTCCTTAATGTTTTTGTAATAGAACATTAATATGGCAGAAATGTTTTGATAATACAAAAGGTTCCTCCTGACTAGGTATATTCTACTGATTAAGGGGCTTTTTTGTCATTTTGTCGCTTCTCTAGTTATTTTGTCGAATACAAGTATATTTTTTTAGATGCTAAACTAAAAAGAGATTACTGCAAAGGAAGTGTTTGAATGGAACAGGAACGCATATCCCCGCCTCCGAAAAAAAGGAAGCTGGGTTTAAAGATAACTATTGGAGTCATTTTCCTTCTTATTATTGGTGCAGGCGCATACGGATTTTCCGTTTATAACTCTGTTGCCGGTACGCTCCAAAAAACACATGAACCACTGAAACGCTCGGAATCAGAGCAGCGTGTTGTTAATTTAGCAAATGGAGATCCCATTTCCATATTATTATTCGGGGTGGACCAGCGTGAGGGAGACCGTGGGCGTCCAGACTCATTAATTCTATTAACGGCAAACCCAGGAGATAAATCTATTCAAATGGTAAGTATTCCTCGTGATACATACACCGAAATTATCGGCAAGGGAATAAAGGATAAAATCAATCATTCGTATACATACGGTGGAGTTGATATGTCCATTAAAACTGTAGAAAATTTTCTAGATGTCCCGATTGACTACTACGTGGAAGTAAATATGGATGGTTTTAAGGATCTTGTAGATGCCGTTGGCGGTGTGACCGTGGATAACACATTGGACTTTTCCTATGAAAGGGCAGATTTCCCTGTCGGTCAACTGGAATTGAACGGTGAAGAAGCATTGAAGTATTCTCGTATGCGTGCTTTTGACCCACAGGGTGACATAGGCCGACAAGAACGCCAGCGTAAAATCATTCAAGCTTTCATCAAAGAAGCTGTACAAATCGAAACTCTTACAAACTACGGAAGCATCTTAGAGGTAATTGGCGATAATGTAAAAACAAACTTAACGTTTGAGGAAATGAAAGAAATTCAGGCAAACTATGCCGAAACACGGCACAACCTTGAACAAATCCAAATAAACGGTAGCGGCAAAGAAGAAAATGGTGTCTACTACTACATTGTCCCTGAGGCAGAGCGAACAAAGCTGTCTGAGACGGTTAAAAAGCACTTGGATATTCAGTAGTTTATGCTTTTACTGGAGAGAATAACTTAGGATAAAAAATTTAATCATTCACTGAAAAAACAAAAGTAAAGGAACCTATGCTTATATAGCCTTAGGTTCCTTTCAAAAAACCCCCATGGAAAAATTACCAATTAGCCCTCGACCGAAACCGTCACACACGAAACTCCTCAAAGTTCTTTTCAAACTCCTCAACCGGACATGGCCCTCTGAAAAGATAGCCTTGAATGTGATAGCATTGATTTTCACGAAGAAACTCCAATTCATCAAGTGTTTATATCAATAGGTTATGCTTGTTTAAGTGATTTTCATTGCGTGTTATTCCTATAAATAATGATACCAAACCTTTTGTAAGTCAGATGATATTAAAGTTATCATTATAATCCATATTTATTTATTGACTCATACAATTCCAACGCATCTTTTATTTGTTGGATTTGCTGTTTAGATAAAGTTTCGTCTCTTGAGTTTGTATCCCCATCAAACCGAATAGTTACTGACCCTGCATTAGCAATTTTTTTCAAATCATTTTTTAAATTTGTTTTCAATATACTATTCATAAGTACCCATTCATATATTGAACCCCAGCCAACTTGGGAATCAGCTTCTCCGAATGAAAGTTCCCAGCTAAAACGTTCACCATCTACATTAAAACTAATTCTGTCCATAAAAATCCAATCATCTTGACTAAACCCTGTAGCAATTGAAATAGCTGAAATACCGCTGTCCATATTTTTTCCACTAAATTGAATTATAGGAAAGAAAATAAAGCCCCCTTGCGGAATATCAAGAACAAAAGGATTCACCCCCCTTGGTGCAATACGAGTTAAGTCATCCATTGAGTCATAGTTACTGCTCATATTTGCTAGTAACTGTTCTCTTCTCTCCCTTTTTTGCTTCTCTTGTTCGCCTTTAATTTCAGTTAGCAGGTTTCCAATTTCTTCAGTTGGTTCAATAAGAGTTTTTAACGTCTCTAGTTCTTTAATAGCATTATCATATTCTTTGTTCGTTCTATATCCATTTATATTTTTCATGCTTTCAACGTAGTATAATTCCCCATACTCATCTATCATAGTATTAAATGAGTCATTTTCCTTTAGATACTTTTCGTGTTTCTTTAAATCTTCCAAAGCAATTTTCACCATACCGCTCTCTTTCTTTTTTATCGCTTCTACCTTAACTTGTTCTAAAAGTTTAGACTTTGTATCACTAATGTATTCCTGAGCCTTTTCATATTTTACATCATCCTTTATTACCTTTAAAAATTCATCAATAGCATAGTCATATTTTTTATCTTTAACAAACTTTTCTCCTTTAACAAATGCTTCCCTAGAAACAATAAGCTCTTTCAATGTTTCTTTTGCCTTATCCACCTTTTCAGAAACTCCTGAAAGTCTTAAAGAATCATAACCGTTAAAGTTTTTATTTACCTCCTTAACACTAACTTCATCATTCTTAAAATTTTCTATTAAGCTTTCAATTTCAGTCGATATTTCTTTTTGAATTTTACTCCTAACCTCTTTTTTTTCATCCGCGGACAATTTTTCATTTTCAGTAAGTTCCTCTAGCCTTTTTTCCGCCTGTTTATAATCTTCACTTTCAACTAAAGTAATAACTTCTTTTGAATTTTTACTGACTGCTGAACAACCACTTAATAATGTTGCAGATAAAGCGTACGCAATAAGAACTTTCCCTACCTTCACCACCATAAGACCCCCTACTTAGTGCCTAGTTATATTTCTAATCTTAACATAAACTACCAGTATTTATATGATTTTACTATAACTTGAAAATAAACAAGTTTTACATTTACGAATTGTTTAATAGACCATTAGTATATATATTCATATCAAAAAAATATCATCCTTTCCGCAAAAAGGTAACAATCTACTTACAATAATATCCCTTATAATATTCTTCTCCCATATTTATCTATCCTGACTCAATAGTGCTATGAGAAGTAAAAAGAATCAGAGCTAATTAATCTCTGATTCTCCATAGCACTACTTATATAAGAAATCACAAAGGCATAGCAATTTATTAGTATGTTACGTCAAATTGGAAAGGCTGAAAGTCAAGTTCATATTTTTCTGATGACCCCTCAAACATTATCTTTAATGTGCCTGTCTCGGGAACTTTAGGGAAGACAACTATTCCTTCTGATTTTACCCCTGGTAAAATTTCAGATTGTACTTCCGTATATCCGGCATCGTAATTATCCTGAGTTTCTAGCTGTTGATTTCCTGATACTATTTTACTATTAAAGCTGTAAAAAGAGATATTTCTATCACTGTTGTTTGTTATCGAAACATGTAATCTTGTCTCACTTTCAGCAATTTCAATTTTTCCTAAATGTAATACATACCCATGCTGATTAATATCCTTATTCACCTCTACAGTTTTAAGCGCAGGAGCGAAGGCTGTTGCATAATCACTAAGTTCAATTTTGTCAGCAGTAATAACTGGGGCAGTCACGGTGCCACCTAGTGCATTTTCACCTTTAAAAACGTCTTTTACTACTCCAGATACAAAGATAATATCGTCTGTTTTTACATCTAAATTTGGATCAGCAATAGCAATAATAATATTTCTATCCATATTGTTATCCGCATAGGCTTGGAGATATGTACCGTCTTCATCTTTTTCTGGCTCTATAAATATTTTTGCATAAAATTCGACTTTAGACCTTTTATACTTCTTGGGGTCAGAGAACATTTTATAGAATTCATCTTTTGTTAAAACCTTTGCTGCTTCTTTACTACCAGCACTCTCTTCCTCACTTTTCCCTTCTTTTTTCGCATTTGAAGAACTCTCTGATGAACAAGCAGCTAAACTGAAAATCATAAATAGTGCAAGTAAACTTAATAAATACTTTTTCAAAAGAATAACCCCCATATAATATTTGTCTCTACGAAATAATAATATCACATTTTGTAATTTTTGGGAGATAGTAGTAAATATATCATATAGAATATTTGTGAAAAATTCCCTACACTTCTCTCCCTTCAGTACTTTTACCCCATTTATTTTAAGTAAAAAATGACATAATAGTAGCAAATAAGGTAATATTTTACTATAAAATATTAGTTCTACGAAACGGAGGTAATATGGTGTGCAAAAATAGGATGTTGTTTAAAACACTAGTATTCATTTTACTAGCTTTGGTTACAACTGCATGTGAGGCAGGATCAGATGCAAAAAATGTTAGTAGCGATAACAAAAGTGAAGATGTAGTTAGTGAGAATAAAGTTAAAGATAAGAGTCAAGTGGTAGTAGCAGAGACTGTGACAACGACCATAAATTACGAAGAAAAGTTTACAGCTTATTTGAAAGACAAAAACATTAGTTTAAAATCACGAGATGTCTTATTTGATATGCAAAACACATTGAATCAGCCATTTGCCATAATGGGGAAAGCAGAATTAGACATCTATTATAATTATGGGTTTCGCGATTTTGAGAAAACCCATTTTGCAGTTTCAATCATCGATGAAGGAGCAGGTTATTCTGATCGCTGGGTGTTATACTTTGACCGTGAAGAGTTTAATGATTTATTCCAAACACTAAAAAAAGGAGGAATATTTGTTATTGCAACTGGAGTAATACTGAAAGCACAGTATCAAGATGGTCAGGATGAGTTGGCTCTAGGTATGGATATCGCATATGAGGCTAATTCAAAGTCTGTATCTTCCGAGGACAATAGTTCTGTTATTGATGTCGTAAAGGAATACAAAGAGCAGAAGGGTTTAAGTTTAGTAGCTATTGATGTTTTATATGATATACAGAATCATCTAGACAAACCGTTCCTCATATCAGGAAAGGCCAGCCTTGATACATATTACAATTACGGATTTCGCGCACTAGAACAATCTCATTTTGCTATTGGGGTATGGGATGAATCGACTGATGAAAAATGGGTCGTTTATTTTGACCGCCAAGAATTTTCTGATGTGTTTGATATGATGAAACAGTCAGATCAATATGTAACAATAACTGCGATGATCCCTTCTTCTCAATTTGAAATAGGTCAGGATGAGTTAGCTCAAGGATTGGACATTATGCTTGGGACAGGATATTAATTTAAATTAAAGTTGATTTTGAAATGTATATTCAGTACAGACGAATTAGAAATCGAGAGCCATTACCATAAGGTAGTGGCTCTCTTCTCTAAGATTTGTAACTAAACTCTCAAAATAATAAACACGATATGCCTCAGCAATGTTTTATTTAACAAATCCCCAGGTTTGTTCATTGTCCTGGTCTGCATAATCCTTCAGGCTGCTTTTTTAGTTTCATGCAATGATTGGGCCAGAAATTATCTTTTTATAAACAAAATATCTTTCAGGTGTGTCTCCTAAAAGATCAAAGGTTAAGGTTAGGGTTTCTTAAGCAGTCTGTACTTTCTTTCCTTCTTCTACTTTATAGCAACAATTAGTTCACCATCAAGAAATAATGGAGTAAATACGGCTTCGAAAAAATAACGCGCCAATTTCACGCACTATTCCCTTCAAAACAATTCGTACCATTTCAAGAAATATTTCCATGATGGTCTCCTCCATCTTAAACAGAGAGGTGATGAACAAACAACCCTAACAAGCTGCATTTCCATTCTATCATTGTTTAACTATCTACCAACCTATCAATCCCGATAAAATTCGGGCACTGACAGGCACAAAAATACAAAAAACGCTTTCAAAAATCTCTTTTGATGGCGTTTTTTGACGTTTCGTATTAAAAATGCTCTCAAAAATAAAAAAACGCAGTTCGATTTATTCAGCCAATCTCGTTATTGTAGAGGTGCCGGTCGTGAGCCCTCACATAACATAAATCCCTCACGAAGGAAAACGTAAACAAGGCTTTGAAATGAAAGGGTGTTATTAATCGTGAATATAAAATCTGGTAACACGAGGGAATTTAAGCAGTTTTCGCAATTCAGTTCCCTTCAGGAATTTAATCATCATATGGAAATGTGGTTAGTAGAACACAAGCAAGATTTTACCAAAGGGGAACTGGTCGGATTAAAAAGGCTCGTGCGGTTTGCAGCCAAAATTCCCGGCGTTTGCAATGCCAAAATTGGGACCCTTTTAAAATCAATTCACGACCACTGCCATGATAATGGCATATCAAGATCTACCTTTAAACGAATGATTTTGAAAGCAAAAGGATTTGGGATCATCGCAGTCTTTGAAACAGAAAGGAAGAACGGCTCGCAGTCTAGCAATTTATATCAGTTTAATCGTTTTCCATCAAATGAACTACCCAAAGAGGAAAAAATGAACCACCAAAATAAAACTAGTAATCTTATTAAAACAAATAATCAAAAGATAAATAAACGTTACGAAGAACCGTCAATATTAGATTACACGTATGTAAGCAGCCGGGTTCCACAACCCTTTATCGAGCTGGTAAAGTGCTTTTTCTCCGATGCAAAAACCATTGAAGAATTTTGGCAGATGGTACAAATTTCTGCTTTTCGCTTTGAGTGTACAACTGACAAAGAAAATGTACTAGACATCTCGATCCAAGCCTTTCGACAACTGATTCGAAAAATAAAAAAGACCAATCTTGTAAGAAATCCCGTCGCCTACTTTTATGGAATCTTAAACAATAAATTCATGAAAATCTATCTAGAAAAAATATCTGCCGTGGGGATTAAAACGCAAATATCCCATGCTTTCATCGATGGCATAGACCCCGACTGGGATTGGCTGCAGCCAAATGAATAAAGGATGATTAACTTTTTAGAACACGAAAGGAACCGATACACAAAAAACTGTCGTAATTTCGACAAAATACACCCGAAATATGGCGAAACCTGTTCACTATAGTCTGCAGTAAAAAAGCCTTATTTACCGTTTAATAGATTTATAAGGTAACCGCATACATTGCATCTCTAATAGCAGGAAGGGGACCTTTTTCAAACCTATTATTCAAAAGGAGTGGAGAACCGTTAATAATTTCTATATTAATAAGAAAGTAATACTTATGATGGGTGAATATGATCGAAACGGGAAACTATGTTCCAGGATTATGGTAGAAAAAACAACTTTACTAGTGGATAGAGCGCCACTAAATGTACTAGATGATACATTAAATTACATAGGCTTTGATTTACGGGGAGCAATGGCAGGAGCAAAATTTATTCTTAATAAGAGTGTGAAATGTCCAATCATTGTGAATCCGTATCAAAGCGTTTGCCTTTTTCCAAGCAAATCACCACAAAAACATGACTGCATCTGGTTTAATCCTGAACATATTATCAATACCAAAGCAATTGGTAACAAGACAGAGGTTGCATTAAGCAATGGCCATTTCATGATTATCGATGCAAAATTAACTGCCTTTAACAATAAACTCCAGACAGCCAATCAATTAAAACGCCTTACAACGGAAAGAGGAATTCAATCTAGTCCCCTCCTTTTTTATCTGGAACCGCCCAATAAACATCAGCAGCTTCTTAAGGAGAAATCAGGCAAGTATAATTTTAATATTTTAGAAGAGGAAAACAAAAAATAGAAATATATGTTCGTTATCTACTATTCAAAGGAGGTGTTCCCTGGTGGATTATAATTCACACCTAGATTTTGGAAAGGCACTAAAAAGACTGCGAAAGGAACGGAAATTATCACAAGAGAAACTTGCGGACCTTAGCGGGCTAGATCGTTCCTATATTAGTATTCTTGAAAGAAATCTTAAACTTCCTAGTTTATTTACCATATTAGCACTTGCTTCTGGGCTTGGTATAAAAGCTTCAGAATTTATTATGGAAATGGAAAAAATCCAGTATTTGATAGAGTGAATGCATCGTCGTTCTAACATACAAGGAAAGTATTCACTCCTTAATAATAGATTGCAAAATATTAAATAAAAGTAGTCTGGCAGCGATTATTCTGATCAAGATTACTACAAAACCCCCAAATTTGTGAACCCTGAAAATTTATTTATTAAAAGAGCTTGTTTGTCGTCTATAGCCCGTGGAGATATAACACCCCTAGTTATGTAATGGTTTTAAAAAGGAGAATTTCCTTGAAAGAAAAGACCATTTACATAGGAAAGGTGCTTAGAACCTTACGTATAGCAAAAGGCTTGACTCAAGAAAAACTGGCGAATGAAATCAACTTAGATCGTGGCTTTATAAGTGAGCTTGAAAGAAACAAAAAAGCTCCATCATATTATACTATCTTTAAACTTGCTAAAGGCTTAGGCATGCCACCTGAAGAATTTACTAAAAAGGTAAACGAAAGTTTAGATTTTGACAGCATGCTCGAACAGGAGTTCACTAGTCCAAAAATGGACAAATGAAATTACGATGACCATTCCAACTTTTTTAAAAAAATAAGATTGAGAGGTAATGGAACAAATACGATTAAAGAAAGATGTGTGGAATTAACCATTAAAGACTTGCGTAAGAGTATGGAATTTTCAGAGGATGATAAAGGGTTTAGGTTGAGGAGAATAAAGGAAGGCGTTATTCTCCTTCGGTTTCGTGTGATGGCAGACAAGCAAATTTAAGAGATAATCAAATTTCTACAATAGTTCACTCTTATCTGTTCCATAGTCCCTTCATAATACTCCGATAGACTATCAAAGATGGGACCATAGCATTTTGGATATTATCAGTCAGTTACTAAAATTATTCTTACGAAATATTAGGGTCGGCAGATGAACAAGAAGAACATTGAAATTGTTAAATTGGATATTTGGAGAAAGTTCGAGAGCAATGGTCAATTGTATAATGTAGAGATTTTCCATTATATAGATGGCTCCATCCAAGCATTTGCCAATAAAAGACCAGGTAAAGTCCAAAATCTATCAGAAGAGTTTCCAATCGGTATCGGTCGTGATGATCATAATCCAACAAGGGCTGCTATTCAAGCTATTAAGAACATATAACATCCATTACAAGCATTACAACTGCTGAGCGTTCCTCCAACTTCAGGGTTTAATTGAAAACATAGGATAAAGAGACCATTGAGGGAGTAGTATGTATTTGGTTCGAGTAAATAACAGAGCCATTTCGTTATTGCTTCTCTCAAAACTATGTTTCATAAAAACCCTTCTACACTTTTTATTAGGTCCTCTTTTCGACAATATCCTTACCATAAAGGAAGATTAAACTTATATTTGACGGCATTTAGAGCAATTTTAATCAGACGATTGATTAACGAAAATAAGTTCAATTAATCGATTAATTAAAAAGCACGTAAGCCCTTTAAACAAGCGAATTTTCGCCTGTCTTTTTAAAAATAATTGGCGTAAAAAAGGTGTTGTTGGTAAGAATCATCTTCAAAACTGACAATAGAAACTAACAAAATACATAATCATACAAAACGAAACAAGTGACCATACCAACTAATCGTTTGATTGAAGGTGCAGCAAACCCATAAAACGAACGGACATTTACCTGTTTTCCGGAAAATTTATTGTCGAGGGAAACTCTTTTGTTCTTCTATACAACGCTCCGATTCTGGATGATTATGATCCCTCTTTATTCTTATGATTCAATCCTATCAGGTACTGGTATTCGTTTGGTCCTGTTTTTGCTGAATGCGTGGCTATCTTTATATTCCATTTTAATCTTTTTTCTAGGTATTTAAATTTTTAACATTTAAAATGGATGAAAGCTCTATATAAAAGGAAATACAGCATTAATCAAACGCTTGATTAACACTTTTCTCAACTAATCAATCATTTGATTAAAAGTACTGAAAACCCTGTTGTAAAAACGATTCTATCCTCCTCATTAGAAGAAACCTGTCGAAGATTGTGTTCACTTAAGGCTGATCATCGGGGAATGATAGGCACAACCGACCTAATAAAAAACGCCCGCCAAGTCATCACAACTCAACGGGCACTTTACATGAACCTACTATTATATTTATTCTTTAGAATTCGTCTCAAATCGCCATGAGTCTCGGCACATGGCGATAATATCACGTTTAGCCGTCCAGCCTAGTTCTCTCTTTGCTTTAGAAGCATCCGCATAACACGAAGCGATATCTCCAGGTCTGCGATCAACGATTTCATAAGGGACGTTAATGTCATTAGCTGTTTCAAAGGCATTTACTAACTCTAATACACTAGTCCCTTGTCCGGTCCCTAAGTTATAGATATGAACACCTTCTGTTAAATGATCTAGTGCAGCTACATGACCTTCAGCTAAATCCACTACATGAATATAATCACGAACACCCGTACCATCAACCGTAGGGTAATCATTTCCGAAGACTCGTAATCGCTTAAGTTTTCCTTTTGCCACTTGCGTTACATATGGCATGAGATTGTTCGGAATTCCGTTAGGTGCTTCACCAATAAATCCACTCTCATGTGCTCCTACTGGGTTGAAATATCTAAGGATAGATACGGAGAAGGAAGGATTTGCTTTCGCTATATCAGTTAGAATCCGCTCACACATGGCTTTTGTTTCACCATATGGATTAGTCGTTGGGAGAAGATTCAATGTCTCTACAAAAGGAACCGTGTTATCACCGTAAACGGTAGCAGATGAACTAAAGACAAATTTGTTCACACTGTATTTCAGACAAGCCTTAGCAAGAATTAGAGTGCTCACAATGTTGTTATAATAATAGTCAAGTGGCAATTCAACGGACTCACCGACCGCTTTCAGACCTGCAAAATGAATAACCCCATCAATCTTGTGATTTTGAAAAACAACATCGACTGCTTCTGCATTGGTTACATCCATTTCGTAAAAGGTAACTTCTTTGTTGGCGATGAGTTTGACTTTATCAACCGTCTCACGCTTACTATTGCAAAGGTTATCTGCAATACTGACGGAATGTCCTGCTTCAAGCAACGCAACACAGGTATGAGAGCCTATATATCCTGCGCCGCCGGTTACTAAAATATTCATGGTTTGTTTAGCTCCTTGTTAAAGTTTGTATATAATCGCTATTATCACTAGTGTTGATATTTAGATTTCTATTTTTCATTTCAACATTTATCAAATGTTATCATGAGTTTTTAATTGCCTTCTACGTCTCTCTATATTTAGATTTAAGGTTTTTTGGATTTGTTCTAACTTCTCAAGAGAATGAACATCCTGATTGATATAGTGTATTACCTTCTTTAATGTTTTTGGTAATTGGTCAAAGGAGCTCCAATCAACATCAACCTTCCTTTGTGAACTATTATTTACAGTTTCAAAATGATAAATGTGTATATTCCAAATTTTATAGGTTCGTTCTTATCTCTAAAGTTACAAATTAAAAAGGCAACTAGCAAGTGGATAAGTAGTTGCCTCTTTTAGAATGTGATCCCATATTTACTCAATCATAGTTTTAGTTAGATGGAATGCAAACTCCAATAATATATAAAACCATTCCTATGGAGTATATTTCTCCTAAATAATAACATAAAACGACCTAGTAATCTATCGCCATAGGTAAAAACTCATAATCATCTTTCACAGATTCATCAAGGCTAAATCTTTTAGATTATCCGACCATATCTTAAGAACCAATTGCTTGAATCGATAAACATAGATAGAGTTTTGAAATAGATAATAGGATTGGCAGCTATTAGGCCATCTTTAAACCAAAAAATGAAATAAACTCCATTTGGAGCAGTCAAGTGAACAGACGATATGTACTTCTTGGAACTATCATTTAGGAATTCCTTAATTTATTCAATATTAATCCCTAAATTACGTGCTTCTAAAATAAGTTCCAACCATTCAATGTCTAATACCTTCTCACTAGTATTAGCAGTCATAATAAATCCTCCCAAAATATAAAAAGTATTTTAGGCAGCCCAGCCATCTTAGTTATAAACCTTAGGTCTGAAGCTTTGCGTCCCAATCTTTCGAGAGGTTTGCCTTTATTCACTAGAAGTACTCATACACTATACCAATAGTACTATATAATTCTAGTTTCACTGGAAATCAAATACCAAAATCCCCGACAATATATCGCATATCTTATAACGAACATCTTATTTACTAATCATAGTTTAAAAGTTTTGAAACACATTTCTCACAGGTAACCCTGCTTATTTCAACAAACCTAATTTTCCTAAGTGTCTTTCGTTCAATAACCAAATCAGAATTGTACCTCAAACCACATGCACATGAATTTTGATCTTTTACAATATGTAGCCTTTTTTTCTCTTCAATAAGTGGATATAACATTGCTTCACACCTTTATCAATAGGTCGTTCCTTATTAAGAACAATACATATTGCTATTGTAGATTAATTGTTGAAATTTGTAAATAAAAAATTAGTAAGAAGTGCCTACAAAGTACTCCTGAGATAATTACTAACCTATAATACGAATGGTGTTTAATCCATACGTATTTGTAAGAGCGAATATGAGTTATGGTACCAACCTATGGCTGCTTGAACGAATGATAACTACTCCGTAGGAAATATTCGCTCCCTAAGATCATTAACCGGTTTTAAATGGAGATAGCAGCTTATCTCTAGCATTCCTTCCCTAACCTCAATCATCTTATCGTAAATCCGTTTCTCATTGACGTGGCCTGTTAAGCGATATTTGTTATTGAAGTAATTGGCACGCGCTTGTTTATTAATGCCATAAGTATTGAAGAGGAAGTGTCTTTTCGAAAAATTGAGAAGGTGATAGTGGTTGGTCATTAAACAATAAGAGGTAATTTCAAAGGATATTTTATTACGAGGCTGTAAGAGCATAAAGATCTAACATTCCTTGGTTGAAACATGTATTCCTATCTCCGCTAACTATTTAAATGAAAATATACTTCATCTACTTTTAGCAAGTAGGGAAACATCATAAATGGTCTCACTTAAGCGATACAAAAAGGAATCCCCATTAGAGGAATTTATCGACTTTTTTTTGGGTTTAGATAAAATTAAATCCTCCTGAGATGGCCATGTAGGATACTTTCCCGGGCATAGGATCCGACCAATTGATAGGAGCCCGGTTTATCATTTATTATTCAATTACGTTTTGGTATTGGAATGCTTCAAAAAAAGACAAAAATTTTTAGCGTACTTTTTTACAACTTCAGTTTATTCTTAACTTAAGTCAAATTAGTAAAGGTGATCACGATATGGAGAATAAAGTATTTATGGTACGAATTTCGATATAAATATTATTACCAATTAGCGAATGACTGCTTAGTCGGACGCTTGAAGAAACAATTACTAAATAAAGCATTGTATCACAAAGATAAAATTTAATAAGGCATTACATGCTATTGGAAAGAACGCCGAAGTATCTGAGGGGACTAGAGTAAGCCCTCTTTATATTGCCTGTTAACACACTAACGAGGTTTATACTTAGGGAAAAACTCCCTTTTATAAAATCACAAAAATGTTTTTGCTTATTTGCCTTTATTTTTGACACCATTCTAGAATCTCATGAATGAAACCTGAACCAATCACCGCAATCGTTTGGTGCTGAAAGGTACTCTTCACTAAAGCAGTCAATGCAGCACAATCCCGTTTTGAGCCACCTCTAGAATTGTTACCGCTTCTCGTCCAACCCCCAATAAAGTGAGACAACCCAACCACCTTATGTGATGGTTATTGTTTTTTCCTTTACAAAAGAGATTAGGTCATTTACGAAAAGTATCGCAGTTTCCATTTGACTGGGATAATGATTACTTATCTTCTTTTCCATAAAGTGAATTCAATAAAATCCTTTAGCTTTTCAAGATGAATAGTATCTAGCTCTTCTATATATTTCTTCAAATGAAAATATGACTCTATTAGATTTTGAGTACTTTCTGTAATAGATTCATCATCTTCTGTATTCTTAAGATTATTTATTAATAGTGTAGTATCTATTTCCAGAACCCCAGCAATTTTTTTAACGATATCTAAACTTGGATTTTTTTGAATATTCCTTTCAAGTGAACTCAAATAAGTTTTTGAAACGTTAGCAAGTTGAGCAAGTTCAGATAAAGATAGTCTCTTTTCTAACCTTCTATTTCTAATATATTCCCCATTCATCTTACTTTTTCATCTCCTGTTGCTGATAACCCTTATCGTAAATATTATAAATTGTACTATTTTTCAAAGTATCTATTTGAAACCTAAATAAAATGAATAAATATAGTAAAGGTGTCATTGTATTTTTAATAAAGTAAATTTTAGTATGTACTTGTAATAGTTTGGAACCAAGTCATTGATAAATACAATAGGGTTATAAAAATTTACCCTCTGCAAACCTCTCTCTTTAGAAAGAGCGATTCCAATATGTTTTGACAACCATGATTATCAAAATGCAGATAAACTTGTAAGCCGTAATAATAAAAGAATCTCAAAACGCCCAATGACTTAGGAATTTTGCACTATAAATTTCTTTAATATCTTTAACAGTCAACCCTAAATCTCGTGCTTCTAAAATCAGGTCTAACCATTCATCATCTAGTTCTTTCTCCGTCTTTTCAGTTGTTGCTACAGACACGGCATAGCCCCCAAACCAGGATTTTACTACTACTGTAATAGTACTATATTTATTTCGTAGAGCGAATATTTAGAATTCCAAAAATTTCGACAAAAAATTACAATATTTACCTTCCCTACAAACAAACTAGGATTTTATAGAAAAACTTTCAATAGTTTTATAGCTTGGGCTAAATCTAATCCAAATGCTAGTCTTTGGGATAGCTACTAACTAAAACAATTTTATTATATATTGAGAATTTCAAATCGTATTTTAACATTTATTGGATCAGGTAATTCGCATACTTCCCTAAAACTTCATTCGTCTTACTACCACTTCCCTAGCAATTCCTGTCTATTGTCTTATACCTAGTAAAGGAAGGAATATTTAATTGGAATAAAATTGAAAAAAATGTCGAATTGTTTCTCTTTAAAGAACAGTGTAACTATTGTACCATTACATTATATCTTTAACACTTGAATTAGATAAAGGCAAACCTTTCGAAAGATAGGGACGCAAAGCTCCAGGTCTAAGGTTTTTTAAACTATGATGGCTGAGTTGCCTAAATTATTTATTTGGGGGCTATTTTGTGTCGATAGTTACTACTGAAAAGACGGAAAGGGAACTAGATAAGGAGTGGCTTGAGCTGATTTTGGAAGCTAAAAATTTAGGGATTTCTGTTGATGAAATTAGAGATTTCCTAAAAAATCCTTGACCTCTATGAGGTCTTTTTTTTTCGTTAAACTTTTATATGTTTTTCGAACTTGATTTCTCAAAATGGCACCCGTTGGTGTGTTTATCCTTCTTTAAGTTTACAAAACCAATTAACTATTTTACAATGGCATTACGAACGGTTCTTAATTGAGAACAAAAATTATAATATACAACAAATTATTTGGTATTAACACTATCAACTAGACTTCGTGAAGGGAGGTAAAATTAGTGAGGCTTGGCGCCCTGATCTGTTTTTTACGCGGATACCATAAATTTAATTATTATACCCATACCTGCATTCGATGTGGCAAGAAAAGTAAAAAACTCAAAGAAATCTCGTAACGAGATTCCTTTTTAAATATGGCCATTTTTTACTTAACTCACTAAATGCATATATATCAAAAGATCCCAGTTTCAAGTACGTTTAATGGGATTGCCATTAAAAAAAGCAGGAGAGCTTAAATATTAAAGCTTCTCCTGCTTTTTTTTTGAGTACCACCAATCATTTGTTTTCTTTAATTGATTTCTTTCCCAGATTTTAAATTTAATATAGCTAATATATTCTATAAAATCATCCTTATTAATTCCATCCTCAATAGCTTTTCCAATTATATTTTCCCACTCTTTATCCAGAATACCTTTCCTATCATTTTCGGTTTGGGCAGCTTCTTGATTGTCCCCCCTAAGTAAATACTCAATGGAAACCTCTAAAGGTTTGGCAATCTTCATTAAAAAGTGAATAGATGGGTTTTTATTAAGGCCCCTTTCTATATTGCTTAGATATGATTTTGACACTTTAGCAAGATTGGCTAGCTCAGTTATTGAATATCCCTTTTGTTTTCTTAATTTTTTTATTCGTTCCCCGATCATACACTTCTCCTTTACAAGATATTAGTTTCTTTCTCCTTTTTTTAATTCAACTTGGGTTAAAACAATGATGTAATATTTCTAACAACTGTGGCAAATTGATTAATGGAAGGACTTTTTCATTTTTATTATATTATATATCACGTTCTTTCTAAAGAACATAATTTAATAATGAATGATATCAAGTTTTTTATAAATAGTAAGATATCCCTAATTTCACAAAGTAGCGCTTGTTCTTAGTACAGAATACCGATAGATTACTAAAATAGTGCAGGAACCTAATAAGTACAATATTTCAACGCATAAATAAAAAGAAGGGTTGATTATTTTACAAATATTCAGTTGACATGTTCTTTATATCGAATTAATATAAAGACATAATAATTCTTTCATTTATTTAATCCGACATAGTAATTGGTGTTATAAAAGTATACACTTTTGTTCTTTTAGTAGAACAAACCTAATAAAATCCTAATGAAGTATCTAAGTGAAAATTATTGGTATGTCTGTTTTTATCAATTCTGAAAATTATCTTGCAATACCCCCAGTGACTATCAATGGCGCAAATCGGCATGCTGCGGATTGTAATTACTTTTAGATGAGGGTCTCCGATATTGTATTCTGATCGTGAGGTTCCTCAGATTCACAATGTCTTTAAATATCCATATCGATTAAAAAAATTTTCACTATACGTAAATACCTACAAAAAACCATTTTAAACAAAAAGTCGGATAATAGTACAAAAAATTACAATTGTTTAAAATCAGAGATGACATTAGCCTGTTTATTTGGTAATATATATCTAGGTGTTCTCTATTAAGAACTAAATTGTACATCTAAAAGAAAGTTCGCGGGCTTTTATTACAGTAGGAGGGAAATAATGAGCGCTATAGCTGGTATTTATCATCTAAATAAAGAGCCCATTACTATAGAACATAGCAACTCGATAATGAAATCTCTAGAAAAATACCCTGCCGATGATATTCAAACATGGATAAAGGACAATATTTTTCTCGGATGTCATGGACAGTGGGTTACACCTGAATCAATAGGGGAAAAACTACCGTACTATGATTCTAAACGAAAATTAGCTATAACATCAGATGCTATCATCGATAATCGAGATGAATTGTTTGAAAGATTACAAGTACATAAAAAACATAAAAAAAACATGTCTGATAGCGAGTTGATCTTACTTTCCTATCACAAATGGGGTGAGGATTGCCCAAAATATTTAATTGGCGATTTTTCTTTTATGATTTGGGATGAGATCAAACACCAACTATTTGGGGCTCGAGATCCAGCCGGTTATCGAACTCTCTATTATTACAAAAATCAAGCTCGGTTTGCTTTTTGTACAACAATCGAACCATTACTAACCTTACCATATATTAATAAACAGCTAAATGAGAAATGGCTTGCTGAATTTTTGGCTATCGCAGGAATGACAGATACTCTTGATTCTCGCACGACGCCATATTCAACAATAGAACAGGTGCCTCCCTTTCATTCCATAACGATCAATACGTTAGAAATGAAATTAACTAGATATGGAAGCTATTCTACAGGGGAAAAAATACAATTTAAATCAGATGAGGAATATGTAGAAGCTTTTCAAGATGTCTTCCAAAAAGCCGTTACATGCAGATTACGTACAAACCGTAATGTTGGTTCTTTATTAAGTGGAGGCTTAGATTCAGGTTCTGTGGTTGGTTTTGCTGCAAAAGCTTTAAAGGAAAATCATAAATCTTTACATACATTCAGTTATATTCCACCAAGTGACTTTGAAGATTTTACACCTAACCATTTAATGCCAGATGAGAGACCCTTCATTAAAAAGACGGTACAACATGTTGGGGGAATAATAGACCATTACTACGATTTCACGGGGAAAAACTCATACTCTGAAATTGATGATTTTCTTGAAGTGATGGAAATGCCTTATAAATTTGTTGAGAACTCCTTTTGGTTAAAAGGAATGTTTGAAAAGGCCAAAGAAAAAGATGTAGGCGTATTGCTAAATGGGGATAGAGGTAATTTTACTATATCTTGGGGATCACCTTTACATTTTTATGCAACGCTTTTAAAAAAGATAAAGTGGTTCAGCCTTTTTAAAGAATTAGATCTTTATCGTACAAATGCCGGCGGTGCTAGATTAGGAAGAATACCACTACTTGCACGGATAGGATTTCCCTTTCTAAATCAAATTTTGGAAAAAGGCTCTTCCGTAAAACCGTTAGGGTTAATTAATCCAGAGTTTGCAGAACGCACCGGAATTTATCAAAAACTTAAAGATTATGGATTAAATGAATCTGGATGGTTTGCTACAACTAATATATATGAACATAGAAGAATTCTTTTTGAAGAAATATTCCCTTGGAATTCCGGTAATACACTCAATACTAAATTATCGTTACGACACTCAATATGGAAGCGTGACCCTTCTAATGATTTACGGGTTGCCCGCTATTGTTTAGCAATTCCAGAAAACCAATATGTACAAAACGGCTTTGGTCGGTCACTAATACGTAGAGCTACAGATAAAATTTTGCCAGATGAAGTTAGATTAAACCAAAAAATCAGAGGGGTTCAAGGTGCCGATTGGCTTCACCGCATGACTCCCTGTTGGGATAAGTTTATAGGCGAAGTCAAACAGCTAAGTACCGATGATACGGCTTTACAGTTTATTAATGGCCAAGTGATAAATACCGCCTTAACCAAGGCCAAGGGTGGAGCGCAGCAAGTATATTCAATGTCAGATTATAGTCTATTAATGCGTAGTTTAATTGTATACCGTTTTATTAAGAACTTTACTTGAAAGGAGGTGTAATTCATGAAAAAAGTATGGCAGAGCCCATCCCTAGAAGTTCTTGATGTAAATATGACTATGGGTGGAACAAATTACGAAGATTTTGATGCAGATTTTGTAGAGGATACAAAAATTCCAAAAGACGATAAAGGTAATCCTTTAATCGGAAAAAGCTAAGAAATTATTAAAAGTATTTCCCTTTAAAAGCCCTTATACATGAACTTTGATATAAGGGCTTTTAATAATACACCCCCTAAATAATGGAGTGAAGAAAATGCTTAAAGTTGCCAAAAGAGTTGTTTATAGAGCGTTTGGCTTATCCATAGTGAGTGAAATTCCACTTCCTGAATTACCACAAATTGAAGATGAAATTGATGAAATAGATTTAGAAATTAGAATTGAAGACTTATCTACTCTTTGGAACTCCATAACAGATAAACAAAATAATTTAATTATTAATGATAAATTCGTTATGTTTAGAGTCCCTGAAGCTGCTACATTTTCAATCCATGAAGGAAAGAAAATAATTGTATCACCTACGGAAGAGTATGACGAAGACTTAGTTCGTCTTTATATTCTTGGAAGTTGCATGGGCGTAACATTAATGCAAAGAAAGATTTATCCTCTTCATGGAAGTGCAATTGCAATTAATGGAAAAGCATATGCTATCGTCGGAGACTCTGGAGCAGGAAAATCCACTTTAGCTTCTGCTTTCTTAAACCGTGGATATCAGCTTATAAGCGACGACGTCATTGCTGTATCTTTTCCAAATGATCATGGTTTACCATTTGTTACCCCAGCATATCCCCAACAGAAGCTTTGGCAAGAAAGTTTAATAGAGTTTGGAGTAGAAACAAGCCAGTTTCGTTCTATACACGGCAGAGAAACCAAGTTTTGTGTACCAGTCTCTTCCCAATTTTATTCGGATTCATTGCCTCTTGCAGGGATTTTTGAATTAACCAAAACAGATAATGACCACATAAAAATATGTAAAGTGAAAGGTTTACAACGATTAAATACTCTCTACACCCATACATATCGAAATTTCTTAATCCCAAACCTAGATATTGTAGACTGGCATTTTAATACCTCCGCTAGGATTCTAGAATCAGTTGATTTATTTAAATTAAGTCGCCCAATGACTGGATTCAGTGCTCCAGATTTAGTATCCATAATATTAAATGTTACAAATAAAGGAGAATAGATGATAATGAAAACTCAAACAATCCTATTAAACCAAACTATCTCACAAGTTAAAGGAAACATTGTCAGCGATATGGCTGGTGAAAAAGTAATGTTAAGTATTAAAAATGGAAAGTACTATAATTTAGGAGAAATCGGTGGTGATATATGGGATCTAATTGAGGAACCCATTTCGATTAATCAGCTGGTTTCTACTCTAATGAATCAATACGAAATCAACCAGTCCGAATGCGAAGAACAAGTAATTTCTTTTCTAGAACATTTATTATCTGAGGAATTAGTAATAATACATTAATTTGATAGATTAGATTTTTTCTGGGGATGAATAATGAAATGGCCATTGTAAAAAAGGTGAGTAATTTTTTTCTATTGGATAAAAAAACAAAGCTCTTATATATTGAAGCAACGATTCAGTTAGCCCGGGCTCGAATAATGAAAAGTTTGCCTTTTTCAAAAGTTGCCCCTATATTAGGTGTTCATATGGAGGAAACGTCACTACATTCCAGAGATTCGGATTGGAAAATAATCAAAGATATTAGCAAAGCAGTTAATCAAATGAGCCGTCATACTTTTTGGGAAAGTATGTGTCTTGTTAAAGCCATTGCGGCCATGAAAATGCTAGAAAAACGTAATATCGACAGTACTCTTTATTTAGGAACAGCTAGGGATGATAAAGGCAAATTTATTGCACACGCTTGGTTGCGAAGCGGAACTTACTATCTAACTGGAGCAGAAGGAATGGAGAAATTTACGGTTGTTGGAAAATATGCAAAAAAAATAAAAGAGTAATCTTTCAACTTCCGATCCTAGGAGAAAATAGCATGAAATATATTTGGCACTTTATAAAAAAAATGCATACCCTTTCTGGGAGATTATTAGTTTTCAATATTATCGGTATGATTTTGGTAAGTCTCTTCGAGGGAATAGGAATATTATTATTAGTACCTTTATTAGGACTTATTGGATTATTAGATGTTACATCTCAAGTAGATTCATCCATATCTTGGCTTACCGGACCCTTCAGCACACTTTCAGAAACTTTAAGTTTATCAATCATTCTAAGTTTATATTTTCTCTTAATATTAGGACAGAGTTTTTTTCAACGGCAGCAGAATATCCTAAATGTCAAGATACAACAAGCGTTTACCCGGCACTTAAGGGAAGAAACTTATAAGGCCTTGCTACAAGCAAATTGGAACTTTTTCTTAAGGAAAAGAAAGTCAGACCTTATTAATATGATGACAGCTGAAATTGGGCGTGTTAGTGGCGGTACTAACCTATTTCTAAAGTTTATAGCCTCGTTGATTTTTACTCTCATACAAATAACAATCTCATTTTGGTTATCTCTTGAAATGACTGTTACCGTTTTAATTTTGGGTATTGCACTAATTTTTTATTCTCGAAAGTTCATAAAAAACTCTAATGTCATTGGCAATGAAGCCATACAATTATCAAAACTATATTTAGCAGGCATAACAGATCAATTTAACGGTATTAAAGATATAAAAAGTAATTCATTGGAAGAGTCGCACGTTAATTGGTTCCTCTCAATAAGTCAAAGAATGGAGCAAAATGTAATTAAATTGGCGAAAGTAAATACAATCTCACAATTTGCATTTAAAGTTATTTCTGCTTTTTTAATTTCAATTTTTGTTTTTCTTTCTGTCAAATTGTTTGATGCACAACCAGCACAATTAATATTAGTCATTGTAATTTTCTCTAGATTATGGCCAAGGTTCAGTGGGCTTCAGACCACCTTGGAGCAAATTGGAAGTATCGCTCCCTCCTTTCGGTTCTTACTCAATTTTCAAAATGAATGCATGATGGAAAAGGAACTAAATATTAAGAATGATAAAAACATACACCCTATACTATTGAAAGAAAAACTAGAATGTAAGAGCGTGTATTTTCGATATAATCCAGATTTGGCGACATATGCCCTTACAGATATTAATTTACAAATCCCAGTCAATGGTATGACAGCCATAATAGGACCTTCTGGTGCAGGTAAAAGCACCTTAATTGACCTATTAATGGGGCTTAACCAACCTGAAACCGGCAAGGTTTTAATAGACGGAATACCACTCTCGGATGACAAGTTATTATCCTTAAGGAAATCCATTAGTTATGTTCCGCAAGAACCTTTTCTGTTTAACGCAAGTATTAGGGATAATATGAAATTAATAGAACCCAATGCTTCAGAAGAACAAATTTGGAAAGCATTGGCATTCTCATCCGCTGCTGAATTTGTAAGGGCCCTTCCTCATCAGCTTGATACAATAATTGGCGATCGGGGAATCAGACTCTCTGGAGGAGAACGACAGCGTATTGTGCTCGCGCGAGCGATATTGAGAAAACCTTCTGTTCTTGTTTTAGATGAAGCCACAAGCGCTTTAGATACAGAGAACGAAGCAAAAATACAACAGGCTATTGATCGATTAAAAGGCACGATGACGATTATTGTTATTGCCCATCGCCTATCCACCATTCGGAATGCAGACCAGGTAATTGTTTTAGATCAAGGGAAAGTGGTTCAAACAGGCGGTTTTACACAGTTATCAAAAGAAAAGAAAAGAAAAGCATGTTCAGTAAATTATTAAACAATCAAATACAAGTTAGTTCCTATAATTAATTATATACAAACCTTCAATTTAAGATCATTCTACTTAAGTGTCCTATAGAGCTACCAACAATAAGTACAGGGTAAATTTAAATAGATATCTTATTTTTTTATATCCATAAGTTCTTTATAAAGAACATTTTTTAAATAAACTAACGACGGTGATAAAGATGAGTGCGATCGCAGGTATCCTTAACTTCAATAAGAATCCATTAATTCCTCAAGATACTACAAATTTAATGAAAGCTTTTCAACGATATCCCGCTGACCATATAGATACTTGGAAAAATAATCAAGTTTTTCTCGGCTGCCATGCCCAATGGATTACCCCTGAATCAATCGGTGAGCCTCTTCCCTACTATGATTATGAAAAAAGGGTAGCGATCACCGCAGATGCCATTATTGATAACAGGGAAGAGTTATTTGATAAATTGCATATTGGACATGCAAATAGAAAAGTCATACCAGATAGTCAACTAATATTACTAGCTTACCATAAGTGGGGAGAAGAAGTCCCCAAACATCTAATTGGTGATTTTGCATTTATGATTTGGGATGAAAAAAATGGCCATCTCTTTGGAGCAAGAGATTTTTCGGGTGCGAGAACTCTTTACTTTTACTATGACTCTAATCGATTTGCTTTTTCAACTACGGTCGCTCCCTTATTCCAGTTGCCATATATCAAAAAAAAAATTAACGAGGAATGGTTAGCGGAGTTTCTTGCAATCCCAGGGATGGTTGAATCGGTAGATAGTAAATCCACCGTTTATAAAGCGATCTACCAAATTCCTCCCTTTCATAGTATTACCGTAAAGGATGGGAGGGTGACCTTTTCTAGGTATGGCCGAATAGAAGCGAAAAAACAATTAAAACTTAAATCGGAAAAAGAATATGATGAAGCATTTAATGAAGTCTTTCAAGAGGCAATAACATCAAGAGTGCGGACACATGGAAAAGTAGGGTCTCATTTAAGTGGCGGCTTAGATTCGGGAACCGTTGTTAGTTTTGCTGCTAAAGCTCTAAAAAAGGAGAACAAGCGGTTGTATACGTTTAGTTCCGTACCAGAAAAAAGCTTTGTCGATTGGACCCCAGATTATTACCTGCCAAATGAAACATCATTTATTAAAGAAACGGTAAATTATGTCGGTAATATAGAAGATCAATACTTGGACTTTTCAGGGAAGTCTCCTTTAACCGAATTAGATGATTTCCTTGAATTAATGGAAATGCCTTATAAGTTTTTTGAAAATATGTTTTGGTTAAAAGGAATTAATCAAGTAGCCCACCAAAAAGGAATTAAAATTCTTCTTAATGGGGCAAGGGGCAACCACTCAATTTCATGGGGGTCATGGCAATTAACCATGGACTATTATGCTTCACTATTGAAAAGGTTAAAATGGCTGACACTTAATCGAGAACTAAGTAACTACTGTCAAAACTTTAATACTGATAAATTCGGAATGCTGCCAAATCTAGCCAAGCAAGCATTTCCCCTGCTGGCAAATATGGTAACCAAAACAGTTAAACTTGATCCTGGTTTCCCTGTTTATATTAATACTGATTTAGCAAAGAGAACAAATATTTTCACTAAACTGGAGGAATCTGGGGTAAACCCTACTGGAAATATCGCAAAGGATTTAAATGAACACCGAATCAATCATTATAACCAGCCCTATGCTTGGAACAAAAGCGGAACAGCGACAACGAAATTATCGCTACGTTATGGATTATGGGATCGTGATCCCACCAATGATATCCGTGTCATACGATTTTGCCTATCATTACCAGCAGAACAATATGTACAAGGTGGGATGGAGCGTTCATTTATTAGGAGGGTAACGAAAGGTGTTCTACCTGACAAAGTTCGACTCAATCATCAAGTCAGGGGGATACAAGGTGCGGATACGATCCATCGTATGACTCCTATCTGGAATGTATTTCTTCATGAACTCAAACAACTTTCCACTGACCCACTAGTTTATGACTTTATAAATTTAGAAAGTATTAGAACAATCCTTGCTCATTACGGGGAAGAAATTCCTCATCCAGGATTTGTACATAACGAAGATTTCAAAATATTAACGAGAAGTTTGATTGTTTATCGATTTATAAAAAACTTTCACCGAAAGGAGGTGACAACATGAAGAAAGTATGGAATCAGCCATCATTAGAAGTTCTTGATTTTCGTATGACCATGAATGGACCAGGAAACGCAAATGCTGATTGCTTTGACGTCTCTGACGGCAAACAGGAAACTCATTTCGGAAGGTCCAATGCAAGTTGTTTGCAAGATAAGAGCTAGATTAGTAATTTTATAACTATTTGCCCTTATACCTTCTCAAACATCAATAAGGATAAGGGCTTATTATATTTTATCCAATTCATACCTGCTTAAAAATCGATGAGCATACTTTTAGGAGGATATCCTAATGAAGGAAATATTATATTTTGTAAAAAAACTACATAACTACTCTGGAAAAATACTTTATTTCAATCTTCTAGGTATGATGTTGATGAGCGTACTAGAAGGGGTTGGGATATTATTTTTAATTCCCATGATCAGCATGAGCAAAATTATTAATATCGAAACAACAGGTATCCCTTTTTTAACGAATTTGAACTTTCTACAGGATATTCCCAATACAGTAGGAATTCCCATCATATTAGGAATCTATGTTTTACTGGTTATTGGTCAAAATATACTGCAGCGTCAAATCACGATTCGTAATTCCATCCTACAACATGGATTTTTTCGACAGTTGCGCATTGAAACTTATGAATCATTGCTTCACGCAAATTGGGACTTCTTTGTAAAAAAAAGAAAATCCGATCTTATGAATTATATGACATCTGAAATCGCAACAGCCAGTGCAGGGACAAATTCTGTTTTGCAATTTCTTACCTCCCTGATTTTTACACTTATTCAAATTGGACTAGCTTTTATGCTTTCTCTAAAAATAACTATTTTTGTATTAATGAGTGGTCTTTTCTTACTCTTCTTTTCTCGCAACTACTTAAAAAGATCAATTGCGATCGGAGGAAGAAATTATGAATCAGGAAAAAAATATCTTGCTGGAATAACCGATCAACTAAATGGAATTAAAGACATTAAAAGCAATACTCTTGAAGAATCACGAATGAGCTGGTTTAGGGATGTCACGATAAGGATGCAGAAAGAACAAATTGAATACACAAGATTGAGTACAAAGTCCCAATTCTATTATAAGGCTGCATCTGCCATTTTAATTGCTCTATTTGTATGGACTGCAATCATTCTGTTTCATGCACAAGGAGGTCAACTACTCTTAATCATTGTGATTTTTTCAAAATTATGGCCAAGAGTGGCTGGTATTCAGGCAACATTGGAACAAATCGCCATGAGAATACCATCTTATAAAGCGCTTCTAGCCTTACAAAAGGAATGTATTGATTCAAGGGAATTCTTCGAAAAGAATCCAAATGATATTGAGCCTGTACATATCAATATTGGGATAGAATGTAAGAATATTTTCTTTCGCCATAATAAAAACGCAGCAACCTTTTCGTTAGAAAATATAAACCTCTATTTACCTTCGAATCAAATGACCGCAGTTGTTGGCCGCTCAGGAGCTGGAAAGAGTACGTTGATTGATATTTTAATGGGGCTAAATAAGCCGGAAAAAGGCCAGGTACTACTGGATGGAATACCACTTTCAAAGGATAATCTACTATCATTGAGGCGTGCCATTAGTTACGTTCCGCAGGACCCATTTTTATTTAATGCTAGCATTCGAGACAATCTTATGATCGTGGCGTCCGATGCTACCGAGAAACAAATATGGGAGGCATTAGAGTTTTCTTCTGCAGCTGAGTTTGTCAGCAAGCTTCCTGAAGGATTAGATACTATTATTGGTGATAGAGGAATTAAACTCTCAGGCGGAGAGCGACAGCGGCTTGTATTAGCTCGTGCAATTTTACGAAATCCATCAATCTTGATTTTAGATGAAGCAACAAGTGCTTTAGATTCCGAAAATGAGGTAAAAATTCAAGAGGCATTAACAAGATTAAAAGGAAAATTAACGATTATCGTTATAGCACACCGGTTATCAACCATTAAAAATGCGGATCAAGTAATAGTTTTAGATCGAGGTCAGATCATCCAAAAAGGACATTTTGGTCAGCTTGCAAAGGATAGAAAGGGTGTGTTTAATAAGTTATTAAAATATCAGATGGAAGCAATCCAATCATAAAGAAAAACCAATTTTTGAAACCTCTCTTTTTTTGGAAACGCCATTATTAAGAATATGAAGGGATCTAAATATATGATTGCAATGCAACTTATTGGAACTGCGAAACGGATGCTTAAAGAACACCGCTCCTCCAGAAATCTCATTATCAGGCTCGGGGTATCATGTTTCTATGTATTATGGAATGCAGCCCAAACTACAAGAAAAATGTTTGTTGACTCAAATTTTCGCTCAATCTTTCTTTTGCGGTTACTGAATTCTAAGAACGTCCACCAAACGACATCTCTTACCTGTATAAACCGATATCCAACTATATTTTTAGCTTGCCAAGAATATTTTAATGGTAAAGAAGATTTAAAGATCCTATCTTACGGTTGTTCGACTGGCGAGGAGGTTTTAACTCTTCGTCAATTTTTTCCGAATGCACAGATAATAGGGACAGATATTAATAAACGCAGCCTTGAACTATGTAAAAAGCTTCCTGTTGATGATAATATTACTTTTATCTATTCATCACCTAGAGAAATTGAGAAACATGGGCCATACGATGCCATATTCTGCATGCCTGTTTTGCAAAGAAATCCTCATGAAGTTGCAGCAAAAGGCATAAGCAATTTGAAGAAAATATATTCCTTTGAAAAGTTTGAAACTCAGATTATGGCACTCGATAAACTTCTTAATCAAAAGGGATTACTAATTGTGCACTACACGCAATATTCACTTTGTGACACTAGAGTAGCTTCTAAGTATGGCGTTTTAGGCGATTATAATCAAAATGATTATTTATCTCCTGTATTCGATAAAAATAGCAATTTAGTCAAAAATCCTCCTTCTCAGAACAGTATTTTTATTAAATCGCAGAAGTAAAGTCCGATTTGTTGTTTCATTGATTATTTTAATAATCATCACTTAATAAATTGAGGAAAATATATCTTCATTAAATAAAGCATACTTTTTTTTTAGAAATCAAATCTATTATTCTTAGAAAATTTTAGGGAATCTTAATCTCGTAGGGCAAGATTCCCACAACCACTCAAGCACTAAACCAACTATCCTCTCTATTCTTTTTGTTCAAACTCTGTCATAGTCAAATATAGTATTCTACATGCTTACTGCCTTCCACATTTCATGCAAGCAAGATACCACATTCTTTATTATGGCTGAATAGAGTTTCATAGAAAGGACTTACCATCCAAAAAGTTATCCCCTTATAAATCAGTTCTTTTTACCTATGTCTTTTTCATTGAAGGTTTGCTGATAAATAGACATGGTTAAGAGGCTGTCAGAGTTTTCAACAGCCTAAGGTTAAGGATCAAATAGTCATTTATGAATTCTTATTAACTGTTAAGAGGAAGGACCCAATAAATTATTTTATACTCTATTAATTTTTCTCCACATCCACAATCCTGGCCTTAATATGACATAAAGCATTGCCATTGACTTGGGTAAGGGCATGGTCTCTCTGTCACTTTTTTGAGGCTTAAAATGTCTTATTATATAAGACATTTTAAGTCTCAAGTTTGGTAATAAAGAAAAGTAATAATATTTATCATGAAAGTATTCATTCCATGGTAAATTGCTTCTTTCAGGTTCTTTGATTTCTCGGATATAGAAAACTGCTAAATGTGCTAATTTATATGATTTTTCCCCTCTTATTAAAGAGTCTATTTGTATATCCATGGGAAAAGGAGTATTAAGTATCTGTTGTGCTAACAAGAGCGCTTGACCAGCTATATGTTGATATTGAAACTTTAATAACTGAGGAATTAAATATCCCCAGTTCAGTCCTTTCCTTACTAACCGATCAATATCTACCAACCATCTCAATCGAAACCAACCATGACGTGCTCCGTGAGGTACGAGATATAAGAATAAATCATCCCTACCCAAAAAACATATAGGGTAGCTAGTCAAGGGGGTAATTCTTCTTCTTTCCCATAAATAATCAAAAGAAGGTTCTATGCCTAAATCTGGATGAAGACGCCAATGAATCTCAATATTAATAGCTTTCTTAAAATGGAAGTAACAAAAATGATGGTCTCCCACTGCCACTTTTTCATATCCAAGCTTTAAAATTATTTCTTCTGTTCTTTTTAAATCCCTTTGTTGCACAAGAATATCCAAATCCTTTGAAGTTCGGTGAGATAAATCACCGTAAAGATCCATTGCTAATACAGGTCCTTTTAACATGAGAGCTTGAATATCAAGTTCTCCCAAATGTCTAAATATATTTTCCATTTCCCCAGTTAAATGTAGCATTTGAAAAGTATTTTTACGATATTCCTGAGACAAGACTTGAATAACATCCAAAGGTATTGACCCTTCCTTTAGATTTTTTAACTTCATGTAAATCAACGGGTAAACCCGATGATGCTTAGCTAAATTCAGAAATAGTCCCCAATCTACGTCTTCCAACCAGGGTTGCAAAATATTTTCAAAACTTTGCTCACTTTCGGCTTTCATGCAAATTAGTAATAATTGTAATTCCCGCGAGAAATTTTGGGGATTGAAAATATTTATTTCGGTCATTATTAACTGCCACCTCACCTGCAAAATTATTAGTGATTTATGATAATAAGAATCTATTTAAAACAATTAATTATTCTCAATATAGAACATTATATCACTTTTTACTGAACAAAATACAAATTTTTCTTTATCTTTTAATACGGACAAATAGGGGGGGAAAGTCAGTTTCAATAACTTAAGGATAATGGCATGCCCTTGAGGCAGTTATAGGAGTGCAGAGTCCTGAATAAATGTCCGCACAAATATGTGAACTATCGCTTATATAAGAATGTACGAAATTACTCATTTTCCTTCGCTAAATGATTCCTAAATGATATGAATATCCTACAATTGTAACGACAGTGGCGTGATGTAATATTCAGTCAAAAATTAAGGTTGCTAACTTCGGCTCTTGAAAAATCCCATTCCAAGATTAAAAATTCACATTTGTTGTTAATATGGTACTTCGATTTTCATAACGCATATCAATTAGATGGAAAAAAAGCTTCGCATCTTCAGCATCAATCTGTAATAGCCAATTTCATCGATAACGAGAAGTTAGTACTTGGTGCAGTTTTCCAAACTAGATTCTAATAGATTTTCAAGGGATGCTCTCTTTAGATTTTGTATGAGGTCATGGCAATTGATAAAATATGTGCTTGTCGCGCTTCTTTGCTACCGGTATTCCTATAGAAGTGGCCAAGTAGGTTTTTTCCTTATGGAAAGCTTTGCATAAAGGAAAGACTCATTTATCCACTGCCCTTGGTATTCACGCTATTGAGCATGGATACCAGGTTTCTGTTATATCAATGGATCGTTTAATTTATGTATTAAAATCAAGAGAGTATATCAGTAGATCTTAGACGAGGTACAACCGTATCACCAAATCCGACCTGATTATAATCGATGATGTCATGTATATGGCATATGAGCCACAGTATGCCCATTTATTCTTCCAGTTCATTTATGAGATGTATGACAAAGTTGCATTTATCCTTACATCTAATTAAGGTCATGGAGAATGAGGAAAGTTCCTTGGAGATACGACACTAACCACAGCAATATTGGATCGTCTCCTTCATCGGAGTGAAATTTTGATTTTCAGCGAAGAACAGGACAGTATCAGAATGAAATACAGAAGAGCATTATTTGATAATGCAAAGTGTTGAATCTTAATTGATGAAAACTGTTTAATCCTATTTACTAAAAACTGTTGAATTCAACTTGACGGTTACACATGGTCTTGTTATTCTTTAAACATTGCTTTCTTGTTTCGGCGTAGCTTCTTCTTTAGCTTACTATCTTCAAATTGCCAATCAGAAATTATATATCCCACTTTTCTGTATACATCATTCCAGTTGGCTGTTTTATAGTAGATCCGGGTAATTAATTTTCATCCGCATATTTCTTAGCTGTCCTCCAATTATTCCCTAAAGTATTTTTAATTTTTGTAGGTTGTCCTTTTTTGTTTCTGAGGTTTTTGATACAATTAATTTTAGACATTGCTAACATCCTTTCGTAAACCTCCACTCTGTATTGATTCGAGACCTATACAGTAGAAGGACTTGGGGGTGGTTGGCAAGTATTTTTTTGCACCTATTAAATAAAGTGTAGGACTCTGCAGTTTTTACTTGCAAAGGTCTGCACTTTTATTTTGCAATAATCACCAACATCATTGTCCATTATATTTCAATAAAGGGTATTAGATTTAGCATTAAACACCAGCAATTTTGGTTTCCGTTGGTTCCAAATGTGAATTAACCTGCTTTATTATCGAATTGGTTTGCTCGTCTTTTGAATTTCGTTAAATTCTTTCCTAATTTCATAAACGGAACTTCAACTAAATAATAAGCAATTGTTGCAACACCTAAACTACTAATTAAACACAATAGAATAATTGTCCATACTGGAATGATCCCATAGAACAAATGCATAAAACTAAGCAAAATAATTAAATGATATAGATATAAACTAAATGAAATATCACCCAAAAATTTAATCGGTTTTAGCATCAACACGCTTTTTATTCTCGATGAGGCTATAGAGATCAATAAAATGGAACAGACTCCAAGCATAATAATAAAATCACTGACTATTCGTTCGTAAAAAAATACCGGAAGTTTAGCCATATAAATAATCAAATCAGAAAAAGTGTAAAGAACTAACGCTGATAATAACATCCCAACTTTTAGTATCAAAGTCCTATTCCTAATTAACTCTACCAAGAATTTTCTATTCTTTGCGATTAAAGCACCAAAAATAAACATTGATGAGAAGTGTAATGTATCAAAATAGGTAGTATAATATCCATTACTTTTCTGGAAAACAAAATGATCATTTAACCCACTAACAGCTGATAATAAAAGGCTAATTAAGATATTTACTTTCCAGTTAAAACGTAGCACCATTAGAGCAATTATAGGAAATAATAATGATATTCGCATTTCATGTATTAATGACCAAATTGGATTATTGTAAAGACCTGAATGAATGTTTAAGACAAAAGATATGTGTTCGATCACTAACTGAACACTCACTGGATCATTCCATGATTTATTAAACCATTGGCTTAAATTCTCCGTATTTCCTCGCGGTATCAATGTTGCCAGAAACATAGCTAGTGAAATTGCTACTAAATAAGGAAAGTAAATCCTGAGTATCCGTCTAATCGTAAATTTTCGATATGAAAAGATATTTTTTTTTTCAAAAGGCAAAAATAAAACAAATCCACTTAAAACAAAAAATAAAATGACTGCAGCGTGTCCATTAATTAAAACTCTCAATGGTGTGTAGTTAAATAAAAATGGTACAAATGGAACGGCTGCAACCAAATAAATGTGGTGAAAAAACACTGTTAAAGATGCTAGTCCCCGAACGGAGTCTAGTTGTTCGATTCGGTTGCTCACAATTTATCCCCCAAAATGTAAATATTTAAATGATTTGAAATTTTTGTAATTACATTAGGGCTATTTTTATTGCTACGCTAACTTTTTTAAACAACACCATTTAAAAAAATATAACACTACTTTATAACCCAACCAGTATTACCACCATCAACTGATTTAATGTAAATATTCCCGTCTGTACAAATAGCAAGACTTCCCTTTTTTGCAGTTACAAATCCTTCAGGATTATATACAACTGAAAAAATTTGGGGCATTCCTGGTGAACCTGCTAACGTCTGCATCTGCGTTTTATTTATCGTACTGTTTGCATAGTATACTGGTGTACCCTTTTCATTGTATAAATTGATAAGTTTAAAGTTAACAGATGTCTCTGGTTCGTTGAATTGAATTAGAGATAATAACTTAACGTCCGTTCTGTTTTCGTATGCATAGTAATTGTTAATCTTGCTCATGGATAAGTAAGGAGTCGCATTTACAGTGTCTACTATAATAAGTCCAGCTCCTGTTTTTCCACAGTTTCTTGTTACCAGCTCATTAATTTCAATTGTGCAGATTCCTGTTGTGTTGTTACTCCTTAACACAACATCTTGGTGGTTCTCAACGCTGAGTTTATTTATATTTAATTTTCCGCCGCTATTATCCAATAAAGAGCCTGCATACTGAACATTTCCCCTCCTGAAGTCAATCTGACCAAATTCTACTGTTGGGTATTCAGGAAGACCATTTGAAGCGAAAGATGCACTCATACGCAATAGTTTATTAATATTGTCCGTATTTATCAACAAATTTTTAATACTAATAAAGCTTCCATATGTCGTATCAATTAAACGGTTAATATTAACGTCTGTTGTTACTGAGAATGACTCCATATTTAGTGTTATGGCATAGGTAAGTAAAACAGAAGCTGAACTTTGTGTAACATGAACATCAAGTCTGTTGATATTCACAATATAGTTTTTTGCCGTTTTACTAAGTGTATTGGCAGTTAAATCAATTCCTAGACCTCGTACATTCATGTACTCAACGGTATTAATACAGGACAAACCGTTGGAATTTTCCCAGTTGTCAGGCTCAACATCAAGCGAATTAAGCCCATAACGCGCATTGTCAAGATACGCTGTTTTTATATATACATCGGTACAATCTTGAAATACAAGATTTTTTCTTTTAGCATCAATGCCTTGAAAGTAATCAATTTTGATATTACTAGATAACGTATCCTTTGATGTTATCTCCCCTCCAATAAAGAGGTTGTCTCCCCATGATTGCTTTGAAATTAACCGTTCAATGTATATGTCTTTCTTCTTATAAATGAACATATTACTTTGCATTTCGCCATATCTTGGTCCTATTTCGGAGTTACCGATTAAGGTTAGCTCACCATAAAATCGAATGTTATTCCCCATATAGACTAATTTGCTTTCAATTTTAGGATCAGCAACTAATTTTAGAGTGGCACCTCTTTCAAAATAAACCACAGCTTTGTCTGGTACCATCCAACAATTATAATTAACTCCGTTTTGAACAATTGGTTGCAGAATATACTCACCTTTTGGAACATATGCAATGTACCCATTATCTCTACACCAATCCATTGCCGCCTTAAATTCAACGCTCGTAGGTACTCCATCATCTTTATGAACGTTGAAACCATCCAAAATATTTTTAAAATTGATGAAAGGTTCACCGCCTTTTATTCTTTTCCACCTTCTACCATTGATAGTATATTCAAATATACCCGAGTTGTCCCTGATATTTTTAATATTTGTTATATTATCCACTCCAAAGACCCTGCAGCCCAGGTCTAGTAGTTTCTTAGATAAATAGTAACCAATAAATCCCACTGCACCCGTAATAATGTATCTTTTATTAGTATCTAATGGATTGAAACCCAGCACTCTTCAACTCCTTTACCCATTCTTTAGTAACGCCTTCTATTATTGTGGGCTACTACATTACCCTTGCTTCCAACAATCTCTAAAGTTATTAATATTCCGTCCGTCAAAACTAAAGGTTTTTTTATAGCTTTGATTGATTTGTTATTTTTCTCTTGTCCATTTAGTAAGTATTAAATGGACATCCCCTTCCTCAAACGCTCCCCTTAGAAACCTATGATTCTACCTTTTTGGTGCATTCTTACAAAAGCTCTTATCCAACATCATATGCATAGATACCTGTATCCCGTTCAAAAATAAATAAAGGAACATCGTATAAGGAAATAGCTTCCCTTTACCTCTTCTTTTCCAGGTTTGATGGTTAACCTCAAACAACTACCAAATAATAATTACTGTAATTCATTTTAAATATTTAGAATATTAAATAATTTATTAATTTATGTCCAGCCACCTCACCAGTAGGCTGATTAAATCAAAGTAATATTATTTCTCTAAATTATTAGCTTCATATCTACACTCTCAGAATGTCTTAAAACTAATAAGTTTATAATATAATAAAACTCTTTTCTGCTATTAGCCGAGTCGGAAGGAAATCCATACGTTTAATATTCAAGTGGCCCCAAAGAGAATTTTCAAATCAAATCATTAAGTACAATCTTTTTATTATTAATTATGAGAAAACAAAACAAAATTAAGTAAAAAAGATGGATATGTATATCCATCCTTCTATAACATATAAGTCTTATAACTTTAATATCTCGATAAATTTTCACTAGTTAACTTCTTTATTAACTTTATAACCATTTGAATTCTTTTCCTGCCATTTCCAAGAATCTCGGCACATTTCCTCAATTCCGCTTTCAGCTGTCTAGCCTAGTTGCTCTTTAGCTTTTAATGAATAAGCATAGTATACTGCTACATCGCCAGGTCTTCTGTCAACAATTCGATATGGAATTTTCCTTCCAGTCACACTTTCAAATGCTTGGACCATTTCTAATACACTATAACCCTTACCTGTCCCTAAATTATAAGCTTCTATTCCATGTCTAGGCATAATTATCTCTAGTGCTTTTAAATGACCATTTGCAAGATCTACTACACGTATATAATCCCTCACGCCCGTCCCACTATTGTTGGATAATCCTTACCAAACACTTGAAGTTCTTTTAATTTACCCACAGCAACCTGTGTAATAAAAGGCATTAAATTGTTAGGTATCCCGTTTGGATCTTATCCAATATGACTACTTTCATGTGCCCAATTGGATTAAAGTAGCGTAATAAGGCAATGCTCCACTTATTATCAGAAACATATAAGTCTTGTAAAATTTCTTCGATCATAAGCTTTGTTCTGCCATAAGGATTAGTTGCACCTAGTGCAAAATCTTCTAGAATTGGTACGCTTTCAGGCATACCATATACAGTAGTAGAAGAGCTAAACACAAGGTTTTTTACCCCATACTTTTTCATTGCGTCGCAGAGGATGAGTGTTCCTGTTATATTATTATGATAATAATTTTACGAGATTGATTTGTTAGATAGAACTTCATTGGAAGAAGTCTTTCGCAATAATGATATTGAAGCATTTATTCATTTTGCAGGCTTAAAGGCAGTAGGTGGATCGATTTCTGTACATTTTAAACTTGATATTTTTATTTGTTATCTCTTTTATTCTACTTAAAGAATCAGGTTTACTGTTTGAAAAGTTATCAAGAATAACAGGTTCATATCCAGTATTTAGCAGTTCCACACATGTATGACTACCAATATAACCTGTTCCACCAGTTACCAATATCGCCATAAACTAAAACCTCCACTTCTTTACTAAAATGAAATAAAAATTAATTTCTATTTAAATGTAAAGGGTAAAGGTATTAAAACCACTCTCCCACAACTTTATTTTAACTTATAATATTCACAATACCAATCTGCAAACCTTTGTAATCCCTCTTCAATTGAAGTCTTTGGTTTAAATCCCACAGCTTTCTGAAGTAAATCAGTGGATGCATAGGTAGCAGGTACATCACCTAGTTTGATAGGTTCAAAAGTCTTTTCAAAAATTACCTCTCTACCCAATGCATTACTTAGAGCCTTCTCGAGGGCAGCTATAAATACCATTAACTTTTCTGGATTATTGTTTCCAATATTGAAGACTCTGTGAGGTACATTACTATCTCCAATAGGAGGGGCATTAATAAGTCTCTCAATACCTTCTATAATGTCATCTATATAGGTAAAATCTCGATAAAGGTCTTTTTCAAAATCACCATTGTTAAAAATCTTTATTGGCTCTCCCGCAAAATATTTATTAGTGAATCCGTAATATGCCATATCAGGTCTTCCCATTGGTCCGTAAACTGTAAAGAACCGAAGTCCTGTTGCTGGAATTTTATATAAGTTGCTATAAGTATGTGCCATCAATTCATTTGATTTCTTAGTTGATGCATAAAGTGATACCGGTGTATCAACCATATCAGATTCCTCAAATGGTACTTTTTTATTGGCACCGTAAACAGAACTCGATGATGCATATATAAGGTGATCGACCGGATTGTATCTACAAGCCTCTAGGATGTTATAAAAGCCAATGATATTACTCTGAATATATACATCAGGGTTTTCTATTGAGTATCTAACACCCGCTTGAGCTGCAAGATTTACTACCACATTTGGTTTATACTCTTCAAATATATTAGTAATCTGCTCCTTATCCGAGATATCCACTTTAATGAATTTAAAGTTTTTATAAGGTTTCAGCCTGCTCAATCGTGCATATTTAAGTTTTACATCATAGTAGTCATTAATATTATCCACACCAATCACTTTGCAGCCTTGTTCTAATAGTTTCTTAGATAAAAAAAATCCTATAAATCCAGCCGTTCCAGTAACTAGATATGTTTTACTAGGATCTAACTGTTGAATATTCAATACTCTTCGACTCCTTTAAACCCTGTCTATTTACAGGTTTTCTTCCAATTGAATAGTACTCAACCCCAGCCTCTTCCATTTCTTTTAAACTATATATATTCCTTCCATCATAGACTAAAGGAGTTCTCATTAACATCTTATATGATTCAGGCTTCAACGCTTTCAATTCGCCCCATTCAGTAAAGATGAAGCAAACATTTGCACTTTCTAAAGCATCCTCTACATGAGAAACATATTTGATACTACCTTTTCCATTCTTACCTTCTGGATGTACTTTAGCAAAGTTCCTTGCTCCCACAGGGTCATACGCATAAATATCTGCACCTTGATCTAATAGTAATGGCACATTTTCAAGAGAAGCGGCTTCTCTTAGATCATCTGTACCAGGTTTAAATGTTAAACCTAATACCGCTACTTTTAAGCCACTAAATGTAATAAGCCTATTACTAGCTTTTTTATATAACATTGTCTTTTGTGTATTATTTACTTCTATTGCAGCTTTAACTGTTTTAAGTTCGTATCCGTTCTGTCGTGCAATGTATTCAAGTGCTTTTGTGTCTTTAGGAAAACATGAACCTCCAAATCCAATCCCAGCATTTAGAAACTTACTACCTATACGTTGATCAAAACTCATTCCTCTTGCAACATCTTGAATATCAGCACCAACCAACTCACATAGATTTGCAATATCATTCATATAAGAAATTTTTAGAGCAAGGAAATCATTAGATGCGTACTTAATCATTTCAGCTGATCTTCTATTAACTGAAACAATTGGTAAATGAAATGGTTCATAAATTTTCATTAACAACGCTTCTGCCCATTTGCTCTCAGTACCAATAATTATTCTTTCTGCATGTAACGTATCATGAACAGCAGAACCTTGTGCTAGAAATTCTGGATTTGATGATACTTCTACTTTTACATCATTCACTAAAAAATCCTGAATAAACTGTTGAACTTTATCATTTGTTCCAATTGGAACTGTAGATTTCACAACAACCAAGCAGTCCTTTTCTACTGATTCAGCGATTTGTCTTGCAACTGTTGCTATATATGATAGATTTGCAGAACCATCAGACTGCTCAGGGGTGCCAACTCCAATAAATATTGCATCAGCATCTCTGTAGGCTATTTTGAAATCAGTGGTATAATCTATCCTCCCCGCAATATAATTTTTTTTCATCAAATCTTCTAACCCAGACTCGTAAATTGGTGAAACTCCAGTTTTCAAAACTCTTACTTTTTCTTCGTCAACATCAACGCAAGTAACATAATGGCCAACTTCAGCAAAACAAACTCCTGCTACTAAACCAACATAACCTGTTCCAGCTATAGCTATTTTAAACATTATTATTTTCCTTTCTACGTTCTGAGTATTTGAGTCCAGTTTCCACTTTCCTCTATATAGATACATTCGCGGCAACATCAAATAAAATAAAGTTGAATATCGAACAATTTTTGTCCTTAGAATAGGACGATATAAGAATAATTTCATGGGAACGCCCTATTTTAAATCGTCGGTAAAGTAATATACCTTGCTACTCTTTTTCATCTGAGACTAGTAAAAAAGAGAGATTTTGATGTTTCTACTAACCAAGTAATATAATTAAATTTAAAAATTAATTAAGTTGGCACTAATTACAAATCCAATAATATGACATAATATGAAATAGGCCTCTGCTTCGCTTCAGTTTTTTATCGATTGGAGTGTTATTAACAAATCGTTATAATCTATACAATTATATTTTTTTTGTAGCGTACTACCACTTTAATGCTGGCTATCAAACACTCTCACAATAGATGGGAATAACTCTCTATTATGTTGTCCATACAAAGTGGTAATACCATCATACCATTATTGCTTTAAAACCAATTTGAGTACATTTTTTTATTACCTTAGTTGTCTGACTCGTAGATAGCATGAATACATATTAATAATACCATTAGGTATGTGGTTGCTTATTTTTATATAATTCATTTTTATTAGACATATAGAAGGTACGCAGATAAAAAACTGGCGGGCTACAGTATTAGCCCCTAAAAGATTTAATGACCAAACTAATATTTTTTCTTTCAAATAATATAATCACTAAAATATAAAACACCATACTGAATAAAATAAATAAAATGTTCATTATTAAATCATTTGTATTTACAATATTAATATATTTTCTCACAATTGTAATAAATAAAATCAATAATATAGAAGAACTTAATACCCATTTAATATTATTTATTGTTGTTACAAAACTAATATTAAATAACTTCTTTGCAAAGTAAAAATGTAATGGTAACTGTACAAAGGAAACTAGTCCCCTGACAATTAAAAAAATATAGAAACCATAAATCGCTGAAATCACTAAAGTTGGTATATATATACATATATTAATCAACATAATTTTAGAATTAATATCTGTCCTCGACATCGCCCGATATCCCTCGGGATTTAGTCTAATTATAGTAATAAACCCATTCATTAATCCTAATATTCCTATAACCAATCCTATTTCTCCCCATTGATTACCAAAAAACATTTTGCCTAAAAAATCTCCAAAACCGATAATTAATATTCCTATAGGAAATCCAATTAAACAAAGAGTTTTTTGGGCAATTAAAAATAATCTATAAAATTCTAACTGATTATTTTGTAGTCTTGATAATGAACTAAACAAAACTGGTAACAAAGGATTAATAAAAACAATAAATATTGTTTGAGTAAAGTTTTGAGCAACTCTAAATAATCCCAAGTCTTGCGTGGTAAGATATACAGCAACGATAATAATGTCCATCCATCCAACTATCCAACCTAATAAAGCTTCCGATGAATTCCATAAGCTTAATTTAAGTAATTCTTTAAACAACTTCAAATCAAATTCTAGATTAGGTCTCCAATTAGATACCAACCATAGCCCTATACAATTTGCAAATGAACCTACTAGTGAACCAAATACTAGCGCCCAATATCCAAATCCCATTAGAGCTAAAGGTATATTTATTAATGCAGGAAAAACTACTGTAATAATTCTAACTATAAATAACAATCGAAACTTTAGTTCCCTTTGTAATATAGAGTTTTGGACAGACATAAGTGAATAAAAAAGCACCTGAATTGACATAACTTTTAATAGTAACGCTGACTCTGGTGCTTTAAATAGAACTGCTATTTTATTTGCAAAAATAATTTGTAATAAAATTAAGATAAATGACATTAATAAATTAGTCCAAAATGCTATGTCACATATTTTATTTATTTGTTCTTTATTGCCTTCCTTTTGAATTATTATTTTGTTAAATCCTAATTCGCTAATTGTTTGGAAAAACGATATTAATATTGTAGCAATTGCAACAATACCAAAGTCTTCAGGAGTTAGAAGTCTAGCAAGAACTATAAGTGTAACAGGAGTTATAGCCCGATATGCTAGTTCAGCTAGTAGTGACCATTTTGCTGCTTTTGAGGTTTTTGACAAAATACTTTGTCTAATATTTTGTTTTGTCTGCATGTCTACTCAAAATCCCTTTCACTACCAATGCGTTAGTTTTTATATGCAACTAAACTAGCTAACAACATTTTAAATTTAACAAAATGATTATTTTTATATAAATCTTTGATTTCAGATCGCCAAAAATAACGTCCAGATCTATTTAATTGTCTTAACGATTTATTACACGCGCTTTTAAAATAATCTACACAAATTAGCTCTAGTATATCCTGGTTTAAAACACTTACTTTTTTATTACTATTTATTATATTTAATAGAATTTTTTCAAACAGAATTAAATCATCAACAGAATATTCTGTTAATCCGTTTAAGCATATTAAATTAAAAAGTTTCATCTCTTCTTCTGTTAAGTTTAATCTTAATTTACTAAATATTTTTTTTCTTATTTCATTTGCATAATAACTCTGTTTTGAAAAATTCTTAATAGATACTTGTTTATCGTGAACCCTGTAATGCAATAAAATCTCATTCGTACATGAAAATTTTAATCCTTTTTCCCATGCACTTACCCATAAATTATAATCTTGTGCATATAGAAATTGCTCATCATACTTTAGATTATGTCTATCAATATCACTCTTTCTTATCATAACAGAAGGGTGAACTAATGGAGATCCGAATAAAAACTTACAAGCAATCTCTTCATGCCTTTCATAAACATGTTTATTTTCTATTTCCCTGCTACCAATAAATTTAATGTTAGTACCCAGGATTGATATATCTTTATTTTTTTCTAAATATTTAACTTGACTTTCTATACGATTATGTAGGCTAATATCATCCGCATCCATTAATGCAATATACCTACCTCTAGCCTTACTGATAGCTAGATTTCTACTTTTAGATTGTCCCATGTTTTCCTTGTTTCCTAAGTGCTTAACCCTTGGATCATCATAACTATTTATAATATCGACACTTCTATCAGACGAACAATCATCAATGATAAGAAGCTCTAAATCTTGAAATGATTGATTAAGTATACTGTTAATTGCATCTTTTAAATATGATTCTCCGTTGTAAACCGGCATAATAACACTCACTAATGGCATATATAACACCTCAAAATGAATTAATAATAATCCTAACAATTTAATAATTGCTACACATTATTCTTTGATTTGAAAATCTTAAATAAACTTACTTTGACCTAATCAAAACTGTTAAATAAAATAATAGCTTCGCTGATATTATAGCTCCTAATAAATTCTTTTTAATAACAAAAAATGCAATAATCCTATATGATCTAGGTATTAATTTTAAATCATAAAACCGAACATTTTGAACAGCATCATACCATTGTGTATTAGTATATATTGCTTTAAAGAATTCCTTATTTTCTAATATCCTTTTGGATTTTACACTTAAAAAAATAAAAGCACTTATGTTACTTAACATTAATAAAATAATGCCTTTTAATAATAAAGGATTAACCATATTCCATTTTTCTAAATATAATTGCTTTATATTATACTGTTTAAAATACATATCCAAATGGTCATGGCTTATTTTCCTCGAGGAACTACTTTGATGAGAAACATAGTTATAATATTGCTTATTTATATAGTAAGCCTTCATAGCCATATCTACATACATAAGATTAAAGATGGTGTCTTCTCCATACTTAATATCCACTGGAAATCTGATGGAATTTTCATTTATAATACTCATTTTATATAATTTGTCACAAGGAGAATTTAATTCATCTGTAGTTAATAACCTTTTTCTTAATTCTATAACATCCTTTTTACCCTGTTCTGAAAATAAAGAAGACTTTTTAATTATAAAATTATCTTTAATTATGTTATGGTCACAGAGAACAAGATCACATTTATTTTCCAATATACTTTTGACCATTTCTTCAATCATATTCTCTTCGATATAATCGTCTGCATCAATAAATGAGACAAATTCACCCTTAGCCTTTTCTAAACCTAAATTACGTGCAACTGATGGTCCAGAATTTTTTTGGGTGAAGAAAGAAATGCTATCCAAGGCTTCCTCATAATACTTGCATATCTCTTTACTTCTATCAGTAGAACCATCATTTACTAAAATTATTTCTATTTGTTTATATGTCTGTTTAATAATACTCTTTATGCATCTCTCTAGGTATTTTTCAGCATTGAATACTGGAACAATTATGCTTACTAAAGCCATTTATCAGCACATCCAATTTCCTTTATAAACTATATTTATTAAAATTTTATTCTATGAGTAACCTTTTTTATTATTTTTTTAATCCTTTGGTACCAAGGCATCCAGGAAACATAAAAATGGTGTATACAAATAGTCTTATTAGTTTTCTTTAATTCGAAATCAATATAATTATATGGGGAGAAATATTCCTGAGGAAAAACCGTTATACCATTTGGTAATAATTGGTGTGATCCGTCCCTTATTAATCCCTGTTTCATTAATAGCTCAGTTAACCTTTTAACATTAGTAGTTAAATTAACAGTCCTATCAAAATTATAGAAACTTATGTTATTATATTGATTTAAAAATTTTTCTATTAATTGATGATTTGGTTCACATCCTATAAAACTTGTGGCTATATAGTTTTTTTCTTCGAATCCTAAAATACAATTATGCATAAGTAATGAATCTAAAGATTTTAACAATTCTACGTCAGTGTCCATGTAAAAACCGCCAAACTTATTTAAGGCATTTAGTCTTGCAACGTCACTAACGAATGCGTATTTTTTTTTTTCATAAGCTTCCTTTACATATTGATTACTTCCTAATTCAAAATTATCTTCATTCCACTCAATAATCTGATAATCAGGACAATGTTTTTTCCAACTTTCAATACACCTTAATACCAAATCTGGCTTTTTTCCCCTTCCAAACCAACAGTAGTGAATTGTTTTAGGTATCATTTTATCCCCACTTTATTATTTTTTGAATAATCTATCGAAGTTAACTCGTAAACTAAATAAGCAATAAACACCCAAATAGCTCTAAAATTCCCTAAACTAATTGAATACATGCTTACTAAGATTGCAAATACTGAAAACAAGTAGAATATTAAATATTTATTTAACTTTATATTCTTAAGACCTTTCAATATTAAATATAACCATATCCAAATAAAAGAGATGAGCCCTACCAATCCCAATTCACTAAAAAATGTTAAGTAAGTGTTATGAACAATGTTCCATATATTCAGGCCTGTTGTTTGAGAAGCTGCTGCTCTAAATTGCTCTACCCCTATTCCCAAAAGAGGGTTATTCATTCCTAATTGAAATGCTGTATCCCATAAAAACTTCCTATGTTCAAAGGAATGGTCTTCAGCCATATTCCCGGTAAATTCTTCCCACCTATTAAATATTGGCTCAACTATGGTTTGTACCAAATAAGATTCACTATATATAATGAATAAAATAAAAAAACAAATACCATATAATATCACTTGCAATATAGCACTTTTTATTCTCCCCAAAAATAAAAGTAGTAAAAAGATACTAATGGAAGCTATAGATAATGATACTAATGCTCCCTTTGAGGCAGTTAACATAATTGCTACTATGAAAAGAATTATGCCCATAAAAAACATGAAATAATTTCTCTTTGTTGAAAAGTAAGTCATTAAAAATGAAATCATAATGAAAACATATGATGCTGCTAAATTTGGATCTTCAAATGTTCCTGAAGCCCTAAACGTTCCAGCAAACGTTAATCCCAAATCCAATCCGAAACTATATGCAATTACTCCCAAAATCATTAAAATTAAAAATACTAGATAAGTATAAGTACTTATTTTTAAGAATCGATCCTTTCCATAAATACTTATATATTTTAATGTTAATAAAGCATAAATCAGACATATAACTATTTTAAATATCGAAACTAAGGATTCTAAAAACAAAGGATTACTCCATCTAAACAAGTTAATTAGGCTTAGTAACATAATAACTATTATACCTAGACCAAAACGTATCAGTACTTTTCTTGATTTTAATTCAACAATATCTAATGATTTAGACTTGCTGCTACTCCTAATAAAAAAAATATAAAATAAAACTACTACGAAAAAATCAGCAACAGAAGTATTAATAGTAAATGGAATTCGGAGATAAAACATTACTGGAAGAAAAATAATCATATAGTCGAATAGGTTAAGCTTTTGTTTTAATAAGAACAATAAAGTACATATTATCCCTATGATAATTGGTATATAAAATATTTTAGTCAGAATAAAAATTAAAACTGATAATATAAAAAAAGTTACTAATATCAAGTTATAAAGGTTTAGTTTACTACCCATCTATTTCACCTAGTTTATCCATTCTCTTCCTTCTCATTATTACATATAATCTAGTAGGGAGAAGACCTACTAATATAGGTTTAAATGCTAATGGATAATAGTAAAGTGGTAAATTGAGCATTTTAAATCCCTTTATCCTAACATATGTTTCATTAATTCTATATTTAAATTTCCTTCTCTTAATTGCACTATTATCATCCCTCATTTTATAGAGAACTTCTTGAATATTATATCCCCTATATCCTTTAGAATACATCTTAAACCACAAATCATAATCTTCTACACGTAATAACTTCTTATCTACTGAATATCCATTAACTGCATCGTAAGCCTCTCTACGTACCATACAAGGTGCATGACAGAATGGTGTCCCTTTAATAAAAGTTAATTTCGAGGGGTATTCTATCATATTATTGTAACTCCATTCCCCTTTTTCATTAAAGTAACCCATCAGTGAACTTACAATAGATATTTTTTCATTACTCTCTAATATAGCAACCTCTTTTTCAAGACGAGTTGGCTCGGAAATATCATCGCCGTCCATCCGAGCAATGTACTTACCGCTAGCATATTTTAAACAATGGTTTAATGTATAGTTGAGACCTTTATTAACATCATTTGAAATTAAATGCACATTTGGATATTTATCGGAATAATACTTTGCTACTTTATATGTTAAATCAGTTGACCCATCATCACACATAATCAATTCCCAGTCATGGAATGTTTGGTTTATTATTGATTCAACACTTTCATCAAGGGTTTTTTCATTATTATAAATACCCATAATTATACTTACAACGGGATTACTCACTTTTTCAACTCCTTTAAAGTGGTTTCAATAATTTTCTTTTTATCAAATTTACTAACAATATGCTCTCTAGATTTCCGCCCCATTTCTACCTTTTCTTCATAAGGCAGGTGAATAAATTCTTTTATTTTTTCATATAAATCTTCAATATCCTTGATACGAACTAGGTATCCATTTTCCTTATCATTAACTGCCTCTTTACACCCAAAAATATTACTTGTAACTAACGGTCTTCCTAAAGCTCCTGCTTCAAGTAATGTATTTGCCATTCCCTCATGATAAGATGGAAGGACAAAGCAGTGGGACTTTTTGATATAAGGCCTTACATCAGATTGAAACCCATAATAATTAACAACATTTTCTTCCTGTAATTTTTTTATAATTGGCCTATAATCATCCTCTATTGGACCAACAATATCAAAAAACAAATTACTATACTCGCCTTTTAATCGCCTTGCAACCTCTAACAATTCTTCAATACCTTTTTCTTTCATAACTCTTCCTATAAATAAAATACGAGTTTCTTCACATGAAGGATATTCAGTAAATTGATACTCCTCTAAATTAACACCAGCACCATTAAGGTTTAATGCATTTTTTGGGAATACTATTTTATTGTGAATAAAAATACTTTGATTTTCATCATTCTCAAAAAATAATACTTTAGCTCTTTTACTAGCAATCTTATAAAGGAAAATTACCACTTTCTTTAATATTCTAGAACCATGAAACGCTGTTCCTAAACCGGTTATATTCACTGCATATGCGATGTTTTTAAATCTACATAATATCCCACCATATATATTAGGTTTTATTGTATATGTGATTACCAAATTTGGTTTTACTTTATTTAATAATGTAAAATAATGTAATAATAGTTTAATATCTTTAATGGGATTTAATCCACGCCTATCGACATTTGTTTCTACAAATTTACATCCCATTTCTACTAAATGTTTGATAAATTCTCCCTCTGGCAAGGAGATATATACTTCATTTCCTTGAGATATTAGTTTTTGAATTAATTCTTTTCTAAATTTGTATAAACCAACATCATTATTGGCTAAAATTAAAATTTTCATGAATATACTCTCCTAGCCGGCATCCCAACATAAGTTCCAGTTTCAACTATATCCTTAATAATTACAGCACCTGCACCGATTTTACAATTACTAACTATACTTATATTATTACTTACAATACTCCCAATACCTAACCATGATCCTTTGCCTACCTTAACAGTCCCCGCTAAATGTACGCCTGGAGATATATGGACAAAATCCTCTATTATATTGTCGTGATCAATAGTAGATCCAGTATTAACAATGCAGCCCTTTCCAATTCTAGAACAACAGTTAATTACGGCTCCAGCCATTACTACTGTACCAGCTCCAAGGATTACCTCTTCACCAATAATAGAATTAGGATGTATTAATACGGGTATGCTTGCACCTTTATCTTCAAGGAATTTTTGAAGATTTCCCCTTATATTATTGTTGCCAACCCCAACAATCACATCATAAACATCTATATATTTAATGACATCAGAAGTTTTCCCCACAACTTTTAAACCAAGAGTAGTTTTAATATTTTCATCGTCATCCAAAAAACTTATACTTTCCCATTTATTCAATTTTAATGCTGTATCTGCTATTACTTTTCCATGGCCACTCGCACCTATTATAAGGAGTTTTTTCATGCTTTTATTCATTCCTTTCGTGGATTTCCCATAAAAGGCTCCATGGTTTCTGCATTATCTGAATTTATACCCTCTCTAATGAAAACCTTCTTGATGGTTAAGAGAATTATTTTCCAATCCCCTATTAAGTTTACATTATCAACATATTCAACGTCTTTATTAAATTTTTCTTCCCAACTAATTGCATTTCTTCCACTAACTTGTGCAAGTCCCGACAATCCTGGTCTTACTTCATGTCGACGTTTTTGGTGTTGATTATATAGAGGTAAATATTGTACTAATAAGGGTCTAGGCCCAATAATTGACATATCACCTTTCAATATATTAAAAAGTTCTGGTAACTCATCAAGGGATGTCGAGCGTAAAAAAACACCAAATCTCGTTAATCTAACATTATCAGGAAGTAATTCACCTTTCTTATCTCTTTCATCCGTCATGGTTCTAAACTTATACATCGAAAAAATCTTCTCATTCAAACCCGGCCTTTTTTGTTCAAACAATATAGGACTACCTAATTTCACTTTTACAAGTATAGCGATAATCAAAAATACAGGACTAAGAGCTATAATAGCAGCCAAAGATAGTATAATATCCATCGGCCTTTTGAAAAATGTTTTATAAATACCAATTTGTAAATATTTCATCACTTAAACCACAACCCTTTAATAACACTTACAATCCTTTCTAATTCTTCATCTGTCATTTTTGTATCAGATGGTAAGCACACGCCGTTTTCAAATAACTTCTCAGATACATCCATTCCAATAAAATCATAATTTTTAAAAAAAGGCTGCATGTGCATTGGCTTCCAAATCGGTCTTGCTTCTATATTCTCCCTTTCAAGAGCCTCCATAATATCTAGCGGCCTAACCTTACCGCTTATAGTCATAGAACTTAACCAGTAATTAGGGTCATTCCATTCGTTACTGGGCATTAACTCAATCCCTTGAAGGTTACCTAGTTCACTCTTGTAGAATTCATAAATATATTTCTTCTTTGCAACTCTTTGGTCTAATACCTTTAGTTGCCCTCTGCCTATTCCTGCAACAACATTACTCATCCTGTAATTAAACCCCAATTCACTATGTTGATAGTGTCTGGCAGTATCCCTGGATTGTGTGGCCCAAAATCTCACTTTGGCTACTCTCTCTTCATTATCGGAAACGAGCATTCCACCGCCTGATGTTGTAATAATCTTATTACCATTAAAAGAATAGATACCATAGTCTCCAAAAGTACCAGTATGTTTCCCTTTATAATAAGTACCTAATGATTCAGCAGCATCCTCAATTAACACAACGTTATGATTGTTGCATAGTTCTACTATTTTATCCAAATCAGCAGATAATCCATAAAGGTGAACAACAAGTACAGCTTTGACATTGGGATATTTCTTAAAAGCTTCTTCTAATGCCTTGGGACTCATATTCCATGTTTCATAATCACTATCTATAAATACTGGAATAGCATTTTGATAGATGATTGGATTTGCTGTAGCGGAGAACGTAAGTGTTGGACAGAAGACAATATCTCCTTCCCCTACTCCCGCTGCTTTAAGAGCTAAATGGATAGCTGCTGTTCCAGATGAGAGTGCGGCTGCAGCTTTAGAACCTACTTTACCTGCCAGTTCATTTTCAAACAAATTCACATTTTCGCCAAGGGGCGCAATCCAGTTTGTATCAAAAGCTTCCTTTACGTATTGCATTTCATAGCCTTCATCACTCATATGTGGTGATGATAGGAATATTCTATCTCCCATTATCAAAAACTTCCTTCCATTGTTACATAATTTATTATTGTTTTAGTCACTTAGGACTCAATTGGAACCCCAGTAATTCTTTTATCCAACCAACTACTAATTAACCAAAATTTAGTTAACCCCTGCCCATATTATTAAGGAGATGACAAGTGGGCAGGGGTTTTATATGATGTAAATCTTTATTTCACCTTAATATCCTCCATAATTTCTTCAAGATAAGTAAGCAATTCTGTTCTTATCTCTGAATTCTGTAAAGCAAACTCAATCGTAGTCTTCACAAACCCAATCTTCTCCCCAACATCATACCGCTTACCCTCAAAGTCGTAAGCAAACACACGTTGAATCTGATTTAATTTCTGAATCGCATCCGTCAATTGTATCTCTCCACCAGCTCCCACTTGCTGTTTACCCAAGAACATAAAAATTTCCGGTGTAAGAATATATCGTCCCATGATTGCAAGATTAGAAGGAGCTGTTCCCAGCGCAGGCTTTTCAACAAAGTTATCAACTTGATATCTCCGACCTTCTTGAAGTGAAGGTTCCACAATCCCATAACGATGTGTTTCGTTATCAGGAACAGTCTGAACACCAATTACCGAAGAATGCGTGTCTTCATATATATCCATCAATTGTCTCAAGCATGGTGTTTCACTTTGGACAATATCATCACCCAAAAGAACTGCAAAAGGCTCATCACCGATAAAATTCCGAGCACACCAAACTGCATGTCCAAGTCCTCTTGGTTCCTTTTGACGAATATAATGAATATCTGCAAGATTAGTAGAATATTGAACTTTGTCTAATAAGTCTAACTTCCCCTTTTCTATCAAGTTTTGCTCAAGTTCTGGTGCAAAGTCGAAATGATCTTCGATGGATCTTTTGCCTTTACCAGTAACAATGATAATATCCTCTATACCAGAAGCAACTGCTTCTTCAATGATGTATTGTATAGTCGGTTTATCCACTATTGGTAGCATTTCCTTTGGCATGGCTTTAGTCGCTGGCAAAAATCTAGTACCAAGTCCCGCTGCAGGAATAATAGCCTTACGTACATTTTTCATTTAAAAATCTCCTTAAATATGTGATAATAATCAAAAAATATTTGGTACCCCAAAATTATTAATGAACATCTTAGACTAATGGGCTAATGCTGCAGGCGATAAAGATTCATGCTTATTGTTTGCAACTGAAATTAACGTATCATGCAATTCATTTTCCGACATACCTAATAAGCTATTTATTAATTCACTTAAAACATCCGAATTCATTACAGTGGCTTTACCAATATGAATTTTCGGATAAATACTTTCGGGGTGAACTTCGTTCTCATTAAGAAGCTCTTCGTACATCTTCTCACCAGGACGTATCCCAGCAAAATGGATCCCAATATCCTCTACAGAATATCCAGATAATTTGATTAAGTTTTTAGCCAAATCTACTATCTTAACAGGTTCACCCATATCCAACACAAATATTTCTCCGCCTCTTGCTAGTGCTCCAGACTGTATAACAAGTCTTGACGCTTCTGGAATAGTCATAAAGTAACGAGTCATATCTGGATGTGTTACAGTAACTGGTCCACCAGCTTGGATTTGCTTTTTAAATAGCGGAATCACACTACCACGGCTGCCCAAGACGTTTCCAAATCGTACAGCAACAAATTTTGTATTGCTCGTTTGTGCAAGTTGTTGAATAATCATTTCAGCAAAACGCTTTGTTGATCCCATCACGTTGGTAGGGTTCACTGCCTTATCAGATGAAATCATCACAAAAGTATTTACACCAAATGTTTCTGCAGCTTCCGCAACATTTTTCGTACCAAAAATATTGTTCTTTACCGCTTCTCTTGGGTTGTATTCCATTAACGGCACATGCTTATGCGCGGCAGCATGATACACGACAAATGGTTTATGTTCTGCCATTACATTAAACATTCTAACGCGGTCTTGTATATCCCCTATAATAGGTACAATCTCAATTTGATTTTGATAGATGTTTCTCAGCTCCATGTCAATTTGGTAAATACTATTTTCACCATGACCTACTAATACAACCTTTTGAGGGTTAAACTTACAAATCTGTCGGCATATTTCCGAACCAATTGAGCCGCCAGCACCTGTAATAAGGACTGTCTTTCCGGTAACAATTTCAGAGATTTTATTAATATCTAACTCTACCGGTTCTCTGCCCAATAAGTCCTCAACTTCAACTTCACGGAATTGATTAACCGATATTTTCCCTGTCATTAAGTCTTCTAGCTTTGGTATGATCTGTGTCTTTGCCCTCGTTTTTGCACATTCTTCAAAAATACGCTTAATTTCTTTTTGAGATAATGACGGAATCGCAATCACAATATTATCAATATTAAATTTTTCCACAGCCGTTGCAATATACCTAGAATCACCGATGACTGGAATCCCAAGTAAATCGAGTTTTTGTTTCATTGGATCATCATCAATAAAAGCTATGGGCTTTAAATCCGTATCAGGATTATGAAGCAGTTGACGTACTACCATTGTCCCGCCGCGGCCAGCACCAATAATGAGTGTCTTCTTCATATTGTTTTGTTTAATAATATAATTATCCCTGAACATCCTCCATGAAAACCTTGTTCCGCCGATAAACAATACATGTATCATCCAAGCAATCATTAACGTTCTTACATTGATATGGCCAAAAGCAAGCTTTTGCATAACTGCCGTTAAGATAATCGAGAACGTTACAGCCTTCACAATTGCAAGCAACTCGCCAACGCTCGCATATTGCCACACCTTGTTATAAAGTTTATAAATAGAAGCAAAGAAATGATGGCACACTAATAGTGTAATGGCTGTCGCTAGTATAAATGGATTTTTCAAAATCTGTAAATCCGGAGTAAGAGTAAATGTGCTTATGTAGATAGCCGTTAACACAATAATTGAATCTAGCAACGCGAGTGTTGTTATGCGTTTCTTGTAAGTCATTTGATTGATCCCCCTTTTTTCTATAGATTACTTTTCTCTACTAAAGCATGATGAGCAAAAAAATAAATATCTAATGGAAATGCAAGTGCTTTCACACTTATCCTTTCATTAGATATTTATAATCGGGCATTTAACCCGCCCTCACATCACACTCTCGACGACTCGCGTCTAAGGAGGAGATCTCCCCTCCCACAGTGTGACCGAGTGCCCCCATGTATAACGGGCAGGGAACCTCGCCGGTCAGGTAACCTACCTGACAATGCTGTTCGTTTAACTTTAGAAAGTTCTGACTTTTTCGGTAACAGAATTACTAAAATAAATTAAATATTTTTTTCTTCTTTATTCTTTCAGGTGGCTCTTTATAAACATACTTGCCCTCAATGGCAAGTGCAGCATTTTCTTTAAACAAATAAACCATTTCCGACCCGTACTTTGCTTGAATCATACCGTATGCCTCTCTCATTCTAAAAGAACGACTCGTTGTATTATGGGCATCAGAGGCAATAAAGTGAGTAAGATTCGCCTCTATTAATTGCTGAGAAAATTTTTTAATTTTTTTTCCAAATGCACCATGTACGCTCGCAGCGGTAATTTGTGATAATGCTCCATTTTTCACAAGTTTATAGAGGACATCCGGTTGTTCAATTAGTTGTTGGTTCCGTTCTGGATGGACGATAATTGGAATAAGGCCACGAACCTGCATTTCGTAAAATAACTTTTCTGTATATTGGGGTACATGATTCGATGAAAACTCTATTAAAACATATTGAGTTTGATTAATTGGTAGAATCTCACCTAGTTCATATCCTTCAAGTAACTCTCCGTAGATACGTGTTTCTTGCCCAGGAAAGACTTGTAGGTCTATTTGCTCTTGTTCAAATATCAGATTCAATTCTGCAACTCTATCTATGATAGTCTTTTTATGATTTTCATACCGATTATTCAAATGGTGGGGGGTGGCCACAATCGTGTGTATGCCTTGCTCTACAGCAGCTTTCGCCATTTTAATACTTTCAGCAATATCCTGCGCTCCATCATCAACACCCGGTAATATATGACTATGTATATCGACCATTGTACCACCCTCACTTCCAGTAAAGTGTAAATTTCTATATCTTTTATAATAGTATCATTGTCTGACGATGTAGGTAAAGGGTGGTATTTTGTCGAATAATCATTATCTACTACCGTAGTAATAATAATAACTATCTTTCGCAACTTCCTGATGATTAAGGACAACCCCTAGCAACTTGCTTTGTGCATTTTCTAGTAATTCCTTGCTTTTTTTCGCTAAATCAATTTCGGTTTTACCACTGAAGACCACCAAAATTGAAGCATCGCATTGATTAGCAAGTATTTGCGGATCAGCTACAGCCAGTAACGGTGGAGTGTCGAATAGAACTAAATCAAATTCATTTTTCGCCTCTTCAATAAAATGTTCCATTGATTTAGAACTTAATAGCTCTGCTGGATTGGGAGGTATTGGTCCACTCGTTAAAATATATAAGTTTTCTTCATCGGTTTCCTCGACTGCCTTGGCTAAGGTAGTTTGTTTCGTCAGTACTGTTGTGAAACCATGGAGATTGTTCCGACTAAAGGTATAATGAACAGTTGGTCTACGAAGGTCTGCATCCACAACCAATACCTTTTTCCCTTGCTGAGCAAATACTACTGCCAGGTTTGCTATCGTTGTTGATTTTCCTTCCCCAGGTCCTGAAGAGGTGACCATAATGGCTTTTAGTTCAGTGTCGACAGATGAGTATTGTATATTCGTTCGGATTGTCCGATATTGTTCTGAAATGGGAGATTTAGTGTCAAAACTTGTCACTAATTTTCTACTATTATCTGCACTGATTTTTTTCTTATTTTTCTTAAATCCCAATGTTTTCACTCCTAGCCGTTGATTTCCGCGCTGCCCTTCGTTCCTTCATTTCTTCCAATTTTATTTCATCAATTGTTGCTATGACACCTAGAACAGGTAACCCTAACTCTTTTTCAATATCTACTTCGCTTTTAATCGTGTTATCAAAATAATCTAGTAAGAATGCAAGGCCTACCCCAAGTAACAAACCTATTACCAGGGCAATGGCAATGTTTCGGATTGGATTTGGTTCAACCGGATAATTGTTTTCTACTGCCTTAGCAAGAATATTCACGTTATCTACATTCATTATCTTTACAATTTCGGTTTGAAACACCTCAGCCGTTGTATTGGCAATTTCTGCTGCTCGTTTAGCACTCGTATCCCTTACGGAAATCCTTACAACCTGAGAGTTTGCTTCTTGACCAACTGTGATGGCCCCATTTAATTGACCAGATGTAATATCTGAACCTAGCTTTAATGCAACTTTATCTAATATTGCCGGGCTTTTAATAATTACATTGTAGGTGTTAATTAACTGTACATTTGCTTGAACTTGGATATCCCCAGAATTAACGGTTTGATTCTCTCTCTTTTGGTTAATTAGAAGTTGAGTAGAAGCTTGGTAGATCGGTGTAAGGTAAAAATAACTAATAACTCCTGATACTAATGCTGCCGTTATCGCAATGAGTATAATCATAACTAGACGTTTTTTTAATGTTGATAATAATTCTTTTAAATTTATTGTTTCTTCCATTTGGTCCTCCTAGTACTTTCTTCTTATAAAACAAAAGTATTATACCATGTGTTGCAGTCGTTATTTGTCGTTTTATGAAGAATGTTTAATATTGTTTTATTTTTTAAGTATATCATGTTTTTTAATGTAATTTGTCTAATGGATTTAGTAGTAAATTGTAGGAATTTGTAAATCACTTAACAATTCTATCAAGGATTCTTGTAAAATAATGTTGATTTATTGTAATGGAATAATTTTCTTTTAATGGATTTTGCTATAATAACAGGAAGAATTAAATTATAGAGGTGGCGCTTAATGAAGTATCTTCTAACAGCCCTATGGGCATTCATATGTATAGGTATCCTTGCCTATAGTCATATTCATTGGAATCAGCAAACAACAGCAAGGGCAGATGATATACCTACAACAACATTAGACCAAGAGTCAGTATCAGCAGAAAACGAGTCGAATGTACTAGAAGAGCAGTCGAATGATGTCAACATTGATAAGTACATAATGTTGGCTGCGAATTGGCCAGAAACAGCAAAACAGTCATTAAAACAAGCTATAGAAAATAAAAAGCCTTTTAAGATTCTCTTTGTGGGCTCAGCTGTAAATCAATGGGAGAAACAAGTCACACAGAGCCTATCGGATAGTTTCAGCAGTGAACATGTCATTACCAGCACTTTTTCATACGACTTGACCTCCAAGGAGATTGTTGACCAAGGTAAGCAGCTTGAGGTTGCTGCTGAAAAAGCACAGCTAATTGTTATTGAACCGTTTTTGTTAAACGATAATGGAAAAGTATCAATTGGAAATACACTTAATAACCTTACGAAGATGATTGAAACGGTCAAAGCGAAAAACCCGGAGACAACTATCATCCTACAGCCTTCTTATCCATTATATAAAGCCAAACACTATCCAAAGCAAGTCACCGCATTGAAAGCATATGCTTTTGAAAACCAACTAACATTTCTTGATCACTGGACTCAATGGCCAGCTAGTAATGATCCAGAATTAAACAATTATTTAAACGGAAAAAGTGGTCCCAATGAACTCGGCTACCAGGTCTGGGCACAGTTTCTTGTTGAATATTTTGTAAATAAATAATAAATATAAATAAAGAAGGCTAGATATCTAACCTTCTTTATTTATTATATCAGGCCTCATTTTTCAATTGAAGCTTACGTTTCTTGATAGAAAGCACCAGTGCTTTCTCAAGCAGCTCTAATTTCTCAATCGATTTTACATCTTGATTGATATAGCGCAGTGATTTCTTTATCGATTTTGGCAACTGGTCAAAAGCGATCATGACGCCACCGTCCTTGATAAAATATTCTATATAATTGTTAATGATTAATTGATCATCATATTCTTCAAATCAGCCTTCAAATCTTCAATAATCTTTTCAAGTGTTAATTCATTTTCATTCAAGCCCTTTTCATAGGCTTTTTTCAATAGCCTTGAAAAATCAGCTTGTTTCGAGCTCTCGCTCTTTACGTTAGGTGTCACCTTGACTTTCCTCCTTAGTTTTTCTCTCTAATTAAGTATTTTAATAAATTACTAGTTAAATGTAAATACATTTCCAGTCTGATTTTGTGGGAATTTAGTGTAATTTCAGAAATTTTGTAGGTTATTTTACCAAATCTACATATTCCTCCCTATTAAATTCCCATAATTCCATTATTTATCCACATGTTACACCTATCTATTTTCCTATTTTTTTGGTATTCTATCTGTTGTGGTCAAAATTTGTAAATTTTTCGGAGGAAAATATATGAGATCAAAAAATAAAAAGAGTAAAAAATGGTTAAAAATCACTGGTATTATCTTTCTTGTTCTCATTATTGGAGCAGGTGCTTATGCTTATACTGTATATAATTCATTGAAAACGGCTGTCAATACAATGCACGAGCCAATCGAACGCAAGCAATCAGAAAAACGTCCAAAACCTGTTGAGTTGGTAGAAAAGGATCCGTTCTCTGTGTTATTGCTTGGAATTGATTCAAAGGGTGATAAAGGACGGACTGATACGATTATTGTCCTGACTGTTAACCCGAACACTAACTCTGCAAAAATGTTGAGTATTCCACGTGATACACGCACAGAGATCATTGGTAAAGGATTTGATGATAAAATCAACCATGCCCACGCATTTGGCGGTGTCGAAATGGCAATGGATACCGTCGAAAACTTCCTTGATATCCCGATTGATTATTATATGAAGGTAAATATGGAAGGGTTTAAGGATATTGTGGATGCAGTAGGTGGTGTTACCGTTACGAACAATCTTGAATTTACTCAAGATAAGGTCCATTTCCCTGTTGGCGAAATTACCTTAACTGGTGAGGAAGCCTTACCATACGTTAGAATGCGTAAGCAAGATCCTAATGGAGATTTCGGTCGTAACACAAGACAGCGCCAAGTTATCCAGGCCGTTATTAAAGAAGGGGCAAGCCTTTCTAGTTTAACCAACTTCCCGGAAATCTTTAACGCAATCGGAACCAATATTAAAACGAACCTAACGTTTGAACAAATGGTCGATATCCAGAAGAACTACAAGTCTGTTGGTACTAATGTCGAACAGATGGAAATCAAGGGTACGGGCACAAAAATTGATGGAATTTATTATCTGCAAATTCCACAAGATGAGAAGCTAAGAGTTCAAACTGAGTTGAAAGCACAATTAGAACTAGATACTACAACAGCACAAAACTAATACGAGTTTTTAAAAGTGAAAGAGCCTGGTTCCAGGCTCTTTCACTTTTTACATAGTTTGCTAAGTACCCATTAGTCGTGCATTAATTAAGGTAAGTTAGACTGTGGTATCATCTATATTAAGGTGAATACTTGAGTATCTTTATATTCATAATTATTTACAACTAAAAAAATAGTAAACTCGATCGATATATAGAGCCTATTATTTTTATTACCATAATCATACATTTATTATGAATTGATAATTATCAGGAAATTTTATCCATCGCCTGAATCTCAATGTCATAAAGGATATTTTTAAAATCCTCCCTAAGCCAAAAATATGTTTTGGTCCCTTTAAATTCTTTAATACAACTTTTTACTTGGTCTTCTATCTCCTTTGTTGTTTCTATACTTACTTTCGTATTAGTGCTCGGAATAGACTCAATAAACCCTCTTAAAAAACCATAACCCGAAAGCGCTTCCAAAGAAATTAACATAGACTCTTTAAAACATAAAGGATCACTAACATATAACATAATCCACAACCCCTTTGTACTTTGTTTGATACCTCTATTTTTTCACAAAGTCAATAATTAATTTGTTAGATTTTGGGAGTTCACCAATAATATTTTTGTCGAAGATAGTATTTAATATTTTGTTTAAATTAGATTTACAGGTTATTTCAGCACCAATCAACTTAGTGTGCAGCATAAAAAATATATATTTCATCTTAACTTTTCTACTATAATGTAATCTGAATTTGGACATGCATAAGCAAGCACTTGACTCTTTCATCAAATACTTTTTGGCGTTCAATTAATTTTTCGTGCTGTAACTCCTTTAATTTTGCAAACTTCCTATAATTAGTTGCCGTCTCTGTACATTGGATGGTACCTGACACCATATTCTTTTTTTACTTATGAGAAAAAAAATAGAGACTAAAAGTAGTCTCTAAACTATTACACTATGATTTTTTATATCCTCTAGGTGTATATTTTTGGCTTGCTTTGAAGTTATTAACGGGTTTGATAAAAAAACAATCTCGGATGATTCTTCAAATTTTTTGGTATCACTGGATTCTTTTCTTTATAACCTTGAAGGGCTTTTGGATTTCCTTTTCTCGTCCCTCAGCTTATAGTTGTTCAATAACATCAGTTAGATCTTGATTACGAAGCTTCGAGATCGCTACCTTTTAAATCGGGGAGTGACACCAATATTTTATGATTTGTAGTTGAAATTATATCCACCTGTAATCTCGTTGAATGTAATATTCTCTGGTGAAAGCAAATTCCACTGGATATACCAATCTCCATTAATCGCCTCTGCCTTAATAGTTCGGCCCTCAATAATAAATACTCCACTTCCACTGCCTTTGTACGTGTATGGAATGTTTAAATCCTTTAGCGCATTCCAATTAATATATGGTGTATTATTTCGTAAGTATCCTCCCCTATCAAAATCAACTCCATTGAGCTGAATTTTAATAGGAGTAGTATAGATAAAGTTATATCCACCATCAATTGTCTTCGACGTGATGTTCCCAGGTGATAGCAAGTTCCATGGAATATACCAGTCGCCATTAATCGCCTCTGCCTTGATAGTCCGGCCCTCAATAATAAATACCCCACTTCCACTGCCTTTGTACGTGTATGGAATCTTTAATGTTCTAATAGCATTCCATTTTATATAGGTTGTACCATTATGGAAATATCCTCCGTCGGCAAAGTTAGCCCCGTTGAGCTGGACCTTGATTGGAGTGGAATAAATTAGATTGTATCCACCATCAATTGTCTTCGATGTGATGTTTCCAGGCGAAAGCAAGTTCCACGGAATATGCCATTCTCCGTTAATGGCATCTGCCTTGACGGTACGACCCTCAATAACAAATACTCCACTACCTTTATACGAATATGGAATGTTCAATGTCTTTATAACATTCCAATTTACAAAGATTGTATTGTTCAGGAAGTGTCCGCCCTTGGCAAAGTCAGAACCATTAAGCTGGATTTTAATAGAAGAAGTATAGATAAAGTTATATCCGCCTTCTATTACTTCCAACGTCATCTTCTCCGGTGCCAGTAAGTTCCACTCAATATACCAATCTCCATTAATTGCATTTGCCCGAACAGAACGGCCCTCAATAACAAATACTCCGCTTCCTTTATAGGTGTATGGGATTTTCAGCGTCTTTAGGGCATTCCAATTGACATAGGTTGTCCCATTCAGGAAGTGTCCGCCCTTAGCAAAGTCAACACCATTAAGCTGGATTTTAATAGAAGTTGTGTAGTTAAAGTTATATCCGCCTATAATATTTTCAGCTGTTATTCTTGGTGATAGTAATCTCCATTCGATGTACCAGTCTCCATTAATTGCTTTCGCTTCTACAGGACGACCCTCTATAATAAATAGTCCACTTCCTTGATAGGTGTATCCGATTTTCAGCGTCTTTAAAGAATTCCAATTAATATATGTGGAACCGTTGTGGAAATATCCTCCCTTGGCAAAATCATTCCCATTTAATTGGACCTTAACAGGTGAATAAGACGCTGACACTTCTTTCTGTTCATATTGCTTGACTAGTATTGTACCAGGATAATAGAAAGATAGAATATCCTGGTATTTATGCCCAGCATTTGCTCGATTATTCGCTCCATGCTGACTCAACCCAACTCCATGGCCGTAGCCTAAGCCAGCAAACGAAAAGGAAGTACTTGTTTCGTTCGCTTCCGTAATTAACGTGCTCTTCATAATACTCATCCCAATGTAAGAACGGATCCTATCCGCAATCACATTGTTTATGGTTCCATGTTGAAGCTCGAGTTTTCCAGTTGAATCAAACTGATCCTTCACTAGAAATTGAAATTCTAAATCCCCTCTTGATACACGACCGCTTTCGGTTTTATTATAGAATGATAGCTCTGAGATTGAAACTATCTTAATTTGCTTCTGACTATAACCATTCTGGTTAAGCCATGATTTGATTTTGGATGTGAAGCTTCCATCCTTTTCATTCGTACTATTCCACCATAAATTAGGATTTTTCAGATCTAATCCTGATAAATTTACTTGCTGCTTCTGGATACTAACATCCCATGCAACTTTTTTATCATAATCATCTCTTTGGATCGGAAAATAAGGTAGTGGTGGACTTCCGAATTCGTTATGATTACTCTCGGACATTCCCCCATTTGAAGAAGAAAATAAAGCATCAATTGCACGTCCATTATACGTTACAATTTCGCCAGTCGTTTCTTCCACGGCTGCTGTCGAATTAGGATGTAACGTATCCGCTCCGCCATACACTTGATAGGATGTCGTATCATTAATGACCTTACCTAATCGGTAATAGGCATAGGTTCTCGCTGCAACAGCCTGAACCTTCAACGCTTCTCTATCCCAAGAGGCATACATTTCAACAGGCACCACAGACTTTAAATAATCCTCTAAATAAACGTTGTTTATCGGTCGTACGTATTGCCCACTTTCAACTATAAAATTAAAACTTCCGTAATATTCACGGCCATTGATAAAGGCACTATTTTGATCACTATTAGGTGTAATCGCTATATCTGCTTCCGTAATAAGTTTCTTGCTTCCTTCATAAAGGCTTATCTTTGACTGCTCTGCCTTTACTGTGTAAGTTTTGGTACTAGATAGTTGTGTCAATGTTCCATCTAGAGAAAAACTTCCGGAAACCCTTAAGGAAATACTTGTCTGGTTCCCTAAATAGTTTACTAGTTTTACATGTAGCTCTGGTTCTGTCATACTATCTTCGGCTTCCATTCTCATTGGCATTAGACCAAGGAGAAGAATTCCGATTAAAAAAATACTTGTCAGTTTCTTCATTTGTAACTCCTCTCTAAATCTTTTACCCTATTAATATATTAGTCTAATATTACAAAAAAAGACAGAGACCTGCATAATTTGGCAACTAAACTAGTATAATCTTAGTCGATAAATGAAGTTATTTCATGCTTTATAGAAGTTTTTCCCTAGAGATAGTTAATACATCACCCTTGATTCAGACACATATACTTTCGGATTCACCAAACATGACTGAATGCACCCTAAAATAATGGTGCTTTTTTACTTATGAGAAATAAGAAAAACCGGGCAATAACCGTAGCGGGTTCTGATATCTGTCACAGATCATAAATATAAAATGAAGTAGACCATAAATTAACCTTTGGAAAATTAGGAGATACGGATTGAGTAGTGAAAATCGCAGTGTATTAAAAATTGTTCCTGAACCAACGGATCCCAACTTTAGGATGTCAAACTGGTTAAATGCGGATATGATAGCGTATTATTCGAACAACGACCGAAAAGGGGACAAAAAAATTACGAATATAGCGGCCAATTTAGTGCAATTAAAAAGGCCTGTTTGGATAACCAAACAGACCTTAATTGTTAAACCTCACCTAAATCACTAGGTCGAGTTTGAGTAACATTTTTATAGTAGAGAATCGCTTCGATAATCCTTTTAGAAGCTTGACCATCTCCATATGGATTAGACGCTTTCGCCATCTGATCATGGGCTTCTTGGCAGCTTAACAGCTCATCAGCTAATCCAAAAATCACTTCTTCATCTGTACCAGCAAGCTTAAGCGTTCCAGCCTTAACGCCTTCTGGTCTCTCTGTTGTATCTCTTAGCACCAAAACAGGCACTCCCAGTGATGGAGCTTCCTCTTGAACACCGCCTGAATCCGTTAGAATTAAATAGGCTTTAGACGCAAAGTTATGGAAATCAATTACATCCAGCGGCTCTATTAAATGGATTCGGTCATTATCGCCAAGTATTCTGTCGGCAATTTGTCTCACAACAGGATTCATATGTACAGGATATACTACTTGAACATCCTCATGCTTTTCCACCAATCTTGAGATTGCACGGAACATGTTCTCCATCGGCTCTCCTAGGTTTTCTCTTCGATGTGCCGTCATTAAAATCAAACGGTCATTACCTAATTTTTCAAGGACAGGATGGGTATAGTCAGCTTTTACAGTTGTCTTTAACGCGTCAATTGCGGTATTGCCCGTAACAAAGATCGTTTCTTCCTGTTTATTCTCTTGCAATAAATTCTGTTTCGACATACTTGTCGGCGAAAAGTGCAGGTCTGCCATTACTCCTGTTAATTGTCGATTCATTTCTTCTGGGTATGGAGAGAATTTATTCCAGGTTCTCAACCCAGCCTCGACATGTCCAATTGGAATGGAATTGTAGAAAGCAGCCAAACTTGCTACGAACGTCGTGGTTGTATCACCATGAACAAGAACAATGTCCGGCTTTGCTTCCTGCATCACTTGATTTAATCCTTCCAGTGCACGAGTGGTAACATCTACCAATGTCTGGCGGTCCTTCATGATATTTAAATCATAATCCGGTTTAATCTCAAAAATGGATAATACTTGGTCCAGCATTTGACGGTGCTGGGCCGTTACAGTCACAATCGATTGGATGTTTTCATGATTTTTTTCTAATTCTTTTACGAGCGGCGCCATTTTGATGGCTTCTGGCCTCGTCCCAAAAACTGTCATTACTTTAATTTTTTGATTCAATTTATATCCCTCTTTTTTTGATTTCATTCATTTTCTCTCACAGTGGCCCGTTTATTCACTGTATCTATGACGATTTTAAATGGTTTCGTTACATAGTAAAAATATTGCTCATCATTGGAAGTGAAGGATGCACTTTCTTTTAGCATTTCCCATTCTTCAGCATTTGTATCAATATTATTAATCGTGATGGATTCAGCAATATCTTCTTTGTTAATGGTGTACAGTGCGTCGTAAACAGAGTAGGATAACGTTTTCTTTCCGTTACTCAAAGTCTCTTCATTGGTTAAACCATTAAGGGTTGAAATCACTTCATCAGAATCCGAATTTAGGAAAGTGAGGAAATAGGAATACGCATTCGAAAATCGTTCAGGGAATAACGGAAGAAAATTGGTTATGCTGCTCTTTGCAACAGGTAGATCCGCTTCTAATAACGTTATATTTTCAGCATTTGTATATCCCACACGATTATTTTCTGCTTGGACCTTATAGGTTTCCCCAATCTTTTCTAACACTTGAATCTGATCGGCGAAAGCTAATTCTCCCGCCGTTGAACGTAACTTCTGATCACGATAAAGAACCACCGTTCCAGCTGAAACTAATCCAGGCTTATTCACCATTTCAGCTGTATTTTGCTGAGCCACTTCTTGATCTTTCTTGTCTACTTTTTCTTTATCTGACTGCGATGGGTTCTTTGAAAAATTATCGCTAATATAGCTTCCGATGCTCTTCACGGGATTCGCACCAAACATGAAGGTTGCACTTACTACGACAGCCAGGAACAACACAATGCACTGCAAAAGAAATAGGGCATTACTCTTTTTCTTCACTGGTGTTTTCTTTTGACGATAAGCCTGCCGTCCAAATGGATTAATCTCAATTGGATTGCTATCCCCTTTGTACTGGCTTTCTAACATCTGCTTCTTATATTCCTTTTTCTCTTTTTCCGTTAGAGAATTAAACCAATCGATAAACTCGGTATACTCCTGAACAACTGTTTTTGTATCTCCAAACTGTTCAAGCTTACCAAAGTGAATCCACATCACGCGGTCACATAAATTTTTAATTTGCCCTAGCGCGTGACTGATAAAGATAATCGTCTTCCCTTGGGCTTTAAATTCATTAATTTTTTTCAGACATTTTTCATAGAAGGTTTGGTCTCCGACAGAAAGAGCCTCATCGATAATTAAAATATCCGGATTGGTATGAACGGAAATCGCAAATCCTAATTTAGATTTCATCCCACTAGAATAATTTTTCACTGGTTGGTCAATAAAATTTCCAAGTTCCGCAAATTCAATGATCTCTGATTTCAATTCCTGAATCTCTTCTTTTTTAAGTCCATGCATTAAGCATTTGAGTTCAATATTTTCTAGTCCAGATAATTGACTGTTTAATCCGGCCGAAATCGCAATCAAAGAGGTCTCGCCATTAATCTCAATGGAACCCGAGCTAGGTGGAATCACTTGTGCTAATAAATTGGAAAGTGTAGATTTTCCAGACCCATTAAGACCGACAATTCCAATGGCTTCCCCTTCATTAATCCTGAAAGATACATCTTTCAACGCCCGAAAGCTGTTTTTATCGTTCTTTAACGAGACAACTTCCAATAATTTATCGGCTTGTTTTTTATATAGGTTATAGCTTTTTGAAACGTTTTTAAAGATTATTTTCGGCCTCATTTTTTAAAGCCTCCAATTAAATATAGTCAACGAACTTATGACGGAATTTCACATGCACACTCGAGCCGATGACCAAAATCAAGATCGTGAATAACCAGAAATAAATCATATATGGTAGATCCTCGTAAAACCAGCTGCCGCCGATTAAGGCCTTTCTAAAACCTTCAATCAAATAGAAAAACGGATTCAGTTTCAGAATCGTGACGAAGATTTCTGGCAGTCTATCGACATTCCACAGTATTGGTAGCATATACATCATGACCCGCATCGTGGATTGAACCATGTTTGCGATATCGCGGATAATGGTGGTAAGGGTGGAGAACAATAACGTTAATCCAAATAATAGAACATATAGGCATAACAAAAAATAAGGCAGCTGAAGTAAATAAGTGCCTGAAAATTTTCCGTTAAGTGCCAGGATAATAATCGTAATGATTAGCATTAGGATAAAGGAAAAGGAATTCCCGACAATTCTGATGGAAGGTAGGATACTAACAGGAAATTTCATCTTTGCTACCAGACTGATTTTGGTGTGTACACTGTTTGAAGCTTGGGTGACCGTCGGATTAATAAACAGCCACGGAACAATACCTGCTAGTAACCATAGGAAAAATGGGGTACCCCCTACAGGAGCTCCCCCTCTGATTCCTAATCCAAAGACAAACCAGTAAATCGCGATTTGAACAACTGGATTTAATATTTGCCAAAATACACCTAAATAGTGCATGTTGTATTTGCCCTTCACTTCATAAAAGCTTAATCGAAAGATCAGGTTAAGATGAAAGATTTGCTCTTTCAGGACTTGCCAAACAAGGTTCATACAAGGCTAGCTTCCTTTTTAAGAGATTCATAAAGATTACCGTAGTTTAGATATTCAACATCGTCTGCTACAGCATTTACAACATTTTTCGTACCAAAAATACGCTTCGTGTTCATCTTAGCCAACTCTTGTCCATCTAATACTTTAAATTCATTATGGTCAGATAATACTAGAACTAAGTCAGAACCAGCAACAGCTTGTTCCATATCAGAGATGACCCAGTCTAATTGAACGTGTGGATCGAATGCTCTGATTTCGTATTTGTTTTCGTGTTGAAGCATTTCTAAGATTTCCATTGCTGGACTTTCACGAATGTCATCCACGTTTCCTTTGTATGTTAAACCAAATACTGTTACCACTTTACCGTCAACATTTTCCATTAACTTGTTTACGTTTTCTACTACATACGCAGGCATAGAAGTATTAATCGTACGTCCTAGGTTAATTAACTGAGCTGTTTCCGGTGCTTTTGCTACGATAAAGTATGGGTCAACCGCCAGACAGTGTCCGCCTACACCTGGTCCAGGAGTATGCAAGTTTACACGTGGGTGCTTGTTCGCCATGCTGATAACATCTAAAGCATTTATTTCTAACTCGTTACACACTTTTGCTAGCTCGTTCGCTAGGGCAATGTTCACATCTCTGAATGTGTTTTCCATTAACTTAGACATTTCCGCTGTTTTTGCGTTTGTTTTAATGAGTTCACCTTTAACAAACGTACCGTATACCATTGCGCCGGCTTCTGTACATGCAGGTGTAATACCGCCGACAATACGATTGTTGTAGACAAGTTCGTGCATAATTTGACCTGGTAATACACGCTCTGGACAGTGTACTAAGAAGATGTCTTCCCCAACAACAAATCCAGCCTCTTCTACTAATGGCTTTACAACATCATCCATACTGCGTGGTCCAATGGTAGATTCTACGATGATAACATTTCCTTTTTCGACATGAGGAAGAACTGATTTAATCGCACTTACTACAAAGCTTAAATCACAAGATTTATATAAATCATTATGGTTTGGAGTTGGAACTGCAATAATGAAGGCATTTGCTTTTTCCGGTGTCAATGAAGCTCTGAACTTACCTTTTGCAATTACTTCTTCTAATGCTTCTTGTAAACCTGGCTCTTCAATATGAATCTTTCCATTATTCAATGAATCTATTACTCTAGGACTTACGTCGACACCGACAACTTCTACGTTGTGCTTAGCAAACATAATAGATGTTGGTAATCCAATATATCCCAATCCAACCGTTACTAATTTCATGTAAAGTTTCCCCCTAATAAGTATACTTTTTTATTTATGGACATACGGAATCTAACAAACACAGGTATTTGCTAGACTCCTGAACATTCTCTGATGGTCATTCACAATAGAACGATAATATAAATAGGAATTTACTTTAATAATTATTTCCCTCTGAGTAAAATTTTTCTTTACTCACGGAAAGCAATTCGTACTATGCTTTGCTGATTATGTATCCCAGCAACAAATATAATTATAGTACGTAAATTGCTTTTTATCCTTGGTAATTATTTTCCAATAATGATTTATTGGTTAAGATTTCTATAGTACTTAAGTTCGTTATTCGTATTTGTTCTAATAATATCAACTGATTGAAAGCTGACGGTGTCAAAACTCATTTCCAATGTTTCCCGGTAGCAGTTCAATTAGCAATTACTTTATTTATGCTATTTAAGTGATTTTCGAAGCTCGCAATCCAAACTATTCGTTGAAATAGTGCCTCGTATCTCCCTACCACACCATCAGTAACTGCATTACTCCAAAGTTCTAATGTTTCTTCTGGCCTGTAGAACATTTTCCAAATTGAATTATTCTCTAATACATCCGCTACATATTCCTTATCGAGAGTTTGCCATATTCTCATTTGACTCTGAGCCACTTCATCACGCTGTTGTTTTTTAATATCTGCTTTAAAGAATGGTACATCTGCCCAAGTTGGCATCAAATATTTTAGTAGCATTTTATGGAGTTCGTAATTTCTTCTCTGCTCAGGAGTAAGGTCAAACGAAAGCCTTATAAATCCAGGTGTGGCAAAAGGAGTAAAAGAATTAAATTGACCACCAATTGGAGCCCACCTTCTTAACCTTTCTTTTAGATAGAAGTAATCCATCAGACTAAGACCTTGTAATCCAAATTGCCTTCCTTCTTCTAATATAGCCGAAACTTCTTGATCAACAGCTTCGGATATTCCTTCCTTTGTGTCCCCTAAACTCGCTAAATATCTCTTTAGTCTCCATTCAGATCCTTCTTCGCCCTTTTCTAAAATACTCTCATATATCCTCTGATTCGAATAATAATTACCCGTTGCGATTTCCCCGCCTGCACCCACACAAGATACACCCTTAACTTTATAGAAATCAACTAAATGAATCATTCCTTTTTGTTTAATCGGAGTAAAATCTCCATCATAAGCAAAATGCAATAATTTTAATCTTTCTTCTAATAAAACAGTTATTTCCCTCTTAGATGCTCCTTCGGCGGGATTATCAATCTCATGTTTATCCCATAATCCAGCTAACCTTATTAGCTCTTTTGCTGTTTCGATTTCTCCCGTTATCGGACCTAATGTTCTAAATGTGGCATCAATTCCGGATTTATATAAAATAGCAGATGAAACCCTAGAGTCTCTGCCACCTGATAACATTGATTTAACAGGGAAATTAAACATTTTAAAATAGGAGCGAGTAGATTCTATTATATTTTGAACTTCAGATTCAAAAGCATCCTTATTTAATTCTCTTGGTGAAACCCAGGTTGGTAATCCATCTAATTGTGATACAGATTTCGGCTGATTCCTGTCGTTCCTTAACTTTATCATTGTGCCAGGCTTTACTCTAAAAGAACCTTTTAAAGGTGATGTGTTACCCATAAACCATCCAACACTTGAAAATACGTTCCAAGCGTGGATATCCATTTCAGCTTTTTTATTCATAAACAGATATAAGGCTGCTAACTTATTTGAATAAACTACTCCTTCTGATGTTTGTAATTCATATAATTTAGCCATCCCCAAGCTGTCATTAAAAATATTGATTTCTTTCTTGTCCTTATCTAAAAATGAAAATATTAATGGGGGAGTCATTTTTTTTATGATTCCAGGGTTTTTCTTTATTTCTCTAGCAAAGAGGAGTGGAATTTCAGTTGTCGCACTCGAAGGTTCAACTATTTGTTCCCAACCATTTGGAGCATAAGTAAAACAAGAAGCAAACTCTTCATTTTCCTGCCAGGGAATAAAGTAATATTTTTCAATAGAGGATTGCCAAAAGTTAAGTCCTATATTTTCTAATTTTGACTCATATCTCTCCAATTCTCCTGCACCTTTAAGGCCATCAGATGGAGAATAGTAATAATCCTCAACCCTTTTCCTTCGAACAGCTAAATCGGCCTCATCAATTTCCTTAATAAACTTATAGGCTAAGAAAAGTTGCATAAATAATCAGACCTTTACTTATTATTTGCTCTAAAAAATTCCAGCTCATTATTTGTTATACTCTCAAATAAAGTTGGTTTATTAAACACCTTTTGTGTTTTAAACAATTTCCCATTAATTTCAAGCATCTCATAGAAATCTGTCAATTTCAGCTTAATAGAAAAGCTTTTCCACTTGAAGCTGATGACGTCATCCTTCCAAGCAAAATCAGTTACCGAAGTTTGTTCATTTAAATGGATGTAGGTTGCAAATGTTGTCAGTGAACCATTTTGTTTCATGGTAATCATATCATTTGCGTGCAATTCACCATAAAAATTCGAAGACCAGCCTTGTAATGGATCGGTTTGTCCTCTTACCTTTTGGTAATTGGTCTTTCCAATTAAGTTTTCTAAATAGATTTCTGGGTTCCCTTCATTAAAACCAACGATTTTCCCGTCCATATTCATGGTTCGTAAATCTGGATGAAAGTTAAAAATGATTTCGCTGTCTATGCTTGTACTACTCTTAATTAAGTCTAGCACAATCGTCTCTCCAGGTTTAAGGTAGAAAACCAGCCTTCTATGTGTCGCTCCATCCATCAGTGTATGGAAACCTGAAGCATAGCCAATGTTTTTCGTGTTTAAAAAGCTAAGGATTCCACTCTTATTGATATTCAATCTGGAAATATCCGTTTCACTATTATTTAAGCGAACCGTATTGTGGCCGTAAGCTGAAACCACATAATGTCTTTCAGCCCGGTCATATTGATAGGTGAATTTTCCGGCATCGATTAGAAGCGGTTTACCATGTCCATACAAAAGGACTGATAGATCATCATGGTGTTTATGCACTCTTGAGTGAAAGGCAGAGTAGAACGTCAATTGAGTGGTGGACTCATCATTATTCCAATCACTTCTGAAGAACGCATACCCTCCATCTTGATAGAATGTGTCCAGCGGCAATTCAATCTCAAGCTCATTTTCCTTCTTTATTGAAGCAAGGACAGAGTATATATCCTCCGGAAGGCTTTTCCATGTTTCATTATTCACATCAAAACTTTGCGATTCTGAATCACCGATCGTTGGAAAAGTCGCATCTGGATGCAGAGAATAAATAAAGAACTTTGTTATCGCAACAATTCTTTTCTTTAAATTCTCTCCCTCTTTTTCGTTTGACTTCATGACGATTTTATAAAAATTAATCAATCGCTCGAGCATTAAGTAAATATAATGGGGCGAATGCTCCAGGTAAGAGCCATCTTGTGCAAAAATATTGTTAACCTGACCCCAGAATCTCCTCAGCGCTAACTCATTCCACTTCTGACTTCTTGGAATATTGCCTAACACACTTGAGGCAAGATACAAGGAAATGTCCTGGTCAAGCCCGTGATTATGCTTTGGCATATAGAAGTCTGGATCCGATAGTTTTTCCATATGCTTTTCAGAAACTTCCTCCAGCTTCCTTAACACTTTCTCGTCATTTAGTTCAATGAACACTAAATACAACTTAACAATGTGAAGAAGCCTTAATGCGGTGGAATGATCATGCCAGCCCATCACAGACGGTGATTCAGGGTAGTTCGCATCATACCACTTCTCTACAATTTCAAAGGCAAGGTATAACTTTTCTTTGTTATGATTCACATTATAGGAATCAATAAGATAAGCGACACTGACTAAACAATGGTGCCAAAACAGCCAGCTGCGATCATGAGCTTCGGAGGTCCAAAGCTCATCATCTTCTAGCCGAACTGGTGTATATCTTCCACTGACCATGTATACCTTCTCTTTATAATCATGAAAGATACTCTCTAATTTCTTCGGATTGCTCACCTTACTGTGAACATCGAGTAAATCATCAGCTGTAATAACATGAGAATTCATAAATCTATCCTTTCTAGACTTAATATGTTGTTATTCCTAAGATACGAGCCCCTCTGGCTTTTAAATAGGAAATATCTTTATCCTTCGTCAAGAAATCAATCGTCTCTTCTGAGGACATCACCGCAAACAGTGACGGTTTTACAATCGACAACGCCATGTCGGCATCCTCAAGCTGTTCAAATTTCAATGTCTCACTGTTATCAACCGTAATGATTTCCCATGGTGCATACTTCGTAGCCAGCATAAGATCAAGTAAATGCGTTTCCGCGTACTCCACTTTCGGATTCATCACAGCTAGATAATCACAGTCCACGATTTCCACTACATTGCTGTAAGATTGGACAAAAGTATCTAGGCTATAAAGCTGGACATGTTCGTAATTATTTTCTTCGCTCGTCAGTTCCTCTGGACAAATCACTAATAGCCGCTTATTCTCATATGTTTGTTGATGGAATTTCTCGATTAAGCTTTTAATCTCCTGTTTGCTGTCAGCTTGTCCAATCACGACTACACTCTGACTGACTTTTTCATACGGTAATTGCAGAAGGTCCACAATCTTTTCAAGACGCTCCGAATACGTATGTTCTTTTAGAACTCTGCGAATTCCTTCGACCGTAATTCTTCGATATTCCTTTTCATTCTTAAATAAACGTTCAAAGGCCGCTTTTAAATCCTGATCGGATTCGGAGACACAAACGAGATCACCGAATAAATGGTCAATACCCTCTGAGTAGTTGCTGACAGTTGGTGTACCGCAGGCAAGTGCTTCATATACCCTGCGCGCAAACATGGTTGGTGAGTTCTTCACCGTATTGATATTAATCATGACTTTAAAGCCTTTGTATGCTTTGTCAATTTCATAATATTTGAGTGAGCCTCTTACAAATGGTTCAAGGTGCTCTGGGAAACGGTTATTTGGCAGTAAGCCCTGTTTCACTTTTTCATAATTCCGATCATAGATGGCCAATCCATAAGGCAGTGCCGTATTAAAAATACGCAGCATATCTTCTGATCGCTCTACATGCTTTGCATAATAAGAACCGGCAAAGCTAACTGCATTTTCTCTTTCTCCAATCGTGATCGGGTTATGAATCGCAGGTTGGGCCGCGAATTGTAAAAAGTCGACACGGTCATGCCCGCAAGCTTCTTTGTAAACTGGAACCATGTTCTTATCGGTTGTAAGGACAAAATCAAAGTTCTTGGCGGTTTCAATGAATTGATTATAATGGACAGGGTCTTCTTTATTCCAGAAAACCGTTGGAATGGTATTTTCTTTACACCAGGAAAGCAGCTCTTTCAAATCCTTGATGGAGTCTTCTCCAAGGTATTGGACCTTTTTAACCCACGCACCATTGTTCCCGCGCCATGCTGATTCTACGATGAGCAAATCAGGCTGTGCGGCTGTCAGAACCTCTTTCCAATTGTCAGGCGTAAAGGTAATCAGCTGACATTCATTAGCAAAACACTGTGTTGTAAACTCATCAAAAATTGCTGCCATTTTTACTTTGCTTAGTTCCTTTTTCGGTACTAAGCCTAACATAGATACCTCTTTAGAATCTAACCATTCCATCTCACCGGTAGTTTCCATAATTGGAAATTCTGACACTGCGAATTCTTTCACTTTACCTTGTGTGGTTCCTGTCACTTTAAAAGCTAGCCTGCAATAACGGATGTTTTCCTTAAATTGAATTTTGTTCACTTCATTCCATTTAAGGTTTAAGATTTCTTCCTTTTTATCCTCGCTGTAGGTGATGATAATGGGCGTAATCGTTCCAGCGCCCGTTACCTCACCACTAGGAATGACCTCGTAATAGGCGTTTTCCTTTATGGTAAAGGCCGACTCCTTTGGTACTTTACTAAAGCTGATATTCTTTTCTTGATAAGAAATATATCCTGTCTTACCTCCTGGAAGGTCTACCTTGATCTCTAGGTTTCCAGCTTGGGTATGCATTTTGCTCTCAGCGTTTTTAGGGATAAACCATTCGTCCTCATGAAGCTTTACCTTCATTTCAAAAGTAGATTTTCTTGGCTTTTCGGAGATTCCTACCTTTAGGCTGGAAATCGTGCCTTCACCTTGAACCCTATATAACAGCTTTACACTGCTTGTATTACTAGTAAATTTGATTAACTGTTTCGAATTGTTGGGTACAGCCTTTACTTCTACCGGTGTTCCTTCTGCGTGTCCCACAATCACTAATTCAATCGAAGCATTTTTAATGGTTGTTGCCGCCAGCCCAAACTCATAATAGCTGGTCGGATTGATTTCTTTTGCCGGTCCACTAAACTCAAATAACCGCTCATTGCCATTCTGCAGGTATGCGTATTTTCCGTCTGGCGCTTTTACCTTTAGATTCATTCCTTGCTTTTCTACATAAGAATTGAAAACCACAGGAACATTTAGTTTCTCCAGGCTGACTTCCATGGTTTGATCAAATCCGCGGTCAAGAGTGAGAACGGGATTGATCACTTCCTCTTCCTCATAGGTATCAAGTTCTTGAAAGCCAGGGATAAGTTTAGCGCCTAATTTTACGCTTTCTAATTGAAAATATCCTTTTCCCTCAAGTTTTACGGCAATACGGAAGCTATCTAGCTCCCCTTTGTTCATCTCAAAGGTTTCCTCTGTATTTAGCTGCACCTTATAAAACTTAATCTTTTCTCCTGCTTTATAGCCAATCACATGCAGGGTTACCTTCAAGGTGTCACTTGCCTTCCCATTAAGCTTGCAGGTGATCTTTGTACCATCAACGTTGATGGGATAATTGGGCGCTATAGAAAAATTAACATTATTCTCTTTATAAGAAAGATAAAGATGCTGCTTTTCAGGAAGATCTACCTGCAACTTTTCCCCATCATTTAAGACATTGTAAGAATAGTTCGTGCTGTACCACCATTCACTTCCAAACACATTTTCAATGGTGCTCAAGTTCTTTCTACTCTTTTGAATCTCTTCTCTTAAGGATTCTTTTCTTTTTTTAATTTCAGACAGTTTTGTTTCTAGTTGAGTAAAATCCATGTGGTGGGTTCTCCCTTCTAAAGCTATTTCCTTCTAAGGTCCCAATATTTCATGGTCATTTTTCCAAGCTTGGAATTCTTCAAGGACTCATATTTACGATGAAGCTTTTCTTTATCCTTCATTTCTCTAATTAATTGCTTCGTCAATTCTTCCGTATCTTCCAAAAGACCTGCTAGGTTTTCTTTCAAATGCAGAACTTCCTTCTTATATTCCATTTCTGAAATTTGATTACTTCTTTTGAGTTTCAGGATCTCCGCATTGAGGCTTTCAATCTGCTCACACTTTTCAGTAGTTACTACCGTTAACTTGCCCTTTTCCTGTACAAGCTCTCCTTCAAGCTGGTTAACCTTTTGGGTTAGTTCCTCCACAACTTGTTTGCGATCGTGAATTTCAGTTGCGAGCAGTTGCTCGATTTCTTCCAATTCAGCAAGGTGCTTGACCAAGGCTTCTTCCTTTTCTAATTGTACCTGCTTAATGTTCTCCTGTAATGAATCCTTTTCACCAATCAAATGCTCAATTTTCTTCTGATCTTCTTCCATCTGCTGCTTCGTTTGTAGGGACAATGAATCATTTTGTTCTTCCAGCATATGCTTTTCATTTTCCAGCTTTTCAATTACGCTTTTTAATTCTTGCTGTTTTTCTTGAGACAGCTTGGTCAAGTCTTGATTTTCATTCTCTAACTTCGCAATGGTTTGTTTTGCATTTTCAATTTGCTGCTTGGATTGAAGGCTTAATGTTTCATTTTGTTCGTGCAGGGTTTGCTTTTCATTCTCCAACTTTTCAATTGCATTTTTTAACTCTTCCTGTTTTCCTTGGAACTGCTGGGTCAAGTCTTGATTTTCATTCTCTAACTTCGCAATGGTTTGTTTTGCATTTTCAATTTGCTGCTGGGATTGATGGGTTAATGTTTCATTTTGTTCGTGCAGGGTTTGCTTTTCATTTTCCAACTTTTTAATTGCATTTTTTAACTCTTCCTGTTTTCCCTGGAACTGCTGGGTCAAGTTTTGATTTTCATTCTCTAACTTCGCAATGGTTTGTTTTGCACTTTCAATTTGCTGCTGGGATTGAAGAGCTAGTGTTTCGCTTTTAACTTGCAAGCTTTGGTAATCTGTTTCAAGTTTTGCCATTCTTTGCTTTGCTTCTTCGCTCTGCTGTTCAGATTGAAGGATAAGGGATTCGATTTTTTCCTGTAGTCCGGTCTTTTCTGTTTCTAGCTTTTCAAGCGTATTTTTATTTTTCACATCGAGAAGTTCTGCCTGGTGCTTTAAGGAATCAATCTCCTGTTTAAGCTGGGCGCTTTCCTCTTTCATATCCGCTTTTAATTTCGTTAGCTGCTGTTCCTTTTTATCCATTTGATTGATTAGATTCTTATTGGAATCCATTAAGTTTTTATTAGTATCAACCAATTTCCTTTTTTCTAGGTTGAAGTTTTTTATCATATTGGTCATCGTTTCTTCCATCTGAAGATTGTCCGCATGCAACCCATTAATGACCGTCTTGCTCTCTTCCACTTTCCTGTTTAATGTACCAACTGTTTCGTCAAGCTTGGTTTGATTTTCAATCAATTCCACACTTGAATTACGTTCATTAGCATAAAAGGCTTTTTCTGCTGCAACAAATAAACTCTGTGGAACCACCACGTCAGGATTTGCACCCTTTGTCCCCTGCAAGCCAATCCATTTTCCCATAAACTCTACATGTTCGACCTTAAAGTAAGAAGACATTTCTTGATATATTTCCATTAAGTAAAACGTTCTTTTTTGATTGGCAGCCCCGTTCATACCAAATGGCACCGTTATAATCATTTGTCCATTATCTTTCAACAGACTAGAAGCCTTTTCCAAGATTGCCTTAGAAGTGGAGTATTGGTCTAAGACTTCTGAAATAATAATGGTCTCATACTTTTTTTCTGGCAGTTCTTCATGAAGGAAGTTCCCTTGAATAAACTGAACAATTTCCTTTGTGCTTTCCTGCTCTGACGCTAAGGAATCATTTGCAAACGTGATTGCTTCTTTTGATAAGTCGATTCCAGTTACTTTCTTTCCTTCACGACCTAAAAGGATGGGTACAATACCTTGGCTCGTGCCGACATCCAATACCGTACTGCCATTAATATTTTTGATAATCCAATGCACACGATCCCGTGTCATTTGTGCCAATCGCGGTCCTAGTTTCCCATGATATGCTTCTGTAATGCGATCAACGTTTTGTCCCAAGGGAATCCTCCTCCATACTTTGTGATTCATGATATACTTCTAAGAAGTTTCGCTTTTCTGTATCCCAATTGTATTTGCTGCTTGCTCTTAAGCTGTTTTCGCTTAATTCGTTGCGTAATTTCTCATCCGCCAATAATGTATTAACCGCTTCTGCAATTTGCTTTGGATCATGAGAATCTACCGTAAGCCCTGTTTTGTCTCCCTCTACCACTCTCTTAATCTCAGGGAAGTCACAGGCGACCACGGGTACACCCGCCATCATATATTCAAATAACTTGTTTGATGAAGCCGAGTAATGATTGAAAGCGACATTATTCAAGACCTGAAACCCTAAGTAGCCGTTCTTTGTGTACTTTGGAAGATCTGCGAGCGGTACCTTTGGAAGAAACTTTACTTTCTCCTCGAGGTTCATTTCCTTTACCATCACTTGGAGCTCGTTCTTAATTTTCCCATCGCCAATCATGACTACGACTCCCTCATGAAAGTCGGGCGCAGCCTTGATTAACTTGTCCAAGCCCCGTCCTGTCTGAATACCACCCTGGTATAAAAGGATTTTTTCATCTTCAGGGATATTTAACATTTCATGCAAATTGACTTTTTCGACCTGATTTTTCATTTCCTGCTTAAATGGGTAATTATGAACTACATGTGGATAAAAGCCATATAAATCTTCGTTATACTTTGCTCTTGTATGATTTTCAACCATCATTTCGTCAATTTTCTTAATAAGAAAAGCCTCAAGCTTTCCATAAATCGGGCTGTTATAACCGGTCCGACTTGTCTGAACTTCATGGGAATCGTAAATAAGTTTTTTGGGCTTCAAACGCCATTTTGCCGAGATCCATCCTTGTGGTAATGTATTCAAGTCGTTTGAATGATAAATATCGTAATTACCACGATGCCCCTTAATCATCATGCGAAGGATCAGGCTGCCTCTAACCCATATAACACGTACTTTTGTTTTTAAAAGCAGTACTGCAACTACCGTCAGTATGATTACAGGAATTGGAGCTGTATAGGCGATTAATGCCCATACGATTAGGCAAAAAGCCCCAAACAACTTATTTTGCATGGAGTACCGATAAACTTTCTGCATGAGTTCAAGTAAGACGGGGTATCTTCTTAACCGAAATATCCTAAATCGGTCGTTTCGTTGTTCAAACATCGGAAGCGATGCATCCTTTGGGTCATGAATACAGAATAAGTCTACTTCATAATCTGCTTCTGACAAGGCCGTACATTCTCGTAACACTCTGGCGTCATTGGTAAAATGATTCCAGACAAACATACCAACTTTTTTTGACATAGTTTCCATTCCTTCGTCGAGGTTTACCTCATATATTCAACAAGTTTCTCAATATTTTTATCCCAGTTAAATTCCTTTAGAATCAATTGTTGTGCCCGTTGTGACATTTCATTTCGGAGTGAATGATTTTCTAGCAGCTCGTTAATAGGTTTAAGCATTTGCTCAGGGTCATTGCCGTTAATCGCAATTCCTACTCTTTCTCTCTCAACGATTTGCTTAGAATACCCATCAATCACACCAACAACGGGAACACCACAAGTCAAATAATCAATAATTTTTCCTGGCAGTACTGTTTTAAACACTTCTTTATCCTTTAACGTCACCAGGCCTAAATCATGCTCGGCAATGACTCTAAAAACTGCCTTTCTCGTCATTGGATTCACCACTGTTACGTTTTTATATTGCTTGATCGAGTCAACAAGCTGCTTTTTATTAATTCCATAGCCGATGATCGTCAGTTTAATTCTCTGTTCATTTAAATGCGGGACAAGGTGATGGATAAATTCTGTATCCTGAGCAAGACCCAGGTTTCCTGCGTAGATAATTTTTTTATCCGAATGATCATTTATTGGTAAAGAAGCTAGTTCATCTTTTACCGCACCGTTAGGGATAAAAAGAATTTTCTCGGAAGCGATAGATGCCTTCTCTTGGATGTATTTCTTAAAAGCTAAGCTGTTAATGACAATTTTGTTCGCCTTTTTATAAAGGAGTTTTTCAAGTGCCCCGAAAATACTAAGTACAAAAGGATAGTTAAATACACCAACACCCTTTAACGATTCGGGCCATAAATCTCTGACATCCAAAATAAAGTTGCTTCTATATCTGTACTTCGCAAACAGTCCCACAAAGCCGGTAAAGATTGGCGGGGAGGTTGCAAAAACATAATCATACTTTTTCTTGTCTTTTATGATAAGGAGAATCATCTTTAGAGCAATTTCCAAATAGTAATATAAACGGTTAAATATACTATTCGAATATTTCCTATTCTTAATACCAATTCTAACTATGTTATCTTTTTCACAATTTAAAGACGGTTCATCCCAAAAGTCTCCGCCCTCATAAATTTTCTTATTCGGGTAAGATGGTTCAGTTGTGAAAATAGTTACATCAAAATCCCTTTTTTTCAACTGTATATAAAGGTGCTTAATGCGATTCGCATGGCTTCCTATTTCTGGATAAAAATGCTGAGAAATGATTAATACTCTCTTCACGAACAGGTAACCACCTTTTATTTTTTGCTATGTCGATGGATGTCTATTCCAGACATTCTGCTTTCCGGAGGAGAACCGAAAGCCCCCGTCGCTACGCTCCAATTAATAGACCATTTACATCCATTCATTCTATTTTCTTCTGCAGAGAGCGACATTAAACAAAAAGAATAAATATCTAATGGAAATTTAAGTTTTTTCACTTACTCTTTCATTAGATATTTATTCTATTTTTGGATTAACAATGTAACTGTCACTTTTTTCGACAGTATTCTTTTTTAGTTGACTGGTTTTTCCAAAAATCTTCAAAATCCTTAATTATTTTACCATCTATCGTTATTTGGGTAAAGGGCAATAATCGTCAAATATTGCCGAAGGATGAAAATTCCTCGTAATGATCTAAAACTATTGAATCATTGCTTAATAACTATAGTACAAGGTATAGTTTTAGAGGGGGGAATGCAGATGAAACGAAGAAACTTCATCATAAATTTTTTTGCTGGAGCCATTTTATTCGTATTTGGCTTTTTAACAGGGACAGCCAAAGCAAGCACGGGCATGGACAAACGTAGTGCAGCGGATGATACAGATGTTAGATTCATCACCTCGAATCAAACGTTCCTCATACCTTCTGACTACGCCACGCTTCAGGCGGCTATCGATGATCTCGCTGCGATGATTATTGCAAAAAATGTGATGATCGAACTAAAAATTGAAAAAGGTCACCAACCTTCAACTGGAATTACAATTGAAAACACTGATTGTTCTCAATTCAAAATAACCTCTGATTCGATAGTACGAGTAGCAGATGATTTTTCCAGTCATTTTATAAAGGGTATTCATTCGCAGCTTCCTATTTTGGCTGCTAAGATTGATATGCGGAATCGTGGGGAAGATGGCTATCATGTAAGTAAAGGTTCCCGTGGTTTTGTAGAGGTTAATTGCGGCATCCGTCGTGCGAAAGGACGTGGATTATACGTAAATGAATCAAGCGGTGTCGAGGCAAGGGGGAGTGAGTTTACTGGTTGTCATAACAGGAACGTCTGGGTTACCCGTGCTAGTACACTTTCTGCCGAAGTAGCCGATTTCTCTGGAAACAAAGGTGGTGAAAATGCAGTTTACGTTAGCAGGGGAAGCACGGCGAACATCCTTGAAGCCAATGTCTCTAATGCCTTTCAAAATGGGATTAGTGTAATTCGATCAATTGTAAATTGCGAAGGTGCTAATGTTTCAAATGCGGGATTAACAGGTTTAATTGTTCAAAGAGGAAGCCGTATTGCAGGAGAGTTTATAAATGCTACAAAATGCGGTCACAACGGTATAAGAGTAGAAACTGGATCAACAGGGACTGTGAGAGGATCAGACGTTTCCAAAGCGAAGGAAATTGGATTATATATCCGAGAGGCTTGTCATATTGATGCAAGTGAACTTATTGCCTCTCAGTGTGGTGCCGAAGGAATACGCGTCGATAGCTCCATCATTAATGCTAGGAATGTAACTAGCAGGGATAATAAAGGACTCGATATGAGGGTACTAAGTGGCAGTACGATTAATGCTCAACAAGCAAACACAACAAAAGGAACTCCAGATGCACGTGATTGCGGAATCAAAGCCTTTAACACCATAGACGGTCCCAATGGGATTATCTACGCATAGTATTCTTTTAACATGAACTAAAAACCCCTTCCTTTTTATCAGGAAGGGGTTTTTTAACGAGGTTTTACTCTATTACAGTTAAGTTCCTTGGTTTACTGGTATTTCCATATCTATCTGCTGAGACGACACTTATTTGCGCTCCAACACTTTGTAGAGGGATACTTACTCGAAAGGTTCCATTACTGAACGCCCTTTCCGTATAAGTTTCAGTGCCAATGGATACTGTAATATACGCTCCTCCTTCAGTGGTTCCGGTAACTTTTGTAATTTTAGTTGTTATCAGATTAACTGATGGTATTTCAGGTGGTGTCTTATCTACAACTCTCACTTTCGTTAGGGCGCTATTATTTCCTGCTGCATCCGTTGATCTTACATTTATTAATGTACCTAATTCTTGTTGAGGAATTGTTACTCTAAAGGTTCCATTACTAAATGCTTTTGCTGTATAGGTTTCAGTACCTATCAACACTGTAATGTAAGCCCCTCCCTCAGTGGTTCCAGTAACTACTGTTGCTCTGTCTGATACATCATCCACTGTCGGCATGGATGGTGCTGTTTTATCTACAACATTTAATTTTTTTAAAGTGCTTTTATTTCCTGCTGCATCTATTGCTCTTACATTCAATAATGTTCCTGCCTTTTGCAGAGGAATCGTCACACTATAATCTCCATTACTATCTGCAGTACCGGTATAAGTTTCAGTACCAATAATGACAGCTACTGTCACTCCCGCTTCTGCTGTGCCCGTTACCGCTGTCGCCTTATCCGATACATACCTCACAATTGGGATGGATGGAGCTGTCTTATCAACAACGGTGACAGTTCTCACATTGCTGATATTACCTGCTGCATCGGTTGCATTAACACTTATTATAGTGCCTATCGACTGTGTTGGGATACTTATACTAAACGCTCCATCACTAAGCGCACTTCCCGTATAGGTTTCAGTACCAATTGTTACTGTAACTATTGCTCCACCTTCCGTTTGTCCAGTCACTTGTGTTGCTTTATCTGATACATAATTTACTTGAGGGACGGATGGTGCTGTTGCATCACCAACAATAACACCGGTTTCTGCACTGACATTTCCTACTTCATCTTCTGCCGTAAAGGTAATGGATGTACCCGCTGCTTGGCGAGGAATGATTACTTTGAAAGCTCCATCAACGAAGGTACTACCAGTGTATGATGTGTCACCGATTTTAGCGGTAACGGTCGAATTCTTCTCTGTCGTCCCTCTAACTACAGTCGTTTTGTCGGTAGTTACGGTAATTACCGTTGGAGATGCTGGCGGAGTATTATCGACTACTGTAACCGTAGTTACTTCGCTGGCATTACCAAAGGCATCTTTTGCCGTCACTGTAATGACAGTTCCTGCACTTTGGACAGGTATGGTGATTTTAAAGTTTCCGCCTTCATCTGCTGTACCCGTGAAGGTTTCTGAACCAATTGAAACTGTTACATTTGCTCCTGCTTCTGTTGTTCCCAGTACCTCCCTCGATTGGTCACTTACTTCTGCCACTGTTGGTACCATTGGTGGAGTGATATCTGTCCCTTCTGCCACCACTCTTAACGTCCGAGTTTGCAAATAGTCCGCTTCATTTCCTGCATTATCCACGACATTTAAACTTACAGAATAGGAGCCTATTACAACGTTAGCAGGAATGACATAGTCTGCTTTCCATACATCAATAGCTTTATCATACGTTAGGTCAACACTTGTTATTTCCGAATTGGAGCTATTAAACAAATCAACGATCGCAGATTTGACTCCTGATTTGTCATCCATTAGCTTTGCTTCAAAATGAACGGATTCTCCTGGCTTCACTGTAGATGGAGTCATTACAAAGTTTTCCACTACCGGTGCGGTAAAATCTCCGTCCGGGTTATGCACTAGGAAGGAAACACCCTCTGGGAATTGTACCGTTGGATTTCCTATCGAATCTACTGCCTCAATCATATCAATCTGAATAACATCCCCGTCAGGAACATTCAGTGGAACACTGATTGTTCCTATCCATTTCTGCAAGGTACTATCATATGCTAAATCAATACTTTTACTTTCATTGTCATAGTAGTATGCTGTCACCTTCGCTACACCTGACACATCTTCAACACTAGCAGATATCGTGACCTGCTCGCCTGCATTGACCTCTGGTTTATCGAGCTCAACCTTTGAAATGACAGGACCTGTATGATCACCAGTATTAACGACTGTAAAGCCACCTTTTGCAGTTGTAAAATCAAAATTATATGATGTATCCCAAGCAGAAATACTCACCACGTAGAAACCTGGTGTCGTGGTTTCTTGGACCACAAGGCTCCCAATCCATTGATCACTTGCTTCATCATATCTCAAATCAATGTACTCGGAACCCCCTTGGGTATATAAATCAGCCCTTACAGAGTCTACTCCTACATTGTCACTAACCTTGGCTGTAACCGTGACACTTTCACCAACTTGGACGTCTCCCTGTGGTGTCACTTGTACATTTGAAATCACTGGAGCATCATAGTCACCATCATTGTTGATGACATCAAAGGCACTAAAATTTTCTTTGAGCGTGGTATTTCCTGCATTATCTGCAGCGTAAAATACAACTTCCCACACGCCAGAATGGAAACTTGATTCAATGTTTAAATCTCCAACCCACTCTTTTGTCAATGGATCCTGAGTTAAGAAAAGCGTTTTGATATCTGATGGATAATCTACATGTGAGAATTCAGCGTAGACTGTAGATACACCAGATTGTGAATCCGTTACCGGAACTTTTACATGAACACTTTCACCCGGGGAGGCTGTAGCAGGGGTAAAGGTTTCTTTCCCAATCGTTGGTCCGGTAGAATCAACATTTGGATTGGTTAATACCAGTATTTCCTCGAGGTATTTATCCTCGTAATTCCCGGCTTTGTCTTCAACCATAATTTTAAAATACCAATTACCCGGCATATCACTTTCGGTAAACGAATGGCTAACCACCCATTCTTTTGTTGATTCTTCATAGGTTAAAGGTAAATAATACTCACCACCGAAACCATCATAAGAAGAAACAGATGCAAAAACCGAAGCAACACCGACATTATCAGTTACTTTTGCCCGAATCGTAAACTCTTCTTCCGGTCCTACATTTAAAGGAGAAACTAATACATCGCCTATTGTTGGAAGTTCTGCGTCACCATTTGGATTCGTAACTTCAACATCAGATGCACCCTCCCAGGTGTAATTACCTAGGGTGTCATACGCAATAAAATCAACAAACCAGGTACCTTCTTGATCTAATTCTTCGATAGTATATGTACCTTCCCACTCCTGTGTCGCAGTATTAAGAACCAATGGAATTTCTTTGAACCCCATTCCATTTGGAAAATTCAAATAAGCATATACCTCTGCTACACCGCTTTCATCTGTGGCCTTGGTAGTAAATGTAACCGTATCACGCACTACCACCGTGGTTGGACTGACGGTTATCCCCTCTAGAGCAGGTCCAGAGAAATCTTCCGTCAATGTCGTAATAAAAGTAGAATTAACTGCTTCTGTACCTTGCTTTCCTCCCTCCACTATCACCGTTTGTGGAGTATGTGCTGGATTATCTTGTGCCAAAGCACCGCTTGGCAGGGCTAATAATACGCACATAGTACTAATTGCGATGGTTCTTCTTTTCAAACATAGCCCTCCCTATACTTTTTTCTCTCAAACAATTCATCTCCTCCTTTTTTACTATGTATAGGAATTTCAGACCATTTTAGAACCCTATAATGTTTTGTTTGCTAAATATTTCAAATATTACAAAAATATTAGATCTTTTGACACCGTTGTGTGGCAATCGACAGCAATTTTTTAAACATATAAAAGGATTAGGTGGTTGAGCGTGAATAGTTAGGATAGCTTCTTTAATTCAGTGACTACTTTTTCAATCCGTTTTTCTTTTTGGATCTCATACATATCAAAATACTCATCACCAATATTTTCTTTCAGGCCTTTTTCAATTGCTTCCTTTTGCATATTGGAAATGATAGTATCGACCAATGTCTTTGTACTTTCTTCATAATCGTTGTATATAGCACGATACTTTCCTTCTAATCTCGAAACATCAATATTTCTTTCTTTTTTTACCTTATACTCTTTCTCAGCTTCCCTGATTAAAGCTGTTAATCTTTTCTCCGCATTTTGATTTATCCTTTCCCATTCTGGCTGGTACATTCTTCTTATATCCTTGATCATTTCATCTTGTTTTTCTTTTTCTGAGGATATCCCTTTATCACCTGCTTTTGAATTCACGTTGATCACTCCGGTATTCCCGCTGCTATCTGCATTTTGGGTCGATTCCACTGCTTTTTTCTCTCCGCTTACTGTTTCTTTTTTATCCTTATTGATCACTAGTAAAAGGGCTGAACATATTACCACGACGGACGCAGCTGCTACGAACCAATATTTTTTCATTTCCTTCACTCCATGCATTTTATTTGATACTTTTTTAATGTAATCCTAGAAGACTAGTGGATAGCGCGGGATTCGTTGAATAAGACTTTTTTCACAAGCAGTAATATAGAAAAATACTACTAAAAGAAACCTCCTTGGATTTTGGGTACACTCATTATATAGGTATTTTTCCTTAAAAAAATACCACTTTTGTGCTATTAACAGAACATTTTCATTCTCCAAAAAGTGCGTTTTTTCCTATTAAACTTGTACATTTCTACACCTCTCGCACTGAATTGCAAGTTTTTATACGAATCCGAGGAAATTCATGGTAGAATATGTTTAAAATACCAGAATAATAGAGGTGATCTGTAAATGAAGAAAACGATTGTTCGAGCAGTTTCGACTGCTGCCTTCCTTTCGGTCGTATATGCGGGTTCGGCATATGCCAGCACCCATACGGTTCAAAAAGGAGATTCACTTTCAAAAATTGCTTCAAAATATCAAACTACCGTTTCAGAACTAAAGAGCTTGAACGGCTTGAAATCTGATTTGATTTTTGTCAATCAAACACTTAAGGTTTCCGCTGCAGCCCAGCCAGCTGTTAGTTTACCTGCACCTGCTGCTTCCCCAACGAGTGTATATGTCGTTAAAAGCGGTGATTACCTAGGGAAAATCGCCAAGCAATTTGCTACAAGTGTGAAAGAGTTGAAAGACCTTAATGGGTTGAAATCCGACATGATTTATGTGGGACAAACGTTGAAGGTTTCAGGAAAGGCTGAGATAGCTACTCCCCCACCTGCTGCCGTGGCATCGCCGCCGGCAAATGTTTCATCCACTGCTGTTTATTCGGTTGTCAGTGGTGATACCTTGAGTAAAATTGGTGTCCAGTATAAAATGACCGTTCAGGAATTAAAGCAGCTTAATGGATTGAAATCCGATATGATTTATGTGGGGCAGAAATTGAAGGTTTCGGGACAGGCAAGTGTCACAACTCCGCCTCCTGCACCAACAACACAAGTTGTTACACCACCCGCTGAACCTGCAAAAACGACTGTATACACAGTCAAAAGCGGTGATACGTTAGGTGCAATTTCATCTAGACATACTATGACTGTCCAGGAACTGAAGAATCTTAACGGATTGAAATCCGATATGATTTATGTGGGACAACAACTGAAGGTTTCCGGTACCGCGAAGGTGACGGAGGTCAAACCACCTGCAGAATCCAGTTCTGATTTCCAGACTGAATTAGTTAGTGTTGCCAAAAGCTTAATGGGTGTCCCTTATGCTTGGGCAGGAAGCTCCTTATCTGGCTTTGACTGCAGCGGCTTCATCTACTATGCTGCAAACAAAGCAGGTTACAAAACTGGCCGCTATTCCGCAGCAGGCTACTATAGTCGCACGCACTACGTCGACCAGCCACAACCGGGCGATCTCGTATTTTTCGAAAATACATATAAAAAAGGAATCTCCCATCTCGGCATCTATATCGGCAACAACGAATTCATCCATGCCGATGAGAAAAAAGGCGTTTCGATAGCAAACCTTTCTAATCCTTATTACACTAAGCACTTTGATGGGTTTAAGCGATTTTATTAAAATGAAGCCAGGCATTGTGCCTGGCTTTTTTAGCTATGTAGAATTGTCTTCGGGACTGAATCGCGGAGGAAGTAGTGAAGCAAACCATCCATGCAGGAAGCACTGCATATTCGGTAGAAAATCCGGTCCCCTACCTCCTCCTCTTTACCTTTTTATCTTGAACTGGTTCCTGTTTTGCTTTTCGTTGAAAGTATAAGAAGAAATCTGTAATGGCCTTTGAGAGAACCAGTATGACGATATAGGTTAGAAACAGGTGAAAATAATTTGCACCATGGTGGAACTCAAACAAATGATGCATCACCAAGATAGGTTTTAAGATGAAGGAAAGACATAAACTTAATAGCAGAGTAAAGAGGTAATAGTTTTTCTTGTTTTTAATCGTCCACTGATACACCAATATATAAAGTACCGGCACCAGTGACGAATCCAAACCCACACTGTTTGGGATAAATGGCACCATTTTATAAGGATACGTCCAAAACGTCTGAGTTGTCCCAAATGAGTCTATATACGCAAACCAAACATGGATATTGAATCCATAGAAGCCAAGCTGAAGTGCCCTTTTCCAATCCATCGCAAAATAGAGGACAATTAAAGGTCCCACAAACATAAGGACATGCAGCCAAAATTGCCACGTATCAAATGCAGAATACTCGAACCAATAGCGGAGCCAGTTGCTTGCACCCTCTAGTTGTTCTTTAACCAATTTATCTAAAGCCTCACGTTGAGCACTACTCATCGGAACCCCTGCCTTGAACATATTTTCCATTTTAATTTACCCAATATTTTTCCGAAAAAGTGGAATCCGGGAAAATATTTTTTGAAAGTGATGGATTATAAAACAGGTTTATCGGCTATCAAAGTAGAATGGTAACCAAAATGAGGAGGAATGAACATGGAGAAATTCGGAATTTACGGAAAGTTGATTGCAAAAGAAGGCGAACGTGAACAGCTGGCCACGATTCTTTTAGAGGCAGCGGAATCCATGGAAACTCTCGATGATTGTGAACTCTATCTCGTGAGTGTAGCACCTGAGGACCCAAACTCTGTATATGTTTATGAGGTATGGAGCAGCGAGAGTGCCCATCAAGGCTCCCTAACTCTGGAATCAACAAAAACCCTCATTCAACGTGCGAAACCGATCCTTGCTGGGATGGAAAGGATATCGACACTTATTCCTAGAGGTGGAAAGGGAATTTAGTTCGAAAAGGTATGAATCTAAAAAGACCTCATTTTTTGAGGTCTTTTTTAAGATGTCATATGATGACTGATATTATGATTTTTTTGAGGTTTTGGTCATCATTGGGCTACAGCTGTTGCAGCAGCGATTTCCTGTAACTTTGCAAACACCACTTTGAAATCTTCTTCATTTGGATAGTGTGCCGATTGCTCAAGTGTAATAAACTCTTTTCCTGCCGGTGCCTTAAGTTTTGCAGTATATTCTCTAGCAAGCTCGTAATTTGTTAATTTATCGTGTGATCCCTGAAAAATATAAACGGGCATTTTCAGTTCATCGACTTCTGTAATGAAATTCACTTCATTCATTTCTGCAAGCAATCCCTTTGCTTTTAATAAGCTAAAGGATGCACCTGAAACGGTCGCCTTAAAAATGTCCCCCAGCAAATAATCAGGGGAAATCAGCGAGGGTTTTAGCATTCCGAAAATGTCGGCTTTTTTTACGTTCTCATCACTGTAGTTATCTCCGCCGTATTTTGAAACAAACTTCATAAAACGTTCTTCTATTTTTCCGGTAAATAGTGGTTTACCAAAGGAATCAAGATCTTCCAGCATACTTTTATCTTTATTTTTCCCACCGATATCCAATAGCCAATCCAGAGCCCGTTGTTGATTTTCTTTCATATTAACAAATTGAGAAATACCAATATAGGCACTGACCTTTTCAGGATGCTGAACACTGTATTTTGTTCCTACTATCGTTCCCCAGGAAGTCCCCGCAATCATCACCTTATCGGTATTAAACCTTTTCATCAAATACTCCACAATGACATCGGTGTCCTCAACAAATTGGTTAATCTTCATTGTTTTCATTGGAATATCCTTGCTATAACTTTTCCCAGAGCCCCTTTGGTCATAGTAAACCGCAACAAAATGATCCGTGATTTCAGGAAAAGCAGTCCTTGCACTTACACCGAAAGGAAAAGGCTGCCCTGGTCCACCGTGTAAAAATAAAATAATAGGCTTCTTTTTATCTTTTCCTTCAATTAGTAAAAACTGCTTCGTGTCATTAACTTTTAGTTCAACGAGCTCGCTGATCCCGCCGTTCTTTACGATTTCCTCTCCTGCTTGTTTAATCTTCCACTGTTTCCCCCACCGAACTGCCAGTAGAACAAGTTTTACCACAACAAGTATAATTCCTATTATTTTTAGATACCCCATACAACTCCACCCTTTTTACTGGTTTTTTAGAAAACTATACCACCTCCAAAAACCTAAATGTGTTGTTTTTTAGGACTTTCGAATTTTTTAAAATAAATCGCTCCTACATCAAAGGGTCTAGGGAACTAGTTTCAGTTCTCAGACTAAAAGAGTACTAACCATTCCTCCATTGACACGATTTCATTTGTTTCAACACTGTATATACTTTAATTAGAAAGTTAAAGGAGGGCTTTACATGATGATAAATATATTGTCCTTTACGATAATGATCAAAAAACGGAAATACTCTATTGAAGAAGCTATCCATCAAGAAATCGTAAAAAAACTATATGAGGAAAATGAAGTTCAGCGATTTTCTAAGTATCATATGTAATCGTTTTTTAGACTTATGGTTTTTCATAGAAGGGATGGCCGTAGGTTACGGCCATTGTTTTATTTTTTGGCTGGGAAACGTTATTCCTTTTTCGATAAAACTAATTGGCCCACAATCGATGAAACCAGGGTATCAAGTGGGTTAATTACTTTTTTAGAAGTCTGGCGCTCAACCTCCTGTGCGGCCGGAACCATAGATAGCTGGGCAACCGAAACAACCCTCTGCTCATTCATTTTTTTCAAAGCATTTGAAACCTGTTTTATGTATTCTTCCTTTTGCCCACGCATGATTAAATCAAATGTATTCTCAATGATCACAGCCTCAATATCCACCGTTTTCTGATGAATGTGTGCATATTCATGCAGCCGATTCATGGTTCCTGATACGGTAGCAGGGTTTGTAAACAGAATGGTCTGTGGCCGTTGGATACGGCAAATGGCTTCAAAGTAGGGTTCATCTATCAGGAAAATCGGCACGTTCATCGAGAGTTGTTCCTTCTTTAATAAGGCAATATAGTTTGTACAGGTAATGAGGATGGCATCCACTTCCGTTTGACCAATCCATTCGATTTGATCCTTCACTTTCTTTTCCGCAGCCCAATCCGGAAAACTCTCGTCGTTTGTCACCCGCTGCAATAATCCAGGATCAACGAAATGACTTAACTCGATGTCATAGGATGAAAATGCGCCTTCGATATAGTCGATATTCGAATAATGTGCGTGCAGGCAGCCCATTCTTTTTTTCACATTCATCACACCTTTTTATTTTTTTCTAGTCGTAACTATCCGGGCCAGTATGTTCTTTAATAAAGTTCTGTTATTGTTCATTGTTGATTTTCGTGTAGGTATGATCATTCATAAGCGGAGATTTTCCGGCTAATGTATGTAGAGGAGACGTAAGAAGCAGATATAAGCGGAGTATTCCGGTTAACTGCTCTAATTAATACAAAATCCTACGATTTGGATCATATAACCGGAAAAACTCCGCTTATTTTTAAGGAAATATGGATATTTCCCAATTTAAACGGAATTTCTCCGTTTATTTTCAAACGCAGTGAACTTAATATTCAGTTAAATAAAGTTAAATCAGATTCCCAATTCCACCCAATTATTATACAATGTAACTAAAAAATCCAGAGGTCTCTATGCTCAAAGAAAATTCTATTATTCTGGTTTTTACAGTGGTCGTCTTTTTAATCATCTTACTTGTTTCATCTACACCCATGCTCCTTAAAATTTTACTCGCCTTGAACGCTGTTGCGCTGCTTTTTCCTATAGTTAGAAAAACTCTGCTTGCAAATAAAGGCAGGAAAATAAAAGTCGCTTTTTATACATCCTTGATCTTTACCGTATTATTTTATCTATTAGCTATCCTATCGGATAATAACTTAACCCTAGAGGTTATACCCTTTTTAGTCATCGTGCTGTTATTTTCCTTAGTTGGAAATTTCGCTTATGGCTTACCAGTCTCCATTATTGCTGAGCTGACATCGAATAAGTTCTTAAACTATCGTTCCTTAATATCGGGATTTATCCATATTGGATTTGGGCTGGGTACATTCTTCATTGAACCAGAATTCTTTATCCCCGCCATCGTTTGCTCCGTCATCTTTTTTGCTCTGGATGAAAAAACAAGCAGAACAACATAAGTGTCTTTATCGTTTTTCATGCATGTACTTCATCCATTTTTTCTGTTTATGACTACTTATGAAATAACCGATTAAACTTGCAGCGGTTACTCCTGCGGACAGGTTCCGAATTAAATCATCAGCAGTATAGGAACCCGCAAAGGTCCCTATCAATCCGAGCAATACAACTTGAAATAAATGCCTTTTATTATTTTCATAGATGGTAAATTGAAATTGTCTTCGTTGCTCGATTTCCTTAAGGTCCGCTAATTTTTGTGGAGTGTCTAGAAATTCAGTTACTGAATGGATCAGCTTAAAAACAGGCTGGGATTGAATCCATTGCCATACCAATGACCATTTGTTATTCCCTTGTTTGTTTAGCCACTCCATGAATACAGGCTTCCCTAGGTCCATCAGTTCCTCCTCTGGGGCCAAATTGCGGATGATTCCTTCAATAGTGACCAAAGAACGTCCTAAAAAAACAAATCTTGTTGGAACCTGAATCGGCAGGGCTTTAATCATATCGTTCATTTCCATTTTTAATGCTAGCAAATCCATTTCCTTTAACTGTTCAGGCTGGAATGAGGCGAATTCGGCCAACAGCTTTTCCATCGTTCTTGTTTCTGCGTCGGGAAGTAAAAATCCTAATTGAGCTAAACACTCCACCGCTTTCTTGTAATTTTTAGAAAGAAAGCTTTCAATTAATTTTTGAAATTGGGCGGCATCCTTTTTGGTGATTTCCCCGATCATCCCAAAATCAAGTAAGATGATTTTCCCCTCCCTCGATACGAGAACGTTCCCAGGGTGTGGGTCCGCATGAAACCTGCCAGGCTCAAGCCATTGAGGCAGGAACAATTTGATAAGCCGTTGGGCAACATCCTTTTGTTCCGACTCGAAATCCGTAATTCGGACTCCATCGACCCATTCCATTACCAGTACATTTGAGGTGCATAGCTCAGGATAGACAGAAGGAATCTGAATGCCCTCCATATCCTTAAATCGCTCTTGAAAAAATAGAATATTGTCGAGTTCCTTCGAATAATCAAGCTCCCGTTCAATCACTTCTTTTAATTCCTTAAACAGCACTTTAAAATTGATAAACCCTTTTGGAATAGGAACAAAATGATCCGCAAACCAAATGATAATGTTTAAAACCCGGAAATCCGTTTGTACAATGGTATCAATATGGGGACGTTTTACTTTAATCGCGACCTCGGTTCCATCCAACAGCCTCGCTTTATATACCTCTCCAATGGAAGCGGAAGCAACAGCTGTTTTCCCGATGGAAATAAACTGTTGTTGCAGCGATTCAGCTGCGAGAATTGCCTCAATTTCACTCCACTCTGATGGCGGAACTTTATCGGTGAGATCCTCGATTTGACTGATGAAAGCTTTCGGCAGCAAGTCTGCTCGTGTACTTAAAATTTGCCCTACTTTAATGAGTAAGCCCTCTAATTCAAAAAGTGTCTTTCGATACCGTTCTCCAATTTTCCCCCAAAGCAGGTCCCAATCCTCTTTCGGCTTTCTTCTAATCTTATACCAATAGATTTGCAGGAAAATGACAAAAGCCATCGAAAGCACCTTAGACATCCGGACCAGCTTATTTCTCATTTTCATTCCTATCCCCTCATTTCTATATGATTACGCGGGATGATGATTCTAAGAATGTATCTGCTACTAAATTACTAAACTCCCTTAAATAATGGAGATAATTTGCGCCCCCATAGTTGTATCTTTTATTGTACAATTTCGCGACGACGAGATTGTATTCTGGACTCACTAATAATGTTGGTCCCGAAATGCCTAGGATTTGGTATGACCCTTTCGGTACTCTTTCACCTATCTCACTTTTTGACGAGGGTGTATCTTGGACATACCAAAACAATCCATTTTGGGGCAAATCTTTATTTTTATAAGGGGGATTTTGGGCCTGTACCGCTAACCGAATCACTTCGCTTGGAACGATTTGCACCCCATTTATGTATCCGTTGTTTAAATGGAGATTCCCCCATATAGCAAGCTCCCGGGCAGAGGTATGCAGATTTGATTCTGTCCCATCCTTTGTGAGGCCCAGTGTATAGGAAGCAGGTTCATTGGGATGATGGATGACCTTCACCAGATGTTCGCTTTTTTGGGTTTGCCAATGTGTTTCCTTAAATCCTAATGGCTTGAACACTCTCTCTTCCAGCAGTTCAGGGAAACTTTTGCCGTAAAGTCTGTTGATCAGCTCCGTTATCATTAAAATGTTAATACCTCTATATTCCCACCCTTCGCCAGCGGAGAATTCTCGAAAAATCTTCCCATCCTCCTCCTGATGTAAACCGTGAGAGTGGGTGACCAAGTGCCTGATTGTTGTTTCCTCTAATAACGCCATATCAAAGTATTTTAATGCTAAGTCATCGAGACTTTTTATTTTCCCCTCATGTAGTGCGTAGGCAACCGCTAACCCTAGATAACTTTTTCGGGCAGAAGCGATATTAAATTGAGAGTTTTCTTGAATTGGCCGAGCCTCAGGGACATTTGAATGATAGCCGCTATAGTGCTCAAGCACGATTTTGTTGTCTTTGATGACTACAAGTGCTGCCGCGCTGCTATGATTGCGTTCCTTTATATCCTCCACATAAGAAATTAATTTTTGAAAAATAAAAGCCACACACCTTTTTAAACCTATTTTAAAGGGAAACTGGGTGATTTGGCTAATTTTAGCAGGTGAGGATTTGTTAGGAAGATAAACAATGGATATTGGCAGGTGGAACAGAGTTTAGGCAGGTAAGTGCTCCGAATTGGCAGGTGTGAAACACATTTTGGCAGGTAGAGGATTTTAATAAAAAAGGTAACTTAAAAACCCAACCTGATTTCAGAATCTACGTTTAATTTCGAACATAAAATCCATATACAGGGAATACAAATACCTGAGCCAGGCCGCAGCCTGGCTTTTTCAGGGGTGGGTTCCGGTCGCTGAATTTGTTAGGCAGATAAACAAAGGGTTTTGGCAGGTGAAACAGAATTTCGGCAGATAAGAGCTTCAGAATGGCATGTGTGAAACACATTTTGGCAGGTAGAGGATTTTTAATAAAAAAGGTAACTTTAAAAACCAACCTGATTTCAGAATCTACGTTTAATTTCGAACATAATATCCATATACAGGAAATACAAATACCTGAGCCAGACCGCAGCCTGGCTTTTTCAGGGGTGGGTTTCGGTCGCTGAATTTGTTAGGCAGATAAACAAAGGGGTTTGGCAGGTGAAACGGAACTTTGGCAGATAAGAGCTTCGAATTGGCAGGTGTGAAACACATTTTGGCAGGTAGAGGATTTTTGATAAAAAAGGTAACTTTAAAAACCAACCTGATTTCAGAATCTACGTTTAATTTCGAACATAATATCCATATATAGGAAATACAAATACCTGAGCCAGGTCGCAGCCTGGCTTTTTCAGGGATGGGTTCCGGTCGCTGAATTTGTTTGGCAAATAAACAAAGGGGTTTGGCAGGTAAAACGGAATTTTGGCAGATTCGAGCTTCAGAATGGCAGGTAGGGAACATATTTTGGCAGGTAGAGGGTTTTTGATAAAAAAAGGACAAAGACCAATAAGATCTTTGCCCATACATCAAGTGATATAATGCATTTCCGCAAATTGTTTGTAGCGTCGAACATCGACCAGCTTCAACCTGTTCTCATGATCGCCTGGTGTAAACATCGGAATCCCCCGCCCAAGAATGGAGGGAGCAATTTGAATGATAAACTCATCCACCAGCTTTGCTTGCAGCAGCGGCTTCAGCACCTCTCCGCCGCCAACGATCCAAATCGAATTGCCTTCCTGTTCCTTCAGCGATTGGGTAAACCCAACAATATCCTCATTGATAAATGTTACATTTTCCGTAGAACCCGTTACCGTCCGAGAAAAAACATAACATTCCTTCCCTTCATACGGGAATTTTGCCGGCGAGAGAATGTTGATTTGATCATATGTGCTTCTGCCCATTAGAATTGTATCCACATTCTTATAGAAGTCATCGTATCCCGTCTCGTCTTCACCTTCCGTCCCAATCAACCAATCCAACGAATGATTATCCCGGGCAAGATACCCATCCAAACTTATCGCCCCGTAAAATACTAACTTTCTCATATCATATGCCTCCCGTTAACAATAATGGCAGTTCAGCAAGATCATTTATCACGTAATCCGCTTCTACCTGATTCCATTGAGGGTCTGCCTTCCAAATCCCCATCATCCCAACATTCTGCGCTGCTTTTACATCATTTTCAGGATGGTCTCCGACAAATATGCTTTCACCTGCCGCAACATTCAGCTGCTCTAACGCTTTCTTAAAAATTACAGGATCTGGCTTTTTTATTCCTTCCCATTCCGATATTAAAATACTGCTAAAATACTTTTCAATTCCCAAAGCCCTGATATTATCCAGCTGAAACTGCCCTCTGCCATTTGTAATCATCCCTAAAAGGAGATTCATACTCTTCAATTCTTCCAACATACGAATGAGATTGGGAAATGGAACGCAGTGATTTTTAAATTCATCGATATAATCTTGAAGCAGGCCCTCCCACGTAATCTCCGTAATCCCAAATTCCTTTACCATTTGCTGGTACACCTTATCTTTCCATACATACCCGCGCTGATCAAGTTCAATAAACCTCTGCACGTAGCTCTCTCGTGGAATATGCCTGAAATTCAACCTCTCGTATTGCCGATTAATATAGCTTTTTACAGACGAGTCTCTATCTAATAATGTTCCATCTAAATCGAATAGAACAGCTTTCATCATGTTTTGCACACCCCCTCTTCTATTTTAACAGCGATCATTTTTTATAGTGCTTCTAAAGAAGCATTCTTTTTTAAGAAGTTGTATAATGGAATACGTGCTGTTTCACTTACGGAGGGTTTAGGGATGAATTTTTTTATAAAGTTAAATGCGATTAGTGCCTTATATGCTTTAGCGTTGTTTACAGCAATCGAACTCATTATCAATGTATCTCATATTAGCAGCATAACAGGATGGAAATGGGATGATGTTTACATTGTCATTGCTGTTATAAATGTGATTGGACTTTTACTATTAACCCTGATGTTCATTAGGTTAACAAAAAAATGGAGACAAAAAAGCTTTTGGTCTCTCATTTTGTGGCTGCCTTATTTTATCCTGCTATTCTTATTTTTCACTTTTGTTGTTCCCCTTAATTCAGGAGTAACTCTTTTTCCGAGATTTAGCCTGCTGATTTTTGGGTCTTGCTTGCTGTTCCCGGTTTACATCTTATTTATCAATCAATATTCTTCACCTATAAGTATAGATGAAGAGGAAATAATGCAGCCTTGAATGGTTTCGAGTCAAACCGGCTCTAGAAAAGGCTCATCATTAGAAAAGCAGTGGATCATCTCCACTGCTTTTTTCATCCTGCCCTCTCCATGAATCACTTCGACTAAACCAATTAGGTTTTAAAATGGAGCTGATTTATAATCATTTATAGGAAATTAGTATGAAGGAGAATACTTTGTGTGGAAGCTTGTATTTCTATGTTTTGGTATTTTTAACGTCGCAACATATATGATATCTAACGTTTCTTAATCTATATCCTTTAGAAAGTAATAAACGAAAATAGATAGTATACATCTTAGGCTAGACCCTTTTCTCAATAGCTTTTGAATGGTTTTGTCTACACACTAAATTTTTTTATTACAATGAGTGGAAACTATGGTATTCAGCAATCGCTTATCCATTTATATTTTCAACTCTTCTGTTTAATATATAGCTCGTTCGAAAACTCATTCACTCTAAATAAAATAAATTATCACTATTCAAAATATTTATGCTAAAGTAAGTTTAACAATTTTCTCTGGGAAGGTGCAGATAAAATGGAGAACTTTTATTTGTTTGTAGTTATGTGTATTCTGCTGATTCTATTGCCTGGCCCTGATACCGCCATCGCTACAAAAAATACGCTTGTTGTCGGAAGGACCGGTGGATTTAGAACCATGTTCGGCACCTGCTGCGCCTTACTCATTCATACATTGGCGGCGGTCATCGGTCTTTCAGCGATTATTGTGAAGTCAGCCTTGTTATTTTCTGTCTTCAAATACGCAGGTGCTGTGTATCTCGTGTATTTAGGTGCCAAGACATTATGGGCACTCAAAAACAAGAAAACCACACCTGAAATCAATGCCGAAAGTAAATATGAAGGCAAATCCTGTTTTAAACAAGGTTTCCTGACTAACCTTCTCAACCCAAAAGTCGCTGTATTTTTCCTAACCTTCCTGCCACAATTTGTGCATGCCGGGAGCGACACGTTTCTTCCGTTTCTCACCATGGGAATCACGTATACGACCTTAACCGCAGTATGGTTTTTGTTGTACATTTATTTGCTTAACCAAATTAGTGCTTTCATGAAAAGGCCTAGGACTCAACGTGTAATGGAAGGTATTACGGGTACGATTCTGATCGGCTTCGGGTTAAAGCTGGCTCTTGAAAAGACACAACATTAAAAGAGCAACTAAGAGGGCCCGCTAAATGATTAGGGGTTCTGATTAACACCCGAGCTGATAAATAGACGGAGAAATTCCGCTTAATTCGTTAACTCTAGTTAAAAAAGGTGTAAATAGGCGGAGAGATTCCGCCTATTTACTCGAAAAGTTCAAAAATGTTGGATTTTTCCTTGTATAACCGGAAATTTTCCGCTTATTTACCCCGATACGAGCTCCATTCTGCATTTAACCGGAAAATCTCCGCTTATTTTACGCTGAACCGCCTCGTGCTGCTTAACTTTTTCCTCCCCACACTGTATTAAAACAAAATGGCTCAGTCTAGTTGAACTGAGCCATTTTTCTATTCATTTTTGGCATGAATTAAGCAGTTTTTGTAATCAAGCTCGGCTACCCGAGGCTGTTAAGCATTTGAAGGTGTTCCTCTCTTTGTGAGCATGGTGCTTCTTTCTTGGTCATCTGTGCTGCCTACTAATGGTGTGTTCTCTGGAAGAATATAGTTATATCCGGTATCTGCATAGATTACGACCTGCTCATTTATATTGCCGTTGGCTTGAAACACATATACTTTCCGTAGTCCCATATTCGGGTCTTCCAATTGAGCTTCTTTAACAAACTGATATCCGCTGAAGCCATTTATTGTCATAACTACCATAGCTTCTTCTTTCGTCAAGTTCAGCGGAACATTAGAAAAAGTAAAATCGTCCAATTTCCACGTTCCATCAACTTTTTTTATCGTAACTCTTTCTGTGTTAGGGCCCGTTAGTTCATTCTGAGGGACAATATACTCTATAATTACTTTTTCACTAGTTGAAACGATCATTTTAAAGCGTAGGGCGTATCCAGTAGGACCAGGAAAATAACTTGCATCACAGCCAATGTAACAATAGTCCTTAGCGATCTTAAACAAGTTCGTTTTTATGAGTTGCTCTGTTGCAAATGGCTGCAAATCCTTTGACATAGATTGATAAATATCATCCGTTAAAACCTGATTGACTAAATTATACTTGGGTCCAGCTTCATGATAGACAGTTCTAATTTTATCAACTAAATCATCCATGATCACTTTCGTTTGCTCTATAGTAAGTGCAGCCTGCTCATTCGGCTTTTCTTTGGCGGGTGCTTCTTTGGTTGGTTTTTCTTTGGCTGGCGCTTCTTTAGCTGGTTCCTCTTTGGTTGGTACTTCTTTAGCTGGTTCTTCTTTGGCTGGCTCTTCTTTAGCTGGTTCCTCTTTGATCGGTGTTTTTGGTTTTTCGATTGTTTCTGTTTCCTTTATCTCTTCTTCATCCTTATCCTTTCCACAGGAAGCAAGCAAGCATAACAGCAGTATACCGCTAAGCAGCAGTATCATTCTTTTCCTCATGAAATATCCCCTTTTATTACTAAAATTTTTATGACCAAAGACTTATCCATCCTTCTCATTCTATGAAAATAGTACAATATTTATACTCACTTCATTCATTATAATCTGTTAGGTTTCACCTGCGAAACGATGACCTCTCCAAAAAATCAAATTTATAAAAGAATGAATGAAAAGCAATATTTACGGAACCAATTATGGGATTGCTTCGTCTAAGGTTTGGAAAGAAAGAGAGGGGTTAAATGCTTTTGGAAAAGATAAATTCTACTGCCTCACCTAGTCCTTTTGGTCAGTTATCGAAAGAAGACCAGCTTAGTTGGCTGATGGAAGAGTACGGGGACATGGTGGTAAGGCTTGCTTTTACTTATGTTAAACAAAAACAATTGGCTGAAGATATTTCACAAGAGGTATTTATTAGCTGTTGGTTAACCAGCCCCTTCTCTGCTATTGCATGTAATCCCAACGCACTGTTCATTAACTTCTCATACAATGCTGTTCAATCAATTTCTGTTAAATAACAAAGGCTTGAGTTTCTACATACATTATTAAAAAAATGGAGTTGATCTTCGTGGCGAAATGGATTGACGTATCAACATCAAAACACCGATTAAGTTTGTATGAAGGAAGCAGACTGATAAAATCCTATCCGATAGCTACTGGCAAAATATTAACTGCAACACCGTTTGGCACTTACACCATAATAAATAAGCAGCCAAATCCCCCCAGGCATGTTTTTGGGGTTTTATGGATGGGATTATCAAGACCTCATTATGGAATTCATGGTACAAACAATCCATCATCCATAGGTAAAAGCGTTTCACACGGTTGTATTAGAATGTTTAATCATGATGTTTTAGAATTATCATCTCGAGTTCCGGTTGGTACTAGGGTTGTCATTCATAAATGAAACAAACCAAAAGCCACTGGTAAAAATTAGTGGCTTTCTTCAACTAACGCCTCCTTTAATTAAAGTGAAAAGTATCACAATAATTTGGTTGAATTATAAAAAGTGATACCAGTTAACGGCATCACTATCAAATGTGGGAAAGAACTTCCTTTTAATTTAATACCATAGGACATTCATACATAATCGCAGTCCCTTTCCCATTAACAGATCTTTTATGAAAATAATCCTCATCTGGAGTATAGATGAGGATTATTTAATAAAATACAATCATCTTTTAACAGAAACAAGCTACACCAACAATGATTAATAAAATAAACAACACTACTATGAGTATAAATTCACCGCACCCATGTGTAGGAAAACAACTTTCATAAATAGGAGCTGCATATGAGTAAGCCATTGGAGGTTGGGGAAGAACATTTGCGCCAGCAGTAATCGGTAAGGCATTACTAATTGGTAAGGCATTAGAGATCGGTAAGGCGTTACTAATCGGTAGGGCATTATACATTTTTTACACTTCCTTTTGAATGTATGGAGAGCTAATATGACATTACACTATATATTACACTCAGAGAGGAAATTGTAGCCCGTCTATATTATATTTGGGCATGACTTAGTGACGATTACTTTTAGTAATGAAAAAACTATAGAGTGGCAGGCTATAGATTTCATAAGAAGAAGGTTAAAGCCAGAATGTTAAATGCATTGCACCTTTTTGTTTAAAAACAAACATAAGTTATTCTCTTTATAAAAAATATATTAATGCAGCTATGCCTAATGAGATTAATCCCCCAAGACCAGTATACAATCCAATTTTGGTTCTAAAGTGTCTATCTTTGGTTGTTTCAGTATAAAAGTTTGCTCTTTGTTGTTGTCCATCCGTCCAAGCTCCGATTAAAATACCCGAAATAAGAATACCCACTACACCTACAATTATAAAAACTTGAAACAATAAATTCCCCCCTTTTCCTACTCAGTATTAATATATACGCATTAATGCTTTCTTTGTGTCATTCCACTTTTACTGCTTCCACTAACCTGCATCCAAGTTGAAGAAGAGACAGCCTCGTCAGCTATCACCCCCCTGTAATTCATAAGTGAATAGTTTACAATCTCTTTTAGTGTAAAATAGACTACCTCACGATTCTTCTTAAGTTCAGCACATCGGTAGATTAACATCAAAAGAAAAAGCACTCTTTTTATGAGTGCAATCATTATCTTTTCTTCGTTTTTGATTTATTACCAAAAAGACCTATAGCAACTGCTACCCCAACTAAGCAGGTATTACTTATTTATGATTTTTATTTCTTTTATTGGATAATAAACAACATTTGTTGTCCCTATCACCTTTTCCAATGGTATCGCCCCAATATGACGACTGTCTGCGCTATGCCTTCTATTATCTCCCATTACAAAAATACTATCTTTAGGAACAGTATCACTACCTACGGCCGTCTCCTCTAAAGTGAAGGAATCTGTTAATTTCCTACATTTTGTCTTTTCTTATATTTTTCTAAATAAGGTTCGTTATAGGCCATCCCATTTATATATAAAACATCATTTTTATACTCGATTCTATCACCTGGGAGTCCGATTACACGTTTAATATAATCACTACCGTCTGGGGCGTGAAACACAACAATATCAAATCTTTTCGGATCTCCAATTTTGGTTACAACCATATGGTCCTTGTCCTGGAGAGTGGGGTTCATTGATTCACCGTCAACAACAATGGGGGTAAGGAAAAAAGAGCGAATAATAAATGCTATAACAAGTGCACCCATTATTGATTTAACCCATTCAAACGTTTCATTTTTCTTCTTTATCATTACTCATCCTCCCTTACTATTCAACAGAGTTGATATACTTATTTTACCATAGGTGTTTGAGTATTTATTATTTTTCTTGAGTTATCATGCCGTTGCCATTTTTGCAGCCAGATCCTTAAGTTGGCCCCTATTAGTTGTTAGTGAACCCTTCATACGGAGTCGAGACCCAATAGGCAATAATTACGCCAAAAGCCTTTGAAACCGTTCTTTTCCCTAATCGTATAGAGAATCATGGAGTTTTTTTGGAAAGGCGGGTACCAAATTTGGCTAGTATGCTAGGGAAGAAAAGAATGTCAGAAAAGAAAACAAAAGTAGAAAAAAAATCAAAGCTAGAGAATAAAAAGAAGAGAAAACACCGCCTGCGCCTAGGCGAGAATAGAAGGGAAGTGGCAGCTGGCGTTGTCTTAATTACCGGTGTGTTTTTCTTAATTGTTACTTTCATTTTATGGGGCATTTCCGAGTTATTCGAAGAAAACTTCATTATGTCGGAGATGGTTGGTGCTTACTGTGGTGCCAGCATGTGTCTTTGCTTTGGTCTTATTTTTACCGGGTTGATTATTGGCACCAGAAACTGGTTTGGTAAAATATTGGGGTTATTGGCCGCGGCCGTGTTTATGTCTGTCGGTTATTCTTTTATCGAAACCTCCATCTTACTCTATAAAGATAAGGAAGCCTTTGAAAACAAGGAGTTTGAAAAGTTAGTCGCTATTCCAATCGGGGCAGAGTACGATGACCCCGACTACGGAACTGAATATCTAATGGAATTGAAGTTTAACGATTTCACCATCGACGTGTGTGGACTTTAATTGACAACACAATTAGATATTGGTGGGTTTATCAACATTCTTTTGACCTTTTTCTTCCAGAAAACATACTTGTCAAACTTAAGTACCCTATAGTTTAAGTACATTGTTTCACAAAGTTTTACTAATAGTTTAATTAATATCCACTTGAGTTATGTCTGTATATACTTCCAATGCGGCTCTAGCCCCTTCAGCCACCGCAATAATCACTTGTGATGGAACGATAACTGATGTATCTACCACAAGATAAACATCTAAACGACTAATTATTTACAGACTTTGCCTAAATGTTACCCACTCCTATTATTATATTGAAAAAATATCAGTCAGCACATACTAAATCTTTTAATGATTGTATATGATGACTGAATGAAAATCTGTTCACTGATGCAATTGAGAATTGTGATGAGTAAATTTGATTATCTGTCCCACTTCAGAGCGTTAAGTGCCACCTTGGCAGCTTCTGCGATAAGCGCATTGTCATAGGTGTCATTCTGTGTATCGCGGCTGGATAGAACTGCGATGACAATTGGCGCTCTATTTGGTGGCCAAACAATCGCAATGTCATTCCGCGTTCCATAGCTTGCTGCCCCACTCTTATCATCTACTTCCCAGCCTGCTGGTGCACCAGCACGGATCAACGCATCCCCAGTGGCATTTCCCCGCATCCAATCTGTAAGGATTGTGCGTTTTTCAGGAGGGAGCCAGTCGCTGACTGCGAAGGCCTGGAGGTTTTTAGCCAGTGCTTTTGGTGTACTGGTGTCACGTGTATCTCCAGGAACAGCTGAGTTCAAATCCGTCTCGTAACGATCAACCTGGGTAACGTTATCGCCAATCTTCCTCAGAGCTGTTTCAAATCCCTCTGGGCCTCCCAGTTTCTCTAATAAAATGTTCCCTGCGGTGTTGTCGCTATATCGGACAGCAGCCTCGGTAATTTCCCGAAGCGTCATCCCGGTATCTAGGTGAAGCTCTGTAACGGGTGAATACGAAACGATGTCATCGCGGGTGTATGTGACTAACTCGTCGAGTTGATCAATTGAGTAATGCTGCAGCAATGCACCTGCGGCTAAAGCTTTGTAGGTGGACGCATAAGCGAACCGCTCATCAGGACGATAGGCAACGGTCTGATTTGTGCCGGTATCGATCGCATAGACTCCCAGCCGGGCGTCAAATTTGTTCTCGAGTCGTGCAAACTTACGGTCTATATGGGAGACTTGTGTTTTCGTGACTGCCTTTTCGGGCTTGTCAAAAAGATGATTGGTGGTCATCGACCAGCCGGCGAGGGGTACAATGGCAACCACTAGCACAAGCAGGGCATATATAAAATTTTTCATGTTGAAAATATCATGTGTTTTCTTCAAAATCTTAACCTCTTTCTATTAATAGTAGATATCCTGAAAATAGAATAAGCAATGTTTTAATTAACAACGATCCGCTATTAACCATCAGATTCTAATTCAATAGCATTATTTATGGAACGAATTTTGCAGCTTATTTTCAATATCACTTTCATAACCTTATGCTCCCCCAAAATGCTAGAGGAGAATTTCCTCCTTTCTCTAATATTAATTACATGTGTAATAGTAGATTACGCATGTAATACTACATATGTAGTATTTGTTACACATTTAATACTACACTTGTAATAAATAGCTGTCAATCTTATTTTATAGTTGGCTGTCCTTTTTCTTTAAGGTCAAAATATGCCCGAAAAACCCGCTGGCTGATGATATTAGCTGCACTATGCGGCTGGGCAAAACCATCACGGTAAGCATTTGGCACAATAACGGCAATGGCAATCTCGGGATCATTGAATGGGGCATAACCAGCAAAAGAAAGATTCCAAGTCTTCACCCCATTTTTATACGATTCTGAGGTACCGGTTTTACCTGCGGCATTGTACGGTTCGTCTTTAAAATATCCTCTTGCTGTTCCTTGGGAACCATGGGTAACCAGCCAAAAACCTTGTTGAACCCGCTTAAGCATCTCCTCACTCATATCCACCTGATTCAGCACCACTGGTTCGATTTCATCGATTACGTTGCCTGGCTCATTGCCATTATAATTCGGTTCACGAATCTCCTTCACCAATTGGGGCTTCATCCGGTATCCTCCATTGGCGATCGTTGTAATATACTGAGCTATTTGCATCGGTGTATAGGTATCCAATTGTCCTATGGCAATTTGAAAGTAGGTGCTTGCATTGGTTCCTTTAATTCCCGCCGTTTCATTATCAAAACCAATACCGGTCGGGATCCCCAAACCAAATTGGTTGAAATAATAGCGAATGGTTTCAATTTTTTTGGGATCGATATTCAATGTGCCATCAGGGACATACTTGCCGCCCATAATTTCAATCGCGGTTTTCCACATATAAACGTTTGATGAACGCTCTAATGCCTCTAATTCGTCAATTCTGTTCATGACTTGGTAAGAGGAAAAAGTTCCCGACCCCTTAAATCTCATGACTTCGTCTAGTTCGATTTCCCCGATATCCCTGACACCCGTTTGGTATCCAGTTAATATGGTGGCCCCTTTTACAACGGACCCCTGTTCAAATGCATAAGTGAAGGTTCCCGGTGTAAAATCGGTAAACTCCTGGGACTGCCTGTTATACACTTTTCCTGACATTGCCAGAACTCGGCCAGTTTTCGGTTCCATTGCCACAACAAAGGCAGTGTCAAGGGTATCCGTATGCGGCTTTTGGATTGCACTGACCAACTCTTCCTGCATAATTTTTTCCACTTGGGCTTGGAATTCCATATCAATGGTCAGAACAATATCATTGCCACTCTTTCCTTCCGATATAGTCTCTGTATTCACCACATTTCCATTTTGATCTGTCACCGCTTTTACTTTTTCCTTTTGGCCTTGCAAGACGTCATTATAAAATTCCTCAATATAACTTTTCCCCACGCGGTCATTCAATTTGTACCCTTTAGCCATATAGTAATCTACCTTTTCTTCTGGAAGACCTTCGTCCGCACTCGTTACTTCCCCAAGCATATTCCAAAATGTTTCCCCGTAGGTGCGGCCCCTCTTCCAATCGGTTGTAACATCCATCCCTGGCAGGTTTTCTAGATTTTCACTGACCTTCGCAAATTCTTCCTCTGTTACCTGTTCATTTTTAATGATCGTCGGGGTTAAAGCGATGGCAGACGACAGTTTCCGGTAGATGGCAGCCAGGTTTTTGTCCATTTTCTCGAGATCACTTTCTGCAATGCGGTTCAATTTTAATTGATATAAATCATTGTCATTCAGCTTTTCCTGTTTGTATAGGTTCTCCTCCTTTTTTGTGATTAAATGCGTGCCATTGTTATTTATCAGCAGCCAGATATCTTTCAAGTCCCGATCGGTCACTTTATTGATTTCTTTATCAGTCATGACCAAAAAGGTATTTAACTTTTTGGCCAGTTCAAGCAATTCACCCGGCTGCGGATATTTCGGCGGTGTATAGGTAATCGCCTTTTCCGGTATATTGTAGACTACTAACTTTTGATTCTTATCATATATTTTTCCACGGGGAACCGAATAACTGACGGGCGTCACATCTGTCTTCTTTGCCTGAGCCGCATGGGCTTCCCCATAGATAATTTGGATAACGCCAAGGCGGAGAATAAGGATCGAAAAAAGAACAAAGACCATGAAAAAGAGACCATTCAGTCTCCATCGGATTGAGTTTTTTACTATATTTTCTTTCTGTTTTTTCTGCTTCAAAACACATCAGCCCTTTCATACTGGGAAATTCGTGTACGAGGTCGCTCACAAATACTACAACTGTAGTATTTATACCAACAAATTCCCAAAAAGGAAGGGTAATCCTTTCTGGGGTTATTTATTAATAAATCTTTTTATGACGCAGGATCTGCTTGGCAATCTCCGCTGCCTTACTCCCTTGAGCCTGCCCATCCTTATTTTGAATATTAATGGCAAAATAAAAACGATTATAACCTTTATCGACAAAGCCAATAAACCAGCCATTTACATTCTTTCCATTAACCATACCGGTTCCCGTTTTACCATACAACCGCCCATTCTTTTGCACATCTATTAAAATTGCTTTTTTTACCGCTTTTATATTATCTGCTTTAAAACCCAATTGATTTTCTTCTAATGCGTATAATAATTGGACTTGTTCAATGGGTGATATTTTTAAGGAAGATTCCATCCAGTAACTGTCCAAATTCCCTGAAAGGTCCTCATTCCCGTATTTTATTTTGTGAAAATACTCTTGCAGCTGCTTCTTCCCTACCTCCCGATCGGTATTCTGGAAATACCAATTTACAGAACGGCTTAAGGCAGTCGCTAAACTTTGATTTTGATTCCATTCTGGAAAGGAGTGAATTTTCCTATCCCAAACCTGTTCATTGTTATTCGTGGAAATCACATTGGATTCCAATGCAAATAAGGCAGAATATATTTTATAGGTGCTATCAGGAGAAATCCTCTGTTCACTCATCTCTCGATTATAAATTTGATATTGATTTTTAGAGGGATCATATAAAACAAAGCTGCCCTCATAGCCCTCAAAATAGGAGCTTAAATCTTCATAGTCCGCATTCTTCCCGCTAAACTGATACACATCATCTGGGCTGGCAATAACGGTGGTGATTGGAGCAAGGAATAGCACAAGAATTCCTAAAACTGTACAAATGACCTTGCTTTTCCATTTCAATAATGGAGAATCTCTAGAGAAGCTTGCAATGCACTGGATTCTTTGTTTGATTTGTTTTTTAGTCCCCCCTATACCTGGAGCAAACTGTTCAAAGGCCCTATCATATTTTTTATCGGCAAAACGAATGATGGTATGCCCATATTCGATATATCCGCTCTCATCCAAGAGATTTAACACGGAAGCATCACAGGCCAATTCCCGATCCATTCGAATCCTTTTTAAGGCATACCAGACGAATGGGTTAAACCAATAAATAATACGAAATATCCACATGACGTAATTCACGAACAGATCTTTGCTTTTATGATGGTGCAGCTCGTGCAAAAACACGTATTTTAATTCATTTAACGAAAATGCTTCTCGCGTTTTGCTTGGAATAAAAATATATGGCTGAAAAACCCCGAACGTGATAGGCGAGGTAATAAGAGAGGTCTCCCTCAGCCGTATGTTTCTTTTCACCCCAACCATCTCTTTGCACACTTCTAAAAGTTGATTAAGCTTTTGGTCATGAACAGCCGCAGCTGACTTTTTGATTCGATAGATTTGATAGTTTGAGTAAACAGCAGCCCCAACAAAAAGAATGACTCCAATGACCCAAACTATAAAAAATGTATGGTAGACGAAATCGGGCGTTGACTTGTTTACCGATACCGTGAAATCTTGTAATAGATCGCTGTTTGACGCCTGAAAGGCATCCACTCCATTAATCCTTTCACTCTTCGAAGTCATGTCTCTTTGAAAAAATAGCAAGCTTTTAAAATACTGAATTCCTTCTCCAAGGTAAAAATAATTCCAAGGTAAAAAGGTAGCAAGGATTGGAATGCAAAGAAAATACCAAATATGGTACTGTGCTTTCACCGTCATATGATTGTTTAACAGCTTTTTGATTAATAGAATGATGAAAATAAGGAGGGATACCACGATTGTACTAACTAAAATCCGCAGCAGCATGGTATCCATTATTTTTCCCCTTTCTTATCACTCTTGGATAATATTTGCTTTAATTCCGAAATATCTTCATTCGATAACTGATCATTTTCAATAAAATTTAATACCATTGAATTTAACGTACCGCCGAAAAACTGCTGCAGAAAGTATTTACTTTTCTGTCCAACATATTCGTTCTTTTCAACTAGTGAAGTATAAATAAACACTCGGCCATCTTTTCTTACGTGCAAAGCCTTTTTCTTAACCAGGCGCGCCAGCATCGTGTGAATGGTGTTTGGCTTCCAATCACTCTTATTCGATAATTTCTCCACAACCTCAGGAGTCGAAATCGGCTCATATTTCCATATAACCTTCATCACTTCATATTCTGCTTCTGTTATTTGTGGAATCTCCTTCATGATAATCCTCCTACTTTTACAACTGTAGTATTTATTATAGCAAGACATTCCAAATTCATAAAGAATATTTATGATTTTAGCATTTGGTAAATAATCCTCCCTATATACTGAGCATTCATTCTGATACCATTCAGCCCATTTGAGATATAAAAATGGCTTCCCTATAAATTATTGAATTCGTCTTGGCAGCCGGTCCTGACTGAAAGTTACCAAATTGGTTTTCTGTTGGTTTTGATGTACCTAATTTGTAAATTTGATAAGCGGATACAACATATAAAAGCTTAGATGATCACATAACGATAAAAATTATTTAAAGTAATTAATGGGGAAATTAAACAAAAATGCACAATACTTCTTCAACTAAACTGCATCAATAGTTGAATAAGCTCTCTGTTTCGATTTCGAAAACCCTGTCAATAATCCCTTTAAAAAGAGAAATTTAGGGAGAGATGTATTTTGTTATTATCTAAGGCATGGGAAACATATGAATCGATAAACGAATTGAAGGGTTCTCACCACAAACATTAAAAGCATATAAACTTCAAGCTACTTTACTTATTCGGTATTTAAAGGACGTTAAATTAGATACCATATCCACTGTTCAATTAAAAGATTACCTGTCTAAATCGATTAAAACCTTAAAGCCTGTAAGTCTAGCCCACCGAATAAGATTTATGAAGTCATTATTTCGATGGTCACATGAGGAAGGTCTTATTCCAAAGAATCCAGCAGCAAAGATAAAGGAACCTAAAGCAGGGAAACGAATTCCTAAGTTTCTAACAGAATGTGAAATTGAACATTTACGTGAAGCATGCTCTTGCCCATTGGAAAAGGCTTTGTTCGAATTCATGTTTTCCACTGGGTGCCGTATAGGTGAAATTGTTTCCCTAAATAAGAATAGAGTTAATTGGTCTAACCGTTCTGCGATTGTAAGAGGAAAAGGGGATAAAGAAAGGGAAGTTTATTTTAATATCCGTTGCGATATTTGGCTCAAACGCTACCTTGATCAACGCCAGGATAGCGATCCAGCAATTTTTGTTACAGAACGGTATCCCCATCGAATGAGTATTGCCCAAATGAGATACATCATTCAGCGGATTTCTAGTCGGGCAGGAATCAATAAAACTATTCACCCCCACCAGCTGCGTCACAGCTATGCCACCCATTTATTGAATAATGGTGCACCTCTTGAAGTCATACAGAGCTTATTAGGACATGAGAAAAGTGAAACTACTAGGATATATGTACAGTTAAGTGGGAGTTTACGGCAAGAACTTTATAGGAAGTATTTTTAAATGAACATGCAAAAAAGCAATGCCCCTAGAAAGCATTGCTTTTTTTATTCTCGCACCCTATAGTTTAAGTGCATTGTTTCACAAAGTTTTTAAATAGTTTAATTAAAATCATCTTGAGATATGTCTGTATTGACTCCCATTGCGGCTCTAGAACCTTCAGCTGCTGCAATAATCACTTGTGAAGGAGCAATAACTGACGTATCTCCAGCGGCATATAGCCCTTCAATATTAGTTCTGCCAAATTGATCAGTTATAATTCCACCGAGCTCGTGTGTTTTACATCCTAAAGATTGACCGAAAGTGGTGGCTTGAATCCATTCAGGTGTCACAAATCCTCCATTCCTCTTTACCTCTTCACCATCCTCAAAAATTACAGCTTCTAAACTCCCATTTCCGCCTATAAGAGATTTAATTTTTTGCTCATATACTTTAATTCCTTTTCTTTGTAACATATTCATTTGCTCTACGGTCAATATCTTCTTTCCATTGGTACAAACAATTAAGTCTTTGCTCCAATTGTAAACTGTTTTAGCCATATGGAAAGCAGAGTGGTTTTCTGAAATAATCATTAGCGGAAGGTCTTTCAACTCCCAGCCATCACAATAAGGACAGCTGAAAAGACTTTTTCCATAGAAATCCTTAATGTTTTCTATTGCCGGATGAATTTCCTTAAGTCCTGTAGCTAAAATAACCTTCTTCCCTTTAATACATTCTCCTTTTTCGGTCACGACTTCGTAATGCATTCCCGTTTTTTTTACATCAATAATTTTTTCATTTCTAATCATGATAGAAGGATACTTGGCTATGTCCTGGTGAGCAATTTCTCTAAATTCTCTTGGTTTAATTCCGTCTCTTGTAATAAATCCATGCGACTCTTGGGTAACTGCGTTTCTTGGAGAGTTATTGTCGAATAAAATCACATTTCTTCTTGCCCTGCCTAATACAAGTGCAGCGTTTAAACCCGCTGGACCTCCACCCACAATTACACAATCTAACATAATTATTTACACTCCTTTTAATTAAATATATTAAAGACCTTTATTATCTATAATAGGAGAATAAAAAAAGACATCATTTAATTTATTCAGATGTCTTAGCTAAATCAGCCAGGGTTTGCCTCCTTAATTCTTCTTCCATTTTTTCTTCGGACTTCAACATTACTTTTTGGATCTGACATTGAGGCCCATGGTCTAATCCGCACTCAAACAATGATGACTTTCCCTCAATAGCAAAAATAATATCAAGAAAAGAAATGGATTCCCAGCCTCTTGTCAATGAATATCCACCATTTGCTCCTGACACAGAAGATACCATTCCTTCTTTTACAAGCTTGGTTAGGATTTTAGATAAGTAAGTTGGTGAAACATTCAGCTTTTCTGCTAATGTCTGTACCCCTATTGGTTTGCTTGATTTTGACAAGGCTAAATTTAACATTGTATGAAGAGCATAATTAGTTGCTTTTGAGTACTTCAATGTATTCAACCCTTCCTATCTATTAAAGACTATAAGACTCTCTAATATCCATTATAATTGTGTAAAAACGATTGTCAAGATACATGCTTTATTCAATTAAACTGCCAGTTACTTCAATAAAAAAGCTGCACCCTTGAACAGTAAATTACTTTTTAAGTGGAACCCCTATTAAGTATTCATCGATTGTCCATTCGTGTAAAGAATTACTTAATCTCTTCTTGTGGTTCTCTATTCTCATTTTGTGATTCCGACATAAATCTATCCCCTTTTTTCTATATAAGTCAGAAGGTTTCTTTGTTTTCTGCCAATTTTAAATTTTCACTAAAAAATTACATTTTGTCTAGTTAATTGCTCATTTTTAACAATTCTTCTTCTGAAGTATTTTCCATTAACCCATCCTCTGTCCGAAGTTACTTTGACTTCAGGACACAACTGATATTATCTTGCCTTATACTATTCAAAGCTTTCTTCTAATTTAACTTTCGTATTACTGTTAAGGCATCGAAGAGGTTATGAATTCGATCGCAATCGTTACAAGTAACAAAAATACCATAAACCAACTAGAAACTAATAGCAGTTTTCGCATGATGTTTACCTTTGTTATCACTTTTAACAAGACAAAACCTGCTATGGTTACGACAAGCCAAACTCCTATTCCCCATGAAGAAAATAAAATGCGGAGTTTTTTACCCATAAAAATAAAATAATAGAATGAAAGACTACTAAAAGTAAGGCAACCTGATTCATCCTGTCCCCTCCTAGTTATATTGTATTCCTATGTATATAGATTATCTATGTATATATACAATATAGAATTAATTGTATTTTTTTTCAACCAAGCAGTCTATTTGTCTACTGAATCCGTGATTTCCCTTATAACTCAATGATTTGAGCTTTTGGATGTTTTTCAAAGTGCCATGTTCGGTAAAAAGTTTGTAACCAAAGCTCTTGATCCTGAATACTATAAATAGACATAAGGAAGCACCTTGTGTCACATAATCTGACTTTTTTAAGTCAGATTTTTTTTGCAGGAAAACACACCCTTGTATCGAATACATAGATATTAAATTTTTTAGGAGAATGTTAAATGAAGAAACGACATGAAATCCTATTTGCACAGTTAGAATGCTATCGAAGTTATATTTTAGCAGTACTGGAAAGTGTAACCCTAGAGGAAGCCGAGGTCATTCCAAAAGGTTTCAAGAATAATATTCGTTGGAACCTCGGGCATATCTATCTCGACCAATATCTATGGATACAAGCGGTCACAAAAGAAAAAAGCGGTGTACCAGAACCATTTAATACCTGGTTCGGATATGGAACCTCTCCGGCTGACTTCACTTCTGAAACCCCATCATTGGAAGAGTTAAAGAGCTTATTAAAGGAACAACCTGCTCTCATCAAAGCAGAATATGGAGATCGATTAGAGGAAGAATTTCCACCAACCGAAATGGGCATGCATACCATCGAGCAAGTCTTAATTCGAACCATTTTTCACGAAGGCATGCACCTGCAGGCTATTCTTGATTTGAAAAAATGTATGAAAAGATAGTCTAAATAGTAAAAGGCATCCAAACAATGGATGCCTTTACTCAACCAGTGAGATTATCCTAACCAATTAAGATTTTTTCCTCTGCATATCGGACCTTTGCTTCTTTTCGAGTATGTAAAAGTGCAAAAGCCATGGTTAAAGGTCCAAGCCTTCCAATAAACATCATAATGGTAATCAAAACTCTTCCGAAAGGCGATAGTTCAGGTGAAAAATTAGCAGACAACCCTACCGTTCCAAAGGCGGAAATTGTTTCAAATAGAATTTTGCTCATATCTGCATTTTCGGTAAACGTTAATAAGAAGAAGATGAGGAAGATAAAAAACATTCCCGCCACCACAATCGATAATGATTTATTGACCAAGTCCCTTGGAATTCTTCTTTTAAAAATATTCACTTCATTTCGATTTGTAATCACAGCCCAAAAGGCAAAAATGATAATCGCAAAGGTTGTTACTTTAATCCCGCCACCCGTCGAACCGGAAGATGCACCAATAAACATTAATGCCATCATGAAAACAAGGGAAGAAAGATTCATTGCCCCGATATCAATTGTATTAAAACCTGCAGTCCTTGTCACAACACCTTGAAAGTAGGAGGCCCATAGCTTATCTCCAAATTGCAGATTTCCGATTGTATCTGGATTACGATATTCGGAAATCAAAATGACTAAAGTACCTAAAATGCTAAGGATAAGTGACATAAGCAGTGCCACCTTCGAATGAAGGGATAATTTCCGAATCGATCTTTTATGAAAAAGATCGAGAATGACTGTAAAACCAATACCTCCCGTAATGAAAAGGAACGTAATCATGATATTTACAGTGGGATCACCTACCCATCTACTCAGATTGTCAGGTTCAAGACCAAACCCTGCGTTATTAAAAGCAGAAATCGAGTGGAATATTCCATAGTAAACAGCCTTCTTAACCGGCATTTCAAATGACCAACGAATCGCTAAGGTAATCGCACCGATTAGTTCCATAATAAATGTAATCAGGATAATCCGTTTTACGAGGCTGACAACCCCAGCTAGGGAAAATACATTTAATGAATCCTGCAGCAATAAGCGTTCCTTAAGTCCAATTTTTTTACCTAAAATAATAAACATAAAGATTCCAGTGGTCATAAATCCCCAGCCGCCAACTTGAATCAAACAGAGAAGAACAATCTCACCAAATAAAGTAAAGGTGGTACCCGTATCCACAACAGCCAAACCTGTCACACAGACTGCAGATGTTGCTTCAAATAAGGCATCAATAAAACTGAGTCCGCGTCCCTTTTCATAAGTGGCGATCGGAAGCATAAAAAGAAACGTTCCCAATAGAATTAGACTTCCGAAACCTAATACAAGTATTTGGGCTGGATGCAAACTGACTAAATTCCCTTTTCTCTTATATAATTTCACCTTGTTTTCTCCCTAGAAAAGATTCTTTAACATCCTAATTTTCTCCAATTCATCCTAAAATGTCTATTCTTCCTTATATTCTATGATAAACCATAGGTTTGTACCCACCTTTTGTAAATAGGTGCCTTTTTATTATGCTTCTGCACTCGATCTTAATCATTTTCACACCCCCTTTAATTCCATCGTCATAAATACACTATTTGGATCTTCACTATAATCCGAAAATGGCTCACAATAGAGGAACCCGAAACTTGCATAGAGTCTTCGAGCCGGTTCGAAAGCCCCCTGTGACCCTGTTTCCAAACTTAACCTAAGGTAGCCACGGCGCTTGGCTTCTTCGATAATGTGTTTGAGCATTTGTTTGGCGACACCTTTTCTCAGATGTGCTGAGGAGGTTCGCATCGATTTGATCTCCCCATGGTGGTCATCCAATTCTTTCAGTGCCCCGCACCCAACCAATTCCGTTCCCTCCCATCCACTCCAGAAGGTAATCTCTGAACTCCGCAATTGTTCAAAGCCTAGAGCATGAATGCTTTCAGGCGGGGAACTTTGGTGCATCCCTTGAAGATGTTCCCGCACCAATTCTTTTACAGCATTTCCGGTTAAATCATCTATTTTAATTTTCATATGACCCCTCCATTCCAATCGTATACAGTGAACACCTTCCTTTCAAGCACGTTGGCAGGAAATCTGCCAAACGACTTCCTATTGACAGTATTGGAACTAAAAGGTAATATAAAAGTAACTACTATGTATTGCCAAGTAGTTATTTTTTCAACCGACTATCTTGTTTTACCAAGTAGTTGTTTTTTTCAGTAGCTATCTTGTTTTACCGAGTAGGTATTTTTTTTCAGTAGCTATCTTGCTTTACCAAGTAGTTGTTGAAAAGGTTTAGGGAAAGGAGCTATACCATGTCCTTAAGAAGCCAATTACTAAAGGGAATCTTGGATGGGTGCGTCTTGGCCGTAATTGAAAAAGAACCAGTATATGGCTACGAATTATCTAAAAAGCTTCAAGAATTCGGATTAAGTGATGTAAGCGAAGGGACGATTTATCCCGTATTGCTCCGCTTACAGAAAAACGGTCTGATCAGGGGAGAAATGCGGCCATCCGAGTCCGGTCCAAACCGAAAGTATTATTTTTTAACAAATGAAGGTAAAGAGGCGCTAGACATTATTGTATCTGAGTGGAAACAGATGGTTGAACCAGTTAATTCTTTATTTAAGGGGAGAAATGACGATGAAGGCTAAACAATTAATTGAGGAGAATAACAGAAAACGCGAACAACTCACAAAAGAGAACGAAAAGTACTATAGTGATATGATGATTTACATTCGTCTCCAATTTACTCTATCTGAACAACAATCCGAGGAAGTGTTGATGGAAATGCTCGATCACCTCCTTGATGGGCAGCATGAAGGTAAGTCTGCGAAGGATATATTTGGTGATGATCCCAAAGGGTATGCGGATGAAATCATTCAAAACTTGCCGAAGGAACAAAAACGAGAGGTCATCCCATTTATTATGGGGATTGTTCTCAATCTGGTCAGTTGGATGCTCATGATTCGGGGAGCGGTGATTGTCACTATCTCGCAATTTAAGAATGAGGATGTGGATTCTAGCGTTTATCTGTACCCTACTCTCCTGTTATTTGCCGTTATTTTAGGATCAGTTGCATTCGGCGTTTGGTTTTTCTTTCGAACCATCAAACAATCTTTATTTAATGAAAAGGCAAGCGAAAAGAAAGATATGCTAAAGGTCGGGATTTTCGGAGCTGTCTCCATGGGACTTGTCATTGCTTTAACGAAGTTTATACCAGACTTCGGTCCTGCCTTCGACTTTTCTTGGTGGGCGTCCTTACTAACAGGCGGGGTCCTTTGGGTAATCGTATTTATGGGGAAAAAATTTGAGTGGTTCAAATAAAATGTTGGATTGCTCGATTACCTGAACCAGGCACCTGCCTGGCTTTTTCAATCTTGGGTTTGAGGTGCGGAATTTGTTAGGCAAATAAACAATGGATATTGGCAGGTGAAACATAATTTTGGCAGTTAAGTGCTCCATAATGGCAGGTAAGGAACTCTTTTTGGCAGGTAGAGGATTTTTAATGATGGTAACTTGTACATAAATCCAGCTTTCATGCTTAATTTCGAGCCGAATATCCATATGCAGGAAACTTTGATACCTGAACCTGGCTGCCGCCTGGCTTTTTATAGGATTCAGTGAGGTGGTAGAATTAATTAGGCAGATAAACAAAGAGGATTAGCAGATAAAACACAATTTAGGCGGGTAAATGCTCCGAATTGGCAGGTGGGGAGAACATTTTGGCAGATAGAGGATTTTTCACATAAAAAAAACACCGAATTCGCCCCCACTTCGAATTCGGTGTCTTCCACCAACATTATGCTGCTTGCTCAATCATCGTTTCTCTCGCCTGCTCGCGTTTTGAAACGAATGGCCATGTACGTGAATGTCACGAGCATGAATCCAGCAATGTATCCTAGCAAAATGACGTTGTTATGCCACATGTATGCAAAGTTGCCGCTTGAAATAACCGCCTTAAACGCTTGGACGGTGTACGTCATTGGGAAGAAAGCGTTAAATGGCTGCAGCGCTTCCGGTATTAACACAAGTGGGAAGGTTCCCGCGCTTGTCGTTAATTGCATGATGAGAACAAGAATCGCGATGAAACGTCCGACATCCGCCAATGTGGTCACTAGCATTTGAATCAGTGTCACGAACACCATACTGGTGATGATCGATGTCACCACAAATAACGGCAGGCTTTGTACCTCGATTCCTAAACCAACTACTAATACGAAATCGACCAATAGTGCTTGAATGACACCGATCAAGGTGATGACTCCCAATTTACCGAAAAACCATTGTCTAGCTGAAGCTGGTTGAACGGCAGGTTCTCTTAACCCAAAAACGATCGAAATAATCAATGCCCCGACAAAAAGACCCAATGAGATAAAATACGGTGCAAATCCAGTACCGTAGTTTGGCACGGTGTTAATCTCATTTTTATCAACCTTAACGGGCTCACCCATCATATCATAGGTATCTTCGTCCGCTTGAACTGCATTTGCCTGCTCGGCACCTTCTGCAAGCTTTTCGCTTAATTCTGAAGAACCATTTTGTAGTTTTTCCGAACCTGCTTGTAAATCAGAAGAACCCTCGGCCAGCTTACCGGTACCATCAGCGATTTTATCTGCGCCTTCGGATAATTGTCCCATACCCGCTATCAGCTGATTGGCACCTACATTTAGTGCAGCTGACCCTTCATAGAGCTGGTGAATACCCAGCTGTAATTTTTCCTGGTTGGCATTTATTTCTCCTAAGCCGCCAATTAATTGATCGAAGGCTGGATCAGTTTGTTTTTTCAATTGCTCTTCAAGACCATTTGCGGCCCCAAGCAATTGTCCATTTACTTGAGTTTTAAATTGAGAGAACCCCTGGTGCAATCCAGGCGTAATCGCTTGTGATACCTGCTGCTCGACCTCTGCCTTGGTTGGCGCAGCTTGTTGTTCCATAATCGTCTGAACAGTTTCAGCTGGAACTCCGTTTGCGATTAAAGCCCCTGCCAGCTCCTGCATTTTTGCCTTTTGCTGTGCTATCATCTGGTCGGCAATCTGTGAGGTTAACCCGTCACCCAACTGTGTTTCAAACTGATTGATACCCGCATTTAACTTTTCTGTACTGCCAGTTAATTGACTGCTAATCCCGGCAGCAATGCCAGCCGGTAATTCCTTCTTCATCTGTTCCGCACCATTTTGTGCTTTTTCGGTGCCTGTCACCAGCTGTGGAAGTTTTTCATCCACTTCCGCCAAGCCTTGATTGATGGCAGTCGACCCTTTTGCCAGCTCATCCGATCCTGAGGCTATGCTATGCACGCCTTCCTCAAACTGTATTGATTTACTCGCTAACAATTCCAGGTTTTCCTTTACCTGGCCTACACCATCCGTAAGTTTCGAACTTCCATCATATAGCTGATTGGCTCCCTCACTGGCTTTGTCTAATCCTCCAGCCATATCGGTTACTTTTTCAAAAATGCTTTCCGAGTAGGTCGAGATAATCTCTTTTGAAATTTCCGCTTTGATTTCCTTCATCGCCGTTTCGCCGATTTGTGCGGATAAGAAGTTGGCTCCTTCATTTGGCACGTATTTCATTTCTAATTTTTTCGGCTTATCCTCCAGAAGAGTCGTAGCATTTTTTGAAAAATCATCTGGAATTTCCACTAGGATATAATACTTTTGATCCTCTAATCCTTGATAGCCTTGCTCCTTATCCACGATATCAAAAGCAAATGTATTACTTTTCTTCAAATTTTCGACTAGGTCCTCCCCTAGCTGAAGCTCCTCTCCGTTGAGGCTTGCTCCTTCATCCTGGTTCACAATCGCCACCGGCAGGTCGCCTAAATATTTATATGGATCCCAAAACGCCCATAAGAACATTCCCGCATATAGCACTGGTATAAAGAGGATGGCGATGATGGGAATTAGAATCTTTCGATTGGAAAGGATAGATTTTAATTCTGCTTTTATTCCTTTCATGGTATGCTCCTCCTAGATTAATGACCGTTTTATTCATTTGGTCATTTTTAGATAAAAATAATGACTACTTTGTTCATATGGTCAATTTTAATGAAAAATAAAAGACTTTTATGCTAACAAGCCTTTTAATAGATAGAGTTCAAAGAGCTTTGAGATTTCCTCTTTATCCAATGGTGGATGGTTTCGCTGCCAATCAACCACTAACGAGAAGTACATTTTTAACATCACAAAGGCTGTGACCTCAGGATCACAAGACTTGATTTCGCCCTTGTCGATAGCCTTTTGAATAATGGCCTTCATATACTGGATGATGGATTGCTCCACTCTTTGCATGGCTTCCACTACGGTTTGCGTCCCCATATCCCGCTCTTCTTGAATCAATTTAATGGTGAGCTGATGGGATTCCCGGAACTCATGAATCGAAACTAACACATTGTTGACATTTTCAAGAATGGAGGCAGTGTCGTCCATAGCCCCTTCTACGACTACACGAATCTCTGCAATGAGCGAATGAATAATTTCATCGAATAACTCTTCCTTCGTCTTGAAAAAGGTATAAATGGTTCCCTTTCCTACATTGGCTAACTTTGCAACTTGATCCATCGTCGTTGCTTTATACCCATACAAAGAAAAAGACTTAGCTGCTGCCTCAATAATCAACTTCTTCCGATCAATAACGGCCACGTCCACTCACCTCACTTTTTTAAAAACTGACTAAAAAACTAAATCGGTCATTTTTACAAAAGGTAATATATCATACTGATTTAAATTTAGCAATACCCATCTTGGACATCCTTCATGTGAATACCGCTTCCTTCATCATTGGCTCCCACTCTTCGACATATGTCTGTGAGTTCCTACGCAGATTTTGTCAACCGAATTTTGGGAACTTTTTTCCACTTATTCACGTCTTATTGAGTAGAGACAAAAAGGAATAACTGGGGGATCATTTCGATGAAAAGGTTTTTAATTGCGTTGTTTATTGCGCTCTGCTTGTTTTGTGCGACTGGAGGGTTGGAAAGATTTGCTTCAAAATTAGAGATTCAGGAGCCTGAAGTTACCCAAGATATAGAATCTGCTGCCAAAATTTCATTGTAGAGTCACAGTCCTAGCACTGCTGGGACTGTTTTTGTATTTCTGCCGTCACCATTTCCCCTTTTGGACATACCCTATTAGTGGAAAAGGAGGTGATATTGATGGGAGTACGGCCACGCCGCCTTGAGCTAGAACGACGCGTACAGCGGCTTGAACGTCTGACCGAGCGACAACAACGTGAAATCCAGCGTTTAGAAGACCAAATGGAGACGGTAAACCAACGATTATAAGCGATTGAAGAAAATTGCTGCAACGAACAGGAGTAAAATTGAATTTTATATGTATAAGAGACTGATAGATTGGTAAGAATGTTGATAGAAATGAATTTTAAGGGGGAATGAACCAATGAATGAAACGAAATTGCTATTATCACAGTTTGCTAATGAAGAAGGCTTCGAGCTTACGAATTACCTTACTCACCTGTTTGAATATGTGTCTAAACAACTGGGACAGACTCCGGCAATAAACACAACTTCAGAAATTGAAAATACCTAAGTCCGGGCGTTGCAGAATGCCTGGTTTTTTTGTGCTCTTTTTTGATTCATTATTCGCGTATCACTGACTATTTTAAGCAAAAAGGCTTGTTCTCAATAGAAATCCTCTTTTCTCTCCTCGAAAGGTCAATTTTTGGGTATAATAAAGGAATATGGATTTTTCGGAAAAGGGGGTCGTGGCCTTGGAGTCAATGACTGCAAATGAACGGATTGAACTCCTCGCGGAGGAAATAAAGGAATTGCTGCACCCGCATGCCACCGACGATGTCAAGCTGGTTCAAAAGGGCTTAATGCTGTACCGGCAGGGTTTGGTAAAGCAATTGCAAGTTTGGAATGCCCAAATTACGGCAACGGTTCAGGACGTAACGCCTTGCTATGTTAAGCTCAATTTTGCCTTTTTGGCCTCGAGTCAGTGTACCTGCCCCCATGAGGGATTGTGCCGCCATCAGATGGCCGTGTTTTTTGCGGCTTATTCAAGAATTGGCAGTGTCGCCGATTGGGTTGCAGAATGGCGGGAACCGATGAAAGAGAAAAGTGCTGTCACGAATTGGGGGCTGCAGGCGGCAAAGGATTTAATCAAGGCGAACGGTGTGATGAAGCCTGATTATCGCCGTTGGGTTGAATCATTCGAGGTCAGCTTCGATACGATTCTGAATTCGAAAAAATATTCCAGCCCTTTTATTATTGCAGAGCTGTTTAATATTTTTGAACGGCGGATTAAAGCGAGCGCCCCGGTGGAACAAGAATGGCGTTTGTTATATGAAATGGTCGGGATTGTGGTTTCGTTTAGGAAACTCGCTGTTCTGACTGAGGATGCGGGTTTTTCTGAGGAGAGTGTCAGACGCGCCTATCTCTCTGTGTTTCATAATTTAATTGAGGATGCGGATGAGCTCGTTTTAAAAATTGGTGTTCAATCGCTGCCGTTTGACTTCGATGAGTTTATTATGCAATTAAAGGACGATGTTTTCGAGCTGCTGACGGTGTCCACTGGGCTCGAGCAGGAGCGCATCTATTTGTATCGCCTGCTCTGGACGAACCTTTTTAAAAAGAAGGAGTGGCGGGAGCAAGAGAGTGTCCGGATCCATGAGCGGATGAAATCTGCGAAGGAGTGGGAGAATCTGAATCCGCTGATGATTGCTGGAGTCCATATCAGCTTTCTGCAGCAAAAGGATGAATTGGCTTTAGATTTGATTGATAAAATCGAGGATTCTCTGATTACACCTTATATGCTTCACTGGATTGACCTATTGTCACAGACAAAATCGTGGAAACGAGTGGGACCGGTCGTTGAGCTGTTTGCATCTAAACTTAAAAGTTATTTAGCCTTTTTGCGAACGTATCACTCCTGTGCTGCTTTTACCCGATCGGCACTTAAGGCGATTTCCCCGTACGTTTTAGAAAATGGAAAGATCGAATTGTACGAACGTGCTATGCTGGCGACATTACCCTATAGCTATACGGAATATGAATTTTTGCTATTTGAACGAAAGCAATTCGAAAAATGGGGCGACCTTCAGGCATTCATGGGCTGGAGCTACTACGATCTGCCGCGGGAGCGCGTTAAGGTGATTGAAAAGGAAAAGCCTGAGGTCCTGCTCGGCATGCTGCACCAATCTGCGCTCCAAGAAATCAATCAAAAAAACCGGTCCAGCTACAAAGCAGCCGTTCGGCACCTAAAAAAGCTGCGGACTCTCTACAAAAAAATTAAACGCGTCGACGACTGGCAATACTTCCTCAACACCCTAATGGACAAAACCAAACGCCTCCGCGCCTTCCACGAAGAATGCAGGCGCAGCAAGCTTATTGAGGAATAGGATGTGGTGGTGTGGCGGTGGTTGGGTGACAGGCACCGCTCGTGGACAGTGTCTTTCTGTTGTGACAGGCACCGCCCGTGGACACTGTCCACCTCAGACGGACAGTTCTGATGTGCATTTTTAGGATTTTTTGAGTGGTAATTTTGGTTTTGGACTTTTTTTAATGGGTTTTGGACTATATTTCATTCGTTTTGGACATTTTTCTATGGGTTTTGGACATTTTCCATAGTCTTTTGGATAATTAGACATTTTTTTGGAAACCCACAACCCACATCCAAAAGCCAAAACTCAATTTGGCACCATATACACCCTAGTAAAAGGAGTAACATGACGATGCTAAAAACGAGATTTATTAAGCTACTGACAATAAAATTGGAAGATGGCCGCTATCTTCTGGCTGCTGAGGATGAACACGGGTCTGGTTTACCTCCTTCTGAGTGGAAAAACGTGCTATTCAGCCTGCACCAGGAGAGCTTTTTTGGCACGCTTCTAGAGACGGAGTCAGTGGATGGCATCGAGGGAGTTGTGGTCACGGGCTGGCACCTGGTTTCTCTTTTTGCAAAGGAATCCTTTAACCGGTTTATCGACTGGGACTGGGATGATCAGTCGGAAATTTGCCTAGCTGCCGCTCATGCCCTCCATGAAGGGATTATCGAGAAGGATTGGCTGCCGGACTTTTCTGTTTGGGAGCATGAGGATTTCCGCTGGCAGCTACCCGCCCGGGTCATGGATGAATTTGATCCATCCTTCTGGGATCAACCTGTGGATTCCCATATCGAAGACTCTGAAAAGGTACAAGAGTTTATCTCTGATTTATATAATCAGTCTTTAGATGCCTACTTAACGAGAAATTCTGCTATGAAAGAACTTTTCGGACCAAAGCTTGATTTACTTCGGAAACAGAATATATCTGGTGCGGAACTGTCCCGCTATTTTGATGAAGAAAGCTGGCTTGAGTGGGTTGGCATCAAGGAAAGCGACACCCCCTTTACGATTGGGCTGAAATTAGATGAGCCCTTAGATGGAGAAGGTCTATGGAACCTAGATGTCTTTCTGCGCGGCAAGAAAAATGTCGATGATGTCTATGAGTTGGGCGCTAAACTTCCGGCAAGATGGAGGCCATTTTTAGAAAGTGTTGAACGCCAGCAAGGCCGCTGGGTGAAGCTAATTCCTTGGATGAGTGAGGACGGAGCGACCTTAAAATCAGGACTCACAGAAGAAGAAGCCTGGATGTTTTTGACGGAAGCTAGTGAAACGCTTGTAGCTCTCGATGTAGAAATCCTGCTTCCTTCTTGGTGGCAGGCAATGAAAAATGCTAATTTGAAGGTGAAGGCGTCACTTAAAGGGTCTTCTAGTCATCGTCCATCATTTGTCGGACTTCAGGCCATGCTTGACTTCAATTGGCGATTCTCGATGAATGGGGTCGACCTTTCCGAGGAGGAATTCGGCCAGCTTGTGGAAGAAAAACGCCGGCTTGTTTTTATTCGCGGCCGCTGGGTGAAGCTCGATCCAGGTTTTATTCGGCAAATTCAGGATCTGATGAAACGGGCCGAAAAAGAAGGCTTGCATGTTAGGGACCTGCTTGAACAAGAGCTCGTCGAGGCACCTCCTACTGAAGATGAGCTGGAAAATCCAAAGGCCTTCGCGCGGATTCAAATTGAATTGAACAGCCAATGGAAAAAGATGATTCATCAGCTTTCCCAGGCACATGAGATTCCTTTGGAAACAGTACCAGGGGGACTTCAGGGCGAACTCCGCCCTTATCAGCAGCTTGGAATGAGCTGGCTCTGGTTCCTCCGCCAATACGGTTTTGGTGCTGTCCTAGCCGATGACATGGGGCTTGGGAAAACCGTTCAATTGATTGCGTATTTATTGAAGGTGAAGGATGGAGTTGGGGTCCTTTCGGAAGAGGTGACAGGCACCATATTGGGCGCAACTTCTGATGCGGTGACAGGCACCGAAACCGAAGCAGGTTCAGATGCGGTAACAGACACCAAAATTGTCAGCAATTCTAAAAAGCAAACTTCCGCAAGTAAAAAGGAACAAGTTTCAGGCGAAAAGACACCTGTAAAGGCTGCTTTGATTATTTGTCCAACATCTGTCCTTGGGAATTGGCAGAAGGAGCTTGAACGGTTTGCACCAGAGATGAATGTATATTTGCATTATGGTTCGAACCGGTTGAAGGAAGAGGCTTTTTTGGAAAAGGTTAAAGATGCTGATGTTGTCCTGACTTCATACGGCCTAAGCCATATGGACACCGAGGAGTTTGAATCCATACTTTGGAGCTCGATTGCCATTGATGAGGCACAGAATATCAAGAATGCAGGAACGAAGCAGTCAAAGGCCGTACGTAGGCTGCGTGGAGGGCATCACATTGCCTTAACTGGAACACCAATGGAAAACCGGTTATCCGAGCTGTGGTCCATTTTTGATTTTACCAATCATGGCTATCTTGGCAGCTTGGGGCAATTTCAGAAAAAGTTCGTGATTCCGATTGAGAAAGATGAGAAAAAGGAAAAGGTCAATCAGCTTCAGTCTTTAATCCGCCCGTTCCTGTTGAGGAGGACAAAGAAGGACGAAGAGGTTGCCCTCAACCTGCCTGACAAGCAGGAGCAAAAAGAATATTGCCCGCTTACGACGGAGCAAGCGTCGTTATATGAGCAGCTCGTCAAGGATACGTTTGCCGAAATTGAAAAGCTGTCTGGTTTCGAACGCAAGGGGTTAATTTTACAAATGCTCAGCCGTTTGAAGCAGCTTTGTAATCATCCTGCCCTTTATTTAAAGGAGAGATCAGCTGACAGGGTGCTGCTTGAGCGCTCCAATAAATTAGAAAAGCTGGTCGACCTGGTAGACGCTGTTTTGGAGGCTGGTGAAAGCTGTCTCATCTTTACCCAATATATTGAAATGGGTGAAATGATCCGCTCGGCTTTAAAGAAGAAGTTTGGAGTCGAGGTGCCGTTCCTGAACGGAAGTGTACCGAAGACGAAGCGTGATGACATGATTGAGAAGTTCCAAAACCATGAGTTCCCTGTGTTTTTGCTATCGTTGAAAGCTGGAGGAACCGGGCTGAACCTGACGGCAGCCAATCACGTCATCCACTACGACCGCTGGTGGAATCCAGCCGTTGAAAATCAAGCCACCGACAGAGCGTATCGAATCGGCCAGTCCCGATTCGTCCACGTGCACAAACTCATCTGCACCGGTACCCTTGAAGAAAAAATAGACGCCATGCTTGAGAAAAAGCAGCACCTAAACGACCAAATCATCCAAAGCGAAAACTGGATCACCGAACTCTCTACTGACGAACTCAAGGATTTAGTGTATTTGGGGTAGTTGGGTGACAGTAACTGGGTGACAGGCACCGCTCGTGGACACTTTCCACCAAGGGCGGACACTTCCACCATTCAGGCTGACACTCCTACTCCTACGATAAACCAGTCTTCGGACTGGTTTTTATTGTTGAACTGCCCAAAAAACAAAAAGAGATCTAACATCCTTTTGATGTCAGATCTCTCTTTTTGTATCTAATTTAAAACGACGATTTTTACGGTTTTTCTGCCCCATGCATAGGCATGGGCATTGTTTGGCATTAACACATCGATTTTATGGCCTTTTATCGCGCCGCCAGTATCACCAGCAATCGCCACTCCATAACCCTCTACCCATACTTTTGAACCTAATGGAATTACAGATGGGTCGACAGCAATTAATTTCATGTTTGGATTTTCCTTAATATTGTAACCCATGTACGTGATACTTCCTGATGATTCATGGCTGTATGCTGTTGAGGAGACATACATTTCAGAGCCTGATTGTGCTACAGGTGTTGGTGCTGGTGCTGGCGTTGCAGCCGGTGCAGGTGTGTTAGAAGCAGCCATAGTTGTTGCTGCTTCTTGTTCTTGGCGAACCTTCGCTTGCGCCTCTGCCAACTGTGCTTGAATACCTGCCATTTCTTCATTTACTTCACTATATTTTTGTTGCATAACTGTTAAGGACTCTTGTCTCTTTTGCAAATTCACATTCAGTTCTGCTTGCTGTCGGTTTAGATTTTCTCGCTCTACAGCCAGCTGTTCTTCTTGCTTGGCGATCTCTTTCTTATCGTCTTCAATTTGCTTAAGATCGTTTTCTTGGTCCGTCATAATATCTTTATCAGCATTTAACAGTGTCGTTACCGCACTCGCACGGTTAATAAAATCTGCTAAATCTTTAGATTCTAAGATTACATTGATGACAACATTTAGATTGTCATCCTTTTGCATAGCCACTAACCGACTTTTCATAACACTCTTTCGGTTATGAATTTTATCCTGAAGGACGACGATTTCCTCTTTTTTCTGTTCTATTAATTGTTGGGTTGCAGCGATCCTCTTTTGAGTATCTTCCAACGCTACTCTATTTTGGGTAATAAAAGATTGTAAATCATCCATATCTTTTTTAATCTGTTCGATTTCATTGTTAATAGAGTTCTTTTCATTCGCCTTTTGTTCAAGCTCTTGCTGAACATTATGTAAAGCGTCCTTACTTGTTTGTGCATGTGCCACAACCGTACCTGACACCAATAATACGCATGTTAGAAACATGAAAATCATACGCCTAAAATGTTGCATACGTTTTCCCCCTTCTCTATTAGTCTATTTATACCAGAACTATGTGCCAGATATATTACAAAAACATTAAAACTCTATCACAATTTGTCATATAACAGAGGAAAACACTAGAAACAGATGAGAAATATGGATAATTGCTCGGTGCCTGTCACCGCTCGTGGACATTTCGCCCATTTTGTCCGTGTGGAGTGGACAGTTTATTGTTTTGTGGTTTATTTACGCGCAATTTAGGAAGTGGAAAGAAGGTTTTTGTTGTTATTTTAGTAGTTGTTTTGTCAAAACTGTGAAATATATAGGATATTTGGCCATTGGGAAAGACAGAAAAGGGTTCCGGAGCATCTCCGAAACCCTTTTATTCGTTTAAATTTGTCATACACTTGTAATATTCATAAATAATTGTGCCTTTTTTACAAACGAAGCTGCTATTTTTGGGTCTCTTTTAACATCCATAGGTGACTTCCTTTAATCTAGGGAACTCGCTGCCACAAAGATCCCATCTCTAGAACTCCACCTTCCTACTGGCAAACAAAACCTTGGGAGTCACTCTTCCTCTTGTTCGGATTTTTTTATTAGGTGAAGTCAGTAAAAATGCGACTTTATTGTCTTCCATGATCGCAAAGTTCGTGAAGATCTCATATGCATCTTCTTCGGAAAGCTGTTTATCGCCTTCGATTAGCTGCAGTGACTGTTGCCGGCAGTTGAACCGGGAATTACTTTCAATAATATTGATTGAAATATCTGACTGGTGAAAAGGGATTGAATGGTAGGACATGCTTGATGAAAGTCTATGTGGCCGTGCTGAGAGTTGTATCGCATCGTAGAAATCTGGTTTCCCCATAATGTACATTTCTAAGTGACTCGGTCGTTCTCCAATAAAAATTAATGAGTTTGGCATTTGTTTACAACCTCCAATGAAAGACAAATTTTTACACCAAGATTTATTATTCGACAATAATTTTCATTCTCCTTTTTACATTCCATAGCTTACACCCTACTATTGTCTGTGTTCGAAAAGTTGTCACACAAACCCAATTATCAGACGGTCATACGATTTGCCGAACTCTATCAAGTGGAAAAAGAGTATTTGGTTGAGGAATTGGACCAACTACTGCCAAAAGTCGAGGAACCTGGCTACATGACGAAGGAAAGTCTTGAAGATCATGATTTAGGCATCATTCTTCAACTTCTCCAGCAAGAGCCTGAATTGAAAAAAATTCTCCTAGATATTCATCTAATGACCCCAAAGCGCCATGCATTTTTTGTCGATTTATTAACGTATCAAATAAAAGCTAGTAAAAAACATAAAAATATCTAAAAAAGGAGGCCGCTGATCGATGATCAGCGGCCTTAGAAAAATAAAACAGGGGGTTTTGTCATAGTCTGCCCAACGTCTATTTTTTTATACATCAAAAGCAAAAAAATCCGGCGCTTTTTGGCCGGAAATGGGGATTATATAGGAGGGCAGCAATTTTCTCTAACTAGGGAACCACTGTTTTCGGGGAAAATATTCAATAAGGAACAGAATTACGAATGTAATTTATTCTATCAGCAATGAGGAGTCTTTTTTTAAAAAAATATTTTTCAAAAATGAACTGAGATATGATCATGAACCTCGGATGTAATGTGCGGGTGATGATGTGTGGGGTAATTTCTGATTGGGCTTCGTTCTTTTTCCATAAGCTGCCCTTTCATAATCCATTCTAGCTGACTAATTCTTTTCTGAAGGCTATCCATGTTTTGATTCATTTGAATGATCTTTTTTTGCAGGTCGTTGTTATTTTGGTTGGCGCGACCCACCATTTTTATCAAACTTTCAAGCAGCTGCTCTAAACTATGGGCGACATCATCGTGATTACTCAAAACGGCAGCTCCTCCTTCATCACATTCACCGTTACCGGCGGCGGCTCTACAGGGCTTTGGGCTGGTTTGGCCCCTAGAAAGCGAATGGACTCCGCTACCACTTCGGTTACGTAAACCCGTTTCCCTTCCTTGTTGTCATAATGCCGGGTTTGCAGCCTCCCTGTTACCCCTACGATCGAACCCTTTCGGCAATATCGTACTGTATTTTCTGCTTCTTTTTTCCAAAGTGTACATTGAACAAAGTCTGTTTCAATTTCTCCATGCTGGTTCCGAAAGTGTCGACTTACCGCCAAGGTTATCGAAGTAACAGATAGCCCATCGGTTGTCTTTCTCAATTCCGGATCCCGCGTTAATCTACCTACAAGCGTCACTTGATTGATCATTCCAATTCTCCTCTCCATTTGATGGCTTAATCATAGTCCCTTAGCCCTACTGCTGTAAAATCACGATTTTTCTAAATTCAATTTGTTTTTAGCTCTAAAAGTGATTTTTCACTAGGTGAAAATGCAAATTTGGAATGTCTATTTTCTCTCAAATAAAAAAATTGCAAATTACGACAAATATTTTTCGACATTTGTTTCTTTCACCACTATGGTATAATTTAGAAAATAAGTGTAGCCGTGAATCGAAAAAGGGAGGTAGTGTAAAATGAAATCCTTTAAGTTAGTCGCTTTGGAAGTGGTGGAGGATGGAACTTCTGTGGAAGTCCCCTTGGAAGATGGTTTGATAATTAATAAAGAAAATGAACGAGCCAGCTGGCTGCTCGAAGCCTATACGGATTTAACCCTTTATGACTACTTTAAAAAAATTCACGATGAAAGCTCCGAAATTATTGTTCAAGCTGTGATAACCAAACGTGATAACGACCCAGCCTATTTTCAGACAAAAGTTGCCTCGTTAACAAAATTTGAACACCATATGAGTGTCCTATTAGAAGGCCGGCTGCGCCGAACCAGAAGCGATTATTCGGAGTTGCTGCTCGACAGCCTCCTTGAAAAGGGTCTTGGCGGTCAAGCGCTTCTCGAGGAATTTAAAGATAAAATGAAAAGCAAACCGAAGTTAAAGATTAAGCACGATTAAAAGGGCAGGCTGCGCAGCCTGCCCCTTTCATTATTCGTCTTTATTGTCACGGTCGTTTCTATCAATATCGTCTTCGATGATGTCTTCCCGTGGTGTGTTATTGTCTCTGCCTGGGTCTTTATCATTAGGCGTGTTGACGTCTTCTCTTTCAGGGTAGTGGTTGTTCATCCCGTTATTGTTGTTGTTATAACGAGTGTTCGTGTTGTTTAACCCGTCATCGTTGTCGTTACCATCCATATTGTTATCGTTATCAAGTGGAGTATCGACCTTATCATTTGTTGGCGGCGGCGGATTTTGGTCATTGTCATTATTGTTACAACCAACTAACATAAATCCAGATAGAACCGCACTAAGTAGCATTAATAACAGCTTTTTCTTCAATCGTAAAAGCCCCTTTCCATAGGAAAAATATTGACCCTTTTAACGGTCTAAAGTTATTTTCCCCAAGATTGAAAGGACTATTACAAAAAAAACAACCGGTGATATCACCGGTTATTTTCCTAATGCAAATGTTATTTCTGCTTCACAAGCCACTTCGCCATCTACTGTTGCTACAGCTTTACCTTTTCCAATTGGACCGCGCAAACGGATGATTTCTACTTCCAATCTTAGCTGATCGCCAGGTTTCACTTGTCTTTTGAAACGGCACCCGTCAATTCCAGCAAAAAAGGCCAATTTGCCGCGATTTTCCTCTTTTATTAACATAGCAACCGCTCCAACCTGTGCAAGCGCCTCAACAATCAGCACGCCTGGCATTACTGGATAGTCAGGGAAATGACCATTGAAAAACTCTTCATTCGCTGTAACATTTTTAATGCCGACCGCTTTAACCCCTTCCTCAATTTCTAAAATTTTATCTACCAGCAAAAATGGATAGCGATGGGGGATAATTTCTTTTATTTGTGTTACGTCCAACATTTTTAGTACCTCCTCATAGAACCTGATATCTACATTTTACTATTAAGAGGATACAAAAAGGAAGGGCTTAGGCCCTTCCTCGGTTATTTTTTTTCCACTAAATCAATAATATGTGTCCACGTCGATTGTTTTAGCACGTCTCCCGGTTTCCCATTCCCAAGCACACCGTACCCAATTGCTGCCCCTGCGACCATAGAAACCCCTGTAAAAACGACCAAAAGGACAATTCGAAGCCAAATAGGCACGAGGCGGATCCGAATCCGCTTATTCGCCACTTCTGCTTTTTGAGCCTTTTTGGGTTTAGAAGCCTTTTGAGCCGGAGGGCCTTCTACAGAATTATTCCGCTCATCCTGTATCTTTTTATATTCTTCCCTCGTTTTAACCTGGTTTAGATGATTTACTGACATCATTTATTCCCCTTTAACGAAATCCATCTATTGTATTGGACATATAGTTTGCCCATTCTTCAGCAGTTATTTCATATTACCTAATATTATACTCTATAATAAAAAATAATTAGTAGTTTTTTTGCAGAAAAAGTATTTCCATGGCAAAAAGTGGCGGAATCTAGCCTGTAGATCTAGTGAAATGCACCAAATATGCAAAAATTATTGCATAATCAGCAGAATTTGCATAAATGGTGCCTGTCACCGCAACAATGACACCGCAACCAATGTCACCATAACAATGGCACCATAACAAAAAAAGCCTAACGACTAGTGTCATCAGACTTAAGATGTCCTACCTGTTTACCCGAGTTTCCTCTTCGCAATGCGGTCAATGTTGTCGAGCATAATTCCGGTTCCAATTGCCACGCAGTCCATTGGATTTTCTGCCACTAGGACTGGTACTTTAAGTTCGTCCGCTAACAAGGTGTCGATTCCATGGAGCAGAGCTCCCCCGCCTGTTAGGATAACGCCGCGGTCGATGATGTCTGCTGAAAGTTCTGGCGGTGTGCGCTCAAGAACGCTTTTTGCCGCCTGTACGATAACAGCCACAGACTCACGTAAAGCTCCTTCAATTTCTTCTGAACGAACGGTGATGGTACGTGGCAATCCACTGACCATGTCTCGTCCGCGAATTTCCATTTCTTCCGAGCGTGATCCAGGAAATACGGTTCCAATGTTGACTTTAATATTCTCAGCTGTGCGTTCACCGATCAATAGCTTGTACTCACGCTTGATGTGATTCAGGATTTCCATGTCGAATTTGTCGCCGGCCATTTTTATAGAGGAGGAAGTTACGATATCACCCATTGAAAGGACGGCAACATCTGTTGTTCCACCGCCGATATCTACAACCATGTTACCGCTCGGTTGGAAAATTTCCATTCCGGCGCCAATTGCTGCCACTTTCGGCTCCTCTTCTAAATAGATCTTCTTGCCGCCGCTCTTTTCAGCCGCTTCTTTAATCGCTTTTTGCTCAACGCTTGTGATGTTCGTTGGACAGCAAATCAAAATACGCGGTTTCGATAAAAAGCCTTTCACGTTTAACTTATTAATAAAATGTTTTAACATTGCTTCTGTAACGTCAAAGTCTGCGATTACTCCATCTTTCAACGGGCGAATCGCGACAATGTTTCCAGGTGTACGTCCGACCATACGGCGAGCTTCTTCCCCAACAGCAAGAACGCGATTTGTGTTCCTGTCGATGGCTACAACAGAAGGCTCATTTAATACAATTCCACGGCCTTTTACGTGGATTAACACGTTAGCCGTTCCCAAATCAATCCCAATATCCCTAGCAAACATTCTCTTTTCTTTCCTCCTTGAAACGGTCATACTTTCCTAATTGCTAATTGTACCATATTCCTTTAAATTTCCATACTGTTAATAAAAAAATCTGTAGAACTTTGTCGGAAAAGTTTTCTTGCAAGAGAATGCTGGTTTTTAACCATTAAAAATGGCCATTTCCCCGACTTTCTTAGAATGCACCAAGAAGTCATTGAAAATGGCCATTTTAAAACATTTTTTCTTTATCGCAGAGATACTTTCTGAAAATCGGCCTATTTAACGGCCTCACCTTCTTTTTCTTCCTTCTGGTACTTCATTTTTGTCGCCTCTCCACCCCGGAGATGTCTAATCGATTTATGATAATCTAATATTTCTTTAACCTCATTTGCAAGCTCAGGATTTATTTCAGGAAGTCTCTCTGTCAAATCTTTATGGACAGTACTTTTGGATACGCCAAACTCCTTCGCTATGACACGAACTGTTTTCCTCGTCTCCACGATATACTTTCCAATCTTGATAGTTCTCTCTTTGATGTAATCGTGCACACCACTCGCCCTCCCTAAATTGGATGTGAGAAGTGCGAAATGAGACCCGCTTATCACTAAGACGAAATACTGCTTCCGTATAACTGCATAAATGGTGCCTGTCACCATTTATGCAGTTATACGGTAATACGATGAATAATCATGTCCCCAACTGAATCCATAAAAGCCTCAAACGACTCTTCACCTCAAACACTCTCTTTGTAAAGGTTTGTAATCAGTTTATTAGCTTGGATACGAATATATGCACGAATTATCTAATCGGGACAAGGTACGGTGTAAATTTTTAGAAAAATCGGACATTTCAAAGGAAAAATAATTTCCCTGTTTCTTATTTCGACACTAACGCGAAATGGCTGTAATCCGCATTCTGTATGTACTTTCTAAGGAGATGATACATGGGCTTTGAATATTTCCTGAGAAATTTGTCGTGACAAATTGTCGAATGAATTTTTTATAAAAGTCTGTTTTTTTAATGATTTTTGTTAAATTCTTTAATCCGATTTTGACTTGGAATTAGTTATTTTGCGCTTCAGAATTTAAGTTTGCATACTCTTTTCTCATTAAATTTATTTTTTCTGCAGAAACTTAGCACAATCATTAAATTTTTTTCAAAAAGCAACAAAGTTTAGAAAAGAGCCTTATAAAAATAAATCTTAAACTATAATAAGAAGGATGAAACGGAAAGGATTTTGTAAAAATGCAGCCATTTACGGAGAAAGTCGTAACTATTATTCAATCTATCCCAGAAGGAAAGGTCATGACCTATGGACAAATAGCACGGGAAGCTGGGAGTCCGCGAGCAGCACGACAGGTGGTTCGGGTCCTGCACTCCATGAGCAGGAAGCACCGCCTCCCTTGGCACCGTGTGGTCAATACAAAAGGCCAAATTGCCATACAGGATGATGAATCCTACCAAGAGCAGCTCTTCTCCCTCGAAAGCGAGGGTGTCGAAATCGGGCTAAACGGCAGCATAGACCTTAAAAAATACCAATACCACCCATCTGATTTTTAGAAGGGTGGTATTTATATTTTGGTCATTCCCAGCGCGAGATGATCCCATAAGATTTCTTCAACCTTTTCCCACTTTTGCTCCTCGCAACGGACCATAAGGACGATTTCTGATGTGATTTTTTTGCTCCCTCTTTTGTTTATTTTAAGCATGAGCATCTTAATAAAAAAACCGATAAGCAATCCAGAAATGGCCCCGATGATCCCCCAAATAATTGGACCCCATTCAAGCACGTAGCCATAAATAGCTCCTAAAAGCATGAGGCATGTACCTAAAATGGCAGGACCGTCAAATAAACTGAACCCGTCTGATTTATGTATGGAATCAAACAATCCTCTTAGTTTCTTCCGCTTTTCCAGCGGAGCTGCCAGAATCATTTCCTTTGAGATTCCCTGCTCTTCAAGTGCTGTAATCGCTAACTCGATGTAAATAGAATTCTCAAATGTTGCAATAACAAACATCTACTCATCTCACTTCTAGATTGGAAATTTAAATTGTTTATTTTGATAATGATCGCGCAAGTATTTTGCCATTTCCTTTTCATACAATGCATTGTAGTGGATAGCAGAAGTATAGGCATCGTACTGAATAAAAAAGAAAATTGACGGTAAATACATGGCCCATTGCATATTTATGATTTGTCTAGATAGATCAAAATCGCCGATCATTGTAAGGTGAATGGCCTGTGGAAGATCCCCAAAATACATGATGGCCACAGTATAGGCAAACATAAAAAATGCTACTAGCACTTTGTGGATATAAAAGTGACCAAGCCCCGGAAACAACACCGACCATAACACTGCCACCCATGGGTTCCTCTTATCTAGGAAGTTCAAATCCCATGGGCCTATAGAATTCGGCTGAATCGGTGCGTTCTCACGATTGGCTAAAATATATTGTTTGTTCAGGTCAATGGTCGTTCGGTAACCGTCCCAAATTCCAAACATGTAGATTGCCACATAAAGAATAAGCCAGCGTTCATCTATCATTTCCATTGCTTTGGAAAAATCACCTGTTAAAGAATAAAAGATACCAAGATTTATTTTTGCCTTTTGATTTATAAACATTTCCCATAGTATGAGGATAAATCCCGCAATATACCGGTCCAGTAATAAATGGCCAAATCCCGGGTAGGAAAACGAAAAAAAAGCAATCACCCAGGGATTTCTAGGATGCAGAACGGTTGTGGAAAACTGGGATAAATGTGCCCGCCTTCTTCGAATGGGAGGATTCTGATTCACTGTTGTTCTCCTGTCTTTTTTTATTATTTTTGCTTGTTCAGTTTTAAATATCCTTTGTTTCAACAAAAAAACAGAAACCATTTGCTGGTTTCTGCTACTTTTGCATAAATATATTTTTTAATTTACCCACAGGAATCTGTGAACCCCCGCGGCCCTGAACGTTTTCAATCATCATCGCTGCCATTAAATCTGGAGCGTTTGTGTTATAGGCGATGAACCAGCCGTTCTCCGCCCCTTTTTCCCCCTGCTTTTGTTTGATTTCAGCCGTGCCCGTTTTTCCAGCCAGCGGTGTGCCTGCGATTTCTGCAGAATGAGCCGTTCCATCGGCATCACCGACAACCTTTCGCAGCGTTCCAGATATGGTCGCAGCTATTTCAGGTGATACCACAGCTTTCTCCACTTTTTCCGCGTCAAGCAAGAGAGTTGGTTTCACCATATTTCCACCGTTTACAAAAGGAGTATAGGTTTCAAGCAGGTGAACGATACTCATTTGAATTTGACCTTGACCGTAGCCGGAGTCTGCTAAGCCGATTTCCTTATCCAAGTTCCCAATCGTTGATTTTTCAAGCGGGAATGGATAATCAAACTCTTCTTCAAAACCAAATTCCTTTAACCCCGCGGTAAACTGGTCTTTGCCGATTCCCAACGCCGTCTGAGCAAAATAAATATTATCCGAGAAGACCATTGCTTTTTCTAGATTCACCGAATTCGCTTCATGAACCCGCGTCACGAAATAATTGCCCCAGGAGGCACCCTTCTGCCACTTCAGCCCGTTAACATTCATCGTTTGCTCAGGTGTAATACTATTATTTTTCAGGCCAATCGAAGCCGTAATCGGCTTGAAAACAGAGCCTAGAGCATACGATTTATTGAACCTGGCTGTCATAGGCTTTTGTGGATCATCCTGAAGCTGTTTCCATTCGTCACTTGAGAAGCCCAAGGTGGCCAAATTGGGGTCAAACGATGGACTGCTGACAAGTGCCAGCGTTTCCCCCGTAACTGGGTTTATCGCCGCTCCTGCGCCTGCCTCACCAACAAGCTCATTATACATCTTCATTTGCAGTTCAATATCAATCGTAAGCTTCACATCCTGGCCATCTTCGACTGCTTTTTCTGCAAGTATTTCGGTGCTGCCATCAGGCTTTCTAATCGTAATTTTCACACCGTTTTTTCCTTTCAGCTGCTCATCAAGAACTTCCTCGAGCCCTCTTTTTCCGATGATGTCTGTACTTGTATAACCTTTGTCCTTAACCTTTTCCAGCTCTTCAGCTGTAATTGAGCCAACATAGCCGATTAAATGCGCAGCTGTTTCTTTAAATGGATAAATCCGGGCCTCGACCTTTTTGGTTTGTACAGATTCTAAGGCGATTAATTGAGCGATACGTTCCTCATCATCCATGGAAACTTTCTTTAACGGCACGAACAATTCCGGCTTTACCCAGCTGGCGTTTAGCGCTTTGTTGATTTGCTCCGGTGTCATTTTTAGAAGACTGGACAACTGTTGTATGACCGGCTCCCTCTGCCCCTCCATCTTCCCAGGAACCACGCCCACTTCGTATACCAGGCCGTTATAAGCAAGTGTATTGAGTGCGCGGTCAAATATTTGCCCGCGCTTTGGCTTTACAGTGCTAATCCCGATTTTGTCGCCATCCTTTAATTCTGGAAAAATATATGTCGTGTTCCAGTCCACATACCAGTTATTCTTTTTATCACGTTCTTCTTTTTTCATCTTTGCTCTATGTGTAAATTCGATAGGTCCGGCAATGCTGTTCATCGTTGCGGAAAAATCATAGGTTACATTGTCTTGGTCCTTGGGCAATTCTTCTTCATCAGTCGGTTTTTCGAAGGTAATCTTGAGGTCAGTAATCTGTAGGTCGTCGTAGATTTTTTGATAGCGGGTTGTAAAGTCTTCCTTAGAGATCACCTTTTTGGAGCTCTCTGTCAGGTACTCATACATCTGCTCAAACTTTTGCTCATCCCAAGCCTTTATGTATGCTGCCAATTGATCCTGAGGCTGAGGTTCCTTGCTGCAGCCAGCAGCCACTAGCACTAGGAGAACCGCCAACACCAGCAGCCCTTTTACTTTTTTCAAAAAAATCCCCTCCTTTCTAATGATTTTACCATAATTATGTAAAATGAAATCAGTCAAAATATGCAAAAAAAAAAGAGGAAAGTAGATTCCCCTTTCCCCTTTGTTCATGATTAAGAGTTTGTTTTGTTTGTTGACTCAGAAGATTCGTCTTCGGATGGAGTTTTCTCATCTGATGGAGTTCCTTCTTCTTTTGCAGGAGCTTTCTCTTCATCAGTCGCAGGATCCTCGATCATTTGTTGCTTTGGACTTTTTGTATCTTCTGCGTTTTGATCCGCTTGTGCTTCTTCCTGTAATTCACTTACCGGTTTGTTGAAATAGCTAGTCGGATTAACAGCTACACCATCTTTGCGGATTTCAAAATGTACATGCGTTCCAGATTCTTCATCAAACAAGCTTTGTCCAGCCATGGCAAGCACTTGTCCTTGTTTTACCTTGTCGCCAACCTTAACCTTCACATCTTTAACGGATTGATACTGTGTTACAATATCTTTATCGTGTTGGATTTCAATGACATTTCCTAGTGTGGCATCTTCTTCAACTCTCGAAACGGTACCGCTAAGGGCCGATACGACTTCAAACGTTTCACCATCTTTAGATGTAAAGTCAATTCCAGTATGCGGAACATAGGTATTGTTGTAAAATACTAATGCTGCTTCCTGTTTTTCTTCACTTGCGTTGAAATCATAGAATTCCATTTTGACTGTTGTATCCATTGGATTCTTCACAGGCATTTTTAAGTTTTCTAATGCTGAGTTTACCTCGAGTGCTGGCGTATCGTTCTTTTTGCCAGTTAAGTCTGAAGACTCGTAATCAAACTTGTCTGTTGCATTGTCACTGCCTTGGAACCATAGAACGGCTGTCAAAATGATTGCTGCACTTGCAATATAAATGGCTGGAAATACCCAACGCTTTTTGAAAAAGCGTTTAACGCTGGAACCTTGAGAAGATCGTTTGTTTTCTTCCTCTCTCATTTTCATCACCTCAGCAATCATTCTGAACAGATAAGTAGAATTATATACACTAGCAAAAAAATTTTTTGCACTTATTTTTTGTTAACCCTTATTTTTTTATGCATGAAGGAGGAAATTTTTTTGAAATTCGTTTTACGACTGCTTCCCATTGCCTATATGGCAGCGATTTGGGTTATGTCGAGTCTGCCATCCAATCACTTTGTCGAACTCCCGGATTCCGAGATTGACCGCTTTATAAAGGAATCCCTGCATTTGATAGAGTTCGCGATTTTATATGTATTGCTAGTTTTAGCGTTCCTCACACGTGAGCGGGGACTTAGCGCCCGGCTAAACGTGCTCTGTGCCGTTGTGGCAGGGCTTTATGGGCTGACAGACGAAATCCACCAATCATTCTATCCTTATCGTTCCGCGTCCTTGTTTGACCTCGTCAAAGACGTTACCGGGATACTAGTATGTTTTTATTTTATTCGGGGAGCGCTTTTTAAAGGGCGGTTTGTTGCGCTTGGTAAAATTTTAGGTTGGGTGAGAGGAAATTAGCCACTGCGTTTTGCGCGGTGGTTTCTTTATTTGTGGTAGATTTTAAACTTGAATTTGCCTGTACTTGCAAGGTCCGCAGAATTTAATAAATGGTGGGTGATTTTTGGAGAAGGAATTTGAAGAAAACTTCTTGCCTCCGCGTTGGTAATGGTGGGACTTATAGTATAAAAATAATCATTGAGTGTATCGATGAACGCAGTTTTGGATTTAGTGCGACATTTTGGGCATTTCCATGTACCAGCATGATATTGCAACGGTAAAAAGTTGCATTTTGGGCAATGAACTCCAGATCTGATATCTTTTCGCGTTAGATTGTACTTCTGGAGTAAGTTTGGATTTTCCGGCGTGTGATTCGTTAAAAGGAGTTTATTGATTTTTCGCAGTTCCTTTTCATCATAAAACTCAATTTTAAAATCATTTGATATTTGGTCAATCCTCTCAAGAAGATACTCACTATTGCAAACATTCCATTTATATTTATTGTCATCCCCGATAATAATATTGGTGTTTTCATTACTATTAACAAATAGATATTTGATTGGTAACCCTGTAAAGTTATGCAGCTTTAACCATTCCCTCAGTTTAAACGCCTGTAACCTTGCCTGAAAAATAGGATTTTTCACCCTTTCTAATTTTCCATCCTTATCAATCATAGTCTGATGAAGAACCTTTTCGAAATGCCAGTCTTTTGCCCAGTTTTTCACTTCCAGCACGAGGGCAAAGTATGCACACAGGATTAAGATATCAATCTGGAAGTAATAGTTTCCATGAAGGAATCGGAGATCATGGTAAATCCGATAATTAAGGTCAGAGATGGGTTCTAAATGGAAGTTCATCACCTGTTCCTCTCCACGAAAACCAGTCATCCGATTATTATAATCAGATACCACCTGGCCGCCTATCAAAAGATCCTCTGTCAATCTCCTAATTAACGCCTGATACTTTTCAATCAACAGCGGCAACAAACATGGTTTTCCTATCAAATAAAAACACTCCCTTCTTTTTTACACTACTTCTTCTGATTGAAGTGAGAATCCTGCTAAAAAGATGTTACAGAAATAAGAAGATTAAATAGTACCTGCCAACCAGTCCTCCTCACCTGCCATTTCGGAGCTCTTACCTGCCAAAATCCTGTTTCACCTGCCAATCCCCTTTGTTTATCTGCCTGATTAATTCCACCGCCACACTGAATGCTGAAAAAGCCAGGGTGCAGCCTGCCTGAGGTATCAATATTTCCTATATTTGAATATTACACACTTAATATTGCATGTTCCTTGGCACCAGATGGTTTTTTTAAGTACCTTTTTTAATCAAAAATCGCTTACCTGCCAACTAGTTCTCCCCACCTGCCATTTCGGAGCTCTTACCTGCCAAAATTCCTTTTCACCTGCCAATCCCCTTTGTTTACCTGCCTGATTAATTCCACCACCACACTGAATGCTGAAAAAGCCAGGGTGCAGCCTGGCTCAGGTATCAATATTTTCTATATATGGATATTACACTCCTAATATTGCATGTTCCTTGGCACCAGATGGCTTTTTTAAGTACCTTTTTTATATCAAAATTCGCCTACCTGCCAACTTGGGCCCGACACCTGCCATTTTGGAGCTCTTATCTGCCAAAATTCTGTTTTATCTGCCAATACCCTTTGTTTACCTGCCTAACAAATTCCAAACACCGCACTGCATGCTGAAAAGGCCAGGGTGCAGCCTGGCTCAGGTATCAATATTTTCTATATATGGATATTACACTCCTAATATTGCATGTTCCTTGGCACCAGATGGCTTTTTTAAGTACCTTTTTTTAATCAAAAATCACTTACCTACCAACTTGGGCTCCCCACCTGCCATTTCGGAGCTCTTACCTGCCAAAATTCTATTTTATCTGCCAATACCCTTTGGTTACCTGCCTAACAAATTCCAAACACCGCACTGCATGCTGAAAAAGCCAGGGTGCAGCCTGGCTCAGGTATCATTATTTCCTATATATGGATATTATACTTGAATATTGCATGTCCCTTGGCACCAGATGGCTTTTTTAATTACCTTTTTTATAACAAAATTCGCTTACCTGCCAACTAGTTCTCCTCACCTGCCATTTCGGAGCTCTTATCTGCCAAAATTCTGTTTTATCTGCCAATACCCTTTATTTACCTGCCTAACAAATTCTTAGCAGCAACCACCACCCTAACCCCGACACTGTAAAAGCCAGACCCCCAAAAGGTCTGGCTCCCAAAAAAACTATTTCTGCGCCGTAATCATTGCCATCATACTATCTGCTGACGTCACTTCCACACCCTGATAATAGTGCTTCACGATCTCCTGATAGTCCTTGCCATCAGCGGCCATGCCGTTTGCGCCGTATTGGCTCATGCCGACGCCGTGTCCGAAGCCTCGGGTAGTGATGACAATACTGTTGCCTTTGCGCTCCCAATCAAAGTCAGACGACCGTAGATCCAATTTTTCTCGAATTTCCTTGCCACTTAGAACCTTGCCATTAAAATCGACCTTCGCGACCCGTTTCCCAGTGGTACGTTCGACAATTTTTCCAATGGTCCCGCTCGCACCCACTTTCACGCCGAGGGCCGATTCAAATTGTTTGACACTCACTTCTTTTACAGAATTAAATTTCGGGGAATTTTTATCCCAAGGACTTGATACACTGCGCAGGTACGGCATTTCATTGGACCAGTAGTCCTCTGAATTTTCCGTGTACCCATTAGAGGTGGAAAAGAAAGAAGCGTCAATCGCCTGGCCATCATACGTCAAAATTTGCCCGCTCGTTGCCCGAACCGCTGAAAGGATCTTCGCATAGTTGGATTCAAACTCCATTCCCCAGTTGTTTCTCATTTGTGCTTCGCTCAAGTAGACCTGGTGGAGCTGCGTGTCTGTTACCTGTGCGCCTTCGGGAACGCCGATATTGTCTTTGCTAAGCATTTTTTTTACAATATACGTTCTCGCTGTCAGGGCTTGTGCCTTTAGGGCCTCCTCTTTGAATTCAACCGGCATTTCGGCTGCTACAACCCCGACGAGATATTCTTCTAGTGGAACGTTATCGATTTGTCCGATGGAGGAGCGGTACACTGCCACTTCGACCGCGGAATCTGCGGAATGATTTGCACTTTCGGAATTTGGGGCCTTGTTGGATAGGTCTTCACCTAATTTGCCGCTGACTTTCCCATCCCCGAAAGGCAATACCAAAATAGCTGGAATGAGTAAGGTGAGGACAAATAAAAATGACGTTAGTAGGACGAGTGGTTTGAATTTTTTCATGTAGGAGCCTCCAATTATGAAATTTTGCGCACCCTTTTCTTGGGCTGCTTCTCATTCCATCATATGGAGGCGGACAAGCATTTATGACTAAAAAAGTAATACTGAATTTTCGGAAAATATAATAAAATAAAGTAAAAAACCGAAGAATGTCTCCCATTAGGGTACCCTCTTCGGCTCATAATTTTATGCGTTTAAATCCGTAATGAACGTATCAACTTCTGTGAAAACTTCCTCAGCTTCTTTCACACGTTCAATATCCGCTCCTAAAGCAGCTAATTTTCCATGGAAGTTCACATAACCACGGTCTAAATGCTTTAATTCCGTTACGCGTGTATTACCTTCAGAAACCAGCCCTGTTAAAATAAGCGCAGCTGCTGCACGAAGGTCTGTAGACGTTACTTCGGCACCTTGCAGGTTAGAAGGTCCGTTTAAGATCACGGAACGTCCTTCGATTTTAATATCGGCATTCATCCTGCGGAATTCTTCCACATGCATGAAGCGGTTTTCAAAAACCGTTTCCGTAATCATCGATGTGCCTTCTGCACGAAGTAAGAGAGCCATCATTTGTGATTGCATATCCGTTGGGAATCCTGGGTGAGGCATTGTTTTAATATCAACAGCCTTCAGCTTTTCAGGACCGATGACCCGGACGCCGTCACCTTCCTCAATAATCGTAATGCCCATCTCTTCCATTTTTGCAATCAAGGAAGATAAATGTTCAGGAACTGCACCTTGTACCAATACATTTCCGCCCGTAATCGCACCAGCAACCATAAAGGTTCCTGCTTCAATACGGTCAGGAATGATATGATGCTCAGCACCAAACAATACATCGACACCTTCAATACGAAGTGTGCCCGTGCCTGCGCCTCGGACATTTGCTCCCATTTTATTCAAGAAGTTAGCAAGGTCAACAATTTCTGGTTCCTTTGCTACGTTTTCAATAACCGTTGTTCCTTTTGCAAGCGTTGCTGCCATCATAATATTTTCAGTAGCACCAACACTTGGGAAATCCAAATAAATCTTTGCACCCTTTAAGCGGCCTTCAACCTCCGCTTCAATAAATCCATTACCCACCTTAACTTTTGCACCCATGGCTTCGAAACCCTTAAGGTGCTGGTCAATCGGTCTAGAACCAATCGCACATCCTCCTGGCAGAGCTACACGAGCACGGCCATTGCGCGCGAGTAGTGAACCCATCACAAGGACAGATGCACGCATCTTACGAACATATTCGAAAGGCGCTTCCTCTTTCAACACTCTAGATGCATCAACGACAACTGTATTATTGTCAAAGGCAACTTCTGCATTCAAGTTGCGCAATACTTCATTAATTGTGTATACATCGGAGAGTGTAGGTACATCACGAATTACACTTTTTCCGTCACTTGCTAATAATGTGGCAGCGAGTACAGGCAGGACCGCATTTTTTGCACCTTCTACTTTAACGGTTCCATATAGCCTTTTTCCGCCGCGGACGATGATCTTTTCCAAGAGTATTCCCCTCCGCGTCCATTTTCTCTATATTAATATTCAATCGTAATGATTGGTGTGCCAACTACAATGGTAGTCTTTGCGCCCAATCCTTCGGAGCGTATCCCAATTTGTAAATTCATGTCCCGCGCTATGGAGTCTGAAAAGAGCGGCGAATTCGCCGATACAGACATGAATGTTTCCTCTTTTAACGCTTCGATTTCTTTTGCCTCAAAACTTTTCAATAATTCATTTGCAACAGTCGGTAAAGCCATATCAATCTTATCACTGATGCTACCCTTCATACCAGAGAAAACTGTTGGATTTCCTCGAAATATGTCGGAGAGCCTACTTTTAAGTGGTTCCTTTGTGAAAAAGGACTCCATCTCCTTGTTCCACTCGTTACCGCTGACCCTATATACTATATACGCATTTACAGGTTGTTTTGTGTGGGTTGCCATAATTTGAAGCATTTCTGTGTGGTGTTTAGAAGTCGGAGATACTGCAGTTACTTTCCATTTGTCGCTGGTCTCACTTGTCGACCAATTCCACCCAGGAAACTTTTGCTGAAGCTCCTTAACATATTCCTGCACTTCTTTCTCTGTAGTCAGGTCAACCAAATGCTCCCTTGCATAAAACGTCCATTCCTCGAGCATAATATCTTCTGTTTGAAAAACACTGGCGATTTTCAGCAAATCAACATCGCCGCCCGCCGCAGTCCATCGACTGCCAACGATCGCAATCAAACCAACTATCATCAACATGCTTATACTAAAAAGTATCTTTGTCTTTCTCTTCATCTCTACTCTCCCCCTTACTACCATTGTTACCAAGGAGAGAGATAGCATACTTGGGAAATCTCGTCACTTTTTGACAAACTTTTTGATGTTGGTGCCTGTCACCATTTATGCAAAAAACTGCCTTTATGCATATCATACTGATGGATGAAATCCTGTATGAGACAGGCTCTAGTTTTTACATTCGTCAATCTCGTTGAAGTCATCATGATTTGCTTAAGTCATTTCTATCTATAATTCTAAGCTGTGAGCTTTTTATTGCAGTTTGCACTTTTTTTCACACAAAGAGAATTGTACTCAATTTTCCCTAAAAAAGATACATGTACGAAGACCTAAATTTTTACCAGTTGTGTATGTATTGTAAAATCAAAGGCAGCTGCCTTGACCATTGAAGATAATCTAGGAAAAAGTTACTAACCGACGATCCAAGGAAAATGGCCAATAATATATAAAGCAATCGCGCTTGGAAAACATGATTCGGCTTCAGCAGCTTATCTAAACGAATCGACTGCAGCGCCCACCATGCCAGCGCAATAAACACCAGATGCGAAAAAATACTTAACAGCGCAATTTGTCCAAAATCCTCCATAATACTCCTCCTTTAGAGCACTATAACATACTTCGGTGCCTGTCACCATTTATACAGAAAACAGCCTTTATGCACTCGATTTTGCATATGATTGATGCATATGATGGTGCATATCATATTGACGGATGAAAGCGCGAAAGGTTTCGTTTTTATTTGGACAAATTTTTTAACGCATTAACTGCCTAAACACTGGTTATGTGTGAACCAATCAGTATTTAGGCAGTTAATAAGTAATTATATGAAATTTAGATTCCATTCCAAATCCTGCTGATTCTTAACGGAACGTAAACTCGATCTCCATGTATCTCCCTATGGATAATAGGTTTTTTAAAATAGTCCATGAGTGAGTGGCTGTTGCTATTATGATGTCTGGCTCGTTTTCGTGTACCTGTTAATTTCTCAATACTTTGATTTGACTTTTTCATGAATATTCACCTCATTTTTATTTAGATTATGCAGATTGGGATGCCACTACGATGACTTTTCCCTGGTCCATTTTTTCTTCACAACGCTCTGCTGCCGCTTCTGATAACCCAAGTGACTCTAGCTTCGAACGCAATTCATCGCCCCTAGAACGAAATACATTGGCAATCGATTCAAAGACCCCCTGCTCCCCCACACCAATCTCGCTAATTTCCAGTGCGTCTGTCAGATGTTCAGAACGGTTTGAGTCATGCGCAAATAAATAAATTTCGTCTTTTGTGAATCCCTCCATCATGAATTGAGCGATTTCCTGTTTAGCCTGGACTCCATTTTCTACAATTTTTACATTTTCCATTTCCATTCCTCCTCGCAAGTGTTAGTCAGCTGATGTGTCAGCTTGTACTTGTTATATATCCGCTCTATTAATCACCCAAACCTATTTTTTAAAAAAGTTTAATGGAACAGATATCGGGGTATTTACCCTTTAGTTAGTTTAAAAAGGATTAGTGGGAGGGATAAGATGAAGAAAAAGGCAGAGTTACTTACGAAAATCAGTTTGTTAAAGAGAAAAATTGATCAGTGTCTGGATGAGCGGGACCGGGAAGGATTCTTTCAATTCTCTTACGAATTAAAGGTTTGCCAGCGTCATCTGGGAACGCTTGTGAGCAACCAGGAGAACCGCTTAAAAGGACGTCCGGAACAAAATCGTGATAGGTTTTTTCATTATTAGGTTTAGCTGATGAAATGACCGGGTATTTACTAACCATAACAACTGAAAAATAGAAAGGAGAGAATTTTCATGGGATTTATTTGGTCATTAATTATTGGAGGAGTTATCGGGTGGTTGGCTGGTTTGATTCTGGGGCGTGATGTTCCAGGCGGAGTAATTGGAAATATCATTGCAGGGTTTATCGGGGCTTGGATTGGTTCTGCTCTTGGCGGCTGGGGACCTGTCATTGGAGGCTTTTACATTTTACCGGCACTCCTTGGAGCTATCGTTGTTGTGCTAATTGTGAGTGTTGTATTGAGAATGATTAGAAAGAATGCATAATTGTAGAAAGAAAAGAAGATTGCCGCGTGTCGGCGTCTTCTTTTTTATTGTATTTCGAAAAATTACTGGCCTCCTTGTTTGTTCTCCACCGTTTCGACAGTACTCCAGCAACCCTGCATTTACCCAAACACCTTTTCATACTCGTCACTCCAGCACCTCTGCATTGACCCAAACACCTTTTCATCTTTGGCTTCGGTCGCTCCAGCACCCCTGCATTTACCCAAACCCCTTTTCATACTCGACTTCGGTCACTTCAGACAGGAAACTCCATTTCATTCACGCTCAAAAAAGGCATCTGCCAAAAGACAGATGCCTCTCATTAAAGCACACCCGAAAACAGCCGGGCAAAGGATTCTTTCCATTTAACGCCTAAACCTCTTTTGTAAAATGCAACCGGCCTTACCCGCCTGCATTCTTTCAGGTCCTCTTCAAAATGACTTACAAGGTCGTCGATACTTTCGGTGGCTGTTAGAAACAAATTAACCTCAAAATTTAAATGAAAACTGCGCAGATCCAGATTCGCAGTTCCGATCGAGGCCATGTCACCATCGACAATGATTACTTTTTTATGTAAAAAGCCTTTTTGGTAGGTGTAAAGTTCAATTCCCGCACGAAGAAGTTCAGGAAAATAGGATTGTGAGGCATATTGGGTCAGGAAACCGTCGTTACTCTCAGGCACCATCAGCCGAACTTGAATGCCCTTTTTCGCCGCCACCCGCAGTGCCGTCATTATGGCCTGATTCGGAATAAAGTACGGTGTTGCAATCCAAATGGATTCTGTGGCACAGCTAATCATCGAATAAAAATGGTCACCCATGTCCCGAGTTTCTGGTCCAGCAGCGACAACGTGAACAAGACCATCCCCCTCTAACGGCACCGGCTGTAGATAGCGGGGGTCTTCAAACAACGTTTCGCCGCAGACATATTTCCAATCTAATAAAAAAACAGCATGCAGTGTCTGGACGGCTTCTCCTTCCAGAAAAACATGCGTATCACACCAAAACCCAAACCTGTCATCCTCACCAAGGTATTCCACGCCCACATTCAATCCACCCACAAATCCAATTTCCCCATCAATGACAATAATTTTCCGATGATTGCGGAAATTAAACTTTTGCGTAAACCATCCGGATCTCAGCGGCAGAAAAGGGTGAATTTTAATCCCGGATTCTGCCATCTTCCTTCTATCGTGTTCAGAAAGGGCGAAACTTCCAAACCCATCATAAATTAGCCTAACCTCTACTCCTTCCTTTACTTTATCTGTCAAGATATCCATCAACTCCTGCCCGAGCCGATCATAGCGAAAGATATAGTACTCTAAATGAATAAAGTCCTTCGCTTCCTTCAACCGCTGCTTTACCTCCTGAAAGGTTGCTTCTCCATTTTTTAAAATTTTGGTCCTCGTATTTTGGCTTTGATTGGTTAAGGTCACCCGTTCGAGATAGCTGACAAAACTTCGTTGGTGGTCATTAAGAATGGACGGCATCTCAACAGGCGTTTTGTTTTTACCGAGCGCCTCGAACAGCTCGCGGTCGCTTGCCCGCTTGCTTTTAAAAAGTTCCCCTTTAAAGAGCAATTGTCCTGAATAGATATAGAAAATATAGCCTAAAACGGGTACGAAAATTAAAAGGCATGTCCATAAAAGTGTGTTCGGTACTGGTCGATTTTGCAGCCATAGCTCTGCTACACTGTATAAAATGATACCCGCATACAAACTTATACCTATTGCCTTCCATAAAAAAGGGAATCTTGTAAAAAGAACCACCCAGCAGAAAAAAAGCATGATTATGACAAAGAAAATCTCGATTCTTATTTTCATCCTGTTTCCCTCACAGTCTTTTTAAAAGAAATACCCTTCAAACAACCCTATCAAACATAAAAAAGATGCCTGACTCTGCTCAGGCATCTGCTTTTTTCCGATAGATCTTCTCACATGAATTAAATTCTATATATTTCATACCCTTTGGCAGCCCAAGAATGGATTCTTTACTTCCAAGTCCAATGAATCCGCCAGCAGCCAGGCTGTCATAGAACAGACCATGAACTTGCTGCTGCAGGGTGTTATCAAAATAGATCATGACATTGCGGCATAAAATCACATGGAATTCATTAAACGAGCTGTCACTTACCAAATTGTGCTGGGCAAACGTAAGGTTCTCGTTCAAGCTGGGTGAAAAATAAGCAAACTGATGGTCCGTCGTATAATACTCGGAGAACGCCATTTTCCCGCCCGCCTTCAAATAATTCTTCGTATATTGCTGCATCTTCTTTAGCGGAAAAGCTCCTTTATGCGCAGCAGCCAGGGCTTTTTCATTCATATCTGTTGCGTAGATTTTTGTTTTTTTGCTTAGACCCTCCTCCTGCATCAGGATCGCCATGGAGTATACCTCCTCCCCCGTGGCGCAGCCTGCATGCCATATCCGGATTTCCGGAAGCTCCCGAAGCAGCGGCACCACTTCGTTACGAAAGGCGGCAAAAAAGCTGGGATCTCGGTACATTTCCGTCATCCGGATGGAAAAGTCATTCAAGAGACGCTCCAACACGCCTGGTTCGTGAAGCACTTTTTCCAACAAAGCCGTAATGGTCGGAAGTCTCTCCGCCTTCATTCGATTTAGGATCCTTCTGCCAATCGAACCCCTTACGTAGCTGCGGAAGTCATATCCATACATTTGATACAATCCTTCCAGCAGCAATTTGATTTCTATTTCCTGAAGCTCGTTTGGCTCTGGCAAATTGATGTCTGTTACAATTTCCTGGATTGTTTCGTTCACTCTGCATTCACCTGCTCGGTCAGCCACACACGCATTAACGAGAATAACTGATTGATATTTAATGGTTTCATAATATAATCCGAAGCGCCTGCCTCCATACACTTGTCACGTTCGCCTTTCATTGCCTTGGCGGTCAGCGCGATAATCGGCAGTCTATCCATAGCCAAGTCCTGCCGGATCGTCTTCATCGCTTCATAGCCGCCCATCACCGGCATCATGATATCCATGAAAACGAGGTCAAAGTCTCCGTGCTCCTGCAAAAATTCAATCGCCGCTTTACCGTTCTCGGCCACTTGAACCTTTACACCTTTTTTCTCCATCGCAGTTACCAATGCGAATACATTCCGTTGGTCATCTTCTACTAACAGCACTTTCTTCCCTTTAAATAACTGGTCATCCGTAGCTTCCACTACTTCAGCCGCAGCTGTTTCATCGCTATCCTTCTGCTGGTCCTCAACAACCTCGCGGACACTCACAGCTGCCTCATTCATCGCCAGCTGCTCAAGCTGAAGAGGATATTCTGCGGGTTCCAGGCTGCAAGGGATATACAGAGTAAATGTACTTCCTTTTTCCGGCTCGCTTTGCACCGTAATCGCGCCGCCAAGCAAACGGGTAAATTCTCGGCATATCGATAACCCTAAACCGGTTCCGCCATATTGCCGGTTGGTCGTACCATCCACCTGTTGAAAGGCATTGAAGATAATTTCCTGTTTTTCCGGAGCGATTCCGATTCCTGTATCACTCACAGAAATGGACAGCACCAATTCCTCCTCATCCAGACCAGGCAATAATTCCTGAACATAGTCTGGATCTGCAGTTTCGATTCTAACTGTGACAGAACCTTGTTCCGTAAACTTAAAGGCATTGGACAATAGATTCTTCCAAATTTGCTGCAGGCGCTGCCCGTCTGTTGTAATCACAGCAGGTACATTCGAAGCTGTATGCACCTCAAAGGTTAGTTTCTTTTTCACCGCAACCGGTTTGAACATGCTTTTCATCATTTGTGGAATTTCCGTTACGTTGACTTCATCGGTTAAGATTTCAATTTTACCTGCTTCAATCTTTGATAAATCAAGGATGTCATCAATCAGCCGCAGTAGATCACTTCCAGCCGTGTAGACGACCCTGGCAGAGTCTTTCACTTCTTCACTATCCATGTCGCCGTCATTTTCCATCAGCATTTGCGAAAGAATCAGAATACTGTTTAATGGCGTGCGCAGCTCATGTGACATATTCGCGAGAAAATCGGTTTTATACTGCGAACTCGCCTGGAGTTTCCTTGAATAGTCCTCCAGTTCATCCTTTGCTTTCTTCAGATCAAACGCACGTTGTTCTGCGAATTGCTTTTGTTCTTCTAAATATTCATTGGTAATCCGCAGCTGTTCCTGCTGCATTTGCAGCTCTTCCGATTGTGCTTGCAGTTCCTCAGACTGCGCCTGAAGTTCTTCGGTCATCACCTGAGATTCCCCGAGCAGCCTTTCTACTTCCATCCTTCCGGCCACATTGGTGATTGCAGAACCGAACTTATCCTGAAGCAGATCCAATAAGGTAAGATGCTGAGACTTAAACGGCTGGAACGAAGCGAACTCCACCACCGCTTCTACCCTGCCATCCACTAAAATTGGCGCAACCAGAAGATTTCGCGGTGAAGATTCACCTAACCCCGATGCAACTTTATAATGTTCTTCTGGCAGCTTATCAATCAGGAAGATTCTTTTATCCATTGCAGCCTGACCGATTAACCCTTCTCCTAACCGGAAACTCGCCGCAGCCCCTTCTTCCCCTGTAATGGCATAACCTGCCTCTTTTACGTAACGAACTTCGCTGCCTTGATTCCTGCGCAGGTAGACAACACCGTAGACTCCACCAAGCAGAGGAGTAAGCTTGGTGATAAACGCATGCGTCAAGTCTGTCAGGTCCGTCATTCCCTGGTACATGGTCGAGATCTCCGCTACGCTTTTCTGAATCCAATTCTGTTTCTCAAGATTGCTGAGAAGATCGTTCATCGCCTCCGCGAGTTCGCGGGTTTCATCATGTGTACTGACCTCGATTCTTGTGGAAAGGTCTACCTCTGTCTCTCTCGCATCCGTCACACTTCGAATCGTCGTGACCACCTCTTTAATCGTTTTGACAATGGAATTAGACAAAAATACCGCCGTAGCAATCGTAATCACGGTAACCATCATGATAATGCCATACAAGGTTATTTTTAGATTATTATTATTCTGAGTCAACTGCTCAACACGCCTATTTGTCAGGTTCTTTTGATTTTCAAGGAAGGAACCAAAATGATTCCGGAGTTCATCTGTCTTCTTTTTGCCGTTGTTATTCTGAAAGTACTCATCTAAAGCTCTTTGGTTATTTATCTTTTTCTGATTGACCACATATTCTGCTGAACTGGTGATGTAGTTGATAATCAGTGGTTTTATTTCTTCTAAATTGCGCTGCTGCGTCCCGTTTGAGGCAAGCAGGGAGTGAAGTTTGTTGAAGTTATCGAGCCAGTTCCGGCTGGCTATATTGTAGGGCTCAAGGTACTCCTCATTGCCCGTTATCACATAACCTCTCATGCCCGTTTCCATATCTACTACATTTTTTTGAATCTGATTTGCCAGATTGTGAACCTCGATATCATGCTGCGATATATAATCGACCTCTTTCTGCATCGCCGACATCCTATCCATGACGATCAACAGGGAGACCACCAAGCAAACCAAAATGAATATATAGCCGGCAATAATTTTCGTGTGGATGTTGAATTGTAATCCCTTCATTCTTTGCTCCCCCTTTGTAAAAAATTAGTTGATTCTATCATATCGTTTCTAGCAATCTCACCCAATGGGAAATTTGTCCCAACCTTCTTGCAGAAAATACTCTCGGATAACGCGGTTTACTCTCGCATAACCTCAATTTACTCTTGCATAACTCAATTTACTCTCGCATAACCGAATATACTCTCGCATAACCGAATATACTCTCGCATAACCGAATATACTCTCGCATAACCGAAATTCACTCTCGCATATCCAACAAAATTCCTTCCCTACAAAAATTTAGTAGTTTCAAACAACACAATTCCGGGTATATAACAGGTACACTACAAAAATACAGGAGGTAATAATATGGCAACTGCGACAAAAACGAAATCAAAAAACAAATCCTTAACTGAGGCTCTTAACAAGCAGGTGGCGAACTTTGCTGTTCTTCATATGAAGCTCCATCATTTCCATTGGTATGTAAAGGGAGAAAACTTTTTCACGCTGCACGTTAAATTTGAGGAGCTTTACAATGAAGCTGCCTTACATCTGGATACCATTGCGGAAAGAATGCTGGCGCAACGGGCTATGCCGGTGGCTACACTCAAAGAGACCCTTGAACTTACCACTCTAAAGGAAGCAACAGGTGATGAAGATGCGCAGCAAATGGTCCAATCGCTGGCGGATGATTTTGACATGATTTGCGGTGAATTGACAGAAGGCATCGCACTTGCCGAGGAAAATGAGGATCAGCCTACTGAAGACCTGCTCGTTCACATTCGCACCTCATTGGAAAAGCATAGATGGATGTTTGAAGCCTATCTAGCGAAGTAATCCTCACAAAATTGGGTGTCAGCCACAGTGCTGACACCCTTTTTAATGGGTAGGTGTTTTCGTAACGGTTGTTGTTAAAGTCCTAAAGCAAGCCCAGCATAACGTGGAAATAGTTATTTTGCGCTTAGAATTTAGTTTGCTGGCTCTTTTCTTATGAAACTTTTTTTGTTTTCTGCGTAAACTTAGCAATATTATAAAATTTTTTCCAAAAAACAATAAAGTTTAAGAAAAGAGCCTAATTGGTAGAAATTAAAACCAGACACATATCATCTTTTGGAGGATTAACGAGCTCCCAGCCTGGCTGAAGTTGATGTAGTAACGCGGCAGGATCCACAATGCCCTCACCTTGTAAGGAGCCGATCAGCTTTTCCGTTGCGTCCTCATATTTCTCCTCCATCCATTCCGATAACCCATCCGTAAATAGCAAAATACGGGCAGATTCCTGGTAAGGAATGACCCCTTTGGTCACTTCAATTTCCTCAAAAAACCCGAGTGCGCAGGAACCTTCTGTTAAAAGTTTCACTTCCTGATCCACAATCGCAATCCCCGCAGGATGACCAGCATTGACGAATTCTATTGTTTGTTTTTCGGTGTCGAGGACAAAGTAAATCGCTGTAAAATAATAGTTCATTAAACTATCAGGGGTATGGAGCTGAATCATCCGCCGGTTCAGTTCCTTCATGACCTTTTCCGGATCAGCGATTCCAGTAATCGTATCCTTTAACGCGGAATATATGTACATCCCTACAAGAGAAGAAGATATCCCATGGCCCATCATATCGAGCAGGATGACTCCATATCGATTCGGGCTAATCTGATACCAGGCATAGAAATCACCGGCCAGTTCAAAGGTGGGCCTATACACGGCCGATATGTTAACGTCCTTTTCCTGAATAGGACTGCTGAGCATGCTTCTTTGCACCTGCCTGGCTATGTCAAGTTCATATTCTATCCGTCTGTCCCGTTCCTTCCGCAAGTCTTTTTCTTGCTTTAACCTTAGTACGGAACGGATTCGGGCCAGGAGTTCGACTTTATTAATTGGTTTCATCACATAATCAAGGGCTCCCGCGTCCATCGCCTCGGCCATTTTGTTGGAATCGCCCATTGCCGTCACAAAAATAATCGGCAGGTCAGAAAAACGCTCAGTGGCCAATACGGTCCGGCAGGCTTCAATGCCATCTATTTCCGGCATCATCAAATCCATTAATATCAGGTCTACGGGCACTTCGCAGGGATTAGGTGTATCAAGCTGCAAATACTGATATAACTCCGCTGCAGATGACAGCATAAGCAACCTATTATAGCCAGCTTTCCTCAGGATTTTCTCGACAATTATTAGGTTTGTTTTATTATCATCTACAACGACAATCTTCATTGGCATTTGGGTTTCCCCCCTTTGCTTCTTAGGTGACAGGCACCATCTAGTTTAATCTGTCCTGATAGGTATTACGGGCAAGTACCTTCCGCAATTTCTCAATCGCCTTTTTTTGCGTACGTGAGACATGCATTTGCGAAATTCCTAACAACTCTCCTACTTCGCGTTGACTTTTGTTTTCGATAAATGTCCACTGAATAATTTGCCTCTCCCTTTCGTTCAACACATGAAGGGCGCTCTCTACTAGCAGCTGCTGGTCGACTCTTTCATATCCTTTATCTTCTGATCCAATCACGTCCAACGGTGTAACCCCGCTGCCGTCCGCACCGGTTTCAATCGTTTGGTCCACAGAGGCTGTTTGATACCCTTTACCTAATTCCATGGTTTCTAGTACTTCCTCTTCAGAAATTCCTATATGATCCGCAATCTCGTGGATTTTTGGTGAGCGTTGGTAGAGGTTGGTCAGCTCATCCACCGCTGCATTCAATTTAGGCCATGTTTCTTTAATCCGTCTCGGCACATGAACATCCCACGTCTTGTCCCTTAAAAAACGTTTTATTTCACCAATAACCATCGGAATTAAATAGGCTTCAAAAGGATTCCCGGTACTAGGGTCAAACCGTCTAATGCTGGATAACAACCCAATCATCCCTACCTGCACAATATCTTCATGCAAATTCCGGCCTTTTGAATATTTTCTCGCAATGCTCCCAATCAGATTGGTGTACTGTTCCACTAAGAGAGTTTGGGCGGTCTCGCTCTGGTTCTCCTGAAAATCCAGGATTAACGCATAGACTTCTTCCTTAGTTCGTTTCATGTCCTGAGGTGGTTTTGTCATGGTTTTCACGCTCCCCGCCTAGATACTTCACCATGAAGACGCTCACTCCGGAAGTATTCGATACACGGACTTCGTCCATGAGTGTTTCGATTAGATAGAGACCTAACCCTCCCTCTGAAAGTTGATCGACCGTACTAGATTCCGTATAAGGGCCAAGTTCGTTTTTTGTCTGTAAAAAATTAAAACTCTTACCGCTGTCCGCTACCATCGTTTCTAACTTATCCTTGTAAATACCGAAGCCGACAATGACCTCGCCGCCTTCATCTTCCGGATAGGCATGCTGTACCGCGTTTGTGCACGCTTCACTTACTGCAATTTTTATATCCTCAATTTCTTCGTATGTATACCCCATGTTACTGGCAATTCCAGAAATTGTTAACCTGATCACACCAACATATTCCGGTTTCGCCGGAATCTTCATTTCAATATAATCCATCACGTGTGTCATCGTCCCCTTACCTCTGAAATATTCATAATTTTGCTCAATCCTGTTAGTTCAAAAAGCCTTATTAACCGATCTGATAACTCTACCAGTTTTAGTTCTCCTTCATTTTTGACCAGCTGCTTGAACAATCCGACAAACACGCCTAATCCCGTGCTATCCATATAGGAAACATCCTTCAGATTGACCGTAATGCTTTTACCCTTTCCTTCCGAAAACGGCAATAGCTCCTCACGAAGTTTCGGTGCCGTATATGCATCGATTTCTCCAGACACCGACACGTATATTTCCTGCTCATCCTGATGTTTTTCGATATTTATTTTCATTCCATTATCACCTCTGAAATATTTACTGTTTACATACCCTCTATGATAGAAAGCTAAACCTATTTTTTTAAAAAATATTTTTCTTGCATTATACCAAAATTAGGAAGAGTTACGAATAGTGATAAACTCCTAGTGAGTTTGTCACATACAGTAAGAGGCTTGCACCCATTTGTGCAAGCCTCATATATATAGTAAAGGTTGTGTATGGTGGATTAAGTATCCATTACTATTTTAATGGTTACTTTTATTCTGCGACTCCGAGGGGGTTTATCCCTTCTTTTGTTGAAATTCTTTATCGGCTGTCTTAGAAATACTATCCCCATACCTTTGCCTGTCTTTCTCATGTTTGACATTTTCACCGCTTAAAAATGTTGGGTCGTCTTCTTTATGTTCATCCTGACGTGAAAGCTCTCGTAAATCTTCTACTATCTCCTCGCCAGGGAACTCTTGCCTCATTGAAGGGTCTTCACCATCGATATATCCTGTTCGTCTTTTTTCATTAATCTCGTAACTTTTGTTTCTATCTTTCATTTCGTTTTCATCTCTACGTTCCATTGCCTTGTCATCAACATAATTTTTAGTCATAAGCGGTTCCTCCTTTTATTTTTCCAGATTGCTGTTTTTCATTCCTATTGGTCTTACCGAACGCAACCACATACTTCAACCACCCTCTTTCGAATCTAGCAGGATTAGGTTAGCACTTTCTAACCTTGATAGTGTTATACCCCGTTCGAAGCTTCTCAAACCTTTTTTTAGGCTTTGTTAATTAAGTCTGTTGATTTGCGCTCAAGTAACCAGCGAAAGTATAAGCGGAGATATTCCGGTTATTTGAAAAATGGAGCTCATTTCGTGGAATATAAGCGGAAATTTTCCGGTTATGCTATGCAAAATCCCCCATTTTTATGTTTTTTTTATCAATAGGCGGAATCTCTCCGGCTATTTAGTATATTTTTAATACTTTTTATCAAATAAGCGGAATTTCTCCGCCTATTTAGTTTCTTAAAACTAAAATCAACAAAAACCTTTATTTAAAAAATGAACCTTTCTTTTTCCCTTTTAAAAGATCTCCTGTCCAGCCCTTCTTTTTTAAGTATCCATAGAGCAGAGCCGTTGACAAAACGATAGAAATGATCGATATAAGATAGCCATACTTCCACTGCAGCTCAGGCATATGTTTAAAATTCATTCCCCACAGCGCCCCTAACGCCATTATCGGGGTGAAAACAATCGTCAGGACCGTTAAGGTTTTCATAATTTCATTGCCACGATGGGAGGATATAACCTCTTCTAAATGAATAATCGAGTCTAATTCCTGCTCATACTCCTGCAGCAAAACCATCGCCCGGTCGATCCGTTTGCACGTCCGAATAAATATTTCTTCCTTATTTACGTTTGGAAAATTCGTTTCCTCTATCGCCATTTTCAGCTCCTGAATGGGAATCAGCAGATTTTTACAAACCAGCAATTCATGCCGCCGAGTAAAGACATGTTCCAAAATCCGCATTTCATTCCTCTTTTTCACACCCCACATCAGCTTATGTAGTGACTCCTCAAACTGGTCAATCTCAACCAGCAAGTCATTCACCAGTTCCCCTAGCAAAAATAAAAAGCCTTCTACGGCATTTTCCGTTTTATTTAGCTGCCGCAGCATCACTTCTGAATCCAGTTGGTTAAAAGAGGTAAACTCTAAATCAATCGTAAATAATGTTTGGCTCGTTATATAGAAATGGAAAATATGATGGTCTTCTTCCTCATCGACATTTTGCCGATAGATAAGCGACCCATTCACGACCCTTTCCCCATCGATCAACCCATGTACTTTCACGCAATTATTGTTATTTTTACCTACAGCTGCCAGCCAGTCTGATAGCATGGTCTCCTGTTCCCATACCGCATGCTGCTCTTTCTTGTTTAATTGAACCCATTTCCATTTTTTAAAATTAATATTTCTCTCCAAACCTCTTACCTCCTCTCCTATCAGTTGATTACCCTAAAAAAGGTAAAACTAACGTAAAAAATGTTTAATAAAGAAATGAAACGGGTATTTACAAAACAAGTTCAAATTTTAAGGAGGTTTTAATGATGAAAAGAGGATTTGGCATGAGCTCGCTAGTGGCGGTAGGAATTGGGGCATCAGCTGCAGTATGGCTATCAAACAAACCTAACCGCATTAAGGCCGAAAGTATGTTGCGAGACTTGAAACACAAGGTGAAACCGACTGTATTTGAAAAAGCAGAACAGCTTCCAATCGAAAAGGGCGGAAATCCACACCCAAAGGATTTCCCCGATAACGATATGGTGAGCGAAGGAGCACAATATGCTGTTCAATTTTATAACGAGAAAATCCAACAATAGAGGCGGTGTTGGGGTCTAGTACCCCAGCCGTTTTTTTTTATGACCAGCACCATAAAAATGTCTTCCTTTCACCGAAAAGAAGACATTTTTTGTTACGTTATGACGACGAGTTTCCATGCATGCTTATCAGTTCATCCACGGTCTGAATCCGCTTATCTCCTCTTACATCTTCTTCCGGGGTTAAAAATGACTGATCCTCCGGGAGGCTAACTGTTTTCTCTGTCTCGTGCTCTTTTTGCGCTTCTACCGTTCGTTTGGCATACGGCAGGGCTTTAAGCCTTTCAAAGGAAATGGGTTCTCCTGTGTCGACACAAACACCATAAGTTCCTGTTTTAATCCGTTCCAATGCCTCATTTACTTCTTCAAGGAGATTGTTTGCTGTTTGGAGCAAAACTTTTTGTTTTTCCCGTTCTTCTAATTGTGTGGCTGTATCTGCAAAATGATTATCATAGCTTGTTAATTCTCCGTCATCCTCGAACGATAAAGGCTGATTGGCTTCAATTATTTGAGTGGTTTCTTCTTTCATTTGTAATAATCTTTTCTCAAAATAAATCAGTTCTTCTTTTGACAGCATTTATTTTACCTCCCTTACTTCTTTCCTTTTATTTACCCGTTCATGTATAAACTTGAAACTTTGTATCCACATCCAGTTAAAAAATGGCATCATTGTATGACTTTGGTTCATCGTTGTTTTCCCCCTTAATGATTTTTTCTTCTATTGATTTCTCTTTTCTCAGCTTCCATAACCGATAGGTGTGATGGGCAATTACCTTTATAACTGCATACACAGGAACCGCTATGATTAACCCAAGAACCCCTCCTATCCGTCCTGCTGCAAGCAGCAGCGATATAATCGTAAGCGGATGGATCTCTAACTTTTTCCCCATCACCTGAGGTGAAATAATGTGTCCTTCAATCTGTTGGACGACAACCATAACGATGAGGACTTTTACCACCATCATCGGTGAATCGATAGACGCAATAATCAATCCAGGAATTATTGCTAGAATCGGACCGATAAACGGGATGACATTCGTAAACATTGCAAAGATCGCGAGAAGAAGGGAGTAGTCAAGGTCTATAAGCAAATAACCGATAAAAAGCATGACACCGATACAAAAACTAACAAGAATTTGACCCTGGATATAAGAGCTGAGCGCTTCATCTAAATCTGCTAATATCTTTCGTCCATTTTTCTGCTGCTTGGCTGGCAAAAAACGAAGAATATGCTGTGGGGCCTTTTCACCTTCTTTTAACATGTAATAGAGAATAAAAGGAACAGTCGCAAAGACCGTGACAATACTTGCAAGTACCCCGATAATATTCATTACATTGGTTCCAATTGTTGAGAGACTTGAAGAAACCGACTTTGTAATCGCTTCGGAGACCTTTTCTAAATCAACACTGTCAGTTTCCTGTAAATGATTGATCCATTTACTCTGTTCCAAATCCGTTAATTTGTCTGATACGGCCTCAATAAGTTGAGGTGTGCTATCAACGAAACCCTTCATTTGCTCTTTCAGAAGTGGTCCGCCAAGGTAGATTACTAATGAGATTAAGAGACCGAAAAGTAAATAGATCAACAGGATAGATAGCGTTCTTGGAATATTTTTTAACTGAAGATAATTAACTAGTGGGCGAAATAAGTAATAGAGCACCCCAGCGCACAAGAAGGGAAAAAAGAGTGTTTGGACAAGTAAAAAGACAGGCCGGAAAATAAAATCAATTTTCATTGCGATAAAAATAATTAAAAAAATAAGCAAAAGACCGTAACCCAATCGAAATGCCCTCGTTTGCAGCATATTCCTCACCTCCAATCTTCAAAACCCCTTTATGAATAAATACCCTTTCCTTAATGAAGCTAATCCCACATTTTTATAGATTTGCAAAAAAAGCAGGTTCACAAAAAGACATGCGGAGCATGCACGTCTTTTTGATTTCCTATTAGGCATTGTTTATTTCTTATTGAGTGAAGGTGTAATGTTCAATTTTCCGAGTATATTTTTCACTTTCATTCTATTGGATTCAGAGGCTAACCACTTTGCAACTGATACTCCCATTCCTAAAAGTGTTAAAAGTCCTTTCATTGATAGAACTCGTTTCATATCAAGGCCTCCTTTAAATCGTTTCAAGAAAAGAAGCTTGTACAATTGTGCACAAGCTTCTTTTTGATTCCCGTAATCGGTCATTCCCATTTCAAATGGCTTAGTCGTTATCACGCTGCTTACTCCGCGATTCTCTACCTTTTTGGCCAATTTCTTGATAGAACTCTTTATCGTGGTTTTCTGAGGTTGCCTCTCCGCCTTTGCGGCCAATCTCTTCATAGAACTCTCTATCGTGGTTCTCGGCGGTTGCCTCTCCGCCTTTACGGCCAATCTCTTCATAGAACTCTCTATCGTGGTTCTCGGCGGTTGCCTCTCCACCCTTACGGCCAATTTCTTCATAGAAATCTTTATCGTGGTTTTCTGAAGTAGCCTCTCCGCCTTTGCGGCCAATTTCTTGGTAAAATTCCTTATCATGGTTATTTGAGGTTGCTTCTCCACCCTTGCGTCCGGCTTCTTCCCTGCTCATTGATTCGTTATCTTTAGCCATTTCTACGTCCTCCTTTAGATTTTTTTGTCTTCAGTCAGATTCGTACCTTTGACTCTATCATGCGGGTTAACTTCTAACCCTTGCTTATGTAGTACCACCAAATCACATTTCTAAAACTTCTTTTTCTCTGTTTAATACTTTTGAAATACTCGTAATCTAAATTTCTTTAGAGTTTAAGTTTTAAAACAACGGATATCGGGTATTTAACGTAAAAGTGAGTCAACGTTAAAAGGTTGGGGTAGATTGCGGCCCCAGCCCATTTTTTGATTAAGAGGTGAAAAATATGAATCTATTCTTTCTACTCATCTATTTCATCATCATTACGACGGTCATCGAAATTTTTGTGATTCTTTTTCGGCTAACAGACCTTAAATTGGAGGTTTCATGGTTTCAGGTCATTTCCTTGATGACAGGCACAGGTTTTACAACTGGGGAGTCTGAGCTGATTTTAGGTCACCCGATTCGCAGGAAACTAGCCACTTTTTTAATCCTTTTTGGGGCCTTCTCCCTTGCAGTTATCATTTCATCGATTAGTACGATACTATCAGATGATCTTCGAACGAAGGAAATTTTATATATGGCAGGCGGTGTTCTGCTTGTCTTTGCTCTTTTAAAGCTGAAGAGTGTGCAAACCAAGTTATCAAAGTTATTTAAGCAAGATATGAAACAGAATATTGAACTTGATGATCTGCCAATAAGAGATATCTTTATGTCCGAAAAACAGGATCTGCTGCTCAATCTTCATATCTATAAAGAATCCACTCTCTTTCAAAAACAAATCAGTGAAGTGATTCATGATTATGACGAGTTAGAGTTTGTTGTATTGTTTATCCTAAGAGGCGAATTAAAACTTAGAAAAAATATCTATCACACACAAATCCATGAAGGCGATCAGATCCTGATATTCGGAGATAAAAACGTCATTTCCAAGCTATTAAAAAAGGACATTAAAATCATGGAGGAAAAACTGAAGAATACCCAGCATACGCCGGTTAGTGAGCACCACTCATTATGATATAGCGTTCACCCAGACATAAGAAGGCACACGTTATATAAAATGACGTGTGCCTTCTTATGTTGCTTAGCTGGCAATTTTTTTAACCTCTAGATACAAAATATGGTGACCAACAGCCTCACGGACCTTGAACAGATATCCATCGTATTTAGCTTCAGTCCCAATATCAACGTCAAAGTTTTGTGTTAGAAACCAGCCGCCGATTGTATCCATTCTTTCATCGGTTATGTTTGTTCCGAGTAAACTGTTAACTTCCTCAATCAATACTTTACCATCCAATAAATAATGGTTTTCCTTTACCTTTTGAATCTCTGCCACTTCATCGGCATCAAATTCATCTCTGACTTCACCCACAATTTCCTCAATGATATCTTCCACTGTCACTAATCCTGATGTACCACCGTACTCATCAACAAGGATAGCCATTTGAGTGCGTTCTCTTTGCATTCTCACCAATAAGTCATGGATCGGGATGGTTTCAATGGCTTTCATTACAGGTTTAATGAAAGGTTTTAGACTCACAACTTCGTTATCCATTACTTTTGACGTTAGTATTGCTTTGACGTTTAGTACGCCAATAATGTTGTCTTTATCACCTTCAATAATCGGATATCGAGAATAATTTTCTGAACTTACTCTGTCCATTACCTCATCCATGGTATCGTGAATGCCAATCGTGCTTATCTCATTCCTCGGGACCATTATTTCCTTTGCGATCCTCTCATCAAATTCAAAAATATTGTTGACATAGGTTAATTCATTTTGATTAATTTCCCCCTTCTCAAAGCTTTCCGCCAAAAGCAATCGAAGCTCTTCTTCAGAATGAGCTGCTTCATGTTCGGATTCTGGCTTTAAGCCAGCCAAACCAACCAGCACCCTGGCAGAGCCGTTTAGCGCCCAAATAAATGGCCGCATCACTTTCGTAAACCCGATAATGGGTCCCGAGAACAAAAGTGCTACCTCCTCGGCTTTAAGAATGGCAACGGTTTTCGGCGCTAACTCACCCACTACGACATGTAAAAATGTAACGGATGCAAAGGCAATAATAAAAGATATTAGATGTGTTATCGATTCATTGATATTTAATGCCGCAAACAAGGGATGGATTAGTTTTTCCACGGTGGGTTCTCCCAGCCACCCGAGGCCGAGTGCCGTAACCGTTATCCCAAGCTGGCAGGCCGATAAGTATTCATCTAAGTGAGTTACCACTTTTTTAGCAGCAACACCACCCTTTTTCCCTTCGGCGATCAATTGATCAATTCTTGAAGGACGTACTTTCACAATTGCAAATTCTACTGCTACAAAAAATCCCGTGAGTGCAATTAAAAGGGCAATCAAGAATAGATTTACAATGGTCATTGATAAGCCTTCCTCCCTTCTTATAAAAAGGCTCTTTTCTTAAGACTTGTTTCTTTTTTGAAAAAAATTCAATTAGAAAAGAGCCTGCAAACTTAGTTCTAAAGCGCTAAAATACTTATTTCCAGGTTAAAATCGGTTTTAGGATTTTAACAACTATCAATAAGAAAACAGTCTATAAAAATAACAATCCGAAATCATGTAGATCCGGATTGTTATCTGTTCGTTTAGCCTCAACGAATCTCTTATTCTATTATTTTATTATCGATTTTATCGTCTAGTTTACGCAGATATTTGGAAGCAAAGTCTTTTCCTCCGAGGCCGAATGCAAGTCCAAACGCTAATGCCAGGCCGCCTAACAGGAGAATAAATGCCGCATTGACGATGGAGTGCGCAACACCTAGTTGGTCTAGTGCCATAAAGATGGTAATCGAGAAAATGGCATATTTCGCAACCGCCGCGAGCGTTCTAGAATAGCTGTTTTTAAGAATATTTTGCAGTATACGTTCTACTAAGTTTCCTAAGTATAAACCAATCCCTAAGATAATAAGGGCAACAAACAACATCGGTAAGTACGAAATCACAGCTGTTCCTAGGACAACAAGGAACTCCAATTGGACAATTTGTAATGCTTCGACTGTAAATAATAAAATGACGACAATTTTTGCTATCAATCCAATGATTTGAGAGATTGTATAGGTTGATTGCTCAGGCTTAAGTGAGCCGACACCCATGTGGGTAAAGACACTATCAACCTTTAATCGCCACAGCATTTGTGCAACGACTTTCTCCACCCATTTTCCAAGCCATATCCCGATTAAAATCAGAATTACAGCCACAGCAATGTTCGGGATCACCGATACAACATCTTGAAGCATAGCAATAGCTGGATCCGAAATGCCCTTTAATTCAAGCTTTTCTAAGGCTGTAATGATGGTTGGGATTAAGATTAAAATAAACGCGATGTTTCCGATAATACTGGAAAGACTTGTCGTATCCGTCGTTTTTACGATTCCTAAACGCTGGCCAAGCTTTTCAGTCCCAATACTGCTTAAGAAGTTTGTTAAAATATCTCGGACTATTTTCGCAATTAACCAGCCGACAAACACAATCAGGGCCGCGGCAAATAGCTTAGGTATAAAGGCCAGTAAGGTTGAAAGCGTATCAGCAAATGGTTCTGAGACTCCTTCGATCTGCAAGGCACCTAATACTCCAGGCAAGAATAGTAGAAGGACAAAATAGAAAATTGCATTTGCGATACTGTTAACCTTATTTACCGCTTCACTTTGACTGATGGCGATTTTCCATTGAACGAATCGGCGTTCTAAATGCAGCAGGGCTGCACCCTTTTTAAATAGCATACGAAGCAGCGACGCAATACCCCAGGCTAAAAGTAAAATCAGTGCAGCTTTTAAAACGTTTGGAATCGCTGCTGTAATCATCGTGAGCATTTGTACAAGCGGCGTGGCAATAAGACTTAAGTTAAGCATATTAAAAAAGATAATCCACACTACTACCAGTAAGATATAATACACAATTTTTCCAATAATAACTTCAGAAGAATATTTCCTTGTCCCTATGTTTGCAAACAACTTATCGTCAAATCTTGTTTTTCTTAAAAGGGCTTCCACACTTTTTCCTATGCTTTTGGCAATCAGCCAGCCAACCAATAAGACTAAAAGGGCAAATAATAGGTTGGGAAGCTGATAAAAGTATGAAGTCCATCCTGTCATCATCGAGTTTAGATTCATTCTACCTATCTCCTTTTCTACTTTTTACGAAGGAAAGCTCCTATTAGTTTGTTTCAGGATTTTTGTTCTCTACCTCATCCTTATGTTCTCCGTCATTAACTCCATTATCCTGATCCACTCCGTCTCCACAGCCTGTCAGCGCACCAAGTGTTAATCCAAAAATCATACCTGTCATCATTAATTTCTTTTTCCACGTTTTATTCATTGTTATTTCCTCCTTTAATTTGTCTACTATGCTTTTACCCTTTAAGTAAGTAAGCTAAACAAAAAATGTTCATTTTCTAGCAACTTAAATTTTTTTAAAAAAGCTATTTAATAGAAAGAAAACGGTATGGCGTCATTTTTTCACTAAAAAAAGTTTCAGATTTTTCTAAATGGGAATATAAAAAGGGCAGAACAAAACACGACGAAGGAGCTGTTAGTATGAAGAAAAGTTTACTAGTTGGTGGATTGGCTGTTTCTCTTACGCTTGCAGTATTAACGGGTTGCGGTGATGGGGTTGACCAGGATAATGGGGTCAGTGATGGACAACTGAATGACGCGGTAGATAAAGACACGAAGAAAACTGCCGAAGATGCAGTCAATAAAGTTGAAGAAGAATTAAAACAAGCAAAGAAAGATGTAGAGAAAAAAGTTGAGGATAGCGGTATTGGTGATGGTTCTAACCAATAACGCTAAGTAAGAAGAAGACTACAGTAAATATAAAACAAGGAGGCTGAACAAAATGAATAAAGATAAAATGAATGGATATGTAGATACCGTTAAAGGGAAGGCAAAAGAGCAATGGGGTAAACTGACGGATGACCGTTCAACAGAAAACGAAGGTAAAGTCGATCAAGCTAAAGGTAAAGTTAAAGAAGAAGTTGGGAGAATAAAGGATAAATTATCAAGATAGTCACCGATAAACTATGAATCTTTTGAAACAAATAATAGGGGAGGAATTCAAATTGGACAAGGTTGAAAGGACTGTAGTAGGTGTTTATGAAACAGAACAGGAAGCGATTTTAGCCATTGAGGATCTTGTTAAACAAGGATACAACAAGCAGGATATCTGTGTCGTGGGTCAAGATCTCAAAAATGTGAATCATATTGCCGATCAGACCGGTACGGTAGCGGAAGAAAGTGCTGCGACAGGTGCATTGGCAGGTGGTACACTTGGCGGCCTGACAGGTTTACTTGTAGGAGTAGGTGCTCTGGCAATCCCTGGAGCCGGCCCAATCATCGCCGCTGGCCCGATTGCTTCAAGTTTAATTGGAGCCATAGCGGGTGCAGGTCTAGGCGGGTTAACAGGAGCCTTAATTGGTATCGGTATTCCTGACGATGAGGCTGAATACTACGGGAACTCTGTTAAAGAAGGAAAAATATTAGTTCTGGTCAAGAATAGAATGTCTAATGATATGGATGACATGAGTTCCTTAGCGGCAGCAAACAATAGCTCGATGGCACAGGATTGGGGCGAACTGAAGAAGCTTGGAAATGAAATGAAGAATAGTGATTCAAAGGATGATTTGCAGGAAAAGAGACAAGTCCCGGATCCTTTGCAATAAAACAAAAGTAACGGTCCCTTCGAAGGACCGTTACTTTTCATTCTGTTGATGAAGAAATTGACCAATGGATAAATAGGGATTCGGTCACTATAGAGTTCTTATAGCGACCTTCACTACTACATTTTTAATGTTTCGGTCACTATAGAGCTCTTATAACGACCTTCACTACTACATTTTTAATGTTTCGGTCACTATAGAGCTCTTATAGTGACCATTACTACTACACTTTTAATGTTTCGGTCACTATAGAGCTCTTATAGCAACCATCACTACTACATTTTTAATGTTTCGGTCACTATAGACTTCTTATGGCACATACTTTTTGGGGTTTTGGTCACTTTGGTAATACCAGTTTTCCAGGCGATTGGAAAACCCATACACCCTACATTGACTAATTCCCTTTTCAAAACAAAAGTAACGGTCCCTTCGAAGGACCGTTACTTTTGTTAGGAAGAGGCCCCTGCCTCTTCCTTTTATATTTAGCCCCAATGGTTTTGACCATGGCCAGGTCCTTCCCCCAAAGTTGCCGGCCGGTGATTCTCCCTATTGTAAAAAGTCTGCAAATTGGTTGAAGTTTTCGTTCACGAAGTCGACGGCAATGTCTGGGAAAATTCCAAACAGTATCGACGCTGCGACGGTGACGATGAGAACAACCACGATTCCAACTGGAATCTTTGGAAACTTGCTGTCGTCCGCTGCTGGGCGGAAGAACATTTGTGTCATGATGCCGAAGTAATAGATGTACGACACTACTGTTGTGGCAATCATAACGGACGCCAATACATAATGCGGCTCCTGGACCATAAAGGCACCAATAAAGATGTTCATCTTTCCAATGAAGCCTGCTGTTCCTGGGAAGCCTGCTAGTGCAACCAACAAGATCCCCATTGCAACCGCAAGAACCGGTGAGCGGCGATACAAGCCTGCAAAATCAGCGATCCGTGTCGAACCTGTCTTCGCCTCCACCAACTGAATGATGGCAAAAGCCCCTAGGTTCATAAATAAGTAAGCTAATAAATAGAACCATACCGTATAAAAGAAGTTCGAACTCAATGACGTGAACGCCACGAGAACGTAACCCGCATGGGCAATACTTGAGTAGGCAAACATTCTTTTAATATTGCTTTGTCTTAGTGCGACCACGTTTCCGATAATCATTGTAGCACCTGCAACGACCGCAATATAGTCCTGCATATTATAAAGAATTGGCATCGAGCCTGGACCTTCTGTAGCTGCTACACCAAACACAGAAATCAAGATCCGCGCCACAATCACAAAGCCTGCTGTTTTTGAAACAACGCTTAGGAATGCTGTAACCGGCGTTGGTGCCCCTTGGTAAACATCTGGTGCCCACATATGGAACGGAGCAGCCGCGAGTTTAAAGGCCAATCCAACGAAGATCATTAAGAACGCCAGTCCAAGCAAATACGCATGCTGCGGGTCTGCTAAGCCCTGAAGTGCTCCAGCAATGGCGATTAAATTTGTTGTTCCCGTTAAGCCGTATACATAACTCATTCCGAACATCGTAATTGCGGTGGCTATTGAACCATTGATGACGTATTTCATCGCTGACTCATTCGATTTCAAATTGCGCTTCTTAATACCCGCTAAAATATAAGAAGAAATAGATAACAACTCAAGACCAATAAATAATGTGATTAAATCTCCGCTTGAAGTCATAATCATTCCGCCGAGTAATCCGGTTAGGAATAGATAATAAAATTCTCCTTTGTACTCTTCCAGACCCTCATCAGCCTTATAGGAGACAGCTAAAAAGAGTACAAGCGCTGCACCTGCAAGAAGCAGGAATTTGAATGCTTTTCCAAAAGAATCAAGACGGAACGTGTCGTCTAAAATGGATTCAGGCGCTGCACCTACCAGCCCAGCAAGGGAAGCCATTGCGGCGAAAATCGCGGCAATTGCCACCCAGCCAAGGATGCGGCGGTCTTGTTTTTTCGGCATAAATAAATCGATTAATGTAAGAAGCGCTGCAACACCAACGATGATGAACTCTGGTGTCATGATGCCCCAATTGTATGATGTTAATTCCTCAAGACTCATCCTTCATCACCCTCCTAACCCTAGCATAATCGTTTCAAGTGTGGCTTGAAGCGGTGAGCTTAGAACGCTTGGTACTACTCCAATTAAGAGTATTAAGCCAATTAGGACTAGAACCGGTACGAATTCAACGCCCCTTAAATCAACGATTCCTGTAAACTCTCGGTGTGATTGACCATAGGTAATGCCGAGTACGGCACGTAATAAATAGACGGCAGTCATGATAATCCCGATGCAGCCGACCGCAGCGATCCAAGGCATTTCTTCGAATAATCCTAAGAATGCCATAAATTCACTGACGAATCCGGACATTCCCGGCAATCCAAGCGAAGCCATTGCACCTGCCAGCAAGAAGCCGGAGGCAATTGGCATTCCCTTTGCCATTCCGCCAAGGTTCTCCATGAGTGAAGTATCGGTGCGCTCATAGAAGGCACCCACTAGGAAGAACAACAGCGCTGAGATTAATCCGTGTGAAACCACTTGGAAAATTGCTCCCTGCACGCCTGCCTCGTTCATGGCAGCTAACCCGATTAATACGATTCCCATGTGAGAAATCGAGGAGTAGGCCAAAACCATTTTAAAGTCGGTTTGAATGAACGCTAGGAACGCTCCATAGAGGAGGTTTACGACCCCTAGGATGGCAATTAATACCGCTAAGGTTTCAAACTGCTCCGGAAAAATTCCCATTCCAAAACGAATTAATCCGTACGCACCGATTTTCAATAGAATACCAGAGTGAATCATAACAACTGATGGCGGTGCTTGTACGTGAACGCGAAGCATCCAGCTGTGTAACGGGAAGATTGGTAATTTCACGCCAAAGGCAATCAGAAGCGCAATGAATAGACCAAGTTTTAAGTCTCCCGAAAGCGGGATATTCGGATCGTTCATAATTTGTGTCAAGATTTCGATATTGGTTGTTCCCGTTTTTGCAAACAGAATCATAATCACGATTAACAGTACAGCTGAGCCTAAACCGTTGTAGATTAAGAAGCTGTAAGCAGCTTTTTCTTTTTCAAAATAACCCCATTTTCCGATTAGGAAGAAGGTTGGAATTAAAGTAATTTCAAAGAATAAGAAAAATAGAACTAAGTTTTCAGCGGTGAATACTCCGAGCATTCCGATTTCTAGCAATAGGAACAGCATGAAGTAGCCTTTCCATTCGTGTTTAATATAAATGGAGGCAATCGCTGCAAGTGTTGCCACTACGGCTGTCAGGACGACTAACAGCATGGTCAAGCCGCTGACGCCAAGCTCATAGTTTACTTGCCAATAGCCAGCCTCAGTCCCCTGCAGGCCGCCGAAGGTAATCCATTCTTTTGCTACATTAAAGTCACTTAACGCTTTACCTGCTAGATAGTGGAGATATAAGCCGATGGCAACTCCCAGTGCTGGCAGTGTGGCTAAGAAGCCAACGATTTTAATCAATTTTTCCTGCGTTTTCGGCAGCAGGGCCAAAACGATGATTCCAAGTAACGGGGAGAATACTAATATTGATAGAACGAAAGAAAGATCCATTTATAAGTACCCCCCTGTTAACACAAAGATGACCGCTAGTAATGCCAGACCAACAAAAGCAACGGCTGCATAGGTTTGGATTTGACCGCTTTGCATCTTCGATCCAGCCGCTCCAAGGCCTTGAACAATCCCTGCTACGCTCTTCATGATTCCCTCGACAAGGAAAACATCAATAAAGCGTAAGAAATAACTGATTCCTTTTGTGATGGCCACTACCGACATTTGATAGAATTCGTCAATGTAATATTTGTTCAACAAAATGCTGTGAAGCGTATCGCCGCTGCCAGAAAGCCAGTTGCGTGCGATGGAACGCTTATAGTAAATCAGGTAAGCAAGGTAGATACCTGCTAAGGATACAACCGTTGCTGCAATCATAATCCACATTGGACCTGCGATATGGCTATGTCCAAGTGCTTCATTTCCATCCACAAGCCATGCACCCAGGTTGTGGTTGAATGGTGTTTGCACGTAACCAGCGATGATGGCGAGGACGCCAAGAACGATCATTGGGAACGTCATAACCGATGGTGATTCGTGAACATTTTTCATTGGGCTCCGCGCTTCTCCGGTAAATACCATGAAGAATAAGCGGAACATATAAAACGCGGTCATGAATGCCGCCGCCAGCGCTAGTAAGAACAGAATTGGATGTCCGCCTTCCCAGGCTGCGATTAAAATTTCATCTTTACTGAAGAACCCCGAGAATAATGGTACACCGCTGATGGCGAGTGTTCCAATTAAGAAAAGCGGTGCGGTAAACTTTAGCTTTTTCCAAAGACCACCCATCTCTTCGATATTCTGTGTGTGTACGGCGTGAATCACGCTTCCGGCTGCTAAGAACAGCAATGCTTTGAAGAAAGCATGTGTCATCAGGTGGAAAACACCCGCAACATATCCAGCAGAGCCTAATGCTAACATCATGTAGCCGAGCTGGCTGACTGTTGAGTATGCTAGAACGCGTTTAATATCGGTTTGAACAAGACCGATGCTGGCTGCAAAAATTGCCGTAAACGCACCGATGACGGCAATCGTTAATAGTGCTGTTTCACTCGCTGCAAACAGCGGGAATAGTGCAGCAACCAGGTATACACCGGCTGCAACCATTGTTGCCGCGTGGATTAACGCAGAAACAGGTGTCGGACCTTCCATTGCGTCCGGTAACCAGGTGTGAAGCGGGAACTGACCTGATTTACCAACAGCTCCGATAAAGATTAAGATCGCTGTTAAGGTAATCATCGTCGTTGATACAGCACCGGCCTCAACAGCACGGAAAATTTCACTGTATTCAAAGCTTTTTGTTTCCCAAAATAATAAAATCATCCCGATCAAAAGACCAACGTCCCCGATACGAGTCATAATGAACGCTTTTTTTGCCGCAGCCTTCGCTTCTTCTTTGTTGAAATAGAATCCGATTAAGAGGAAGGAACCGACTCCGACAAGCTCCCAGAAAATGTACGTTTGCAGCAGGTTTGGCGAGATAACCAAGCCAAGCATTGCAAAGGTAAATAGTCCTAAATAGGCATAGAATACTGGAAACCGCTCATCCCCATGCATATATCCCTTTGAATATGTATGAACAAGGAAGCTGACGAGCGAGACAATCACTAGCATTAATGCATTCAATTGATTCACTTCAAAGCCCGCTGTTAAAGAAATATCTCCTATCCTGAGCCACTCCGTTGAAGTTTTAAACGTTGGTTGCGTAAAACGCTCGAACAACACCAACAACGAATACACAAGCGCGGCCAGCGTTGCGAGAATACCCACATACGCACTCGCATCCCGGAGACGCTTACCAAATAGAAGAAGAATCAAAAACGATAATAGCGGGAAAAGCGGTATGATCCATGCATTTTCCATCATCATCACAATCCCCTTTTTTAAAAATGGTGCAACTATGGTGCCAAAATATGGTGCCTGTCACCGCTCGTGGACACTGACTGACCAACAAAGGCACACACCATTAAATTACCAATTTGTCCACCTGGAATGGACAGTGTCTTTTTGCGGTGACAGGCACCGCATTACTAAAAAAAATATATCCACTACAAATTAATTTTTCATTGTATCCATTTCGTCGATGTTGACGGTTTTGCGGTTGCGGTACAGGGCAATTAAGATTGCCAGACCTACTGCTGCTTCTGCAGCGGCTACGCTGATCATGAACAACGCGAAGATTTGTCCGGTAATGGATGGTGCCACTCCGTATTTGCTGAAGGTTACCAGGTTAATGTTGACGGCATTCAGCATAAGTTCGATTGAGATGAGGACGATAACAGTGTTTCTCTTTGTCAGTGCCCCGTACAATCCGATACAGAATAAAATCAGTGCGAGTGCCAGGAAGGCTGAAGCAGGAACTGAACTCATTCCTTGTCACCCTCCTTCTCTTCTTTCTTTGCCAGAACAATCGATCCGACAAGTGCCACTAATAGTAAAACCGATGTTGCTTCAAACGGAATCACCCATTTAGAATACAGGGCTTCCCCAATTTTCATTGTATTGTCGACATGGAGGTCTGTTGGAACCTGTACGACATTGAAATCATAAATCCCAATGTATACTGCTGCCGCAAAGCCCACTACGCCTAGAAAAATAAACACCTTTCTCCATTTGCCTGTGGTTGTTTCCTCATTATCATCATGCTTCGTTAACATAATCCCAAACAGCATGATAATGGTAATTGCACCGGAATAAATCAATACTTGCACCGCAGCAACAAATTCTGCTGACAGTACCACGTATATCCCGGCAATTGCAACGAATGTGAAGATGAGGGCAACTACCATATGCACGACTTTGGTAAGGTTCAATAACAGGACGCCGCCAATGATAGCGACAAGGGCGAGGCCCATAAATGCGATAAACTCGCCTGAAAGTGTCATGGTTTATTCACCTGCCGTACGTTTTCGTCGTTCTCATCTAACCATTCAAGGTTTTTAAATAACATATCACGGCTGTATGACGCTAACTCAAAGTTATTGGTCATGACAATCGCTTCCGTTGGACAAACCTCTGTACACAAATCACAAAGGATACAAATCTCGAAATTGATATCGTAGGTATCGATGATTTTCCCCTTTTTCGTTGGATCCGGATGTTTTTTCCCCGTTAGATTAATACATTCCGTCGGGCAAATGTTCATGCACTGATTACACACGATACACTTTTCCGGATAGAACTTTTGAATTCCACGGAAACGGTCCGGAAGCGGAAGCGGCTCATCTGGATAATTATAGGTTACCTTTTCTTTCGTCAGCTGTTTTAGGGTATATTTCAAGCCTTTTGTAAATCCAAGCACGTTTTTCACCCCTTTTTCATTTTAAAAATACAAACTACATTCGTATGATAAACCCTTTTAAGGACTGTGCTTATCGCGATTGCCCCACTAGGTTCCTTTTTCAAGAAGCCTTAGAAAAATAATGTTTTGATTAATGCTGTTAAGAAGATGTTTGCCAGTGCAACTGGGAATAGTACTTTCCAAGCGAATTCCATTAATCGGTCGATTCGGAAACGTGGAAGTGTTGCCCGTAACCACATGTAAACAAAGACAACAGTACAAAATTTAAGTGCGAACCATACTGCTCCAGGGATAAATCCTAAGAATTCAAATGGTGGCAGCCATCCGCCTAAGAATATGACAGTAATTAAGGATGACATCGCAAACATATAAACATATTCTGTAAGCATAAAGAATGCCCAACGGAATCCAGAGTACTCAACAAAGTATCCGGCAACCAATTCATTCTCTGATTCTGGCAGGTCAAATGGCGTCCGGTTTAATTCCGCAATGGATGCGATGAAAAACACGATGAACGCTACTGGCTGCAAGAGAATGAACCAAGCTGTTTCTCCCTGTTGTGCAACGATATCTGACAAGTTCAAGCTTCCGGTTAATAGGATAACTCCCAGCACGGACATAACGAGCGGTATTTCATAGGAGATCATTTGTGCACCCGCACGCATTCCTCCTAGGAGCGCATATTTATTGTTGGACGCCCAGCCGCCGAGTACCATACCAAATACGGTCATTCCGGAAACAGCAATATAATAGAGCAGGCCAACCCCGATATCCGCGAATTGGAATTTGTCCGTAAACGGAATGGTCGCGAGCACCATGAAGGCCGGTGTGAAGGCAATGATTGGCGCGATGATAAATAACGGCCTGTCGGCTGCCTTTGGAATAATGTCTTCCTTTATTAAGAGTTTCAGAACGTCGGCTACGGTTTGCAATAATCCCCACTTACCGCCGAGCTGGTTAGGGCCGTGACGGGCCTGCATGTATCCTAAAACCTTACGTTCTGCTAATATCGCATATGTTACGAAACCTAAGACTACCAATAGTAAGACAACTGCGAGTAAAAAGAAGATACCAAAGTTCATCAAGCCTGGACTTGACTGGAGCAACTCTTCTACCATTAGCCGTCCACCTCCCCGAGGACAATGTCAACCGCCCCTAAAATCGCAATCAAGTTTGCAATGTTTTCGCCTACTAATAATTTCGGGAGAATCTGCAGATTATAAAATGAAGGTCTTCTAAACTTCAAGCGGTACGGCTCTTTTTTACCGTCACTTGAGATATAGCAGCCAATCTCTCCACGTGGAGATTCAATTCTAACAAATGCTTCCCCTTTTGGTGCTTTAATGATTTTTGGCACCTTTGCCATAATTTCGCCTTCTGCAGGGAACTGTTCACAGGCCTGCTCAAGGATTTTCAGGGATTCTTCAATCTCTTCTAGGCGGACATGGTAACGTGCCAAGCAATCCCCTTCGTCACGTGTCACGACATTAAAGTCAAAACGGTCGTAAATGGAGTACGGCTCATCTTTGCGGAGGTCCCATTTCACGCCGGTACTGCGAAGGTTCGGACCGCTGAGTGAATAGTTAATGGCGTCTTCTTTTGAATAAACGCCAACCCCTTTTACCCGGTCTAAAAAGATTTCATTTCCAGATACGAGGTTGTGGTAGCCTTTCAGCTGTTCGCGTAAATAAGGAACAAATTCCTTAACACTGTCGACCCAGCCTTCCGGAGCGTCCCACTTTACCCCGCCGACACGCATATAGTTGAAGGTCAAACGAGCACCTGATAATTCGTTTAGCATATTGATAATCATTTCACGGTCACGGAACGCATAGATGAACGGACTTGTGGCACCAAGGTCAAGGATATACGTACCCCAGGCAACAAGGTGGCTGGCGATACGCCCTAATTCCATTGCCATTACCCGGAGGAAGTCGGCCCGTTCCGGCACTTGAATGCCCATCATCGTTTCGACAGCATGACAGATGACATAGTTGTTTGTCATCGCGGACAAATAGTCCATCCGGTCAGTGTACGGGATGATTTGTGTATATTGCAGGCTCTCTGCCAATTTTTCCGTTCCGCGGTGTAAATAGCCGATGACCGGTGTTGCTTCCGTGATGATTTCGCCATCGATCTTGACAACCAGCCGGAATACTCCGTGTGTACTAGGATGCTGAGGACCGACGTTAAGCAGCATTTCTTCAGTTCTAATCATTGGTTACACCTCCACATCATACGGTTCATAATCTTTACGCAGTGGATAGCCAACCCAATCTTCTCCAAGCATAATCCGATGTAAATTTGGATGTCCGGTAAACTTAATACCTAGTAAATCATAAGTTTCGCACTCAGGCCAGTCCGCTCCTGCCCAAATTGGCTGCAAGGACTCGATTGTTGGTTCATCGCGGTCTATCTTCACTTTTAATGCCACTGATTGGCGATTTTTGTATGAGAATAAGTGCACATACACTTCCATATGTGTTACAAAATCTGTTCCATGAAGCTCAGATAGATAATCGAATCCAAGGAGCTCATTGTATTTTAAAAATTGTGCTACCTTGAAATATGTATCTTTCTTCGCAACAAGTGTTGGAACGTCCTTCGATAATTTATTAATATAAGAATCTTCTAAAACATCAGATCCAAGGTTTTCTTCAATAACCTTCCTGTACTTATCTAAGAAATGCTGGTTTGGTGATGGTTCCGCAGGTGCAGTTTCAGCTGCTGCTGTGTCGCCGCCTTTTCCAGCTGCTTTTGCCTTGGCTGCCGCTGCTGCCTTTGCTTTCGCTACTGCTGCTGCTTTGGCTTTGGCTTTTTCATCGTCACTCGCGCCAGCTCCGTCTCCTCCAGCTGCTTTCGCTTTTGCCGCTGCTGCTGCCTTTGCTTTCGCTGCCGCCGCTGCTTTGGCTTTGGCCGCCGCTGCCGCTTTTGCCTTTGCGTCATCTCCAGCAGGTTCTTCAACTGATGCTTCTCCACCGGCTAGCTCCATGGCCTTGCGCTTCGCCGCTGCCGCCGCCTTCGCTTTTGCCACCGCCGCTGCCTTTTTCTTCGCGAGGTCATCACTGTCATTCCCTGCTCCTGCTTCAGCATCTGGTGTTGACGTCTCTTCAGCTGGTGCATTTCCCGCAGCTAACTCCATCGCTTTTCGCTTTGCTGCTGCTGCCGCTTTTGCTTTCGCTACCGCCGCTGCCTTCTTTTTGGCAAGGTCGTCGCCATCCTCCGCTGCAGGGGCCTCTTCTGCTTGAGCCGAATCAGACGATACAACTTCCTCCTCTATACCTTCGCGCTTCTTCTTAGCCAGTGCAGCCGCCTTTGCCTTCGCTGCTGCCGCTGCCTTTTTCTTTGCAAGGTCTGCGCCATCCTCCGCTGCAGGGGCCTCTTCTGCTTGAACCGGATCAGATGGTGCAGCTTCCTCCTCTATACCTTCACGCTTCTTCTTAGCCAGTGCAGCCGCCTTTGCCTTCGCTGCTGCCGCTGCCTTTTTCTTTGCAAGGTCTGCGCCATCCTCCGCTCCTGCAGGCGTACCCGCTGGCTGAGTTGAAGTTGGTTCTGCTGGCTTCACTTCCTGACTTAAACCTTGTTCAGAAGGTTTGTCCTGCTGTGATTCCGTACCGGCTGCCTTCGCTTGACGCTTCGCTAATGCTGCCGCTTTCGCCTTCTCAGCCGCTTCCCTTTTTAATTGATCGAGATCCTTTTCCCCGCTCATCGGTTAGATCACCTTCTTCCCAGTCTTCGCCTCATAGCGAATCTTTTCCTTTAATTTATTAATTCCATAAATTAATGCGGCCGGGTTCGGCGGGCACCCAGGAATATAAACATCAACAGGGACAATCTGGTCGACACCCTTTACAACCGAATATGATTTCACATATGGACCACCCGCAGTAGCGCAAGATCCCATCGCAATCACCCATTTCGGTTCTGGCATTTGATCATACAAACGGCGTACAATCGGTGCCATCTTCTTGGTAACGGTACCAGAAACAATCATACAATCCGATTGTCTTGGTGATGTTCGAAAAATGGTCCCAAACCGGTCAAGGTCATAGTTGGCTCCACCCGTACCCATCATCTCAATCGCACAACAAGCCAGACCAAAAGTCATTGGCCACAACGAATTACTTCGTGCCCAAGCCTTTATTTGCTCCAGCGTCGCGAAAAATACATTTCGTTCTAACTCTTTCATTTCCTGTGGCGTCAGGTCATCTAGTTTTAAGTCCATCGTAGCACCTTCTTCTTCCAGGCGTAGATTAAGCCTATTAATAGCATAACGACAAAAATCAACATCTCAATTAACGCAAAAACTCCAAGCTTATCATAGGCAACCGCCCACGGATATAAAAATACAGTCTCTACATCAAAAATAACAAACATAAGGGCAAAAATATAATAGCGGACATTGAATTGTACACGAGAATCGTGAAATGGATCAATACCGCTTTCATATGTGGTATATTTTTCGACACTCGGCTTATGAGGACGTAAAAATTTACCTAAAAATAAAGCCACCAACGGCAGCAGCACCCCTAGACATAAGAACACGAAAACAATCAGATAATTATTCTGATATAAATTCAAAAGTTCCATGTCCATCCCCTCCAATGTTGTAAATTTTCTTAACAATGAAACTTGTAACCGATAACATTATAGCATTGTTACAAACTTGTGTCGACAACACCACCTTAATAAAAATTGAAAATTCTATTGCCGCAAAACTTCCCATGCCAAACGTTTGGGAGCTCGCTCACAAAAACGTCTTGGCATGGGGAGTTTTGCAAGCGGACGCGGGTAGCGGAAGCGCAATGTGCGTTAGCACATGGCAATAGAATTTTCAATTTTACCACAAAACTGGTTTTGAGACACAAAGGCCCCACCCCCTGAGCGTTGCGTGATCTCGCAGAAAGGGCTCCCAGGAATCACTTCAGAGATGACGCAAAAGCGAATTGATAACCTTGAACTTAGGTGCACGTGATCTGAAGCGTAGCGGAAGATGACGTGCCTAGTAATAGGCTCGCAAGAGCCGGGATTTCCCTCCATATCGACATTTAACAACAAAAAAATGGAAATGTCAGTGAGAATTGTCATAAAAAATACACTAACTAGTAACCAAGCCTACAAAACATCAATTTACAAACATCTACTTGTACCACCATCATATTCAAGATTACCCAAATCATTCAAAACTTTCTATTAAAATGGAATAAATATAATGAACATCCTACTAACTTCCTATAAAAGCCAGTCGAAAGACTGGCCATCGTCATATTCTTCCCACTTGCCCTTTCGAACTCCCTTACCTTCCATTCAAACCAGCTTTGATACTTGCCGCCCAACCCCCTACCCGCCATTTCTCCCCTTCTACCTGCCTATTTCAACCTCTTACCTGCCTCTAACCTTCTTTCACCTGCATAAACCCATTGTTTACCTGCCTAACAAATTCACACACCCTACCAAACACCGAAAAAGCCAGTCGTAAGACTGGCCATCTTCATTTTCTTCCTCTGAAATCCATAATTCCCCCTCACCATCCATTCAAACCAGCTATAAAACTACCAGCCCAACCTCCTACCTGCCTAATTCAACCTCTTACCTGCCTCTAACCCTCTTTCACCTGCCTAAACCCATTGTTTACCTGCCTAACAAATTCACACACCCTACCAAACAACGAAAAAGCCAGTCGTAAGACTGGCCATCGTCATCTTCTTCCTCTGAAATCCATAAGTTCCCCCACACCATCCATTCAAACCAGCTATAAAACTAGCGGCCCAACCTCCTACCTGTCATTTCTCCCCCTCCACCTGCCTAATTCAACCTCTTACCTGCCTCCAACCTTCTTTCACCTGCCTAAACCCCTTGTTTACCTGCCTAACAAATTCACACACCATACCAAACACCGAAAAAGCCAGTCGTTAGACTGGCCATCGTCATTTTCTTCCTCTGAAATCCATAATTCAACCCTCACCATCCATTCAATCCAGCAAATACTTGCCGTCCAACCTCCTACCTACCATTTCTCCTCCTCCGTTGACCATAGCCCAAACTCCAACTACTACCAAATTCAAACACAAAAAACCCCCGCCAGTCCAAAGACCAACAGGGGTTTGTATCATAACTATTATTGTTTTCCTGTAACCGATAAACGGTTGATGGCACGTTGCAGGGCAAGCTCGGCACGACGGAAATCGATGTGTTCCGTCTTCTGATCTTTCATACGCTGCTCGGCACGTTCTTTCGCTCTATGTGCACGTTCCACGTCGATATCCTCTGCTTTTTCAGCGGCTTGAGCAAGAATCGTTACCTTTTCAGGACGAACCTCAAGAATACCGCCAGTGACAGCAACAAGATCGTCTTGTTTAGCTCCAGACTTCTTGAGACGCACAACGCCAATTGCCAAAGGAGCAACCATTGGGATATGTCCAGGTAAAATACCTAATTCACCACTTTGAGCCTTCGTAACAACCATTTCCACATCTGACTCATACACCGGGCCATCGGGAGTAACAACACTGACTTTTATCGTCTTCATTTTTTACCCTCCTGACAGGCTTTAGGCCTCTACACCCATGCGTTTTGCATTTTCCACTGCGTCTTCAATACGTCCAACTAAGCGGAATGCGTCTTCTGGAAGGTGGTCATACTTACCTTCAAGGACCTCTTTGAACCCACGAACCGTATCTTTTACTGGAACATAAGATCCTGGCTGACCAGTAAACTGTTCAGCAACGTGGAAGTTTTGTGATAAGAAGTTTTGGACACGACGTGCACGAAGTACCACTAACTTATCATCATCAGAAAGTTCATCCATACCAAGGATCGCAATGATATCCTGTAATTCACGGTAACGTTGTAAAGTTGATTGTACTTGGCGCGCTACATTGTAATGTTCTTCCCCAACGATTTCAGGTGACAATGCACGAGAAGTAGAAGCAAGTGGATCCACCGCAGGGTAGATACCCATTTCAGATAGCTTACGCTCAAGGTTAGTCGTTGCATCTAAGTGAGCGAATGTAGTAGCCGGAGCCGGATCCGTATAGTCATCGGCTGGTACGTAAATCGCTTGGATTGAAGTAACAGAACCTGTTTTAGTAGATGTAATCCGTTCTTCTAATTTACCCATTTCAGTAGCAAGAGTTGGCTGGTAACCTACCGCAGAAGGCATACGGCCTAATAGCGCCGATACTTCCGAACCTGCTTGCGTAAAACGGAAAATGTTATCGATGAATAACAATACGTCTTGTCCTTGCTCATCACGGAAATATTCAGCCATCGTCAAACCAGTCAAGGCAACTCGCATACGTGCTCCTGGCGGCTCGTTCATTTGTCCGAATACCATCGCTGTTTGCTTGATAACGCCTGAATCTGTCATTTCATGATAAAGGTCATTACCTTCACGTGTACGCTCACCAACACCAGCGAATACAGAAATACCGCTGTGCTCTTGTGCGATGTTATTGATCAATTCCTGGATTAAAACCGTTTTACCTACACCGGCACCACCGAACAGACCAATCTTACCACCCTTAATGTAAGGTGCAAGCAAGTCTACTACTTTAATACCCGTTTCAAGAATTTCTACCTCAGTAGAAAGATTTTCAAAAGTTGGTGCTTCACGGTGAATCGAATCTCGGCGTTCACTCGCTGGAATTTCTTCTTTAAGGTCAATTGCTTCACCTAATACGTTAAATACACGGCCAAGAGTTACGTTACCAACCGGTACAGAAATCGGAGCCCCTGTATCAAGAACGTCCATTCCACGCATTACACCATCAGTGGAAGCCATTGCAATTGTACGAACCGTATCATCACCTAAATGAAGGGCTACTTCAAGGGTTAAGTTGATATCAACTTCAGTTTGACTTTGCGCTTTGTATTCAATTCGCAAAGCGTTATAAATCTCAGGTAATTGGCCGTTTTCAAACTTAACGTCAATAACCGGACCCAAAATCTGAAGAACGCGTCCTTTGTTCATCATTTTCCCTCCTATCTTACTTTTTCACTAGATCCCTTTTAAAAAGGGATCTAGTGAATCACACTTTACTAGTCATAGTCCTGAAATGTAGTCGGGAACGATGAACTCATTCCCGCCCAGCAAGACTTAATAAGGCCCCCAAATGGGGTTCATTTTTTAAAAATTGGTTTTTGAAAGGGTGTCCCCCTGCAAAAATTATTGTTCAGCTTCAGCGCCTAGGCGCTTCCGCTTTTCGTTCTATTCTAACGCTGCCGCACCGCCGACGATTTCCGCAATTTCTTGTGTAATCGCTGCTTGACGGGCACGATTGTATATTAATGAATAATTTTTGATCATTTCTTTCGCATTATCAGTAGCATTTCTCATCGCAGTCATCCGAGCAGCATGCTCACTCGCTTTACTGTCTAATAGAGCACCATAAATTAAGCTCTCAGCATATTGAGGCAGGAGAACTTCTAAAATTTCTTCTGCAGATGGCTCAAATTCATACGATGTAAGCTTAGTAGAAGCCGAAATTTCCGTTAGTGGAAGCAGCTTTTTATCGATTACCTCTTGAGTAATTGCACTTTTATAATGAGTGTAATATACGTAAAGTTCATCGAAGGTTCCATCGGAGAACATGCCAACCGTACTGCTAGTAATATCTTTAACACTCTCGAAGCTCGGTTGATCGGATACTCCAACAATGTCAAGAACTACATTTATTCCACGTTTAACAAAAAAGTCACGGGCCACACGACCGATTGCAATAATCGCATATTCATCTGCCGACTTGTGACGTGATTGGATTGTTTGGAATACACGACGGATCACATTACTGTTATAAGCGCCAGCAAGACCACGGTCAGATGTCATAACAATATATCCCGTTTTCTTAACAGGACGAGATTGCAGCATTGGATGATTGACTCCATTGCTTCCCATTGCGACAGCTGCGGTAACTTCCTGGATTTTTTCCATGTAAGGAACAAATGCTTTTGCATTCGCTACTCCACGATTCCATTTAGCTGCAGAAGTCATCTCCATTGCTTTGGTAATCTGACTCATCTTTTTTGTAGAATTAATACTATTTTTTATATCGCGTAATGATGCCATAGGTTCTCACCACCCTCTTACAAAGAATGTTGTTCGGGGCTACGATGGTGGGAAAAGGGTGACAGGCACGCTTTTGTAGTGCCTGTTTCCCTTTTCCCAACCACCTTCGCCATCAAATATTGTCAGACCCTACTTATTCGGAAACTGCGAACGTCTTTTTGAAGGCGTTGATTGCAGCAGCCATATCGTCATCAGAAGGAAGATCTTTCGTCTTCACAATATGGTCTAACAAGTCTTTGCGGTTGTGGTCTAACCAATTAAGGAGTTCAGATTCAAAACGACGGATATCCGTTAATGGAATATCATCAAGGAAACCGCGTGTTAATGCATAAAGGATTGCAACTTGCTTTTCTACAGAAAGCGGCTTGTGAAGATCTTGTTTTAGAACTTCAACGGTGCGGGCACCGCGGTTAAGCTTCGCCTGTGTTGCTTTATCAAGGTCAGAACCGAATTGAGCAAATGCTTCTAATTCACGGTAAGAAGCAAGGTCAAGACGTAATGTACCTGCTACCTTCTTCATCGCCTTGATTTGCGCGGATCCTCCTACACGAGAAACGGAAAGACCTGCGTTGATCGCTGGACGTACTCCGGAGAAGAAAAGGTCAGATTGTAAGAAAATTTGTCCATCTGTGATGGAAATAACGTTTGTTGGGATATAAGCAGAAACGTCACCTGCTTGTGTTTCGATAAATGGCAATGCTGTGATTGAACCTGCACCTAATGTGTCGTTCAACTTCGCTGCACGCTCTAATAAACGGGAGTGCAAGTAGAATACATCCCCTGGATATGCTTCACGACCTGGAGGACGGCGAAGTAATAGGGAAAGCTCACGGTATGCAGCCGCTTGTTTGGATAAATCATCATATACGATTAATACGTGCTTACCGTTATACATAAATTCTTCAGCCATTGCAACGCCCGCATAAGGAGCTAAGAATAACAATGGAGCTGGTTGTGAAGCAGAAGCCGTTACAACAATTGTGTAATCTAATGCTCCATATCTACGTAATGATTCAACGGCACCACGTACGGTTGATTCTTTTTGACCGATAGCAACGTAGATACAAATCATGTCTTGACCTTTTTGGTTCAAGATTGTATCAATTGCAACAGATGTTTTACCTGTTTGACGGTCTCCGATAATTAACTCACGCTGACCGCGTCCGATTGGAACAAGCGCGTCAATCGCTTTAATACCTGTTTGTAATGGCTCATGAACGGATTTACGAGCCATAACGCCTGAAGCTACTGCTTCAACAGGGCGAGTTTTTGTAGTATTGATTGGACCCATACCATCAACTGGTTGTCCTAAAGAGTTAACAACACGACCAATTAGTTCCTCACCTACTGGAACCTCCATGATGCGTCCTGTACGACGAACCTCGTCACCTTCTTTAATTTCAGTGAAAGGTCCAAGAATGATAATACCAACGTTATTTGCCTCAAGGTTTTGAGCCATACCCATAACGCCGTTTGAAAATTCAACAAGTTCTCCAGCCATGACATTGTCGAGGCCATGAACACGTGCGATACCGTCACCAACGGAGATAACTGTACCGACATCACTCACTTGAATTTCAGCCTGATAGTTTTCAATTTGCTGTTTTATCAGGGCACTAATTTCTTCAGCTTTGATGCTCATGAGTTTCACCCCTATCTACGAATCTTAGCTTAATAATTTGCGTTCTAAACGGTCTAGCTTTCCGCGCAAAGACCCGTCGTATATACGGTTTCCGATTCGGAGCTTAATGCCGCCGAGCAATTCGGAATCCACGATATTTTCAATTCTTAATGATTTCTTTCCAATCTTTGCAGCAAACGTTGCAGAGATTGCTTCGCGTTCTGCTTCGGTAAGCTCACGCGTGCTGTAGACATCAGCATCGGCAATTCCTGACTCTTCATTCGCTAATTCAAAGAATTGGTTCGCTACTTCGATGACCTCATCTTCACGATGACGATCAATCAAGAGCAATAGTGTATTCAGTACATATGGATTAACGGTTGTAAAAGCGGCTGATAAAATCTCTTTTTTCTTATCCATTGAAAGCTTTGTAGACTTTAAAACTGCTTTTAAATCGCTATTGTATACAAATACTTCTTTCACTACACGAAGTTCTTCTTCTATTACTCCAAGAAGCTGCTGTTCTTTAGCGATTTGAAAAAGAGCCAACGCATAGCGTTTTGCTACCATGGAGTTGCTCATCGCTGATCTCCTGCCTCTTGAATATATTCGTTAATGAGTTTATCTTGGTCTGCTGCATTCAATTCTTTTTCAATAACTTTAGAAGCAATTAATACAGACAAGGAAGCAACTTGTTCACGAATAGCGGCAACTGCCTTTTCTTTCTGCTGCTCGATTTCAAGCTTAGCAGATTCTTTCATGCGGTCCGCTTCAGTACGAGCGACTGCAATGATTTCTTCACGCTGAATATCGCCTTGCTTTTTCGCATTTTCAATTAAAACTTGCGCTTCGGAACGAGCTTCTTTTAATAGAGAGCGCTGCTCTTCTAATAGCTTTTTAGCTTCTGTGCGGCTTTGCTCTGCAGCTGAAATTTCACCCGCTACATGATCTTCACGCTGTTTCATGATGCCCATTAAGGGGCCCCAAGCGAATTTTTTCAGCAATGCCATTAAGATGATGAACATCACAAGCTGGAAAACTATATCTCCCCAGTTCACACCAGTATGGGCTGCTGCACCTAATACAAAACTATTTGTTAACACCCGCGATTCACTCCTTTCAAGGTCTTTCCCTTAAACCAACCTCTATATCAGTCGAAATAATTGTCGAAATCAATCGTTAATGCCCAGTATTGAACATAAACGAATGGCGAAGGTTCTCACGAATGATCTTCGCCATCTTCATAAACGCTACTAAGCGCGTTCGATTATTGACCTTGAACCATGAACGCGATAACAACCGCGATGATAGGAATCGCCTCAACTAACGCAACCCCGATGAACATTGTAGTTTGAAGTGTACCGCGTAATTCTGGTTGACGAGCCATACCTTCTACTGTTTTTGATACGATAAGACCGTTACCAATACCTGCACCTAGTGCTGCTAAACCAATTGCGATTGCTGCTGCTATTAAACCCATTGAAAATTTCCTCCTTTAGTGTATGAAAAAATAAATACATATATTTTTGTTCTTATAATTAAGAACGGTTTATCTTAATGGTCGCTGCTCACTTTGTGAGCTAAGTACACCATTGTTAACATACAGAAAATAAATGATTGGATGGCGCCGACAAAGACTGAGAAGCCAAGCCACACGAGCGTTGGTAGTGCAGCGGCAATTGTTCCGCCCACACCGGTTGCTAAACCAGCCGCGAGTAAACCTAATAAAATTTCCCCCGCATAAATGTTTCCGTAAAGACGGAGACCTAGAGTCAGAGTATTTGCAAACTCTTCAATAATTTTTATTGGGAACATGAACCAGAATGGTTTAAAGAATTCCCTTCCATATGCTCCTGCACCTCTCATTTTGACACCATAGAAGTGCGATAATCCCACTATCAATGTGGCTAACGTCAAGGTAACAGCCGGATCTGCTGTTGGTGATTTCCACCAAAGTACTCCGTCCACAACTACCGAGAATGGCAGTCCCAGCATATTGGATACAAAGATATACATGATGATGGTGATTCCGAGTACATGGAACCGTCCGCCATCTTTCCAATCCATCGTACTGTTAATGATGTTTTTAACAAAGTCCATGACCCATTCCATGAAGTTTTGGATTCCGGTTGGTTTCATGGCCAGATTACGAGTAGATAGGATGGCAATCAAAAAGACAATGGCACTTGCTATCGTAATCATCAAAACGTTTGCTAGATTAAATTGGAGTCCAAGAAACGTAACTATTGGAGCTTCATGATGCAACAGTATTCACCTCGCTTCCCCCACTATTTATGTAAAAAGTAATTGTGACTAAAAAAATCTATCATAATGACAATGTAGGATGTCATTAATCCTATAACCACACTAATGAGATGGAATTGCTCAGGGTACCTCATTGTGATGACAATCGCTAAAGCACCGGTTGCCATTCGTGAAAAAGATCCAAGTGAACGAAGTTGTCTTCCTTCAGCTGCTGCTTGTCCGGCTTTGTCGATTTTTCTCGCCATCAACCACAAATTAAAGAGGCTCAAACTTGTCCCAAGAATCAATCCAAGAAAGATTGATTGATGCGCAGTGAACCCCCAACCAAGCACATAAAAAGACAATAAAAAAAACATCCACTTTCGCTGTCGGATAAACATTGTTTGAAATTCCTGCATGGTTGTTTTAATCTCCCGAGTTGAACTTGCGGATTGTAACGAGCATTGTGTAAATACCAGTTGCTAAACCGATAAACAATCCAACTATTAAGAAAATTGGCTCTGTACCCCACTGTTTATCCAGCCATCGGCCTGCAAAAAGACCGATTAAAATCGATCCAACTAAGGACGCCAGAATGGTGGACATTAAGGCATAGGCTTTAAATGGATTGCGGTTTTCCTTACTCATAAGTATCGCATCCCCGCTATATGAGAATACAAAGTTCGAGGTAGTATGTACAAAGAAAAACAGGTAGAAATTCTGAGGATTCTGTCGATTCATCTGAAAACCCTCTCATTTTATACCCTTTGTTAGCATACAATAGCAATTCTGCAATGTCAATGAATTTACGTGAAAATATCCACAATCTATACTGCGTAATTTCTTCCAATTGGAAGTTTAAGTTAACACTATTATTGTAGTGTATACCACCCTAACTTTTCCGCTGAAATTGTGACCATTTTGTGAACAAAATGATGAACGGTGGTGCATTTTTCCTTTTACTGTGCACCACCATTTTTTTACTCGCCACTTATTATCGAACCACTTCCCCAATCACAATCATTGTTTCAATAAAGTCTTCCTTCCCCGCCTTTTTCGCGAAGACTTTAGCCAGGTAGACACCATCAGGTGGAAGAGCATCAGCTGTTATGAGACCGTTGATTAATCCTTTTTTTACATTTTGGTTGGTAGCTAAAAAGCCAACAAATCGGAAATCATCCGGATTGAATAGGGCAATTCCAAACTCCTCTGCTCCGCCGGGAAGGTAGACCTCGTATTGGTAGGTTCCTTCTTGGTCGCCATCCTTAAAGTCAAATCCCATTACCCTTGGGTAGTTCGGCTCTTCCAGCACATAGATATAAGGTATTTGAATCGAATTGGCCCCCGCATGAATCGTCAGATACCCATCATGAATTTTTCCTTTTAATTGCGCTGGATCTACTTCTAATTCAATTTTAACATCGCGCTTCCCGCCTGCCTCAACTGTGAACGCCATGGGGAAACGCCATTTTAAGCCATCTTTATTCTTCGGGATATCAAATGTGTAACGCACCGGCTTATCACTGAGATTTTCCACATTCAAAAAAGCTTTATGAATATCGCCTTCACTTTCATATTTACCAAATCGGAGCGAACTTGGGGTGACCAGGGATGTTGCTTTCACTGCCTCTGTGACTTGAATTCTTCCTGCCCCCTGTTCATATGTCCGATAAAGCTTGCCATTTTTCAATAATGGTTTGGCCGTATTCATCAGTGCAGCCTTAATTTGTTCAGGTGTCCACTCTGGGTGCGCTTGTTTAATTAGAGCGCAGGCCCCTGCCACATGCGGCGCTGCCATGCTGGTCCCCTGTAAAGACATATATCCTCCTGGAATCGTCGAGTTAATGGCCACACCGGGTGCCACAATATCCGGCTTTACCTCCCAGGTGTCGGTCACCGGTCCTCTTGACGAGAAGTCTGCAAGCAAATCCCTTTCCTGGCTGACAGAAATACCTGCCAATGAATCGGTTTTACTTTTTAATAGCTCCCCCTCTTTCTTTGTTATGGACCCCACCGGGATATCCATCGGCGCTTCCAGATTCCCCATAAAGCTCCCGCTTAAATTATTGTAAATGATGACACCCTTGGCTCCAGCCTCGCGGGTATTTTTCGCTTTTTCAGAAAAAGTAATCTTTCCTCTTTTAATCAAAGCAATTTTCCCCATAACATTCTTTAATTCTTCTTTTGTTCCGATACCAGCTTCCACAATGGACAGGGAACGATCAAGCTTCCAACTACTCGACCCCTCCAACGGCTGGATCCGCATTTTATCCCGGATTCCTTCTATTAATAAATAGGGGATTTCAATCGTAGGAGTTGAAGCCCCAACCGAGATGGCTTTTGAGGCTGTTCCTGGAGAACCGACACTCCAGACATTCGGACCTGAATTTCCCGAAGCGGCAATCGCGACAATCCCTTTCTCTACTGCTCTATTCAGCGCCAAGCTGATCGGCAGGTCGGGACCGTTGATGTCATTACCCAGCGAGAGATTCATAATATCGACTTTATCTTTCATCGCCTGTTCGATGGCGGCCAGCACATTCTCCGTTGTTCCGCCGCCGCCAGGTCCGAGGGCACGGTACGCGAGAATTTTTGCTTCCGGAGCTACTCCTTTTAATTTTCCATTCGCCGCAATAATTCCTGCCACATGGGTGCCATGGACTGTAGCTCTTCCGATGATTTTGGTTTCCATCGGATCGGTGTCATTATCAACTAGATCATGCCCGCCCGCAAAATTCCGTCTCAAATCCGGATGGGTGTAATCCACACCGGTATCGATGACGCCAACGGTTACACCTTTCCCCGTCAAACGGCGATTTTGTTTATCAAAAAGGCCTCGAATCTCCTCGCCGCCAATAATTTTGACACTTTCCTCGGTTTGGACCTTATATTCGTTTATCGGTGAAACGCTGATGATTTCTTTGCTGTTCTGCCCGAGTTTCTCAATCGACGCTGGGTTTCCTTCTACCGAAAAGCCATATATCGCTTCTTGAAAAACGCGGCGCAAATGAATGTCCTTATAGGGTTTAATCATTTGTTGAATATCCTGAGGGGATTGCTGGTTTTCAAGCACCACAATGGCAATCCTTTGTTTTGGAATCGGAGGTGTCTCAAGCGACCTCGCGGATGTAGTTGTTTGGAGGGAGAAAATCATTACCAATAGAAGTGTCCATTTTTTCATGTAAAAAATTCCCCTTTTTTCATATCGTTTTCTTTATGAGGGGAAAGTATGCAGTTTTTTGGTAGAAAGTATTTGGTACTGCGTTTTGTGCCGGTGGAGGGGAGGTTAAGGCATTCCAGAAGATATTTTGCTTGAGTGGAGGTAATCTCTAGATACTCAGCCAATTGTTTCCTTGTGATTGTCTGATTGTAAAGGAGGAAATAATCACTTATCGCTGAGATATGCGCAGTTTTAGAAATGGTCTGACAATCAGAACACCGCCAGCTTGCTGATATGAATTCCATCGTTTTTTTGCAAGTTATACACAGTGCGCCAGGTTTCAAATCACCTTGAGAGAGATTGTATTTTTGGAGAATGTCTGTAATGAGGATAGTGTGTTCATTTAAGAGGGTATCTGATAGGTGGGCAAGATTCTTTGTTAATCGGTGTTTTTCATATTTTTCTTCTAATTCTCTGATCTTATCAAGCAATGATTCCGCATAAATTAATTTTTGAAAAATTTGTAGGTTGTCAGGGGATGTTTCAATAATTGTAGACGTTTTACTAATTACCACTAGGTGCTCCACCGGAATCCCTTTGAATTGGTTACCCTTCAACCAATTATTAAATTGGAGATGATGCCTTTTCACCTGCTGTATTGGATTATCCATGCCTTCTTCTAGGTCATTGAGTTCCCTCGTCATCAGGTCCGATCCCTTATTAAACTTCAATTTACCTGAGATATTTTTCACTTCTATTATTAGGATAAACTTAGCAGTTACCAGTAACACATCCATCTGGAACCAGTTTTTATCCTTCAATCGCAATCCATGAAAGATATAATATTCATCTTCAGGTAAAAACGAAAGGTAATAACCTCCTGCCTGTTCCCCATAATACCCCTTCAGCCACGCTTTTAAATCTTTTTCAACAGTAGACATCATTGGGTGTCTTTTTGGCATTCTTTTTAGTAATGCGATACATTGTTCCGCCTGAACTGGCAGCTTTAACTCCAACATAATCAACTAAACATCACCTCTTTTTCATAATATGAGGGTAATTCAATTTTTTTGGGTCATCTTCCTGCGAAGATAATAAGGAGATATGATGAACTTTTAGTGGACTCTCGGGGGGAAAATGTGTTTGGACATTTTTTTGAGTGTTTTGGATAAATTTCTGGTGATTTTGGACAATTCCCTGATGGTTTTGGCGAAATTTTCGTGTCTTTTGGACATTTTTCAAAGGATATTGGATAATTAGACAATTTTTGGTAAAAATTAAACAAAAAAACACGCAGAAAACCCATCCAGGAAACAAAAAAAGCCAAGCAAACATTAAGTCCACTCAGCCAACTAAACCTATCCTATTTCGTCCCAAACAACCGATCCCCAGCATCCCCAAGACCCGGCACGATGTAACCATGGTCATTCAGCTTTTCATCTAACGCAGCAATATAGATGTCAACATCAGGGTGTGCTTCCTTCACAGCTTCCACGCCTTCTGGGGCCGCAATCAAACACATAAACTTAATGTGTTTCGCGCCGCGCTTTTTCAAGCTGTCAATGGCCACATTCGCAGATCCGCCCGTAGCCAGCATCGGATCGACCACGATGAATTCACGTTCTTCCACATCACTCGGAAGCTTAATATAGTATTCCACAGGCAGTAATGTTTCTGGATCACGGTATAAGCCGACATGGCCAACCTTGGCAGCCGGAATTAATTTTAAAATTCCATCCACCATTCCAATTCCTGCACGCAGGATTGGGACAATCCCGATTTTCTTTCCAGATAACACCTTTGATTTTGTCAGACAAACAGGCGTTTCAATTTCGATATCTTCCAGTGACATATCCCTTGTGATTTCAAATGCCATAAGTGTTGCCACTTCGTCTACCAATTCACGGAACTCTTTCGTTCCTGTATTTTTGTCACGAATGTATGTAAGCTTGTGCTGAATAAGTGGATGGTCGAAGACGTATACCTTTGCCATACTAATCGCCCCTTTTCGAAAATTTAACTCCGTCTCATTTTACAGAAAAACTTTCTAAGTAGCAACTAGAGCACAAAAAAGAAATCGACCCTAATCAGAGTCGATTTCACAAATATTTAATATTCAGGATATAGCGTGAATTTACCTGTCAAGTTCTCAACACGAGCAGCCGCTTCCTTCAGCTTCGCTTCGTCTTCATGGTTCTTTAAGGTAAACGCAATGATGGACGCAATTTCATCCATATCTTCTAAGCCAAAACCACGGCTTGTAACAGCAGCAGTACCAATACGAATACCGCTTGTTACAAACGGACTTTGCGGATCAAATGGGATCGTATTCTTGTTAACGGTAATCCCCACTTCATCAAGAACCTTTTCCGCAACCTTACCAGTTAAGCCTAACGTCTGCATATCTAAAAGAAGCAAGTGGTTATCTGTACCGCCGGAAACCAACTTGATGCCTTCCTTCTCCAAGCCTTCTGCCAAACGCTTCGCATTGGCAATGATTTGACCAGCATATTCTTTAAAGCTATCTTGAAGCGCCTCACCAAAAGCAACAGCCTTTGCAGCAATAACATGCATAAGCGGTCCGCCTTGGATACCAGGGAAGATGGATTTGTCAATTTTCTTGCCAAATTCCTCTTTGCATAAAATCATTCCGCCGCGAGGTCCACGAAGAGTTTTATGTGTCGTAGTAGTTACGAAATCAGCATATGGAACTGGATTTTGATGAAGGCCTGCTGCCACAAGTCCAGCAATATGAGCCATATCAACCATTAAATAAGCGCCGACTTCATCTGCGATTTCACGGAATTTCGCAAAATCAATTTCACGTGGATACGCACTTGCACCCGCAACGATCATCTTTGGCTTGTGTTCGCGCGCTTTCGCCAAGACATCATCGTAGTTGATTCGATGCGTCGTTTCATCCACACCATACTCAACAAAATTATATTGAACACCACTAAAGTTAACTGGGCTGCCATGCGTTAAGTGGCCGCCATGTGAAAGGTTCATTCCAAGCACTGTGTCGCCTTGTTCAAGAACAGTAAAGTATACTGCCATGTTGGCTTGTGCACCAGAATGCGGCTGAACATTTACGTACTCCGCACCGAAGATCTCCTTCGCACGATCGCGGGCAAGGTCTTCTACAATATCCACATATTCACAACCGCCATAATAACGGCGGCCTGGATAGCCTTCTGCATATTTGTTTGTCAACACAGATCCCTGTGCTTCCATTACCGCTTCACTAACAAAGTTTTCTGATGCTATTAATTCAATTTTTCCACGCTGGCGTCCTAATTCCTGTTGAATTGCTTCAAATACCTGCTTGTCCTGATTCGACAAATGCTTCATGGTAATCCCCCCTGTATGTTTGAATCGTAATTAACATTTTGAAAATTTCCTCTATATAATAGCACGTTTCTCTCTAAAAGAGAAATGGGGATTTCGGAAAATCCTCACTTTTTTTATTTTCAACCGTTTAAAGATAGACCAAATTCGACATTATCCGAACATTTACACGAATAAACCAATTGAACATTCGTTTTTTAACTAACTGCAGCTTGTATTCCCCTTCGTCTTTTCATAGACAGCTCTTGCACCGCCAATAAGCTTTGGCCGTGTTTTCGCTAACGTTACATGCGCATGTCCTACTTTTTTCTGGGAAACTCTTATTGGCACCGCAACATGCTTCAAGTGCATACCGATGAAAGTGAGCCCAATATCGATTCCGGCATCTGCCTTCAAAAATTCAACAACAACGGCATCCTCTAAATTTTCAAACGCAAAGGTTGCCATCGCCCCGCCTGCCTTACGAACCGGAACCACGGATACCTCGTCCAACGCCTTAGCCTCTGCTACAACTCTTTCAACAACAATCGCCCGGTTCAAATGCTCGCAGCATTGAAACGCTAAACTAACACCCGTTTCTTGTGCGAACAAACGCAACTGACGGAAAATCATTTCCGCCACTTCAACCGTTCCAGATGTTCCAATTTTCTCACCCATTACCTCACTGGTGCTGCAGCCAACCACAAATAACTGACCACGCTTTAATGAAGCCTGGGCTTGAAATTCCGAAAGAATACTTTCAAGCTCTTTTTCCCATTCTTGAATCATTGTCATCATCCTATTTGTTTTCGTAATTGCTGATTTTCCCAACACGAGTGGCATGGCGGCCGCCCTCAAATTCACCAGTCAACCAAATCTGTGCAATATCACGTGCAAGTCCTGGTCCGATCACACGCTCACCCATTGTGAGGATATTGGTGTCGTTATGTGCACGTGTTGCCTTGGCACTAAATGTATCGTGCACAAGAGCACACCGGATTCCCTTTACCTTATTTGCTGCAATGCTCATCCCAATTCCCGTTCCACAAATCAAAATCCCTCTATCAAATTCACCGCTTGCCACCTTTTCCGCAACCGGCAGGGCATAATCCGGATAATCGACAGATGTTTCACAATCACAGCCGAAATCCTGATATTCAATTCCAAGCTCGTCCATTAAACTGGCGATTTCCTTCCGAATATTGACACCGCCATGATCAGACGCTAACGCTACTTTCATAATTAAAAACCTCCTGTTATGATCCCTTTAAACCTAACTATATAACTGAACTTTGATGACTGTCCAGCTCCAGAATTCTTCTGCTATTCTGACTTAATATTGACATACCCGTAAAAAAATATAAAGCCCTCATCACTGAGAGCTTTGTATTTTTTCAATTGCTTTAGTAATTAATTGATCCAATTCCTGATAGGTCTCCTGATAGATGGCCAAGCTGCCGCCAAACGGGTCGACCACATCGACATAAAATTCCTCACCAGTAAATTCCTTTAACGTAAACACCTTATCTGATGTTTCAGGATATTGCTGCAGAATGGCATACTTGTGGGAAGCTGTCATGGTTAAGATTACATTTGCCCATCGGACAGATTCAGTGTCGAGCAAAGTAGAGGAGTGATCGTGTTCGATTTGATGGTCATCGAGCACCTTTTTGGCGTGAGCAGATGCCTCACTCCCGGTTGCTGCATATATTCCCGCCGACTTGACTTCAAAACCGTCAATCTTTTTATTTTTTAAAATTGCTTCTGCCATTGGACTTCTGCACGTATTACCTGTACACACAAACAAAATGCGCTGCATACTGCCCCTCCTTTCGATATGTACTATTTTACCATGCTTTATCTATAATGAAAAAAGGCCTTTAAAAACCGGATAGAGTAATTTGATTCCAAATGCTAACAGAATACTGCCTCCAAGCGCAGTGCTATACGAGCCAAGCCAGCCTTGTGCTTTTTTTCCGAGCAGCAGCCCTGCCCACGTTAACACCGTTGCAACTGCGCCAAAGCAGATAATGACCAACAGCGTTTTGGCCCCATATATCCCTAACGTGAGCCCCAGTGAAAAGCTATCAAGACTGACACTTGTTGCAAAAATGATCAGGCCAAATCCAACTGGCGTCATAACCGATTGCTCACCTTTTCGAAGGCTTGACCATACCATTTGCGCCCCAAGCACAATCAGCAGCAATCCTCCAACGATGGATGCAAACGTTCCAAATTTATCGGATAAAAATTTTCCTGCAAGCATGCCGACAAGCGGCATCCACACATGGAAGAAACCAATGGTGATTCCGATTTTAAATATTTGCCGCAGCCTTAACTTGAACATTCCCATTCCTAGACCAACAGAAAAGGCGTCCATTCCCAGTGCAAACGCCATTAACAACAGCGTCACTAATTCTCCAATCATCCCGTACACTTAAACCTCGACCCCCTCGGACTTGCCCTGATTTAACATATGCACGTCCAAAGGGATTTAGAATAGGAAAAGCGGAAGCGCCCTGGTCAGCGGCGTATGGCCTGGAGCACTCCAACTGAGATAAAGGAAACACGAAGAGCCGGAGGCGATTCGATGTTGACTTATCGGAGGGCGAAGGACACTAGCCGTTAGGGCGCTGGAGCTGGACAGTCAAAAAAAAAACAGGCATCCCTCCAAGGGACACCTGCCGTTTATTCGTGGATAATTTTATTCCCTGCCGCCTTTTGCAGCCGGTTCATGATCGCATGGCCAACACCTGTATTCGGAAACATTTCGCTAAAAATGATATCCACTTTTTCTTGGTTAAAGTTCCTTAACGTTTCATACAGAGCTGTGGCTACACTTTCAAGCTCACTTCTCTTTCCGCATGCAATGGTAACGTCGCCGTGATAGTACTCCACACTTTCTTCCGTTGCCAGCACCCCGACTCGCAGCCCCTCATTTTGCTTTTCTTCTATTAAACGCCGCAGGAACTCCCTGCTTCCATTCACCAGAAAAAGCGGTGCGTTCGGTGCATAATGCTGATACTTCATCCCCGGAGCTTTCGGCTTAGAAGCTTCATCGCTTAAGGCCGCGTCAAGATGAACCTCACCAATCACAGTCTCAAGCTGCTCCTTCGTTATCCCGCCTGGACGCAAAATAATAGGAATTTCTTCGGTGCAGTCAAGAACCGTCGATTCAACGCCCACACCCGTCGGTCCGCCATCAAGCACACCGGCAATTTTCCCATTTAAATCCTCAACCACATGCTGTGCATTCGTCGGGCTAGGCTTCCCCGAGCTATTTGCACTTGGAGCTGCAATCGGCAGCCCGCATTTTTTTAACAGCGCAATTGCCACAGGATGGTCCGGCATCCTGACAGCGACCGTATCTAAACCCGCCGTAGCCTTTTCCGACAGGACTCCATCTTTCTTTTTAAAAATAATGGTTAAAGGTCCTGGCCAGAACCTTTCCATTAGGATTTCAGCTTTTTTAGGAAGCTCGGTAACAAACGCGTTGATCTGATTTTTATCCGCAATGTGGATAATCAGTGGATTATCACTCGGTCTGCCTTTGGCAGCAAAGATTTTTTCCACAGCTTCATCACTTTCCGCATTTCCTCCCAGTCCATAAACCGTTTCCGTCGGCAGTGCTACCACTTCATTTTCCTGTAAAAAACGAGCGGCTTCCACAACCTGTGGATTATTTTCAAGGTTATCCACATATTTATCCACTATCCAGATTTTTGTGTTCATAATTATCCACCTTTTTTCTGAAGCGCAAATGTTATCGAATTTTGCCGAATTTAGGCTTTTTGTCTCATATTACCTTTGAAAGTATATTAGATGGTGTGAATAAACACAACCCCTTATCCACAAATTGTGTATAACTTACTGGAAAAAGTGGATAACTTTGTGGATTCCATCCACAATTATAGTGAAAATTTTAAAAATAACGAGTTATCCACATTTAAAATGTGTTTTATGTGTTCTAAGGTATAAAGCTCGGCAGGTAATTCGTCACGCTCTACCTTCTCGAAACCTAGTAAATCGAAAAACGGCACTGTCGCTCCTTTATTGGTTGCCAAAAACAAACTTTTCATGCCTTTTTCTTTTGCTAATTGCATCATTTGGGTAATCAAAAGGACGATATCCTTTTCTGCCTGACCTGGCGAAACGACTAAGGAACGTAATAATCCACAGCCTTCGATCACCTCCATCCCCAGCGTACCCTTGATGGCCCCGTTCTCATCCTCCAGCAATAAAAAGTATTCTATCGTTCCCTCTGTTAAACCATCACTCCCAAGGTTCGCTCTCGTTAGAAACTCTCTTAAAGTGCCCAAATCCTCTTTGTTTGCACAGCGAATAAGTCCTTGCATTTCTACCACCTCTTTTAGTTTATACTCTATGATTATGAATAATTAAGAGAACTAGAACTAAATACATGCAAAAACTAGTAAAAATAAACAACCAGCCTCATTTTTGAGACTGGCTGGTAGATATCGGCGTTACTTTCGTTTTATCTGCGATAAATGAAATATATCTGCGTTCATTCCAATATATCTGCGCTAATTGAATTATATCTGCGATGACCCTTATCTGAAAATACTATCAAACATCTCAACAACAAAGAATTTTACTTTTACAGGCTTTTCATCCTCTGCAGTATAAACCGGAGCTGTTTTTTCCTTCTTTGCTTCCTTTTTTACTTCCGTTTCTTTTTCTACTACTGGTTGTACATCCTCTTCAGTATCCTCTGCTACTACCACTTGTTTTTTCTCTGCTACAACTGCTTGCTTTTTCACTTCTACTTGTTCTTCCTCGGTAACTTCTTCTACAATCCTTTTAGAAGGAGCTTCTTTCCTTACAGGAGCAGCCTCTTCTTTTACCTTTTCCTTCGTCACGTTGGAAACTTCCTCTTCTATAACCTTCTTCTTCGGCTCATCGGAAACTTCCTCAGCAACCGGTTCCTTTTCTACCTTTTTCTCAATCTCTGCCGCTTGAGCCGTATGGCTATCCTCAAAACCATCACTCTGTACCGCTACTCCATTTGAAAAATCTAAGAAACATAATGGCGGGTATAACACACACCACCAATTGGCGCCTGTCCCTTCACCTAGTGTTATCAAGATTGCTTGGTACTCCCCAGCTGGATATAAAAACTCACCATATAATTTAGTAGGAAACTGAACCTTGCCAAATTCTACTTTTACACTCTGTGTCGATCCCTGCTCCGCCACAACCTTTTCCGCAATGTTTTGTACCTCCGGCAGCTTCGAAGTCAGTACACTTTTCGCTTTTTCCAATGATGTTAACTCCTGAACCCACAACGTGATTTGTTCATTCACCTCGTCACGGACCATTCGTTTAATCTCCTGATCTTTTGCACTATCACTGTTTGCTAGAATCCGGAGCCTGATGGCCTCTGCCGGAATCACAACCGAGTCCTTCGCTACTGCTTCCGTTTTAGGCATATATAAATTCAATATCGTTCCCAACGATAATACGATTAAATAAGACCAAACCAATACTTTACTATTCATTCTCCGCACCGTCCCTTCACTATCCTCATTGTGGACAAATACAAAGAATCTTAAACTATTAAATTTAAAAAAATAAAAAAATAGGCTCCTGAGCTTAGTACTCGGAGCCTTGAATTATTTCCGCAAACACCATCCGGTCCTTGCCATTAATATCATTAAGAACTTCTACCTTCACATTTCCAAACGCTTTTTTAAAAAGGTCGGCTACCGCCTCCCCCTGTCCGGCCCCAATCTCAAAGCCAACCAGCGCGCTTGGTGCTATTACTTCGGGCAGTTCCACCATAAAGCGGCGGTAAAAATCAAGTCCATCCTCACCAGCAAATAAAGCCCGGTGCGGCTCATGCTCAGTGACCACTACTGACATCGTATTAATATCACTTAATGGGATATAAGGGGGATTCGAGATCACCACATCAAGCTTCTGCCCGCGAAAGGGCTGAAGTAAATCCCCTTGCACAAACTGGACGTCCGCTTCGAGCTGCTTAGCGTTTTCTCTTGCGACAGCTAATGACTCTTCTGCAATATCGGAGGCATAGACCGTTAATGAGGGCTGCTCAAGCTTTAAACTAATCGCAATCGCCCCGCTGCCTGTCCCAATATCAACGACCTTTAATTCCCGTTTATTGATCCGCTTCAACGTTTCATAGACGAGTTCTTCGGTTTCCGGCCTCGGAATGAGGACCTCTTCATTTACGAAAAAGGTCCGTCCATAAAACTCTTCGAAACCGATTATGTATTGAACCGGCGTTCCTTTTACATGTTCGGTGACACCTGCTTCAAACGCTTCCCATTGAGAAGGCTTGAGATCATCCCGAACACTGGCAAATAGCTGCGCCCGTGACATCCCGGTGATATGACGAAGCAGCAGCTCGCCGGCATTTTCATCACGATTGGCTTCTTTTAAAAAAGAAGAAGCCCATTGCAGAGCTTCAAAAATCTTTTTACTCATCTGAACCACTTTCGAGCCTGCTCGTTTGATCTTCTAACGTTAACGCATCGATGATTTCATCAAGCTTGCCTTCAATGATTTGATCGAGCTTCTGAAGAGTTAAACCAATACGGTGATCGGTTACACGATTTTGCGGGAAGTTATACGTACGAATACGTTCAGAACGGTCACCGGTACCAACCGCAGATTTACGAACAGAATCATACTCCGCCTGCGCTTCCTGCTGGAATTTATCATAGACACGCGCACGTAGGACCTTCATTGCCTTGTCCTTGTTCTTGTGCTGCGATTTTTCATCCTGGATGGATACAACAATTCCTGTCGGAATATGTGTCAAACGAACCGCTGACATCGTCGTGTTAACAGACTGCCCGCCGGCACCGCTGGAAGCAAACGCGTCAAAACGGATATCTTTATCATGAATTTCCACTTCTACATCTTCTGCTTCCGGTAAGCATACCACGGTCGCCGTCGATGTATGAATCCGTCCGCCGGACTCTGTTTCCGGTACACGCTGCACACGGTGAGCGCCATTCTCAAACTTCAATTTAGAGTAGGCACCTTGCCCATTGATCATAAAGCTAATTTCCTTATAGCCGCCAAGACCTGTTGGATTGGCGTCAATCAATTCCGTTTTCCAGCCCTGCGCTTCTGCATAACGGCTGTACATGCGGTAAAGGGTACCCGCAAACAAAGCTGCTTCCTCGCCTCCGGCAGCGCCGCGGATTTCAAAGATAACGTTCTTGTCATCGTTCGGATCCTTCGGAATCATCAGGACCTTCATTTTTGCTTCGAGTTCCTCAATTTGCTTTTCTAGCTCATGAACTTCTTCCTTGACCATTTCACGCATTTCCGCGTCGAGCTTTTCCTCAAGCATCGCCTTGGCATCGTTGAACTGTTCACGGACCTCTTTATATTCACGATACGTTTGTACAGTCTCTTGTATATCAGATTGTTCTTTTGAATATTCACGAAGTTTTTTTGAATCATTAATGATTGTTGGATCGCTCAAAAGCTCATTTAATCTTTCATAACGATCTTCAACAGATTGAAGACGATCAAACACAGTTACCACCTCTAGTTTTTGTCCATAACATTATAATTATAGTATAGGTGAAAACCCCCGTCAAAACCAAATTCAGGGGGAAAAATTTTTTTAGTTCTATTATTAAGGCTTTGAGCTTGTTATGTTGGGCACGGAAACGTCCAAGAACGGCGCCTAGAATGAAATTTTGGCTATAAGTCTTATCATCCGCACCCTATGTAAAAAAAAACACGCCCTGAAGCCAGAGCATGTTAACGTTCTCTTATATTAATGTCATAACGCGGCAGTGCTTGGACGAGTTTTTTGTGAAGGGTGTTTATAGCTCTATCCCGTTCATCTCCACTTAGCCGGCCTTTCCGATCTACCGATACTGTCATCTGGTCACCAGCGTTATTAATCCAAATAGATTCAGCCGTAAAATCACCTGTTCGATTGACAATATCTCGAGCGATATCAATATCTGTGCCCATATTATTCCGATTAGAGGCATCATTTAAAGAAGTTCCCCTTAGATTAAGGAAATTCGGATTCTGGTCAGACCTCGGACCCACATCATAGTTCGGGTGGTAACCTGAAGGGTTAGACATTAAATTTGGGCTCGTGGTATCATTGCGCAAATCATAAGCGGTTTGCTCATTTCCTGCCTGACATGCCGAAAGCACAAGAACAGAAAACAACAAGAAAAACAGCGATTTTTTCATCATTTGCACCTCCTACCACTATCATTCCCTCACCATATCCAAAACGTCCAAGCAAATCCTGCCAACAACCAAAACACAAAAAAGCCTGAGAAGACTCACTCCCCAGGCTTTAAATGCATGAACGAATGCATAAACGAATGCATAAATGTCCTATTCTGTATAAACGGTGACAGGCACCCGTGATGCTGTTTTCGGTACTTCGTGATGGTGGCGGCATCTTGGTTCGTATGCTTCTGAGGCACCGACTAGGATGACGGGGTCATGGTACGATGCAGGCCTTCCGTCGATTAGGCGCTGGGTCCTGCTTGATGGAGATCCGCATACGCTGCATACAGCTTGGAGTTTTGTTACGGTTTCTGCAATGGCCATTAATGCTGGCATTTGCCCGAAAGGCTCACCGCGGAAATCCATATCTAGACCCGCAACAACGACGCGATGGCCGCTGTCTGCAAGCTGTTGTACAACCCTAACAATCCCTTCATCGAAGAATTGCACCTCATCAATGGCAATGATATCAATATCTGCCTCTACATGGTGTAATATCTCTATTGAATGAGAGATAGGTTTCGCATGAAAAGAGGTGCCATTATGAGAAACGACAGATTGTTCACTATAGCGATTGTCAATTTTCGGTTTGAAAACAGCTATTTTTTGTTTAGCAAATTGAGCACGTCTGACACGACGAATCAATTCCTCTGATTTTCCTGAGAACATACTGCCGCAGATAACCTCAATCCATCCGAGTTGCTTCATTAAATACATAATTCGGCGTCTCCTTCCCGAACCCTATTACGTCTATATTTTTAAAATTCATCATGTTTTATTCAATAAAAAACAGGCAAGTAAGTTTCTGCTTGCCTGTTTTGTGCAATTATTATTGAGCGTTGGGATCTTTAAGACCGTATTTTTTGTTGAAACGGTCAACACGTCCGCCAGCTTCAGCGAATTTTTGACGACCAGTATAGAATGGATGACATTCTGAACAAGTCTCAACGCGAATTTCTTTTTTCACTGAACCAGTTTCAAAAGTGTTTCCGCAAGCACAAGTCACCTGTACTGTTTTGTAATTTGGATGAATTCCTGCTTTCATTCTTTTCATCTCCTTCCGCCCTGAATCCTTGAGAAACAGAGTTATATATATGCCTGTCTTAAGACTCGGCATTAATTACTAAAAAGACACTGCACCCATTATAACAAGGTGAATCTATTTTGGCAAGATGGGTTTTAATGGATTTATTTTATTGTCTAGCTCCAGCGCCTAGCCCCTCGAGGTCACTTCGGTCCTGCAGATGAAGTCGAAAAGCATGACTTCATCCACAGGTCCGCAAGCAGCTGTCGGGGCTGACCAAGGCGCTTCCGCTTTCCTATGATCTTCTACCCTTTAATTCTTCCCCAATCTGCGCAAAGAACTCTTCGTTGGATTTGGTTTGTTTTAATTTTTTCATGAAGCGCTCGGCAAAGTCCGGTGAATCGGACATGGATTTTCGGATGGCCCAGAGCTTGTCCAAATGGTCTTTTGGAAGAAGCAGCTCTTCTTTCCGTGTGCCGGAGCGGCGAATATCGAGCGCTGGGAAAATACGGCGTTCTGCAAGCTGACGGTCCAAATGCAGTTCCATATTTCCTGTCCCTTTAAATTCTTCATAAATAACATCATCCATCCGTGATCCTGTGTCGACTAACGCAGTTGCCAGGATGGTTAAGCTTCCACCTTCTTCAATGTTCCGGGCTGCCCCGAAGAAACGCTTCGGACGGTGGAAAGCCGCTGGGTCAATACCACCGGAAAGTGTCCGGCCACTTGGCGGAATCACAAGGTTATAGGCACGAGCCAAACGTGTGATACTGTCCATCAAAATCACTACATCACGCTTATGTTCTACTAAGCGCATTGCGCGGTCAAGAACGAGCTCTGCAACTTTAATATGGTTCTCTGGTACCTCGTCAAACGTCGAGCTGACAACATCACCCGATACGGATCGCTCAATGTCGGTTACTTCCTCCGGACGTTCATCGATTAAGAGCACGATTAATTCCACGTCAGGATGATTCGTCGTAATACTGTTGGCGATTTCTTTTAACAGCATTGTTTTCCCTGCCTTAGGAGGTGCGACAATTAAGCCCCTTTGTCCAAATCCAACTGGAGCAACTACATCCATAATTCGTGTTGAGATATGTTTTGGAGTGGTTTCAAGTTTTATATGTCTATTTGGATAGAGAGGAGTTAATGCTGGGAAGTGAACGCGTTCTTTAGCTGATTCTGGGTCTTCACCGTTAACTGCTTCTACATGTAAAAGTCCGTAATAACGTTCATTTTCTTTTGGAGGCCGGACCTTACCCGATACTTTATCCCCATTTCTTAAATCGAAACGACGGATTTGTGACGCAGAGATATAAATGTCTTCCGAACTTGGAGAATAGTTGATTGGCCGTAAAAATCCAAATCCTTCAGATTGAATAATCTCAAGTACGCCTTCCATAAAAAAATAACCTTGCTGCTCGGCACGTGATTTTAAAATCGCAAAAATAAGTTCCTTTTTCGATAATTTGCTGTAGTAGGTCACTTTAAATTCACGTGCAAGTTCATAAAGCTCCTTCAGCTTCATGTTTTCTAAACTAGATATTGTTAAGTCCATAGTACACCACACTTTAAAATTTTTACTCTATCCCGTCACCGGAGTTACTATTCGTATAATAGAGGGTTTTGAATACTATAAAAATGGAGGAAAAATAGAAATGAATAGAATAGCAGAATTAATAAAACACTATCTATTGTACCCCTTGGGTTAAAAATTAATCAACTGGAAATTTTCTAATTGTAGGAGAAGGCCGCTTTTTTATGGAGATAAGAGACTAGATTCCATATCTAGTCTCTTACATAGGTGTAAAAAAATATTTATCTGATCACTAAATTCGGTTTCTTTTTCAAACTGTGACGGCCTTCCACAAATCGGACCGTTCCAGATTTGGCACGTAAAACGATGGAATGAGTCGATCCATAAGAACCCTTAAATTGAACACCGCGCAGAAGCTCTCCGTCTGTAACCCCGGTTGCAGCGAAAATTGCGTCGTCCCCTTTTACAAGGTCTTCCATGCGAAGCACTTTGTCAACATCTAGTCCCATTTTAACACAACGTGCTAATTCTGCATCATTTTGCGGCAGCAGTTTCCCAATAATTTCACCGCCGAGGCATTTTAAGGCAACTGCTGAAATGACGCCTTCCGGTGCACCGCCAGAACCAAATAGAATGTCTACGCCTGTATCATCGAAGGCAGTATTGATGGCACCTGCGACATCTCCATCATTAATCAATTTAATTCGAGCGCCCGCTTCGCGCAGCTGTGCAATGATATGAGCATGGCGTGGACGATCCAAAACGGTGGCCACAACATCCTCAATATCCTTGTTCTTCGCCTTTGCCACTGCTTTTAGGTTATCGAGAACAGAAGCATTAATATCGATAAGACCTACCGCTTCAGGCCCGACAGCAATCTTCTCCATATACATATCTGGTGCATGCAGTAAATTGCCATGATCGGCTACTGCTAAAACAGCCAGTGCATTCCAGCCGCCCGAAGCTAAGATATTGGTTCCCTCCAGCGGGTCAACTGCGACGTCCACACGCGGACCATATCCGTTACCAAGTTTTTCACCAATGTAGAGCATGGGAGCCTCGTCCATCTCGCCTTCACCAATCACAACGGTTCCTTTCATCGGAATCGTGTCAAACACATCACGCATTGCCGATGTGGCAGCACCATCTGCTTCGTCCTTTTTCCCGCGTCCCATCCAACGTGCAGAAGCAAGTGCAGCAGCCTCCGTTACACGAACAAGCTCCATTGATAGACTTCTCTCCATGTTCTAATCCCCCAATTCATTTATACCTTTATTAATATCATTTAGTATAACATATTAGGAAGATTAGTATAGCTTATTTACGTATTTTTCAGCTGTTCGGCTTCATCTTTTGATAACGCTTCACGCCAAACCGTTGCACCGAGACCATTCAGTTTTTCTACTAGCTGGCTATAGCCGCGGTCAATGTGATCGAGACCTGTCACCTCGGTAATTCCCTCCGCCATCAAACCTGCAATAAACAACGAGGCTCCAGCTCTTAAATCGCTCGCTTTTACCTTTGCACCTTGAAGCTTCACAGGTCCGCTGATAATCGCAGAGCGGCCTTCTACTTTAATATTGGCATTCATTCTTCTTAATTCATCAATATGTTTAAAACGGGCACCATAAATGGTGTCGGTTACTACACTAGATCCTGTCGCTTTTGTTAACAGAGTCGTAAACGGCTGCTGGAGATCGGTTGGGAAACCAGGATAGACTAGTGTTTTAATATCAACAGCTTTCAATTTTTCCGAACTGCTGACAAACACCTGATCGTCGCCGGTTTCAATGGTTACACCCATTTCTCGGAGCTTGGCAATCAATGATTCTAAGTGCTGTGGAATGACATTATCAATTAAAACACCTTCACCCATTGCGGCACCTAAAATCATATACGTACCGGCTTCAATTCGATCGGGAATAATTGTATGACGACAGCCGTGAAGACTATCGACTCCATCTATCCGGATAACATCCGTACCAGCACCTTTGATTTTTGCACCCATGTTCGTTAACAGGGTAGCTACATCAATAATTTCCGGTTCTTTTGCCGCATTTTCAATAATCGTTCTGCCCTTTGCACGTACGGCTGCTAACATAATATTAATCGTTGCACCGACGCTGACGACATCAAGGTAAATTCGTGCGCCTCGGAGCTCGTCCGCACGCAAATAAATGGCTCCCTGTTCATTGGTAACCTGGGCCCCAAGTGCTTCAAATCCCTTTATATGCTGGTCAATTGGCCGAGGGCCAAGGTGACATCCACCTGGCAACCCGATGACAGCCTTTTTAAAACGGCCGAGCATCGCCCCCATAAGATAGTAAGATGCACGAAGCTTCTTCACTTTTCCATTGGGCAATGGCATCGAAATCATCGTTGATGGATCAACCGTCATATCAAAATCGTTTGAAAGCTCTACTTTACCGCCGATTTCTTCAAGCAAGTCCTTCAGTATTTCTACATCTGAAATATCCGGCAGCCCTTCTATTGTTACCGGTGATTCTGCTAAAATGGTTGCTGGTATCAACGCAACTGCACTGTTCTTGGCACCACTTATTCTTACGGTTCCCTTAAGCGGATATCCGCCCGCAATTTTAAGTTTTTCCATTTTCGACTCCCTTCTACGCCATTGGGATGGACACTGTTACCTTTATAAAATCTAGTATAAACCATTTATTTCCAATAGCAAATTACATAATCCGACAACTTGTCTAACCTCTAGTTTACACCAATATATTATTTTCATGTATCAATATCAAAAAAAGTTTAAAAAAATGGTAAATTTAGACGATATCAAAAATAATTCTTAATATTCAATCATTTTATTATACATTAAAACCGCCCACTTCACTAGGGGCGGTTTCAACTATTCTATCCAATAGAGTTCTCGGGGTTTAGCCCCTAGGTCACTATTACTTTTAAAATTAAGCTTTACCTGCAGAACCAAATTCGCGCATTTTGCCGATAACGGTTGCCTTAATCGCGTCACGAGCTGGTCCTAAGTATTTACGTGGATCGTATTCATCTGGTTTCGCTGCTAATGTTTCACGAACCGCTTTTGCAGATGCAATTTGGTTTTCAGTGTTTACATTAATTTTCGCTGTACCAAGTGAAATGGATTTTTGAATATCATGAGTTGGAATACCAGTTCCACCATGAAGTACTAGTGGAAGGCCAGTTGCATTACCGATTTCTTCCATTTCTTTATAACCAAGCTGTGGTTCACCTTTGTATGGACCGTGAACAGAACCAAGTGCTGGTGCAAGGCAGTCGATACCAGTACGCTCAACAAGTTCTTTACATTCAGCAGGATCTGCGTAAATAACGCCTTCTGCCACAACATCGTCTTCTTGTCCGCCAACTGTTCCTAATTCTGCTTCAACAGAAACACCTTTTGAATGAGCATATTCAACCACTTTAGAAGTAGTTGCTACGTTCTCATCAAATGGATGGTGAGAAGCGTCAATCATAACAGACGTAAAGCCTGCATCAATTGCTTCTTTACACTTTTCGAAGCTTGAACCATGGTCCAAGTGAATCGCAACAGGAACGGTAATTTTGTAATCTTCTAATAAACCTTCTACCATTTTCACAATTGTTTTGAAACCGCCCATATAACGGCCCGCACCTTCAGAAACACCAAGAATAACTGGTGAATTCTCTTCTTGTGCAGCTTGAAGAATGGCTTGGGTAAACTCTAGGTTATTAATGTTGAATTGCCCAACAGCGTAGCCTTCCGCTTTCGCTTTGATTAGCATCTCTTTCATTGAAACTAAAGGCATTTTATTTCCTCCTTGGTATAGGTTTTTATCTCTTCGAATTAGGGCTTTCCTATTAAGGATTTCCTACCATTTTACTGATTATGTATTCTCCGAGAAAGATAATGGTCAAGTTAAAAGTTCATAAGTATCATACCAAACAGATTCATAAAATTCCATTAAAGATGAATAGTTTTTTTAATGTTCACAATGAAAGCGGCACCAGTTTTCGACAATTATTTTTATCGCAAAATTGCTTTAATTTGCATTTTGAGGGATGTGTTTTCGCACAGCTGCCCGTATATCATCAATATCAAAAGGCTTTGCAAAATGAGTAATCGCACCCAGATTTTTGGCTTCTTGTATCATATCCAGCTCCCCATAAGCCGTCATGATAATCACGCGAATCTCAGGATCAATTACTTTCATTCTTTTTAAAATCTCAATACCATCCATACCAGGTATTTTCATATCCAATAGGACGAGATCAGGGTCATGCTTCGTGACAATATCTAGTGCTTGAATTCCATTTGCTGCCTGAAAGGTTTGATACCCTTCTTTTGAGAAAACTTCATTTAATAAAATCCGGATCCCAAATTGGTCGTCAACAATTAAAATTTTTTCCTTCATAACTCCACCTCTTTCACCCTATTAAAATTATCTAATGATACCTATTTCTTCCACTAGATAATCTTCGACATTTACTTCGAAAACCCTCTAATTATTTAGAGGTATTTTATGGTAATTTTCCTTTATTTTTTTAAAACGCTATAATAACCTTGTGAAGGAGGGCTTGAATGTGTTAAAAATGTTTACCACCCAATTAACTGGATTATTTAAAAAAATCAGCGATAAAGAAGAATTTTCCTTTGAGGATGGCGCCCGCTTGCTTGCTCAAGGACAAACGATTTATTTGTTAGGATTTCGAGAAATGAAGGCAATTGAGTTTGAGGCCTTGGAAGGAGCGGAACCCTTAAAGGGAGCGAGGATATTAACGAATGCCGAAGAATTGACCAGTGCTGACAGAGTGCTGCTGTTTACGCGGACTGCTGGTGATCAAGAGGCGATTGATTGGGCTTTGAAACTTCAGGAAAAAGATATCCCCTTTGTTGCGGTGTCAACAGAAATTCCAGATGGGAAGTTAGCGGAATTGGCAGATGTCCATATCAATTTACAGTTAACAAAGGGTTTGTTACCGGACGATTTCGGGAATCGTTACGGATATCCGTCTTCGATGGCAGCCTTATTTGTTTATTATGGCTTAAAATTTACCATTGATGAGATTTTAGCAGAATATGAGTGATGTTTACGACCTTAATTGAGGTCGTTTTTTTGTTTTGAACATGTATTTATGAGTTTTGGACTATTTTCTTGTTGTTTTGGACGTTTTTCTTGTGGTTTTGGACAATTTTCCTGTGGTTTTGGACAATTCCCTTGTGGTTTTGGACATTTTTCAAAGGTTTTTGGACAATTATACATTTACTGGAAAAACAATACGCATAAAAGGCCAGTTCCCCACATAGTGAACTGGCCAAAAAGAATTATTTTTCCAATGTCGCTTTAATAAAGTCACGGAAAAGCGGCTGTGGACGATTTGGTCTTGAAACAAATTCCGGATGGAACTGTGACGCAACAAACCATGGGTGGTCTGTCAGCTCAATAATTTCCACTAAACGGCCATCTGGGCTTGTCCCAGAGAACACAAATCCTGCCTCTTCCATTTCCTGACGGTAATGATTGTTAAACTCGTAACGGTGACGGTGACGCTCATACACCACTTCATCCTCATAGGCAGCGTACGCTTTTGTCCCCTCAATCACACGGCAAGGGTAAAGTCCAAGTCTTAATGTTCCTCCTAAATCCTCTACATCCTTTTGCTCAGGAAGCAAATCAATGATTGGGTGCTGCGTAGTAGGGACAAACTCAGCGGAATGTGCATCTTGATATCCAAGAACGTGACGTGCGTATTCAATCGTTGCCAGCTGCATGCCTAAGCAAATTCCAAGGAATGGTTTCTTGGTTTCACGTGCATAGCGGGTTGCTTGGATTTTCCCTTCAATTCCACGGTCACCAAAGCCGCCCGGAACAAGGACTCCGTCTACATCATGCAAAAGCTCTCCAACATTTTCAGCACTCACTTCTTCCGCGTTGATCCACTTAATTTCTACATCCGCGTCAAATGCATAACCTGCATGCTTCATCGCTTCGACAACAGAAATATAGGCATCTTGAAGTTCAACGTATTTTCCAACCAAACCAATACGTGTTTTACCAGAAAGATTTTGAACTTTCTCCACAAGTGCAATCCATTCGGTCATTTCTGGCTCTGGTGTCGTTAACTTCAAGTGGTTACACACAATATCGTCCATATGCTGCTCTTGAAGGGCAAGCGGAATCGAGTAAAGTGTATCCGCATCGCGGCATTCAATCACGGCTTTTGAATCGATATCACAGAACAAGGCAATTTTATCCTTCATATCCTGTGAAACCGGCATTTCAGTACGAACAACGATAATATTTGGTTGAATACCAAGGCTGCGAAGCTCTTTTACACTGTGCTGCGTTGGCTTTGTCTTCATTTCACCGGCTGCTTTAATGTAAGGAATTAAAGTACAGTGAATGTACATGACATTTGAGCTGCCAATATCACTCTTAATTTGGCGAATAGCCTCCAAGAATGGAAGTGATTCAATATCTCCAACAGTCCCGCCGATTTCAGTAATTACCACATCTGCATTGGTTTCGTTACCTGCACGGAAGACGCGGTCTTTAATTTCATTGGTAATGTGCGGGATAACCTGAACCGTACCGCCTAAATAATCGCCGCGGCGCTCTTTGCGCAAAACAGTAGAATAGATTTTTCCTGTCGTCACGTTACTGTACTTGTTTAAGTTGATATCAATAAAACGTTCATAGTGACCTAAGTCCAAATCCGTTTCTGCGCCATCACCGGTTACAAACACTTCACCGTGCTGATACGGACTCATGGTTCCTGGGTCCACATTAATGTATGGATCGAATTTTTGGATCGTTACATTCAATCCTCGATTTTTCAACAAACGGCCTAAAGAGGCTGCGGTAATACCTTTTCCTAACGATGAAACCACACCGCCAGTTACAAAAATATACTTCGTCATAAAATAATCCTCCTCTAATTCAGTTTGTGCATTCTTTAAGTTGTTTAAGGCTTCTTTTATAAATTTTTTAAAAAATAAAGAAGTCTCGGCATTTGCCGAGAGAGCTATATGTCCATTTCCATGGAAAAATAAAAAAGCACTCCACATACAAAAATCGTAAGGGAGCGCTTTATAAGCTAATTATGATCCGTTCCTCTTTTAAGGAGCCCAAAAAAGATTGTACAAGTGCAGGATTAAAAAGTCAAGCCTATAATAAGTCGTCGTCTTCATCCTCTACTTCATCAAGATCTTCTTCGTCCTCAAGATCCTCATCTAGTTCTTCTTCCGCATCAATTTCGAATTCATCATCATCTTCAATGACATCTTCGTCATCGTCTAAATCGTCGACCTCATCAAGATCATCGAGCAGATCATCATCCTCATCTTCATCCTCATCTAGAAGGTCATCTTCATCGACAAAGTCATCCAACTCATCTTCGAAATCCTCATCAATTTCATCAATATCATCAAAGTCGTCTTCGACAACCTTTTTCGCCTTTTTCTTCTTCGGCTTAATTACGGTAACTACTTCTTCTTCCGCTGTATCTACTGGATACCATACGCGAAGTCCCCAACGATTGTCACCTAAGGATAGAAAACGGCCATCAATGTTGATGTCTGTATAAAACTGTGCAATTCTTGATCTAATACTATCTTCTGAAAGCTCTGTCTCTGCAGCAATTACTTTGATTAGGTCATTGAAGGAAATTGGTTGTTTGCTGTTTTTTAGATATTCATACGCCAACTCAATGAGGGAAAACTCTTTTAATTGCTCTTTTGAGTAACCTTGTAAACTCAATATCGGCACTTCCTTTCTCTATTTAACACTCTATTATGAGTGATAACGGGCAAATCGCCTATGTCTAGCTTTAGCACCTATGTGCCAGTTTTTTGACATATTCTTCATTATAAACATTATTCTCCCGTTTATGCTAGTTCTATCTACTGTTTTGTTTGTTTTTTTCCCGAGTCTTGCTGGGTATATCCGATTTTTTCTCGTTTTTTAGCATTTTCAGCTCTTTCATCGCCTGGACAAAGAAGAAAATAGACAGCACTAGGAAGGAAATGGCCCCTAATTGATGTTGATAGAGATAGTATAATGGCCAGGCACTTATGAGTAAAAATAAAAACGTGTATTTCCTTTTCATCTATCTACACCCGCCCCGGGACACAATGATGTTCGCTAATCTATTATATAAGAAAAATAGATACTATTTGTACTAGTTAAAAAATTATTTTTGTTGGCTGTGTTAAACTGGACTGTTGATTTGCTTTAACACAGCTTATAAAAAAACAATGGCTTATATAATCATAAGCCATTGAATAATATTTACATATTCCTTCTGAACTGTCCGCCTACTTCATACAGTGCTTTTGAAATTTGGCCCAGGCTGGCTACTTTTACAGTTTCCATTAGTTGAGCAAAGATGTTTTCGTTTTTAACGGCTGCTGCCTTTAATCGTTCTAAAGCTTTGCCGGTTTCTGCCGCATGTGTTTGTTGGAATGCACGTAAGTTTGTAATTTGTAATTCTTTTTCCTCGTAGGAAGCTCTCGCCAGTTCCATGCTGTCGATTTCTTCTGCAGAAGGAGGATTTGGATTTAAATACGTATTTACGCCGATGATTGGCAGCTCGCCGGTATGCTTCTTCATTTCATAGTGCATCGACTCATCCTGAATTTTACCGCGCTGATACTGAGTTTCCATCGAGCCGAGAACGCCGCCGCGGTCATTTAAACGTTCAAATTCCTGCAGCACCGCTTCCTCCACCAGGTCAGTCAGTTCTTCCACAATAAACGAACCTTGAAGTGGGTTTTCATTTTTTGCTAACCCATGCTCTTTCGTAATAATCATTTGAATCGCCATAGCACGGCGCACCGATTCTTCTGTTGGTGTGGTAATCGCTTCATCATAAGCATTGGTATGGAGTGAATTACAGTTATCTTGTAAGGCCATCAATGCCTGTAACGTTGTCCGAATATCATTAAAGTCGATTTCCTGTGCATGCAGCGAACGGCCTGATGTTTGCACATGGTATTTCAGCTTCTGACTGCGCTCACTTGCACCATATTTATCCTTCATTACAGTTGCCCAAATACGACGGGCCACCCGGCCAATAACCGTGTATTCCGGATCTAGTCCATTAGAGAAGAAGAACGATAAGTTTGGTGCAAAATCATCAATCTTCATGCCTCGGCTCAAATAATACTCAACATAGGTAAAGCCATTGGATAACGTGAACGCCAGCTGCGAAATTGGGTTAGCTCCCGCTTCCGCAATATGATACCCGGAAATTGAAACGGAATAATAGTTACGCACCTGTTGGTCAATGAAATATTGCTGAATATCGCCCATCATCCGCAGTGCAAACTCTGTTGAAAAAATACATGTATTTTGACCTTGGTCTTCTTTTAAAATATCCGCCTGTACCGTACCGCGCACCGTCTTTAGTGTAAATTCCTTTACTTGAGCATATTCCTCAACAGTCAGAATGCGGCCAAGCTCATCTTCTTTTTTCTTCACTTGCTGATCAATTGCGGTATTCATGAACATTGCTAAAATGATCGGTGCCGGACCATTAATTGTCATCGAAACCGATGTTGATGGATGGCAAAGATCAAAGCCGTCATAAAGCTTTTTCATATCCTCAAGTGTACAAACGTTAACACCGCTTTCACCAATTTTCCCAAAGATATCAGGACGATGATCCGGGTCCTCTCCATACAATGTCACCGAGTCAAAGGCAGTACTTAAGCGTTTAGCATCATCATCCTTTGATAAATAGTGGAAACGGCGGTTCGTCCGTTCCGGCGTCCCTTCCCCGGCAAACTGACGTTTCGGATCTTCGCCTTCACGCTTGAACGGGAATACACCAGCCGTATACGGATATGAACCTGGCACATTTTCACGATACACCCAGCGAAGAATTTCACCGTAATCTTTATAGCGCGGCAATACCACCTTTGGAATATCAATCCCGGAAAGACTCTTTGTTTTTAGTACAGTGATGATTTCTTTGTCCCGAATTCTCGTTACAAATTTATCCGCTGCATAGTCTGCCTTTGTTTTTTCCCAGCCCGCGAGGATTTTCTTCGACTCAGCTGTTAATTTCTCTTCTGTTGCTATCTTAATCGCCTCTAGGGCAGCTACAACTTCCTCGTTTTCTGTTTCTTTGACTGCGGCAATCGCTCCCTCAAGCTGGAACAATTTCCGGGAAATATTTGCCTGCTCCTCAGCTTTTGCATGATAGCGGCGAACGGTTTCTGATATTTCTCGGAGATAATAACGGCGGTCGGTTGGGATGATGACGTTTTGCTTTTCTACTAACGCAGCCTTTGTAAAAGAAGTCACCCAATCCGTTCCCATTTTTTCATTTATTTTTTCAATTAACGCGGCAAATAAACCATTCGTGCCGCGATCATTAAACTGGCTCGCAATCGTACCATATACCGGCATATCACTTGTGTCTTTTTCAAACAGCATATGACTGCGCTGGTATTGCTTCTGCACCTGCCTTAATGCATCCTCAGAGCCCTTGCGTTCAAATTTATTGATTACAATCAAATCAGCAAAGTCAATCATATCAATCTTTTCAAGCTGTGAAGGTGCCCCGAACTCACTTGTCATCACATATAGAGCCACATCACAAATCTCAGTAATCTCGGCATCCCCCTGCCCGATTCCGCTCGTTTCTACAATCACCAAGTCAAAGCCTGCCGCCTTCACAACCGTAACCGCATCCTTTATCGCAAGCGACAACTCCGATTTCGACGATCTCGTTGCAAGGCTTCGCATATATACATTTGGGTGGAAAATCGCATTCATTCGAATTCGGTCACCCAATAGCGCGCCGCCTGTTTTCTGTTTCGTTGGGTCAACCGATAAAATCGCCACTTTTTTATCAGGAAGTTCATTGATAAACCGGCGGATCAATTCATCTGTCAGCGAGCTTTTTCCAGCACCGCCCGTTCCCGTGATCCCGACAACCGGAATCTCCTTGGTCAAGGTTTTTACTTTTTCAAGCAGACTTTCAGCCGCAGCGGCCGCTTCACGATTGCTGTCAACATGAAGTTCCGCAAGAGTAATCAATTTAGAAATGGCATTCACATCACCAGTTGGCAGCTTTTCAATGTGATCTGCGTGATCAGCCGAAACCGTTGGAAAATCACATTCCTCCAGCATCCGATTGATCATGCCTTGCAGCCCCATCGCCCGCCCATCATCCGGCGAGAAAATCCAGGCAATCCCGTAATCATGCAGCTCCTTTATCTCACGCGGGATAATAACGCCGCCCCCGCCGCCATAAATGCGGATGTTTGGTGCACCCTTCTCCTTCAGCAAATCATACATATATTTGAAGTATTCCACATGGCCGCCTTGATACGAAGAAATCGCGATCCCCTGCGCGTCTTCTTGAATCGCCGCATTGACAACCTCCTCGACCGAGCGGTTATGACCAAGGTGAATAACCTCTGCCCCGCTTGCTTGAAGAATTCTTCTCATAATATTAATCGATGCGTCATGCCCATCAAATAAACTAGACGCAGTTACAAAACGAATATGGTGCTTCGGCTGATAAACTCCCGTAGTACTCATTTTTCTCCCCCTTATTTAAATATGAACCTAGAATTCTTTTCCCGACTTTACAACGCTCGCGGACTTTTCTTCTGTACCTGACTCATTCCGTTAATCCCCGAAAACAATAATTCCGTTTGTAATTCAATATATTCATCCAATGTATAGAGCTTTTGCAATGACCAACGGCGGAAGCTCCACATCTGTCCCTCGACAATAATCGTATGAGAAAGGAGTTTGATTTGTTGGTTTGTTAAGTTTAATTCCTCATTTTCGACGCATAATGTAATCAATTTTTCGAACATGGCTGCCATTTCAATTTCCTTTTTCAACACATATGGCAGGGCATCCTTGGTAAGCGATTTTGCCTCCTGGTACATCACCAAAATTTCCTCCTGCATTTCATCAATTACCCGAAAATAATTGGCGATGCCATACTTCAGACTTTCCAATGTGCCCTGCATATCTTCAAGGTCCTCTTGCAGCCGTTCGCTTACATGTTCATAAATGCTGTCACAAACCAAGTAGAGCACGTCTTCCTTCGTGCGAATATATTCGTATAACGTCCCAATGCTAAATCCCGATGCTTTGGCAATTTCCCTTGTCGTCGTCCGGTGAAACCCCTTTTCTTTAAAAAGTGATACGGCCCCTTTGATCATCTGATCACGCCTTCTTTGTACAAGGCGTTCATCTTTCACCGAAGCCTGCACCTCACGCTTTTTCATCCCTTTTACCGCCCTTTGTTCAAAGTAACTTCTTTTGAACTTTGTATACTGTCCAGCTTTAGCGTCTAGCCAGTTTTCTTCCCGACCAAGGAGCTTCCGCTTACTTCGTAATCATTCGAGAGATTACGAGACGCTGGATTTCCTGTGTTCCTTCATAGATTTGCGTGATTTTTGCGTCGCGCATGAATCTCTCCACTGGATAATCCTTTGTATAGCCGTAGCCGCCAAATACCTGAACCGCCTCGGTTGTCACCTTCATCGCAGTGTCACCAGCGAATAATTTTGACATTGCAGATTCCTTGCCGTACGGCAGACCCTGTGATTCCAGCCATGCAGCTTGATAGGTTAATAGTCTCGAGGCTTCAATGTTTGTCGCCATATCTGCCAGCTTAAAGCCGATTCCTTGGTTAGCAGCAATTGGCTTACCAAACTGCTGGCGTTCCTTCGCATAATCGACTGCAGCGTCAAGCGCACCCTGTGCAATTCCAACCGCCTGCGCGGCAATGCCGTTACGTCCGCCATCCAGTGTCATCATCGCAATCTTGAAGCCCTCGCCTTCTTCACCAAGTACATTGGTGACAGGCACCCTACACTCTTCAAAAATAATTTCCGTTGTTGGCGATGAACGAATGCCGAGTTTCTTTTCCTTTTTCCCTACGGAGAAGCCTGGGAAGTCACTTTCTACGATAAATGCTGTCGTTCCTTTATGTTTGCTTGATGGATCCGTTACCGCAAACACCACATAAATATCAGCAATCCCACCGTTTGTGATGAAGATTTTTGAACCATTAAGGATGTAATGATCACCGTCTCGTCGCGCTGTTGTTCTCATTCCGCCTGCGTCCGAGCCGCTCCCTGGTTCTGTCAGCCCGTACGCTCCGATTTTACTGCCCTCTGCCATGGGACGAAGATATTGCTGCTTCTGCACTTCAGACCCAAATTTGAAAATCGGCCAGCCAGCTAAGGAAGTGTGTGCAGAAAGCGTTACGCCTGTTGACGCGCAAACGCGGGAAAGCTCTTCAATCGCAATACAATAAGCGAGGTAATCGCTTCCAATTCCGCCGTACTCCTCTGGCCACGGAATCCCTGTTAACCCAAGCTCCGCCATTTTATCAAAAATCTCACGGTCAAAACGCTCTTCCTCGTCACGCTCAGCCGCAGTCGGTGCTACCTCATTTCGAGCAAAATCCCGTACCATTTTCCGAATCATTTCATGTTCTTCCGTTAAGCGAAAATTCATTTTATATGTCCCCCTCAAGTAATTTTTCTCTCATTTTTATGGAAACTGTACAGCTTTTACAAAAAACCATAACGTTTTTACAAATAACCACACAGCTTCTACATTTTGCCTAGGTATCTACACATTCCAGTAAGATATCTACAATTCAAAGATACTTACTAATCACAATCCGCTGAATCTCACTGGTTCCCTCATAAATCTCAGTTACTTTTGCGTCGCGGAAGTAGCGTTCGACTGGATAATCTTCTGTATAGCCATAACCGCCAAACACCTGAATTGCTTCCGTCGCGGTTTCTACTGCTGTTTTCGAGGCAAATAATTTTGCTATTGAGGCCTCCAGCCCGCACTTTAATCCTTGTGCACGTAAATCCGCTGCCCTATAGAGTAATAGTCTGGCGGCTTCCACATTGGTAGCCATATCCGCCAGCTTAAAGCCAATCCCTTGCTGTGCCGCAATTGGCTTACCGAACTGCACGCGACCTTTCGCATACTGAACAGCTGCGTCTAATGCAGCTTCGGCAATGCCCAGCGCTTGTGCCGCAATCCCAATTCGACCCACATCCAGGTTGGCCATTGCAATTTTAAATCCTTCGCCTTCTTGGCCAAGCAGATTCTCCACAGGAACACGCATATCTTCAAAAGAAAGCTGCAGCGTTCTTGAGCCATGGAGTCCCATTTTATGTTCATCCTTGCCAATCACAAGGCCGGGTGAATTTTTTTCCACGATAAAGGCGGAGATTCCTTTGCTGCCCAATTCAGGATTTGTCGAAGCAAAAACAATGTAAACATCGGCTTCCCCGCCATTTGTGATAAACATCTTCGAGCCATTGATCACATAATGATCATCCTTCTTTACCGCGCGGGATTTCATGCTTTTTGCATCTGAACCTGAGCCCGCCTCTGTTAAACAAAATGCCGCCAAATACTCACCTGATGCCAGCTTCGGTAAAAATCGCCCCTTTTGCTCATCCGACCCAAAATACAGGATCGGATTGGTTCCGACAGATGTATGAACGGAAAGGATAACTCCAACCGTCGCGCTAACCCTAGAAAGCTCATTAATTGCAATGATGTAGGAGACAAAATCCATCTCGGCACCGCCGTACTTCTCTGGAACCGGAATGCCCATCAAACCAAGCTCGCCCATTTTACAAAGAATTTCACGAGGAAATTCGCCCTGCTCCATTCGCTGTACAAACGGGGCAATTTCGTTCTCCGCAAAATCACGAACCATTTTCCGCATCATTTCCTGCTCTTCTGTAAATCTAAGATTCATAGTTTCATCTCCAAACTATTCGTATGTGTAGAAGCCTCGACCGGATTTCTTGCCAAGCCAGCCGGCTTTCACGTACTTACGCAGCAGCGGGCATGGACGGTACTTATCGTCGCCAAAGCCTTCATGCAGGGTTTCCATAATATAAAGGCATGTATCAAGACCAATAAAATCGGCTAAGGTCAACGGACCCATTGGGTGATTCATTCCAAGCTTCATTACTTCATCGATTGCTTCCTTCGTTGCCACTCCTTCGTAAAGGGTGTAGATCGCTTCATTGATCATCGGCAGCAGAATTCGGTTCGAAACGAATCCAGGAAAGTCATTTACTTCAACTGGTACCTTCCCCAATGTTTTCGTCATATCTTCAATCACTTGATAAACTTCATCAGATGTTGCCAATCCGCGAATGATCTCTACAAGTTTCATAACAGGTACTGGATTCATAAAATGCATTCCGATTACTTTTTCCGGGCGTTTAGTAGCTGCAGCTATTTCTGTGATGGGTAGTGAGGATGTATTGCTTGCTAAAATTACTTCTGTTGGTGTGATTTCATCTAGCTGTGCGAAGATTTTTGTTTTGATTTCCATATTTTCAACTGCTGCCTCAATAACGAGGTCGACCTCACGGGCATCATGTAAGTCAGTGGATACGGAAATTTGCTGAAGGACTTCCTGTTTTTGTTCTTCTGTCATTTTGCCTTTTGCTACATTCCGTGAAAGATTTTTGCTGATAACCCCTAAGCCACGCTCGACAAATTCAGGCTTTAAGTCATTCAAATAAACCTGATAGCCTGCTTGAGCACAAACTTGGGCAATTCCAGACCCCATTTGACCTGCTCCAATTACCATTATCTTTTGAACCTTCATTGCTTCCCCTCCGATTGGGGCCTGAAAATTGTTCAAGCCCCTTTTTTTAAAAAAATACCTAGCTAGCTTTTTCGATGATTTTGGTTTTGGCCATTTTTCTTAGTGTTTTGGCTATTTTCCCAAGTGTTTTGGACAATTTTTACCGGCTTTTGGACAAATTCCAAGCTGTTTTGGCTAAAAATCAAGTCCTTTTGGACAATTAGACATTATCTGGAAAAAAATTAACTCCTTGGCACCTCGATCATAACCGCATCGCCCTGACCGCCGCCGCTGCAGATCGCGGCAATACCAATTCCACCGCCGCGGCGCTTCAATTCGTGCATTAACGTGATAATGATACGAGCACCACTCGCTCCAATTGGGTGTCCCAATGCGACCGCACCGCCATTAACATTAAGCCTTTCGGTATCAAGTCCGGCAATTTGACTGCTCGCCAATGCTACGGCTGCAAACGCCTCGTTAATTTCAAACAAGTCAATCTCGTCTACTGTTTTCCCGGTCTTTTTCAATAAGCTGTTGATGACAAGTCCCGGTGTTTGTGGAAAGCCCTTTGCCTCGACGGCTACTGCTGCATGACCTAAGATCACCGCTTCCGGCTTTCGGCCTTCTCGTTGCGCTCTTTCTTCACTCATAATGACGAGTGCCGCCGCACCATCATTGACACCAGGTGCATTTCCGGCCGTAATCGTGCCGTCAAAGTTAAACACAGGTGCTAATTTTGAAAGTCTTTCAATAGAGGTGTCTTTTCGTGGTGATTCATCATGTTCAACGACAACCGGCGCCCCTTTTCGCTGAGGTACGGTGACAGATACGATTTCTTCTGCAAAAATTCCGTTTTCAATGGCAGCAACTGCCCGCTGATGACTTCTTAATGCCCATTCATCCTGTGCTTCACGGCTGATTTCCATTTCCTCTGCAGTAGAATTCCCGTATGTTCCCATATGAACGCCAGTGAAGCTGCAGCTCAAACCATCGTGGACCATTAAATCCTTTACAGACGAATCGCCCATTTTTAAGCCCCAGCGAGCTTTCGGCAGAATATATGGCGCATTGCTCATCGATTCCATTCCACCGGCTACAATCACCTCTTCATCACCAGCTCGGATAATTTGATCACCGAGCGTAACACTCCGCATCCCAGAGGCACACACCTTATTAATGGTTTCTGTTTTTACTTCCCAAGAAAGTCCTGCCTCCCTCGCTGCTTGGCGTGATGGAATTTGTCCTTGTCCTCCTTGTAAAACAGTCCCTAAAATGACTTCCTGGACCTCTTCCGGATTTAGACCAGCGCGTGCAATCGCCTCTTTAACTGCAATACCGCCAAGCTGTGAAGCCGTTAAGCTGCTAAGAGAGCCGCCAAACTTTCCAAAAGGTGTTCGAACTCCGCTTAATATGACTGATCTTCCCATGTGAAACACTCTCCCTTTTATCGCTTTAAATCATTACCGACTGAACGCTCGCTCGAAATAGAACGAAAAAAAATTTAACCGAAAACGTTTTCCTATCCACTATCTATTTTACATAAAAAAAGGCAAAAATTGAATTGTTTTACAAAAAATTCTCAAAATTTTATGAATTAATTAAACATTCAACTTCTGCCTGAACACTTGTATAGCTCTAGCGCCTAAGCTACTTCCCCACAAACTGCTTTTTCTAACAATTCGGCCACATCATAAGTAGAAATCTTTTCTTCTACTTCTTTCGCCTTTGTTCCGTCAGATAACATTGTTAAGCAGTATGGACATCCGGAACTGATCACTGAAGGATTAACGGCAAGTGCCTGCTCTGTTCTAGAAACGTTTATGCGGTGACCTGTTTCTTCTTCCATCCACATCAAACCGCCGCCAGCGCCACAGCACATTCCGGTCTCTCTGTTTCTTTCCATTTCCACAAGCTGCACACCTGGGATTGATTTCAAGATCTCCCTTGGCGGATCATAAACATCGTTGTAACGTCCTAAATAACAAGAGTCATGGAAGGTAATCTTTTCATTGACGGCATGTTTAGGTACAAGCTTTCCGTCACGAACCAGTTCATAAAGAACCTCGGTATGATGATAAACCTCTGCCTCTAAACCGAAGTCAGGGTATTCATTTTTGAAAATATTGTAGGCATGCGGGTCAATCGTGACAATTTTCTTAACCTCAGCCTTTTCAAACTCCTCGATATTCTTTGTTGCAAGCTCTTGAAACAAGAACTCATTGCCAAGACGGCGTGGTGTATCGCCTGAGTTTTTCTCTTTATTCCCTAAAATGGCAAACTTAACGCCTGCTTCATTTAGGAGCTTTGCAAAGGAAAGGGCTATCTTCTGGCTGCGGTTATCATAGGATCCCATTGATCCAACCCAGAATAAGTATTCGAACTCTTCGCCTTTTTTGTTCATCTCTTTTACTGTTGGGATTTCAACATCCTCACGAACCTCACGCCAGCTTTCGCGCTCTTTTCTGTTTAAGCCCCACGGATTACCCTGACGTTCAATGTTGGTCATCGCGCGCTGAGCGTCAGCGTCTAACTTACCTTCTGTTAAAACAAGATAGCGGCGCAGGTCGATAATTTTATCGACGTGTTCGTTCATAACCGGACATTGGTCTTCACAGTTTCGGCAGGTTGTACACGCCCAGATTTCTTCTTCGGTAATTACATCGCCAATTAAGCTTGGATTGTATGCAAGTGTAGCCGCTGATTCTTGGGCACCTTGACCACTTGCAGCCAATGCGATTTGGTTACCAGTGGTGTTGCCAAACGCGAAAGTCGGCACCCACGGCTGTTTTGAGGTAACAGCGGCACCATGATTCGTTAAATGGTCACGCATTTTCACGATTAAATCCATCGGTGACAGCATTTTACCTGTACCTGTTGCTGGACACATATTCGTACAGCGTCCACATTCCACACAAGCATAAAAATCAATCATTTGGTGCTGTGTAAAATCTTCAATCTTCCCAACCCCAAAGGATTCTTGGGACTCGTCCTCAAAATCGACCTTCTTCAACTTACCTGGTTTCTCTAAACGGTTAAAATAAACATTTGCCGGTCCGGCAATTAAGTGTGCGTGTTTGGATTGCGGAACATAGACTAAGAAGGTTAATAAGAATAGCAGGTGCACCCACCAAGCGACATAAAAAATGACAATCGAAGCGGTTTCACCAATTCCTGAAAAAATAATCGCAATCAATGAGGCAATTGGCTCTGTCCAAGTGGCTTCATGGCCATGCCAGATGATGCCCATTCCGTTACCGACAAGTACAGAAAGCATTAATCCGCCAATAAAAATCAGTACAAGCCCCGATTTAAAATTGCGTTTTAGACGGACGAGCTTTTCAACATAACGTCGGTAAAATGCCCAAATAACGGCAACTAAAATCATCAGTGTGACGATTTCTTGGAAAAAAGTAAACCCAGCATACAGCGGTCCCAAAGGCAAATGAGAGCCTGGTACTAACCCTTTCCAGATAAAATCAATCGCACCAAATTGGACGAGGATAAAGCCATAAAAGAACATCACATGCATGATTCCACTTTTTTTGTCCTTTAACAGTTTCTTCTGTCCAAATACGTTGACCCAGATTTTCTGCATTCGCTCTTTCACCTTGTTGTCAAACTCAACCTTTTTCCCCAGCTTAATGAATGCAATCCTTGTTTTAACCACGTAAACGAACAGACTGACTGCGTAAGCGGTTACAGCAAGAAATGCAATGAGATTCACCCATAAAAGCCCATTCATTCATTAACGCCCCCTTTGTTTTGTAATATCCAATTGTTTGGTTTTAGTAGAAAATTTTGAAAACAGTAAAATTTTCTGACTACTATTAAACCTATTATATAATGAATGAGCATTCAGTCAAAGGGTTTTTTCACTAATTCTTTTGATTCATACTATAAGCTCTGTTTGGAAAACATAAAAGTTAGGATTGGAGGACGGTACTGAATGAATTTACCATCCATAGTAATCGCTCTTATACTTCTTATCATTGTTTGGTTTTATCTTGATCTTTCCATCGGGAGAAAAAGGCATCGCTCCTTTTTCAACAAACGGGAAACCCCGATTCTATACGGAAACTTTGATATTTTCCCGCATGGAAAAGGACTGTTTGCTGATTACTTTCATGAATTGAAAATGGCACGAAGCCATATTCATATCCTCTTTTACATCGTTAGGGATGATCATTTTGGCCAGCAGTTTTTAGATATTTTAAAAGAAAAAGCCAAGGAAGGTGTCGAAGTCAGGCTGCTGGTCGACCGGGTTGGCAGTTATCAAGTGAAAAAGCCGGCAATAAAAGAATTGCGTAGTGCAGGTGTTGAATTTGCCTTTAGCAATCGATTACGGCTTCCATTCCTTTTTTATTCCTCCCAGGTGCGGAACCACCGTAAGATTTCAATTATTGATGGCAAAATTGGTTATCTTGGCGGCTTTAATGTTGGCAAAGAATATATCGACCAAGATCCGAAGCTGAGTCCCTGGCGTGATTATCATTTAAAAATTACCGGCGAAAGTGTGCCGTACCTGCAACGTGAATTTTTTATTGATTGGAATGAATACGCTTCTGACCATGTGGTAGTTGATTCTCGTTATGCTCCTGAGCAGCCCAAAGGGACGGTACCACATCAACTTGTTCCAACGGAGGCAGGCCGCCTTGAAGATAAGTATTTCCACTTAATTCTAAACGCAAAAAAGTCGATTACCATTGGTACTCCGTATTTTATTCCAAGCAAAAAACTCATCGATGAACTGCTTCGTGCGGCACAGCGCGGCATTAAGATTACCATTGTTGTGCCCTATATAACTGACCATATGCTTGTACAAGAGGCTTCATACCGTTATTTACGTTTGATGCTAAAAGCAGGAGCACAGGTTTTTCAGTATAAGAATGGTTTTTACCATGCAAAATCAATCATCATTGACGATCATCTGTGTGATATCGGTACGGCTAATTTTGATAAAAGAAGTTTATTTTTAAACAAAGAAATTAATTGCTATTTTTATGACCCTGCCTTTGTAGATCGGTTTAGGGATGTCCTCCATAAAGATGTTCTTGATTCAAAACCATTGAGGCTGAATGACCTAAATAAGCGAAACATTCTCAGGTCCATAAAGGAAGGCATTGCCGGTACAATTTCATTCTTTTTATAGTAAGGAGTTTGTTTCATGAAAATCCGCTTCGGCTATGTATCGACGGCCATCACTCTCTGGGACGCTTCACCGTCGAAGACACTAACATTTACACGCTATCAGCAGTTATCGGAGAAAGAGCGTAAAAATAAACTGCTAGAGCTCACACGACTCAATTTAGCCCATACGCTCCGAATGTTTTATTTTAATCTTGCCCATGAAATTGAGTTGTACCGGCTTTCAAGTTCGATTGTACCGTTAGCCACGCATCCCGAGGTGTTTTGGGACTTTGTAACTCCCTTTAAGAAACAGTGGAAGGAATTAGGGCAATTAATCAAAAAACATCATTTACGGGTTAGCTTTCATCCCAATCAATACACTTTGTTTACTTCTCCCCAGGTGAAAATAACCGATAATGCCGTCATCGATATGGAATATCATTATCGAATGTTTGAAGCCATGGGCGTCGAGGACCGGGGCATGATGAATATTCATATTGGCGGTGCTTACGGGGATAAGGTGGAAACGATTGTCCGGTTTCACGAAAACCTAAAAAAGCTGCCGCTCCATATCAAACGCGCCATGACCTTGGAGAATGACGACAAAACCTATAATACAGAGGAAACACTGATTGCCTGTGAAAAGGAAAAGGTGCCATTTGTGTTTGACTTTCATCACCACATGGCCAACCTTTGTGAACCACCGCTTGAGGAGTTAATACCGCGGATTTTTAAGACATGGGACCATGTTGACCTCGTTCCGAAAATCCATATTTCCTCGCCTAAGGGCGAAAAGGAATTTCGGTCTCACGCCGACTATGTTGACCTCGAATTTATTCTGCCATTTGTAAAAATGCTGAAGGAATTCGGACAGGATGTAGATTTTATGATTGAGGCGAAGGCAAAAGACCAAGCAACATTGAGATTGGTCGAGGAAACGAGTAAGGTGCGCGGTTTCAAACGAATCAGCGGGGCAGCCATTGAGGTGAAATAACTCCCAGCATTTTTTCAAGGAGGAATGGTTAAAGTAACAACAGATTCACACAAGGAGGGATTGTCGATGGAAAGCACCAGCCAATTCGTACAAAAATTAGCCGAAAACCAAAAAAAGCAAGAAAAAAATAGAAAGCAAGGCAATAACGACCCGGAAAGCAAATTGCCAAACCATAAACATTCACAAGGTGTGTAATAGGAAATAGGTGTAATGGAATCTCTTTTAAGGTGCAAAAGTTAAATGAAAAAGCATGGTATTCGATAAGAAGTCGCCATGCTTTTTCTTGTATTTTGACTTTAGACTCAAACGAGGGAATTTTGCCTTCTTCTGTCCGAAGATACCCTGACTTCGGACACAACCAATGATATTTTGCCTTCTCCTGTCCGATGATGCCTAGACTTCAGACACAACCAATAAAATTTCCTTTCTTCTGTCCGAAGATACCCAAGCTTCGGACACAACCAATGGAATTTCGCTTTCTCCTGTCCGAAGATACCCTGACTTCGGACACAACCAATGATATTTTGCCTTCTCCTGTCCGATGATGCCCAAACTTCAGACACAACCAATGATATTTCGCTTTCTCCTGTCCGAAGATACCTAAACTTCAGACACAACCAATGATATTTTGCTTTCTCCTGTCCGAAGATACCCAAGCTTCGGACACAACCAATGATATTTCGCTTTCTCCTGTCCGAAGATACCTAAACTTCAGACACAACCAATGATATTTCGCTTTCTTATGTCCGAAGATACCCAAGCTTCGGACACAACCAATGAAATTTCGCTTTATTCTGTCCGAAGATACCCAAACTTCAGACTCAACCAATGGAATTTCGCTTTCTCCTGTCCGAAGATACCCAAGCTTCGGACACAACCAATGAAATTTCGCTTTCTTCTGTCTGAAGATACCCAAACTTCAGACACAACCAATGGAATTTCGCTTTCTCCTGTCCGAAGATACCCTGACTTCGGACACAACCAATGAAATTTTGCCTTCTCCTGTCCGATGATGCCTAGACTTCAGACACAACCAATAAAATTTCCTTTCTTCTGTCCGAAGATCTAATACAAATTAATATCTATTCATAATTTTTTATTTGATAAGCTATGTTCTAGTCCAATTTCGTTTGATTAAAAACGATGATAGTTCAATAAAAAACAGGGTACGAAAATCATTGCGATTTTGTACCCTGTTTCAGTATTTTGCCCTTAAAGAGAACCCGTTGCCTTCTACAGGAGACTCTTTTCTACTCTTCAATAAGGTTTAACACTGGAACTTCCCGCTCATTTTCCGGGTCTGACTTTGCATAAATCCGCGCCATCTTCGTATTTTCATCCACATGCTGAATGATTACTGAACTTCCCTCATAAGTAACATTATAAGACTCCATAGACTCTGCAATTTCCTTCGCTCTACCTACATTCATCAGGGCCACTCCTCATCATAAAATTACCTTAATAATATTTACCAAAAAACGGTCAAATATGCAGTGATGAATAATTGGTGCCTGTCACCGCTCATGGACACTTTCCACCCCAGATGGACACTTCACGCAGAGGTAAATAGTAAAAATAGCCGCCCAATAAAAATAGCCCCCTTAAAGGGGGCCATACCAATTTTACATTTTTTCTGGAGCTGAGACACCGATCAACGCGAGGGCGTTGCGCAGTGTGATTTGTACGGTTTTGATTAACGCGAGGCGCGCCTTAGTGCGCTCTGGCTGCTCGCTGTCGAGCACTTTTTCCGCATTGTAAAAGCTATGGAAGGTTGACGCCAATTCCATGATATAGTTCGTGATGCGGTGCGGCACTCGCTTCAACGCCGCCTCCCCAACCGCCTGCGGGAACTCGCCGAGCTTCTTCAATAATTCAATCTCTTTTTCAGCGCCGATTAATGTAAAATCAGCATGTTTATCCACTGTAATTCCTTGCTCTTCACCTGAACGCAAGATGCTGCAAATCCTAGCATGCGCATATTGAGCATAATACACAGGGTTTTCATTCGATTCCGATACCGCTAAATCTAAGTCAAAGTCCATATGGGTATCCGCACTTCTCATCGCAAAGAAATAACGAGTGGCGTCGAGGCCGACCTCATCGACCAAATCACGCATCGTCACGGCTTTACCCGTACGCTTACTCATCTTCATCTTCTCGCCGTTCTTATAAAGGTGTACAAGCTGAATGATTTCAACCTCGAGGGCGTCTGCACCATAACCTAGAGACTGAATCGCTGCCTTCATCCGCGGGATGTAACCATGGTGGTCTGCTCCCCAAATATTGATTAGCTTTTCAAAACCGCGGTCAAGCTTGTCCTTATGGTATGCGATATCCGGCGTCAAATACGTATAAGATCCATCCTGCTTGATGAGCACGCGGTCCTTATCGTCGTCGAAATCGGTTGAACGAAGCCAGGTTGCGCCCTCTTCCTCATAAATATAGCCGCGCTCACGAAGCACTTTTAATGCCTCATCAATCTTTCCATTTTTATAAAGGGATGTTTCGGAATACCAAACATCAAACGAGACACGGAAGTCCTCAAGGTCCTTCTGTAATTTCGCCATTTCGACTTTCAACCCGTACTCACGGAAAAATTCAAACCGTTCCTGCTCATCCACGTTCACATACTTATCGCCAAACTCTTCTGCAAGTGACTTTCCAATTCCAATGATATCCGCTCCATGGTAGCCGTCTTCCGGCATTGCCTTATCCTGACCCAACGCTTGAAAATAACGTGCCTCTACCGACTTGGCAAGATTATTAATCTGATTACCTGCGTCATTAATATAGTACTCACGAGAAACGTCATAGCCTGCTTTCGCTAAAATATTACAAAGTGAATCACCGACTGCAGCACCACGTGCATGCCCAAGGTGAAGGTCACCGGTTGGATTGGCTGAAACAAACTCGACTTGAACCTTTTCCTTGCCTCCAGCGTTTGTTTCCCCGTACTTTTCTCCAGCCTCAAGAACCGTCGAAATCAAATCCGTTAAGTACGCATTGTTCATATAAAAGTTAATAAACCCTGGTCCCGCCAATTCAATTTTTTCAATTGAGGCTTTGGAATGATCAAAATTCTCAATCAGCGCTTCCGCAATCATGCGCGGCGCCTTCTTTGCAACACGAGCCAGCTGCATCGCCATGTTGGTGGAATAATCCCCATGTGCCTTTTCCTTCGGTATTTCCAAAATCACATCTGGAATCTGCTCTTCTGTTGCCAGATTTGCCTTCACAACCGCAGCCCGAATTTCCTCTTTTAATCTACTTTGAACCTGTTCAACTATGTTCATCCTTTTTCCTCCTGAAACGCTATTTCTAACTCATATGTATTCGCCGGTGCACCTTCCATTGAAAAATCATACAGAACACTGAAGCGCCCTTTACCACTTTCATAGGAATAGTCCATCCTCTTGGCCATTGTGTCTGTTGCGAACTGACCAAACGGCATTTCATAATTGCCTTTCAACTTACGATTCACTTCAAATGGCAGGCGCATCTTAACCGCACCGCCGCGTAAAATCAAGGCTTCCTCGCTGCCCATTTTCACAATCGTCCGGACACTTCCTTCTTCCATCGCTTCCTCGTAGCGAAGATAGGCCGTATTTCCTTTTTCAAAGTATGTACCAAATACCAACAATTCAAAAGTCTCATCTTGGTCAATGGTCGTTTTTACATTAATTTTCACTGGTAATTCAGGGATTGACAAACGAAACGCACACCCTTTTTTTAAAAAATGAACCTATTACAGGTCATTGGAATTTTTCTAATTGCACACTTTTATCATTATACATATAGAAACCACACAATTCAAAAGATGCCTGCCCCTCGATTGGGACAGGCACCAAAAAAATTTTTATTCCACCCAGCCAAGCAGCATTTCACGAATTAACTTACTTGCCGTGTTCGCTGTTTGTTCTGATGGATCGTAAATAGGTGCGACTTCAACAAGGTCGCAGCCGACAACATTGACACCAGAGCGGGCAATTTCATGAATGGAGGCAAGCAGCTCCCTAGAGGTAATCCCGCCAGCGTCCACCGTACCTGTTCCCGGCGCATGCGCAGGATCTAGCACATCGATATCAATCGTGACATAAACAGGACGTCCTTCTAGCTCTGGAAGTACCTCTTTTAATGGCTGATGGACTTCAAATTTAGAAATATGCATGCCGTTCTCTTTCGCCCATTCGAATTCTTCTTTCATACCAGAGCGGATACCAAACGAATACACGTTTTTCGGCCCGATATGTTCAGCAATTTTGCGAATCGGAGTGGAGTGCGATAATGGTTCACCTTCATAGTTCTCTCTAAGATCCGTATGTGCGTCCATATGAATGATTGCTAAATCAGGGTATTTCTTGAAAACTGCCTTCATGACAGGCCAAGACACCAGGTGCTCGCCGCCCATCCCAAAAGGAAACTTACCAGCAGCCAAAACTTGATCCACAAACTCTTCAATCAAATCCAAGCTTCTTTGCGCATTCCCAAAGGGAAGCGGTATGTCGCCGGCATCAAAATATTTCACGTCTTCCAGCTCACGATCTAGATAGGCGCTGTACTCCTCTAAACCAACTGATACTTCACGAATACGAGCAGGACCGAAGCGGGAACCCGGACGAAAACTCACCGTCCAGTCCATCGGCATACCGTAAAGCACAACCCTGCTCTCCTCAAAACTCGGATGACTCTTTATAAACACATTACCAGAGTATGTCTCATCAAAACGCATCTTTCTAACCTCACCTTATATGTATATGTAATAAATCAGATAAACCACTATGTTACCCTAATTTCAATTTCAACCAGATTACGGTCACTATAAGCTCTCTATAGTGACCATAATCCCTATTTCATACTCGTTTCAGTCACTAACTGTCCGCCTGAGGTGGAAAGTGTCCACGGGCGGTGCCTGTCACCGCAACACTGTCACCGCTACTCTATCACCGCATCTATTTCACCAAGTCCCCAACAAACTTCGGCAATACGAATGCTGCTTTGTGCAGTTCTTTGGTGTAGTATTTGGTTTCGATTTCGTGGAAGCGGTCTTCGCTTACTTCTAGCGGGTCGTATTTTTTGGATCCGATGGTGAATGCCCATAGTCCGCTTGGGTATGTTGGAATGTTTGCTACATACAGACGAGTAATCGGGAAGATTTCACGGACGTCACGCTGGACGCTGCGAATTAAATCTGCCTTGAACCAAGGGTTATCGGACTGCGCCACAAAGATTCCATCTTCTTTTAACGCCTTCGAGATTCCCGCATAGAACCCTTTTGTAAATAAGTTTACCGCCGGCCCTACTGGCTCAGTGGAGTCTACCATGATCACGTCATACTCATTTTCACTTTTTGCAATATGCATAAAGCCGTCATCAATACGCACATCTACTCGTGGGTCATCAAGCTTACCTGCGATCTCAGGTAAATATTTTTTCGAGTACTCAATTACCTTGCCATCAATATCGACCAGCGTTGCCTTTCTCACGCTTGGGTGCTTTAATACCTCACGAATAACGCCGCCATCGCCGCCGCCAACAACTAAAATATTTTCTGGATTTGGATGTGTGAACAATGGAACGTGTGCCACCATTTCGTGGTAAACAAATTCGTCCTTCACAGAGGTCATAACCATGTCATCTAAAAGAAGCATTTTGCCCCATTCTTCTGTTTCCACCATATCAAGCTTTTGGAACTCAGTTTGTTCCGTATGTAAAGTTCTATTTATTTTCATGGTGATTCCAAAGTTTTCGGTTTGTTTCTCTGTGAACCAAATCGACATCCTCATCATCCTTCCACATACTTTTAATTAGATAACGGTCTAGCTCCAGGCGCCATCGGCTCGGGGTCATAAGCATGTCTAGTTTCGGCTCCTTAGGACTCGAGTCATAAGCCACCCCCGAGGAAAAATTTGACTTGCATTTTTCCCTGAAGAAGGCAAAAAGCGCCTTCTTGCAGGGTTCGTCTTATGCCTTCGTCCCAATACAGTCGCCTCCACCTTTCTGACAATCCGTCAGAAGAGTTAAAGAGCAACCTTCCCGCCGGCTCGTCTTATGCCTGTTGCCGATAAGCAGGCGCCTTCCGCTTTTCTTTTTTATAGTACCCAAACTATTGAATTACAAACATAAAGAAAAGTCTAGCAAAATCTATCAAAACCCTAGAAAAAATTTCTATTTGGTCGTTTAAAAACTGGTTTTTGTTTCAATACTATTACTATGGGATTTTTCTGAAAAAATGTGAATGGGATTTTTCAAATTTGGTGAAGGAGGGTATTGCTGTGGAATTGATAACAAATCATGGGTTTCGAAAAACAATTAAATACTTGCGTGCGTTTATTTTCATTAGTTTGATAGGCTTTGGCTGTATGATGATTGTTTTTCTTGGAATTCTTGGTTATGCCAAAATTCTCGGTGCTCCGCCGCTTGCTGTTCCTCAATCTACTTTATTCTTTTCAAGTGACGGAACCCTGATAGGCGAGAGCAATAGCGGTCAAAAACGGTATTGGGTACCCCTCGAAGAAATCTCGCCAGATTTAATCAATGCCACCATCTCAATAGAAGATAAAAATTTTTATGACCATAATGGTTTTGACTATAAACGAATTGCCGGTGCCCTCCTTGCAGACGTAAAGGCAATGGCAAAGGTTCAGGGAGCCAGTACCATTACCCAGCAATATGCACGAAATCTCTTTCTAGAGCACGACAAAACATGGGCGCGGAAACTACATGAGGCCTTTTATGCAATACGGATTGAGATGAATTATTCGAAAGAAGAAATTCTTGAAGGCTATTTAAACACCATCTACTATGGTCACGGTGCTTATGGTGTTCAGGCAGCCAGCCAATTTTATTTTGGAAAGAATGCTTCTGAATTATCCCTTGCTGAAAGCTCGATGTTAGCAGGTGTTCCAAAAGGACCTGGTCTATATTCACCGTTAGCATCATTGGAAAATGCGACAAAGCGTCAAACCATTATTCTAAACTCAATGATTGAAAATGACTATATAAACAAAGAGACAGCCCAAAAGGCAAAGGAAACTGTACCTACTTTTGTCGGTAAACATCCACATAAAACGGTAGAAGCAGCCCCTTACTTTCAGGACGCTGTTAAAAACGCCTTGAAAAATCAGCTTAAGCTTAATGAACAAACGATTGCTCTCGGCGGACTAAAGGTTTATACAACGCTTGATCTGAAGCAGCAGGAAGCAGCCGAAAAACAAATTCAAGAAACCATTGCAAGTGATTCAGAAATTCAAGTCGGTCTGATTGCCATGGATCCGAAAAATGGTCATGTACGTGCGATGGTGGGCGGACGCGATTATGAACAAAGTCCATTTAACCGAGCTGTTCAAGCTGTCAGGCAGCCCGGCTCAACCATTAAGCCGCTCCTATACTATGCGGCGCTTAGTCAAGGATTCACACCATCCTCCACATTAAGAAGTGAAAAAACGACCTTCAAAATGGATGATAATCGGTCAGAATATGCACCGCATAACTTTAATAATAAGTATGCCGACGGGGAAATTACCCTAGCCCAGGCACTTGCTGTTTCTGATAATATTTACGCTGTCAAAACGCATCTTTTTATAGGTGCGGAAACATTAATCAAAACGGTGAAAAAATTTGGGATATCGACGAAAATGGATGAAGTTCCGTCACTTGCCTTAGGAACTTCAGGAGTCCGGGTCATCGAAATGGCAAATGCTTACAGCCAATTTGCCAATGGCGGAAAAAAGGTTACGCCGACATTGATTACAAGAGTAGAAGACTATAATGGAAATGTTATCTATGAAAGTAATCCCGAAGCCGAAAAGGTGTTAGACCCAGCTAAAGCTTTTGTCATGACACAAATGATGACAGGGATGTTTGATAAGAAGCTGAATGGCTATGCGAAGGTTACCGGCAACTCCCTTATTGATGATATCACTCGTCCTTATGCGGGGAAATCCGGTTCAACGGAAACAGACAGCTGGATGATTGGATTTACTCCGCAGCTGGTTACCGCTGTTTGGGCAGGTCATGATGTTGGTAAGCCGATTACCCTTACGGCTGAAAAAAGCTACGCAAAAAACATCTGGGCAAAGTTCATGGAGGAATCCTTGAAGGGTAAGCCTGTTAAAGGATTTACCCCTCCGAAAGAGGGAGTTAAAGGGGTTTACGTCAATCCTGAAAACGGCAAGCTTGCTTCAAAGGACTGTCCTGTCCGCCGCTTTACCTATTTCGTGGCAGGCACCGAACCAACCGAATACTGCATCGATCATTTAGACCATAATAATGAAAAGCCTGTAAAAAATAAAAAGGATCCAAAGGACCCTTGGTATAAGAGGATATTTAACTGGTAAAATGAGAAAAGCTCCGGGAAGCGATTTAAGCCCCGGAGCTTTTCCTGTCCTAGTCTTACAGTGTTTACACACTGTATATAATTTTACAACGAATTACTAAAAAATGCTATTGTAAAAATATTTTATTCCACCGCTAACCCCTTTTTCAATTCCTCTGTCGAATGATTCCACATATCTTGATTATGATTTTTCAGGAAATCTGATAAGATTTTTTTTGATTTATCATCCATATGGTTGACGATGATATGTCTTTTTAACGATTTATCCATGCGGTTGACGTGCTCAGGCAGGGATTTATAACCGCGGCGAATTTCCCGGTCTACTGTCATTTCGCAGGCCGTCACCCCCGCATAATAAGGACCCTCTTGGTTCCGGTCCACCGTTACCCATACAAGCCAATAAGGTTTCGCATTTGGAACTTCTTCCTTGGTCTTCAGGAATTTAATTCCCTTCTCAACCACACTGCGCGCATGCATTGCGCCGACATCTATGATCGCGTCACCGGCATCAACATCAATAATTACAGGAGAAACATTATCAAGGCTCAAAGCCCCTTTGCCAAAGCCCTTATGTCCATCTGTCGGATCCGGTTTAATTATATTAAAGCCCAATTTCTTCTTATTTTCTTTCATTAAAACTCGAAACCTCCTATATAGTAATGCGTAAGCCCCTAGGCTGCTTGCGCTAGTAAAGTTAAAAAAACAAATTATAAAAGAAAAGATCGATTCCTTCCCATAGTCCAGGAAGTATGAATTGAAAAATCGGCTGGATGGTGTAGCGGTCAAGAGGAGTAATGACCAAAATCAGAAAGATCAATACACCGTACTGTTCAAATTGCGTCATTCTTGCCCGGATATCGTTCGGCGCCAAATCCTCCAAAATTCGGTAGCCATCTAATGGCGGGAATGGCAATAAATTAAATACAAACAGAACTAGGTTGAGCCAATTAAAAATATCCAGGAATTCATAAAAACCTGTCAGATTTGCTCCCAATCCAGTTCGCGCTAATCCATACCCAGCTAAAAATCCGATCAGCGCCAATACTAAATTACTAAGTGGTCCTGCAACAGACACCAACACCCCTGCGAGGCGCGGCTTTTTAAAGAAAAAGCGGTTTACTGGCACAGGACGAGCCCAGCCAAATCCAGCAATGAAAATTAATATCGTCCCAAATGGATCTAGGTGCTTAAGCGGATTTAATGTCAATCGCCCCTGCTTTTGTGCCGTATGATCCCCGAATTTATAGGCAACGTAGGCATGAGCAAATTCATGAAACGTAAACGCAATCATTAACGTAATCGCGACATAGGGAATGTCCCTCAGTGAATAGGCAAGAAATCCTTCCAAATTCGTTTCCCCTTCTCCTCTTTTTTCCTATAAGTATACCTTAAACTGGATATAAAATGAAAATGTTTGCTAAACTATCTTTGTAGTAATCAAAGGAGGAGTAAACCATGCCATATGTTACAGTAAAAATGCTGCCAGGACGTACCGACGACCAAAAGAGAGCACTCGTTGAAAAAGTGACGGATGCTGTCAGCGAAACAACCGGAGCCCCTAAAGAAGCCGTTGTCGTTTTCATTGAAGAAATGCAAAAAGAACATTACGGAGTCGCGGGTGTAAGAGCAAGCGATAAATAGAAAAGCGGAAGCGCCTCGTCCAGGGAAAAATGCAGTTCAATTTTTCCTAGGGGCGACAGGCATAAGACGAGCCGGCGAGAAGGTTGTTCTTTAACCTTCTTGACGGATTGTCAGAAATGTGGAGGCGACTGTCCTGGGACGATGGCATAAGACGAACCCTGCAAGAAGGCGCTTTTTGCCTTCTTCAGGGGGTGGCTTATGACTCGAGTCCCAAGGAGCCGAAACTAGACAAGCTTATGACCCGAGCCCCTAGGCTGCTTGCGCTAGACAATTCTCAAAGTTGAAAAATTCATATTTATTTTTAATTAAAAAAGCGTCTGTATCTTTGAACATGAATTCAAAGACACAGACACTTTTCCATTATTGAACAGTTAGCTTTGCTTTTTCTTTCAGCGATTCAATATAAGCGTAAGCCTGATCAATTTCTTCCTCTGTATATTTCTGGCTGCTCTTTAAGGTAAATACCTTTTCAGCTACCTCTTCCTTTGATAGATTATCAAAATATAAAACAGTCGAAACAAGCTCGAGGAATCTAGCATTTTGTTCGTTCATATCTCCAAGGCAATCCTGCAAAAACGGCATATCCACTTCGTTTAAGCTTAAAAACTCTTTTCCCGTGTCTGTCAGGGTGTAACGATATTGAAAGTAACCGCCTTTTTTCTCCTTGACCTCGTTGAGAAACCCCATATTGCATAGCTCTTCGACCCGTAATGTTAACTCTTCCGAATAGGGACCATAGAAATGAAACTGAAACCGCTCTTGAAATGGAAATTCCACCTTTTTTGCAATATATATCATCTTTTGCAGCTTTTTTCTCCCGATAATTTCTCCGGATACTAAAATCGCCTGCATCAGTTTGGCGTGGTCTTTTAACACACTCCTCATCTCCTAATCCAAGGTTATATCTCTAATAGAGCACGTATTTGTTTCTTAATCTCTTTTTTTGAGGAATCGTCCTCTAAAAAATCAGCAGGGAAATACAGCTTATGGTCCGTTCTCCGTTTACCAGAAATGGCGTCAACAATTTCCGACTCCCGGGAAAGCTCTCGTAATTCCCCATTTTTCATTAATAAATGAATCGGCAGCCGTTCCTCTTCTTCACCTGGACGATAAAAATCGTATGGTAAGTCGGACGATGAATCGACCACTAAATAATATTCCGGGTCAATCCCTGCTTTTTCAAACATCCTCGTTAATTCTGCGAGCTTCTTATATTCCTTTGCAGGGTCAAATTCGGCATATTTAAATAGATTGCGGTTTACAAAGCGCCGGCAAAGATCACTTATTATCGGGTCAGCTTCTTCCTGCCAAATTTGAAAATAAAACAAAATAATCGATTCATCTAACTTTAGATAGTCTTCTAACGTTACCTGATTGGTAAAGAAAGTATAAAAGTGAATCGGTTCATATTTAAAAGAATAATTGTTTTCATATAGCTGCTTCGCACGGTGGAGAATTTTTGATAAAATGACCTCCGCACCGCGGGATACAGGGTGGAAATAAACCTGCCAATACATCTGATAGCGGCTCATAATATAATCCTCAACGGCATGCATTCCGCTTTTTTTAATGACCACTTGATCTTCCTTCGGTCTCATAACGCGAAGAATTCTCTCCATATCAAATTGCCCATAGCTTACCCCGGTAAAATAGGCGTCGCGCTGCAGATAATCCATCCGATCGGCATCAATTTGACTGGAAATCAAGCTGATGACCAGCTTTTTTGCAGATGTTTTCGCAATGACTTCTGCCACTTGCTGAGGAAAATCTGGACTTACCTTTTTTAAGATCGCATTAACCTCCGTATTTCCTAATACGATAGCTTGGGTAAATTCTTCATGATCGAAGTCAAACACTTTTTCAAATGAATGGGAAAATGGTCCATGCCCCAAATCGTGGAGGAGTGCGGCACATAGCGTAAGGAGACGATCCTCATCATTCCATTCCGGTCTGCCTGCAAACACATCGTCAATGATGCGGCGGACAATTTCATATACTCCGAGAGAATGGTTGAAACGGCTGTGCTCTGCACCGTGAAAGGTCAAAAAGGTGGTACCAAGCTGTTTGATACGGCGTAAACGTTGAAACTCTTTTGTTCCGACCAGATCCCAAATCACACGGTCACGTACGTGTACGTAGCGATGAACAGGGTCTTTAAACACTTTTTCTTCATTCAGTTTTTCCGCCGAATATCGCATTCTCTTCCCTCTTCCTCTAAACTTTCTTCTATTATATCCCAATTTCCAACAATTTTCTGCAGGATTTTTCGACATTAAGATGAAAAGAAAAATCACCTAAGGCTCGCTAGTCATAGGTGATCATTTTAACTTTTTATTTACTTTCTCCATTAATTCCTCTTCCGTTAGGGCAGCAACCGGACGATTATTGACAAAGGCAAATGTTTTTTTCCGGCCAGGTCCACAATAGGATTGGCAGCCAATTTTAATTTCAGCTTCAGGATCCAATTCTTTCAAACGAGGGATTAATGTCTTTAAATTCACGGCCTGACAATCATCACACACGCGGAATTCATTTGACATTACTTCCACCCTTTCTTTGCTTTCTATTACTACTATTTTATCCAATATATTTACGGTTTAACTCCTTAGGTATTTTACAATTTCTATCCACTCATTGCAAGTTGCAATCTTTAGCAATGGCTGTTTAATAAGCTTCGTTGTTAAAATCGTAAAGCCGATTTTAACGTGCAAAAGGCTATTTTGCGCTTAAGATTTAGTTTGCAGGCTCTTTTCTTAAATTTTGTTCCAAAAAGCACCAAAGTTGAGCTTTAGCAATCCTTGTAACTCTTTCATTTAAAAAAACTATTATCCTTGCAAGATTTTGGTATAAAGCTTGAATATCTTGTCCAAGATAAGACTAGAACTTTTAAAAACTCGTCATGAGTTCATTGTCATTATTTATTAAGGGAGTTGAAAGATATGAAAGTTCGTCAAGATGCTTGGACAGATGAAGATGATCTATTGTTAGCTGAAACGGTCCTTCGCCATGTACGTGAAGGCAGTACCCAGTTGAACGCGTTTGAAGAGGTAGGTGACAAGTTAAATCGGACGTCTGCAGCCTGTGGTTTCAGATGGAATGCCGTTGTGCGCCATCGCTACGAAAAAGCCTTACAATTAGCAAAAAAGCAACGGAAACAAAGACAAAGAGTTTTAGGGAAAGACCAAGGAGGAAAGAAAAAGTTACTCTACAATCCTCCAGTCCCATCAACAACTGATTTCGAAACACTATCAACATCCGTAGAAATGCCTATGGAGACTAGTATGGAAATGCCAGATTTATCAACTGAAGCTGCAACTGAAACCTATGTAAAGCCAACAGTTCCAACGTACAGACCTGTACCAACACCAGCTGCGTCATCTGGTTTATCAATTGACAGCGTTATTGATTTCTTACAAAACTTTAATCATTCCAATCTTCAAAATGAAGCATTAAAAAGTGAGAATGAAAGATTGAAACGCGAAATTGCAGAGCTGCGCAAGCAAAATGAAGAAATGTCTGCAAAAATTGAGGGTCTTGAGCAAAACACCGAAACCATCCAAGAAGATTACGAGACACTCATGAAGATCATGAACCGCGCGCGCAAGCTGGTATTGTTCGAGGAAGAAGAAAGACCTGCGACAAAATTTAAAATGGACCGAAATGGGAATTTAGAGAAAGTCGCGGAATAAGGCGGAAGCGCCTTCTAGAATAATCGGGAGAAGGACAATATCCTCTTAAGGAAAAGCCGTAAATCCAGTCAGATTTACGGCTTTTTACATTTCATCCAGCTTTTTATTACGTTCGATGATTCTCTGATAATAGCCGGGGAGGAGGTCTAATTCGAGCTCATTCAGCTGTCCGGCGTAAAGGTTGTCACTGTTGTTTTTTAATTGGGTTAACAGCCGAAGCATGACATCGGAGACGGTAAATTCCCTGCCAAGCAGCTCAGATAGAGAGGCCATCACTTCCGGTACAATTTCCGGATAGGTTAATTTTGTCTCCTGCTTGTTCTTGGCAATCTCGTAAAATTTCTGGATCAGTGCTGCCCGCGCACTGCCGCTGCCATTCACGCATAAATAGATTTGAACAGCTACCCCTTTTTTGAGGCGCCGCTGCGAAATACCAGCGAACTTTTTCCCATCAATACTCAGATCATAGCTTCCTGGGCAGTAAGATCCGACGATTTCTCTTGCCTCAATTAATTGATTGAATTCCGCAAACATATTTTTAATCAGCTGCCACATGGTATCATAGCCGCGGTTGATATCGATTCCTTTTTCCTTTTCCGGCAGTATCAACGAAATATTTAATACGCCTTCGTCAAGGACCACAGCTAAACCGCCTGAGTTCCTTACAATAGACTGATAGCCCTGTGTGCTAAGGAATTGCCTTCCTTCTTTTAAAAATGGCAGTTTGGTATCTTGTATCCCAAGGACAATCGTATTGTGATGGACCCATGTTCTGGCAGTTGCAGGTGCCTGCCCCGACCCAACAGAAGCACACAAGGTATCATCGGTGCCAAATGACTGTAAGGCGTGTAATTGGCTGCCTAACGAAGACTGATCAATTATTCGCCATTCGTGCTGTTGAAGCAAACCTTCCATAGTGTTTATCTCCTCAAAATGAATAATATATATATTTTAGCAAAATGAATCCATTTAAAATAGTTCCTGATACCGCAGGACTTTTCCAATAAATGTCTAATTGTCCAAAACAGTTGGAAAAACGTCCAAAAGTCAGTGGATTTTGTCCAATAACCTTTTAAAAAAGTCCAAAACCCCACCAAAAATGTCCATAACCTACGAAAATTTGTCCAAAACAAAAATACCCACCACAAAAAGGCCAGCCCACAACCGTGGACTGACCTTAAAACACTGCTTATAATCCCTGCGCTGCAGTGATTAATGCTAGTTTATATACATCTTCCTCATTACAGCCGCGTGATAGATCATTAACAGGGCGGTTTAATCCTTGAAGGATTGGTCCGACTGCTTCAAATCCTCCTAAACGCTGAGCAATTTTGTAGCCGATATTTCCAGCCTCAAGACTTGGGAAGATAAACACGTTCGCGTCCCCTTGAAGTGGTGAATCTGGTGCCTTACTTTTTGCAACAGAAGGTACAAACGCTGCATCAAATTGGAACTCGCCATCAATCACTAAAGATGGGTCACGGCGTTTTGCTTCTTCTACTGCCCCTGCAACTTTATCGGTTTCAGGAGACTTCGCTGAACCTTTTGTTGAGAAGCTGAGCATGGCAATCCGAGGTTCGATATCAAACATATTCGCTGTTTTTGCGCTTTCCACCGCGATTTCCGCTAAATCATTGCTATCAGGAGCAATATTGATCGCACAATCGGCAAAAACATACTTTTCATTTTCACGAACCATGATGAAGACACCGGATGTTTTCTTGATGCCTTCCTTTGTTTTAATAATTTGCAATGCCGGACGAACCGTATCTGCGGTAGAATGAGCTGCACCGCTTACCAAGCCATCTGCTTTATTTGTATGTACAAGCATAGTGCCAAAATAATTTTCATCTAATAGAATTTTACGTGCATCTTCTTCTGTTGCTTTACCTTTACGACGTTCCACAAACGAAGCCACAAGCTCGTCCATACCTGCATAATTAGCTGGGTCATAAATTTCCGCTGCCTCTAAGGAAACACCAAGCTCTGCGGCCTTTGCCTGAACCTGTTCAATGTTCCCAATTAAAATAGGAATTAATCTCTTTTCCTCCGCAAGTCTGCTTGCCGCTCTCACAATCCGTTCATCCAAGCCTTCAGGAAAAACAATCCTCATATCCCGGCCAGCTAATTTTTGTTTTAAGCCTTCAAATAAATCTGCCACATTAAATCCTCCCTAATAAATCTTCCTCTTTTAGCATACTTTACCTGTTGAAAAATTCAACTAAGGTAGCGTTTTCACCGCAAATGTTCTTCTATTCAAAAAACTCACACCACCCTTTTACTATTTACCTTTTTTTAAAAAAATATCCATGGTGTTTATTCGAGCTTCACTTGGTCAAACTATGATATAGTAAAGATTGTAAATAATAAGAATGATTATCTAGGAGTGATTATAATGAGTGAAGCAGCTCAAACGCTTGATGGCTGGTATTGTTTGCATGATTTCCGCACCGTTGATTGGACAACTTGGAAGATGCTCTCAAGTGAAGAACGAGAGGAAGCTATTCACGAGTTTTTAAGTCTAGTTGAAAAGTGGAATCACACGCAAGAAAGTAACGAAGGCAGTCATGCCTTATATACAATTGTTGGTCAAAAGGCTGATTTTATGATGATGATTTTACGCCCAACAATGGAAGAGCTAAATGAAATTGAAACAGAATTTAATAAATCTAAATTAGCAGAATACACAATTCCTGCTCATTCCTATGTATCCGTTGTGGAATTAAGTAACTATTTGCCTGCTGGCGAGGATCCTTACCAAAATCCGCAAATACTTGCCCGTCTATATCCAAAATTGCCAAGAACGAAGCATGTTTGCTTCTATCCAATGGACAAGAAACGTGAAGGCAATGATAATTGGTATATGCTTCCGATGGAAGAGCGCCGTAATATGATGCGCAGCCATGGAATGATTGGACGTACATATGCAGGAAAAGTGAAACAAATTATCACTGGCTCCGTTGGCTTTGACGACTACGAGTGGGGCGTAACTCTTTTTGCAGAAGATGTTCTTCAATTCAAAAAGCTCGTCTATGAAATGCGTTTTGATGAAGTAAGTGCACGCTACGGCGAATTTGGTGCCTTCTTTGTTGGCAACCTTTTAGAAGAAGAAAGAGTATCCGAATTTTTGCATATTTAAGTTCATTGTCCTCGGCTTATGCTGAGGACTTTTTTTGTAAATTTCAAATGTCATATTTCAACTTTTCTCCTCATACTAATAAATCAGCGAGTCTTAATTTTAGCTCCGTTTTTCTCATATCGGATTATTCCGATTGTCATCATTTAGGAGTTTTGGAGTATGAATAAACTGTTGGGCCATTGGTTCAGTTATTTTTAGGAGGGGAAAAGATGAGTCAATTTTATAATCAGCAAGGGTATCAAGCTTATCCCGCTAGACAGCAGGGAGCCAGTCCATATCAAGGTCAGGGGCAAGGGTATTTCCCTGGCGGGCAGCAGCAGTTTCCACAGTTTCCGCCAGCAAGTGCACCACAATCACCCCCTGGAACGATACAGCCGCAAGGAATGCTGCCAATCGAACAATCATACATCGAAAATATTTTACGGTTAAACAAAGGGAAATTAGCTACGGTATATGCAACTTTCGAGGGTAACAGCCAATGGAATGCAAAACAGTTTGTTGGCATTATTGAAGCGGCAGGAAGGGATCATCTGATTTTAAGTGATCCACAATCCGGTCGGCGCACCCTTATTCCAATGGTGGCCTTCGATTATGCTACATTTGATGAAGAACTCGAATATGAATATCCATTAGGATCTTCACCTGGTTTAAGTACTTTTCCACCAAGGTAAAGATAAAAGGCATTGGAGCTTCCAATGCCTTTTACTATTTTACAAATCTTTTATTGTCCCGATGATCATTAGAACCCAACCGGCAAGGAAGCACACGCCTCCAATTGGGGTAATTGCTCCTAGAACCCCTATCTTCGTCAAGCTTAAGATATACAAACTGCCACTAAAGAAGATGATTCCAATCAAGAATAACCAACCTGACCAGGTGAAAAATGAGCTTGCATCCACTTTCCCGAGCAGAATTCCGATTACCAACAGTCCTGCCGCATGGAACATTTGATACTGAACGCCCGTTTTCCAAATATCTAAGTAATACGGGTCTAGCCTATCTTTAAGACCATGGGCTCCAAATGCCCCCAGTGCGACTGCTAAAAAAGCGTTAATCGCACCAATAATGATAAAGGTTTTCATCATACTATCTCCTTTCTTTGTCTAGCTGAGAGCCCTTGTGCACTAAGGAAATCCCCTTAGATTAATCCACACAGGAACAAGCTGTGCTTGTTCCGAAGGCACTTCCGCTTTTCGTATTAAAAGTCAAATAACGAATCTCCGTTTGCTTCATCTTCCATTTCTAGTTTCTTCGGTTGATTTAATGATACTGGCTGTTGAAAAGATGGCTGTGCCATCACAGGCTGATAAACAGGTGTAGCAGGTGGTGATGGTACTTGCGGATTTTGCTTTTCATCTAGTATCAACTCGCATAATATTTTAATAGAGTAGACTTTTTCCCGCAAGTTTTCTTGCTTCGGGCTATTTTTAGCAAGATGTAATTCGTCTTCGATTTTTCTTAATAATTTATCTACTGAAATATTCACGATTTATAACTCCTCTATTTCAATCTCTTACTCATCATACCAAATTCCAAACACATTTAAAAATTCGACACTTTTCAAATGTTTCACGTGAAACATGTCGTTTTGTGAAAATCCCTGCAACTACCCGGGAAATAAACTATCTATCGTTAAATACTGACACCATTACACTTCTTAGACGGGAAATATCCTTTTTTGCCAGCAACAAAAAAATCGCCTTTCAAAATGATTGGCGATTGGTGTAAACCTATTATCCTAAAATTCTTTGGTAAATCGATTTTGCATGGGTTAAATCTTTTGTGCCGTGGATAAGAGCACGGCCATCGTTAAAAATGACCATTCGCTCAGTTCCCATTTCTACTGATAAGAGGTATGGATTCCCCTTTACTGTATAGCCAAGCGAGCCTAGCTGCCCTGCTAACTGTTCAAGTGAAATAGCTCCTTCTTTGGCTGGGCGGATTTGGACCGTATCTCTGCCGCATAAGACTGTCGTCTTTGTCATGTTTTCCTGATCTAGGTATGGATAGGTCCTTTCCTCGCCGCAGGATAAACAGCCGGAAAATTTGGCTTTCCCCATTTTTAAACTGGTATATTGGTTTCGCCATAAATCGAAGCTGACAAACGAGGTTCGGACCGCTTCCCAATCCTCGACAAGCATTTTGAGGGCTTCTGCACTTTGATGAGCTATGACCATTTGGACCGCCGGACCGATAATTCCACCGGTATCGCAGGTTAATCCCTGCATTGGAATACTCCGTAACAGACAGTTTAAACACGGTGTTTTACCCGGTATAATCGAAAAACTCATCCCATAACTGCCAACACATGCGCCATATATCCAAGGAATTTTATATTTTTGTGAGACATCATTGATTGTCATCCGCGTTTCAAAGTTATCTGTTGCATCAATAATGAGGTCAACATCCCTCACCATATCCTCCAGCATAGCCGGGGTGGCATCACCGATAATTGCGTTTATTTCTACATCACAGTTGATTGCCTTAAGGCGTTTTTCAGCGGCCGCTGCTTTCGGAAGCTTTTCAGCCACGTCCTCTTCGGTATATAGCTGCTGGCGTTGAAGATTACTAGCCTCAACATAGTCCCTGTCGACGATTGTAAGCCATCCAACCCCTGCTCGAGTAAGCACTTCTGCATTACCTGACCCAAGAGCCCCAGCTCCAATCATTAATACATGCTTCGATCGGATTTTATCTTGTCCGTCTTTTCCGATCCCTGGAAAGAGGACTTGCCGTGAATATCGTTCATCCATTCTGTTTTCCCCTTTCCAAAATCGACCTTATTCCGGAGGAGAATTCTCCATCCGTGAGTTAAGTGCGCTTATCTGAGAGTAATTCTATTTATTCGAGGGGTAACCTCACTTATCCGAGAGTAATTTCGCTCATACGAAAGTTACCCTCCCCCAGCTCAGATCATCCACCACTAACAGGCGGAATAAACGCGATTTCATCACCTTCTTGAATCACTTCATCATCCTGCGCAAACTCCTCATTCACAGCGGTCATAACAGTATCCAATTTAGGAAGATCGTAGCCCGCAGCCAATTCCTCTTTCAATTCTCGAATCGTCTTACCCGCCGCATCTACCTTAAGAAATTCCTCTCCGACTGCGTCCCGCAAATGAGCAAAAAACAATACTTTATTCATTCAAATCGGCCTCCTCTGGTTTGCCACTTGGATAAGCAACGGTTTCGAGCTGATTGCCCATCCATTCTTCGCCATCTTCCCAATGTTCTTTTTTCCAAATTGGAACAATTTCCTTTATTCTTTCAATCGCATAGCGGTTCGCTTCATAGGCATCGTTACGATGTGGGGTAGAAACGGCAATGACAACAGCAACATCCGTGATATCCAGTCTGCCAACTCGGTGGGTAATCGCAACTTGGGCACCTTCCCAGCGCTCTTCAATCTCCCTACCAATTTGCTCTAGTTTCTTCACAGCCATCGCTTCGTACGCATCATAAATTAAGAAAAGTGTTTTCTTTCCTTTTGTTAATTCGCGAACCGTTCCGATAAATGTGGTAATCGCACCTGCATTCCGCTGAACTACTTTATCAATAACGGATTGGATATCAATCGGTTCCTTCGAAATTTGATAATTCATTTTCTGCACCTCTTTAGTCCAAACCCTTTGGCTCGGCATTTTCAACTACTTCATAACCGCCAATCTTCTCGACCTTCTGCCTAAACTCAAATGATTGGATAATTTCTATCAATTGTTTGCCGCTTTCACTTTCATAAAAGCTTCTTGTCATCAATAAATCATACTCTTCATCACCAACGGGAACAAAATCAAGGTCCATGGCTTTTGCTGCAGGATAGATCCCCAGTCCTGCTCCCTGGATATCCCCTTTTACCTCCGCGGCCACAGCTAAGTGTGAAAACATTTCACGGTCATAACCTGTAATTTCTTCAGTGGAAATACCCTTTTCCTCTAGGAGCAAATCAAAGAGAATCCTTGTGCCCGCTCCTTTTTGGCGGTTAACAAAGTTCGCCTTTTTCTCAGCAATGTCGGTAACTGCTTTAATCCCTAGTGGATTTCCTTTTGGTAAAATCCATCCTTGCTTCCTTTTTAAAAAGGGATAAAGGACTACATCGGTACCGGCTAAAATTTTCTTTACATATGAGAGATTATATTGCTTTGTAATGGGGTCAAGCAAATGAATGCCCGCTACATGGGCCTCTCCTTTTCGAATCGCCATAATCCCAGCCATACTTCCAACATGTGCAGAGACGATTTTCATGTCAGCACGGACTCTTTTTAACTGTGATGATAAAAGGTCAATTGTCATATCATGACTGCCGCAGAACATAATCGCATTTTTAATTTCCTCTAGCGGACGTAATAGCTCCACTTCGGCAAAATCACCCTGTTCATAGCCAATTATGTTTGCTGGTACGACAAGGAGGCCATCTGCTCGAACATAGGACATGGTTACACCCGCCGCTCGGGTCAGTGGATTGGCAACAAGCTGTCCATTCACATAGCCGATATTCATTCGTACAAAATCCTCGGCTCCCATACCCGAAACAATGCGGCGTCCGAGCTTAACGGTTACAGTTTGCCGTTGTGGCTCAGGTAGCTGCAGATACTTGCAAATTAACGGACGTACAAACCATTCTAATGCTAAATAGGCCGAAACCGGATATCCTGGTACACCAACAACAATTTTCTCATTTATTTTCCCTAACACTACGGGTTTACCTGGTCTTGCTGCTACACCATGGGTAAACACCGTGCCAATTTCGCCAATGATATGGACGGTATAATCCTTGGAGCCTGCCGACGACCCTGCATTAATCACGATAATATCCGAGGTTTCCGCTGCTTCTAATAAAACAGCCTTAATCTTCTCTGGGTCATCCTTCACAATGGAATGAAGTCTTGGCTCCCCGCCCCATTCTTTTACAAAATTCGCAAATACCGTTCCGTTAAACTCAATAATGTTTCCAGATGCAAGCTGTGCATTCGCTTCGACAAGCTCATTTCCTGTTGGAATAATCGTGACAATTGGCTTTTTGATAACTGGAATCGATAGGTGCTGACTGGCTAACAGTACACCTAAATCTGCAGGCCGAAGAATATGTCCCTGCGGGAACAGCATTTCCTCTTGAACAATATCCTCGCCGATTGGGCGGATATGCTGCCAAGGTATTGCTGGCTCAATAATTTCTATCGTTTCTTCATCAATCATATCGACGTGTTCGATCATAATGACGGCATTATAGGGAGCAGGGATGGCATTTCCTGTATCCACAATGGTAAAATCAGTGCCAAGCTTTAGCCGTAATGGACTTTGCTCATGAGCGGTGTATGTCTTTTCAGCGATCACCGCTATCCCATCCATTGCGGAAGCATGGTAATGCGGTGTCGACACATTGGCAAATATCGGTTCAGCACTTACACGTCCAAGGGCATCGCTTGTTGGGATCACTTCGATTTCAAGGGGCAGCTGAAAAGCCTCGAGAATTTCTCGCTTCGCTTCCGATCGGGGTTTGTCCTCTAAATATATTTTCCGTTTATAGCGTTTTTGGTTCATTACACGTTCCCCCTTATCGTGTTGCAATCACAGGTACATAGTCTCCCTGTGAAATACCCTCTTTTTCAGAAGTAATCTCAACAATTCCATCACTTTTTACTAGTGTCGTAATTAAACCTGATTTCCCGATGATTGGCTCAGCCCACCATTCTTCCTCGTTCTCGAACAAACGGACACGAATATAATCGGACCGACCTGCTGCAGAAGGAATATTTTTCGTGATCCGGGCAAAAATTCGTTCAGGTTTCTTCTCTATTTTTTCACCTTTTAATTTTCTCAGGATTTTTTCACCAAACAGCATGAAAATAATCATCGCTGAAGCTGGGTGGCCAGGCAAACCAATCACAGGTTTTCCATTTGCCATTGCAAGAATCGTAGGTTTTCCCGGTTTGATAGAAATGCCATGAACAAATACACCCGGTGTTCCCAAGGACTGAATAATATCTGTCGTGTAATCTTTTGCTCCGACCGAGCTTCCTCCAGAGAGAATTAAGCAGTCAACTTCATCATATAAGCTTTGTGCTTTTCGCTGAAATTCAGGATAGTCATCTTTAACGATCCCGCCATAAACAATTTCAATATTCCATTGTTTTGCGAGACCTGCAATCGTCAAATAGTTGATATCCCGGATTTGCCCTTCTGCTAGTTTTTCTGTTTGATAAGGTACAATTTCATCACCGGATGATAGATACCCAACTTTTAGTTTCCGATAAACCGAAACCGTGCTAATTCCTAGTGAAGCGATCGCGCCTAACTCTTGCGGCCGAAGTCTCGTTCCTTCTGAAAGCAGTATTTCTCCCTCAGTGATGTCTTCCCCTGCACGAATAATATTTTCACCGGGTGCTACCGGCTTATAGGTATTTAATAAACCATCATGGTCTTCACAATGTTCGATCATGATGACGCTGTCACAACCTGGTGGAATCATTCCGCCTGTCGGGACGTAAACCGCTTCCCCTTGACCAACAGGAATAGCAGCAGACTCACCCATTTTGACTTCCCCCACCACCGTTAAAAACCCCGGCATAGAATCGGATGAGCCATAGGTGTCCTTTGCTCTAACCCCGTAGCCATCAACCGTCGAGCGGTCAAAACCTGGGACATTTTCTTTCGCGGTGACAGGCACCGCTAAAATATAATCAAGTGCGTCTTCTAATGAACGCTCTTCCGTATGTGTTATGTGGGGGATCTTTTCTTCTATCATTGCAAAAGTTTCTTCGACTGTTTTTACTTTGAAAAATTGCACTGTGCCTTACACCCTTCCCATCTAATCAGCTTCTAGCCACTTTTTTGCGTCCTCATATTCATGTGGATGATTCATATTGAAAAAGACACGCTCTATGTCTATATTACTATAATCCTGTAAATCTTTTTCAGATAAATAAAGAACGTTTAAATGCTCGAGCAGATATTTTATCGGAAGATGTCCATTTTCAATACATTCTTCAATTTGATTTACTGTCTTCTTTTGAAAAACACCACATAAGGTTTGCATTTTCCCATTAATAACGGGCACTAAGGCATCATAATGGTCAATCTTTTCCGCAAGGGCCGCTGCAAGTTCTCCAGACACAAACGGCATATCACACGCTACAATGAAATTCACATCATAGTTAGAAGCAGATAAGCCAGCATGAAATCCAGCCAGCGGTCCCTTTTCTTGATAGTGGTCGGACACCATTTTTACCCCTAAGAATTCGTAGGCGTCCTTGTCATTGGTAACGACAATAATGTCATCAAAATATACCTTAAGCGTCTCCACCATTCTTTCGATGGTTGTTTCCTCATTTAGTTTTAAGAGAGCCTTGTTCGTACCCATTCTGCTAGATTTTCCACCTGATAAAATAATAGCCGCTGCTTTCATGTAAATGCACCTCTTAATTCGTTTCTTTCATTTGTCCTACTGCTTGATAGCCCTGCTCCTGAGCTACAAAGTCAAGATGAATACTATTTAGATCGAGCATAGCAGCTGACGGCTTGCTGAGATATTGTCTTGTATCGATTACTTTAATATATCCTGTGCACTTTTCACAAACCTGGATTCGGGATGAAGCATCGCCCTCAATCGACAAGAACTGAATGGTTTTATGGTCATCATTACCACAGTGTGCACATTCAATCCTTTTTGCATTCCAATGAGCGAGACAGCGCGGACATGTCATCACTTTTTTCCCTTCATCCTCAAGAACTGCAAGACGTGCAGGCTCACCGCAAACGGGACACCCAGCCCCAGGGACCGCATGAGTAATTTCGTGCTGAATTTTTTCTGCCGTTAACTGCAAATATGGACGTAGTGCCGTTTCCGCAAGAAATTGCGGTATCCATTCTTCTAGTCCGTGTTCTACTGCAAAACTAGCAAAAAAAACACTGTTAAACGAAAAAGCTTCGTCAATCCAACGGATGGCTGTTTCTTCGTTTACTAAGGCACTTACCCCAGCAAGCTTTTTTTCAAGTTCAGGGTTATGCTTGATTAAAAGCTCATTTATCTCCTCTATCCACTGTTGGAATAGTGAAATTTCAAAATTAATAGACGTTAATGCCGCTGCAGGCACTCCTGCTGACATAGCTGTTTTATCGAGGTTAGGAATAATCGATTCTGGATTAATGCTCTCTTTCCAATTCGCTTGAAGTGCTATAATTTCCTTCTGTAACTTCTGATATTCTTTTGAAACAACGGATTTTTTCATCGTTCTGCACCTCTTTTAAAATTTATAAAGCAATGGCTGTCCTGTTACAGACAGCCATTTTGGTTATTCATTCTTTAAATGGCTGTGTCTAGCTACAGCGCCTAGTGGCTCTGGGTCATAAGCTTGTCTAGTTTCGGCTCCTTGGGACTCGAGTCATAAGCCGCCCCCTGAAGAAGGCAAAGAGCGCCTTCTTGCAGGGTTCGTCTTATGCCTTCGTCCCAGAGCAGTCGCCTCCACATTTCCGACAATCCATCAAGAAGGTCAAAGAGCGACCTTCTCGCCGGCTCGTCTTATGCCTGTCGCCTCTGGGAAAAATCGAACTGCATTTTTCCTTGGTCAAGGCGCTTCCGCTTTTCGGTCTTACGCGCCTTTTTTCTTTTTCTTATTCGGTGTACCTGGTGTTCCAGGTGTCGTTGGTTGGTGTGAATCATCTAGTTTAGGGAAGTTGCCTTTTTTGACTTCTTCCTCATACCATTCTGTATAGTGCTCATTGGCCCACCAAGCAGGTACTTCACCTGTGATAACACCGGTATATCCTGGTTTAGAGTTTTTGTGAATAACAGATAAATAGACATGTCCTACGACTACAGCGATAGCAAGGCCGAAACCAACATTGTGCAGTAAATATCCCCATTGTACAACCGCTTTTGGGAAGAGCTCCGGGAACCACATTGGAAAGCCTGAGCCGATAATTAAGATTGCCGTGAAAATCTGAATGATAGAGTTAATCTTTTCACCAGCGTTAAAGAATGTTTGTTTTACGTGTTTGAAATTGAAACCGAAAAGTTCCTTTACGAATTCAGTAAAGAATTCAAGATCACGCTTTTTCCAAGTAACTAATTCTTTCATCCAAAGCTTGAAGCCTTTAAAGTCGAAAATAACCCAGATGAACGTTGGTGTTATGAACGCAACAGCGAAGATCCGGTGAAGTAGACGTGCTCCCTCTGGTCCGCCAAGGACTGGATATAACCAGTCAAAAAATTCGGTATACATTGGCAAGGCAGTAATGTAAAGGGCAAGGAAAGAAATCGCGTTAACGGCATGCGCCCAAACAAATGCCTTCGAGAAACGCTTTACTTTTACTGTAGACTTCTGAGGTTTACTCATGTTGTTCACCTCCGTCTTCGTTTTTACCGTTTTTCTTCTTACTAATAATCGTATTCGTAATGAAAGCTCCGACAACTGCCATTGTGGTAGCCCCAATCATCATCTTACCAATTGGCTGCGCATAGTCTTTCCAGATAACAGCAGATGTAGGCACTTTTGGATTTTCAGGTAAGCCATATACAGATGGCTTTTCTGCTAATACATAAACCGTATGTGTACCGCCAACGCCTTGTGGATTATACACTTGAGCATTTGGATAGCGGTCTTTAATTTGTTTCACGCGCTCTTCTGCTTTCTTGATCATAGCTGCTTTGTCGCCGAATTCCATGGCTCCTGTATGACAGGTTGTTACACAGGCAGGCTGTAAGCCTTCTTCCAAACGGTCTGTACACATTGTACATTTATTCGCCTTACGGTACTTGTCGCCATTTTTATCGACATATTCCTTAAGTGAAATGACTTCAAATGGGCAGTTATTAACACAATATCCACAGCCTACGCATTTTTCATGGTCAATCACCACTGTACCAAATTCAGTGTAGCTAATGGCATCCTCCGGACAAACCTTTTCACAGGCTGCGTCTGTACAATGGAAGCACGCTGAGTGACGGAATAGGTAATCAAGGCCGCCCTTGGAATTTTCATGCTCGATATATTGTAATACGTTCCAAGTATCAGCTGTTGTCTTTGCATGTGATTGGACACTGCCTAGGAAATCCTGCGGTTCAGCCGGAAGGTCATTCCAGTTCTTACAGGCCACCATACAGGCACGACAGCCATCACATTTGGTTACGTCAACAAATTTTACATATTCAGTAGCCATTAGTCAGCCCTCCTTACGTCACAGAGGAATGCCTTATATTCAGGAATAGTCGTATTGGCGTCCCCAATATGAGGCGTCAGGCGATTTGCTGTATCCCCAGTTGCGATTCCTTTATAACCAAAATGCCACGGCATTCCGATTTGATGAACATTTTTGCCATCGATCTTATGAGGCTTAAAGCGTTTTGTCACCATCGCGTATGCTTTTACCTCGCCGCGGGCAGAGCTGACAATCACTTTGTCTTTGTTCTTGATGCCTTTTTCTTTGGCTAACTCTTCGCTTATTTCAATATACATATGAGGAACAAGTTCAGATAACCATTCTTGGTTACGAGTCATCGTTCCGGACTGCCAGTGTTCACTTACACGGTAGGTTGTTGCAACAATCGGGAAGTCCGCCTTAAAGCCTCGCTTATTGAAGTCACCCTCGATTACTACAGCAGCCGGGTTTAATTCTTGACTTGAAAAAGGATTAGCTATTGGGCTTTCAAATGGTTCGTAATGTTCAGGGAACGGACCATCATTCAATGTTGGTGCATAAAGTAAGCCTACACCATCTTTGTTCATAATAAATGGATCGGTACCTGTTGGGTCAGTAGGAGCTTTTGTTGGTACAAAGTCTGGTACGTCATGTCCAACCCATTTCTTTTGAATATCATCCCACCAGATAACGGCTTTTTCCTTGCTCCAAGGCTTACCGCTTGGATCTGCTGAAGCACGGTTGTAGATGATTCGGCGGTTGGCTGGCCAAGCAAATGCCCAGTTTAGGTAATTACTCATGCCTGTATCTTTACTATCACGGTTTTTTGAACGGTTCTTTCCTTCTTCAGGATAAAAACCTGAGTAAATCCAGTTACCAGAGCATGTTGATCCGTCATCCTTAAGAGCACCAAAGCCAGCAACCTGTTTACCTGTATTGACGTCATAACCGTTGATTTCTTTACAAACAAGGTCGATATCTGGATGGTGACCTTCACCATAGTTCCAGTAAAGAGCATTGATTGGAGCAGCTGATGGACCAGCTTCATTTTTATAAAGACCCTTAATTCTTGTAGCAAGTTCATGGATGATTTCTAAGTCTGCCTTTGATTCACCTAATGGTTTAATAGCCTGCCAGCGGTACTGCATCCAGCGTGAACTGTTTGAGATACTTCCTTCTTTTTCATAAGAAGAACATGCTGGCAGGAAGAACACTTCAGTATTGACCTTGGATGGGTCACTGCCGGCTTCTTTTTGCCAGAAGGCAGATGATTCTGTTTCCCAAAGGTCAACCGCTACTAACCACTTCAAATTGCCAAGAGATTCTTTTTCTTTTCCAGCATTTGGACCGCCTACTACAGGGTTTGTTCCGAAAAGAAAAGCTCCTTCTAATGTGCCTTCATACATAGCCTTAAACAAGTTAATATGTGAGTAGTTTTTATTGCCCTTTGGCAGGTATTGATAACCAAATTCGTTGTCTGTCGTTGCATTTGGTCCATACCAAGCCTTTAAAAGGCTGGCAACAAATTTCGGCTTGTTACTTTGGTATCCTGTTGGCGGTGTTTCTTTTGCGTTATATGCTGCAAGTGTAGCATGCTCTGGAATTGCCTTTGGTGCTGTCAAATAGCCAGGAATTGTGTCATATAATAAAGCAAAATCAGTTGAACCTTGTACATTGGACTCACCGCGCATTGCATTAATTCCTCCGCCAGGAAGTCCGATATTTCCAAGTAACATCTGAATGATTGCGAAAGAACGAACATTTTGTGTTCCAACCGTATGTTGCGTTGTTCCCATTGCATACATGATGGTTCCAGACTTACCAACCTGACCAGTTGCACAGAACGTTTCATAAACCCTTAATAAGTCTTCTTTTGGTGTTCCAGTTACTTTTGAAACGGTATCAACATCATAACGTGAGTAGTGTTTTTTCATTAATTGGAACACGGAACGAGGATTCTCTAAGCTTTCATCCTTTACTGGTTTTCCGTCTTCAGCTGTTTCCCATGCCCATTTTGTTTTATCATAGGCACGTTTTGATTCGTCATAGCCTGAGAATAGACCATCTTCGAAAGTAAAGCTTTCCTTTACGATAAAGCTTGCGTTTGTATATTTAGCAACATACTCTTTGTGATAAAGATTATTATCAAGGGCATATTTTATCATCCCGCCCATAAACGGAATATCCGTTCCGGAACGAAGAGGAGCATAAACATCTGCCATAGACGACGTCCTTGTGAAACGTGGGTCAACAGAAATAATTTTTCCGCCTTTTTCCTTTGCTTTCGTTAACCATCTAAAGCTGATTGGATGGTTCTCAGCAGGGTTTGCACCCATAATCAATGCACAATCAGTATACTGCAGATCATTCCAATGGTTAGTCATTGCTCCACGACCAAATGAAGGTGCCAGACCGGCAACCGTAGAACTATGTCATATTCGTGCCTGGTGCTCTAAATAGGTAACACCAAGCCCTCTCATCATTTTTGCAAGCAGGTAACACTCTTCATTATCAAGAGCTGCTCCGCCAAGGCTTGCGATTGCCTCGGTCTTATTTACCGTTAAGCCGTTTTCTGTTGCCACAAATGTTTTGTCTCGTGTTTCTTTTACACGCTTGGCAATGGTTTCATACATCCATTCCCAATCTTTTTCTTCCCATTTATTGCTGCCTGGTGCACGATAAAGCGGTTTCTTAATGCGTTTTCCAGAAGTATATAATTGTCTAATTGTTGTACCCTTGCTGCATAGCTTACCTTCGTTAATTGGGTTATCCGGATCCCCTTCCGTATAAACCACGGTGTTGTCCTTGGTATGGACTAAGATTCCACAGCCCACGCCGCAAAAGCAGCAAATGGTTGGTGTTACAGTTGATTTGGCAATTTTAAATTCTTTTGTTGCTGCATGGGCTTTTTTATTATCAAAGCCAAGCTCAACAACAGCTAATGTTGCCGCAGTAGCTCCTGACAACTTTAAAAATTGCCGGCGGTTTAAGTTGATTTCAACCATTTTTCTATCTCCTTCCCAGAATTGAATAAGAACATCCCTTTTTTTCTCTCGTTCTTAGTTACAGCTTGTTCGGTTAAGTCTCCCTTCAATGCAGCTCTAAAGCGGGTACTTCCACTAGATCATTTTGAACTCGACCTGTTGAGGTATAAATATTGGCCATCTTCCCTCGTAAATAGCCAATTACCTCGATATTCAAATATTTTGCCAGTTGAACAGCCTGTTTGGTGGCTGCTGTTCGCGAGCCAATAACAGGAAAGCCAAATTTTGCTGCTTTGGAAAGCATTTCATATGAAACCCTTCCGGTTGTTAGTAAAATCAACCGTTCAGGCTGCAACCCATTTCGGAGTGTGTGGCCAATGATCTTATCGACTGCATTGTGCCGCCCAATGTCTTCACGGACGGTAATAGCGCCTGCTTCATCTACAATACAGGCTCCATGCATTCCGCCAGTTTCTAAGTAAAACGGTGAATTTTGAGCAAATTCACTTCGTTTTTTTAATAAATAACTCAATTTATAACAGTGCTCAGAAGAAACTCTTTGGAAGTTTTTCACATCTGTCATCGAGAAAAATGTGACCCCGCGTCCACAGCCAGCTGTGTAGTGTTTCTTCTTGGTAAATAACTCTTCTTCATTGAAACCATTCAGAAGTGAGACATGAATGCTGCCCATTTCTTCGTTTATGGTAATGAATTCAACCTCATTCGCTTCCTGAATAAAACCTTCAGAAAACAAATAACCATAGGCCCAATCCTCTAAATCGTGTTTCGTCAATTGAAATACAGCAATCTCATACCCATTTAAAACTAAGGTGATGGGATATTCATCCGGACATCCTTTGCGGTGCATTGTTTTCCCTCCTTTCAGGAATAACCTGCTTAGCGTATTAATTGTAGTCATGTTGCCATGCCTTCTCAGCGACAAATGTCACAGCAATCTGCACAAATATTGTAATAGTCTCTACTCTTTAAATTTATATTAAATATGGATGCCTTTATCACGAGACTTTGTCGATACTAAGTCATTTTTGTGTCGAATTAACGAACTTTTTTGTAAAAAAACCAACTTATTACTACCAAAGGATTGTTAAACCAACGTTTGTATGCGTTTCCAATTATCTCATCTGTATCTATAGTACTATCCTACGATGAGTCCTTTTTCTCAGAAGTAAGATTTATCACATATAACCAACTAAAGACCAGGAAAGCGCCTAATTGTCATTTATTTGACAAAATCATTCAAATTAATTTTCTACTAAATTTTCAGGTTTGATTTATAATAATGAATAGTGTTTTTCAAGAATTGTTAGGGGGATTATACATATGACAATAAAAAAAGTTATGACCATTGCCGGTTCTGATACCAGCGGGGGCGCAGGGATTCAAGCAGATTTAAAAACATTCCAGGAGCTAGGCGTGTACGGAATGACTGCCTTAACGACCATCGTTACGATGGACCCAAAGGATTGGCACCACAGTGTGTTTCCCATTTCCGTTGAGACGTTAAAACCACAAATCGATACCGTCCTGTCTGTAGGAATCGACGCGATGAAAACAGGAATGCTCGGTACTGTTGAAATCATTGAGCTAGTAGCAAAAGTCATCGATGAACAAAAATTAAAAACCGTGGTTATTGACCCTGTCATGGTTTGTAAAGGCGAGGATGAGGTATTAAATCCAGAAACAACTGATGCCATGCGTGAGCTGCTTCTACCACGTGCCTTGGTTGTGACACCAAACCTGTTCGAAGCTGGCCAGTTAGCACAAACAGGCCCAGTTAAAACATTGGAACAAATGAAGGAAGCTGCTATTAAAATTCATGACCTAGGTGCAAAATATGTGGTTATTAAAGGCGGCAGCAAGCTTTTAACTGAAGAAAAATCCATTGATCTTTTATATGATGGTAAGGACTTTACTATTTTTGAATCAGAGAAGATTGAAACGAACTTTACCCATGGTGCAGGATGTACCTTCTCCTCTGCGATTACAGCAGAACTGGCAAAAGGTAATTCTGTGGTAGAAGCAGTTGAGGTTGCAAAAGACTTCATTTCTGCCGCTATCAGCCAAGGCTTCCGTTTAAATGAATTCGTTGGACCAACTTGGCATGGTGCCTATCGCAGGGCAAAAACTGAATACTGTACTGATTGTTAATATTTTAAGCCATTCCCATCGAATGGCTTTTTAATATTTCGCCTAATGCATAGATTTCGCTTTTTTTAAGTGATTTTAGTATGATAGATACATTATTAAATACACTTTGTTTTTGATTACATACCGCATGGGGAAAGGAGAAAGAAGTTATGGAGCCCATTAAAAATCACCTCCAGGTTCAAGAAGCGATTAACAGATACGCGAATCAGGATGTTTATATTCACCTGGAAACAACCAACGGTGCCTATGCATCCCATCATGATCAAACCTTCTTTTCAGCAGGTGCTTATATCCGAAATGCCCTTGTTCGCTATGAACTAGGAAAAATCATTGGGACAGACCCCTATCGTGTTGGATTAAAAATAAATCTTGGCTGGATTTACGCGGAAGGCTTGACTCATTTTGAAATCGATGAGCAAGATCGTTTGCTGCTAGCGGGTCATGACAACAAAGGGAAACTCGCAGTTGCCCTTGAAATCAGCCCTACCCCATTTGAGTAAAGGAAAGGAGGAGCCTTATATGGAAAAAGAACGTCATGTATTAGTCATCTTTCCACATCCAGATGATGAAGCTTTTGGAGTATCTGGAACCATCGCCACACATATTCAAAATGGTACGCCTGTTACCTATGCTTGTTTAACACTAGGCGAGATGGGACGCAATATGGGGAATCCCCCTTTTACTAATCGAGAAAATCTCCCGAAAATTAGAAAAGAAGAGCTTAAAGCAGCTGCTGCGGCTTTAGGTATTCAGGATTTACGAATGCTTGGTTACCGTGATAAAACCGTTGAATTTGAAGATGATGAAAAACTGGCAGACGCTATGTTGTCACTCATTAATGATGTAAACCCATCGCTGATTATCACATTCTATCCTGGCTATTCTGTTCACCCTGACCACGATGCCACAGGTAGCGCGGTTGTTAGGGCAGTGGAGAAAATGCCTGCAGCCGCAAGGCCGAAATTGCACTGTGTTGCTTTTTCCAATAATTGTGTGGAGGAGCTTGGCGAGGCGGACATCGTCTATGATATTAGTGCCGTTGCCGACAAAAAGCTCGCTGCGATTCGTGCCCACCGTTCTCAGACGGAGCAAATGTTTGGCGACGTCACAGAGAAGCTGAAAAACCAAGATCCACAAATGATGGTATGGATTAATAATGAACGGTTTTGGACGTATAAATTTTAGGATTAACTGGATCTGTAGCAGCGGTCATGAGGACTGAAATTCCATAACTACCTAATTTCGGGCCTCATGGAGCGGTCATGAAGACTGAAATCCTATGAACACCCAATTTCAGGCCTCATGAGCCTTTCATGAAGACCGAAATCACATGATTATCCAATTTCGGGCCTTATGAGCCTTTCATGAAGACCCAAATCCCATGACTACCCAACTTCAGGCCTCATGAACCTTTCATGAAGACCGAAATCCCATGACTACCCAATTTCAGGCCTCATGAACCTTTTATGAAGACCCGAATCCCATAACTACCCAATTTCAGTCTTCATGAACCTTTCATGAAGACTGAAATACGGCCTTCTTAACGGTTCATTCACAAAAAATCAGTAAACCCCTTCGCCAAAAACAAATGACGAAGGGGTTTTTTAATAGCCTGTATTCATCAGTGCACATAGTTTACACATATCCAGGATGATAATTTTCCTTGATTTCATTTCGATGATTTCTTCTTTTTTTAACTTCGAGAAGACGCGGCTGACACTTTCTCGTGTCGTGCCTACGACTGTCGCAAACTCCTGTATAGTCAAAGGAATCTCAATGTTCCATCTCGTAGTGCTGGTATTAAATTTATTCCCTAACCGCTCCAGCGTCTTTATTGTCTTCGCATAGACATCTAATAAGGCCACGTCCCGTAAAGTTGAGGTCATTTCACGCAGCGAATCACTCATGTATTGGATCATTTGGACAGCAAGCTCAGGGTATTCATGAAGCCCCTTTTCTAGTTCTCCTTTATCTAAATAGAAAAGCTGGCCATCTTCGAGCATGGTGGCTGTTGCTGGATAGAGCTCAGAGGTTTTAGAAAAAAGACAAGCTTCCGCAAAAACATCCCCCTTTTGTTTCATACAAACAATGATTTCATTTCCACTTTCATCTTGCTTTGTCAGCTTGACCGCCCCGGAATGAATAAAAAATACCCCTTTGGCTGCTTCATCCTCACAAATTACCTGTATTCCTTTTTTAACAGTTAACGTTTGAATCCGATTTGCTACAAGATGAATGGATTTTGCGGATAGATCCTTAAAAATGACAATTTTCCGCAAAAAATCTTCCATTTTAAACTCCTTTACTCTACCTGACGGCTGTTCTTGTAAAGCATGTACAGGTCTCATTTTGCTCCTCCCTTCATTTAAAATGCTGTGATTGGACATATATGTACCTTTATTGTAGTTACTATTTTCACATCTCGAAGTGATTATCTTCACAAAACGTTCATTTTTTAAAACCTTGTTACTTCAACCCCCTTCACAAAACGTTCAAAGTTGAGCAAAAAGATGTGCGGTACGTCACATTTTAAAACTTGAATTCTTATTAGGATGAAGTTGTTGAATAGACAGAAGGAGGGGGAAGTATGAATAAGGCGATTATCAGCTTTGTCGCTAGTATTATTATTGGTTTTGGTCTTGGTTACCTGGTGTTTGGTGTTGTCTTGGGAGATTCCGATAAACAGCCCCAGGTCGCGCAGACAGAAGCAACGGAAGAGCCGGCCACAACGGATGACCAAAAGAAAGAACCAGAAACGGTTGCAGTCGATGAAGCCAATATCCTTAATAGTAAAGGCTGCCTAGGCTGTCACGCCGTTGATAAGCTTGGCTTAGATGGCGGGGCAACGGGTCCAGACCTTTCAAAAGCTTTTACAGAGGTTGAAGGAAAACATGGAAAGTCAATTGATGATTTCTTAAAAGAACCAACATCTGCGGTTATGTCCTCTGTTATTGGCGGTAATCCATTAACAGATGATGAACGTACGCAAATATTGGATATGTTGAAGCAAGCATCCGAAAAATAATAAGGTGGTGTAATAAATGAAGAAATGGGTTCCAATTGCCTCTGGTTTACTAGCAGGCTTTGTAGCAGCAACGATTACATTTGCTGATTTTTCAAAGAGTACGAACACTCAAGTTGCTTCTAGCAGCAACAAAAGTGACGCTGAGAAGGTTTATGTTCCTTTCGGTGAAAAAGACGATTACTACTTATTCGCGTCAGGCGGCCACTCTGGTCAGATGTTTATCTATGGTGTTCCATCCATGCGGCATATTCGTACGGTACCAGTTTTCTCACCAGACTCTGCAACAGGATACGGATTTGACGAGCATACCAAAAAATTGATGGGTGACTATACATGGGGAGATCTTCATCACCCGGCATTCTCAGAAACAAATGGTGATTATGACGGTAAGTATATGTTTGCAACGGACGTAGGAAACAGCCGTGCAGCCGCCATGGATTTAGAAACGTTCACGGTAAAGGACATCATTAATGTTCCGAATACAAGCGGCCCGCACTGTGCGGCGTTCGTTACACAAAATACTGAGTATATGTTCCTGCCGACACGCTTTGCCGTTCCAATCGGCTCTGAATACAAGTCTTTAGATGATTACAGCGAGCAGTACCGCGGTGTCATGTCAGCCGTAACGTTTGATCAAGACAAGGACAAATTGAATATCGCTTACCAAGTGGCTCTGCCGCCATGGTCATACGACTTATCAGACGCTGGTAAGAAAGGCTCTGCGGATTGGGCAGTTATGACTACTTACAACACAGAAGAAGCAACAACGAATCTAGAAATTAATGCTTCACAAGCTGACCGTGACTACATTGTTCTTTTTAACTGGAAAGAGCTTGAGAAAATGGTCGCAGACGGACAATATGATGAAGTAACTGGACAAAAAATGATTTTCCCTGAAAAGCATAAAGGCGGCATTTACCTTGTACCGGTTGCGAAATCACCACATGGCGTAGACGTAACACCTGATGGAAAACACTTTATTGCTTCAGGTAAACTTGCACCTTCGATGACTGTATTCTCTTTTGAAAAAGCATTTGAAGCTGTTAAAAACCAAGATTTCTCTGGCGAACGTAACGGTATTCCAATCTTAAAATATGAATCTGTTATGGAAAAAGAAGTAAACCCTGAAAACGCGTTAGGACCGCTTCACACTCAATTTGATGATAAAGGCATGGCTTACACAACCATGTTCATTTCTTCAGAAATCGTAAAATGGGATCCAAAAACAGGTGAAACATTAGACCGTGTACCTGTTCAATATTCACCAGGACATTCTGTAGCCGCTGAAGGTGATACAGTTTCACCTGATGGAAAATGGCTGATTGCCTTGAACAAAATTGCAAAAGACAGCTATTTATCAGTTGGACCATCACATCCTGAGTCTATGCAATTGATTGATATTAGCGGCAAAATGAAGGTGATTCAATCTTCACCAGTTAACCCAGAGCCGCACTACGCTCAAATTATTAAAGCCGATAAGATTAAAACGATTGAAGTATATCCGAAGGATGAAAGTAATAAGCTTGCAACTTATAAGCAGGATCAGGCGAGAATTGAACGTAATGGAAACGAAGTTCATGTATATGGCATCGCCATGCGTTCGAAATTTATCTTTGACGCGAAAGCAAAACGTCCTGATGTGATTGAAGTCAATCAAGGAGATAAGGTCTTTATCCACTTAACGAATACGGATTTTGATGAGGATATTACCCACGGATTTGCCATCAACAGCTATAACCTGAACATCGAAGTTCAGCCTGGCCAAACAAACACAATAGAATTTACTGCGGATAAAGCAGGTACATTCCCGCTTTATTGTACTAACTTCTGTTCTGCATTACACCAAGAAATGACCGGCTACTTCCTTGTAAAGCCTAAGAATTAATCCGAAAAGCTGCAGCACCTTGGTGCTGCAGATAGACAAAAACGTTGATGGGTATCAATTGATTCAATTGGTACCCTTCTCCGTTTAGAAAGGACTTGTTTTACATGAAAGGCAAAAAATTATCGCTACTTTCTTCCTTACTGATTGCGCTGGCAGCGGTCTTAATTGTTGCTTCTGTTTTTTTTCCTTATTGGAAAATGGTCTTCTATGCTCCACAATACCCGGAAGGTTTAAATATTATTGTTTTTCCAAACAAGCTTGAAGGCGAAATTGATATTGTAAACGGATTGAATCACTATATTGGCATGGAAAACTTCAGTGAAGAGAATTTCCCTGAATTGAACTATCTTATCTATATTATGATTGGTTTAGCCGTTATTACGCTTATAACCGCTATCCTTCGAAAAAAGGTAATACTTTATAGTGTTATTGGTCTATTTGGGATTCTCGGTATTCTCGGAGTGTATGACCTCAGCCGGGCCCTTAAAAAGTTCGGGACCAATTTAGATCCAATGGCTCCTATCAAAATCGACCCATTTGTACCGCCGATTTTAGGGCATAATACAGTTGCCAACTTTGTTACTGAAAGTATTCTTGGATACGGTACCTATTTCTTGATTGCAGCCTTTATTTTATTATTGATTCCGTTATGGAAGGATCGAAAAAGATGAAAAAGTTACTGCTCTTTCTATTCATTTTCTCTATCACATTTATCATGAACCCTGAGGAAAATAGTGCTGCCGAAAACTTGCAAGCCATGATCGACAGCTTGGAAGAAGGAGCAGTTTTGAAGCTTGAAGATAAAACATATGAAGGGAATATTGTCATCAATAAATCCCTTACCATCATTGGCTCGAACAAAACCGTCATTAAGGGCGACGGTACGGGCAGCGTTATCGCCATTAAGGCACCAAACGTGACCCTTCGTAAACTGAACGTTTCCAACAGCAGCATGGATCGCAACTCTGCTGAGGAGTATGCAGGGATTAAAATTCATACAGACGGCAATGTGTTAGAACACATCAATATTACTGATTCCTATCACGGAATCTATTTAAGCCAGGCACATGATAATAAAATTACACATGTTGATATAACTGGAATGGGCAAAGGAGAAATTGCTGCACAGGGTAATGGTATTCATGTCTATTATTCTAACAGGAACATCTTAGCTCATAACACCATTGAGGGTACTCGTGATGGCATGTTCTTTGACTATGCGAACAACAATGAAAGCTATCAAAATAATATTAGTGATACACGGTACGGTCTGCATTACATGTATTCCGATGAGAACATATTTAAGGAGAATACCTTTACGATGAATACGGGCGGCGCTGCGGTCATGAATTCGAACCGCTTGCTGCTAAAGGATAATCAATTTATCGTCAACTATGGAAACCAATCATTTGGATTATTGCTGCTTCAGGCAAATGATAACCAAATAATTAACAATACATTTTACATGAACCAACGCGGTATTTACATTGATCAAGCAACAAGAAATACCCTTAAAGGCAATAAAATTTCACAAAATCAGATCGGGATTGAGCTTTGGGCCAGTTCCAATAATCAGATTTTTACGGAAAACCTAATCACAGAAAACACTATTCCAGCTGTGACAATAGGAGGAACCAGTGAAACAAATTTCTGGAGTGAGCACGGTAAAGGAAATGACTGGGGAGTTTCTTTCCCGCTCACGGACTTGAACCAGGATGGGATTGGAGACTTTCCAATCACCTACCGCTCATCACTCTATCAACTAATGGAAGACCAAGAACTATCCTATTTATTTTTAAAAAGTCCAGCACTTGCTATCTATGAAAAAATGAATGCAGTATTGGTGGACGAAAAAGTCATGTTCAATGACCCGCATCCGCTGGCTGCCGCAAAAGGCAAACAGAATATCATACTTTACTTAGCCTTAGGGCTGGCCGCGGTGCTGATTTTAATGAGGGCATGTTATCGTAATTTATTGTTAAAATCCTAAAGCCGATTTTAACGTGGAAATAGTATTTTAGCGACGTTGTTGAGTTTGCATGCTCTTTTCTCATTAATTATCACATAATTCAATGAGGATAATCTAAACCATCATAATGATATTCAAATAGTTACAATGTTGAGAAAAGAGACTTACTAAAAGGGAGACAAATACTATGCATTACATTTGGAAGGAATGGAAAGAAAATATAAGGGGAAAAGGATTATGGCTCGCCTTAAGTATCATTGTTCTCATTTCAGTCAGTATCTTGTTTCGTTCCACTGCCCTTTCATTTGATAAAGGCTTTTATGTCCTCTTACTGAATTTGTTTGATACGATTATTTATTTTATTCCGATCCTTTGCTTGTTCATCGGCGCCTTTTCTATCTTTCAGGAAAAAGAACAAAAGACGCTGATCATGTTATTAACAAAGAAAGATAGTTATACCAGCTTTTTGCTGAGAAAAAGTCTCGGGCTGTATACCATCGTTCTTGTTCCGATATTAGCTTGGTTTTTTCTCTATTTATTATTTCTAAAGTTTAATTTTCAACTTGATATGAAGGCCTATATTACGTTTATATTGGCAATCGTAATCATGTCACTTGTGTTTCTGCAAATCGGGGCGGCGATTGGCAGCTTTAGTCGTTCGAGAATGCAAATTATTGGCTACACGATTTTTGTCTGGTTTTACTTTTTCTTCTTACATGACTTTATCTTGCTGTCCTTTTTACCGGATGTTACCTATGAAAATGTAAAAATATTTTCAGCGGGGTACTTCTTAAATCCATTACAGTCTGTTCGGATGTTCCTTGAGACCGGCATGGGTGTTTATTCCTTTGGTCACATGTCCCGGCTGCTTCAAGCCTTTATGTGGACAAAACCGGTATTCTTTCTGCTTGGAAATCTCATATTCTGGCTGATCGCGTCCATCTCGACAGCGATTGTGTTTCACCGTAAGGAGGGCTTTGAATGATTACAGTAACCAATCTAAACCAATCCTTCGGGAAAAAGGTAATTCTCGAGTCTATCAATATCGAAATTAACAAACATGAAATATGCGCGCTGGTCGGCCGTAATGGTGCCGGAAAGTCGACGTTTATTAACAGCCTTCTTGGCCTTCTTCCTGTTAAACAAGGGTCAATTGCTATTAATGGTGTTCAAGTGACGAAGAAGAATCATGATTGGAAGAAGGCGATTGCCTATCTTCCTGAAAAATTTCAGCTGTATCCGATGCTGACTGGCCTTGAGAATATCACCTTTTTCGCGGAAGCAGTCGCAAAGACCGCTGACCAAAATCGTGTAGAATCTGTTCTTAAATCGGTTAGCTTGTGGGATGACCGCGATGTACAGGTAAAAAAGTACTCTAAAGGGATGCTGCAGCGCCTTGGATTAGCGATTACTCTTTATCAGGATTCAAGCATTTTGATCCTCGATGAACCGACAAGCGGGATTGACCCAATGGGACGTAAGGAAATTTTAGAAGTGCTAAAGTCGCTTCATGATAAAACCATCCTTCTTTCCTCCCATCATCTTGATGAAATCAAACAGGTTTGTACACATGTTGCCTATCTAAATAACGGAAAAATGGAGAAATACACTGTAGGAGAATTCCTACAAACACATAATCTTGGAGGGATTGAAGCATGAAAAAAGCGATGAGGCTGACCGTACTGCTATTCTTAGCTGCACTTGCAGGCTGTAGTGCCGACCCTGAATATACGATTGAAGTAACAAAGCCGATCTACCAACAGCCAGATAAGGAAATGCCCTTTGAAATCAAAGTAACAGAAAACGATAAAGCCGTAACAGGGCTTGATGTTTCAGCTGTTTTTTCCATGACCAATATGGACCACGGCACCACTGAGGTAGACCTGACTGAAGGAGAGGATGGCACCTATACAGGTAATGTTGAGCTCCCGATGACTGGTAAATATGAAATAATCTTTACATTGGATAATGATGGGAAAAAGGGTGAAGAGGTTATCACGCAGGATATTGTAAAACCAGAAGGTGTTGCTTCAATTAATGGAGAATGGATTACCAACGAAGATTTGGATTTTTACAAGTTTATTAATTATCTTCAGCTTGCCATCAATCGTGAAACCGATCAAAAGCGTTACACAGGTGATCAATTAAAGGAAGCATTGTCCTACTGGGATTCACAAGAAAAGATGGTGGATGACCAAAATCAATTACTCACACAAATCATCCGCCTCCGCTCCATGGCCATGCTTGCAAAAGAAAAGGGGCACACCGCTGGCGAAGCGGAAGTCCAAGCACAAATCAACAAGGTTCGCGATCAATACAACCAATTTGAATCAGCTAAGGCGATGATCAACGAGTACGGAGAAGAGAAGTTTTGGAAAATCGAAGAGCAGCAATATCAGCTAATCGTCCTATCTCAAAAAGTGCAGCAAGACATCGTTGAAAAAGTAAAAAAAGAAAACCCAAAAATGGGCCAACAAGAAATCTACTTCCAAGCCCAAAAACAATACGAAGAACTCCTCGTCTCACAGGTTAACTCCTTGAAAATAGAGATACTTTAAGGGTGCCTGTCACCATTTATGCAAAATCCGCTAATTATGCAGTCCATTTTGCATAAATGGTGTATACAAAAAACGCTGCATAACAGCGTTTTTTTTGTATATTTGGTGCCTGTCACCGCAGCAATTGTCACCGCAACAACACTTTATAAAGTCTATCATCCTTCTCGTCAGGATTTCCCCTGCCGTCTGTGTTGTTACTGACAAAATAGAGGTATTCTCCATCTACATAGACATCGCGTATTCTCCCTAGTCCAGTAATGACAGGATTTGTTGTCCGGCTTTGTAAATCAAACTCTCTGACTGCATTTCCTCTTAAGGTCGCCGCGTACAGCTTTCCATTGTGGGCCGCCAAACCAGATGGTGCCCAGGTCTCCTCACCTGATTGAAATATCGGTGTCTCCATCCCAGCTTTCGTTTCTGTCCCTTCAATCACCGGCCATCCATAATTTGCACCTGGCTTGATCAAATTGATTTCATCATGTGCTGATTGACCGTGCTCACTCGCATATAACGTATCCCCAATCCAGACGAGCCCCTGTGGATTCCGGTGTCCATAGCTGTAGACATAGGAATTCTCAAATGGATTATCTGCAGGAATACTTCCATCCAAATTCATTCTAAGAATTTTCCCATTTAAGGACCCAAGATCCTGCGAAAGTTCTGGGGCAGTCGCATCGCCTGTCGTAACATAGAGTTTCCCATCAGGACCAATCTTCAAACGGCCGCCATGATGAAAGGCTGCACTCGGAATTGTATCAAGAAGAATTTTTTCCTCCGTCCACTTGCCGCCTGCTAGGCTCAAGGTAACAACTCGGTTAAACTGGCCCTGCCCATTTTCATACGTATAATATGCAAATGCCTTTGAATTATCAGTAAACCCCGGATCTAGGACAAAGCCAAGCAGTCCAGCTTCCGCAGCTTTCGCAAGCTGTTTCTCCAACTCAACTTGTTGGCGCTCCATTTTTCCATTCTCAATTTTCACAATATTCCCTGTTCGCTCACTAAGGTAAAAGACCCCGTTAACCTGATTGATCGACCAAGGAACACGAAGACTTTCTGCAATTACTTCCATCCCTGGCTGCAGGACAATCGCTTCGTCCTCATGCTGGCCTTTTGGCGGCGTATTTTCTTTTTCAAATAGAGAACAACCCGAAATTAAAAGAAGCATCGTTACGAAAATGGAACAAACTTTGACCATTTATCTCTCCCTTTCCTTTAGGCCCTTTTCTTAAACTTCGTTGCTTTTTGTAACAATAAATTAATGATTGTACTTTGCTTACGTAGAAAACAGCTAAAAATTTAATAAGAAAAGGGCTTGCGAACTATTCAAAGGGGCAAAATAACTATTGCCACGTTAAAATCGGCTTTAAGATTTTAACAACCATCATTACGAAATCAGTCTTCCTATAAAACTTCCAATATCGCTTTAGCTACTCCATGTTCATCATTGGTTGCAGTAATCGCATCACAAAGTGATTTAATTTCATAGGCTGCATTCCCCATTGCAACAGCTCTGCCGACTCTCTCCAGCATTGATACGTCATTAAAACTATCACCCATTGCCATGGTCTCTGCTAACTCAATTCCCTTTGCTTTCACAAAGGCTTCTAGAGCAATTCCCTTTTGCGCATTTTTATTGGTAATTTCAAGGTTTTCATGTCCAGAGCTGGAAATACTAAGCTCGCCTAACTCATGAAGCTCCGGTGTAACGGATTCAAGCCACTCGGAGTCAAAGGAGAATGCTAGAAATTTATAAATTTGAATCTCCTCTTTTGTAAAAAGAAGATCATAGCTTTCAATCGGATGTACTAAACCATCCCTCACTCTGGCCCCTGCAGCATAAACCACATCCTCCTGATTAACATCTGGATTGACACTGACAACGATATCAACCAGAATTGAGACTGCTTTTTCAAGATCGATGCTATATGTTCCTTTGTTTGTATACACTTCAAAATAGATATCACGCTCTTCAAGCTTGTCTGCCACTCTTTTTGCCACCTGTTTATCAATCGGAATGGCAGATAACACTTCACCTTCTTTTGAGCGGACCTCTGCACCATTAACACCAATAACAGGACATGTCAGCCCCGCTTCATCCAATACATACCGAGCTTCCTGATAGGATCTTCCGGTAGCAACAATCACTTCAATCCCCTGTGCCTGAGCTTTTAAAATTGCCTCTTTGTTTTCCAAACTAATCTGCTGAACCGAATTTAATAACGTACCATCCATATCTGTTGCAATACACTTAATCATGCTGCCCACCTAATTTCCTTTTAAGTTACTGCCATTCTAACACGACTCCACACCATTTTGCTCACGAAAGATACTTACTGCCTTCTCTTACGCTTAATGGAGCCAGAAGGTGTCCTTCGATAAATTCCTTAACAGACGCCGGGTTTGTTTTAGAGTATTCTCTCAACGCCCAGCCTATTGCTTTTTGAATAAAGAATTCCTTACTATCAGCGTTCTTACCAATATAGTCATATAAAAGTGCTTCGTTTGTCTGCCCCTTATATTTTAATTGAAAAAGGATCGCCGCTCTCCGCAGCCAAAGGTTATCCTCTGTCGACCAACCGTTAATACTTTCTTCTACAATCTCAGGATATATCCTTGCCAGCTCTCCCACCAAAGGGGCAATTGAATCCACACTATCCCACCAGGATTTGTTGACAATTAACCTTTCTATAAAAGGTATGATGTCTTTAGGCAATTTCTTTATGAATTTACCCATATATGTAATGGCGGTATAGTGATATTCTCTTTCCTCCTTTTCCCAAAGTCCTGCCACGAAATCTTCACTAAATGGCCTCTTTAAAATCTCAGTTTCTTTGAAAAACTGCCTCTCAAGCTCTTTTCGTAACGGCGATTTAATTCCTAAGAATGGGAAGTGGTCCTTCATATACTTTTTCATCGGACCAGCATTTTCTTCATTCCGGTTCTGTTCATATAATTTCGTAAGAACCCCTATTTCTTTCATCCAGCACCTCTCCTTTTTATATTCAACTGTCATAAAATAGACTCTATTTCTTCATATCATCTATACATGTCCTCTGTATTCTTTACTCATTAATATAATTGGAGGAAAGCACCATGGTAAAACGAAAAACAATCACAACAGCCGGCATTGCTACCGCTGTTCTCTCTGCCCTTTTGATCAGCGGCTGTGCCCAAAAGGAAGAGGCAGTACCAGCAGAGAAAGCATCTTCACCTAAAACCACCGAAATTAGTTTTGATGAAAAATTAGCTGGCGGCAAGCTCGGCAGTGAAAGTCTAGCTTATGTAGGCGGAGGCTCTAGCAATAAAATATGGGTTATTGACGCAAAATACCATAAAATGCTGACAGCCATTGATATCAAAGGTCCCAAAAATGAAAGAACGCAACAAATGTATCCCAATCTTCACGACACGCATGCTGTGACCTTTACAAAGGATTTTAAAACAATGTTTACGGTTGATTGGTTTGAATATGAAGATACTTCCTACGCCATTGCACTTGACCCTGTTACCTTCAAAGAATTATGGAGAGTACCCGTAGGCAAGGGAGGCCATCACTCAGCACTTTCCCCAGATGATAAATATCTTTATGTTGCAAACCAATACGGTGGTACGGTTTCCGTTGTAGATGTTCATTCACACAAGAAAATAGCAGATATTCCTACAGGTGAAGGGACAGACTATATTTCTCCTTCTATGTACTGGGATGGAAATGCCATTGACTCTCCTTATTTATTTATCAGTATTGACAAGGAAGATAAGGTTGCTGTCCTAGATTGGAAAAATAATAAAATTGTGAAAGATATACCTGTAGGCGGCAGTCTCCATGGTGTTAATATTACTCCAGACGGTAAATCGGTATGGGTAGCGGTTGGAGGTAAAAAGGAAGCGGTGATCATTGATGTTGCCACACTCGAGATTACAAAACGTATTTCCTTTGAAGGCGGTCCAATCCACATATCCCTTAGCCCCGATGGCAAATTTGCTTATGTTACAACTGGTGGCAACAAGATATTCAAGCTTGATACGAAAACGTACGAAAAACTATGGGAATCAAGTGGGACAACCATACCTGCTCATACCGGAATCAGCCCAGATGGTAAGGAACTCTGGACATTAAATCACGGAATGGATAAGCGTTATCCTTACAAGCTTGGCGGTGAAGCCGTTTCTGGTGTTCAAATTTGGGACACGGAGACAGGCGAATTAATTACTGAAATCCCAGCAGAGGGTGTACCACATGAAATTCAATTTGTCCCTTATTCTGCGCTCATTGATGAGGTGCCTTTAAGCAGCGAAGAGGTCCACTCCCAAGGAACCCATTCTGTTGCAGAAGCTGGAGAACTTTTATACAAAGATAGCTGTGCTTCTTGCCATGGTGATAAACTCGAAGGTAAGGCTGGGCCTTCTTTAACAGCTATCGGCGCCCAAAAATCGAAAAAAGAAATTCTCGATCGCATTCAGAACGGTAAAGGGATGATGCCAGGCGGACTTGTTGACGAAACCGACGCAAAAATCCTGGCTACATGGTTATCTGAAAAGAAATAAGCTTCCAGAAGCATTCTCCGTTAATTAGGAGAGTGCTTTTTTGCTAGAATCCCTTCTATAAAATTCGCCGCACTCTATTTATCCCCTTTTTTAACGAATAAAGAATGTCACAAATGCCAAACTAAACTGTACCTATTGTAGAAAGGAGAAAACACGATGACAAAAAAGGTTAACAAGGGAAGCTCAAATCAAAATTCTCCGCAAGCAGGACATGCTGAAGCAGAATTTGCTAGTGAATTTGTCAGTGGAGACAATAGCAAGGGAAATAAGCGAAATAAAGGGCAACAAAGCAAAACCAATCCTCATTAAACAAAAAAGTCTGGCTTTCCATTTAGGGAGCCTGACTTTTTTTGTATCTATTGCGGGGTGGAAATGGCTGCAGGGGAGGTACGTAAATCTTTACTTTCATCATTATTGATTTGATTCTGTAACTCTATGTTTGCTCTTTCTGCTTCTGACTCTGCTTGTATGGGTTCATGAACCTTTCCATCTTCTAATTGTTTATTGATCGCAATATTCGCTTCGATTGTGTCATTGGTTGAATCTTGGTTATTTTTCATGAGTTCTAGCTCCTTCTATACAAAATTATAGGACAATACGTTTATCTTCCCCTAATCACCTCTACCGTATCACATAAAAAAACTGTCCCTAGTAGGACAGTCGTCTTAGTGGAGATTTCCATATTATTGATTGCTTACAATAGAGTCTAATTCTAAAGCCCTTATTTCGTCTGCAATTCTTGATTGAATGTGCTCGACAACGGTAAAATCCATCGCTGGAACATAGATAGCTTCAAGTTCGTCATGAAGTTCTTTCGCTCTCGCTAAATACGAGATTGCTTCCTTCATTTTCCCTTTGTAGCTTTCAGCAATTGGTTTGATTTTATCTTCATAGATTTCATCTGTTCCGGGTGTAATCAAATGTTCATACATATCGATAATTTCATCCCCGGCACGGCTTGGGAAATACTCGTGCGGAGCCGTACTGTCAAAAATGGCAATGCCTAGCTCTCTATATATAACCATATCCAAGCTGTTAGGATCGAATCCACAGTGATAAACCTCTGCATCGATTCCTTTCGCCTCTGCCGCCGCCGCCAGCTTTTTCAGCATGGTTGATTTACCAGAACCAGGGCGCCCTTTAATAAAGTAACGCTTTTCGATCCCCTCGGTTAAATTCGGAACGAAATCAACGGCACCTTTTGGTGTTGCTGCACCTAAGAATCGATGGCGGATATCGGATTGCTTATTTATTTTTAACTTGCCAAAAAAGGACTGAATTAACTTATTGGTCAACTGATCTGCTTTTTCAAAATCCATATTTTCAATATAAATTTTCTCCCAGTCATCATGAACATCCAAAGCCTGTTTAAAGGTCGAATACGCTAGGCTAAATGAAGCACTAATACGGTTTGTTAAACGTTGTATGTTTTTCTTCTCAACAGCAAGTGCCTTCGCATCCCATGCCTCACCTAGATTAATATATTGTTCTACAGCACCAGGGGTTTTTGGTTCTATAACATGCGGAGCAGTTCCATCCACAATCCCTACTTTTAAAGCGCGAATGATTACTCCATCAATCGAGTTGTTATCTGACGAGCAATGTAAGAACTCGATATCATATCCTTTTTCGACCCATTCATTACCAATCCTTTTCATCAGCGAGGATTTGCCTGTACCAGGACCACCTTTTAAAATATAAACCCGTTCAAGTCCTTGGAGGTTTGAATCATATAGGCTATGGAATCCCCTAGCTGTATTACCGCCCGCAAAATAATTTAGTATCTTTCCTGCCACTCTACCCACTCTCCTTTTCGTGACAAAAGCAAAGTTCATTTGTCCAGCTTGCAGCGCCTAGAGGGAAAAAATGAACTGCCTTTTTTCCTAGGGAAAATGAACTGCTTATTTTCCTAGGAAAAAGTGAACTGCCCTTTTCCCTGTTCAATGCACTTCCGCTTTTCATTTCACTCTATCTTATGCATTCTGAGTTTATAGGTGAATGCCTATTACTTTATTTTCTAATATCAGCACTTTCTGCCTTTGTCAGATTCGCTAACCATTTGGGCTCGATTACAATTTGAACACCTATTTTCCCAGCACTGACAACCATATGATCGAGTTCCAGACAGCTTTTATCTAAAAACGTCTTATATTCCTTCTTCATCCCAATCGGTGAGCAGCCGCCGCGGATGTAGCCTGTCCATTTTAAGATATCCTTAACAGGAATCATCTCCACGTTCTTTTCACCAGCTGCCTTTGCAGCCTTCTTTAGGTCTAATTCCGCCTCTACTGGTATCACATAAACATAGATACTTTTACTAGTTCCTTGCGCGACAAGCGTCTTATAGACTTCACGGGGATCTCTGCCAATCTTTGCGGCAACAGAAACACCATCTATTTTCCCATCTTGATTATCGTATGTAAGCACCTCATAGGCTATCTTTTTTGCGTCAAGTATCCGGATGGCATTTGTCTTCACCTTGGCCATAATCCTCATCCTTTATTATTTTTACAATAATTATATCAATTTTTTTGTACGAAAAAACCGGGCTGAACCATTTGGTTCAAACCCGCGTATTAAAATTCACGAGCATCTAAATGAGCGAATTCTCCTTAAGTCTGTTCCATAATATACCCAGCGGAAATTTCTCCAGCGATATCCAGCCACTGAGTCTCTTCCAACATACGTTGGGTAGAACCAGAAACTGCTGCCACTATTTAGCCAAACATAGGTAAAGCGGTAAAGGCAGCCTCTAATTGCTCCTGGATCAACAGCGAATGCAGAGGCTTGTTCTTGCGGCGTGTACGAAGGTGGTGGTGTAGAGGGTGCCCCGCCTTGCTGCTGGCCACCGCCAAACGGCGCCGTCCCTTGTTGTTCCCCGCCAAATGGCGGCATT
>NZ_JBALNB010000020.1:0-45171 GCF_036962345.1 Neobacillus vireti
CGCCGCTGACCAGGGCGCTTACGCTTTTCTTATTTTATTTCGGTTTTTTGTCACATAATTTAGCAGATATAAATGGTAAAATTACCTTATAAATAAAGATAATCATTCTCAATTAACATATGTAAGGGTGATAGAAATGTTCGGATCATTTAAGGTAGGAGAGAAAGGAATCATCGTTAATATTTCTAAGGTAGGCCGCTTAGTACAGAGAAGGCTGATGGACCTGGGAATTACTGAGGGTTCAGAAGTTTGTGTTAAATGTATCATGCCATTTGGCGGACCAGTGATGATTGAATCATGCGGACAGTGTGTTGGTCTCCGCCGCAAAGAGGCACGCTTAATAGAAGTGGAGAGAGTTTAATGGAAGTTGCCCTCATTGGAAACCCGAATACTGGAAAAACCTCATTGTTTAATAATCTAACAGGATCCTATGAATACGTTGGTAACTGGAGTGGCGTAACCGTTGAGAAAAAGGTCGGAGTCTTTAAGAATAATATAGGAAGGTTAATTGACTTGCCTGGTGTTTATTCACTTAATCCATTATCAAAGGATGAAGGGGTTGTAACTTCTTTTTTCTTGGAAGAACAGGTAGACAGGCTGTTAAATATTTTAGATGCTTCTCAGTTAGAACGTAATTTACATTTAACCTTACAAATGCTTGAATATGAAAAACCATCTCTAATCGGCCTAAATATGGTTGATGTCGCATCAAAACGAGGAATTCAAATTGATCCTGAAAAGCTGTCACTAATCCTAGGGGTACCCGTTGTTCCTGTAGTTGCTCGGAGTGGAAAAGGGTGTGATCGATTAATTGAAGTTATTTCCACTGAATCCAACCATTCAAAGGTAAAAAAACATATTTATTATGGTGGTGCTGTAGAAGATGCCATAAATAAAATAAGTATGGAATTAATAGGGAAGACCAATCATTCACCTAGATGGCTTGCTATTCAACTATTTGAGAGCAATGAATATGTAAAAACATATCTCGCTGATTTTGTTGAGGTTCATAAGCTTGAAGAACTTATTTCCCAGTTAGAGTCTGTAGTTATACAAGAAAATAACAATGTAAAAACACTTGCAAGTTTTATATATATGAAGAGGAAAGAAGTTATAGAGAAAATTTTAAAGTCATCTGTTCAAAAAATAGGTACAACTAAACCCTTGTCGGAAAAAATAGACGCAATTGTTACCAATCGTTACTTAGGAATGCCAATCTTCCTGCTATGCATGTATTTGATGTTTATGCTGACGTTTGATTGGCTGGGAACACCATTGTCTGACATCCTTGATGGATTTTTGACTGGACCGGTAACAGCGGGATTTGAAAGCCTATTACTTGCGATACACGCTTCTGACTTTATCCATGCGCTGATTATTGAGGGTCTCATTGCAGGTGTCGGCGGGGTACTAGTATTTGTTCCACAGATTTTTATTCTTTTCTTTTTTATTTCTTTATTAGAGGATTCAGGTTATATGGCACGGGTTGCCCTCGTAATGGATCGGATTATGGAGTCTGTTGGGCTAAATGGAAAGGCATTTATTCCGATGATGATCGGGTTTGGTTGTAATGTACCTGGTATCATGGCTGCCAGAACAATTGAAACGTCACGTGAAAGACTAATGACAATATTATTAACACCACTCATGTCATGCTCTGCACGACTTCCTGTATACGCATTATTTGTTGGTGCATTTTTTGTTGGACACAAAGCTCTAGTTGTGTTAAGTCTTTATGTTCTGGGAATTGTAATTGCATTACTATTAGCAAAAATATTCTCTAAAACCTTATTGAAATCTGAAATATCTCTGTTCGTTATTGAACTGCCGCCATATCGGCTACCTCAATTCCAGTCGCTTTGGAGAAGTACCTGGGATAAGGGAAAGGGCTTTGTTCGAAAAGCTGGAACATTTATCTTTGCTGGTTCTGTTTTCATTTGGCTGTTATCCTATACGGGACCAAATGGATTAAAAGTGGAAATGGATGATAGCTTTTTAGCAGCGATTGGAAATGTATTTGCACCAATTCTTGATCCAATTGGATTTGGGACATGGCAGGCAGCGGCCTCTCTAATAACAGGATTTTTAGCAAAAGAAGCTATTATTTCTACCATGAATATTATTTATTTCGTACCCGAAAATGCGAGTTTGCAAGGTTTACTGAGCGATTTCTATACACCGCTTGCTGCGTACAGCTTTATGGTTTTTATTCTATTATATATCCCCTGTTTGGCAACTGCCGCAACAATCTATAAAGAAACAGGTTCAAGAAAATGGACGGCTTTTTCAATTCTTTATGCCCTAATACTTGCGTATGTTTTATGCTTGTTTATTTATCAGGGCGGCAAGCTGTTTGGTCTAGTCTAAGAGTAGGAAGGTGATCTCTATGATAGCAAATATTATCATTGGCGCTGCGATTTTTGGTTACGCCACATGGGCATTGGTTAAATTTATAAATAAATCAAAAAAAGGAAAATGTGCAGCTTGTGATCTTGAAAAATCCTGCTCTAGTCAAAGTCAGTGCGGCATTCCCCCTAAATGAACAAAAAACTGCTATCATCAAATACGATAGCAGTTTTTTTCTTTTAATTTGTAGGGAACTTGTGTAATATTACACTAGTAGGAATTGAAAGTGGGTTACGAAGATGAATAGAGAAGAGATCATTAAGCTAGTTTCTGATAAATTACGATTAATCCGCACAGAAGCAGGTTATACACAAGATAAAATGGCTGAGATTATAGGTATATCCAAAAAAACACTGGTACAGATTGAAAAAGGGAGGGTACTTGCAAGCTGGTCAACGGTTGTATCAATCGTTGCATTGTTTCGAGAAACCGAAACAGTCCAATTTTTATTTGGAAATGAACCGCTAGAAGTTCTAGAGACAGTTGCGCGCGAAGGGATCGACTACCGAAAAATGAAAACATTTGGCGGCCGGATTTGGTGGCGAGAAGTGTTAAGAAAAAACGGCTTTATCCTTCAGCAGAATATTCTTAGTAAACATTTTCGTATTTTGGATGACAAACATTATCGGATTTATAGCAGCTTTGATGAGAAACAAGCGAAAATCCGCTTTAAAGAGGTTACCAAGCTATACCAATAAAGAGAAGCAATCGGGAAATATTTCGGTTGCTTTTTTATTTGCACCCATTTGGTTAATTTTTCCCTTTTTAGGGAAAAAGAAAATGATGTCCAACATAATTGTATATTTACATCAAGGAGGAGAGCATGAAAAAGGTTGTGAATAATTGGAAGCGGTGGCATATGACCCAAGTGATGGTTCTTTCCTTTTCTCTTCTGATTTTAGGCTTTTTAGGAATTGTATATGCTTATTCGATGGATGTGGATATTTCTCCACTAAAGAATGAACTCCCTCAAGCGACAGTATTTTATGATTTACATGGTGAAATTGCCAGCAAGATATCAGCCAACAAAAATGAAGGCATTTCAATTAAACATGTCCCTGACACGTTGAAAAATGCAGTCATCGCCATCGAGGACAGACGATTTTATGAACACCATGGTGTTGACTTTATCGGGATTACCAGGGCGCTTATCCGGGATATAAAGGCTGGCGGTATGGTAGAGGGCGGCAGCACCATTACCCAGCAGTTAACAAAAAACACGTTACTAACCTCACAAAAAACCTTGAAAAGAAAAGTAGATGAAGTATTTTTAGCAATAAAAATTGAGAGGCAATACAGTAAACAGGAAATCCTTCAAATGTACTTAAACCAGATCTATTTTGGTGGTGGAGCATGGGGAATTAAGCATGCGGCACGAAATTATTTCGCAAAAGAAGTGAACGATCTGACGATTGGTGAATCAGCTTTACTTGCAGGTTTAATTAAGGCCCCTTCATCTTTAAATCCCTATCGTCACTTAGAAAAAGCAACACAGAGAAGAAACCTTGTTCTAGCACAAATGAAAAAGCAAGGCTATTTAACACCACAGGAGTATGAACAAGCAATAAATGAAAAAGTAATCTTAAATAATAGAGGCGGGGACCCCTACCGAGGGAAATATCCTCACTATGTTGACCAAGTGTTTGAGGAAGCCATTAAGGAATATCATTTGTCTCAAGATGAATTATTAACAGGGGGATATAAAATCTATACCGAACTGGATCCTAATATGCAAAATTCGATGGAAAAAACCTACGAAAATAAGACCTTATTTCCAAAGGGAAGTGATCAAATTGTTCAAAGCGGCGGGATTCTGCTTGATCCAAAAACCGGCGGCATCCGAGCAATCGTTGGAGGACGCGGGGAACATACTTTTAGAGGTTATAACCGTGCAACTCAATTAAAGGCACAGCCAGGCTCATCGATAAAACCGCTGGCAGTCTACACGCCTGCACTAGAAAACGGCTGGAAAATAACAGATATGTTAAAGGACGAACCAATGAGCTTTGGGGAGTATGAACCAAGCAATTACAATCATGAATATGCAGGCGAAGTACCTATGTACGAAGCGGTAAAGGATTCGAAAAATGTTTCAGCCGTGTGGCTATTAAATGAAATTGGGATTGAAAAGGGATTAGAGGCAACGAGAAGATATGGGATTCCTTTAGAAAAGGGTGACCGAAATCTTTCCCTTGCTCTAGGGGGTGTAGAACGCGGAGTATCTCCCTTAATAATGGCTGAAGCCTATTCTGTTTTCGCAAATAATGGTGTCCGAAAGAAAGCCCATGTCATTAATAAAATAATAGATGCAGAAGGCAATCTGGTAGCAGAGTGGAAGGAGAGGAAAGAAAAAGTTACAACAAAAGCTGTGACGGATCAAATAAATACGATGCTGCTTGGAGTAGTAGAGCAGGGGTCGGGGAAGAGTGCCCAAATACCAGGCATAGAAATTGCAGGGAAAACAGGTTCAACACAAGTGCCAATCGAAGGGGTTAAAGGTGTTAAAGATCAATGGTTTGTTGGCTATACACCGGAGTTAGTTGGAGCGGTATGGGTAGGATACGATAAAACCGATGAGAAACATTACCTTAAAACAACAAGTGGTGGAGGGGCAGCAATTGTGTTCCGTGAAATCATGAAAGAAGCATTAAAAGATACTCCTCCCACACGTTTTAATGTCCCACACATTGATACGTTGATGAAAGATAAACAAGAAGAGGAAGAGATAATTCGAAAATCACTTGAAGAGAATTTTTATGAAGGTGCCAGAAAATGGGAAGAAAAATGGCGTAGGCAAAAAGAAAAATGGGAGAAACGCTGGAATAAAATAGGACCTAATTTTAATCATTAATAGGGTGGCGGAACGAGATTGCCCATGTAGTCCTTCATAGATGTGATGAAGGACAAATCGAATGGAAACAAGGTGAGTTTTGTCCTTCATAGGTGTGATGAAGGACAAATCGAATGGAAACAAGGTGAGTTTTGTCCTTAATAGGTGTGATGAAGGACAAATCGAATGGAAACAAGGTGAGTTTTGTCCTTAATAGGTGTGATGAAGGACAAATCAAATGGAAACAAGGTGAGTTTTGTCCCTTCATAGATATGATGAAGGACAAATCGAATGGAATCTAGGTGAATTTTGTCCTTCATAGATGTGATGAAGGACAAATCGAATGGAAACAAGGTGAGTTTTGTCCTTCATAGATATGATGAAGGACAAATCGAATGGAAACAAGGTGAGCTTTGTCCTTCATAGGTGTGATGAAGGACAAATCGAATGGAATCTAGGTGAATTTTGTCCTTCATAGATGTGATGAAGGACAAATTGTATGGAATCTAGGTGAGTTTTGTCCTTCATCAATCGCGTTAGTAAGTATTCGAACCTAGGCACGAAGAAATTCGTGCCTTTTGTGATAGAATAAAGTAGATTTTGGATTATAAAAAAGTAAAAAATCAGTGAACGAAAATCGTGCATACACGTCTTATACATAAATAGATAAAAGAGGGATTGATGGGGGAAAGAGAGGACTAACGGATGGATCCAATCATAAAAAGTGCAAAAGAAGGGGATCATCTTGCATTTGCTTGTGTTTTTAAAGAAAATTATCCATTCCTTGTAAGGTATTTATTGAAAATTACAATGAATCCCGATATAGCAGAAGAACTCGCACAAGATACTATGGCAAAATGTATTCAAAAAATTCATCTCTATAATGGTCAAAGTAAATTTTCAACTTGGTTAATCTCCATTGCTACCAATTCATACATTGATCAATGTAGAAAGCAAAAAAGAGAGCGTAAATGGAAAGGACAAGAGGAAGTTTTTCGTAAGTTAAAATGGCATTTTGAAAGCCGTAATGAGGAATGGAATGATGCCTTGGAGGCATTAGGAAAATTGCCAGTAGATGTACGGGTCCCAATCGTACTTAAACATTATTATGGATATTCCTATGATGAAATTGGTGCTTGGATGAAAATTTCCCCTGGTACGGTTAAATCAAGAGTCCATAATGGAATTTTGGCAGTAAGAAGGGAGCTGAAACTAGGTGAAGAAACAGAAGGTCGTCCAACTCGAAAACGAACATCAAAATAAACATGACTTAGATGCTATTCACAAACTACAAGAAGGGTTAAGTAAGGTTGATCAATTCCCTATCTATACTCCTGATTTACAATGGTTTGAACAAATGGTTGAGGTTGAAATGGAGAAAAACAGGAAAAATTTACGAAAAGAATTATCCTTGTTTATTATGACCGCATTAATGATTTTAAGCGGAGTCATTGTTTCTTTATATCAAATGCCGACCGTTTTTATACTAATTCAAATTATTACCACGGTTTTTATTGCACTTTATACCATGAGCCGTTTTAGTAAGAAGGTGAAAAATCAATGACTCAAGAACTTTCACCAGCTGTTATCATTCTAATAGCTGGGATACTGCTGCTTCAAAGTATCTTTTTATTCTTAGATGCCAGGAAACGCAACCATAATTATTGGTTATGGGGAATCGTTGGTCTTATTCAAGCACCAATGCCAACACTTTTTTACTTATTATTTGTACGGAAGATTTTTCGAAAAAAGACAGATTAGTCGTTAGGAAAATTCTGAAAAATAGCAATTGACATCTAAATAAACTGGTGATACTCTAACAAAGGATGAAAAAAAAGGAAATGGAGGGTTACAAAATGATTGAAGTAAACGGAACTTTATCTGCAACTGAATATTCGAATGTAACCTGCGTCCTTTTGACCTTTTTTGGTGAGTCGATTTAAAAAATTGGATGGATTAAAACACAGGTTACGTTCTTTTTATACGTAACGTGTGTTTTTTTGTCTCTATTTTTAGGTGGGGCATACTGCACTCTATTGCGGTATGCCTTTTTCTTTTTTTTACAAGGGGGGTTAGACATGTTTTCAGTTTTAAAGAAATTAAGTTGGTTTTTTAGAGAAAACTGGCAGCGTTATCTGATTGCGGTTACATTATTAATTTTAGTTGGGGTACTAGATGTTTTACCCCCAAAGTTAATCGGAATGGCCATAGATGATATACATCTTGGTGAAATAAGTACGGGGAGTATCTTTAAGTATGTTGGCTATATGATGATAATAATGGTTTTTTCATACGGTATTACGTACGTTTGGATGTATAAATTATTCGGCGGTGCCTTCCTTGTTGAAAGGAAGTTACGTTCTCGATTTATGAAACATTTATTAAAAATGTCGCCTACCTTTTATGAGAAAAATCGAACGGGAGATTTAATGGCGAGGGCAACCAATGATTTAAAGGCGATATCCGTTACCGCAGGGTTTGGGATATTAACACTAGTAGATTCAAGTGTCTGGATGCTGATACTTATTATTACAATGGGGATATTAATTAGCTGGAAGCTGACGATTGCCGCTATCCTGCCACTGCCAATCATGGCTTATATCATGAAGGTTTACGGAAATAGGATTCATAAACGTTTCATGGAAGCACAGGATGCATTCGGGGAGTTAAATGATCGAGTTTTAGAATCTGTTGCAGGCGTGAGAGTGATTCGTGCCTATGTTCAGGAAGAGGCAGACGCAAGACGGTTTCATCAATTAACAGAAGATGTTTTTCACAAAAATATCAATGTAGCAAGAATTGACTCATTATTTGATCCAACCGTAAAAATACTGGTCGGAATCAGCTATATGATTGGCCTCGGTTATGGAGCCTATTTAGTATTCAAACAGTCGATAACACTAGGTGATTTAGTTTCCTTTAATGTATATCTGGGTATGCTGATTTGGCCGATGTTTGCAATCGGAGAATTGATTAATATCATGCAAAGAGGAAATGCTTCTTTGGACAGGGTAAATGAAACACTTGCCTTTAAAGAGACAGTAGAGAAACCTCCACAGCCGGTTATGGTTGAAAATGCCGACAGTATTGAGTACAAAGAGGTAACATTCAAATACCCAACCTCCAAGGGGGATAATTTATCCAAGATTACCTTCCAGTTGCAAAAAGGGCAAACACTAGGAATTGTCGGGAAAACTGGAAGTGGGAAAACCACTCTAATCAAACAATTATTAAGGCAATATCCTCTTGGAACAGGTTTGGTTTCGATCTCAGGAGTCTCACTTAAAGAGCAGACAGTAAATCAGGTCCGTGATTGGATTGGCTATGTACCCCAAGATCATGTTCTTTTTTCAAGAACTGTAAAGAAAAATATATTATTTGGAAACAAGGAAGCAACGGAGGAAGAATTGGAAAAGGCCATCGATTTAGCTGCACTCCGAAAAGATTTAGATATGCTTCCAGAAGGGTTAGAGACACTTGTTGGTGAAAAAGGAGTAGCACTATCAGGGGGTCAGAAACAAAGGATATCCATAGCACGTGCGCTAATAAAAAATCCGGAAATTCTTATTCTTGACGACTCCTTATCTGCTGTCGATGCGAAAACGGAAAAGAGAATCGTCGATAATATTCGTACGATTAGGAATGACAAAACAACTATCATTACCACACACCGAATGTCAGCAGTGCAGCATGCTGACCACATTATTGTCCTAGATGAAGGCAGAATCATCGAAGAGGGAACACATGAACAATTGTTATTGAATGAGGGCTGGTATAAAGAACAATATTTACGGCAACAGGTGGAAAGTAATTTTGAAGAGGAGGTTACAGCATGAATACAGGACGGCGATTAACTCAATATGCCTTAAACTATAAAAAAATCATTATTGCTGCCCTATTGATGCTGACTATTTCCGTTGGAACTGACCTAGCAGGTCCATTTATCGCAAAAAATATTATCGACCAGCACATTCTAGGGATTGAGTCTGTTTGGTATGAAACGAAGAAGAATGGAGAAAATGCCGCAGAATATAAAGGGAAATTTTATAAAAAAGCAAAGAATTTCTCTAAAAATGAAGAAAAGGGCAAAGAAATTAGAATTTTGCAGGTAGCTGCTAAGTTTATCTTTATAGAGGAGAAACTGGAATTTGATGGAAAGAGAACCTTCGAACAGGGAATCTTAACACTTCAAAAGGGAAATGAAAAGGTTGAGTATACCGCAGAGTCGTTAACAAATAAGGAGCTAATGGCGTTCTACCAACTTGAAATCCCAGGGATTGTCAAATTGCTAATCATTTATTTTGGTTTATTAGTTATATCAGCGCTATTTCAATACGGACAGCGGTATATGCTGCAAAAGTCAGCCAATCGGATCATCCAAAAAATGCGAGAGGATGTATACGGTCAAATTCAACGGCTTCCCATCCATTATTTTGATAACCTGCCAGCGGGAAAAGTCGTAGCAAGGGTTACCAATGACACTGAGGCAATTCGCGAACTTTATGTAACCGTATTAGCTCAATTTTTTACGGGTGCGATTTATATTACCGGCATTTATGCAGCCTTATTTATCTTAGATGTGAAGCTGGCTGCCATTTGTTTAATCTTATTGCCGATCCTATATGGCTGGGTAATCTTATATCGTAAGTTTGCTGCTAAATATAATCATGTTATTCGTTCTCGAATAAGTGATATTAATGCCACGATTAACGAATCCATTGGCGGTATGAATATTATTCAAGCATTCAGCAGGGAGCAAGATACCCAAAAGGAGTTTGAAAAGCTTAATACAGAACATTTTACGTATCAAAATAAATTATTAAGTTTAAATGCCTTAACTTCACATAATTTAGTGGGCCTTTTAAGAAACTTAGTTTTTGTTGCATTCATTTGGTACTTTGGCGGTCAATCGTTACATCCTGAATCAGTCATTTCACTGGGTGTTCTCTATGCATTCGTTGATTACATCAATCGTCTTTTTAATCCCGTACAGGGAATTGTTAACCAACTAGCCAATTTGGAGAGCGCATTAGTTGCGGGCGAAAGAGTGTTTAAGCTATTGGATGAGCAAGGTGAAAATGTAAGTGCTAAACGTATCGAAAGGTTTAATGGCAATGTTACATTCGATCATGTGTCATTTGGCTACAAAGAAGGCGAATATGTCTTAAAGTATATTGATTTTGAAGCTAAACATGGGCAGACAGTTGCACTAGTAGGACACACTGGATCGGGAAAAAGCTCGATCATGAATCTACTTTTCCGCTTTTATGATTGTCAAAAAGGAAAGATTCTTATTGATGGGAAGGACATTAGCAGCATACCTCGTCAAACGATTCGAAATCATATGGGGATTGTGTTGCAGGATCCGTACTTATTTACCGGTACGATTGCCTCGAATGTAAGCCTAAATGATCCAGAAATCTCGAAAGAAATGGTCGAAAAGGCATTAAAGGATGTGGGGGCAGAAAAAGTCTTTAAAAACTTGGAAAAGGGGTATGATGAACCAGTAATCGAAAAAGGCAGTACACTTTCTAGCGGGCAGCGCCAGTTAATCTCCTTTGCGCGAGCTCTTGCTTTTAATCCAGCTATCTTAATTTTAGATGAAGCAACATCTAGTATTGATACAGAAACAGAAGCAGTAATCCAGGAAGCTATGGATGTCCTGAAAAAAGGAAGAACTACCTTTATCATCGCCCATAGGTTATCCACCATTCGAAGTGCAGATCAAATTCTAGTCCTAGACCGTGGAAAAATTGTTGAACGCGGTACACATGAAGAATTGATGATGCTAAAGAAAAGATATTATCAAATGTATGAACTGCAAAAAGGTGGTTCTAGCATAGCTGGATAAAAGTTCACAAATATTTCACAATTTTGGTGAAAGACTGTTATTTTTATCACATTGAAACCCCAGATAGTATGTTAATTTATATTTGTTTAAGCTTTTATATTAAAGGGGTGGGATGAAAATGGCAGACTTCTCAATTGTAAATGTAATAGGAAGCTTCTTAATTCTTTCATATTATATCGGGTATATGATTGTTAAACATTAAACTACAGCTAAATGTCTGTAGTTTTTTTTACTTTAATGGGAATATATATGATAGTGAGGTGAAAAGAATGGTAAATTTTAGAATTGAAAAAGATACACTAGGCGAAGTTCAGGTTCCAGCGGATAAATTTTGGGGAGCACAAACACAGCGAAGTCTAAATAATTTCGCTATTGGTTCCGAAAAAATGCCATTGGAAGTCGTCTATGGTTTAACGCTCGTTAAAAAAGCAGCAGCGATAGTAAATCATTCACTAGGTAAATTAGCTGATATCAAGATGAAGGCAATCGTAGCTGTTTGTGATCAAATCCATTCAGGAGATTATAACGATCATTTTCCACTAGCAGTTTGGCAGACAGGAAGCGGCACCCAGACCAATATGAATGTGAATGAAGTTATTGCAAACCGTGCAAATGAATTATTAATGAAAGAAGGAAGTAAAGAGAAGATTCATCCAAATGATGACGTAAATATGTCGCAGAGTTCTAACGATACTTTTCCCACAGCCATGCATATTGCTGCGTACATAAAAATAACGGAGAATTTACTTCCCGCTCTTCACGAATTAAAGACCACTTTAATTAAAAAGGAAAAGGCATTTATGAATGTCGTCAAGATTGGCAGAACTCATCTGCAGGATGCGACACCATTGACTCTTGGACAGGAAATCAGCGGATGGAGGGCAATGCTTGAAAAAGGTGAACAAATGATTTCAGACTCATTCAAGTACCTGCTAAGTCTTGCGATTGGCGGCACTGCGGTAGGAACAGGGATTAATGCCCATCATGAGTTTGGGGATAAAATGGCGAAACAGCTTTCAACTTTGACAGGTTACCCATTTCAGTCATCCGTTAATAAATTTCACGCCTTAACAAGTCATGATGAAATTGTCTATGTACATGGTGCCCTAAAGGCACTTGCAGCCGATTTAATGAAGATTGCCAATGATGTGAGATGGCTTGCTAGCGGGCCGCGCAGCGGGATAGGTGAGTTAACGATACCGGCAAATGAGCCGGGAAGTTCTATTATGCCTGGTAAAGTCAATCCTACTCAAAGTGAAGCATTAACAATGGCAGTCTGCCAGGTTTTCGGTAATGATGCTGCCATTGGCTTTGCAGCAAGTCAGGGTAATTTTGAATTAAATGTTTTTAAGCCGGTCATCATTTACAATCTAATTCAAACGATTACCCTGTTAACAGACAGCATTCGCTCTTTTAATGAAAAGTGTGCAGTTGGAATAGAAGTAAACGAAGAAATAATCACAAAACATGTGGAACGATCTTTAATGCTTGTGACAGCATTAAATCCACATATTGGCTATGAAAAAGCAGCAGAGATTGCCAAGCTGGCTTTCAAAGAAAACAGCACCTTAAAGGAAGCGGCCATTAAAACAGGGTATGTATCCGCTAAGGAATTTGACGAATGGGTTAAACCTGAAAAAATGGTTTAACCCATTGAAAGCCCCCTCCGCAGGTGGAGGGGGCTTAAGCCATGATATTTATTTGTTTGATTGTGCGTTACTAATATTTAGCGTTGGTATCCGCCAAGTTGTGATTCAGCCATTGCTACAAGACGCTTAGTGATTTCTCCACCGACAGAACCGTTGGCACGAGAAGTTGTGTCTGCACCAAGTTGTACACCAAATTCTGATGCAATTTCATACTTCATTTGTTGAAGTGCTTGCTCCACTCCAGGTACTAAAAGTTGATTAGAGTTGTTGTTACTAGCCATAGTTGAATAACACTCCTCTTAATAATTTTGGGGTCAGTATGGAATTGAACCATTATGGTTAAGATAAACCATTGCCACCTTGGCCTAACCCATCATTAAAGTTATAAGATATTGGAGCTGCTTTCTGCTTTCCTTAGTGTGGCTGGGTTAGCCGGATTTGCACCGGCTTAAGACCCTTTATATGGTTTAACCCATCGCTATAAGTTGGTGGTGCTTTGTAAGTGTTGCTTGCTTTGTAATATTTATTATGATAAAAAATGGACAGCTTATTCGATTAATTCATTAGTAATTTTTCCCATTACATAGTGCGTGTTTAGTAACACAAACTAACCTCATACAAAAAACTAAAGGGTGAATAGAAATGTCAATATGCCCGATTTGCAATGGTTTACGCGAAGTATATCTGATATGTACACAATGTGGACAGCAAATGTTGGATAGCGGAAGGTTAATGGATTTTTATGATGATTACAGCCCGTACATGGATATCGATTTAATGAAGATGGAAGACGGTTACATGGACACAAATTCAGGTCAAAAATGCCCGCACCTCTATACATGTCCAAACTGTCAGAAGGATGATGTAATCTTTATAAAAGAATAAAAAGGTCCCGGAAGAAGGGACCTTTACGTTTATCTATTGTTCATTCTTTGCGCGAATACGATACTCATTTTCTACATCAAAGAAATGTGCTTTATTCATATCAAATGCTAGATCAAGTGAATCTCCAGGGTGAATATCAGCTCTTGAATCAAGACGCGCTACAAAGTCCTGGCTGTCAATGCTGGAGTAAACCATTAATTCTGCACCCGTTAATTCAGCTACGTCTACGTTTACTTTGACTTTTGTACCTGTTGAAGCTTCAATGAATACTGGCTCATCATGGATGTCTTCTGGACGAACGCCAAGGATAATTGGTTTTCCAACATAACCTTGCTCGCGAAGAACCTTCATTTTACCTTCAGGTACAGAAATAGAAGTGTTACCAGCTACAAACTTGTCATCTTCAAGCTTACCATTGAAGAAGTTCATTGCAGGTGAACCGATGAAACCGCCAACAAATACGTTTTCAGGCTTTTCGTATACTTCTTTCGGTGTTCCTACTTGTTGAATAAGACCGTCCTTCATTACTACCAGTCTTGAAGCCATTGTCATCGCTTCTGTTTGGTCATGTGTTACGTAAATAGTAGTTGTGTTTAAACGACGGTGAAGCTTAGCGATTTCTGCACGCATGGCAACACGAAGTTTTGCATCAAGGTTAGAAAGAGGCTCGTCCATTAAGAATACCTTTGCGTCACGGACAATCGCACGTCCTAATGCAACACGCTGACGTTGACCACCTGATAATGCTTTTGGCTTTCTTTTTAAGTAAGCTTCTAATCCTAAGATTTTAGCTGCTTCGTTTACGCGGCGATCAATTTCATCTTTTGGAAACTTACGAAGTTTTAGACCAAAAGCCATATTATCATAAACGGTCATATGTGGATAAAGTGCATAGTTTTGGAAAACCATGGCTATATCACGATCTTTAGGAGCTACATCGTTTACTCTTTTTCCGTCGATGAAAAAGTCACCTTGTGAAATTTCTTCAAGTCCTGCAACCATACGAAGTGTTGTTGATTTACCGCAGCCTGATGGACCAACAAATACGATAAATTCCTTATCTTGTATATGTAGGTTAAAGTCGGTAACCGCCGTAACCTTATTATCGTAAATTTTATAAATATGATCTAATTTTAATTCTGCCATTGTGTAAACCCTCCCTGTTTTGATTAACTTAAGTGTACATGAAAAGGTTTACAAACAATATGGACAACCTGCACAAAGTTACCAGCTTATTCTTTGTGCAGGTTGTCATATTCGAATAATAAACAAGCTAACAATACAGTGAAAGCTCCGTAAAAATCTTTTAATTGAACGCCTGTTTTATCGATAAATTTGTCTATTCGATATTGGAGGGTGTTTCGATGAACGTACAATTTTTTAGCTGTCATACTGGCGTTTAAGTTATTCTCCAGAAAAACTCTAATCGTACCGTATAATTCGGGATCCTCTAAAAATACCCCTGAAAAATTCTTATATACCTTTTCTTTAATCTGTTCAGGAAGGTTTGCCGCAACAAAAGAAGGAAATACTTTTTCGAAAGAGAGAATATTTGCACCTGAAAGATGTTTCTTTGCAAATTCAAAATACTCCTTTTCTTGTTGAAACTGGGTTCGCAACTGATTGGAATAGGGATAAAGTTTGCCGATATAAAAAAATACCTTTACATAAAAGTCACTTTCTAATGTATCAGATATGGAAGTAATCTCACTTTCTGAAAGAGTAATCTGCCTCTTCTCTTCTATGACAATACCATTATAAGGATCTTCCCATATGATTTGGATGTCTTCAGAAAAAAAGCCTTGTAAGGCAGATTCGATCTCATCTTGATCCACTCCGCTGCCTTTAATCTGGAACTGAATAAATCGGAATTCACTTTCAGAATTGAATGATGGAAGTTCCTTATTTAAAAATAAAAATTCATGCCATTTTCTAGAGAGTGTAGGTAAGGGCATTGAAGGAACTTTTACTTGTTCATAAAGAACCTGAAGCAGATTTAACTCTTTTTCAGTTAGACTGGATTTTGGAATTGCAAGCCAATCTTTCTCAGATTGATCAAAGAATATGTAGTATTTGTCAGATATGTATAGTGGAGGTTCAGAATATAGGACTGAATCCTTGTATAACGATATGATTTTTTTAAGCAAGGTCAACTTCTCCGTTTATGTCATTTTAGAATAATGCAATAATTATATCATAAAAAAAGACTAACTCCTGATAGTCACAAGGAATTAGTCTTTCAACCTTCATTCTGTTGTGTGAGGGGGTTCCTCTTCCGTAAGGTTTCGTGCTTCTTCTATATTAGTTGTATCATGCCGAGAATGGACAGATCCCCCCGACAATCCTTCGTTTATGATTCTGTCAATATCTAAATAGACATTGTCTTTTCCTTCATACTCTAAGTCTTTTTTTACTTGAACCCTGTTTTTTTCATCCATCTTCATCCTACCCTTCCTTAGCTTTTCCTTAGTTTGTGGAAAGGGCAGGATTTCATTCGGTTAATCATAGACATGATAAAGCATTAGCTCGTGAATTTGACTGGTCAAATCCTCCATATCCACCTGTTTGGGTGTAGGAGCACTCCATTCAATTTTTCCAGTTTGGTGATAAATACCAGAATATCGTAGTTTTTGATAGTAAAAAGAAAAACTCCATCCCGGGATATTTTTATTTTCAAATAAAGGCTTAAATTGAAAGTGTGTCAGCATTCTTTTCATCTCCCTGCAGGCTAGTTACTACCTCTAGCTTACGAGAAAAGACAGTAACATTCCAGAATAATTTTTCAGTCAAACTTAAAACCAGTGAGCTGCAGGAACAACCGGCACAGGTGCTCAATTTTTCTAGCTTCTATTTCATCTTCATCAAAGCTCATTGGTTTTGAGTTTACCTCGAAAATATAGTATTGCCCGGATTGACTAATCCCTGCATCAATTGAAAATTCACCAAAAAAACCATACTGTGCTGAAAGAGCTTTGCCGATGTGCTCGACAATGGTTACAATAAATTGATCATGATCCTCAGTCTGTAATAGTTCATACGGAAGGAGTCTTCCTCCTGTAGGGATATGAGTGGTTAAATCCTGCTCCTGTGATTGTCTGATTCCAACTCCTGTTACAATATAATGATCATATTTAGCATGAGCGAGAATACGAAAGTCGAACCGTTTACCATCATAAAGGCTGGGCTTTATCTCTTCCTGAGCCAAATAGTTTTTCTCTATCAATTCGTGTTCATATTTCATCCAAAAATGGTCAAAAGTTAAAAACAATTCGGCTTTCTTTAATCCCTTTAAATGGACTTGTTTATGTGAATCTATTTCTAATTTGAATATCCCATTTCCTCTTGCAGACTGAGCAGGCTTTAAGTAAATACTTCTGAATTTGCCTAGGAAAGAGCTAAGTATTGGTTTTTGAACGGCAGGAATAGTAGCAGGTATATAGGAATGGAGAAATGGATGGCTTCTAAAGAGGTCATATAGCTCATATTTATCGATAAATCCTGGATTGAAAAAGGGGATGTTTTTATCCTTTAAAGAAGAAAAGAATTCAGTGCCTTTTATCTCTGCTTTCCGGAAGGGAATTCGATTATATACAAGGTCTGGGTAGGGCGCCGTTATTTTTTTCCATGAATTCTCTTCTGGATTAAAGGAAAACCCTTCAATAACCTCTTCATGAACTCCTTCAAGTGTAAAGACAAAGCTTATTCCATTTAGTGAAATAAGCCGTTTTTGTATTTCCATAAATAGGGGACCATTTCCGGCAATCGAGCCATCCTTTTTTCGTGCGGTTAAAATTCCGATAACGGGGTTTACACTATTGTTCCATAAACCTACCATTTGATAACATCCTCGGGATACAGGATAGATTGTTCCGTTAAAAAAACCGCGAAAGCCATTGATAATTTACAGGTAAGTTGATCAAAATCCCTTAGCTCAGGGTGGCTGAAAATCGATCTGCCGGGTTTTGAATTTGCTTCAAATAACCAAACATTACCATGCTTATCAATGCCTAAATCAAATCCAATCTCCGCTATAAAGCCTTCCATATTGTTTTCGATGCTTTTACTTAACAGGAGAGCGGCCTTTACCAGCTTCTCTGTATAAAGGCGGCATTCTTCTTTTTCAAAAATTTCAGCAGCTGTTTTAATTTCCCCGCCGTTTCTCGCATGGGTGGTTACACTGCCGCGTCCTGCTATTTTCGCAGCCAATGCTGTGACATGCCATTCCCCGGCATCATCTTTATTCGTATGGATACGGAAATCAATCGGTCGTTGTTCATGTCTCAATAAGTGAATTCCTTGTTGGACAATCATTTTGTCTAAATTACGATGTGCAAAGACCGTTTGAAATAGAGCTTCAATTGAAGAAAATTTCCTTAAACGATTCACACCAGTATGATCTTGATAGCGGCAGTAGTACTCGACCTGAATTTTATCATAGAGGATTTGATGAACCCCTAACCCAAGGCTGCCGTTTATTGGCTTTAGATAGATATGACCATATTTTGATAACATGCCTTCAATCAATGAAAAGGATGTGAATGGATGGGTCTCTGGAAGGTAAATGGTGACTGAATCATCCTCTTGTAATCTTTCGTAAATATCCAGCTTACTAAAAAATCCAGGATTATACCATGGAATGAGGTAGTCCTTTTGTAATGTTTCCTTCACTTTTGCTAATTTTGGGTTTCGTTCGCTTTTTCGATTCGGCAGTCGATCATAGATCACGTGAGGAAATGGCACCTCTAAGCTCTGCCAACTGTTATCATGATAAAAATAGCCATTAATCGTACCCTTTTCCCAGTTAATATGCTGTTCACCAAAAACAAATGGGATTGCTCCAACATTTGATTTTACCGATAACAATTTAGAGAAAAAGTTCGTTCTGTCTCCAATCGGACGGAGTGGAAACGGAGTGAATCCAGCTGTAAAGATACCAACTAATGGTCCGATATGGAGAACTTGTTCTTCAACAAATACATGTAATCTTATTGAAAAATTAGGAAAAAGAAGGTATTTTTGAATTTCTTTACTAATTACTATGCTATTTTCATGCTTAGGATGCGGGACAAAGTCAACCTCGACTGCTTTCGATCCAAAGGCAATTTTTTTTAGTATCTTATCCTGCAAGAGCTCCTGAGGACAGTATGCAATTAATTTGCTCGTCTCAGCAATTTCAATGGTATAGCGTTTTCTCATAGTAGCTTTTCCTTTCTTTATGATCAGTATCAGTAAGGTATTTCCCATAAAGAAGCGGGGCAAGAAATAAGGTTTCTTGTAAATCTGGCTTTGTTTTTACTATCACTTTTCTTCCTGGCTTTGAATTAACATCAAGAATCCAAAGGGCACCATTCTTTGCCACTCCGATATCAATACCAATCTCAAATAACGGCAGGATTTCCTTTTCAAGTATGTGCGGGAGATTGGTTGTTATGAAGTTCAATTCATTACAAATATATTCTTTGTTGACTAATGATAAGGTGGAGGACCATGAAGGGAAATCATTGACCGTGCCGCCTGCACTTAGGTTTGATAATAAGCCTCCAGTATTTCCTACTCGAATTCCCATACCACGTTCAACCCATAGACCTTGTTCATCTTTCTGGAGTAAAATTCTGATATCAAAAGGCTGTGAATCGTTATTTGATAGCTCTAGATAAGGCTGCAACAGATAAGGCCGGTAGTTGAGTAACGATTGGAGCCATTGGCATAACTTTGACTCATTCGGAAAAATCCTTGAGATAATTTTTTTGTTTTTTTCTGTTTTGACATGGATGGACTTTTCGTTTTTCTTTAAATAATAAATTCCAAACCCTTGAGAGCCATTTATTGGCTTCAGAATGATTCTTTTCTGTTTTTTTAAGGCATTGACAACATCCGAGCTATCTCCAATCGCCTGTGAAAGAGGTAAATAGGGGGCTAGACTAGAATGGCTTAATGTTTCATATAAATCTAGTTTATTGGGCAGCCCAAAACCTAAAAAGGTACTATCTTCTCTGCTTTTTAACCAAGAAACAATCGGGATACATTGCTTTGAATGTTCATCATCACCATAAAAACAGCGGTCATAGATGAGAGAAGGAATAGGAAACTCATCCTCCACCCAACGCTGTTCCTTGTTGTCAAAACGTCTCCCCTGCACTTGATTTGTAAGTGGATTAATAGTCGAAGGAAGAAAGTGATAACACTCTATTCCAAATGAATGACTGCGGGAGGCTATTTGATAAATATAGGAGGCCTCGCTTTCAAAATTTAAAGTCATAATGCCAAACGTTATCATCTATGAATCCTCCATTCTGAGTCCCGAATCTAATGCGAGTTTCGTACAAAACTGGATAATCGCCTTAGCGGACGGTCTTAGCTTCATTTGACCATCCTCAAAGTTTTTTGATGGCTTTGAATTGACTTCAATAAGCCATGGTTTATGACACATATCGATTCCAATATCAATTCCGAGTTCACCGGTTATTCCCGGCGACTTTCTATCAATGATTAAAGCTGTTTCAATCGCTAGTTCCTTTATTTTGGATATCAGCTGTTTTGCTTCGGAAATGTCCATGATTTCTTTTAGAGCATGGATTGGAGTCATTACTTCTCCGCCCCTGGCAATATTTGATACAAACTCTTCTTCAGCAGAAATTCTGGCAACCACAGAGGTTACATTCCAGGAGTTCTGGTAGTTTTTATGACACAGCACTCTGTAGTCCATTCCTCTTGATTGATACGTAAGCAGGGGAATACCCTGCTGGATAATGTAGATTCGATTGTTCAGTAACGGTTTTAAATGCTGATAAAGCTTGTCAATGGGCAAAACAATTTCCTTGCTCCCTGATATCGTGGTTACTGACGATTGCAATAGAGTGTTGTTACCATCCTTAGCTAGTTTGTATATGTTACGCCCCTGACTTCCATGTACAGGTTTAATAAAAACAGTCTCATATTTTTGTACAAAAGCTGCTAGATGATCCTTTGTGTAGATATTGGTCTCAGGAATATAGGAGTGGAGATGATTTTCATGGATTAAGTGCTCATGGACCTCCCATTTCGAAAGAAAGCGATCATTAAAAATAGGAATACGTAAGTCTGCGAGCGATTGACGAAATTGTTGGTATTCCTTCCCGTATTCTGTTCTGCGAGAATGGATCCGATTATAGATAACGTCAGGAAATGGCAGTTCAGCAGATTTCCAATGCCCATCCTTGAAATAAAATCCTTGAACAGAAAAATCTGGATAGGAAAAAACATAGAGGAAACCTCCATTGTCTGCTATTCCATGATGAAGTTCTTCACAAAAGCTGTGAATGGAACGAAAATGGGGTTCTTCGGTTCCTTCATTCTTAAAATCGGTAACCAGACCAATGACTGGACCAAAAAAAAGGTAATGAAATTCTTTATTATATATGGCGTGAAATTTATAGTGTTGAATCGGCAGGGAAAAATGCTGGAACAGAAACTCTGGAAAATAAATCATATTTGCTGGCATTTCTACTGGCTGAATTTTTACTGATACCATTTTCTTTCCTATAGAAATTCTGATATCACGTGTTTCTAGCTGCCACTGATTAATTAAGTGTGATGAAATATGAACAAATAGCTCTGTCGGATTAGAGGCTCTTATAGGAACAATCGTGATTAGGGTCATAGAACATTCCTCATTTAACGGCGAATATTTGGTGAAAAATAGGCATTCGTTGATATGGTATCGTATGTAATCGCCCAATGGTTGGTGATTCAAAAATGTCATAAGATTGAACATTCTCGCATTTCCCAACATAGTTTGTTATAGTTATTAAGATTATTTTCTATAGAGGAGTGGGATGGATGTCAGTTAATTTATACGATGCAGCCTATGCTTTGGAAAAGGCGATTCGTCAAAGTGATGAATATAAACATTTACAGCAAATGTATAATGAAGTAAATGCAGATCCAGCAGCAAAAAGAATGTTTGATAACTTCCGACAGGTCCAAATGAATTTACAACAAAAACAAATGATGGGTCAGCAAATTACAGAGCAGGAAGTTCAACAGGCACAATCAACGGTTGCTGTAGTCCAACAGAATGAAAGAATTTCTCGACTAATGCAGGCAGAGCAAAGAATGAGCATGATTATTGGAGAGCTAAATCAACTAATTATGAAGCCTTTAGAGGAACTTTACGGTAACATGTCATAGAGAACAAAAAAGCTTTCGGGAGATCCGGAAGTTTTTTCTTTTCTATTTGACCTTGTTCTATCTGTGGTGAAAAAATCATAAAAGTGATATAAGGGTAACTTCACCAAGAACAGGGGGCAGCGTCATGATTTATCGTTTGCTTGCATTAAATATTGATGGAACTCTCTTGCAAAGTAATGGAAAAATTCATAAGTCAACGAAGGAAGCCATTGAGTATGTTCAGCAAAAGGGAATTTATGTAACGCTTATGACATCTAGAAGTTTTCCCTCAGCCAAGAAGGTTGCAAGGGCATTAAAAATAAAAAACCCGCTTATTACGCACCAAGGTGCGGTTATTGCAAATGTCCAGGATAAACAGAATTATGTTGAAAGAATTCACGAGAATATTACCTATGATACCGTTCGTTTCTTAGAAGGAATGCCTTGTCAAATCAGGTTAGTCCATGAACAATTTTCTTTAGCAAATAGGCTGAAATTAAATAACAATTTGCTAGCGAAAACCGTATTTACATCGGGGGATCCTGTTTTTTATTCTCAGCAGTTTGTTGGATCACTAAGTGAGTATTTACATGATCAGCCCGTTACTCCTCCGAAAATTGAGGTTTATTTTGAAGAGGAGAGTGATTTGGAGGACGCAAAAGAAGCAATGGATAAGATGTTTACTGAAATAAACACCATTCAATTAGATCGTTTACGGTTAGATATCGTCCCTGCAGGAGTTTCGAAGCTAAATGGCTTGACCTTTCTAGGCAGTCATCTTGGCATCAAGTTAAAGGAAATGGTTGTAATTGGAGATGGATTAGATGATATTCCAGCCATTCAGGCTGCTGGTCTAGGTGTGGCAATGTCTAATGCAGAATTTGAGGTAAAAAGAGCAGCGGACTGGGTAACTAGATCGAAAAATGAGCATGGTGTCGCCTATATGGTGAAAGAGCACTTCAGAAAACAGCAGCCAATTGAGTTTTTAAGAAAAATGAATATTATTAAAAAGTAATTAAGCGGGCATCATCGTCACATACGGTGATGTCTTTTAGGTTTTGTGAATGATTTCCACTGTATTGACCTTATTTTGGTGATTATGTACACTTAAAGAAGTTTATTTAAGGCGTTTAAGATTTTTAAAACTATTTTAAGAATACAGCTATTTGAAAGAGTGGTTCTAATGAGAATTTCGATTATTGGGTTAGACGACGAAAGGTTAAATCGTCAATTAACGCTGATTGCAAATCTGTTTTTTGAAGAAACAGAGATTGTAAAGGTTTTAGACAATAAGGCTGATTTAACCATAAAATTTAATATAAATGAAGATAAATTTATTCATGTTTGTGCTGAGTTACTTGATACAGAGGGCAAAACCTTTTCAAACGATTATCAAAAAGCAGTGCAGCCTTTTCAAACAGAGAAGGAGTATTTTAAGCAGATAAAAAATGCCGTTGCCCATGTGTATGTAACATTATTGCAAAATTGGACAGGAATTACTCAGAAGTGGGGGATTTTAACAGGGATTAGACCAACAAAGCTTTTACATCGTAAAGTTCAAGAAGCGATTCCCCAAGAAATTGCTCACCAGCAATTAAAGGATGATTACCTGATTACCGATGAAAAAATACAGCTTATGCAGCAGATTGTCGACAGACAGCTGGCGGTTGTTCCTGATCTTTATTCCCTTCAAAAAGAGGTTAGTATATACATCGGTATTCCTTTTTGCCCGACAAAATGTGCATATTGTACATTCCCGGCCTATGCAATAAACGGCAGACAAGGATCTGTCGATTCTTTCTTAGGCGGGCTGCATTTTGAAATGAAGAAAATTGGTGAATGGCTGAACGCAAAAGGTGTACGAATTACTACCGTTTACTTTGGGGGAGGGACACCTACAAGTATTACGGCAGAAGAAATGGATATGCTGTACGAAGAGATGTATACTTCGTTCCCAGACGTTGAGAATATCCGTGAGATTACAGTCGAGGCAGGACGTCCGGATACGATTACCCCTGAGAAATTATCGGTATTAAAGAAATGGAAAATAGACAGAATCAGTATTAATCCACAGTCGTATACGCAGGAAACATTAAAAGCGATTGGGCGCCATCACAGTGTTAAGGAAACCATTGATAAATATCATTTGGCAAGAGAAATGGGCATGAACAATATTAATATGGATCTTATTATTGGTCTTCCAGGTGAGGGGATGCCTGAATTTACACATTCACTTTCAGAAACCGAAAAGCTGATGCCAGAATCATTAACGGTCCATACGTTATCGTTCAAACGCGCCTCGGAGATGACGAAAAATAAAGAAAAATATAAAGTAGCAGATCGTGATGAAGTAGAGCAAATGATGAAATTGGCAACAGAGTGGACAGATAGTCACGGTTATGTGCCCTATTATCTCTATCGGCAAAAAAACATTCTTGGCAATCTTGAGAATGTCGGGTATGCGTTTCCGAATCAAGAAAGTATTTATAATATCATGATTATGGAGGAGCAGCAGACCATTATTGGGCTTGGATGCGGAGCAGCCAGTAAATTCATCGACCCATTAACAGGGAAAATCACTCAGTTTGCGAATCCAAAAGATCCAAAAACATATAATGAAAGCTTTGAAACGTATACAGAGCAAAAAATAAAAATATTAGATGAAATCTTCTCAGAAAAAGGATCTCCTGCTTAATAAAAGGCAGGAGATTTTTTTGCGAATTTTTCGTTCTTTATAAAGGGGTTGTCATAATCATGACGAATATTTTATAGGACAAAAGAATAACATGATTTGAGAACGTTATCATTAATGGAGGGATTTAGCAATGATGCAAACGCCTTTAACAATGACACAGATGATGGAAAGAGCGGAAAAGTATTTTCCTAAAAAACAGGTAATCTCCAGAACTGCAAGCGGTATGCATCGAATGACCTACGAGCAAATCGGTGAAAGAACTAGGAGACTGGCAGATAGTCTTAAAAAGCTAGGAATAGAAAAAGGTGATAGAGTAGGAACACTTGCATGGAACCATCATCGTCATCTAGAGGCATATTTTGCAATACCGTGTATCGGTGCTGTCCTTCATACGATCAACATTCGTCTTGCTCCGCAGCATATTTCCTACATTATTAATCATGCAGAAGATAGTATCCTCTTAGTAGATCCTGATTTGATTCCATTACTTGAAAAATGTGCATCTGAGCTAAAAAGCGTTAAGGCTTATGTGATTATGACAGATGACAAGGTACTCCCTGAAACCACACTTTCACCAATCTATCATTATGAAGATTTATTAGCTGAAGCGAATCCGAATTTTAACTATCCTGAAGACATAGAAGAAAATGACCCTGCTGGTATGTGTTATACCTCTGCGACAACGGGCAATCCAAAAGGAGTCGTCTATTCTCATAGAGGGATTTTTCTCCATAGTATGGCGTTAGGTCTGGCAGACAGTGCGGCAATGAGTGAAAGAGATATTGCATTACCAGTCGTACCAATGTTTCATGCCAATGCATGGGGAATGCCCTTTGCTGCAGTATGGTTTGGCACATCCCTAGTGCTGCCGGGACCATATTTTACACCAAAACTAATTGCAGAGCTTATTGAAAGTGAAAGAGTAACCATTACGGCGGGTGTCCCAACCATTTGGCTGGGGTTGTTAAAAGAAGTTGATGAGTGCTCTTATGACCTTAGCAGTTTAAGAGGCGTGCTTTGCGGCGGCTCTGCAGCTCCAAAAGGGATGATTAAGGCTTTTGAACAACGGCACAACATTCCATTCCTGCATGCGTATGGTATGACCGAAACAAGTCCGCTCGTAGTTATTTCAACATTAAAAAGCTATCAAGAAAATTTAGATTATGAAGAAAGACTAGAAATAAGAGCAAAGCAAGGGGTTCTAGTTCCGGGCTTAAGCATTAAAGTTATCGGCATGACTGGCGAAGTTGCTTGGGATGGAAAAGAAATGGGAGAATTATGCATCAAGGGCCCTTGGATTGCATCAGAGTATTATAAAGATGAGCGAACTTTGGAGGCATTTCAGGACGGCTGGCTTCATACAGGAGATGTTGTGACGATTGACGAGGAAGGGTTTGTAAAAATCGTCGATCGTACCAAAGACTTAATTAAAAGCGGTGGTGAATGGATTTCTTCTGTCGATTTAGAAAATGCTTTAATGGCCCATGAAGCTGTGTTTGAAGCGGCAGTAGTGGCTGTCCCGCATGAACAGTGGCAGGAGAGACCTGTAGCATGTGTGGTGTTAAAGGAAGCATATAAAGATAAGGTGACAAAAGAAGAGTTAATAGAATTTTTACAACCGCAGTTTGCCAAATGGTGGCTTCCAGATGAAATCTTATTTATGGACGAAATACCAAAGACATCAGTTGGAAAGTTTTTAAAGATGAACTTACGTGAACAGGTGCAAAATGAAATGTTAAGGAAGTAGGTTGGTGAGGCATTGAACTGCACTGCATTTCGTCAAAGACAAAGAGAATACTCTCTTTGTCCTTTTTGTAGTATGAAAGTTTCATAAACCTTCATAGTGAAAATTCCATATATTATGAAAATTTATTCTTTATCACATCAATTCAAGCTATAATGGAAGTGAGTAAAGGAATGGGAGGCGTTTGGGGTGACAATCAATTTTGTAACGGATAAGGTAAAAGTGAGGGTAAACGGCCGGGTTGCAACCGTTGAAATGAATAGGCCGGAAGCGTTAAATGCAATTGATGGTGACATGATCAGGGGATTAGTCAGCAAGCTTAAAGAAATTGCTGAATCAGATGACATCGATGTTGTAGTGTTAACAGGAAGCGGCAGAGCGTTCTCAGCAGGCGGAGATATTAAAACCATGCTTTCTGAATTGAGTGAAAGCGAATTCTTCCCGGTAATGGATTCTATTAGTGAATTAATTATTACACTTTATAGTATTCCAAAACTGACTATTAGTGTTGTAAATGGTCCAGCTGCAGGCCTTGGATTCAGTCTTGCGCTGGCTACTGATCACATTATAGCCGACAATACCAGCAAACTGGCCATGAATTTTATTGGAATTGGTTTAATACCAGATGGGGGTTCCCATTTCTTTTTAGAAAAAAGATTGGGAGAAATTAAGGCAAAACAGGTAATTTGGGAAGGGAAAATGATGAATGCACAGGAAGCCTTAGAAATGGGGTTAATTCAGGAGGTGGCTGCTGGAGATTTGCAAGATGTCCTAGAAGCTAGACTATCTGAATGGCTTAGCCGTCCCGTGCAGGCGATGATTAAAACAAAAAAAATACTAGCTGACATGAATCGGCCGCAGCTATTAAAACTATTAGAACTAGAAAAGCATGGTCAGCTAAATATGCGTCGAACATTCGACCACCAAGAAGGAATGCGGGCATTTATAGAAAAGAGACCAGCAAAATTTATTGGAAAATAAATAAAATAGAGAAAAAAGAAGCGAAATCGCTTCTTTTTTCTTTTTAAAAGACTAGGAATGGAACAATAATAGTTTCCCGCTTGGTGATGTGAAACGATGTGTTTTCTCTAGTAAATTCTTTTCAGCTAATAATTTTTCAGCCAATTCCTTTGCTGCCTCATCATGTTCAGCTTGAATGGCTTCATCAACTATTTTTTCTCCATTTGCTTCAAATGCAGTTAACTTGTAAGTTTTCATTTTTACTCCTCCTAAATACCTGTTAATATTATAATATTCCCATAATTCTTGGTATTTTGCAAAAGTGAAACTTTACCAGATGAATAACGTATAGTAAATTCTGAAGGGGGAATTTGTATGGTATTAAAACTTGACCATGTAACAAAACGATTCGGCGACTTTACGGCCGTTAAGGATTTATCCATCGTTATACCTGAAAAAGAAATGTTTGGCTTTTTAGGGGCCAACGGTGCCGGGAAGACAACAACGTTTCGAATGATCTTAGGACTGCTGGATGCTAGCGGCGGACGAATTACTTGGGACGACAAGCCGATTAATTATTCAACCAGCCATTTAGTTGGCTACCTTCCAGAAGAAAGAGGTTTATACCCAAAATTAAAGGTTAGCGACCAAATCGTTTACTTGGCAAGATTAAGAGGAATGCCAAAAAGCGAGGCAGTCTCCGAATTGAAATTCTGGCTGGAGAGATTTAAAGTCCCTGAGTATGAAAATAAAAAAGTAGAAGAGCTCTCAAAAGGAAACCAACAAAAAATTCAGTTCATTGCCGCGGTCATACATAAACCAAAATTATTAATTCTTGATGAGCCTTTCAGCGGTTTGGATCCTGTTAATGTTGAAATGCTCAAAGAGGCTGTGCTCTCACTAAAGGAAAATGGAACGACCATTGTTTTTTCAAGCCACCAGATGCACCATGTGGAAGAGATGTGTGAGCACCTTTGTATTATGCATAAAGGATCTCCGGTTGTACATGGTTCATTAAAAGAAATCAAACGTGCATTTGGTAAGAAGAATTTAGTGATTCATGCCGATTTTCCATTGGATTCGCTAAAAAATTTCTCCGGTGTGGTTAAGTCAAGGTCTACTTCAGAGGGAATCCATCTCCAAATTGAGGGAGAATACATTGCAGAAAAAATACTTAAGGATATAGTAAACAAAGGATTCATTCGGAAATTTGACCTGGAAGAACCTTCTTTAAATGATATTTTTATCGAGAAAGTAGGTGATTCATATGAATAAGTTTTGGATTATTTTATTCCATACGTATTTCAGTAAATTAAAAACAAAGTCATTTTTGATCACAACCTTGTTGACCGTAGTCATCACTTTAGGTTTGACCAACATGAGCTCAATCATTGAGGTTTTTGATAAAGGCAGTGATAAAGAAAAGGTTGCTGTGTTAGATGAAACAGGTCAGCTATATGCACCGCTTAAAGAACAAATGAACGTTTTAAATAAAAACCTGGAGCTGACTGAGTTTAACGGTACGGAAAAAGAGGCTGAAAAGGCTGTAGAAGAAGGCAAATATACAGGGGTTGTCGAGCTGCGTTACGACCAAGACCAATTGCCTGAAGCTACTTATAAAGCGATGAGTGTAGCAGATTCAACGTTATCTACCGATCTTCAAACTGGGCTTCAGCAAATGAAAACGGCGCTGGCAGCTTCAAAAATCAACTTAACACAAGAGCAGCTCCAGCAACTCTATGAACCCGTTTCCTTCGAGAAAACGGCTCTTGAAGAAAATGCCAAAACAGAAGAAGAATTAAATCAGGCTAGAGGACTTGTTTATGTCCTGCTGTTCATCATCTATTTTGCAGTGATCATGTATGCCAATATGATTGCAATGGAAGTGGCTACAGAAAAGTCTTCGAGAGTGATGGAAATCTTGATATCCAGTGTATCACCGATTAAACAGATGTTTGCAAAGATACTCGGTATTGGTTTATTAAGTTTAACTCAGCTCGCAGTACTTTTATCTGTAGGTTACTTCTCGATAAAAAGGAATTTATCTTCTCTAGAAGGCGGCTTTTTTGATGCATTTGGATTTGGGAATACATCTTTATCAACAATTGCCTATGCTGTTATTTTCTTTATCCTAGGTTATTTCCTCTATGCGACCCTTGCCGCCTTTTTGGGTTCACTGGTCAGTAGAATTGAAGATGTTCAACAAATGATTACTCCTATGACATTACTCGTGGTAGCCGGATTTATGATTGCCATGTTTGGTCTTGGAAAGCCGGATTCACCTTTTATCGTCATTACATCCTATATACCATTTTTCACCCCAATGATTATGTTTTTACGAGTCGGAATGCTGAATATTCCAGTTTGGGAGGCTGCATTAGGGATTGCGGTCCTAGTAGGCACGATTGCCTTCTTAGCAGTATTTGGTGCTCGTGTTTATCGTGGGGGAGTCCTTATGTATGGGAAATCAAATTCTTTCAAAGATATAAAAAAGGCGCTGCAATTAACAAAAAAAGAATAAAAGCACGAGGCTTTGTCAAAATTGGCAAAGCTTTTTTAAAAAATTTCATCCAGAACGTGCATTCGGTTTTTTAGGATGCTACAATGAAGGAAAACTCACTGAAAGGAAATTCTATGAAACAGATATCATTTATACACGCAGCTGACCTGCACTTGGACAGTCCGATGGTAGGCTTGAAGAATTTACCTGCTGCCATCCTTTCAAGAGTGAGAGAGAGTACGTTTGCAGCTTTAAAAAAACTAACAGCAGCAGCTATTGATCACAACGTTGATTTTGTTGTCGTCGCAGGAGATTTATTCGATGGTGAAGACAGAAGCTTACGGGCTCAATCTCGCTTCCGTAATGAAATGAAGAAGCTTTTACAAAAGGAAATTCCTGTTTATATTATACACGGTAACCATGACCACTTAAATGGTTCATGGGTTCATCTAGATATGCCTTCAAATGTCCACTTTTTTGGAAGTGATGTTGAAATGAAGGTATTACATACAAAACGCGGTGAAAAGGTCCATATATACGGCTTCAGCTATTTACAGCGACATATCCTAGAAAAACGGATCGATGACTATCACAAAATCGAGCCCGCGGATTTCCATATTGGACTGCTTCATGGGAATGAAGGAGGTCGGACGGAGCATGATAATTACGCTCCCTTCTCAATCAAGGACCTTATGGAGAAACAATTTGATTATTGGGCTTTAGGTCATATTCATAAACGCACAATATTATCTGAAAATCCACCTATTATCTATCCAGGAAACCTTCAAGGCCGAAATAGGAAGGAAATTGGGATAAAAGGCTGTTACCATGTTTGTTTAAATGAAGTAGAAGCTAATATTAAATTTATTGAAACTTCCGATGTAGTATGGGAAGAAGTGTCTGTCGATGCAGCTTCTGCACATACTTTTCAAGAAGTCTTGCAATTATGCCAAGTTACGATTGAACGTTTCCGGAAAACAGGAAGGGGAACTCTGTTAACCTTGAATCTAAAAAATGTTCATTTGGAGGATAGTCACGAGAAAAAAATCTTAGACACTGAGCTGCTTGATTTACTTCTAGACTATGAAAATGAGGAACAATCATTTGTTTGGATCGTTGACTTACTCATACAGCAAAACCTTGAGCATGATAGAAAACATCTAATGAATGAAGCGGATTTTTATACAGAGCTTTTTGCAGCCATAGATAACTATCAAAATGTAGAATCTGCAATAGCGCCATTATATGAACATCATCAAAGCGGCAGAAAATATTTAAAAGGCTTAACAGAAAGTGAGCAGAAAGAATTAGTAGAAAAGGCTGAAAGACTATTAATTGGGCTTTTATATCAGTAGGAGGTGAGAGGAAAGGTTGAAAATCCAAGAGATACACATATATGGCTTTGGTCATTTAAATAACATAGAAATAAAAAATTTGTCCGACTTTCAAGTGTTCTATGGTGAAAATGAAGCAGGGAAATCCACTATCATGGCATTTCTTCATGGCATATTATTTGGGTTCCCAACAAAACAATCTTCGGAACTTCGCTATGAGCCCAAAAATGGGTCAAGTTATGGTGGAAAGCTTAGGATATTCTTTGATGGACATGGACTTGTAACGGTTGAGAGGATAAGAGGTAAGGCTCTCGGAGATGTTACGGTAACGCTAGAGGATGGAACGACTGGTAATGAGGAACTGCTTAAACAATTACTTGGAAATATGGATAAAGGGTTGTACCAAGCCATTTTTTCATTTAATATCCATGGGCTGCAAAACATCCACCAAATGAAGGGCGAAGAACTAGGCAGATTTTTATTTTCTACTGGTACACTCGGAACAGAACGATTAGCAAAGACTGAGGCAGAGCTTCAAAAGGAATTAGAGGCCCGTTTTAAACCAAGCGGCAAGAAGCCAGTGATAAATGAAAAACTAAAAGCCGTTCATGAACTTAACAGTGAACTTACTAAAGCAGCAGCTAAAAATCAAGAATACGAGAAGTTAATTACAGATAAAGAAAAAATTAATACAGAAATAAAGAATATAAGTCATTCTCTTCTGGAGCTAAAGGGTGAGGTAGATAAATTAAATGAATGGCAGAAAATTCATTCACTCGTTAAAGAGGAGAGATGGATCAATAATGAAATTGTGTCGTTAGGGGATATTCCATTTCCTGCTAGAGGTGTTGAGCGAATAGAAAAGTTAAATCAGCTTATCTATCCATATAATGCTCAGATTTCTGGTTTAATGGAAAGAGTGATGCAATTAAGAAATGAAATTGCAGCGATTAAGCCAGATAAGCAATTTCTTGAACACGAGTCACAGTTGCTTGCTGCTTTAAACCAGATTCCCATTTACGAACAATTGACTTTAGAAAAACAACAATGTGAATTAAAATTAGTTGATTTAGAAGATAAAATCTCGAATATTAACGAAAGACTGCACTTACCTTTGAATGAAGAAGAAATATTTGCCATTAATACAAATATTTATATGAAAAATCAAGTTGAGCAGGTTTCTCGAAAAAAGCAAAAGCTTTCGGAAGTAAAACAGGAGCTTGAGGAGAAATTTCGCGAGGAGCAAAACGTGCTGGAGGAACTAGAAGAAAAAGTTCACAAGGCCGAAACGAAAGTGATAGCAGTTCAAGAAAGAGCAAGACTTGAAAAGTTAGTTACTGAAGAGAGAGAAAAAGGAAAAGTTGAACTTGAATTAAAAGCTGTCCAAGACAAAATGGAGTATTATCAACATTCAAATGAGCAAGAAAAAAAAGCTTTTGCAAAAATTCATAAACAAAAGCAAATACAATTTCTTGTAATCGGTGTGCTTTTACTGTTGCTAGCCTTTTACGGATTATATAGTCAGCAATGGATACTATTGGTTATGGGAATATTAGGCAGCATCCTCATTGGTGCTTTTCTGGGGAATCGTCGTAATCCTAAAAATGAAACTGACATCAGCCAGGTGCTAAGTCAATTGTTAGAAAAGGAAAAACAGTTAATTCAAAAACTTGGGTCTTTTAAAAATAGTAACATCTCAGCCATCCAAGAGAAATTGAATCAGGATCAACTCCTAAGAGAGAAGCTTCAGCTGTTAAAAGTAAAGCTTGAGCAGCAGCAAACCCAATATGAAAAGGTAATCCGGAAATTTGAAGAGTGGGAAAGTGAAGAAGCAGAAAATAAAGAATTGCTATTGAAACTCAGCAAGGAGCTTAATATCCCTGAATACATTGCCAATTCGTTTTTCCTTGAAGCATTTCAGCTGATTGAACAATATAAATTAGTTGGAAGAGAAAAAAGGCATCTGCTCATAAGATTGGAAAATATCAACCTTGAACAGTCAAAGATTACTGAAAGACTTGCATTTTACTCAAAAGAATATATAGCTGATCATGGAAATGATTTGGCAAAAACCGCCTTCTTACTGCGGGATAAATTAAAGGAAGAACATGGAAGGCTTATAAAGAGTCAAGAGAAGAAAGAAAAGCTTGAGGATTTCGAAGCAGATCTTAAACAAATGAAGCAGGAGCAAGCACATCTAATCTTGGAAAGGAAAAAACTTCTTCAAGAAGCCAATGTAGTAGATGAAGAGGCATTCTATGAGCTGGGCAGGAAAGTTGAAAAGAAAATCAAGCTAATTGAAAGGCTTGCGGATATAAAGAAACAGTTACAATACTCGGTCCTAACAGGAAAAGAGCAGGAAAGATTATTACATATCCATAATGTGGATGAACAAATAAGCCAGTATCATGATAAAATAAAAGCCTTATCATCAAAATTAGCTGAACTGCAAAAAGAACAAGCTGCGATTAACTACCAGATTCAAGTCCTTGAAGAGGGAGGATCTTATTCTGAGCTGCTTCATATCTTTAAACAGAAAAAATTTGAATTAGAAGACGCAGCCAAAGATTGGTCTGTTTACTGCATAGCACAGAACATTTTATCACAAACGGTTGAGAAGTATAAAAATGCTCATCTACCAAGAATGCTGGCAAAGGCAGAGGAATACCTGTATTTTCTAACTGAGGAACAGTATCACCGTATACATTTGCAAAAGTCAGGAACAGGTTTTCTTATTGAAAGAAGTGACTATACGTTATTTGAAGCAAATGAGTTAAGTCAAGCAACTACAGAGCAAGTATACGTTTCTATTAGATTGGCGCTTGCTGCTACATTATATGAAAAGTATCACTTTCCTATAATCATCGATGATAGTTTTGTGAACTTTGATGAGAACCGAACCAAAAAGATCATAGAGCTTTTGACCACATTAAAAACGAACCAAATTTTATTTTTTACCTGTCACAAACATTTGCTTCCACATTTTCAAACTGAAAATATTCAACATCTTCATAAAGATCATGTCGAAGTAATTTCATAGACAATGTTATACTTTTACTATCGGGGAAGGGGAGAGAAAGATGAATAAAGGAATCCTAGATTATGATACAGGCGTACAGGTAGATTTGTACTTACTTATAAAAAGTGCCACAAAAGGAATCGCTAGTAATGGAAAGCCGTTTTTAACACTTATCCTGCAAGATCAAAGTGGTGAAATAGAAGCGAAACTCTGGGACGCCAATGAAGAGGATGAAAAGAACTATACGGCGCAAAAAATCGTTAAGATTATTGGGGACACTCATAATTATCGCGGGAAAAACCAGTTGAAGATTAGACAGATTCGCAGAACAGGACCAAGTGACATCGTTAAATTGGAAGACTTCATTGAGACAGCTCCATTAAGTCGAGAAGACATGACTGGCAAACTGACACAATATATTTTTGAAATGAAAAATCCGAACATCCAGAGAATTACTCGCCATTTATTGAAGAAACATAATAAGGCTTTCTTGGAATATCCGGCTGCAACGAAAAATCACCATGAGTTTGTCTCTGGATTGGCATACCATGTTGTCAGCATGCTAGATTTAGCTAAATCTATTGCCACACTTTACCCTAGCCTTGATAAAGACTTGCTTTATGCAGGTGTTATCTTGCATGACATGGGCAAAGTAGTAGAACTATCAGGTCCCCTTTCAACCGTGTATACGGTCGAAGGAAACTTGCTTGGTCACATTACGATTATGGTAAATGAGATAGGGAAAGCTGCTGAAGAACTCGGGATAGCGGGTGAAGAAGTATTAATCCTCCAGCACCTTGTTTTAAGCCATCACGGAAAAGCGGAGTGGGGCAGCCCGAAGCCGCCGCTCATTAAAGAAGCTGAAATTCTCCATTATATTGATAATCTCGATGCAAAAATGAACATGCTTGACCGTGCGTTAGAACGTGTAAAACCGGGTGAATTCACTGAACGAGTATTTGCTTTAGATAATCGTTCATTCTATAAGCCTGTATTTCATAAATAATAGATAACCCTCCTGCGGGGTTATTTTTTTTGCTTGTAGGATGAATATTTAGCTTTTAATCGAATATGTTTAAGTAAAAAGTGGACAACCGCTAATGAAGGGAGCAAATGTAAATTGACTATTCCTATTTGGGTATATGCAGTTGTGGTTGGTATTGTTATTAGTGCGTTAATGGCGATCAAAACAGGCAGGGAAGAACGCTTATTGGAAATGGAAAATATCGAAAAAGAAGGAGAAATATATTTAACGCGACTTGAAGCAGAAAAAGAAAGACGTGAGGGAGAAAGAGTCACGGCAGAATAAAAATAAGAAGGGATGCAATGTCCCTTCTTACTTTAATTTATGTTATTAATTGTTATTGTTGTGCTGCAGCAGCAGGATTAAGTGCGTTCTTTAAGTCTTTGTCACTTATTTTTACATCTGCGTCTTTAATTTCTTTCTGCATGATTTCGTTTACTTTTTCATTCGTTAGTTTTGATTGTTTTAATTCTTTTTCCATTTGGCCTTTCATTTCTTCAAATGGTTTTTTCTCTTTTTTGTCAGTTACTTGAATAATATGGTAACCATGTGATGTCTGAACAGGGCCACTGATTTCATCCTTTTTAAGCGCATAAGCAGCTTCTTCAAACTCCGGAACCATAGCTCCTGGACCAAACCAGCCTAGGTCGCCGCCATTTGCTTTAGCAGCCTCATCCGTAGAGTAAGTGTTACTTACATCTTCGAATTTTTCGCCCGCATCAAGCTTTTGCTTCACTTCATTTGCTGTTGCCTCATCCTCAACAAGAATATGACGAGCCTTTATTTCAGGCTTATAGTTATCGTAGTATTCCTTAACTTCTTTATCCGTTACTTTTATTGCCTTCATAGCAGCTTTTTCTTGCAACATACCAAGTTTCATGGTTTCTTTAAAGTCATCTTCATTCTGATAGCCGTATTGTGCAAGTGCAGCATCGAAATTTTCACCTAGCTGCTCCTTTAATTCCGCAACCTTCGCATCCAGTTCTTTATCGGTTACTTCGTATTTGTCGGAAAGGACTTTTTCATATACAAGCTGTTGTAATGCTTGTGCACCCACCTTTTCCTTCATAGCTTCATAAAGTTCTTCCTGTGTAATATCTCCAGCCTTGCTTTCTGCCACAGTAGAACTGCCGCTCTGATTACATGCACTTAAGGCAATAACCCCGCCAGCTAATGTAAGGGCTAACATCCATTTTTTCATGAGGAACCTCTCCTAAACAGTAAATTCTTGTGGGTTTTTGTCCACAAACTATACTATAACATAATTGCTTACCACTGCAAAAAAAATTCTGCGTATTTGTTTCGTAAATTTTGGGCATTTACCTAAAGCTAATACGGAATTGATACATACGATAATATCTAAGAAATAACTAAAAACCTATTCATCTGCCCCTTGACTAAGCTGTTATCCTTATTAGATAAACACCCAGAAAGAAAAAATTGGACTTTTTCCTAAGAAATAAGGTAAGAGCCTAGACGAAATGAATAAAGCTTGAATAGTATATCGTAGTAAGTAATAAAGGAGCCGTATTACGATGAGTGGTGGACACGGATACGGAGCAGGATTTGCATTGATTGTAGTCCTATTCATTCAATTGATTATTGTTGGAGCATCTTGGTTTTAATAAATGTATAACATCTGATGCAGACAACAGCTTTAACCGTTTAAGGAAGGGGAGGATTGTGTGTCTGGAACATTCCACGGTGGGGGATTTGCGTTAATTGTAGTCCTTTTCATCTTGCTAATCATTATTGGAGCATCTTGGCTATAAGCTGAATAAAAAGCGATGAGAATTTTCTCATCGCTCTTATTTTTTGTTCAGACAGAATTACATGATGGTAAACCTATGTATACAAAATTTCTACATAGGATGAAATCAGTAATATGGTGACTAATATATTTATTGTGCGAAATACTTTATGCTGACGTTCCTCTGGAATATCCTTTTGAATACAAAGGGAATTAGTCATTTTGTTAACATAAAACAAAATAAAGATGGCGAAAACAATAAATACGGAGATCATCAACGATTCCCTCCCTGATGTTCGTTTATATGCTTATTACATTATCAAAAATTTACAGAAAAAGATAGTTAAAAAGAATGGTAGAAAAGTAGTAAATGAATTTTTATTAATTTAAAATAAACAATGCTGCAAAACTATTTGAACAAAAAGGTTTATTTCCAGCTTGAAAAGGTAAATAATGAACGTATGATAATTTAGAACAAGAGTCAGGAGGTCAAAGTAAATGGATAAATTAGTTGAACTACAATCTCGAGTGCAACTTCTTGAATATCATCAAAAGTTGCTGTTAAAAATGTTAGCTGCCCCCAACCTTGATTTTTATAGATTGGTAATTGAGAAGGGGATATCAGAACAGGAAGTGCAGGCATTTAATGAGATTTGTGAGGATTTGAACAAAAAAATGGAAAAACAAAAAGCGGAAGGTTTTATCCATTTTCATCCGCTTTTCATCGAGTTTTTAAATTCATTGCCAGCAGAACTTGACGCGAAAGAAGTTGTTCAATCATGTTTAAGGCAGCACCTTTACGAAACTCTTTTTCTAGAGTTTAATAAATGCCTCAATGACTAAGAGAGTTCTTGTTCTGTTTTCTCTGTCTTCTTAAGTTTACCATCATCTTCATTAAATTCTGTTTCAATATTATGAAAAGAACGTTCAAAGATTTCCATGAAATCATCACCATATATATTACGAACAATTGCCATCATTTCAATAATATCGGGAAACTTCCCATACAGATCTCTTAATGGCAATGCACCTGTATACGCAGCATTACCTGTTGGATGATAGGATTCCATTATTCGCAGAAAGATATCTTCACCTTGAGGGGTGAGTTGAATATACGTATTCCGTTTGTCGTTCTCTTTCTTTGAAAATGTTAGCAAACCTCTTTCTTCTAACTTTTTTGAAAAATTAAACGCTGTTGAGACATGCATGACCCCAAACTTTGCCACATCCGAAATTGAAGCCCCATTTAAATGGTATGCGATCCAAAGGATATGATGTTCATTAATATTTAAATCATAAGGCTTAATCCATTGCTGCCAATCCTTCTCAATTGATTTCCACAAAGCTTTACTCAATTGTGCAATCCTTTGGCTAAATAGCATCGCTTCTTTCATTGAATACTGTTTCTCCGACATCCCCAATTTCACCTACTTTTTTATTTCTCTATTAACATTATGCCAATAAAATAAAAATTAATAAAGATATAAATTCACAAAATTTTTAGAAATTATGATTTTTTCTACTTGAAAAAGTATTTCTTTTTTATTTTACTTTTTTTCCCTTAATAATTCCAACTTTTTGAATATTCCATATAGAAAAACATAGGGAAGGACACTATATCATATAAATCGTAGTAGCAGCTTTGGTATTCATAAGGGGGTTGTATATGAAAAGCGTGATAACCATTCTTTTTTTGTTAAGTCTATTGCTCTTTGCCAGCGCTATTTGTAATATTCTATCTTTAAAAAGACCCGGATTTTATCCACCTAAGCAAGTATTAAAAAAACGGGCTTCTTCATTAGCTGGGGGTGGAGCACTTTTTTTAATTCTGTCCATTCTGTTATCAAGCATTTGATTGTTACTACGTTTATAGCAGAAAAGAACCTTTTCGGTTCTTTTTCTGCTTCTTATTTTGAAATGGTGATAGACGTTGACGGCTTCGTTCTTTTAGCAACTGAAAGAGCAACTGGATACAAAATAACCATAACAATTGTATTCAGCGCAATTGCGGGTAAAACACCTGCAGCAAATAGTGCTGTGAAAGGACCTGGCAAGCCTACAATTAAATTTGCTGATCCTAAAAAGATGGAGCCAGAAACTAACGTCCCAATAGCAGTTAGGACAGCAACACTAATAATAGAATTACGGTATTGCTTTAATGCCAAAAATAATCCAAAAAATATTAAGGCTGTTATTGGCTTATCAATGATATTAGGAAGCTGGCCGCCAGGAAATCCCGTTGTAAGGGCAGATAATCCTCCAGTTACAATTGATAAAAGCATAACACTCTTTATTTCTGGAATAAGAATAATTCCTAAAAACATCATAGCCAGCATCATGTCTGGTTTAATGGTTAGAAATGCTGGCATTACGGTATGCAAAACAACACCAATTCCTGCTAAAAGTGATAGGACTACTAGATTCTTTGTATTCATTTCTTATCTCTCCTCTGCTAAACTAGCTATTTGCCTCTCCTGTAGTACGCTAAATGTCTACAGCGAAAAACTTGTTATCATTATAGCACAGGAATATCAAAATAATAAAGAAGTAATTTTCAGATAATTTATTATCCTTTATAAATGCTTGCTAATATTTTCTGCCATTTCTTTTAACGTTTGAGATGTATAATCACTCGTATTGGATTTCCAAACGGCCCCAAATCCGTCCCCTTGTCCATAGCGCGGAATTAAATGCATATGGAAATGATAAACAGTTTGCCCGGCTGCCTCGCCATTGTTATTCACAAGGTTTAAACCAAGCGGATGATATTCCTTCTTTAGTGCATTGGCTATTGCAGGTACAGCTTCGAAAAGGTTTTTAGCGATATCAGGAGTGAGTTCAAAAACATTCTCTTTATGTACTTTAGGGATAACGAGAGTATGTCCTTTTGTTACTTGACTAATATCTAGAAAGGCTAAGACATGTTCATTTTCAAATACTTTTGCTGCTGGGATGTCCCCTGTCACGATTTTACAAAAAATACAATCACTCATTTTAAAAGCCCCTTCCTTTATTTTAATCCGTATTTTACCATATTAAATGACAATAAAAAAGAAAGACAGGATCCGCATGGAATCCTGTCCTCTCGAAGGGGAATTGCTTCAAACTATACGTTCATTCGGGAATTACCTTTGATAAACACCTCATTTGACAATTTAGTGTTTTTTATAAAGAGTAATCATTGTTCAAGCTGACCATCCCCTATGTTGTTTTTAAAGTATTTTTCAACTTATAAAAACGGATGATAATCTGCCGTAAACACCTCATTTATTTTTTTAATAAATAGCTGGTGTTACATGAACTCTAAATGGTTACCAGGCAACTTGTGCAAAACAACCATCCCCTTATTTGAAACGTTTAGAATCTGCGTGTTTGAAAAGTAAAATGTCTTTGACAGACACCTCATTTCAAATTTTTGATGAATCACTTCATCGAGTAGGTGTTTCCCCTTCGAATATTATGATAACCCGTTTGAACAGAAATATACAAAAAAGTAATAAGAATTTGAAATCCTATTTTTATCAAAGGTGATTTGGTAAAATGTAAGGTAATTATGATATGGAGGGACTTACACATGTCTTTATTATCGATTGAAGACCTAACAGGTGGATACACAAGGAATCCTGTACTTAAAGACGTAACATTTGAAGTGAATGAAAAAGAATTGGTGGGATTAATCGGTTTAAACGGTGCAGGGAAAAGTACCACCATTAAACATATTATCGGTTTAATGGAGCCTCATCGGGGCAATGTGAAGATAAAGGGACGTTCCATTCATGAAGATAAAGAAGTTTACCGGAAAATGTTTACCTTTGTTCCCGAGACACCAGTGTTATACGAGGAACTTACCCTTGAAGAGCATTTAACTTTAACGGCTATGGCGTATGGATTAGATAAAACTACATATGAAACAAGAATAGAGAGGTTATTAGCTGAGTTTCGTATGGAAAAAAGAATGAAATGGTTCCCGGCACATTTTTCAAAAGGGATGAAACAAAAGGTAATGATTATGTGTGCTTTTTTGGTACAGCCCTCACTTTACATTGTTGATGAGCCATTTGTTGGATTAGACCCGCTAGGAATTCAATCGCTGCTTGATTTAATGAAAAAAATGAAAGATAACGGTGCAGGAATCTTAATGTCAACTCATATTCTTTCCACAGCAGAAAAATACTGTGATCGCTTCGTTATTCTTCATGAGGGGAAAGTTCGTGCAAAAGGTACGCTTAACGAACTCCGTAAACAATTCGCGATGCCAGCTGCTTCATTAGATGATTTATATATCCAATTAACGAAGGAAGAGAATTATGTTTGATGATAAGAAGCTCTGGAAAGACAGGGCAGTCCATCGTTTAAAAGAATTTGGCGTTTATCTTCGATATATATTAAATGGCCATTTGATGGTCGTCCTGCTATTTTTAATTGGTACAGCTGCATTTTATTACCAAAATTGGATAAAAACATTATCACTAAATTTTCCTGCTGAGATTATTATTGCATTGATATTAGGAATTATTTTAACCCACAGCCCTGTATATACTTTTTTATTAGAAGCAGACCAAGTATTTTTAATTCCACTCGAATCAAGGTTAAAAGGATACTTTTTACGCTCTGGGTTGATTAGTCTAGTCTTTCAAGGATATATTTTATTAATGTTCCTTGCTGTATTGATGCCATTGTACGCACATGTGAGCGTAAACGGATTTCAATCATTTTTTATTTTCTTCCTGGCCTTGTTGATTATGAAAGCCTGGAATATTGCAGTCAATTGGAGGATTCACTACTATGTGCAGCCTTCAGTTTATATTTGGGACATGTTTGTCCGCTATTTCATAAATGTTTTATTTACCTTTTTACTTTTTAGCAATGCAAATATTTTATTTTTATTGATATTTGCATTCATTTTGGCGTTTTATTATTTCTCCTTTAATAGTAAAACGAAGAAAATGGGATTGAAGTGGGATTTGCTTATAGCTCAAGAAGAGAAACGGATGGCTTCCTTTTATCGGTTAGCCAATTTATTTACAGATGTACCGAAATTAAAGGATACAGTGAAAAGAAGAAAATGGCTGGACTTGTTTATTCATTCGATTTCCTTTACGCAAAATAATACGTATCTTTATTTATTTGCTAGGACATTCTTGAGGTCATCAGATTATTTAGGACTGTTTATTCGATTAACGGTCATTGGTGCAATTGCACTGTATTTTATCTCCTTTGGAGCAGGGCAATTAGTTTTCTCTCTTTTGTTTCTTTATTTAACTGGATTCCAGCTTTTACCATTATGGTATCATCACCAAAACAAGCTTTGGATTGACTTATATCCAGTTTCTCAAACATATAAAACTGAGGCTTTCCATACGATTCTTAGGAACATTCTTTTCATTCAAACCTCCGTGTTTGCCTTGGTTCTATTGATAAAAGGGCAATGGATGTTTACGGGAATCATCCTCCTGACAGGACTGCTGTTTAGTTATTTATTTGTTCATTTTTATAGTAAGAAAAGACTAAAAGCATGAATGTATTTTTAAAAAAACTAATATCTTTTTGCTGAGGGGGAGTGAAGCATGAATGAATATGAGTTAAAAGTATATGACGAAGTAGAAGACTGGAAAAGAAAATTAACAAGACGTTCTGGGATGATGAATCGAATATCTAAAAAAGCTCAAGGCAAAATAAATGAAATGATCCCTGAAAAAGTCCATAACATGATGACTGAAAGCATTAAGGGTATGGTCAAAACAACATTATTTGGTTCGCAATTAACGACCAACAAAAATCAAGCTGCTGGATTAACACTAGCAGAACGAGATGAATTAATGCGAAAAAAAACGGCTGTCTTTCAGAAAACTGCACTGGTTGAAGGGGCAGGGACGGGAGCAGGTGGAATTCTGCTTGGCCTTGCTGATTTTCCTTTACTTCTATCGATTAAAATGAAATTTCTCTTTGAAGCGGCTGCTATATATGGATTTAACACGAAAGAATTTGAAGAACGGCTATTTATTCTCCATATCTTCCAGTTGGCATTTTCAAGTGATGAGATTCGTCGAGAAACATTATCTGAAATCGAAAACTGGGAGAAGAGAAAGCAATCCCTTGTTGAAATGGATTGGCGAAAATTTCAACAAGAATACAGAGACTATATTGATCTGGTAAAGATGTTCCAGCTAGTGCCGGGTATCGGTGCCTTCGTTGGCGCTTATGCCAATAACAATCTGCTAAAACATTTGGGCGAGACTGCAATGAATGCCTATCGGTTAAGAATACTTAAAAAGGCCCCTGAACTTTAATAATGTCAGGGGCTTTATTTTTACTCAGATTGGTGAATCCGAATGGCTGCAGTACCAAGTGTTTTGGCAGCAATTAACATTGCCTTTTCATCAATATCAAATTTTGGATGGTGGTGGGGGTAGGATGAGTCTTTACCAGGCGGCTTTGCACCAGTAAAAAAGAAGGTGCCCGGTACTTTCTTTAAGTAATAAGAAAAATCCTCTCCACCCATTTGCGGTTCCGATTCTTCAATATGGATTATCTCGGGAATTTCCCTAGCAGAAGCTTTAAGAAATTCTGTTTCTTTTGCATGGTTAACTACTGCTGGATAACCTCTTTCAAACAAATAGTTATACGTGCTATCAGAAAGATAGCAAGTGCCCTTGATAATTCTATCAATTTCTTCTTCTATGAACTGGCGAACTTCATCGTTGAAGGTACGGACGGTTCCAATAATCTTCGCCTTATCTGCAATCACGTTAAAGGCATTATCAGCTAAAAATGAGCCAACTGTGACGACCGCAGATTCAACAGGGTTTACCTTCCGGCTGACGATTTGCTGTAGATTGATAACAAGCTGGGAAGCCGTGACGATGGCATCCTTTGTCTTATGTGGCTGAGCTCCATGCCCGCCTTTACCTTGAATTTCAATTTCAAAACGATCAGCTGCCGCCATAATGGGACCTGTTCGATATTGGATGGTACCGGTCGGTTCACTTGCCCATAAATGAGTTCCAAAAATGACATCCACACCATCTAGACAACCATCTTCAATCATTGTGACCGCCCCGCCTGGTGCATATTCCTCAGCGTGCTGGTGGATAAAGACGTAATTTCCTTTGAGCTCATCCTTCAACTCATTTAATACCTTGGCTAACACGAGAAGGGTTGCAGTATGACCATCATGTCCACATGCATGCATGACTCCAGGGACTAATGATTTATATGGTACTTCTTTTTCATCCTGAATAGGAAGTGCATCAAAATCTGCCCTGAGGGCAACTGTTTTACCGGGAAGTTTCCCATTAATTCTTGCTACGACCCCGTTACCCCCTACATTACCTTTTACAGCTATTCCAAGGTTTTCGTAGAACTCCTTTACAAACTGGGCTGTGTTATATTCTTGAAAGGACAGTTCTGGGTGCTGATGCATAAACCTGCGGATCGAAACCATTTCTTCATAGTAATCTTCTAATTTTGCAAACAATTGATTTATCATTTTATTAACCCCCTGACCATAAAATAAATCGTATTTTCAAACTATTTTAACACCTTTTTACTATAAAGTAGATTTTTATCTATATTACCATTATAATTTTAAAGTATTTTATTAAAGAAAGGATTACTTAAGGCTTATGAAAAGTAAAAGTACCTACATATTGTTATTTCTAGCAATTATTATATCAATTTATATTTCTATGAAAGTGGCTGCAAACGAAACTTTTTGGGTAGATGAAAGACTCGCGGACTTATTTGCCTATGTACCTGACAGCTTAAACCCATTTTTTCTCCTGTTGACTGAGTTAGGGGATAAAAAGGGGATTGGAATTGTTGCATTGGTTGTATTAGTGTGGTTATTGTTAATAAAACGGCACTTTTTGGGAGCAGCAGCTATTGCACTTTCAACTGCGCTAGGAAATGAAGTGAACAAGCTTTTAAAGGAGTGGATTGCACGTCCAAGACCTGAGCTCGAACACTTAGCACATGTGGATAGTTTAAGCTTTCCTAGTGGACATGCCATGGTGGGATTAACGTTTTATTTCTTTATTGCGTACCTGGTGATTGAAGGGCTGAATTCTGCGTCTGCTAAAAGAATGGTTGTGACCATCACTGTATTGTTACTATTGCTGATTGGTGCAAGTCGTGTCATTCTTCAAGTACATTACCCGACCGATGTCATTGGCGGATTTGCCTTTGGTTATGTTTGGTTGATGTTGTCCATTTATATTTACACTTACTTTAAGAAGAGATTAAATAGAAAATAAAAAAGAGGCTGCATGCCTCTTTTTAAATTGGCTTTGTTAAAGATTGATGTTGATTATTTTCCAAAAATACTTTATGAAGGACAAAACTCGTTGAAGAATCTTCTGATTTGTCCTTCATCCT
>NZ_JBALNB010000020.1:45227-93027 GCF_036962345.1 Neobacillus vireti
CAAAACTCGTTGAGAAATCTCCTGATTTGTCCTTCATCCTGGTTATGAAGGACAAAACTCGTTGAGGAATCTCCTGATTTGTCCCTCATCAATCTTTGATGTCGCTGTCCAGATATCACCGTAAATATTAACCCCGCCTTTATATCAAAAACATTGCCACAATTGTGGTGACCACCAGTCCAATGATTACTGGTAGTAAGTTTCGCCTTGCCAATTCAAATGGATCAACATTACAGATAGCTGCAGCAGGGATTAATGCCCAAGGTACCAATGTTCCGCCACCTACCCAAATAGCGGCAATTTGCCCAAGTGCAGTCAGAGTGGCAACACCTTTGCCAATCGCAACAGCAAATAAACCTGCGACTGAACCAGCGAGTGATATTCCAGAAAATCCTGAGCCATCCAAACCTGTAATAGCCCCTACAGTAGTAAGTGTCACCGCTCCGACCACTTTACTTAAAGGTACGATATTCGCTAATGCAATACCTAGGTCGTTTACAATTCCTTGAGATCCGTCCGGTAAAAAGTCCCCAATGATTTTTCCAAAACCAGCATCACCTAAATAGAAGAAGGCAGCAATTGGGATGACAGGTCCAAAAACCTTAAAACCAAAGGTGAAGCCTTCAATTAAATAGCTAGTTGTCTTTTCTAGCCCCTTGTTTTTATGGCTTACCATGGTAATTAGAAGAAGAATAAAAATAGATGTCCCGCCAACTAAAGCAGTAGCTTCCCCGCCAGTCAGTTCAAGGATAAACATAGCTGCTACATCAACTGCAAATAATATTGGCACGAGAATCGCAAGGAATCGCTTTTGTCCAATGGATAGCAGGTTCTTCTCAGAAGTTGTTTCTAAGTCTGAATCGACAGGAACATACGGGGTTGGCTGAAGTAAACCGTTTTTCATATCTCGTTTTAGAAAATAAAAGGCAGCAATCGTAGTTACTATCCCCATCGTGAAAACTAAAGGAATACTAGCACTAATGACATCACCGATTGGAATTCCGGCAGCATCAGAGGTTAATTTTGGTGCAGCTTGAATGACAAAATCGCCTGATAGAGCGATCCCATGTCCAAACAAGTTCATTGCCATGGCAACACCCAAAGCAGGCAGACCTGCCCGCAGCGCTACAGGAAGCAGCACAGCACCTAGAAGAGCAACTGCTGGCGAAGGCCAGAAGAACCATGAAATGACCATCATTAATATACCAATGGTCCAATAGGCGAGTGCCGGGTTGCGGATCAATCTTGTAAAAGGTGAAATCATCACATCGTTGATACCAGTAGAAGTTAGTGTTTTACTCATAGCTACAATGATTGATATAACTAAGATGGTTGATAATAACTCCGTAATCGCATAAATAAAACTGTTGAAAATACTACTAACTGAACTGCTTAAGGATCCTGTTGCGGTGACAGCAATGAGGAATATCCCTAAAATACAAATAAGTGTAGTATCTCTTCGTTTTACCATAAATCCGATAATAAGGGCAATAAAGACAACATATATCCAATGAAGAGCTGACAGTTCGATAAGCATACAATGACCTCCTTTCATCATCTAAGGACGAAAAATAGGTATTCGCCCTTTGGATGTAATACAGAATATGAATCTGCAATAAAGTGGTGAAAGGGATTCCAAGGAAAATTTAATCTGTAAAAACGACTTTTCTTTGACACTTTCCATCTTAACCTATACACAAATAGGATTAATCGATATAGTGAAAACAGTGCTATACTCTATGAAGTTGGTTATTTTAAGCTACATATATTAAAATGAATGAGACAGGTCTTTTGAAAGGTGGATTTATTTACATGTCAAAGCAAATAAACGAAACATTCTTAAAAGCTGCAAGAGGAGAAAAAACTGACCATGTTCCAGTTTGGTTCATGCGTCAAGCAGGTCGCTCTCAGCCAGAGTATAGAGAAATTAAAGAAAAGTACTCTTTGTTTGAAATTACTCATCAGCCTGAGTTATGTGCGTATGTTACCCGTCTGCCAGTAGAGCAGTATAATGTAGATGCTGCTATTCTTTATAAAGATATTATGACTCCACTTCCAGCAATGGGGATGAAAGTAGAAATTAAATCTGGTATTGGTCCAGTTATTGATAATCCAATCACTTCCTTAGCTGATGTTGAAAAACTTGGTGAACTTCATCCGGAAGAGGACGTATCTTATGTTTTAGATACGATAAAAATATTAACTCAAGAACAATTGTCTGTACCCTTAATTGGATTTTCTGGGGCTCCATTTACGCTTGCTAGTTACATGATTGAGGGAGGACCATCAAAAAATTACAATAAAACAAAAGCATTTATGTATTCTGAGCCAAAAGCTTGGTTTGCTTTGATGGATAAACTTGCTGATATGATTATTACATATGTAAAATCACAAATTAAAGCAGGAGCTAAAGCGATACAAATTTTTGATTCCTGGGTCGGGGCATTAAATGTAGAGGACTATCGCTATTTTATTAAACCGGTTATGAACAGAATTTTTACAGAACTAAAAGAAGAAAATGTTCCACTTATTATGTTTGGAGTCGGCGCGAGTCATTTAGCGCTGGAGTGGAATGACCTTCCGATTGATGTGGTTGGATTGGACTGGCGTTTGCCGATTCAACAAGCGAGACAAATGGGAATTCAAAAAACGGTACAAGGTAATCTTGATCCAGCAATACTGTTAGCACCTTGGGATGTAATTGAAGAAAGAGCTAAAGCAATTTTAGATCAAGGCATGGCTCAGGGGGGCTATATCTTTAATCTTGGCCATGGTGTGTTCCCATCCGTAAATCCAGCAACCTTGAAGAGATTAACATCGTTTGTCCATGAGTATTCTGCGTCTAAACGCAGCAATTAAATACTCAAGTGGTAATAATGGTAAAATAGATTATTTTTTGGCACAATATAATATGCGAAAAAAGAAGGAGGGCCCTAACTAATTAGAGGCCCTCTAAATCCTTGATTTGAGGAAACTAGACTTTAAAAGAGGTGCACCAGATGACTAAAAAGAGAATGGGATTACTAGTAATGGCTTACGGGACCCCATATACTTTAGATGACTTGGAACGTTATTATACACATATTCGGCATGGCAGGAAGCCAACTCTCGAAATGTTAGAAGAGTTACGGAATCGCTATGAAGCTATTGGCGGAATTTCTCCCTTAGCAAAGCTTACTCTCGAACAGGCAAAAACATTAGAAGAGCATATTAACACAGTACAAGATAAGATTGAATTTAAAATGTATCTTGGCTTAAAGCATATTGAACCATTTATCGAGGATGCAGTTGCACAAATGCATGCTGATGGAATTGAAGAGGCAGTAAGTATTGTTTTGGCGCCTCATTTCTCAACGTTTAGCATTAAGTCGTATAATAATAGAGCCAAGGAAGAAGCAGAAAGACTCGGTGGTATTGCTATTACTTCCGTTGACAGCTGGTATGCTGAACCTAAATTTATTCATTACTGGGCGGGAAAAATCAAAGAAATATATGACCATATGCCGCAGGAAGAAAAAGATCATGCGATGTTGATTGTTTCAGCCCACAGTCTTCCAGAAAAGATTTTGCAATTTGGTGACCCATATCCAAATCAACTTCAGGAAACAGCAGATTTGATTGCAAAGCAAGCTGGGATAACGAATTATGCAATCGGCTGGCAAAGCGCAGGGAATACGCCAGAACCTTGGCTGGGACCAGATGTTCAAGATTTAACTAAGACTTTGGCTAAAGAATATCCATATAAGGCATTTGTTTATGCACCTGTTGGCTTTGTATGTGAACACTTAGAGGTTCTTTATGACAACGATTATGAGTGCAGAATGGCAGCAAAGGAAGTAGGAGCAAGTTATTATCGCCCTAAAATGCCTAACGCACATGATGATTTAATCCAAGCAATGACATCAGTCATTTTAAAAAAATTAGCAAACTGATATTGATCTGAAACGAAAGTAGGGTGACATCCGTGGCGGAAGAAAAACAGAAGGTAGCGATTATTGGTGGAGGTATTGCAGGGCTTACTGCCGCATACTACCTTCAAAAAATAATAAACGAAAAAAAGCTGCCTCTTGAGATTAAACTGATTGAAGCATCTCACCGTCTCGGAGGTAAAATGCAAACCGTTATTAGAGATGGTTTTATTATTGAAAGAGGTCCTGATTCATTCCTAGCAAGAAAGACAAGCATGACCAGGCTGGCAAAGGAAGTTGGAATGGAGGATCAATTAGTATCAAATTCGACCGGAAAATCCTATTGTTTGGTGAAAGACAAGCTTTATCCAATGCCTGGGGGTTCCATAATGGGAATCCCGACTGAACTCGGACCATTTATTACAACTGGTTTGTTTTCGATTCCGGGGAAGTTAAGAGCAGCAGCGGATTTTATTTTACCAAGATCCCCAGGTAATGTTGACCAATCTTTAGGTGAGTTTTTTCGAAGAAGATTAGGCGATGAGGTAGTTGAAAATCTAATTGAACCGTTATTATCGGGGATTTATGCGGGCGATATTGATCGAATGAGCTTAATGTCGACCTTTCCGCAGTTCTATCAGGTTGAACAAAAATACCGTAGTCTTATTTTGGGTATGAAAAAAAACACACCGGCAAAATCGAAAACTGAAGAACCTGCCGAGAAGAAAAAAGGTGTATTTTTAACCTTTAAAACCGGTCTCCAATCCTTTGCGGAAGCAATTGAAGCAAAACTTGACCCTGACTCAATACTGAAAGGACACCGGGTTGATAAAATTACAAGGACAAATAAACAATACAAGCTTTACTTAAATAACGGTGAAACAATGACAGCGGATTCTATTGTTGCTGCAACACCGCATAAAATTACACAATCTATGTTTTCGGACTATGAATTCTTTGAACCGTTTAAGTCAGTTCCATCTACATCGGTTGCTACGGTTGCCTTAGCGTTTCCAGAGGAAGCAATAAAAAAGGACATTGATGGAACTGGGTTTGTCGTTTCGAGAAATGGAGATTATTCTATTACAGCTTGCACCTGGACACACAAAAAATGGGTTCATTCCACTCCGAAAGGCAAAGTTCTCCTTCGCTGTTATGTTGGAAGAGCTGGAGATGAAACGATTGTTGATCTTTCTGATGACAGAATTATAAAGATTGTTCTTGATGATTTGAGCAGAACGATGGATATAGGAATGCAGCCTGAATTTGCAGTTGTTTCACGCTGGAAAGATTCAATGCCGCAATATACAGTTGGACATAAACAGCGGCTGGAGACCATTAGAGGCCATATAAAAACAGATCTGCCAGGCGTCTTTTTAGCCAGTGCATCCTTTGGCGGTGTTGGACTTCCTGATTGTATTGACCAAGGTGAGGAAGCTGTAAAAGGTGTATTAGAATATTTAAATGTGAAATAATGAACCAGAAGCTATTTTTGAGAATAGCTTCTTTTTTATTCGCAGCTTTTTCAAGTATAGTAAAGGTATGAAAAATCAAGAGGGGGTAGTTTAGATGAAACTTACAATAATAGGTTATTGGGGAGGATACCCAAAAAAGAATGGTGCAAGTTCAGGGTATTTACTTGAGCATAATGGATTTAATCTGCTGATTGATTGTGGCAGTGGTGTTCTTAGCAAGCTGCAAAATATTATCGAACCTGAGGAGCTGGATGCCGTGATACTTTCTCACTATCATCCCGATCATATCGCTGACATTGGGGTTTTACAGCATGCAAGGCTAATTCAGGGCTTTCTAGACAAGAGTTTCCCAACATTACCTCTCTATGGCCACTCCTTCGACCAGGCGGAATTTACGAAACTGACCTATAAAGACATTACAAAGGGAATAAACTATGATCCCAATAGTGTACTTTCTGTTGGACCATTTCAAGTTTCTTTTCTGAAAACCAATCATCCAGTTCCTTGTTATGCAATGAGAATAGAAGCAAACGGGAAGACACTCGTGTACACAGGTGATAGTTCCTATAAAGAAGAATTTATTGAGTTTGGTAAAGGCGCAGATCTATTACTATGTGAATGTAATTTTTATCAGCATCAAGACGGGAAATCTGCAGGTCATATGAACAGCATTGATGCTGGGAGATTTGCAGAAAAAGCAGGTGTTAAACAATTAATTCTAACCCATCTTCCACATTACGGGGACTCATCAAAGCTTATCAGTGAAGCAAATACTGAATATACTGGTATAATAAAACTAGCAGATGAATTTCAAACCATTTTAGTATAAGAAGGAGAAAAGGCAGTATGTTATTTATTGATAATAAAGGAATTACCGACCCGCGTATAAATCTAGCGATAGAAGAATATGCGTTAAAAAATCTTGATATAAATGATACGTATTTATTATTTTACATAAATGAGCCATCTATCATCATTGGGAAGAACCAAAACTCAGTAGAAGAAATTAATACCGAGTATGTTGAGAGGAACGGTATCCATGTAGTGCGCAGGCTGTCTGGCGGCGGCGCAGTATATCATGACCTTGGCAACCTAAATTATAGCTTTATTACAAAAGATGATGGGGATAGTTTTCACAATTTCCGAAAGTTTACTGAGCCGGTGATTACTGCTCTTAAACAAATGGGGGTCAACGCTGAATTAAGCGGGAGAAACGATATCTTGGCTGAAGGAAGGAAAATCTCCGGCAATGCACAATTTTCTACAAAAGGCCGGATGTTTACTCATGGAACTCTCCTTTTTAATTCAGAAATGGAACATATTGTCTCCGCCTTAAGGGTGAAAAAGGATAAAATTGAATCTAAAGGAATTAAGTCAATCCGCAGCAGAGTGGCTAATATTTCTGAATTTTTGAAAGAAAAAATCGATATCGAAGAGTTCCGTTCGTCACTGCTAAAATATATTTTCCAAGGAAAAGAAATAACGGAATATATATTAACGGAAGAGGATTGGGAGAAGATTCACCAAATTTCAAAGGAACGTTATCAAAACTGGGATTGGAACTACGGTAAATCTCCAAAGTTTAATCTTCAGCATTCCCATCGTTTCCCTGTAGGGCAGATTGATGTGCGCTTAGATGTTGAAAGAGGAGTCATTGAGAATTGTAAAATATATGGTGACTTTTTTGGTGTGGGGGATGTAAGTAATATTGAGAATAAACTCAAAGGTGTTCGCTATGAAAAAGGCGATTTGGAAACAGCACTAAAGGATATTGATACAACCTTTTATTTTGGAAATGTCTCCAAAGAAGAATTAATCAATTTAATTTATTAGTATTTGAAACGATGATGAAAATCATCGTTTTTTTTAGGCCCTTCAACCGGTAGGTTAACACAAACACAGTTTACATCCGTTCATATATATATTAGACAAGTACTTAATCTTAACCGTATTTAAAATCTTACTGGAGTGGATGTTTATGGAAGAACTCACCGTCTCTCGCATGACTTTTGAAGAAATTGCTCCTATAGTACCTTATGTGATTAAAGGACGAATGAGGGTAAGAAATACTGAGAATACCATTTGGTTTGGGGCAAAAATGGGAGACGAAGTAGTTGGTATTGTTTCATGTGTTTTAAGAAGGGAATATGTTTATTATAATACTGACTTTGTTCGAAAAGATTACAGAAGTAAAGGAATATATAGACGTTTATTTGAAGAAAGGGATAAATTTGTATTTACCCTAAACAAGGACTTAATTAAGGCAAAATGTACACCATATTCCTTGAATCACTACTTAAAGAATGGTTTTATAGCCACAGCTAAAGGGAGAAGCTTAACCCCTGTGGAAAAAAGATTACGGTAAATAGAAAAAAGAGGAGCAAAAATTGCTCCTCTTTGAGTATTATTGAACGCGACGGGCAGTTTTATAATTTTGTGTTGCCCAATCTGAATTCAAGTTTTCTTTTATTGTTCCTTTACCTCTAATTAAATGAATGAATTGATCATCACCTGCATAAATTCCTACGTTACTAATTGAGGCTCCGCCAAAGAAAATTAAATCACCTTTTTGAAGATTCGCTTTCTCGACAGGCTGTCCTAATGTCGCTTGGTAGCTGGCAAGAGTAGATTTTAAGTTGATGCCATGCTGACCATAAATATATTTCGTGAAACCGCCAGGTGTAAAGGTTAAGGTACTTACATTATAAACATAACCAAAGTTTGCTTTCCCAATAAGGTTTGTGGCAGAAGTAACAATATTATCAGCTTTTGTTGGTACAGCTGGCGTTGGAGCCGGCGCAGGTGCTGGCGTTGGTGCTGGAGCCGGCGCAGGTGCTGGTGTTGGAGCCGGCGCAGGTGTTGGTGTTGGAGCCGGCGCAGGCGTTGGTGCAGGTTCCGGTGTCGGTGTAACTGTTACTGGTGTTTCCGTAATTACACGTCTTGCAGTAATATAGTGCAAATCATTATAATATGGCAGGAACAGAATTCTAGTAACCGTTCCATAGGCAGTAGAGGCTAAGAGTAAGCGATGATCGCCTCCGTAAATACCTACTAATGCTGGTGTATTTGAACCTGTTTTATTGTTAAAGAAGACAAGGTCACCTTTTTTTAGATTATCTTTAGAAACAGGCTGACCCAATTTCATTTGCTCATTCATGTTTGTTGTACCTAGATTTATACCAGCCTGCTTATAAATATGATCAACTAATCCGGCATTTGTAAATGTAGCTGCTGCTGTATTATTCGTTGTAGAATTGATTTTCACCTTATCTTTTAAAGCGAAATAACTAGAAACAACTTGGTCACCTTTTGTAGTAGGGTTTGCTGATAATAGACTTGGAAGTACCCGTTTAGCTTTTACATAGTTGTTACGATAATAAGAAGTGCTATCCAAATCAGAAATAGTAATATTTAATTCAGGGTTTGCCATGTGAATGATCTTATTATCGCCAATATATATCCCAAGATGATCGGTTGGATCCGTGTTTGCTGGGTTGGCGTCAAAGAAAACAAGGTCACCTTTTTGCAGTTGGTCTCGAGGAACTTCATAACCTTGTTCCATCATATATTCTTCTGTTTCGGTCGCTATATCAACTCCATTTTGTGCAAATACATAATTAACAAATGTTGCACAAGCAAATTGATATGGGTAGGTTAATTTCTTCGTACCGTACGTAGCTTTTCCAATTAAATTCTTCGCTGTTGCGATGATTTGGTCTGCTTTTACGTCAACTGCGGCCTGGTTATTGTAGGGGTTTGGGATGGTTGTTGTTGCAGCAGCTGCATGGTTGGTACTTAAATGGAAAGTTGGAATACTCATTCCGCTAAAAGTTATCATTAGGGCAACGGATGTTGTAATTAATTTCTTATTCATATAAAATTTCTCCTCGCTTTCTGTATTTTCTCCCTGCGTAGGAACAAAACCATCGTAACATAGAAAGTGGAGGAGAAACGGTGGAAATTTCTTCCTATAATCTCAATAAATTGCATTAAATCTATTCAAATTCAGCCTATTTTTTTAAGTTGGCCGCTAGTTCAATCATAGAGGTGTTATTTCCAAAACTCTTAATCAAAATGGTTGAATTGTCATTCAGTAATTCTTTTAAAAGTGTGTAAACCTGGCCGTAATCTGTAAATGAATAGGTCTTGCATTTTAACCCAAGTTCGATTGCATAGTTCGCCATTTCCTGTGCACGATTCCCTAACGTAATAATTGTATCTGCGCCATACTTTTTAACAATTTCACCAGCTTGTTTGTGAAGTTGAAGGCTATAATCTCCTAATGAAGTCATATCCGTAAATAAAGCAATTCTATGTTTTTTACCTGCAACATGATTTAAGACCTTCATACCAGCCTCCAATGAGGTCGTGTTGAAGTTCCAAGTATCATCAATAATGGTTGCTCCATTATAACCAGAAGCGATTTCTAAGTGCCTTCCCAGGTTTTTGAATGTCTTTAACCGTTCTGCCGCTTGTTTCAGATCTATGCCTATTTCATTCACTGCTGCTAATGCTGCTAATGCATTAGCGACTTGATGCTCTCCATATCCGGGAATAAAGATGGGCATGCTTCCATTATTGGATTGGAGAACAAACCTCATCCCGCCATCTCGGTATTCAATGCCGGTTGCACGGAAATCAGCACGATTTTTGATACCAAAGTACACAATCTTTCCTTTAAAGTTCTCTAAACTGATTGACTTTGTTTTCTCATCATCAGCATTCAAGATTAAAACACCATCATCCTCTAAACCTGCAGCCATTTCTCCTTTTGCTTTTATATAAGCATCAATGGTTTTACAGGCATTCAAATGACATGCACCGATGTTTGTAATAATACCAATTGTTGGTTTAAAATATCTGCAAGCATTCCTGACATCTCCAGGCATACCTACAGCAGTTTCGAAGACGGCCGCATCGGTATGCTCATCTATTCCTATAAGATAGTGCAGGTGAGCAAGCCTAGAATTATTACTGTTTACTGTATATCGAACATTTTTTTTCTCACGAAGGATATGTGCAATCATTTCCTTCGTGGTTGTCTTACCACATGTTCCCGTTACAGCTACAACTGGAATAGAAAACAATTGCCGGTAGTATTCAATAAATTTCCATAGTGCGCTTTTTACATTGGCCACCCTAATCACAGTTAACCCTTCAATGGATTTAAGTGGACCGAAAGAATGGTCAATGACGATTGCACAAGGAAGTCTGGATTTAATGTAATTTAAATCAAATTCGAATTTTCTTCGAATAAATATGAGTACGTTTCTCTTTTTTCTTCGTATATTTTTATAATAAGGGATATAATCAATGACCAAATTATCTGATCCCAGCAGAAGCTCACCATTGATGATTTTTCTGATTTCTGAAATAGAAAAAGCTTTCATGATTTCTTCATTTCACTTCCCACTTGTAAAGTAAATTCACTTTTTAGTGTATGACACACTTTATTCGTGGGATTGCACAAATAACTATATTTTACTCATTATCATATTTAATGAATTGCTGAAAAAGTCTATCCAAAACTCCATTTCTTTCATAACATATAGGGCGTTCATCTTTGTCAGGGGAAATAGGAGTGAGAAGAATGAGAACGATCATTTTTATCGGTGTAAATAAATCGGGATCGAGCAGGGAAGCAGTAAAAGCTGCAAATGATTTAGGCTATTATACGGTTGTATTTACAGATCAAGAAAAACAAATCCAGCAAAGAAACGAATATCAGGATGTTCATCTACTCACATTGGTTGATACTAAAAATATAGATGAATTAAAAGGCCAAATAAGGTTATTACAACAAAGGGGACACGAGATAGTAGTGATCACCAGCTTTGTTGATAATTACGTTTATACAGCTTCGTTATTAGCTGATGAATTTTGTAACAACCTTTTATCCACTGATGCGATTTCGATAATGGAAAATAAAGAAAAGACACGAACCTTTTTTTCAAATCAATCTTTTACACCTGAATTTAAATTAGTATCAAAGAAAGCTCAACTCCCAGTTGAATTGGACCTAAATAACTTTCATTTCCCAGTAGTCGTGAAGTATGCCTCTTCTACAGGCTCGAGAGATGTACTTTTTGCCTCCAACTTGAAAGAGCTAGGAAAAAATGTAGGTAAATTGAGGACGAAGAATCCAAATGAAACCATCATTATTGAAGAATATGTGGATGGTGACCAATACCTAGTTGAAGTTTTAGTCACCAATTGGCAAATCCAAATTGGTGCCATTATTAAGCAGGAAATTACCAAGGGTAAACGGTTTATTGTTACTGGATATGGTGTGTTAGCTGAAGTACCGTATTATATAGAGGAGAGTTTACTTAATGTAATCGAAATAATTGTCTCTTTATTAGCATTTAAAAATGGTGCTTTTCATTTGGAACTTAGATTGACAGAGGACGGCTGGAAATTGATTGAAATTAACCCTAGAATATCTGGTGGAGCCATGAACAAGATGATTCAGGCTGCTCATGGTTATAGCCTCGTGGAAGAGACATTAAAGATGTTAGCCGGAGAGGAACCGTCACTAGAAATGCGTACAAGGCACAATGTTTATACACAATATGTGATACTTGAAAACAAGGGGATTTTAGAAAAGGTTACAGGGAAAAACAGGGCAATGTCTACACCTGGGGTAGTTGAAGTGTACGTAAAGCCAAAGAGTGGAACGTATTTAACTCCTCCGTTATCCATGGGACACCGGTATGCATATGTTATTGCTAAAGGGGATACCCTGGAAGAGGCACAAAGCATAGCAAAGCAAGCTGCAAATGAACTTACATTTCATATTCGAACAGAGTAAAAAAAATCCCCATACTCGTTATTATGGGGGTTTTTTTTGCTATTCTTTAATACCTAAGGTTGAGTTGATAAATTGAACTGTATTAAACATATTCATTATACTTGCGCCTTTTACAAGAATGGTATCTTTTTCTAGTAAAATATCTAAGAGGTATTCGTGCATCGTATCTTCATTCAGGAAATGTTTGAAATTTTGTGGAGGTAACCCTGCCTTGATTGCCTCAAGTCCAATATCTTTGGCATACCGGCCATAGGTAATCACAACATCTACGCCTTGTTTAACTAAATAGTTACCTATTTTTTGATATTGCTCCATTCTTCTATCGCCAAGTCCTATCATCCTGCCGAGTACGGCTATTTTTCTGGCAGGGCTAATATTTTTTAAAACATCTATGGCTGCAATGACGCCTTGAGGTGTGGAGTGAACAGAATCATCGATTAAGTTAATCCCAAAATTTAAGTGGTAGACCGTTAATCGTCTCGGCGGCTTTCTGAATAGTAACCCTGATTTAATTTCTTGCGGCGAGAAGCCAAGATAATCTGCCACGGCAATCGCATTTAAAGCATTATAAACATGGTGCTCACCATATATCGGAATGAAAAACGACCATTCTTTATTGTGAAGCATGACCTTGAACCTCATGCCGCTATCAGCATAGGAAACATGATAGGCTCGATAATCCGCATCATTTTTTACTCCAATTGTAATAATATTCCCTTTAAATTGGTCAGTTTCGAGTAATTTGGAATTTTCGTCATCCTTGTTAATAAATAAAATGCCATTTTTCTTTGTTCCATGGATTAATTCAGATTTGGCTTTGGCAATTTTTCTAATATCGCCATCAAAATTTCCAATATGTGCCATTCCTACATTCGTGACCACACTAATATTTGGCTGAATAATCCGGCAATGTTCGGTGATCACTCCTGGGAACCCCATCCCATACTCTAAAACAACGGCCTGATGGCTGGAATTAATTAAATCAGCATGTATTTGAGTATGGTCCGTTCGATTCCAGTAATCCTTTGATTCAAATGTATTCCATCTTGTACGAAGGATAGAGGATATAAAAGATTTTGTTGTTGTTTTTCCTGCGCTCCCGGTAACAGCAATAATGGGAATTTTTCTCTTCTCCAAATCCATCTTCTTAAAGCGTCTAATTTCCTGCTTAACCTTTTCATTATGATGGGCCAAGTATAATGCATATTGGATTGTGTTTCTTACCACATCAAGTTCTAAATAAAAGGCAGGAGGGCAGCCAGGGCGCCAGTTTACTTCATAAATCCAAAGTTTCTGGTTTTCGTCTAAACCAACATCAATTCCAATCTCATCTATGACCTCCGAATATTCAAGCATTTGAAGCTCATCGAGATGCCGAGCAAGTGAAAGGGTGAAGTATTCGAGTGTCCTCTTTAAATTAAAAGCCTCCTCTTCACCAAACTCCTGGTTTAGGAAGGGTTCTAAATATTTGGTATATCCACCATTATTAATATTGGTAATAATGGTGCCATCTGTTGCGATTCGAGGATAAATGGCGGTAATGACCCATTTACCTTCCCCATTTTTCTGGGCATGAAGGCGAAAATCAAAGATCAATCCTTTTTTAGTTTTACTGCTAATATATGGTTGAACAATATAAGTGTTTTCTTGCAGTAAAGCTTCTAAAAACACCTTCAGTTCCTTTTGTGTATAACTCTTATCCTTACAATCCTTATTGACAATAAAGCCATTCTTGGTTGTTTGGATAAAGTATATTCCTTGTCCTTTCCTGCCATCCATAGGCTTTACCACAACGTTCTCATATTCTCGTAAAAATCCACTAAGATCATTCCAGTTCCTAAGCACTTTTGCCGGGATTAAATAATTTGAGAATTGTTTTCCCTTTTTTAGCCTTTCATTTATTGTCCATTTATTCCCCAATGAAACGGTAGTAAAAGGAATCCTTTCCTTTAACTGATTAATAATATCTTTTGAAACATCAAGTTTCTCTGGACTGCCCGTATTGTAGATAACATCTGGGAAAGGTGTTGTTACTTCCTGCCAAGAAGCATTTTTATATTCATAACCCTCAATCGTCTGGTTATCAAAATTTACACTCTTCGGTGTAAAATATACAAAATCCGCACCTTCCGCCTTTGCAACAACAGCATAGGCATAGGACTTTATAACGGTAGCTGGATCTTTTCTATGATGGAGCATGCCAATTAAGGTCATGGAAATCCCCCTTCCTTATCACATAATTACTACTGTTAAAATATGATTACTCTGACTATTTTGTTATGGTCAAATGCGGAAGTAGTAACGTGTTCTTTCTTGACGAAATTTATATTTGAATACTTAAATTTGATTTATTGTTTGTGGATTTAATGTCTATCTACAAGAGGTCGAAAAAGTACTTTATAACCATCCTGAATCTTCGCCATGTTTTTTTATTTCATTTTATTCGAAAATTTGTTAAAATTTAGCTTTGATTCAAGCGTGAAATTTGTCTAGCTTCAGGCGCCATTGGCTCGAGGTCGTAAGCAATCCGTCAAGAAGGTTAAAAAGCAACCTTCATGCCGGCTCGTCTTACGCTTGTCGCCGATAGGCAGGCGCCTTATGCTTTTCTTTGGAGGGGTCAAGTTGTCGGAAATTGCAATAGGAAAAGAATCGTCTGAATTTAAAAAGGGACTCCAGGCAGGTATCAGCATCGGGATTGGATATTTTCCCATAGCACTTACGTTTGGTCTTCTAGCTAAAACATCAGGACTATCTATTTATGAATCAGTGTTAATGAGTATGATTGTATTTGCTGGTGCCTCACAATATATCTCATTGAGTTTGCTTACCTATGGGACAGGAATCATAGAAATTGTTTTAACGACCTTTATTGTAAACATTCGCCATTTTCTGATGTCCACTTCCTTGAATGAAAAGTGTGAGGATGACCATCTTGGGAATAAAATGCTCTATTCTTTTGGAATTACCGATGAAACATTCTCTGTGGTGGCGACCAAAGAAGGAACAGCAGCAACTGGTTTTATGTTTGGCGTAAATTCAGTTGCCTACTCGAGTTGGGTTGTTTTTACCGCGATTGGTCACTTGATTGGAGCAAGCCTTCCACAAACACTGCAGGAGAGTATGGGAGTTGCCCTTTATGCGATGTTCATTGGACTCCTGGTTCCATCTTTGAAAAAAAGTGTTAAGGTAGTATATCTTGCTGTACTGGCAGCAATATTTAATTCGATTTTTACACTTGGGGAGATATTGGCACAAGGATGGGCAATTGTTTCTTCCACCATTTTGTCAGCTGTTCTTATTGAGTTGATTGAAGTGGTAAAAGCAAAACATTGGGGTGTAAAGGATGAAAAGTGAAATTGTTTGGATGATTATTGGGATGGGGTTAGTTACATATATACCAAGAATGCTTCCGTTTGTTTTGTTTAAAGGAAAAGAACTTCCCACATTTATTCAAGGAGTACTAAAAAACGTGCCCTACGCCACACTCGGTGCATTAATTTTCCCAGCTATTCTTTTGCTTCAAAAAGATGATATCTGGTATGGAATCGTTGGTGCTTCCGCAGCTTTTGCTGCTGCATTTTTAGGAGCGAATGTAATTGTTGTCGTTCTTGGGTCCATTACAGTCCTAGCTGTATATTCTTATTTTCTCTAAGCCGGTAAAATCCGGCTTTTTGTTGTTCTAAATATGAACGTACATACTAAACTATGTATAGAGAGGTTGTACAAAAAGGAGGACAAAACATGGTTAGAAAAATGGGAGTCTATGCAGTTTTGGCCTATGTAATATATGGGTTGTTTTTTTATTGGTATTTATTTCATTTTACAGACTCAAACCTGCCCTTCGAATTTCAAGGAACCAAAGCAGATCCCGCAACTTTTTTAAATGGCAGGGAGTTAATGTTAAGTGAAGAGTATTCAAAAATCAGAAATCTGTTGTTTTTTCTATCGACACCATTCGAATGGCTTTTTTATTTTCTAATACTATTAGTTGGATTTTCTAAAGCGTTCAAATCGTGGGCTGAAAATTCATCAAAGTACAAACTGCTTCAAACAGCTATTTACCTTATTTGGCTATCGTTCTTTGCATTTGTTGCAACATTTCCTTTAAGCTATATCGGCTATACTTTGTCAAAGTCCTATAACATCTCAACACAAAGCTTTGCTTCTTGGATGAAGGATGAACTAATTGATTTCTGGATCAATTTTGGAACACTAATGATTATTGTGCCAGTATTATACTGGTTGATGAAAAGAAGTGTAAAACGCTGGTGGTTTTATGCATGGTTATTGTCTGTACCGTTTACTTTGTTCTTGATGTTTTTACAACCTATTGTGATTGACCCTTTGTACAATGACTTTTATCCTTTAAAAAATAAGGAACTTGAGACAAAAATACTATCATTAGCTGAAAAAGCACAGATCCCGGCAGAACATGTTTTTGAAGTAAATATGGCGGACAAGACAAATTCTTTGAATGCTTATGTAACAGGCATTGGTTCAAACGCGAGAATTGTGTTATGGGATACAACCTTAAATAAGTTATCAAATGACCAAATTTTATTTATCATGGCACATGAAATCTGTCATTATGTTGAGAAGCATATTTATATCGGTATTGCCTTGTATTTACTTTTTTCATTAGTTGGTTTATATCTCACGTATCGAATAATGAATTGGGCAGTTAGTCGCTTTGGAAAGGAATTAAAAATACCTGATGTCAAAGACATTCGATCTTTGCCTCTATTTTTTATGATTCTTTCGATGTTAATGTTTGTTTCCAGTCCTTTCAGCAACCTGATTTCTCGTTATGAGGAAAAACGCGCTGATCAATACGCAATAAATATGACTCAAAATCCAGAATCAGCCATTACATCCTTCCAGGAATTAACAAAATCAGGGCTGACCCAGGTGAATCCGCCATTACTTGTAAAGATATTCCGTTATAGTCATCCTACCATGTTGGAGCGTATTTCTACTCTGGAAGAATTTGAAATAAAACAAAGGATAAAAGATAAATAATGGCTGTAGATTAAGAAAGGGCCTAAATAAAAAATGGGAGAGGAGTTTTGAGCTCCTTTCCCGTTTTTGTGACTACGTTCCAAATCGTTTGTTTATTTCGATAAGTTGTTTAGACAGGTAGTAAAAATGTTGTTTATCTCGATGGTCAATGGCAAGGTCAATTTTTTTTTGCAGTTTTTCTTTTTCAATCGTCAATTGAATTTCTGATAAGAGCATATCAATGTACAAATCCTGAACGAAGTTCTCTTTCCGTTGACGTTTCATGGCACCAATTTTCATTAATTCCGTGTATGATTTCTCATTCATCAAAATCACCTCTGATGCTTTTTAATATTATATGGTTTTTTTTTGATAATATCAATCAATTATTATAATTTTCCGACATATATTTTCGTAACTTTGTGAATAAATTCGCAACAATTTTGAAAAATTAATCAACTAGGAAACAAACATGCTATGATGGGTAATATTGCTAATGGAGTTGAAAAAATGAAGCTGAGGCAAATTGAAGAATATGAGGTAAATCCATATACGATGTTTATTAAACCTATCGCGTATGGCAGTAAAATTTATTCAGAGATCGTTGAAGTAGAAGATGAATTTTTATCCCCCTTCAAACCGCTTGATATTATAAGAACCAGTTGTGAATATTATGGATGTGATTATGAAGGTCGCAGGAATGGTACGAAACAATTAGTTGGGTACGCGCATAAAATTCCAATTGCGATCGATCCCACCAACCGGATATTTTTCTTCCCTACAACATCACCTAACCGACAAGAGTGCATTTGGATTTCCCATGAACATGTAAAAGATTATGACCGTATTAATCCGCAAGAAACATTAGTTCTTTTTAACAACAATCAGTCCTTTAAATTTCCGATATCGTACAGCACGATTAGTTCTCAATTAGAGCGGACAGCGTATTTAAGAACAAAGCTAATGCAAAGAATTGAATTTAATGAAAGGAAATCTTTTTATTTATTACAACGTCCCAAGAACATAGAAGCATCGGAAAATTTCAATACGTATGATAAAGAAAAGTTAAAGAAGTAACTGTAAGGTCTTATCGAGATAGGTTCTATTTTAGAAAATAAAACTCCATTAACTCTTGAACTTTATTGCGAATTCTTGGATTAAAGTAATTATGAGACTCCTCATACCCTTTATATAAGAACATATACATAGTAAAAGCATCGTCCCGTTTTGTCTCGATTACTTGGAGTTTATGCTGCTTCATATATTTTTTTACTTCTGCTAATTCCTTTTGAATGGTCTTCATTGTTTCTTCAATTAGTAATAAATATGGTTTTTTTAATTTAAAAGGACTCTTTTCTACTATGGTTAAATCACGATTTAAGACAATCAATACCATGGGTAAATAGATGGCTTTTTCCATTATATTGCGATCTTCCTCTGGAATTCTGGTCATCCATTATCGGCACCTTTCTAGTTTTTATCATTAGAACGTTTGTTCTTGTTTAATCATACGAAAATTTAATCTAAAACGCAATGCTTAAAAGCTTGCGTTTTTTTATTTGCAAAATTTGGTACGAGTATGAGAAAGTTTTTTATAGAAGGATATTATCTCGGAGAAAATGAATTATATAATAGAACCATAAAAATAAATACATTATACATAGATGGGTGAGTTGGTATGAGATATGAAAGACATAAAAAAAGAAAAAAAAGAAAATCAACATCTATATTATTAGTTCTCTTGGTGTTAATAAGTGCAACAGCTGGTTATGTATTTTTTCAATATAAACAAGGAGTTAATCAATCTTTAGAGAAAATTAATAATGAGGAAAAACAAAGCGATATAAATAGTGAAGTTTATGCTTTTGAGGGTAAAAAGGATCAATATGGTGCCACTAATATTCTGTTGCTAGGCAGTGATGCCCGGGGGAATGAGAAGGCTCGGGCCGATACGATCATGATTGCGCATTATAATGAAGATAAAGGGACATATAAAATATCGTCTATTATGAGGGATAGTTATGTCAGTATTCCAGGGCATGGTAAGCATAAAATCAATTCTGCTTTTATGCGGGGCGGTCCTGAACTTATGAGAAAAACAATCAAAGAAAACTTTGAAATAGACCTGCAATATTATGCGATTGTGGACTTTGAAGGGTTTGTACAATTAATAGATGAAGCCTTCCCTAAAGGTGTAGAAATAAATGTTGAGAAACGAATGAAAGAATACATAGAAGTTCCGTTAGAACCTGGACTTCAAAGGTTAAATGGCGAGCAAATGCTTAGCTTTGTGCGGTTTCGGCATGACGCAATAGGTGACTTTGGCCGCGTTCAGCGTCAACAGCAGGCACTTCAAGCTATTGGGGATCAACTTACAGGGATCCAAACGATTCCAAAGCTGCCAAAATTAATCGGGGTGGTCACCCCATATATTAATACAAATATGGATACAGGTGATATTTTATTTATGGCAAAGGATTTCTTTGCAAAGGGTAGAGGTAATATTGAGACTTTTAGGATTCCGATAGAAAATGGATATAAAGATGCAAATATAAAGGGGGAAGGTGCTGTATTGGATTTAGATTTAGAAATGAATAATGAGGCTTTTCACCAATTTTTAACACAATAAGCAAAAAGAAACTGCAGAATTTTAAGGAGCATTCTTATGGACATCGAAGCATTCAAAGCATGGTTCACTCTTGAAAATATAATGGACTTAATTCAAGAATACAGGTCATTTGGACCATTACCAGGTATCGTGCTGCCCATGATTGAGGCATTTTTGCCATTTTTGCCATTGGTCATATTTGTAATGGCGAATGCAAGTGCTTTCGGGCTTTGGTTAGGGTTCTTATATTCTTGGGTGGGCTCTTGCTTAGGAGCACTATTACTATTTTTACTAATAAGAAGGTACGGACAAAAGAGACTATTTTCTTTTCTTTCCAAACACCAAAAGGTTCGGAAGTTGATGGATTGGGTGGATCGCCATGGTTTTGGACCGTTGTTTCTACTGCTCTGTTTCCCATTTACACCATCTGTAATTGTAAATGTTGTAGCAGGTCTTTCAAAAATCAGTATGTATCAATACATGCTTGCTGTTGCGATTGGCAAGATGGTAATGATCTTTACCATTAGTTTTGTAGGATATGATCTTCGATCATTGATTACTCAACCCTACCGCACAGGGATAGTTTTAGTCGTTATTTTTATTCTTTGGTATGTTGGAAAAAGAATTGAAGTAAGATTGAATAAGCGCATTGAAAATGACCATAATGAGGAGATAAATAGAGGTAAAGAATTGAAGAAAAGGAGGAGTTAAAAATGAATAATGAATGGAAAAAAGAGGGGATTGAATGGATTAAAGCCTTTGCAATTGGAATTATCATTTTTGCTTTTATACGAACATTTTTCTTTTCTAACTATGTTGTCGAGGGAGAATCGATGATGCCTACTCTTCAAGATGGGAACAAATTAGTTGTCAATAAGTTGGGATACCAAATTAGTGATCTTAGCCGTTTTGATGTTATTGTCTTTCATGCAAATGAGAAAGAGGATTTTGTTAAACGTGTCATCGGACTTCCAGGGGATAAAATTGAATTTGTAGATGATCAATTATACATCAACGGACAAAAGTATAAAGAACCATTTTTATCTGTTTATAAGCAGGATATACCTGGCATTAAACTTACAGGTGATTTTAGTTTGAAGGAAATTACCGGTGAAAGTACAGTACCGGAAGGAAAGCTATTTGTCCTTGGGGATAATCGCTTAGGAAGCTGGGACAGCAGGCATTTTGGCTTTATCTCTGTCAGCCAAGTGGTAGGAAAAGTTGACCTCCGTTATTGGCCGCTAAATGAAGTGGATGTTCAATTTTAATATGGTAATCAGAAACCAGAGAGTACGATGATGATGTCGGCTCTTTTTTGTTTTTAAAGACTCTTTTCTTAATTTTAAAATTTACCAATATTGGTTTTAATCTGTATGGAGTCTTCCAAACGTTTGTGCTCTTTTTGTGATAAAATGGGATTATATAGTTTAAGAAGGGGAATCGGAAAGTGAGGAAGTAACATGTCTTTAAGATTGGTAACTGGAAGGACGGGCAGTGGTAAGACGCACCTGTGTATGAACGAAATAAAGGACCGGCTGCTGGAAAATCCTAAGGGAGCGCCGATTATATATATTGTTCCTGAACAAATGACGTTTCAGGCAGAATATCAATTGGCGACCGACCCTGTACTTGGTGGAATGATTCGCGCACAAGTATATAGCTTTTCACGATTGGCATGGAGAATTTTGCAGGAGACGGGCGGTATAAGCCGTTATCATCTTAGCAGTGTTGGAATTAGCATGCTCATTCGAAAAATTATCGAAGAAAAAAAAGATCAATTAAAATTGTTTCAGCGAGCAGCTGATAAAAATGGTTTTGTACAGCAAGTAGAACAGATGATAACGGAATTTAAGCGTTATTGCATTCAGCCCAATGAGCTAATTCAAGAGACTATGATGGTTAATCAGAGTGGTGGTTCAGCTTCTAGAGCGTTACAGGATAAATTGAAAGATTTAGAAATGATTTATAGACAATTTGAGGACGAAGTCTTTGGGAAATATATTGATTCCGAAGACTATTTTCATTTACTTTCAGAAAAGATTTCTGTATCAACCTATTTGCAAGAAGCGGAAATTTATATTGATGGTTTTTATAGCTTTACACCTCAGGAATTTTTAGTCATCAAAGAATTAATGAAACATTGTCAGAGAGTGACAATAACCATGACGACTGATCGTAAAACGTTTGAAACTCCTCCAGATGAACTGGATTTGTTTCGGTTATCAAGTGATGCTTCATACTCTCTATATGAATTGGCAAAAGTTGAAGGAATTGAAATCGAGCATTCAACCTATCTATCTCAGCAGCAGAAATGGAGTCATCCTTCACTAAGACATTTAGAGGCTAATTTTGATTCAAGACCAGCAGTCCCTTTTTATGGCCGAGGAGACATCCATATTAGTCAAGCAGTTAATCGCAGAGCTGAAATCGAAGGGATTGCGCGCGAAATTCTTCGGCTGGTTCGGACAAAGAATTATCGATTCAAAGACCTGGCTTTCTTGATTAGAAACGGCGGTGACTATCATGAAATAGTAGAGCCAGTTTTTACAGATTATAAGATTCCATATTTCATCGACCAAAAACGAACCATGTTAAATCATCCATTGATAGAATTAATTCGTTCAACCCTGGAGGTTATTCAATCATTTTGGCGTTATGAGCCAGTTTTTAGGGCAATAAAGACCGAATTATTATACCCGCTTCAGGAAAATCCAGATACAATGCGCGAAAAAATGGATAGACTCGAAAACTACGTACTTGCGTACGGAATAAAAGGGAGTAAATGGACAAGAAAAGATCGATGGACATATCGTCGCTTCAGGGGACTGGAAATGGACAGTAATGTGCAAACAGACGCCGACAAAGAAATCGAACAGCAATTAAATGAATTAAAGCTTATGGTAACTGCCCCCATTCTCCGTTTGTCAAGGAGACTTAAAAAGGCAGATACAGGCCGGAAGCTTTGTGAAGCAATCTATTTATATTTAGAAGAATTGGATATTCCTGCAAAACTAGAAAATTGGAAAATCGACGCGGAACAAAAAGGCAATCTTGTAAAAATGCGCGAGCACGAACAGGTATGGAATGCTTGTATTGATCTTTTAGATCAGTATGTTGAAATACTGGGCGAAGAAAATGTTTCCTTAAAGTCATTCTCAACTATATTAGAAGCTGGATTTGAATCTCTCTATTTTTCACTCATTCCTCCAGCTCTTGACCAGGTTATCATTGGAGATTTAGAAAAATCCAGATTAACAGACATTAAGGCAGCGTTTGTCGTGGGGGTAAATGAGGGGATTTTACCAGCTAAAATTGCCGATGAAGGGATATTATCGGATGAAGAGCGTGAAATGTTACTTGCTGCAGATGTAACAGTGGCACCTAGCAGCAAAACACGTTTATTGGATGAAAACTTTATTGCCTATAAAGCACTAACCACACCTTCCGAGGCTCTTTATGTCAGCTACCCGCTTGCGAATGACGAAGGGAAGGCATTAATTCCTTCCTCATATATTAAGAGATTGAAAGATATGTATCCCGAAATAAAAGAGCATTTTTATGGTACAGACCCTGCTGAGTTATCAGAAGAGGAACAGTTGAACTTTGTCACAAATTACAAAACAACCCTGTCTTATTTAACCACGCAGCTTCAGTTGAAAAAGCGAAATTATCCGATATCCGATTTGTGGTGGGATGTTTATAACTTTTATATTCAAGGAGAGTGGAAGCAGACGGCAGAGAAAGTTTTTTCCAGCCTTTTCTATACCAATCAGACGATACAGCTTTCAAAGGAAACAGCGGATGAACTATATGGTGATACGATACAGGCAAGTGTATCACGGATGGAACTATATAATGGCTGTGCTTTTTCTCATTTCGCACAGCATGGGCTAAAGCTTCGCGAACGGCAGGTTTTTCGTTTAGAGGCGCCTGACATTGGTGAACTATTTCATGCAGCTTTAAAGCATATATCTGATTTCGTCAATGAACAAAAACTTAGCTGGGCATCTCTTTCAAAAAAGCAATGTGAAGAACTAGCTAGGGAAGCTGTAAATGCGTTAGCCCCGAAGCTCCAAAATGAAATTCTACTAAGCTCTGATCGTCATCATTATATAAAACGAAAACTAGAACAGATTATTACCCGGGCGTCTCAAGTATTAAGTGAGCATGCAAAGGTAAGTGGATTTTCGCCAATCGGATTGGAATTAAGCTTTGGACGAAATGGCAAGCTCCCGCCATTAGCATTTTCATTGAAAAATGGTAAACGGATGGAATTAGCCGGGCGCATTGACAGGGTTGATCAGGCAACGGACGAAAATAATCAAACGTATTTACGGGTTATTGATTATAAATCAAGTGAAAAGGATGTTAATCTCAACGAAGTATACTACGGGCTGGCATTACAAATGTTAACCTATTTAGATATTGTTATCACGCACTCAGATGAATTGATAGAAATGAAGGCAAGCCCGGCTGGAGTCCTTTATTTCCATGTTCATAATCCATTAATAAGCTCTAGCAAATTGCTGAGTGCTGATGAAATTGAAAAGGAAATCATGAAGCGATTTAAGATGAATGGCTTAATGGTGGGTGACCAAGATGTCCTTAAGCTAATGGATCAATCGCTTGAATCGGGGGACTCACACATTATTTCAGCTGGTATTAAAAAGGATGGTAATCTAACCAAAAAGTCAAAAGTAGCCAGCTTAAATGAATTTGAAGACCTTAGGGCATATGTTCGAAGGCTATATCAATCTACAGGAGAGGCTATTGTTGATGGACAGGTTGCAATTGAACCTTTTAAACTAAAAGACAAAACACCTTGTACTTTTTGTTCCTACAAATCTGTTTGCCAATTTGACGAGTCCATGGAAAATCATTACCGAATACTGTCACCTCAACCAAAGGAAACAATTTTTGAATTAATAAGAAAGGAGGTTGGGGCAAATGAGTAGTTTTGTGATACCTCCAAAACCTGATGGCGCAACTTGGACGGAAGACCAATGGAAAGCTATCATGGGGAAAAATAAAGATATCCTTGTCGCAGCAGCAGCTGGTTCAGGAAAAACGGCTGTACTTGTAGAACGAATTATTCAAAAAATTCTTTCGGAAGAAGAACCAATCGATGTCGATGAGTTATTAGTAGTAACCTTTACGAACGCTTCTGCTGCTGAAATGCGTCACCGTATCGGGGAGGCACTTGAAAAAGCGATAAACAAAGATCCTAGATCAAGACATTTACGCAAACAGCTCAGCCTATTAAATAAAGCTTCAATTTCAACTCTTCACTCCTTTTGCATGGAGGTTATTCGCAAAAACTATTATCTCATTGATATTGATCCTAGTTTTAGAATCGCAGATGAAACAGAGGCTCAATTAATGAGGGATGAAGTAATGGACGAGCTGTTTGAAGAGGAATACGGAAAAAAGGATAATGAACCATTTTTTCAGTTAGTAGATTCCTTTACCAGTGACCGGAGTGATAGTGCCTTAATGGATATCGTCAGGGATATTTATGATTTTGCCATGTCGAATCCTCTACCAAGGCATTATTTACAGTCCATGATTGACATGTATGATGTTGGTGATGTAACAAATCTAGAAGACTTTCCCTTTATCAAAGCTCTTCTTTTTGATATCGAACTACAATTAGAAGGTGCTAAAGAAATGATACAGCGTGGCTTAGAAGTGACAAAGCTTCCAGGCGGACCTGCACCCAGGGCTGAAAACTTTATAGATGACCTAAATGTTATTCATACACTAATCCAAGCAAATCGCGATTCGTGGACAACCCTTTATCAGGCAATGCAGACTTGGACTTTTACAAGAGCAAAACAGGTAAAAGGGGATCAATATGATAAAGAGTTAACGGAAAAATCCCAAAAACTTCGTGAAAAGGCAAAAAAGAAAATTCAAGATATTAAAGAAGAGCTTTTCGTAAGAAAGCCTGAAGGCTTCTTACGTGATATGGAAGAAATGCGTCCGCTCATAGAAACGCTTGTCTATTTGGTCACTGCTTTTTCCGACCGTTTTGAGAAAGCAAAACGGGAAAAAGGGCTCGTAGATTATGCAGATTTGGAGCATTATTGTTTAAAAATATTAACCGGTGAAATAACCGATAGCCTACAATTTTTACCTTCAGATGCTGCATTGGCCTACCGAAATCACTTCAATGAGGTATTTGTTGATGAGTATCAGGATCTAAATTTGGTTCAGGAAACCATTTTAAAACTAGTAGCGAAAGAAGATGAGGTGAATGGTAACCTGTTTATGGTTGGGGACGTAAAACAATCCATATACCGGTTTCGTTTAGCAGAGCCTAATTTGTTTTTGGGAAAATATAATCGTTTCAGACCGGATGGTAATGGTACGGGATTACGTATAGATCTTGCAAGGAACTTTAGAAGCCGGAAAGAGGTCCTTGAAGGGACAAACTATTTATTTAAACAAATCATGGGTGTTAAGGTTGGGGAAATAGAATATGATGAGGCGGCTGAATTAAGGCCGGGTGCACCGTATCCTGAAGATGAACCTTTTCCTATTGAACTATTACTAATTGACCAAAATAATGAAAGTAAAGAATTGCCCGCCGAAGCGGCCGAATCAGAAATAGAGATAGTACCAACCGAATTTGATGAGGTGGATTTGGAAAAGTCTCAGCTTGAAGCTCGTGTAATGGCTGCAAAGATTAAACAATTAATTGCAAATGAAACGAAAGTGTATAACCCAAAAACAGAATCTTACCGTCCGATTAAGTATCGAGATATGGTCATTCTTCTTCGTTCCATGACGTGGGCGCCACAAATAATGGAGGAATTCAAACAACAGGGAATTCCCATCTATGCCAATCTATCCTCGGGATATTTTGAAGCAACGGAAGTAGCCATTATGATGTCGCTACTAAGGGTCATTGACAACCCTCTTCAAGATATCCCATTGGCTTCTGTCCTAAGGTCGCCGATTGTCGGGCTAAACGAAGAGGAGCTGGCGCAAGTACGTTTACACAGCAAGGGTACATTTTGGGAGGCTGTAAAGAGGTTCTGTCGCAGCAAACCGGATCATCAAGCGGAACAATTATATGAAAAGGTCCGTCGTTTTTATGACTTTTTAGATGAATGGCGATTAATGGCACGTCAGGGGTCATTATCAGAATTAATATGGCAGCTGTATCGAGATACACAATTTTATGACTTTGTTGGTGGTTTACCGGGTGGCAAGCAGCGTCAGGCTAACTTACGTGCCTTGTATGACAGGGCAAGACAGTATGAGCAAACTTCGTTTCGAGGGTTATTCCGCTTTTTACGTTTTGTTGAGAGAATGATTGAAAGAGGAGACGACCTTGGAGCGGCCAGGGCGCTTGGCGAGCAAGAAGATGTAGTTCGGATTATGACGATTCATAGCAGTAAAGGGCTAGAGTTCCCAGTCGTATTTATAGCAGGATTATCACGCAGTTTTAATCAATCCGATATCCGTAAACCATACATGCTCGATAAAGAATATGGATTTGCAGCAAAATATGTAAATGTGGAAAAAAGGATTACCTATCCTTCTTTACCTCAAATTGCTTTTAAGCGAAGAAAAAAAATGGAAATGCTGGCTGAAGAAATGCGTGTTTTTTATGTAGCCTTGACACGTGCAAAGGAAAAACTTTATTTGATCGGAACGTTGAAGGATGCCGATAAAAAAATTGAACAGTGGAACGATGTATCCACTCATACAGATTGGCTGCTTAAGGATTATGAAAGAGCAGCTGCAAGCTGTTATATGGATTGGGTTGGACCTGCACTTATCCGGCATCACGATAGTATCGCATTAAGAAAAACTGAGATTAATCATTCTCTTATTTCCGATGACATCGCTTTTCACCCGTCTGCATGGAGTATTACTCGAAAGAGTGTCGAAGATATTAAAAAGCAGGAAATCTTCGAGGGCATGGAGGAGGACAGTTACCTTCAGCAGGTAGAAAAAAATGTATTAATTCCCGTGACATCAGTCTTTAAAGAAGAGATAACATCTCGTTTAACTTGGGAATACTCTTTTTCGAATGCTTCGACTCACCGCTCGAAGCAATCAGTATCAGAAATCAAGCGTCAGCGGGAAGTGTCAGATGAGCATAGCGGGACCGAATTGTTATCTAGATTTAAAAATTCAATTACAAAACGGCCTAAGTTTATGCAGGAAAAGTCGTTGAGCCCCGCTGAGAGAGGGACAGCCTTGCATATGGTGATGCAGCATGTTGATTTTTCAAGACCTGTTACACCAGAGACTGTTAAGGCACAAGTAGTATCGATGGTTACCAACGAACTGTTAACGGTGGAGCAGGCGGAAGTCATCAATACAGCACTAATTGTAGAATTTTTTGAAACAGATTTAGGTCAAAGGATGATAAAAGCAAACGCAATAAATCGTGAAATTCCCTTTACTCTTTCATTACCAGCTTCGGAAGTATACCCGACATGGAAAGAGGCAGAGGAATCTGTTTTTGTCCAAGGTATTATCGACTGTGTTTTTGAAGATGAAAAGGGACTCGTCCTAATTGACTTTAAATCGGATGGAATTACAGATCGTTATAAAGGCGGCTTCGAACAAGCTAAACCGATCTTTGAAGAGCGGTACAGAATGCAAATTAATTTATACACAAAAGCATTGGAACAAATCTGGAAGAGAAAAGTGAATGAAAGATATTTATTCTTCTTTGATGGAGCCAATATTTTGAAACTCTAACATAACAAAAACAGACAAAAACGACATAAACCATGAGTGGTTTATGTCGTTTTAATTATTCCCGCCAATTGGCTGGTCAAGCAAATTAGCATCAAGTACGTTTGTACCGCTTAAACCGCTAGCAGTAAATATAATTCCCCCTGTATTGAAGCCTCCAGAACCTGTATAGGTCTTTGAAGCACTTTTTGGGGAAATATATACAGTATCCCCGAATTGAACAATTCCACCGCTTACATTCACAATCTGAACTGGACCCATTATCGCTGGCATTTACTAACATCCTTTTCTTTACTTGCCCTTAGTAATCTTGTAATATCGTATTCAAACTTCCTTGTCATTGTTCATTCTTGATGCAGATGTCTGATATGTTTTATCCGTGCTTCCATTGAGACGTTTTCACTGTTTCCAACATGCAGTATGGCGACCGAAGACATTGCAAGGATAGATATAGTATTGACCTTAATGATGGGAAGGCTATTATGAGTAGATATCGTCATGCTTTCATTGATTGGCAAAAAAGGGATTGGTTCTGAAAACACACTATAGTTTGAAAAATTACCTTCTTTTGAATTAAAAACTTCAGCTTCCCTTTGAACAGCCAAGGCACGTGAAAATCCATTAATAATACGGGAATCTCCAAGCTGGATGATAGAGGCGAAGGAAGCAGAGGTCACATGAATGGTGTTTACGACGGAAGATCTCTGGAGCATATTCTTAAGCACTCCTAAAAAAGTGGCACAAACGGCCCGATGATGAGTGATTCAGCAGGAGTGTCGAAAGTTGCAGCCAATTGAATTGTTTGTGTGTCACCAACCATTACGAGTGAAGAACTTGCAACGCCTAGAATTCGAATGGTATCAACACAGATATCCCGATTATATACTTCAAAGTTCATTTTTTGTATTCATTCCTTTCACGTTCTCTGGCAAATGATTAATAAAAATTATAATACCTTTTCTGATTTCCTGCTTGAGTAAATCAATAATGCTCTCCTCTGTATTATGTTCGCCTTCACGTTCTTTGGCTGCCGTATTTTGTATATGGTAATCAATCCTAGCTGGAAGCTGTTTCATGATATCTTGTTTGATAAAAGCTAAATAGGAATCATCTAATCTAACATTTAATTGATTTTGGGTTTCCTTAAATAGTGCTGGCAGTTCGGTTTCTAAATACTGATAAATAGATTCCTCTACTTTCATAGACCGCTGCATTTGTGCTTTAGGATGGATGGGTGTTTTTAAGGATTGATTTTCTACAGCAAAATCTTCAATATTAGCCAAATCGGATGGATTTAGACCAATGTTTAAGGTTCCTTCCAGCGTTTCAACTTTCAATTGATCGAATTTGTATTCAATTTTATCAACCCGAACGCTAGGCTTTTCCTTTAATTGCTTCATTTCTTCCTGCAATTTTTGGATGGTGTGTTCCAGAGCAGCAATTCTATTTTCCTGTGCCTGCAAGGTCATTTGGACCCATTGAAGAAGCTGTGAATAATCCTGGTACATATACCATCACCTCACTTTGAATCATCTTCTCTCCCGCCTGATAATGGCACTGCAGGGCTGCTAGATTGCCCGCCTATAGTTGGAGGACCTCCTGCAGTTGGCGCGGGCTGGGTAAAACCTCCTGTATTATACAAATAGGAGGCAGGTTTAATGATTCCAGCGCTTCCAATCTGCAGGACAGAAGAATTTGTAATAGCGTTAATTTTAATAAAGTTTATTTGAATCGACTGCTGAATATAAAAATTCATTAAAAACCAACCTTTCCTTAAGCATTAAGGAAGATTCCTTGATCTACACCATCTGCATCATATGTGTTCGTATTACTTAAATTATTATTATGAACATTTAAACTTTCACCCGTATTAAAGGAACCAGCTCCGGAGAAAGTTCTTGCGGATGAAAATGGCATAATTTTATAGACATCTCCAATATGAAAAACGGAACTGCTGTTAAGTGTTATGACTTGTGCAACTCCTACAATAGCTGGCATTAACAACACCCTTTACATTTATTCTCTTACTATCGTATGTATGGGATGGTGTAATGTGATTAAATCGCCTAATAAATGTTAAGAGTGAACCTTTTTTAGAAATAGTACGGCTTTAGGCTGCCAAACTGAAATGGTGTTACGAGGTAGGTTAGAGGAATGTTGGGAAAATTATATAAATGAGTAATATTACCTATATATAAATAAAAAATGATAAAATAGTAGGATGTAAGAAAAGGTAAAAGGCCTTATGATAAATATAAGAGATCAGTAGGAATGATGAAAACACTGATTCTCGATAAAGGCAAAACTGATGAAAGTCAGTGACGCAAAGCTAAAGGGGCTAAGGTGTACATATGCACTACGCCAGCCAGTTACCGAAAGAATAGGGTGTTTTTTAATATACTATAGCATGGTTTGTATAGGACCTTCTATGCGCTTTGTTGTAGTAAATTTGGCAACCCCCCTTTCGGTAAAGGCGGGGTTATTTATTTTTTAACAACCCCGCTAAACCGTTATCAATAAGCCAAGGTGGGTGGAATGATGGGTCTAGTAAATCGAATCCAACAAAAAACAAAAAGACAAGCAGTAAATCACAAACATGACTTTTCAAAGGTTTTGTTAAACGCTTCCTTGCGGCCGAATGAAATGAAAATTAGCGTCAGAGAAAAATATCCAATTGCAAAATTTAATGAATATCCAAAGGTATCGCTGCTGGAGAAGTATAAGGAATCAAAGATAGCGATTCATTTTGGCCCGATACATTCCTTGTTTTTGGACGAAAATGTTTCGGGGATTATGGTAAATGGGCCATGTCAAGTTTATTGTGAAAGAAATGGTAAGATAGAATTAACATCAATCCAATTTCGTGATAATGAACATATCGTGAATGTAATTGGAAAATTCGCAGCACAACTAGGAATAAAGATGGATGAAAACTCACCAATCCTTGATACAAGGCTGCCAGATGGTTCTTGCGTCAATGCTATCCTTCCGCCAGCAGCCACAAAAGGTCCGGCCATAACCATTAAGAAAACTTCCAAGAATTCTCTTCAATTAAAAGACTTAATTAACTCCGGAATGGTAACAGAAGAAATGGCTCATTTTCTAAGTGCATGTGTGGAGGATAGGTTAAATATATTTATCTCAGGTGGTTCGGGGGCTGGTAAAACTACTCTTCTGAATGCGCTATCCCATTTGATTCAGAGGGATGAAAAAAGAATTATTGGGGATATTCGCGGCAATGACGCTTTTTCCATATTCCAAGCTATAAAAAAGGGACATGATGGTTTGCTTGCTGAAGGTAACTCGAATAGTCCAACTAATTTGATTGACCGCTTAGAAATCATTTCCCTGCTCTCAGGAATGGGTACACCGATAAGGGTTATAAGGGAGCAGCTCGCTGGTGCGATTGATGTGTTTATCCATCTATCACGCTTAACTGATGGAACCAGAAAAATTACTAATATAGCAGAGGTACAGGAAATCAAAGGCAATACGATTGTGCTTCGGGATATTTATAGCTATCAATCTTAACGAAAACAAGTTATTACTATTAGCATTTTTTATTTAGGAATTTTCCAATCCCTATGTTATGATAGTGTTGCAATATGCTATTGATACATAGGAGGAAGATTAAATGATTCATGGTCACGTTACAGCTTGGGTTTTAGCCCTAATCTTATTTATTGTCGCGATATTTTTACTAAAAGGCGGAAAAGAAAAGGGAGCTAAAATTGTTAGAATGATCCTGCGCGTGCTTTATCTGCTAATTATTGCAACAGGTGTAGGCTTATTGTTCATGCTGTCAAATATTGATTTGTTGTATATATTAAAAGCGGTAGTAGGGATATGGGTTATAGGATTATTTGAAATGATTCTTGCCAAGGTTGCGCAAAATAGAAAGACGTCCGTTTTGTGGATACAGTTTGTTATCGCCTTCTTACTTGTATTGTATTTAGGTTTTGATAAACTTCCTATGTCAATTTTTCACGTATAAGATTAACCTTTCGATAGAGTTGTCGGTTCCTTAACTGGCTGCTCTTTTTTTATTGAAAAAAGGATGACAAGGGTTACAAATCATTTTACTATTTAGATAAGGGAGAGGTGAGGAATCGTATGCTGGTAAGAGTATTTGCAAATCTCCGGCAAATTTGCGGCGGGGTTGGGGTAGAGGTTAAACCGGAAGGCAGACGGGTAATCGATATACTCAATAAAATGATTGAAATGTTTCCAGATTTAAAGGATGAAATTTTTACAGAGGAAAAAGAGCTCCTTCCTTTTGTTCATGTTTTTATTAATGGTAGAAATATTATCCATTTAGATGGGCTTGACACGATTGTCCATGAGAACGATCAATTTGCCCTGTTTCCTCCAGTGGCAGGTGGATAAAATGCCACAGCAGGAACTGGAGTTTCGTGGAATTAATCGTAAACATCTTGAAATGTATTTCGCGGAATTAGGGGGTAAACAGATTACAAATTTATATCCTATCACTTATCAAACGGATGACTGGATTGGGGAAATTTTAAGTGAAGAGGAACTTACCATAACCTCCACTTTTAAAGTAAATCGTGTCTATATCCGATTTACTGCAAACGACGGCGAGGCTCTTAAGGAAATTATTAAAAAATTTCGTGTAAAAACAACTAGAATCGGCGGATAGATTCGCCATAACAAAAGGCTTCTGCAAAATAGTGCAGAAGCCTTTACCTATTAAACTAACTGATTTTCTGGGCCAATAATTTCAAGCTCACGAAGCTTTTCTTCGGTCACTTTTCCGTTTTTCCAGCCGCGAACCTGATAATACTCAGTAAGCATGATGTCCATACGGCTTACTTCTCCTGCACTATTACCGGAGGCTGGCTCTTCCGTGAATCGTTTTGGAAGATAGTCATCATCTTCTTTATTGAATCCTGCTAAATTATTGTAATAACGCTCAAGATTATAGATTCTTTCTCCGGCCTTCATTACATCATCAGCAGTCATTGAAATACCAGTCATCCCGCTATACTGCTCAGCATAGTGTTCAGCGTTTTCGGAGAAAGACGAAAACTTACAAATATTCATAGAATCAGAGAATGCAAGCATATCTTGGAATATTTTTAATAGTTCACCTTTTCCTTCAGGCTTCAAGCGGTCAGTTGGTTCAGGGATACCCGCGATTTCGCTTGCTACCGTATAACCGCGTAAATGGCAGGCTCCGCGGTTACTGGTTGCATAACCGAGGCCTATCCCTTGAATTCCGCGTGGATCATAGGCTGGAATGGACTGACCCTTAACAGACATAGATAGCTCTGGTGCTCCCCATGAAGCAGTTGCTCTTGCTGGACCCTCGGCAAGGATCCCACCAAAACCTTCACGGTATGCAATTTTCTTTGTCAATTCAATCATTGAATCGGCATCGCCCCAGATTAGCTCCTCGGTGATTAGTCCTTTTTCATATGCTTCCATTGTAACGGAGAAGCAATGTCCTAGCTCAATCGTATCTAGACCATACTCATTACAACGGTCAATTAGATAAGAAATTGCCTCTGCGTCACTTAACAAACAATTAGATCCAAGTGACCAAGCAGATTCGAATTCAATACTTTCGACTCTAGTTTTATACTTTCCATCCTTTACTTCAACTTCGATTTTACAGCCTACAGGGCATGCATGGCAGGTATTATTCTTAATTAATAAATGTTCATTTACAAACTCACCACTGTGTTTTTCAGCCTCATCCCAATGAGTGAACTGAGAATTCTTTGTCGGAAGAGCACCCACTTCATTGATAATGTTTGTTAAAACATTTGTGCCGTAAACGGAAAGACCACCTTTATTTGGTGCAGTTAGGCCGCCATCAAGAATGGCTTTTACTGCCTTTTTATTTGCTTCTTTATATTCAATTTCTAACTTCGGCTGTGGCATATTTCCTTTTTGCGGCGCCTTAATCGCAATCGCTTTCAACTTTTTATAACCTGCTACTGCTGCAGTACCGCCACGTCCTGCTGCACGATCATGTTCGTTAATAAACGATGCGAATCGAACCGTATTTTCACCTGCTTGACCGATTGTCATTACACTAAGGTCTTGTTCTCCATGCTTTGCTTGCAGCGTTTTAACTGTTTCTCTTGTTCCTTTACCCCATAAGTCAGAAGCATCGCGTAATTCTGCCTTTCCATCTTCAATATAAAGGTATACTGGTTTATCACTTTTTCCAGCGAAGATGATATTGTCGATACCTGCCCATTTTAGACGAGCTGCCGTCCAACCGCCCATATGAGAATCTGTTACTGTTCCTGTCAACGGAGATTTTGTCACAACACAAAGTCGTCCGCTCATTGAAGAGCGTGATCCTGTTACAGGACCTGTCATGATACATAGAATATTTTCAGGTGATAATGGCTCTACCTCAGGACCGTTATCAAGTACATATTTGACACCCAGACCACGGCCGCCTATGTACTTCTTTGCATCCTCCTCATTAATAGGCCTGTAATTTACGGTTCCAGCTGTTAAATCAACTACAACTTCTTTGTTTAAAAATCCACCTAGATTCAATGTTTCTTCCTCTCTTTCATTGATATTAGATGCTAATATCCTATTTTTGGATAGAATAGGATACCCCTCCTAAAAAGATAAATAAACCCAACTTCTATTATACTATTATTTTTTATTATTTAATATTTAAAGTTTTCTGAAATTACATTAAAATTAACATGTTACGTCAGAGAACTATTAATTTAGAAAAGAGGACTTCAGATGGACGATTTAGGACGCTATTCAAGACAGATGCTTTTTTCAGGAATTGGGAAAGAAGGACAGTTAAAATTGCTGAAAAGCAAGGTGGCGATTGTCGGTGTTGGCGCATTGGGAACCATCGCTGCCAATCATTTGGTCCGGTCTGGTGTGGGTTACATCAGGTTAATTGATAGGGATGTAGTGGACTTGTCAAATTTACAGCGACAATCCCTTTTTAATGAAGAAGATGTAAATCTAAATCTTCCAAAGGTAATTGCCGCACAAAAGAGATTGAATACGATTAACTCGACTGTCACAGTTGATGCCGTTATTGCAGATGTAAATGTAGATAATGCCGAAGATCTATTGTCCGGGTTTGATTGTCTTATTGACGGTACCGATAATTTTATGACTCGTTATCTAATAAATGATGTTGCGATAAAGTATGGGATTCCTTGGATTCATGGTGCAGCAGTTAGTTCTAGAGGAATGTATGCTGTTATAAAACCAGGAATCACACCATGTTATCGCTGTTTATTTCCGCACGTACCAATTGGCAGAGGTGAAACCTGTGACACCATAGGAGTTCTCTCTCCTATTACAGATATTATTGGATCTTTCCAAGCAATTGAAGCGATCAAACTGCTGACAGGGGCAGCTACAAGTCCAAATCTTGAGCAAATTGATATTTGGGATCCCTCTTTATTTTCAATGAATATTATGGATGGAAAGAATCCACATTGTCCGGCATGTGTAAACCGTCAGTTTGACTTTCTCAATCGGTCATCTTCCCTTCAAGAATCGTATAGTTCTCTTTGTGGACGAGATACCGTACAGATTTATTTTAGGGAAAAGCAGGAACGTGATTTACTAAAGCTTGGTGAGAGGCTGAAAATGCATGGTAAGGTTACGGGAAACCAATTCTTACTTCGTTTTTCTCCAGATAAAGAAACTTCTATCGTGGTATTCAAGGATGGGCGAGTTTTGGTACATGGTACAAACGATATCGTAAAAGCAAAATCTATGTATTCAAGATATATTGGAAATTAATTGAAAAAAAAGTGTGTTTTTCTTCAAATGAAAAACACACTTTGTACCTATGAAATCATCTTTTCGATGACTAGTCTCTTCCCCGTATTTATTGTAAATTCAAAGCGGTCATTTACCTTTTCAAAATAACAAAAATGGTGCTGAACATTACAAATTTGTTCTTGGTTATCAAAAACAATAAAGTTTACCCCATCTCTCCGATTTTCATCTGATAAGAAGGAGAGGTGATTGTAACAATATATACAATCATAGATAGAAAAATCTAACGAGTTCAATGTCGTGACAAATTGAAAAAAGGCGTCATCATTCATTCCCTCTAAAAGCCTTTCCAGTGAATAGATTAAATGCTTTCTGATTCTAACCGAATCTTGGTCTCGAAGCATAATAGTCTCATTCCCACTTCGAATCTTCCCAGATTCAATCAAGATTCCTTTCTTCCAACGATTTACACGAAATATTTCTATTTCTTGCTGAAGATAATCATCCAGCATCGCTGCCTCTTCTGTTTCTTCGTCAAAAAAGATCCATTGATCACTTATTTGTTCAACTGAACCTTCGTTATAGGCCCTTAGCTGAAAATCCATTAGTTTTATTCTTTGTTGTCGATTCATGTTTAACCTCCGTGCCTAATACTTTCATTTTCTTTGTAGACATCTTTGTGAGATTTTATAACTTGTTTATCTTTAATTTGGACAATTTTCCAAATATATTGGGCTGAATAGAATAAGAACATGCAATGTAACCCAGTGTTCAAAACTGGAGAGAGGAGAGCTATATGTGCGGAGTATCAGGATGGGTTGATTTTACTAAAGATATAAGAAAAGAAAAATATACAGTCGAAAAAATGACCAATACTCTAGCCAGAAGAGGGCCAGATGAAACAAACCTCTGGGTTCAAACACATGTGGGGTTTGGACATAAGCGTTTAATTGTTGTTGACCCTGAGGGCGGCAGACAGCCAATGACAAAACAAAAGGAAGGTAATGAGTACACCATCTGTTATAACGGTGAACTTTATAATACCGAAGATATCCGCAAAATTCTCCTTACTAAAGGATATTCTTTTAAAGGTCATTCTGATACAGAAGTTCTGTTAACTGCCTATATAGAATGGGCGGAAGAGTGCGTAAATCATTTAAACGGAATCTATGCATTTGCCATTTGGGATCAAAAGGAAGAAAAGCTGTTTATTGGACGGGATCGATTAGGGGTTAAACCATTGTTTTTTACACAATTAAATAAAGGAATTTTATTTGCATCGGAAATAAAAGCCATACTCGCTAACCCTGGAATGAAGACGGAGTTGGAATATGAGGGGCTGGCTGAAATTTTTGGTTTAGGTCCATCAAGGACACCTGGCTCTGGTATCTTTAAGGGAATTAAAGAGTTAAGGCCTGCCCACGCATTAACTTTTTCCAAAAAGGGCTTAAGGATTTGGCGCTATTGGAATGTAAAGAGTGATGTGCATAGGGATAATGTAGAAGAAACAGCTGAAAAGGTACGATATTTGGTAACAGATGCTGTTACAAGACAGCTTGTATCGGATGTGCCGCTATCTACTTTCTTATCAGGCGGGCTTGATTCCAGTATTATTACAGCTATTGCTGCTCAATGTTTTAAGGACCAAGGAAAAGGTCAGCTTCACACGTATTCTATTGACTATGAAGGAAATGACCAATTTTTCAAGGCAAATGAATTTCAACCAAATGCGGATGAAAAATGGATTAACATTGTAACCAATGAGTTTAATACAAAGCATCATTTTAAGACCATTTCACAGCAGCAATTAGTGAAAGACTTAACAGAAGCGGTTCATGTTCGCGACTTGCCTGGTATGGCTGACATTGATTCTTCCTTACTTTGGTTTTGTAACGAAATAAAAAATGACTTTGTTGTCAGCCTTTCTGGAGAATGTGCGGATGAGATTTTTGGAGGCTATCCATGGTTCCACCGCAAGGAAGATTTAGAGAGACCAAGTTTCCCTTGGATGCGTTCGGTAAATGATAGGAATAACCTGTTAAGAACGGATTGGCAGGAAAGATTGAATTTAAAGGATTATGTGATTGATAAATACAATCAAGCCATCCTGGAAACACCAGGATTGGATGGAGAAAGCCTAGAGGAAGCAAAACGAAGAGAGCTTTTCTATATTAATATGACACATTTTATGACCACACTGCTTGACCGTAAGGATCGAATGAGCATGGGTGCAAGTCTAGAGGTAAGAGTTCCATTTGCGGACCATCGACTTGTTGAATACGTTTGGAATATCCCGTGGGATATTAAAATGGTTCACGGCAGAGAAAAGGGGATATTGAGAAAAGCGTTTGAAGGGATTCTTCCAGAGGAAGTTCTGTATCGAAAGAAAAGTCCATATCCAAAAACCCATCATCCAGAATATACACTAGCAGTTCAACAACAATTAAGGAAGATACTAGGAGATAAGGCATCTGTACTATATGAGTTATTCAATCATGATCTACTAAATAAACTAGTGGAATCTGGGGGTAATTCGTTCAAAGAGCCATGGTTTGGACAGTTGATGTCAGGCCCGCAGCTTTTAGCTTACTTTATTCAACTTGATATTTGGTTTAAAGATTACAATATTAATATAGTAAAATGATAAACGATAATAGTTGGATTCACAACATTATTAGATTAAAATGAGTGTATGGAAGGGGATTGAACATGAGAAAAACCTTAATGACACTTATTTTAATCTGTTTTTTGGTTATCACATCACTGCCAGTACAGGCTGAAATGGAGAAAGAAGACCGTAAATGGCAGGATGAAACCATTTATTCGATTATGGTCGATCGTTTTTTTGATGCCAATACAAAGAATGATATCGATGTGAATACGCAAGACCCTTTAGCCTATAATGGCGGAGATTTTCAAGGGGTTATGGACAAGCTTGATTACATAAAGGAAATGGGCTTTACAGCAATCCGACTCACATCAATCGTTGATAATACGGATGGTGGATACCATGGATATTGGGTGAATGATTTTTATAAGACGGATGAGCATTTTGGATCACTCAAAACATTCAGGAAGTTGGTTCAAGAAGCACATCAACGTGATATGAAGGTTATTATCGATTTTGTAACCAATAATGTTTCTAAAGAACACCCATGGGTTACGGATAAAACGAAACAAGACTGGTTTAATGAGAAACGGGATATTCATGATTTAAAAGATCAGGACGAACTAGAAAATGCCTGGATAAACGATCTGCCTGATCTTAATCAGGATAACCCTGAAGTCAAAAATTACTTGTTAGACGCTGCAAAGTGGTGGATAAATGAAACCGATATCGACGGATATAGTCTTCCGGAAATAAATTTTGTACCTGAGACATTTTGGAGCGAATTTTCAAAAGAAGTAAAAAAGGAAAAAGAAAACTTTTTCCTATTAGGGATAACCTCCACTAATAGTAAGGTTGATCTTAATATTTATAAAAGTACTGGAATCGACAGCATTACTGATTATCAATATAGTGAGAATTTGAGAAATGCCTTTGCTGATGTCAATCAATCATTTAGCGGACTGGAAGATAATGAGGTTGATAAGCCCGAGTTGCAGCCAGTATTTTTTGACAATGAAATGACTACTCGCTTTACGCGTGATATCGTTAAGAATAAACATTTTCCAGGGGCACGGTGGAAGACGGCTTTAACCTATATGTATTCAACTCCTGGACTCCCAGTAGTCTTTTATGGGAGTGAAATTGCATTAAACGGAGGAGAAATTCCTGATAATCGTCAGCCTATGAATTTTCGAACAGAAAAAGAGCTGATTGACTATATTACAAAGCTTGGTGAATTAAGAAACCAACTTCCTTCGTTAACGAGAGGAAGCATGGAAATGCTTTATGAAAAAGATGGAATGGCCGTATACAAACGTGTCTACCAAGATGAAACAGCTATTATTGCTATTAATAATACTAGCGAATCTCAAAGCATCACCTTAAATAATGACCAAATTGAAGGTGGAAAAGAACTGCGTGGGCTGTTAAAAGGTGACCTGGTTCGGAGTAAGGATAATCGATACGACCTCATTATAGATAGAGATGAAGCCGAGGTTTATGTATTAGCCAAGAAAAGCGGAATTAATCTGCCGCTAATCGGATCACTAATCGTTGTTTATGTCTTGTTCACTATTTTTATAGTAAAGATTAGGAAAAGAAGGAAGTAAACTTTATAAAAAGGCGTTACTTCCATATCGAAGTAACGCCTTTTTATATTCATTGATTACCCATTTATAATTTCTCCGCCGTTGACATGAAGGATTTGTCCACTTACATAGGAGGAATCATCGGATGCCAGATATACATAGCACGGAGCAAGTTCAAATGGCTGCCCGGCTCTGCCCATCGGTGTATTTGACCCAAAGCTTGCCACTTGGTCTTCGTTAAAGGTAGAGGGAATCAGGGGTGTCCAAATAGGGCCAGGTGCAACGCCGTTTACTCGTATACCTTTCTGTGCCAGTGATTTTGCCAGGGAACGAGTAAAGGTTACGATTGCACCTTTTGTGGCAGAATAATCTAATAATTGCTCATTGCCGGCATAAGCAGTAACGGAAGCCGTATTGATAATCGCCGCACCTTGTTTTAGGTGTGGCAGGACCATTTTAGACATATAAAAGTATGAGAATATATTGGTCCGAAACGTTTTTTCAAGTTGTGCTGAGGTAATATCTAACAGACTTTGCTGCGGGTGCTGTTCAGCTGCATTATTTACTAAAACATCAATCTTACCAAACTGTTCGATTGCTTTATGAACACTTTCCTTACAAAAATCTTCATTACCTATGTCACCGGAAATGAGCAGGCATTTACGCCCTTCTGCTTCAATGAGAGATTTTGTTTCCTCCGCATCTTGATGTTCTTCTAAATAAACAATGGCAACATCTGCGCCCTCTTTTGCAAAATAGATGGCAACAGATTTTCCTATACCACTATCTCCTCCAGTGATAAGCGCAGTTTTACCAGCTAATTTCCCTGCACTTTTATAGTTGGAATTGACTGAGAGAGGAAGCGGTTTCATTTCACTTTCGATACCAGGCTGATGATTTTGATGCTGTGGTGGAAAAGTCTTTTTTTGCTGTTGTTGGTTATTTGACATTCATGTTACCTCCAAGGTTATTTACCATTTTAGTTTGAGGTAAATGAACGAAAATATGAGAAAATAAAAAAGGTGAAAAGAAATTTTTCTTTCACCCAGTAAATATGTTTTATCGATAGTTAATAAATTGAACATCGACTGTTAGATCAGCCTCGCGAACCAAGGAAATAATCTTTTGAAGATCATCACGGTTTTTACCGCTTACGCGTACTTGGTCATCTTGAATTTGGCTCTTCACCTTAAGTCCGCTGTTTTTAATAATCGTGTTAATTTTCTTAGCATTTTCTTTATCGATCCCTTGAACAAGTTTAGCTCTTTGGCGGACGGTCCCTCCAGAGGATTTTTCCATTTTGCCATAATCCAGATTCTTAACAGGAACACCTCTTTTGATTAACCTGCCGAGCAAAACGTCTTTCAGCTGATCCATTTTAAATTCATCATCTGAAACTAAAACAAGCTCTTCTTTATCTAGTGTAACTTCACTTTTGCTTCCTTTAAAATCGTAACGAGTTTTAATTTCCTTCATCGTTGCGGTAATTGCATTTGTGACTTCAGTAAATTCCACTTTGGATACGATATCAAAAGATTCGTCTTTGGCCATAGTAATAATACCTCCTGTATATGTTTAATAACGGTTATTTTCATTTCTGCTAATGTTTCCCTTTATGCCTACATTATAGTAAAATATAGCAAGTCAAACAACCCTATGGATAACAATAGGAGAGAAAAGGTGAGTTAACATGTCATTACAAGAACTTATTGGTCAAACCGTTACCTTAACGGTGGCACGAAAAGCCGATTTTGGGTATTTTTTAACGGATGGAAATGAAGATGTTTTATTGCATATAAATGAAGCGGACCGAGAATATGAAGAAGACGAAACGGTCGAGGTGTTTTTGTATGTTGATTCTGAAGGAAGAACATCTGCGTCTACAACCATACCCGAAATTGCGATTGGCAAATATGCCTGGCTTAAAGTGGTGGATACCAATCCTCATGTAGGTGTATTTTTGGACATTGGAATTAAAAAGGATCTATTATTAGGAATTGACGATCTCCCAGTCCATAAATCAGTCTGGCCTAGGGAAGGCGATTTGGTTTATGTTACCTTAAGGGTGAATAACAATTATCTATTATATGCAAAGCTTGCAACAGACCCGGTAATAGAGTCAATATCAACCAATGCAACGAGGAAGGATTTTAACAAGAATATACAGGGGCATATCTACCGGACTGCAAAGGTGGGAAGCTGGATTTATACCATTGAGGGCTTTAAAGGATTCATCCATGAATCACAAAGACAAAAAGAGCCGCGGTTAGGGCAAATGGTGGAAGGTCGGATTGTTGATGTCAAAGAAGATGGAACAGTAAATGTTTCTTTACTTGCTAGAAAACAGGAATCCCTGGACCTTGATGCGGAACGTATTTTTGATTATTTAATGAGCAGAAATGGTGCAATGCCTTTTAATGACAAGAGTATGCCTGAGGAAATCCAAGAACGCTTCCAGTTAAGTAAGGGAGCATTTAAGCGCGCACTCGGTAAACTTATGAAAGACGGCAGAGTGTACCAGGAAGGAAGCTGGACGTACCTGAAAAAGGATTAATTTTCCTATACATACTCCTATTTGAAATGACGGACACTATACACTGAAGGAATTTTGAAAGGAGTATCTTTATGCCGCATACATCAGATAACGATAAAAAAGCACAAGACAATAATGCATTAAGACACGAAAAAAACATGATGCGAGAGAAAAATCGTCAAGCGGGTAAAAATCAATATTCAAAAAAGACAGATCATAAATAAAACAAAGCGGGGAATTCCCTGCTTTGTTTTATTTATGAAGGCGATTTACTCAGAAAGAAAATTGCGATGGCCCCAGGTCCTGTGTGGGCTCCGACTGCAGAGCCGATATTCGTTACATACGTTTCTCTTGGCTGTAATTCTTCCTCGATTAACGCTTTGACCACTTCAACCGTCTCCTTTGTATCAGCATGGCTGATCCCGATCACTTGGTCACCAAAATCTTCACCGCGCTCCTTCATTAGTTCAATCAAACGTCGATAAACCTTCTTTTTTCCTCGTATTTTCTCGATTGGAACCAGTTTGCCATCTTCGACATTTAGGATTGGCTTGATATTTAGTAGGCTACCCAGAAAGGCTGAAGCTTTCGAGACACGTCCGCCCTTGGCTAAATAATCTAAGTCATCAACTGTAAAAATCTGTTCCATATGCTGACTTCGGAATACCACATCTTTAAGTATTTCTTCCTTTGAGGCATCTTCTGCAGCAAGCCGTGCAGCTTCTCTTACGACTAGTCCGAACCCAAGTGAGGCACACTTAGTATCAACAATTGTTAAATTAAAGTTTGGATATTTTTCCTTTACTTGGTCAAGAATCATAACAGAAGTCTGATATGTACCAGATAATTCAGAAGAGAACGCAATATATATTCCATCTTCATTATTTTCAGCCATTTTTGTAAAGATTTCCTCAAATAATAAAGGAGAAACCTGTGATGTTTTAGGAATATCTCCACCACGAATGGCGTCATAGACTGTTTTTGGATCAATGGTTTTAACATCTTCATATTCTTGGCCATTAACCTGAACCTTTAATGGAAATAAGGTCACGTTATGCTCTAAGTAAAAATCTTTTGGTAAATCGCATGCGCTGTCAGCTAGTATTTGTACCGGCATGAAGCTCACCTGCTTTCAAGCAATATAGTTAGTTTCAGTTTATCGGTTTCAGGGTAAAAAAACAATTATCTATATTTCAAAATATATGAGGAGATGGTGCTTTTGTTATGGCTCCAAACCAAAAAAATAGTAATCGTTATTGTTGGTGCATTTCTTAACGCCCTGGCAATTAACTTCTTTTTAGTACCGGCAAATGTTTACTCTAGCGGTTTTACAGGAATCGCCCAATTGCTTTCAAAAGTTTTAACTGATCAAACGCCTTTTACAATTTCAATGGGTATTTTATTGTTACTGTTAAATATTCCTGTAGCGATTTTGGGCTGGTTTAAGGTTGGAAAATCATTTACTGTTTATAGTTTTCTAAGTGTTGTCCTATCCTCTTTTTTCTTAGAAATGATCCCGATTACACAGGTATCTAAAGATATCCTCCTAAATTCAGTCTTTGGCGGGGTGATATTAGCGGTTGGTGTCGGCTTAACGTTAAAATGGGGGGCATCCACGGGCGGCTTAGACATCATTGCCATGGTTTTATCTAGGATGAAGGATAGGCCGATTGGTAACTACATCTTTACTTTAAATTCACTAATTATTATTACAGCCGGTTTTCTATATGGATGGGAAAAAGCACTTTATACAATCGTATCTTTGTATGCTACCACGAGGGTAATTGACGCCATCCATACAAGGCATGCAAAATTAACGGCCATGATTATTACGAAAAAAGCAGAAGAATTAAAAACAGCTATTCATTCGAAGCTTGTAAGGGGAATCACGATGGTTCCAGCGAAGGGGGCATTTTCAAATGAATCAAGAGACATGCTGATGATCGTTATTACCAGGTACGAGCTATTTGATCTAGAGAGAATTATTAAAGAAGTTGATCCTAATGCATTTACGAATATCCTTCAGACAACAGGAATCTATGGTTTCTTTCGGCGTGAATAGGTTTGGTAAAGCTAAAATAGAAAAGCTGGCACGAAAGTGTAACGTGCCAGCTTTTCTATTATTGAATTTGTTCAAGCTCATTTTGCATTTCTTGGAGCTGACGCTGTTCCGCAAAGGTAGAATTAGCGAAAGCAGAACTTAAGGCGTTCTTTGCTATCGAAACCGCAGAACTCCGTTCAGCAGGGTCGGCCGTTTTCGCCATCTCAACAAATCTTCTTGCTTCTTGGAATAACTGGTTTCCCATCGTTATATCCCTCCAAGCGAGGAGTCACGCACATTGGACATTTTCTGGGCTTCCGCTTCAGCGTAAGTCATGTGGTAAGGAATACGTTCAGCGTGTTTACTTACGGTATCCACACCTTGCTGGACAAAGCGTTTCGATTTGTTTCGTTTACCCATTGCAATCCCTCCAATTTGGTGAGCTTGGTATGAAGCAGCGAAAGTGCCTCACAAAAATAGTATGCTCTAATAAGAGGAATTCATTTAGGTAAAGTCTGGTGAAATACCATCTATTACTTTAAGTTTAACAAATCTGACAAATATACGGCAATGCCGTCTTCTTCATTCGTCAGGGTTACCTCGTTCGCAATACTTTTAACTTTGTCAATGGCATTACCCATTGCGATGCCGCGCCCAGCATACTCAAGCATCTCTAGATCATTATCTTCATCTCCAAAAGCAATGATCCTTTCAGGAGGAATATTAAAATAATCTGAGGCTTTTTTTAACCCAACAGCCTTACTTAAGCCAATTTTGATAATTTCAATGACATGCCATGGTGCCGCCCAGCTTCGATGGTCAATTACTTCAGCATGAACGTCTGACAAATGCCGGCGTATTTGCTTTAGATCATCTTCTTCAGTATGGATTAACAAACTTGTTGGAGAATCTTTTAAGTAGTCACGAAGATCTCCTGTCGTTATGAATGGATTGCCCATACCGAAAATATCTAAAAGTTTTTCGTCATGATAGTGAAAATAAACTTCATCAATGACTTCTGCAATGATGTTGTGAAATTGAAAAGAACGGCACGCTTCCACAATGTCCTTTGCGACTTTAATATCTAAAGGATCATGATAATATCCCCAGCTTGAATCAAGTGGGTGATGCATAAAAGCACCATTAAAATTTACAATTGGAGTATCTAATTGGAGCTCACGATAATACGGTTCACTCGAGCGAAATGGTCTGCCCGTTGCAATCATTACCACATGTCCTTCTTCTCTTGCTTTACTTAAAACGTTTTTTGTTTTTGTAGAAATGGTTTTATCATCTTTTAATAAAGTCCCATCTAAATCCAATGCAATTAAATGTTTTTCCGCCATATTGACTCCTTCTTTGATAGTTTTTTATACAATAAGGCTTAGCTTTAGAAAATTGAAGAATGTAATGATACACTACAACTATGAATTTCTTATTTTGTTGAAAATCAAATTTGTATAGATACTATGTTAACAATTTTATACCATACCTGTAAAAAAATTCACTTCATAAGAATTTGAATTTATGTATAAAGGAGGTCCTGCCTTAGTGATTATCGTTGAAAAAAGTTGGCTGAAAAATAACCCTTATCTACATATAGTAAATAAAAATGACCAACAAGAAAAACTTCCGTTCATCATTTTTAACCATGGATTTACCAGTGCAAAGGAGCATAATCTTCATTATGCCTATTTATTAGCGGAAAAGGGATTTCGAGTCATATTACCAGAGGCAATTTACCATGGTGAAAGGGAACAAGGTTTATCTGAGAACGCGCTATACAAACATTTTTGGGAAATTGTTATTAAGACCATCCATGAATTGAACGATTATAAGGAATACTATGTTAATGAGGGATTAGCTGACCAGGAGCAAATTGGACTTGCGGGAACTTCAATGGGTGGTATAGTTACATTGGGGGCATTAACCAAATATAAATGGATTAAAGCTGCAGTCAGCTTAATGGGAATGCCCGCTTATGAGGAATATCTACATTGGCAAATAGAACAAATGCAGAGACTCGGTATTGGACTTTCATTCACGAAGGAACAGATTGAAGAGCAGTTATCGTTTCTTCGCCAATTTGACTTGAGCCTTCAACCGGAGAAGCTTGGGAATCGGCCATTATTATTTTGGCACGGAAAAAAAGATCCAATTGTTCCCTTTCATTTAACCTACCAGTTTTATCAATCCGTTAAGGATGATTATGAGGAAACACCAGCCAATCTTCACTTCATAAGTGATGAAAATGCGGATCATAAGGTCAGCAGGGAAGGTTTACAAGCTGCGGTTTCGTGGCTCGAGAAACATTTATTAACTTAATATAGAGGAGTGTATGAGTAATGAATGAAGATTTAAAAGAAAATATTATGGGTGCATTAGAATTGGTAATCGATCCAGAATTAGGCGTGGATATTGTCAATTTAGGATTGGTGTATGACGCAGAGATGGATGATGAAGGAGTAGTAACGATTACGATGACGCTCACCTCAATGGGCTGTCCTCTTGCAGGAACCATTGTCGACCAAGTGAAAAGAGCGTTAGCTGATATTCCGGAAATAAAGGATGTAGAGGTTAATATTGTTTTTAACCCGCCATGGAATAAGGAAATGATGTCACGTTATGCGAAAATTGCATTAGGCATCCGTTAAATAACTCAAAACAGCAGAATGCATCTGCTGTTTTTTTCTGTTATCCGCAACAAACCCCAGCCTATGCGCAACTAATATCAGTTAACCGCAACAAACCACAGCCTA
>NZ_JBALNB010000021.1:0-75528 GCF_036962345.1 Neobacillus vireti
GTAGGACGTTGCCAGGCAAATGAAGCACAACCTGATTAGGGTTGTGTTTTTTTGTGTTATTTGGATGTTTAAAGGGTGGAGACAGAATAGTTATAGAAGATTCATGCCCGTATGATGGTGTTTTACTAAAAAGAGGAACGAATGTTGGTTATTCGTGCCCATGCGGTGGTGTTTTACTAAAAAGAGGTAACAAAAGCTGGCTATTCGTGCCCGTGCGGGGGCATTTTTATTGAAAAGGGGAACGATAGTCGGAGAATTATGTAATCTGATTTCCAAAAGAGGTCATAATTAAGGTTTGAGGGAATCAGAACCCCAATGTGATTCCCTCAAACCTGATTTTCCCACGAGAGAGGGAACCAAGCCAACTCTTTGATTCCCTCAAACCTGACTTTCCTACGATAGAGGGAACCAAGCCAACTCTTTGATTCCCTCAAACCTGATTTTCCCCACGATAGAGAGAACCAAGCCAACTCTTTGATTCCCTCAAACCTGATTTTCCCACGATAAAGGGAACCAAGCCACTCTTTGATTCCCTCAAGCTTAATTCTCCCACGATAAAGGGAATCAAAAGCCACAAAGCTCCTCCACCCCCTACAAATTACCTAAAAACTAATTTAACAGGTTTCACACACGCGAAATATGGAGAAAATCATTAGTAGCAGTTGTTTGCAACTACATAAAATTTTCAGTATAATTAAAGTCAAAGATAGTCAAAGTCAGATGAAGGAGGTGGGAAGATGAGGAACATCTCCGATATTATCGAAAAGTATTTGAAGCAAGTGCTAGAAATGAGTGAGCAAGAGCATGTTGAAATAAAGCGCAGTGAAATTGCTGATAAATTTCAATGTGTTCCTTCACAAATCAATTATGTCATTAATACACGCTTTACCATTGAACGAGGATATATCGTAGAAAGTAAACGCGGGGGAGGCGGATATATTCGAATTATGAAGGTTCAGTCACATGATTTAGTTGACGTAATCGATCATTTACTATCACTCTTTGATAATCGTATTGCACAGTCTACGGCAGAAGATGTTATCTATAGACTAGTCCATGAGGAGATAATCACAAAAAGAGAAGCGAAAATTATGTTAAGTGTTATTGATCGTTCAGTCTTATATATTGATCTTCCATTCCGAGATGAACTTAGAGCTAGAATGTTAAAAGCAATGTTAACATCATTGAAATATAAATAATATATACCAGCTAGAGAGGTGAAATAAAAAATGATTTGCCAGGAATGTAATCAAAGGCCTGCTGCACTGCATTTTACAAAAATCATCAACGGTGAAAAAACGGAAGTTAATCTTTGCGAAAAGTGTGCCCATGAAAAGGGCGAGATGTTTATGATTACTGGAGGATCTGGTTTTACTTTTAATAACCTATTAGCAGGTCTATTAAATATAGATACTACTGTTCAAAAGCAAAATCAAAATACGTTCCATCAGGAAGAAATTCTCCAGTGTAATGTATGTTCGATGACCTTTCCGCAATTCATCAAAGTGGGGCGTTTCGGATGTGCCCATTGTTATGAGACATTTCATGAGCAGCTTCCGCCAGTTTTAAAGAGACTTCACAGCGGGAATTGGTCACATAGCGGTAAAATACCGAAAAGAATAGGTGGAGGTATTCACCTAAAAAAACAAGTAGAAAATCTAAAAAGTGAACTAAAAGAATTAATCCAACAAGAAGAATTTGAGAAAGCTGCTCAGATCCGAGACGAAATCCGAACACTTGAAAAAGAATTACCGGGCAGCAATAAGGGAGGGGAATAACGTGTCGCTTGAACGCTTTATTAGTCAAGCAGTCAGCTCATGGATGAGCGAGGAGGGACCTGATTCAGATATTGTCCTTAGTTCCCGAATCCGTTTAGCCCGAAACTTTGAGAATGTAAAATTTCCAACATTATTTTCCCACGAAGAAGCACAATCCATTATTTTAAGGATGGAAGAAATACTCCGTGAATCAAATTTTTCAAAGTTTGGGCAAATGGAATTACTAAAAATTGATGAATTACAGCCTTTACAAAAAAGGGTGTTAGTAGAAAAGCATTTGATTAGTCCAAATTTAGCAGAGGATTCACCATATGGTGCAGTTCTTTTAACCGAAAATGAAGAAGTTAGTATTATGATTAATGAAGAGGATCATATCCGCATTCAATGTTTATTTCCAGGACTGCAATTAACAGAGGCTTTGGCCGCAGCAAATGAATTGGACGATTGGCTTGAGAGTTTTATTCACTTTGGTTTTGATGAGAAGCACGGATATCTTACAAGCTGCCCTACGAATGTAGGTACCGGTCTCCGAGCTTCAGTCATGATGCATTTGCCAGGGCTTATTTTGACCCAGCAAATAAATCGTATCATTCCGGCCATTAATCAGCTGGGATTGGTTGTAAGAGGGATCTATGGTGAGGGGAGTGAAGCGCTCGGCAATATATTTCAAATCTCCAATCAAATTACATTAGGAAAGTCAGAGGAAGATATTTGCCGTGACCTAAAAGGTGTTGTAAGCCAGTTAATTTCACAAGAAAGGTCTGCACGTGAAGCATTACGCAAAACTTCGAACATACAATTAGAAGATAGAGTATTCCGATCTTATGGTGTGTTATCCAATAGCAGGATCATTGAAACCAAAGAGGCTGCAAAGTGCTTATCTGATCTTCGCTTAGGTATTGATATGGGATACATTGATAATCTCCCTAAGAATATTTTAAATGAATTAATGATTTTAACGCAGCCAGGATTCCTGCAGCAATACGCAGGCGGGCATTTAAGACCAAATGAAAGAGATATAAGACGAGCAGCCCTAATTCGAGAACGACTAAAAATGGAGCAAGATAAAAGGTGAGGAGGAATGGAATATGATGTTTGGCCGTTTTACTGAGAGAGCTCAAAAGGTATTAGCTTTAGCACAAGAGGAAGCAATTAGACTAGGACACAACAATATTGGAACTGAGCATATTTTATTAGGTTTAGTCCGTGAGGGAGAAGGCATTGCTGCAAAAGCGCTTTATGGGCTTGGACTAGGTTCTGAGAAAATTCAAAAGGAAGTAGAATCGTTAATCGGAAAGGGCCAGGAAGCATCCCAAACGATCCACTACACACCTAGAGCGAAAAAGGTTATTGAATTATCTATGGATGAGGCTAGAAAATTAGGACATTCTTATGTTGGTACAGAGCATATTCTCCTTGGCTTAATCCGTGAAGGAGAAGGTGTAGCAGCAAGAGTTCTTAATAACCTAGGAGTAAGTTTGAATAAAGCACGTCAACAGGTACTTCAATTGCTAGGCAGTAATGAATCTGGCGGACATCAGGGAGGGACCTCAGTCAGCGCAAATACTCCAACTCTCGACAGTCTAGCTAGAGATTTAACGTCAATCGCTAGAGAAGGAAGCTTGGACCCTGTCATTGGAAGAAGTAAAGAAATTCAGCGTGTTATTGAAGTGTTAAGCCGTCGTACAAAAAACAACCCAGTTTTAATTGGTGAACCAGGTGTCGGTAAAACAGCTATTGCTGAAGGACTTGCACAACAAATTGTGAATAACGAGGTTCCAGAGATTCTTCGTGATAAGCGAGTTATGACATTAGATATGGGAACAGTTGTAGCTGGTACCAAATATCGTGGAGAATTTGAAGATCGTTTGAAAAAGGTTATGGATGAAATTCGCCAGGCTGGCAATATCATTCTTTTTATCGATGAATTGCACACATTAATTGGAGCAGGTGGAGCAGAAGGTGCGATTGACGCTTCTAACATCTTAAAGCCATCCCTAGCACGTGGCGAGCTTCAATGTATTGGAGCCACTACGCTGGATGAATATCGTAAGTATATTGAAAAAGATGCCGCACTAGAACGCCGCTTCCAGCCAATTCGTGTGGATGAGCCAACAGCTGAGGAGTCGGTCAGAATACTAGAAGGTCTTCGAGATCGTTATGAAGCGCATCACCGTGTTTCCATTACAGATGAGGCTATTGAAGCAGCGGTAAAGCTGTCTGACCGCTATATTTCTGACCGTTTTCTCCCAGATAAAGCAATCGACTTAATTGATGAAGCTGGGTCAAAAGTCCGTTTACGTTCTTATACAACACCGCCAAATTTGAAAGAATTAGAAGTGAAGCTTGATGAAGTTCGTAAGGAGAAAGATTCTGCTGTTCAAAGCCAAGAATTTGAAAAAGCAGCGTCCTTGAGGGATACAGAACAGCGCCTACGTGAGCAGTTGGAAGAAACGAAGAAGACATGGAAAGAAAAGCAAGGGAAAGAAAACAGTGAAGTTACAGTTGAGGATATTGCGAGTGTTGTTGCAAGCTGGACCGGAATACCTGTCTCTAAGCTAGCTCAAACAGAAACCGCAAAATTACTTAATTTAGAAGAAATTCTTCATTCCCGAGTCATTGGTCAGGAGGAAGCGGTTAAGGCTGTTGCCAAAGCGGTTCGTCGTGCAAGGGCAGGTTTAAAGGATCCAAAACGCCCAATTGGTTCTTTTGTTTTCCTTGGCCCTACTGGTGTAGGTAAAACTGAGTTAGCTCGAGCACTTGCTGAAGCCATGTTTGGTGATGAGGATGCCATGATTCGAATCGATATGTCGGAGTACATGGAAAAGCATTCTACATCCAGACTGGTTGGATCTCCTCCAGGGTATGTTGGTTATGAAGAAGGTGGTCAACTAACGGAGAAGGTAAGAAGAAAGCCGTATTCCGTTATCCTGCTCGATGAAATTGAAAAGGCACACCCTGATGTATTTAATATTTTATTACAAGTTCTAGAAGACGGTCGCTTAACGGATTCTAAAGGAAGAACCGTTGATTTCCGTAATACCGTTCTGATCATGACCTCCAACGTAGGAGCCGAAGCATTAAAACGTAATAAGTATGTTGGTTTTAATATTCAAGATGGAGAACAGAATTATAAGGATATGAAGGGAAAAGTAATGGAAGAATTGAAAAAGGCCTTCCGTCCAGAATTCTTAAACCGTATTGATGAAATTATTGTCTTCCATGCTTTAGAGAAAAAGCATCTTGGAGAAATTGTTACACTGTTATCTGACCAGCTTGTGAAACGTCTCCAAGAGCAAAATATATCTTTAGAGCTTACGGAAGCTGCTAAGGATAAAATATCGATTGAGGGCTACGACCCAGAATACGGTGCCCGCCCATTACGCAGGGCTATTCAGAAGCATATTGAAGACCGTCTCTCTGAAGAATTGCTCAGAGGTACAGTTTTAACAGGTCAGCATGTTATAGTTGATGTGGATAATGGTGAATTCTTAGTTAGAACTGCTGAGAAAACTACTCTAACTAAATAACCATTACTGACTTTTAAGAAAAACTAAAGGGGTACACGAAACAAGTTTGACCGTGTACCTCTTTTTATATTTGGCTGTTTTCGTAGATTATTGTTAAAATCTTAAAGCCGATTTTAACGTGAAAATAGTTATTTGTGCTTTTGAATAAATTTTGCAGCTCTTTCAAAAAATGCTATTTTCTGCAGGAATTAAGTACAAACATTAAATTTTGTTTAAATAGTAATAATATAAGAAAAGAGCCTTGTATTTAGAGTAGGAGAAGATAGAAATGGCCAAACGCAAAACGAAGTTCATGTGTCAGGAGTGCGGGTATGAATCTCCTAAATGGATGGGAAAATGCCCTGGATGCGGGCAATGGAACAAAATGGTGGAGGAAGTGGAGGTAACAGGTGGAAATAGAAGGGGTGCCTTTGCTCATTCTCAGGGAGGTTCTACAATCCTCTCCAAGCCAACCCCTATTACAGCAGTTGAATCCCTGTCTGAACCTAGGATTCTTACCGACTTACAAGAACTTAATCGTGTATTAGGCGGTGGAGTGGTAAAGGGTTCACTGGTATTAATTGGTGGTGACCCTGGTATCGGTAAATCAACCCTGCTTCTGCAAGTATCATCTCAACTGGCGAATAAAGGGAATAAAGTCTTATACATATCCGGCGAGGAATCCTTGAGACAAACGAAGCTCCGTGCGGAAAGGCTGGGAGTCCAGTCTGAAAACCTGCTTGTGTATTCTGAAACCAATTTAGAAGAAATAAACCGAAATATTGAAAGTACGAGCCCCAGCTTTGTTATTATTGATTCTATACAAACTGTGTTTCATCCGGAAGTAACTTCTGCGCCAGGCAGCGTTTCACAGGTTCGCGAGTGTACCTCTGAGTTAATGAGAATAGGGAAAACAAATGGGATTGCTATTTTCATTGTTGGTCATGTAACAAAAGAAGGATCGATTGCCGGACCAAGACTACTAGAGCATATGGTAGATACCGTTCTTTATTTTGAAGGGGAACGCCACCATACGTATCGAATTCTGCGGGCGGTAAAGAATCGTTTTGGATCAACAAACGAAATGGGAATTTTTGAAATGAAGGAATTTGGGCTTGATGAAGTGGCAAACCCATCTGAGATTTTCCTTGAAGAAAGATCACAAGGTGCAGCGGGTTCAACGGTGGTAGCCTCCATGGAGGGTACACGTCCGGTACTTGTTGAAATTCAAGCTTTAATCTCGCCAACAAGTTTTGGGAATCCAAGAAGAATGGCAACAGGGATTGATCATAATCGTGTTCCATTGTTAATGGCTGTATTAGAAAAGCGAATGGGCATGCTGCTTCAGAATCAGGATGCATACCTGAAGGTGGCTGGCGGGGTAAAATTAGATGAACCTGCTATTGATTTAGCAATCTGTGTAAGTATTGCTTCCAGCTTTCGAGATAAACCTACGAGGGCAACAGATTGTATTATCGGTGAGGTTGGGCTGACTGGTGAAGTAAGAAGAGTCTCTAGAATTGAACAGCGCGTTCAGGAGGCTGCAAAGTTAGGCTTTGAACGTGTCATTTTACCTGCTAATAATTTGAGCGGCTGGCAATCTCCGAAAGGTGTAGAGTTAATTGGTGTATCTACTGTAGCTGAAGCCTTAAAAGCAGCGTTGGGAGTGTAGTAGATGGAAAATAGAAAGCTGGGTGAACAAGCCGTAAGCGAGGTTTTACAGTTTATTGCCCCGGGTACACCTATTCGTGAAGGAATCGATAATGTGCTTAGGGCAAATACCGGCGGGCTGATTGTAATTGGGTACAATGATAAGGTTAAAAGTATCGTGGATGGTGGTTTCCAAATCAATTGTCCGTTTTCTCCAAGCTATCTATATGAGTTAGCAAAGATGGATGGGGCAATTATCCTGAATGAAGCAGGGAATACCATTTTAATTGCGAATGCTCAGCTTGCACCTGATTCAGATATTCCTGCTTCGGAAACGGGCATGAGGCATCGTACAGCTGAAAGGGTAGCGAGACAAACAAAGGCACTTGTTATTGCTATTTCTCAAAGAAGAAATGTAATCACGCTCTATCAAGGAAATTTCCGGTATGCACTTAAAGATATTTCTGTCATTCTAACGAAGGCGAATCAGGCTATTCAAATGCTAGAAAAGTATAAATCAGTCCTCGAGAGAAGCATCGCAAATTTGAGTATTTTAGAGTTTGAGGAGTCCGTTACCTATAACGATTTTCTTCTTGTTCTGCACCGATTCGAAATGGTGTTAAGAATAAAAAATGAACTGATTACGTACTTAAACGAGCTCGGTACTGAGGGCAGACTGATTCGTCTGCAAATGAACGAAATTTTAACGGACCTAGAAGAAGAGACAGCCCTTATTATTAAAGATTATGCTTTGGATAGGGATATAAAGGCAAGAGATGTCCTTAAACGAATGCAGACAGTCACCAGTAATGGATCATTAGATGATATTACGATTTTAAAACTAATGGGTTATCAAGGATATATTCCGTTAGATGAAAGTAAACAACCTCGTGGGTATCGGATTTTGAACAAAATACCTCGTCTTCCAATGGTGATTATTGAAAATATCATTAACAGCTTTAGTGAGTTTTCCGCAATCGTCTCAGCAAGTGTTGAAAATTTAGACGATGTTGAAGGCATAGGAGAAATTCGCGCAAAAAAAATCAAGGAAGGCTTAAAGTTAATTAAAGATCGCTTATATACGGAGCGACAAATATAAGTTTTTTAAATTTCCATTTGTTGACAGAAGATTTCTCGAGTGCTACCCTATGAAGTGAAAATTATAACGATTTATTTTAACCATTTTGACAAAATAATCGACAAACAAAGGTTTCAATTTTGGGAATATGTTTATAATGAGTAGAGGAGGTGAAGGAATGTTAAGACGTATTGTGCAAGCATGTTTTCTCATAACTGGCGGTACGCTTGGAATATTGTTAATTCCGCAACTGCTAAAATTAATTAATTTTGATGACATTCCAATAATCAGTAACTCATATGCAGCAGCTATTATAGGTGCAATTATTTTTTATCTTATAACTTTTTGGGCAGTAGATTATGTACTTGAGTTTATTAAATGGGCAGAAGATTCACTGGTAAAAATCCCGGTAACAGATGTGATTTTTGGCAGTATGGGATTAATCTTTGGCTTATTAGTAGCCTTTTTAATCGGATTTGCTCTAAATGCAGTTCAAGAACCTATACTAAATGCTGTCGCTCCCATTTTACTGACATTATTATTTGGTTACTTAGGCTTTCAGGTGGGATTTAAGAAAAGAGATGAGTTTTTAAATCTTTTTGGCAGCCGAGGGAAAAAGAAATCTGGGGATGAAGATCCTGAAAAGGCTGAAGGGCAATCGCTGAAGATTCTAGATACAAGTGTAATTATTGATGGTCGAGTGGCTGATATTTGCCAAACAGGGTTTTTAGAAGGAACCATTGTAATTCCTCGTTTTGTGCTTGAGGAATTACAGCATATAGCTGATTCTTCTGACGTCCTTAAGCGTAATAGAGGGAGACGGGGATTGGATATCTTAAATCGAATTCAAAAGGAACTTGCCATTAAAGTTGAAATTTATGAAGGCGATTTTGATGAAATACAAGAAGTGGACAGCAAGCTGGTGAAACTAGCCAAGATTACGAACGGTATGCTTGTAACAAATGATTTTAATCTTAATAAGGTATGTGAATTACAGAGCGTCTCTGTCTTAAATATCAATGATTTAGCCAATGCGGTTAAACCGGTGGTCCTGCCTGGAGAAGAGTTAGCCGTACAGGTAATCAAGGATGGAAAAGAATATCACCAAGGTGTTGCGTATCTTGATGATGGAACCATGATTGTAGTGGAAGAGGGCAGAGAATATATCGGAAAAAGAATAGATGTTCTAGTTACGAGTGTTCTTCAAACTTCAGCAGGAAGAATGATATTTGCAAAACCAAAATTACTAGAGAAGGCACTGTAATGGCGGACAAAATAGCGGAAGCACCAAGTCGCTAGTGCTAGACAATAAGAAAGAGCAGATTGGAGTTTTTCTATGGCTTATCAAGTCATTATCCCGGCAGCCGGCCAAGGGAAAAGGATGGGAGCGGGGAAAAATAAGCTTCTGTTAGAACTAAATAACATGCCTGTACTCATTCACTCTCTAAAGGTGTTCGATGAAGATGAGTTATGTGAGGGCATTATTTTAGCTATTAGCCCTCAGGATGAGGTAGAATTTAAATTATTATTAAAGCAGCATCAGGTGAAAAAGGTGCTGAGATTAGTTCCTGGTGGAAAAGAACGTCAGGATAGCATTTATAATGCATTAAAAACAGTGGAGACCGATGGAATTATTCTTGTTCATGATGCCGCCCGACCTTTTATTCTGAAGGAACATATTCACCGATTGTTGGAAACAGCACAACAAACAGGTGCAGCAATCATTGGAGTGCCAGCGAAAGATACCATGAAAACAGTACGTGATCATTTGGTAATGGCAACTGTCGAAAGGTCTAGCTTGTGGGCTGTTCAAACCCCACAAGCTTTTCGTTTTTCCATATTGTATAAGGCATATGAACAGGCCGAGAAGGATTCTTTTATTGGCACGGATGATTCAAGTTTGGTAGAGAGAATCTCTCATCCAGTCACCATGATTGAGGGGGATTATGATAATATCAAGCTTACTACCAAAGAAGATTTATTTTTTGCAGAAGCAATAGTTAAGAAAAGACAAGGGAGTTTTTAAATATGTTTCGAATTGGTCAGGGCTTTGACGTACACCAATTAACGGAAGACCGTCCGCTTATAATTGGAGGGATTACGATCCCCTATGAAAAAGGGCTGCTAGGTCACTCAGACGCAGATGTATTATTGCACACCGTAACAGATGCATGTCTTGGAGCGATTGGGGAAGGTGATATAGGCAGGCATTTCCCAGATACAGATCCGGAGTTTAAAGATGCAGATTCTGCTAAGCTGTTGGAACATGTATGGCAACTTGTGAAGGACAAAGGATATGAGCTTGTAAATGCAGACTGTACTATTATTGCACAGAAGCCAAAAATGGCACCCTATATCGGGCAAATGAAAGAGCGAATTGCAGAATTACTAAATGCTTCTCCTGAACAAATCAATGTAAAAGCAACGACAACTGAGAAGTTAGGTTTTACAGGCCGTGGTGAAGGGATTGCCTCACAAGTAGTTGTATTGTTGAAAAAGATATAATTTATCTTTATTGCGTAAATACACAATGATAAAATAAATCAGATGTAGTTATTAAACTTAGAGAAATGTCTAGCTGCAGCGCCTAGGGGCTCGGGTCATAAGCCAATCCGTCAAGAAGGTTAAAGAGCAACCTTCTAGCCGGCTCGTCTTATGCCTGTCGCCCCTGGTCAAGGCGCTTCCGCTCTTCTAATAGGAGGCATAATGATGTCAAGTGAAGTTCGTGTAAGGTATGCTCCAAGTCCAACTGGACATTTACATATTGGAAATGCCCGTACAGCATTATTTAATTATTTGTTTGCCCGCAATCAGGGCGGGAAATTTATTATCCGGATTGAGGATACTGATAAAAAAAGAAATATTGCCGGCGGAGAAGAAAGTCAATTAAAATATTTAAAATGGCTTGGTATGGATTGGGATGAAAGTGTGGATGTCGGTGGTGAATATGGTCCATATCGACAGTCTGAAAGAAATGATATTTATCAAACCTATTACAATCAATTACTAGAGAATGGCCATGCCTATAAATGTTATTGTACAGAAGAAGAGATAGAAGCAGAGCGGGAAGCACAAACAGAGAGAGGCGAAACTCCTCAGTATTCTGGAAAGTGCCGACATCTAACTGCTGAAGAACGAGCCAAATTAGAGAGTGAAGGCCGTGAGCCAAGTATAAGAATGTTGGTACCAGAAGGAAAGACTTTTACATTTGATGATATGGTAAAAGGACCGGTATCTTTTGAATCTGAAGGAATGGGTGATTGGGTAATCATTAAAAAGGATGGGACACCAACTTATAACTTTGCGGTTACCATCGACGATCACTTAATGAAAATTTCGCATGTACTTCGCGGTGATGACCATATTTCGAATACCCCTAAGCAGCTAATGGTTTATGAAGCATTGGGCTGGGAGCCGCCGATATTTGGTCATATGACACTGATTGTAAATGAAAGCAGAAAGAAATTAAGCAAACGTGATGAATCAATCATTCAATTCATCGAGCAATATGAAGAATTAGGATATTTGCCTGAAGCCCTATTTAATTTTATAACATTACTAGGATGGTCTCCATCTGGTGAAGAGGAACTCTATTCGAAAGAGGAGTTTATCAAGATATTCGATGCCAATCGTTTATCAAAGTCACCAGCTTTATTTGATACACAAAAGCTTACATGGATGAACAACCAATATATGAAAAAGGTAGACGTAGACCGAGTTTATGAGGTTTCCTTACCACATCTCGTCAAAGCTGGACGATTAAATGAGAACATAACAGAAGAGGAACAGCAATGGACAAAAAGCTTAGTTTCGCTTTTACAAGAAAAAATGAGCTTTGGTGCAGAGATTGTTGAATTATCGGATATGTTCTTCATAGAGGAAGCATTATATGAAGAGGACGCCAAGGAAGTATTATCAGGGGAAACCGTACCCCAAGTCCTAAAGGCATTTTCCGAAGAGCTTGAAAAGCTGGAGCACTTTAAAGCCGACGAAATTAAGGGCGCAATGAAGTCAGTTCAAAAATCTACTGGGCAAAAGGGAAAAAATCTGTTTATGCCAATTCGTGCAGCTGTTTCAGGTCAAACTCACGGTCCAGATTTACCCCAAGCGATTGAGCTTTTAGGAAAAGAAAAAGTATTAAAGCGAATTCAAAAAATTATTGGTTAACATCGGAGCCAAAATGTAATATAGTAAAAGAAATAAACTTTTTATATGAAAAAGTGTAGATGAGGAAAAGTAGAAGATGATGCTTTAAAGAGAAAACCATCACCGGCTGAAAGTGGTTTAAGCCTCTCATGTTTGAACATGCACCTCTGAGTCCCATTTCGAAAAGATGAAATCTGTGTAGATTTGGGCGGAACCCTTCCGTTAACAGGTAGAGTGAGACCCATGTAAGCTGCATGCAGATAAGCTTACCGGTCTAATCAGAGTGGAACCACGCCGAACGCGTCTCTGTCGTTAAGACAGGGGCGTTTTTTATTTTATGGGGAAAAGATGGGGATTGTTTTACACATAACGTATCCATACATTTAGGGGGGAATGAGAACATGTTCAAAAGGATGAAGGAGGATATTGAGGTTGTTTTTGAACAAGATCCTGCAGCAAGAAGTCACATTGAAGTAATCTTAACGTATTCAGGATTACATGCCATTTGGGCGCATCGCATTGCCCATGCATTTTTCAACAGAAGGTTTTATTTCTTTGCACGGGTCATTTCTCAAATAAGTCGATTCTTCACAGGTATTGAAATCCATCCAGGTGCAAAAATAGGCAGGAGATTCTTTATTGACCATGGTATGGGGGTTGTCATTGGGGAGACTTGTGAAATTGGTGATAACGTTACGGTATTTCAAGGGGTAACACTCGGAGGAACGGGGAAAGAGAAAGGGAAACGTCATCCAACCATTATGGATAATGCATTAATCGCAACAGGTGCAAAAGTGCTGGGTTCGATAACGATAGGCGAAAACTCCAAGATTGGTGCAGGATCGGTTGTCTTAAAAGAAGTACCGCCAAATTCAACGGTTGTCGGGGTACCTGGAAGGGTAGTTATTCAAAATGGAAAGCGAATTACAAGGGATCTAGACCATAGTAATCTCCCAGACCCTATTGCGGACCGAATTAGAGATTTGCAAGACGAACTAGCTGATTTGAGAAATGAGTTATATGAATTGAAGAAAGAAAGGAAAAAGATGAATGACCATACAGCTGTATAATACACTAACCCGTAAAAAAGAAGTATTTGTCCCGCTCGAAGAAGGAAAAGTAAAAATGTATGTTTGCGGTCCGACTGTCTATAACTATATTCATATCGGCAACGCAAGACCGGCAATTGTTTTTGATACGGTTCGCCGTTATTTTGAGTATCGAGGGTATGACATTCAATATGTATCTAACTTTACAGATGTAGATGATAAATTAATCCGTGCTGCCAATCAGCTTGGAGTAGATGTCCCAACGGTTGCTGACCGTTTTATTGAAGCATATTTTGAGGATGTAACAGCATTAGGGTGCAAACATGCCGATGTCCATCCGCGTGTAATGGATAATATGGATATCATAATTGAATTTATTGATGCTCTCATCCAAAAGGGCTATGCCTATGAATCTGAAGGAGATGTCTACTTCCGTACAAGAAGGTTTAATGGTTACGGAAAGCTGTCTCATCAATCCATTGATGACCTGCAGGTAGGTGCGAGGATTGAGGTTGGAGAGAAGAAACAAGATGATTTAGATTTTGCCTTATGGAAAGCGGCAAAAGAAGGAGAAATCTATTGGGAAAGTCCTTGGGGAATTGGGCGGCCAGGCTGGCATATCGAGTGCTCCGCAATGGCAAAGAAATACCTAGGCGAGACGATTGATATTCATGCAGGCGGTCAAGACTTAACCTTCCCTCACCATGAAAATGAGATTGCTCAGTCAGAGGCGCTTTCTGGGAAACCATTTGCACGCTACTGGATGCACAATGGCTATATCAATATCGACAATGAAAAAATGTCAAAATCCCTTGGGAACTTTGTTCTTGTTCATGACATTATTAAGCAGCATAATCCACAAGTATTACGATTCTTTATGCTATCTGTTCATTACCGTAATCCAATCAACTATAGTGAAGAGTTATTGGAAAGTACAAAGGCTGCCTTTGAACGATTAACTACCTCTTATCAAAATCTAAAGCATCGGAAAGAATCGAGTACAAATCTAACAAATGATAATCAGGAGTGGTTAGACAAAATCACAGCCTTACAGGAAGAGTTTATTAAAGCGATGGATGATGATTTCAACACAGCGAAAGCTATTTCCGTTCTATTTGACCTTTCGAAGCTCGCCAATTACTACCTTTTAGAAAAGAATACAGCAGTAGAAGTAATTGATGCGTTCACAAACCAATTTGATGAATTATTTAATGTCTTGGGTCTGACACTGGAAGCGGCGGAAATGTTAGATGAAGAAATAGATGCCCTCATTGAAAAAAGGATCCAGGCTCGTAAGGACCGTAATTTTCAGCTATCAGATCAGATAAGAGATCAATTAAAGGAAATGAATATTATTCTGGAAGATACACCGCAGGGAACAAGATGGAAAAGAGGCTAATTCATGCTTGATTATCAAGAAAAAATAGACGCCAATCAATTGAATAGTCTTGCGCTGGCTTATATGGGTGATGCTGTATATGAGATGTATGTCAGACGTCACCTCCTGCAAAGCGGGAGAGTAAGGCCAAACCTTCTCCACCGCGAGGGAACAACCTATGTTTCTGCTAAAGCTCAATGCCAGGTACTATTTAAGATGATGGATGAAAATCTCTTGTCAGAAGAGGAGTTAGCGGTGGTCAAACGCGGGCGTAATGCTAAATCAGGTACAGTACCGAAAAATACAGATGTTCAAACGTATCATTACAGCACCGCATTTGAAGCACTAATGGGTTTCTTATATTTGACAGGTGATATAGAACGATTAGAAGAACTGATCTTAAAGTCCTTTGAATTTGTTGAAGAAAAGAAAGGAGGAACAAGCAAATGAACGAGAACAAGGATTATATCATTGGGAAAAATCCGGTAATGGAGGCTCTTAGGTCAGAAAGAGACATTAACAAAATATTAATTGCAGAATCTTCGCAGCGTGGTCAAATGCAGCAGTTAATCCAATTAGCAAAGGAAGCAAATGTAATTGTCCAATATGTCCCTAAGAAAAAAATTGATCAGCTATCGGATGAAAATCATCAAGGAGTTCTAGCTTATGTCGCTGCCTATCAATATGCAGAACTGGATGATTTATTTACAGCTGCAGAAAAGAGTAACGAGCCTCCTTTCTTTTTGTTATTGGATGAAATTGAGGACCCGCACAATTTGGGATCGATCATGCGGACAGCTGATGCAGTGGGAGCCCATGGAATTATTATTCCAAAAAGAAGAGCGGTTGGTTTAACGGCAACAGTGGCAAAAGCCTCAACGGGTGCAATCGAACATATTCCGGTTGTCCGTGTAACCAACATGGCAAGAACGATTGATGAATTAAAAGAGCGCGGTATTTGGATTGCAGGTACTGACGCCAGTGGAAAACAAGATTATCGTCAAATGGATGGTACAATGCCACTAGGTCTTGTGATTGGAAGTGAAGGAAAAGGTATGGGGAGGCTGATACGAGATAAATGTGACTTTCTCATAAACCTGCCGATGGCTGGAAAGGTAACTTCATTAAATGCGTCCGTTGCTGCAGCCATATTAATGTATGAGGTATACCGCAGGCGGCATCCTCTAGAGGGATAGAAATGGATATATTGCTTGTTGATGGATATAACATTATTGGGGCATGGCCGGAGCTAAGGGCATTAAAAGACCATGATTTGCCCGCTGCAAGAGACCGCTTAATAGAGAGAATGGCAGAATACCAGGCTTTTTCAGGTTATCGTGTTATCATTGTATTTGATGCCTACTATGTTCAGGGTATCGAGAAAAAATATAAAAACCATAAGGTAGAGGTTATTTTTACAAAAGAAAACGAAACAGCTGACGAACGGATTGAAAAAATGGCCATTGCTTTAAATAATCGGAGGACTCAAATTCATGTAGCTACCTCCGATTTTACGGAGCAATGGGCTATTTTTGGACAAGGAGCATTAAGGAAATCAGCGCGGGAGTTACTTATAGAGATGTCCTTGGTGGAAAAAGGAATAGAGAAAAAAGTAAAAAACATACAAGAGGAACGACCATTCTCAAAAATACCGATTAGTAATGAGATTGCAGAAATTTTCGAAAAATGGCGCAGGGGTGAAAAGTAAGCGTTGCACCCATAAGTTTCGGGCGGTATAATAATACTATCTATGCTTGTTCGGTGGAGGGGATCTTAATTGGGTACAGACTTCGGGGAAAAAGGCAACGAGCTATTTTTTTCAATGGAAGACGAGGAAATGGTGGATCTAGTGCACCAAGGAAATAGTGAGGCATTAGATTATTTAATTCACAAGTATCGTAACTTTGTACGTGCAAAGGCAAGGTCCTACTTCTTAATTGGAGCGGATAAAGAGGATATTGTCCAGGAGGGAATGATTGGCCTTTATAAGGCTATACGTGATTTCCGTGAGGACAAGCTGACTTCATTTAAAGCGTTTGCAGAATTATGTATCACCCGGCAAATTATTACTGCTATTAAAACAGCAACAAGACAAAAGCATATACCGCTAAATTCCTATGTATCCTTGGACAAGCCTATTTATGATGAAGAATCCGATCGTACATTAATGGACGTCTTATCGGGTGCAAAGGTGTTGGATCCAGAGGAATTGATTATTAATCAAGAAGAGTTTGATCATATCGAAGTGAAAATGGCCGAATTATTAAGTGATTTGGAACGGAAGGTTCTGGCATTATACCTTGACGGGCAATCCTATCAAGAAATATCAGAAGAACTGAACCGCCATGTAAAGTCAATTGATAATGCCCTGCAGCGTGTGAAAAGGAAATTAGAACGGTATTTAGAAATTAGAGAGTTTAGTTTGTAAAATTGAAAACTTTGTCAAACTTTTGAATCCGCTCACACGGGTTGTTGACAATAATTAGGGGTCGTGTTATCTTTTTATGGATATAAAGATGGATGTTGAAGGTGACACATTATGAGTAAAAAGGTTGTTCTAGCATGTGCTGACTGTGGTTCACGTAATTATTCCACGAATGCTAACCCGTCACAATCTGAACGGTTAGAATTAAAAAAGTATTGCAAAACATGCGCCTCCCATACAATCCACAGAGAAACAAAGTAATTTCAGTCATACATGCAATGTTATTCCGATAGTTGGAGGGTTACAGATATGCAACGCTTAAAGAATTTCTTCAGTGATATATTCCGTGAAATGAGAAAAGTTAGTTGGCCAAAACGGAAAGAACTAACACGCTATACGATTACAGTTATCACAACAGTTGCTTTTTTTGCTATTTTCTTTGGTGTTATAGATTTAGGGATTTCAGAATTGATTCGAGTTATTCTTGAATAACAAAAGGTATTTCATGGTATAATGGTGAATAATAAAGGAAATTTTCTTTCAAAGCCCGTTTAACGGGTTTTTTCATTTGGTTTAAATAACGAAAAGCGTAAGCGCCTTGTCCAAGGAAAAAAGCAGTTCATTTTTTCCCAGGGGCGACAGGCATAAGACGAGCCGGCTAGAAGGTTGTTCTTTAACCTTCTGGACGGATTGGCTTATGACCCGAGCCCCTAGGCGCTGAAGCTAGACAAAAACGTGTTTATAAAAGTACGGGGAGGGATGGACGCTTAGTCCTCTTGAATGGAAAAGAACTGGTATGTTTTACATACTTACTCAGGTTATGAGAATAAAGTAAAAGCAAATTTAGAAAAACGTGTAGAATCGATGGGTATGACAGATAAAATCTTTAGAGTGGTCGTTCCTGAAGAAGAAGAAACAGAAATTAAAAACGGTAAAACGAAAGTCGTTAAACGAAAAGTATTCCCGGGTTATGTTCTGGTGGAAATCGTGATGACAGACGATTCTTGGTATGTAGTTCGGAATACTCCTGGTGTAACGGGTTTTGTTGGCTCTGCCGGAGCGGGTTCGAAACCAACACCTCTTCTACCTGAAGAAGTACAGGTTATTTTAAAAAGAATGGGTGTTGAAGAAAAGCGCATCGATGTTAATTATGAAATTGGTGAAACTGTTCGGGTGAAGGAAGGACCATTTACGAACTTTACAGGAACAGTTGAAGAGATGGATAAAGACAAGGCGAAACTTAAAGTTCTTGTTAATATGTTCGGCCGGGATACCCCGGTAGAACTAGAATTTACACAAATTGAAAAGTTATAATTGAAAAAAACTTGAAATCACTTTTAAAAAGTGGTAATATTTCATAGGTCAGTATGTCTCTTAATGAGACTAGACTTTTGATAAAATCTTTATCTTTATCTTTATATAAAGAAAGATACCTGAGTGGGAGGGTAAAACCCTATTACCACATCACGGACTTTAAGGAGGTGTGTCTCGTGGCTAAAAAAGTAATTAAAGTTGTTAAATTACAAATTCCTGCTGGGAAAGCAAACCCTGCACCACCAGTTGGTCCTGCACTAGGTCAAGCCGGTGTTAATATCATGGGATTCTGTAAGGAATTTAACGCTCGTACAGCTGATCAAGCTGGATTAATTATTCCTGTTGAAATCACGGTGTTTGAAGACCGTTCATTTACATTTATTACGAAAACTCCTCCTGCTGCCGTTCTTTTGAAAGTAGCAGCTGGAATTCAGTCTGGTTCTGGTGAACCAAACCGTAATAAGGTAGCAACAGTTAAGCGTAACACAGTACGCGAGATTGCGGAACAGAAAATGCCTGACCTAAACGCAGCAAGCGTTGAAGCAGCAATGCGCATGGTTGAAGGTACTGCACGCAGCATGGGTATCACAATCGAAGATTAATCCATGTAAACTGTTTTGTTGTAATGAAGGGGGTTGCGTTACTTACGCAACCTTTATTCGTGGGAGGTTATTCCGTTAAAACCACAATCTAGGAGGAAATAAAAATGGCTAAAAAAGGTAAGAAGTATTTAGAAGCTGCTAAGCTTGTTGATAACACTAAAGCTTACCCAGTTGCTGAAGCAATTGAACTTGCAAAGAAGACAAACTTTGCTAAATTTGATGCAACATTAGAAGTTGCTTTCCGTTTAGGCGTAGACCCTAAGAAAGCGGACCAACAAATTCGTGGTGCAGTTGTACTTCCAAATGGAACTGGTAAAACTCAACGCGTTTTAGTATTCGCAAAGGGTGAAAAAGTGAAAGAAGCAGAAGCTGCTGGTGCAGATTATGTTGGGGATGCAGAATACATCAACAAAATCCAACAAGGTTGGTTTGAGTTTGATGTAATCGTAGCTACACCTGATATGATGGGTGAAGTTGGTAAGCTTGGTCGTACATTAGGACCAAAAGGTTTAATGCCAAACCCTAAAACTGGTACAGTTACATTTGATGTAACAAGAGCGATTAGCGAAATCAAAGCAGGTAAAGTTGAATACCGTGTTGACAAAGCTGGAAATATCCACGTTCCAATCGGTAAATCATCTTTCGAAAACGAAAAACTTGTTGAGAACTTCAATACTGTATTCGAAACAATGTTAAAAGTTAAACCTGCAGCTGCAAAGGGAACATATATGAAGAACGTAACTGTTACTTCAACAATGGGACCTGGAGTGAAGGTTGATCCTTCATCTGCTAACGCTAAGTAATTTTTTACCAATTGACAAATATAGATACATTTTATATAATCTATTTTGTTGTTTAAAATATAAACATTTGTACTGAAGACAGCAGGTGCTCATTAGAGCTTAATTTCCTGCCGAGGTAATACGATAAATCGGCTGAAATCTTCGGCTATCCGTATGCGCCTCCATGTCTGAGAACTGATATGGAGGCTTTACTTTGCCTGGTATAAATGTAGAGAACCTACAGGAGGTGTAAAGATGAGCAGCGCAATCAATCAAAAGATTCAAATCGTTGATGAAATCACAGCTAAGTTACAAGCTAGTGTTTCAACAATTGTTGTTGACTACCGCGGACTAACTGTTGCTGAATTAACTGAACTTCGTAAGCAGCTTCGTGATGCAGGTGTTGACTTCAAGGTATATAAAAACTCTATGACTCGCCGTGCAGCAGATGCTGCTGAGCTTTCAGGATTAAACGCAGCATTAACTGGTCCGAACGCAATTGCGTTCAGCGCAGAAGATGTTGTAGCACCTGCAAAAATTCTTAACGACTTTGCTAAGAAGCATGAAGCACTTGAAATTAAAGCTGGTGTAATCGAAGGCAACGTAGCAACAGTTGAAGATGTTAAAGCACTTGCAGAACTACCTTCACGCGAAGGCTTGCTTTCTATGCTACTCAGCGTACTACAAGCTCCAATCCGCAACCTTGCTCTTGCTACAAAAGCAGTTGCAGAACAAAAAGAAGAACAAGGCGCGTAAGTTGATTGAAAGGCGAAAGCCGGACAAACTTAACGCTTAACAAATAACGGAACGAAAACTAAGGAGGAAAATTAAAATGACTAAAGAACAAATCATTGAAGCGGTTAAATCTATGACTGTTTTAGAACTTAACGATCTAGTAAAAGCTATCGAAGAAGAATTCGGCGTAACTGCTGCTGCTCCTGTAGCAATGGCTGGCGGCGCTGGTGCTGCTGCTGTTGAAGAGCAAACTGAATTTGATGTAATCCTTGCTAGCGCTGGAGATCAAAAAATCAAGGTTATCAAAGCTGTTCGTGAAATCACAGGTCTTGGTCTTAAAGAAGCAAAAGATCTTGTTGACAACACTCCAAAGCCTGTTAAAGAAGGCGTGTCTAAAGAAGAAGCTGAAGAAATTAAAGCTAAACTTGCTGAAGTTGGAGCTAACGTTGAAGTTAAGTAATAACCTTATAGAAAAGCTCGCTGTATAAGCGAGCTTTTTTTAGATAGATTTTTTCCCTCTGGTTACCTCATTCATTTACACTCCTCAGGAGGTGAGCTATATGTCTGAACATTACTATTCTCGTACCCAAAAGGTTGAAAGTGAACCGAAATATTGGGACTTTACCTTAAAGAATAAGTTATTTCGTTTTAAAACAGATAACGGCGTATTTTCAAAAAAGGAAGTAGACTTTGGTTCCCGCTTATTAATAGAAGCGTTTGAAGTACCTGCCGTGGAAGGGCCAGTTTTAGATGTAGGCTGCGGATACGGACCAATCGGTCTTTCGATTGCAAAACATTATCCAGAACGTCGTGTACATATGATTGATGTAAACGAACGAGCGATTGAACTGGCAAAGGCTAATGCTGAACAAAATTCTGTACAGAATGTTGAAATTTACGAAAGTGATACCTTGAAAAGTGTAAGGGAATATAACTTTGCTGCTATTTTAACAAACCCGCCTATTAGAGCAGGTAAAAAGACGGTACACGCTATTTTTGAACAGAGTTATGAGCATTTAGTCACCGGTGGTGAGCTTTGGGTTGTAATTCAGAAAAAGCAAGGTGCGCCATCAGCGATTGAAAAATTAAAAGAACAATTTAACACAGTAGATACTATTGACAAGTCTAAGGGTTATTTTATTATTAAGGCTGAAAAATAGTTGACTTGAATTTGTCAAGTGTGTTAGCATTATAAAATGCCATCATAATAATTTCCGATTTATTCCTGAAAATACTTATTTTATTAGTATAAAATGTGTTTCAGACGGAAATGATGACAAAATAATAGTCAAAATGTGAAAATGTGGTTTTTGATACATAAAAACCCTTTTTCTTTTTTGTCCAATGAAGAAGCTATTTAGTTTCTGAAGAGGACCAAAATATATTTTTAAAAAACGCTTGATTTGAGGGGTGAATCAGTTGACAGGTCAACTAGTTCAGTATGGACGACACCGCCAACGAAGGAGTTACGCACGAATCAGTGAAGTTTTAGAATTACCAAATCTAATTGAAATCCAAACCTCTTCTTATCAATGGTTTCTTGATGAGGGTTTGCGTGAAATGTTCCAGGATATTTCACCGATTGAAGACTTTACTGGTAACCTATCACTAGATTTTATTGATTACAGCCTTGGCGAACCGAAGTATTCAGTTGCGGAATCGAAAGAGCGGGACGTTACATATTCTGCACCATTGCGTGTTAAAGTACGTCTTGTAAACAAAGAAACAGGCGAAGTAAAAGACCAGGATGTATTTATGGGTGATTTTCCACTCATGACAGAAACGGGAACGTTTGTCATTAACGGGGCAGAACGTGTTATCGTTTCTCAGTTAGTACGTTCACCGAGCGTATATTTTAGTGGAAAACTTGATAAAAACGGTAAAAAAGGGTTTACAGCTACAGTCATTCCGAACCGCGGCGCTTGGCTTGAATATGAAACAGACGCCAAAGATGTCGTCTATGTCAGAATAGATCGTACTCGGAAACTGCCCGTTACGGTTCTTTTGCGTGCACTTGGGTTCGGCTCTGATCAAGAAATCATTGAATTGATTGGAGACAATGAGTACATCCGAAATACTCTTGAAAAGGATAACACGGAGGGAGTAGAAAAAGCGCTTCTAGAAATCTACGAGCGTCTGCGCCCGGGTGAGCCTCCAACAGTAGAAAACGCAAAAAGTCTATTGGTTTCAAGATTTTTTGATCCAAAAAGATATGACCTTGCAAATGTAGGTCGTTATAAAATCAACAAAAAGCTTCATATTAAAAATCGTTTATTTAACCAACGTTTGGCTGAATCTCTTGTTGATCCTGAGACAGGTGAAATTATTGCAGAAAAAGGTACGCTTTTAGACCGTAGAAACCTTGATCGAATCATTCCTGCTCTTGAAAAGAATGTTAACTTCAAAGGCTTTAATCCTGTTGGCGGTGTAGTGGAAGATGAAATTACTCTTCAAGGTATTAAAATCTATGCGCCAAATGACGACGGTGAAAAAGTAATCAACGTACTAGGAAATGCCTATGTTGCAGAACCAATAAAGAATATTACACCGGCTGATATCATTGCTTCTATCAGTTACTTCTTTAACTTATTACATGGTGTTGGTGACACGGATGACATTGACCACTTAGGAAACAGACGTCTTCGTTCTGTTGGTGAATTACTTCAAAACCAGTTCCGAATTGGTTTGTCTCGTATGGAACGTGTTGTACGTGAGAGAATGTCGATTCAAGACACTGCTACGATTACACCGCAGCAGCTAATCAATATTCGTCCTGTCATTGCATCAATAAAAGAGTTCTTCGGAAGTTCTCAGTTATCGCAATTCATGGACCAAACGAATCCGCTTGCTGAATTAACTCATAAGCGTCGTTTATCTGCATTGGGACCTGGTGGATTAACACGTGAACGTGCTGGATTTGAAGTTCGTGACGTTCACTATTCCCACTATGGCCGCATGTGTCCGATTGAAACGCCAGAGGGACCGAACATTGGTTTAATTAACTCGTTATCATCATTTGCTAAGGTGAATCGTTTTGGATTTATTGAAACTCCATACCGCCGGATAGATCCGGATACTGGGAAGGTTACAAGCCGAATTGATTACTTAACCGCAGATGAAGAGGATAACTATGTTGTGGCTCAGGCGAACTCCCGTCTTGGTGATGATGGTACCTTCCTAGATGAAGATGTTGTGGCTCGTTTCCGTGGTGAAAACACAGTTGTAAAACGTGATCGTATCGACTATATGGATGTATCACCTAAACAGGTTGTTTCTGCTGCAACTGCGTGTATTCCGTTCCTTGAAAACGATGACTCTAACCGTGCACTGATGGGTGCGAACATGCAGCGTCAAGCAGTACCTTTATTACAACCCGAAGCACCGCGAGTGGGTACAGGAATGGAATATGTATCCGGTAAAGACTCAGGTGCTGCAGTAATCTGTAAGCATGAGGGTATCGTTGAGCATGTTGAGGCACGTGAGGTTTGGGTTCGTCGTATCAACACAGTCGATGGTCAAGAAGTAAAAGGTGACCTTGATAAATATAAAATGTTAAAATTCATCCGTTCTAATCAGGGAACCTGTTACAATCAACGCCCAATTGTTGCGGTGGGTAACCGCGTAACAAAAGGCGAGATTCTAGCTGATGGTCCTTCAATGGAACTAGGTGAATTAGCACTAGGCCGTAACGTATTAGTTGGCTTCGTTAACTGGGATGGTTACAACTATGAAGATGCGATCATCATGAGCGAACGCCTTGTAAAAGATGATGTTTATACTTCTATTCATATTGAAGAATATGAATCAGAATCTCGTGATACAAAGCTTGGACCAGAAGAAATTACCCGTGACATTCCAAATGTAGGAGAAGATGCCCTTCGTAATTTGGATGAGCGTGGAATTATTCGTACGGGTGCTGAGGTAAAAGATGGTGACTTGCTAGTTGGTAAAGTAACTCCTAAGGGTGTTACAGAACTTACTGCTGAAGAACGCCTATTGCATGCAATCTTTGGAGAAAAAGCACGTGAAGTTCGCGATACTTCCTTAAGAGTTCCGCATGGCGGAGGCGGTATTGTCCTTGATGTTAAAGTATTTAACCGCGAAGATGGCGATGAACTTCCACCGGGCGTAAACCAGCTTGTCCGTGTCTATATCGTTCAAAAACGTAAGATCCATGAAGGAGATAAAATGGCGGGCCGTCATGGTAACAAAGGGGTTATCTCACGGATATTGCCAGAAGAAGATATGCCGTATTTACCAGATGGTACCCCAGTCGATATTATGTTGAATCCGTTAGGTGTTCCTTCACGTATGAACATCGGACAGGTGCTTGAGCTCCATTTAGGTATGGCTGCCAGAGCACTCGGAATTCATGTAGCATCACCGGTATTTGATGGTGCAACGGAAGATGATGTTTGGAGCACGATTGAAGAAGCTGGAATGGCCAGCGATGCAAAAACTGTTTTATATGATGGACGTACCGGTGAACCATTTGATAACCGTGTGTCTGTTGGTGTTATGTATATGATTAAACTTGCTCACATGGTTGATGATAAGCTTCATGCCCGTTCAACTGGACCATACTCACTTGTAACGCAGCAGCCACTTGGCGGTAAAGCTCAGTTTGGCGGTCAGCGCTTCGGTGAGATGGAGGTTTGGGCACTGGAAGCATACGGTGCAGCCTATACACTACAAGAAATTCTGACAGTAAAATCAGATGACGTTGTAGGTCGTGTAAAAACGTATGAGGCAATTGTAAAAGGTGAGAATGTACCGGAGCCAGGTGTTCCTGAATCCTTCAAAGTATTAATAAAAGAACTTCAGAGTCTTGGTTTGGACGTAAAAATCCTATCAGGTGATGAAAAAGAAATTGAAATGCGTGATACGGAAGATGAAGATGACTTACAGCAAGTTGACACATTAAACATCGTACCAGATGCAGCAGCATTTGAATCAGAAAAGGTCGGTTCAAAGGAATAAGACTTAAGCTAAAAGCGCCTAGCTGTGCTTTTAGCTAAGGTTGTTTCCTAAAGATAGAAAGGGAGGTAGGCCCCTTGCTTGATGTAAATAATTTTGAGTATATGAAGATTGGTTTGGCTTCACCTGATAAAATTCGTTCTTGGTCTTTTGGAGAAGTAAAAAAACCAGAAACGATTAATTATCGTACATTAAAGCCTGAAAAGGATGGTTTATTCTGTGAGAGGATTTTTGGTCCGACGAAGGACTGGGAATGTCATTGCGGAAAGTATAAACGTGTCCGTTATAAAGGTGTTGTATGTGACCGATGTGGTGTTGAAGTAACACGTGCAAAGGTACGTCGTGAACGAATGGGGCATATTGAGCTGGCAGCTCCTGTCTCTCATATTTGGTATTTTAAAGGCATCCCTAGTCGTATGGGGCTTGTTTTAGATATGTCTCCTAGAGCTTTAGAGGAAATTATTTATTTTGCCTCTTATGTTGTTACGGAATCAGGAGATACAGCTCTTGATAAGAAACAACTTTTATCAGAAAAGGAATACCGAGCTTATCGCGAGAAGTACAGCAATAAGTTCCAAGCTGCGATGGGTGCGGAAGCGATTAAAAAGCTTCTATCTGATATCGATTTAAATAAAGAGGTTGATGCATTAAAAGAAGAACTAAAATCAGCTCAAGGGCAGCGTCGTACACGTGCTATTAAGCGTTTAGAAGTGTTGGAAGCATTCCGTAATTCTGGTAATGAGCCATCATGGATGGTTCTTGATGTTCTTCCTGTTATTCCTCCTGAGCTTCGTCCAATGGTACAGCTTGATGGCGGAAGATTTGCAACATCTGACTTAAATGATCTTTATCGCCGTGTAATCAATCGGAATAATCGTTTAAAGCGTCTTTTGGACCTTGGTGCACCGAGTATCATCGTTCAAAACGAAAAACGAATGCTTCAAGAAGCAGTTGATGCTTTAATTGATAACGGCCGTCGTGGTCGTCCGGTAACCGGTCCGGGTAACCGTCCGTTAAAATCACTTTCCCATATGTTAAAAGGGAAGCAAGGACGTTTCCGTCAAAACTTACTTGGAAAACGTGTTGACTATTCAGGTCGTTCTGTTATTGTTGTTGGTCCGAACTTAAAAATGTACCAATGCGGTCTGCCGAAAGAAATGGCTCTAGAGTTATTTAAGCCTTTCGTTATGAAGGAACTAGTTGAAAAAGGTTTAGCTCATAATATTAAATCTGCAAAACGTAAGATTGAAAGAGTTTCTCCTGAAGTTTGGGATGTATTAGAAGATGTTATTCGCGAGCACCCGGTTTTACTTAATCGTGCTCCAACACTTCATAGACTAGGAATTCAGGCATTTGAACCAACACTTGTTGAAGGAAGAGCAATTCGCCTTCACCCGCTCGTATGTACTGCATATAATGCGGATTTTGATGGTGACCAAATGGCTGTTCACGTTCCACTTTCATCTGAAGCGCAAGCAGAAGCTAGACTTCTAATGCTGGCAGCTCAAAACATCTTGAACCCTAAAGACGGTAAGCCAGTAGTTACACCTTCTCAGGATATGGTACTAGGTAACTATTATCTAACACTTGAAAGAGAAGCTGCTGTCGGAGAGGGTATGATTTTTAAAGATACGAATGAAGCATTAATTGCTTATCAAAATGGCTATGTACATCTGCACACCCGTGTTGCTGTCCATGCTGGTTCATTAGGAAATGAAACATTGACAGAAGAACAGAATAATAAGTTACTTATCACAACTGTGGGGAAACTTATTTTCAATGAAATTCTGCCAAAATCATTCCCATATATCAATGAGCCAACTAGACATAACTTAGAAGTTGAAACACCAGCAAAGTACTTTGTTGAAAAAGGTGAAGATGTTCCAGCTAGAATTAAGGAAATGCCTTTAGTTGATCCATTTAAAAAGAAAATCCTTGGTAACATCATTGCCGAAGTATTTAAGCGATTCAAAATTACTGAAACGTCTAAAATGCTAGACCGTATGAAGGACTTAGGATTTAAATATTCTACAAAAGCAGGGATTACCGTTGGTGTTGCCGATATCGTGGTATTACCTGAAAAGCAGGAAATTCTTCAAGAGGCTCAAAATAAAGTTGATAATGTTATGAAGCAGTTCCGTCGTGGATTAATTACGGAAGACGAACGTTATGATCGTGTTATTGCCATTTGGAGTGCTGCTAAGGATACCATTCAAGGAAAACTGATGAAATCCTTAAATAAAACAAATCCGATTTTCATGATGAGTGATTCCGGAGCCCGTGGTAACGCATCAAACTTCACCCAGTTAGCAGGTATGCGTGGACTGATGGCCAACCCGGCTGGACGTATTATCGAATTACCAATCAAGTCAAGTTTCCGAGAAGGTCTGACAGTATTAGAGTACTTTATCTCTACACACGGTGCGCGTAAAGGTCTTGCCGATACTGCCTTAAAAACTGCTGACTCAGGTTACTTAACACGTCGTCTAGTTGACGTTGCACAAGATGTAATTGTCCGTGAAGATGATTGTGGAACTGACCGTGGTTTGTTAATCCGTTCATTAAAGGATGGTACCGAGGTTATTGAGGGCTTGGATGAACGTTTAATTGGACGTTATGCACGTAATCCAATCAGACATCCTGAAACAAAAGAAGTTATTGTTCCTGAAAATGGACTAATAACAGAAGATCTTGCTGAAACAATTGTTGGTGTGGGAATTGAAGAAGTGAAAATTCGTTCTGCCTTTACGTGTAATACACGTCATGGTGTATGTAAGAAGTGTTATGGCCGTAACTTAGCTACAGGTCAAGAAGTTGAAGTTGGGGAAGCAGTTGGTATTATTGCAGCCCAATCAATTGGTGAACCTGGTACACAGTTAACAATGCGTACATTCCATACGGGCGGGGTTGCAGGTGACGATATCACGCAAGGTTTACCACGTATTCAAGAAATATTTGAAGCGCGTAATCCTAAAGGTCAAGCAGTCATTTCCGAAATTGATGGTGTGGTTGTCGGCATTAACGAAGGCCGTGACCGTCAGCATGAGATCATTGTTCAAGGTGAAATTGAATCACGTACTTATAATGCTCCGTATACAGCTCGTCTGAAGGTTGCTGTAAATGACCAAATAGGGCGTGGTCAGGAACTAACAGAAGGTTCTATCGATCCTAAAGAGTTAATTAAGGTAAAAGATGTAACAGCTGTTCAAGAGTACTTACTGCGTGAAGTTCAAAAAGTTTATCGTATGCAGGGCGTTGAGATCGGCGATAAACACGTAGAGGTAATGGTTCGTCAGATGATGCGTAAAGTTCGTGTAAGTGATGCTGGTGAAACAGATGTACTTCCAGGTACACTTCTTGACATTCACCAATTCACAGATGCAAATGAAAAAGCATTGTTAAGCGGGAAACTGCCTGCCACTGGACGTCCAGTATTGCTAGGTATTACAAAAGCATCCCTTGAAACAGACTCATTCTTGTCTGCCGCATCTTTCCAAGAAACTACTCGAGTTCTTACAGATGCAGCAATCAAGGGCAAGCGGGATGAATTACTCGGCTTAAAAGAAAATGTTATTATCGGTAAACTCGTTCCTGCTGGAACAGGTATGCAAAGATACCGTAAGGCAGAGCCAGTTTTAAGAGATACGACATCTGAAGAAACAATGTTGGTAGACTAAGCAAAATAAAATTAGCGGTACTTGCTTCAAAGCAAGTGCCGCATTTTATGAAAAATAATTCAAATATCTATTTGACATAAATTATAGAAAATGGTACTATATCAAAGGTGCTCCTATTCACCTGATACTTTGGAGGATATCGTAATATGTCTTATGAAAAAGTATTACAGGCTAATAAGATTGTTATAGGAACGAAACAAACAGTAAAAGCACTAAAGGATGGAACAGCAAGTGAGTTAATCATAGCAACTGACGCCGATACGAAGGTTACAGCTGCTGTAGTAAAACTAGCTCAAGATGTGAATATCCCGATTATCTATGTTGACTCGATGAAAAAACTCGGGAAAGCATGTGGAATAGAAGTTGGTGCTTCAACTGTAGTAATTATCCGTTAAAAACTGTTTTTGTAGATAGATGGTCTGCAAAGACTTTGTTTTTGCACAAAAATGAACCACCTGGATGTGTGGACTTAGAAATAATGAAGGGAGGAAACAAAACATGCCTACTATTAATCAATTAGTGCGCAAGCCGCGTCAGGCAATGACTGAGAAATCAAAATCACCTGCGCTAAATAAAGGTTACAACAGCTTTAAGAAATCACAAACAAATGTAACTTCACCACAGAAAAGAGGAGTATGTACTCGTGTTGGTACAATGACTCCAAAGAAACCGAACTCAGCGTTACGTAAATATGCACGTGTACGTTTGACTAACGGTATCGAGGTGACTGCTTACATTCCTGGTATCGGCCACAACCTTCAAGAGCACAGTGTTGTTCTTATCCGTGGAGGACGTGTAAAAGACTTACCAGGGGTACGTTATCACATCGTACGTGGTGCACTAGATACGGCTGGCGTTAACAACCGTATGCAAAGTCGTTCAAAATATGGTACGAAGAGACCGAAAGCAGCTAAGAAGTAATTCAGATTAAATAGAAAGCTCGTTTGAAAGGAGGAAATTAAATGCCACGTAAAGGTCCTGTAGCAAAAAGAGACGTGTTACCAGATCCACTTTACAATTCTAAATTAGTTACTCGTCTAATCAATAAAATGATGGTTGACGGTAAAAGAGGTAAATCACAAGAAATTCTATATTCTGCATTTGAAACAATCCGTGAACGCTCTGGTAAAGAGCCGATGGAAGTTTTTGAAGCAGCAATGAAGAATATCATGCCAGTACTTGAGGTAAGAGCACGCCGTGTAGGTGGTGCGAACTACCAAGTACCAGTTGAGGTGCGCCCTGATCGCCGAACAACTCTTGGTCTTCGCTGGTTAGTAAACTATGCTCGTCTTCGCGGTGAAAAAACCATGGAAGAGCGTTTAGCGAATGAAATTATGGATGCTGCTAATAGCACTGGTGCATCTGTTAAGAAGCGTGAAGATACACACAAAATGGCTGAAGCAAACAAGGCGTTTGCTCACTATCGTTGGTAGAATTACATTAATCATAAAATCTTTCATACTAGGAAGGAGAAAGACCCAATGGCAAGAGAGTTCTCCTTAGAAAAAACACGTAATATCGGTATCATGGCTCATATTGATGCTGGTAAAACGACAACAACTGAGCGTATCCTTTACTATACTGGTAAAATCCACAAAATCGGTGAAACACACGAGGGTGGAGCACAGATGGACTGGATGGAGCAAGAGCAGGAACGCGGAATCACCATTACATCTGCAGCCACAACTGCACAATGGAAAGGACACCGCGTTAATATCATCGATACTCCAGGACACGTAGACTTCACAGTTGAAGTTGAACGTTCATTGCGTGTACTTGATGGTGCTGTTACTGTGCTTGATGCACAATCCGGAGTTGAACCACAAACTGAAACGGTTTGGCGTCAAGCTACAACATATGGCGTACCACGTATTGTTTTTGTTAATAAAATGGATAAAATCGGTGCGGATTTCTTATATTCAATTTCTACACTTCATGACCGTTTACAAGCAAATGCAGCAGCGATTCAATTACCAATCGGTGCAGAAGATCAGTTCAGAGGCATCATTGATTTAGTTGAAATGAACGCTACAATGTACAATAATGATCTTGGGACAGACATGGAAGAAATAGAAATTCCTGAAGAATTTAAGGCACAAGCCGAAGAATACCGTGAAAAGTTAATTGAAGCAGTAGCTGAATTAGACGAAGAATTAATGGAAAAGTATCTTGGTGGAGAAGAAATCACCAAAGAAGAGCTAAAAGCAGCAATTCGTAAAGGTACTATTAACGTTGAGTTCTATCCGGTATTGTGTGGAACTGCATTTAAAAACAAAGGTGTTCAAAAGATGCTTGATGCAGCAATTGACTATCTTCCGGCTCCAACAGATGTACCGGCAATCAAAGGTCATGCTGTTGATGATGAAGAAGAATTGATTGAACGTCATTCAAGTGATGAAGAGCCATTCTCAGCCCTTGCTTTTAAAGTAATGACTGATCCTTATGTTGGTAAATTAACGTTCTTCCGTGTTTATTCTGGTACTTTAGATTCTGGATCATATGTTCAGAACTCTACTAAAGGAAAGCGTGAACGTATTGGACGTATCCTGCAAATGCACGCAAACAGCCGTCAAGAAATCTCTAAGGTTTATGCTGGTGACATTGCTGCTGCTGTAGGACTAAAAGATACAACTACTGGTGACACTCTTTGTGACGAGAAAAATCTTGTTATCTTAGAGTCAATGAACTTCCCTGAACCAGTAATCCAGCTTTCTGTTGAACCAAAATCAAAAGCCGATCAAGACAAAATGACAACTGCACTACAAAAACTTCAAGAAGAAGATCCAACATTCCGCGCGCACACTGACGTGGAAACTGGACAAGTTATCATCGCTGGTATGGGTGAACTTCACCTTGATATTCTAGTAGACCGTATGCGTCGTGAGTTTAAAGTAGAGGCTAATGTTGGTGCACCTCAGGTTGCTTATCGTGAAACTTTCCGTGCTTCTGCACAAGTTGAAGGTAAATTTGCGCGTCAATCTGGTGGTCGTGGACAATACGGTCACGTTTGGATCGAATTCTCACCTAACGAAGAAGGAAAAGGATTTGAATTTGAAAACGGTATTGTCGGTGGTGTTGTTCCTCGTGAATACATTGCTCCAGTTCAAGCTGGACTTGAAGATGCTCTAAAACGTGGTGTTCTTGCTGGATATCCATTAGTTGATATTAAAGCAAGATTATTCGATGGATCTTACCATGATGTTGACTCCTCTGAAATGGCGTTTAAGATTGCTGCTTCAATGGCTCTTAAAAATGCTGCTTCTAAGTGTCAGCCTGTAATCCTTGAGCCTATGATGAGGGTTGAAGTAGTAATGCCTGAAGAATATCTAGGAGACATTATGGGTCAAATCACTGCACGCCGTGGTCGTGTAGAGGGCATGGAAGCACGTGGTAACGCACAAGTAGTTCGTGCTCAAGTTCCACTTTCAGAAATGTTCGGATATGCAACATCACTTCGTTCAAGCACACAAGGTCGTGGAGTATTCTCTATGCACTTTGATCACTATGAAGAAGTACCAAAATCAGTTGCTGAAGAAATTATCAAAAAAAATAAAGGTGAATAATTGATTTTCACCTTTTAATAAAGTATAACTACTTATGTAACCGTGGAAACTGTTAATTTGAGACCATCAATTTACAGTTTCCATAAAATATACTTAATTTTTTTATATTAAAGGAGGATTTTCCTAATGGGTAAAGCTAAATTCGACCGTTCAAAGCCACACGTAAATATTGGTACAATTGGTCACGTTGACCACGGTAAAACAACTTTAACTGCAGCTATCACTACTGTACTTGCAAAAGCAGGTGGCGGTGAAGCAAGAGGATATGACCAAATTGATAACGCTCCAGAAGAAAAAGAGCGTGGAATCACAATCTCTACTTCTCACGTAGAGTATGAAACTGCTAACCGTCACTATGCACACGTTGACTGCCCAGGACACGCTGACTATGTTAAAAACATGATCACTGGTGCTGCGCAAATGGACGGCGGTATCCTAGTAGTTTCTGCAGCTGACGGCCCAATGCCACAAACTCGTGAGCACATTCTTCTTTCTCGTCAAGTAGGTGTTCCTTACCTTGTTGTATTCATGAACAAGTGTGACATGGTTGATGACGAAGAACTTCTTGAATTAGTAGAAATGGAAATTCGTGATCTATTATCAGAATACGACTTCCCTGGCGATGACACTCCAGTTATCAAAGGTTCTGCTCTTAAAGCTTTAGAAGGCGATGCAGCATGGGAAGAAAAAGTTCTTGAGTTAATGGCAGCTGTTGATGAGTACATTCCAAACCCAACTCGTGACACTGACAAGCCTTTCATGATGCCAGTTGAGGACGTATTCTCAATCACTGGTCGTGGAACTGTTGCTACAGGACGTGTAGAGCGTGGTGTAGTTAAAGTTGGTGACGTAGTCGAAATCGTTGGTTTCACTGAAGAGCCAAAATCTACTACTGTAACTGGTGTAGAAATGTTCCGTAAGCTTCTTGATTTCGCTGAAGCTGGAGACAACATTGGTGCATTACTTCGTGGTGTAGCTCGTGATGACATCGAGCGTGGACAAGTTTTGGCTAAGCCAAAATCAATCACTCCACACACAAAGTTTAAAGCACAAGTTTACGTATTATCAAAAGAAGAAGGTGGACGTCACACTCCATTCTTCACAAACTATCGCCCACAATTCTATTTCCGTACTTCTGATATTACTGGTATTTGTAATCTTCCAGAAGGCGTAGAAATGGTTATGCCTGGCGACCACATCGAAATGACTGTTGAGCTTATCGCTCCAGTTGCGATCGAAGAAGGAACTAAGTTCTCAATTCGTGAAGGTGGACGTACTGTAGGTTCAGGTTCAATCACAACTATCACTGAGTAATCAGTAATATAAGAATCAGCTGGATGACGATCCAGCTGTTTTTTTATGCGAAAAACGAGTTTCTTCTATATATAAAGCTCGTTACATTTTCAAATAATAAAGCGTTATATTAGGTTATTTCTGGAGATTGATAATTTCTATTGAAAATGTCTATACTGGTCGTTATAATAATAAAAGTGTGCTGAACGTATTCAAAAAGAAATTGTAAAAAAAAGTTGCGTTAGCCTAATGTTTTATGTATAATAGACAATGTTGGTCTTTGACTGCGATGATGTGGAAGGTTGCTGACACACCCGGCCGCTTTGCCATGGCGAGTGTGTGGGAAATTTCCACTGAGAAATGTCTATTTTTAAAATAGGCGAATAAAGGAGGGAAAATAATGGCAAAACAAAAGATTCGTATTCGTTTAAAAGCTTATGATCACAGAATTCTTGATCAATCTGCAGAAAAGATCGTTGAAACAGCAAAACGTTCAGGTGCAGCAGTTTCTGGTCCGATTCCACTTCCAACTGAGAAGGCGATATACACGGTCCTTCGTGCGGTGCATAAGTATAAAGATTCTCGTGAACAGTTCGAAATGAGAACACATAAGCGTCTAATCGACATCGTTAACCCAACTCCACAAACAGTTGATGCGTTAATGCGTTTAGATTTACCATCTGGTGTTGATATCGAAATTAAACTTTAGTAAAAATAAATAAACAAATTCTCTAGGAGGTGTGACTTAAATGACCAAAGGAATCTTAGGAAGAAAGATTGGTATGACTCAAGTATTTGCAGAAAACGGCAACTTAATTCCGGTTACTGTTGTAGAGGCTGCTCAAAACGTAGTACTTCAAAAGAAAACAGTTGAAAGCGACGGTTACGAAGCTGTTCAAGTTGGATTTGAAGATAAGCGTGAGAAGTTATCGAACAAACCTGAAAAGGGCCACGTTAGCAAGGCGAATACTGCTCCTAAGCGCTTCGTTCGCGAATTCCGCGGAGTTGACGTAACAGGATATGAAGTTGGTCAAGAAGTCAAAGTTGATATTTTCGCTGCAGGCGATTTAGTAGATGTAACAGGAATCTCAAAGGGTAAAGGTTTCCAAGGCTCAATCAAGCGTCATGGACAATCTCGCGGCCCAATGGCACACGGTTCACGTTATCACCGTCGCCCTGGTTCAATGGGACCTGTTGCTCCAAACCGTGTATTCAAAGGTAAATTATTACCTGGACGTATGGGTGGGGAACAAATTACAGTTCAAAATCTTGAAATTGTAAAGGTTGATGTTGAACGTAACCTGATCTTAGTCAAAGGGAATGTTCCTGGACCTAGAAAAGCATTATTAAAAATCAAAAGTGCGGTTAAAGCGTAATATCTTCATATGAAAGGAGGGGCAAAAGAATGCCTAAAGTTTCACTATTTAACCAAAACGGTTCTCAAGTTGGTGAAATCGAACTTAACGAAACAGTATTTGGTATCGAGCCAAACCAACACGTACTATTCGAAGCGATTGTTATGCAAAGAGCTTCTTTACGTCAAGGTACTCATAAAACTAAAATTCGTTCTGAAGTGCGCGGCGGTGGACGTAAGCCATGGCGTCAAAAAGGAACTGGTCGTGCTCGTCAAGGGTCTATCCGTTCTCCACAATGGCGCGGAGGTGGTACAGTATTCGGACCAACACCACGCAGCTACAGCTATAAATTACCGAAAAAAGTACGTCGCTTAGCGATTAAATCTGCATTATCTTCTAAAGTATTAGAAGAAAATATCTTAGTGTTAGAAAGCCTAGCTTTCGATGCTCCGAAAACAAAAGATTTTAAAACAGTATTAGGTGGACTTTCTATCGAGAAGAAAGCACTTATTGTTACTGCTGACCTAGATGAGAATGTAGCACTATCTGCTCGTAATATTCCAGGTGTAACAGTTGTAACAGCTGATGGAATCAACGTACTAGACGTTGTAAATCATGATAAATTAATCATGACTAAAGCAGCGGTTGAAAAAGTAGAGGAGGTGCTTGCATAATGGATGCACGCGATATCATTAAGCGCCCCGTTATCACTGAACGTTCTACTGACCTAATGGCTGAAAAGAAATATACATTTGAAGTTGATGTGAGAGCTAACAAGACTCAAGTTAAAGACGCAGTTAAAGAAATTTTCGGCGTTGAAGTTGAGAAAGTTAACATCATGAACTATAAAGGTAAATTCAAGCGCATGGGTAAATTCGGTGGTTACACAAACAAACGCCGTAAAGCAATCGTAAAATTAACTGCTGACAGCAAAGAAATCGAATTCTTTGAAGCATAAGAACCTAACAAGAAGAGGAGGGAAATAAAATGGCGATTAAAAAGTACAAACCTACCTCTAATGGTCGTCGCGGTATGACAGTTTCTGATTTCGCTGAAATCACAACTAGCACACCAGAAAAGTCTCTATTAGCACCAGTCAAGAGAAAAGGCGGCCGTAATAACCAAGGTAAGTTAACTGTTCGTCATCAAGGTGGCGGCCATAAGCGTCAATATCGTTTAATTGACTTTAAACGTAACAAAGATGGCATTCCTGGACGCGTTGCCACTATCGAGTACGATCCAAACCGTTCTGCGAATATTGCACTAATTAACTATGTAGATGGTGAAAAGCGTTATATCCTAGCTCCTAAAAACCTAGTAGTAGGTATGGAAGTTATGTCAGGCCCAGAGGCTGATATTAAAGTAGGTAACGCATTACCATTAGTAAACATCCCTGTTGGTACTGTAGTACACAACATTGAGTTAAAACCAGGTAAGGGTGGCCAATTAGTACGTTCTGCTGGTACATCTGCACAGGTTTTAGGTAAAGAAGGAAAATACGTACTTGTACGTTTAAATTCTGGTGAGGTTCGTATGATCCTAGCTGAGTGCCGTGCTACAATCGGTCAAGTAGGAAATGAACAGCACGAACTTATCAATATTGGTAAAGCAGGTCGTTCTCGCTGGTTAGGCAAGCGCCCAACAGTTCGTGGATCTGTAATGAACCCTAACGATCACCCACACGGTGGTGGTGAAGGACGTTCACCAATCGGACGTAAATCACCTATGTCTCCATGGGGTAAACCAACTCTTGGATTCAAAACTCGTAAGAAAAAGAATAAATCCGACAAGTTTATCGTACGTCGTCGTAAAAAATAACGGGGTTGAACTACGGTTCAAAGAAAGAGCCGTAGACCAATCACGAAGGGAGGTTCATCCATGGGTCGCAGCCTTAAAAAAGGACCATTTGTTGATGATCATTTAATGGTTAAGATCGAAAAGTTAAATGAAACTGAAGGTAAGCAAGTTGTTAAAACTTGGTCACGTCGTTCTACGATCTTCCCACAATTTATCGGCCACACTATCGCTGTTTATGATGGTCGCAAACATGTGCCTGTATATGTTACTGAAGACATGGTAGGACACAAGCTTGGAGAATTCGCTCCAACTCGTGCTTACAAGGGTCATGGTAATGATGATAAGAAAACCAGACGTTAAGAGAGGAGGGCATCCAAATGCAAGCTAAAGCTGTTGCAAGAACAGTTCGTATTGCTCCTCGTAAAGCACGTTTAGTCGTAGATCTAATTCGAGGAAAGCAAGTTGGTGAAGCGGTGTCGATTTTAAATCACACTCCAAAGTTTGCTTCTCCAATCGTGGAAAAAGTATTAAAATCTGCTATGGCAAATGCCGAGCACAATTATGAAATGGACGTTAATAGCTTGGTAGTAACACAAGCTTTTGTAGACGAAGGACCAACGTTGAAACGTTTCCGTCCACGCGCAATGGGCCGTGCAAGCCAGATTAACAAACGCACTAGCCACATCACAATCGTTCTATCAGAAAAGAAGGAGGGATAATCTGTGGGTCAAAAAGTAAATCCAGTCGGTTTGCGTATCGGGATCATCAAAGATTGGGAATCTAAGTGGTACGCAGGTAAAGACTTCGCTGATCTTTTACACGAAGACCTAAAAATTCGTGAGTATATCACGAAGCGTTTGAAGGATGCTTCTGTATCTAAAGTTGAGATCGAACGTGCAGCTAACCGTGTGAATGTAACTGTTCATACTGCTAAGCCTGGAATGGTTATCGGTAAGGGCGGTACTGAAGTAGAAGCACTTCGTAAAGCTTTAAATCAATTAACTGGCAAACGAGTTCACATTAACATTCTTGAAATCAAGAGAGCAGATGTTGACGCGAAATTAGTTGCTGAAAATATTGCTCGTCAATTAGAAAATCGTGTATCTTTCCGTCGTGCACAAAAGCAAGCTATACAACGTGCTATGCGTGCAGGTGCAAAAGGTATTAAAACAATGGTATCAGGACGTCTTGGCGGTGCAGATATTGCTCGTTCAGAACACTATAGCGAAGGTACAGTTCCACTTCATACACTTCGTGCTGATATCGACTATGCTCATGCTGAAGCTGATACTACTTACGGTAAGCTTGGTGTAAAAGTATGGATCTATAAGGGAGAAGTCCTTCCTACTAAGAAGAAATCTGCGGAAGGAGGCAAATAATATGTTATTGCCAAAACGCGTAAAATATCGCCGTCAACACCGTGGAAAAATGCGTGGTAACGCAAAAGGTGGCACTGAAGTAACATTCGGTGAATTCGGCTTACAAGCTACTGAAGCTTCTTGGATCACAAACCGCCAAATTGAAGCTGCCCGTATTGCGATGACTCGTTACATGAAACGTGGCGGTAAAGTTTGGATTAAAATCTTCCCACATAAGCCTTATACTGCAAAACCTCTAGAGGTGCGGATGGGTTCTGGTAAAGGGGCACCTGAAGGATGGGTAGCTGTTGTTAAACCAGGGAAAATAATGTTTGAAATCGCGGGTGTTTCTGAAGAAATCGCACGTGAAGCACTACGTCTTGCTATGCACAAACTTCCTGTAAAATGTAAGTTTGTAAAACGTGAAGAAATTGGTGGTGAATCAAATGAGAGCTAATGAAATTAAAGACCTTACCACTGCCGAAATAGAACAAAAAGTTAAATCTTTAAAAGAAGAGCTTTTCAACCTTCGCTTCCAATTAGCGACTGGTCAACTTGAAAATACAGCTCGCATTCGTGAAGTGCGCAAAGCGATTGCTCGCATGAAAACTGTGATTCGCGAAAGAGAAATCAGCTTTAACAAGTAATAATTGAGAGGAGGTTCACATAATGAGTGAACGTAATCAACGCAAAGTTTACACTGGGCGCGTGGTTTCAGACAAAATGGATAAAACTATTACTGTTTTAGTCGAAACACACAAAAAGCATCCTCTTTACGGTAAACGCGTTAAGTACTCTAAAAAGTTTAAGGCTCATGATGAGCAAAACGAAGCAAAAATCGGCGATATCGTACGTATCATGGAAACTCGTCCGCTTTCAGCTACAAAACGCTTTCGTTTAGTTGAAGTAACAGAAAAAGCAGTTATTATTTAATTGTTCGGATTAAAGCTCTATTCCGAAGGGAGGTTACACACATGATTCAACAAGAATCACGTTTAAAAGTTGCTGATAACTCTGGTGCTCGTGAGGTACTTACCATTAAAGTTCTTGGTGGTTCTGGCCGTAAAACTGCGGGTATTGGTGATGTTATCGTTTGTACAGTAAAACAAGCAACACCTGGTGGCGTTGTTAAAAAAGGTGACGTTGTTAAAGCTGTTATCGTTCGTACGAAAAGCGGTGCTCGTCGACCTGATGGATCATACATTCGTTTCGATGAAAACGCATGTGTAATTATCAAGGATGATAAGAGCCCTCGAGGAACACGTATATTCGGACCAGTTGCTCGTGAACTTCGCGATAGCAATTTCATGAAAATCGTATCCTTGGCTCCAGAAGTACTATAATATAAATTAATTGCCTTTAAGGAGGTGCTTACGAATGCATGTTAAAAAAGGTGACAAAGTAAGAGTTATCTCCGGTAAGGATAAAGGCAAAACAGGAGTAATCCTAGCAGCCTATCCTAAAGATAGCCGTGTACTAGTAGAAGGTATTAATATCGTGAAAAAACACGCGAAACCTTCTCAAGTGAATCCCCAAGGCGGAATTATGAGCTTTGAGGCACCAATTCATGTATCAAACGTTATGCCTATCGACCCTAAGTCTGGTAACCCAACTCGTGTAGGTTACACAACGGTTGATGGTAAAAAAGTACGCGTAGCAAAATCCGGTGAAGTTTTAGATAAATAATAGTTTAAATTAAGAAGGGAGGTACTATGAATGAACCGCCTAAAAGAAAAATTTGTTAAAGAAGTTACTCCTGCTCTAATGAGCAAGTTCAACTATAAATCTGTAATGCAAGTTCCTCAACTTGAAAAGATTGTTATTAACATGGGTGTAGGTGATGCAGTTGCAAACGCAAAAGCATTAGATATTGCTGTTGAAGAACTAGCTACTATCACAGGTCAAAAACCTGTTGTCACTCGTGCAAAAAAATCAATCGCTGGTTTCCGTCTTCGTGAAGGTATGCCAATCGGTGCTAAAGTTACACTTCGCGGTGAGCGCATGTATCAATTCTTGGATAAATTAGTTTCTGTTTCTTTACCTCGTGTACGTGACTTCCGTGGTATTTCTAAAAAATCATTCGATGGTCGCGGTAACTATACTTTGGGTGTTAAAGAACAATTAATCTTCCCTGAAATTGATTACGATAAAGTAAGCAAAGTTCGTGGTATGGATATCGTAATCGTAACGACTGCTAACACTGATGAAGAAGCACGTGAACTGTTAACACAATTTGGAATGCCATTCCAAAAGTAATCGCTAAATAAGGGAGGCGAAAACGTGGCTAAAAAGTCAATGATAGCGAAACAAAAGCGCACGCCTAAATTCGCGGTACAAGAGTACACTCGCTGTGAACGTTGCGGCCGTCCACACTCTGTATACCGTAAATTTAAGCTATGCCGTATTTGTTTCCGTGAATTAGCATACAAAGGACAAATTCCTGGTGTCAAAAAAGCTAGCTGGTAAACCCCAAGTCTGGGAAGGAGGTAAAAATAATGGTCATGACAGATCCGATTGCTGATATGCTTACTCGCATTCGTAATGCGAATATGGTGCGTCACGAAAAGTTAGAAGTACCTGCTTCTAATATCAAGAAACAAATCGCTGAAATCTTAAAGCGTGAAGGCTTCGTTCGTGATGTAGAATTTATCGAAGACAACAAACAAGGTATTATCCGTATCTTCTTAAAGTACGGTTCTAATAATGAACGTGTTATCACGGGTCTTAAGCGCATAAGCAAGCCTGGACTTCGTGTTTATGCAAAATCTAATGAGGTGCCACGTGTCCTTAATGGTCTAGGTATTGCATTAGTATCAACATCAACTGGTGTTATAACTGATAAAGAAGCTCGTGCTAAACAAGTTGGCGGAGAAGTATTAGCTTACGTTTGGTAATATAGTTTCTGAATGAATGGAGGTGCTACTTAAATGTCACGCGTAGGAAAAAAACCTATTGAAATACCTGCAGGAGTAACGGTTACATTAAATAATCATACCGTTACCGTTAAAGGACCAAAAGGAGAATTAACTCGCTCTTTTAATCCAGATATTGAAATCAAAATCGAAGAAAACATTATCACGATCTCTCGTCCATCTGACGTGAAAGAACACCGCGCATTGCACGGAACTACTCGTGCGGTAATCGCGAACATGGTCGAAGGTGTTTCCAAAGGTTTCGAAAGAAAATTAGAATTAATCGGGGTTGGTTACCGTGCTTCAAAGCAAGGTAGCAAACTTGTGTTAAACGTTGGATACTCTCATCCAGTTGAATTCGAACCTGAAGCTGGTCTTGAAATTGAAGTACCTGCGAATACAAAGATTACGATTAAAGGTACAGACAAAGAACGTGTTGGTGAATTAGCTGCCAATATTCGTCAAGTCCGTCCTCCAGAGCCGTATAAAGGCAAAGGAATTCGTTACGAAGGCGAATTTGTTCGTCGTAAAGAAGGTAAAACTGGTAAGTAATGCCGCATAGGTAAACGAAAGGAGTGACGTAAATGATTACGAAGCTTGACAAAAATGCTAGCCGCAAGAAAAGACATGCTCGTGTTCGTGCGAAACTTAGCGGTACTGCAGCTCGTCCACGTCTAAATGTGTTTCGTTCTAATAAGCATTTATATGCTCAATTAATCGATGACATGAGTGGAGTTACGTTAGCAAGTGCATCTACTATGGAAAAAGATATTAATCTTGAATCTACAAGCAATGTTGAAGCAGCTAAGTTGGTCGGAGAATTAGTCGCTAAACGTGCGGTAGAAAAAGGTATCACTGCAGTTGTTTTTGACCGTGGAGGATACCTTTATCATGGACGTATTCAGGCATTAGCTGATGCAGCCCGTGAAAACGGCTTACAATTTTAATAGACAAAGGAGGGACACATAAATGATACGTCGTATTGATCCAAACAAACTTGAACTTGAAGAACGCGTTGTAACGGTTAACCGTGTAGCGAAAGTTGTTAAGGGTGGTCGTCGTTTTCGTTTCACTGCTCTAGTAGTAGTTGGAGATAAAAACGGTCATGTTGGTTTCGGTACTGGTAAAGCTCAAGAAGTACCAGATGCGATTCGTAAAGCAATTGAAGATGCTAAGAAGAACTTAGTCGAAGTACCAATGGTTGGAACTACTGTTCCTCACCAAGTAATTGGACGATTTGGCGCTGGCGAAATTCTTCTAAAGCCTGCTTCTGAAGGTACAGGGGTTATTGCTGGTGGTCCAGTCCGTGCTGTTCTAGAATTAGGCGGGGTAGGAGATATCCTTTCTAAATCATTAGGAACAAACACTCCAATTAATATGGTACGTGCAACGATTGATGGTATTAAACAACTAAAACGTGCTGAAGACGTAGCCAAGTTACGTGGTAAATCAGTAGAAGAACTGCTAGGATAAGGAGGGAAATCAAATGGCAAACAAACTATTAATTACCCTCAATAAAAGCGTTATTGGTCGCCCTGGTGACCAAAAAGCGACAGTTACTGCTCTAGGTTTACGCAAATTGAATCAAACAGTTGAGCACCAGGATAATGCTGCTATCCGCGGTATGATTACGAAAGTTGCTCACCTTGTAACAGTTAAAGAACAATAATTGATTGTTTTCTTTCATAAGGAGGTGCCAATATGAAACTTCATGAATTAAAGCCTGCTGAGGGTTCTCGAAAAGAACGCAAACGTTTAGGACGTGGTATCGGTTCTGGTCAGGGAAAAACTGCTGGTAAAGGTCATAAAGGTCAAAACGCTCGTTCCGGCGGCGGTGTCCGTTTAGGTTTCGAGGGTGGTCAAACACCTTTATTCCGTCGTTTACCAAAACGTGGTTTTACAAATATCAATCGTAAAGAATTTGCAATTGTAAACCTTGATACTCTTAACCAGTTCGAAGAGGGTACAGAAGTTACTCCAGAACTTCTAATCGAATCTGGTATTGTTAAGAACGAAAAGGCGGGAATTAAAATTCTTGCAAAAGGGAACGTAGAGAAAAAACTTACTGTTAAAGCTCACAAATTCTCCTCTACCGCCAAAGAAGCAATTGAAGCTGTAGGTGGAACTACTGAGGTGATCTAATGTTCCAGACAATCTCCAATTTTATGCGCGTGGCTGAAATTAGAAGAAAGATCATTTTCACTCTTTTAATGTTAATCGTATTTCGACTTGGCAGTTTTATTCCTGTTCCGAATGTAAATGCTGAAATTTTGGCTGCACAAGATAAATTAAGTGTATTCGGGATATTAAATACCTTTGGTGGTGGAGCGTTGCAAAACTTCTCCATCCTTGCTATGGGTATTATGCCTTATATCACAGCTTCCATTATTATTCAGCTTTTACAAATGGATGTAGTTCCGAAATTTACGGAATGGTCAAAGCAAGGAGATGCTGGACGTCGAAAGTTAGCTCAGTTTACTCGTTATTTCACGATTGTACTTGGCTTTATTCAAGCCTTAGGTATGTCCTACGGTTTTAATAGTATGTCAAGCGGGCAATTGATTGAAAATCCCGGAATTGGTACTTATCTATTGATTGCAGTTGTTTTAACTGCTGGTACTGCCTTTTTAATGTGGTTAGGTGAGCAGATTACCGAAAAGGGTGTTGGAAATGGTATTTCCATCATTATCTTTGCCGGTATCGTTGCGAGTATCCCTAACACAGTTAATCAGATTTATGTACAGCAGTTTGAAAATGCTGGTGAGCAGTTATTCCTCCGTATCGTTACGGTTCTGTTAATTGTCTTGGCAGTAATTGCAATTGTTGTTGGTACTATTTTCATTCAACAAGCAATTAGAAAAATTCCAATTCAGTATGCAAAACAAAGAGCGATTAACGGTCGTAATGCTGGTGCACAACAATCCACTCATATGCCGTTAAAAGTGAATGCTGCTGGTGTTATCCCTGTAATCTTTGCAGTTTCCTTTATTGTAACCCCAAGAACCATTGCATCATTTTTTCCAACAAATGACGTAACACTTTGGATTACAAGAGTATTTGATTATTCCCATCCAATTGGGATGACGCTTTATGCTGCTTTGATTATCGCTTTCACGTATTTCTATGCATTTATTCAGGTTAATCCAGAACAAGCTGCAGAAAATCTACAAAAGCAAAGTGGTTATATTCCAGGTATTAGACCTGGCAGGAGTACACAGGAATACTTAACACGCGTACTATATCGTTTAACATTTGTAGGTGCCCTTTTCTTAACAGTAATTGCGATTCTTCCTATTATCTTCATTGAAATAGCGAATCTTCCGCAATCTGCTCAAATAGGGGGAACAAGTCTTTTGATCGTAGTGGGTGTTGCCCTAGATACGATGAAACAGCTTGAAGCACAACTTGTTAAACGTCATTATAAAGGATTTATCAAATAAGAAGGTTTTGGGGACTTTCGCTCCCTAAAACCCATAATTAGCACGAGGGGGAACACGTGTGAATTTAGTATTAATGGGGCTTCCGGGTGCTGGAAAAGGTACTCAGGCCGAGCAAATCGTCGAACAATACGGCATCCCTCATATCTCTACTGGAGATATGTTCCGTGCAGCGATGAAAGAAGGAACAGAGCTAGGGTTAGAAGCTAAGTCTTTCATGGACAAAGGTGAACTTGTTCCTGATGAAGTTACAATCGGCATTGTTCGTGAACGATTAAGTAAAGACGACTGTATAAATGGCTTTTTACTTGATGGCTTTCCTAGAACTGTACCTCAAGCAGAAGCATTGGAAAATCTATTATCTGACTTAGATAAAAAGATTGATTACGTAATTAATATTAATGTTGATAAAGAGATATTAATGGATCGTTTGACTGGCCGTCGAATCTGTAAAGAATGTGGTTCAACATACCATTTAGTTTTTAATCCTCCTGCAAATGAGGGCACTTGCGACAAATGTGGCGGAGAGCTCTATCAACGGGCAGATGATAATGCTGAAACTGTTCAAAATCGATTAGACGTCAATATCAAACAACAAGAACCATTGCTTACTTTTTATGAAACAAAAGGTTACCTGCGTTCAATTGATGGTCAGCAGGATATTAAACAAGTATTTGCTGATATCCAGCAGTTGGTCGGGGACTTACGTTAATGGCCATTAGTTTAAATGTACAATCGACTCTCGAACATCTCTTCATTAAGCTTCAAAAGTATGTAGATGTAAATGGCTTTTCTATTGTACTGAGTATGTAGGACCGAGAGTTGGGCAAGACTTACATGTGGAATTCGATATTTCAAACCATGTAATATTTACTTGCGGACAGATGACAAACATTATGTTACTATTATAAGGTTGCTATTGTTTTGTACGAGTGAAAAGAATTTGCCTTGCATTTTCAAAAAGAATAATTGAATTGAGAAGGGAGACGAATTAATGGCCAAAGATGATGTAATTGAAATTGAAGGTAAAGTAATTGAAACTTTGCCAAATGCAATGTTTAAGGTAGAATTAGAAAATGGTCATACCGTGCTAGCTCATGTTTCTGGTAAAATTCGAATGCACTTCATTCGCATCCTTCCGGGTGACAAAGTTACTGTCGAGCTTTCTCCATATGACTTAACACGCGGAAGAATAACTTACCGCTTTAAATAATTGCTTGCACTCCGTATTACTAAGGAGGTTAGGATAATGAAAGTAAGACCATCTGTTAAGCCGATCTGCGAAAAGTGCAAAGTTATCCGTAGACGCGGTAAAGTCATGGTTATCTGTGAAAACCCTAAACATAAACAAAAACAAGGTTAATCTTGAAGGAGGTGCGCTCATTTATGGCACGTATTGCTGGTGTAGATATTCCACGTGAAAAACGTGTAGTTATCTCTTTAACTTACATTTATGGTATTGGTAAAAATACTGCACAAAAAGTTCTAGCAGAAGCTGGTGTTTCTGAAGATACTCGAGTGCGTGATTTAACAGAAGACGAACTAAACAAAATCCGTGATATCATCGACAAATTAAAAGTTGAAGGTGACCTTCGCCGTGAAATTTCTCTTAACATTAAGCGTTTAATGGAGATTGGTTGCTACCGCGGATTACGTCATCGTCGTGGTTTACCGGTTCGTGGACAAAACACGAAAAACAACGCTCGTACACGCAAAGGTCCTCGTAAGACTGTTGCGAACAAGAAGAAGTAATCGGCAAAGGAGGTTATTTAAATGGCACGTAAAACAAATACACGTAAACGTCGTGTTAAAAAGAATATTGAATCAGGTATTGCCCATATCCGTTCAACATTTAACAATACAATTGTAACCATTACTGATGTACATGGTAATGCAATTTCTTGGTCTAGTGCAGGTGCGCTTGGATTTAGAGGTTCACGTAAATCAACTCCATTCGCTGCTCAAATGGCAGCTGAAACTGCAGCTAAGACATCGATTGAACACGGTATGAAGACTCTAGAAGTTACAGTTAAAGGACCTGGTGCAGGTCGTGAGGCTGCAATTCGTGCGTTACAAGCTGCTGGTCTTGAAGTAACAGCTATTAAAGACGTTACTCCAGTACCTCATAACGGATGCCGTCCACCAAAACGCCGTCGTGTTTAATTTTTCTGTATAGAATTTGTATCGCTGTCTATAATGGGATATGATACTAATTTTTCCGTTCTTACAGAAGATTTATTCCAGTTGTTGTGCACAAAACGGGAACGTATACATGGGGGAATTTCGATTAGATAATTTACTAATCGAGGTTTCGACGTTTTGAAGGAGGGTTATTTGATGATCGAAATAGAAAAACCAAAAATCGAAACGGTTGAGATCAACGATGATGCCAAGTACGGAAAGTTCGTCGTAGAACCACTTGAGCGTGGATATGGTACCACTTTGGGTAACTCCTTACGTCGTATCCTTTTATCTTCACTCCCAGGTGCCGCTGTTACATCGATTCAGGTCGATGGGGTACTTCATGAGTTCTCAACAATTGAAGGCGTCGTAGAGGATGTAACATCCATCATATTAAACATTAAAAAATTAGCTTTAAAAATCTATTCTGATGAAGAAAAAACTCTTGAAATTGATGTACAGGGTGAAGGTCCAGTAAAAGCAGCCAACATTACTCATGATAGTGATGTTGAAATCTTAAATCCTGATCTTCATATTGCTACCTTAGCTTCAAGTGGGCATCTTCGCATGCGTTTGACTGCTAAGCGTGGACGTGGTTATACTCCAGCTGAGCAAAATAAGCGTGAAGATCAACCAATTGGTGTGATTCCAATTGATTCTATTTTCACTCCTGTTTCACGTGTGTCTTATCAGATAGAAAATACTCGTGTGGGTCAGATGACAAACTATGATAAGCTAACGCTTGATGTTTGGACAGATGGAAGCACAGGGCCAAAAGAAGCAATTGCTCTTGGTTCAAAGATTTTAACTGAGCATTTAAATATATTCGTTGGTTTAACTGACGAAGCTCAAAATGCTGAAATTATGATCGAAAAAGAAGAGGATCAAAAAGAAAAAGTCCTTGAAATGACGATCGAAGAATTAGATTTATCCGTTCGTTCATATAACTGCTTAAAGCGTGCAGGAATCAATACTGTTCAGGAATTAGCTAATAAGACTGAAGAGGATATGATGAAAGTACGTAACTTAGGCCGCAAATCACTCGAAGAAGTGAAGGCGAAACTAGAAGAGCTTGGATTAGGCTTACGTAAGGATGACTAATTAAGTCAACTCCGACTAACTAACTAATCCGTTTAATGACTTCAACAAAGGAGGGAACCCTTCATGGCATACAGAAAGTTAGGACGCACAAGTTCACAGCGTAAAGCTATGCTTCGTGATTTAACTACAGACTTAATCATCAATGAGCGCATTGAAACTACAGAAACACGTGCAAAAGAAATTCGTGGTACTGTTGAGAAGATGATCACTTTAGGTAAACGTGGTGATTTACACGCTCGCCGTCAAGCTGCTTCTTACGTTCGTAATGAAGTTGCTGATGTTGAAAAAGGTACTGATGCATTACAAAAACTTTTCACTGATATCGCTCCTCGTTATCAAGAGCGCCAAGGTGGATACACTCGTATTATGAAACTTGGACCACGTCGCGGCGATGGTGCACCAATGGTAATTATCGAGTTAGTTTAATACTTGGAAGCAGACAACAAGGGCGCTGGACAGTTTAGTTACAAACTTGTTCTTGAGCCCTTTTTCTGTATAAAACCTAATAATGTACGATCCAAGCCAAAAAGAGTGTTATGATGAGCGTGACCCTTATCTTAAGGGCACTTTAGGGAGTTTTTTTTCCTTTGGAATGATAATGTAAGCCTTTTATCTTTTTCACGTCTCGTCTAGCTCATGCACCTCCTCCCATTTCTTTTTAGAAATCCCGTTAATCGGCAGAATGTATTCGAACTTCTGCCCGGGGGTGAGGTGCAGGCTTTTTTTGTATTCACGAGCTTAGCATAGAAATGGAACAATAGGCGAGTTGAGAGGAGAATAGTAAATGAGAAATTCAGTTGTTTCCTTAAAGAATGTTTCTTTTCAATATGATAACCAGAACAACTACGCTCTTCAGAATGTAAATATTGACATCTATGAAGGTGAATGGTTAGCAATTTGTGGACATAATGGCTCAGGTAAATCAACAATGGCAAAACTTCTGAATGGTTTACAATTTCCACAACAGGGTGAGATTGAAGTCTGTGGGATTCCTTTGAATGAAGAGTCCATTTGGGAGATAAGAAAGAAATTAGGAATGGTGTTTCAAAATCCTGATAATCAGTTTGTGGGAACAACCGTTCAGGATGATGTGGCTTTTGGTTTAGAAAACCATGGGATCCCAAGAGATGAGATGATCTTTAGGGTAGAGGATTCCTTAAAAAAAGTCAAAATGGATCAATTTCTTAATCAAGAGCCGCACCATCTTTCAGGAGGGCAAAAGCAGCGTGTTGCTATTGCTGGTGTACTTGCATTAAGACCCTCAATTATCATCTTAGACGAAGCTACGTCCATGCTCGATCCGAAAGGCAGAGAGGAAGTTTTGGAAACTGTTCGGGAATTAAAGGATGAGAAGTCCCTTACTGTTATCTCCATTACGCATGATTTGGAAGAGGCCGCTAAAGCAGATCGTATTATCGTTATGAATCAAGGTAAGGTATATCGAGAAGGTACTCCCGAGGATATTTTCTCCTTGGACGATGAATTGGTTCAATTAGGTTTGGATATCCCTTTTTCTATTAAAATGAGTAATGCATTCCGCCAAAAAGGAATTGGTTTATCCAAGCACTATTTATCGGAAGAAGAGTTGGTGAATGAGCTATGGACATTTCGCTCCAAAATATAGAGTACCGTTATCAAGCAAACACTCCATTTGAACATTTGGCTATTAAAGATGTGTCCTTTGACGTACCATCAGGAACGTATATGGCTGTAATTGGACACACGGGTTCAGGAAAGTCTACTGTCCTTCAGCATTTAAATGCATTGTTAATTCCTACAGAAGGAACAGTTGTTATAGGTGACCGTGAAGTTAAGGCCAAACAAAAGAATAAAAACTTACGACTGATTCGGCAAAAAGTCGGGATTGTTTTTCAATTTCCGGAACATCAGTTATTTGAAGAAACAGTTGAAAAGGATATCATTTTTGGTCCAATGAATTTTGGTGTCTCCGAAGAAGAAGCAAAGAAAAGGGCTCGACTTGCTTTAAAACAAGTGGGACTTCAAGAGGAGATATTAGAGAAGTCTCCATTTGATTTGTCCGGCGGGCAAATGCGTCGTGTTGCAATCGCAGGTGTCCTTGCTATGGAGCCCGATTGTTTGGTGCTTGATGAGCCTACAGCTGGCTTGGATCCGCGGGGACGTAAGGAAATTATGGACATGTTCTATTCACTTCATAAAGAGAGAAAGCTGTCTACCATACTGGTTACTCATAGTATGGAAGATGCAGCAAAGTATGCGGATCAAATTGTCATTATGCAACAAGGACATGTGGTTAAACAAGGGACACCAATTGAAATATTTTCCTCTGTTACTGAGCTTGTTGAAATGGGATTGGATGTACCAGAAGTGGTTCGCTTTCAGCGGAACCTTGAAGAAAAATTAGGGGTTAATCTTGGTATTACCTATCTTTCTATTGAGGAACTGTCTGCTGCAGTTGCTGAAATGTTAAGGGGTGCACCAGTATGATGGAAAAAATGATCATCGGCAGATATGTTCCTTCAGATAGTTTAGTTCATAGGATGGACCCACGGTCAAAGCTTGTCATTATCTTCTTATTCGTTTGTATCATATTTCTGGCAAACAATTTCTTTACCTATGCTCTTATTGGTCTTTATACATTTTTAATGCTTGGTTTATCTCGAATTCCCATTCGTTTCTTATATGCTGGTTTAAAACCGGTGCTCTGGTTGGTTTTATTTACCTTGCTATTACAGGTCTTCTTTACAAAAGAAGGCAATTTACTCTATGAGGTAGGCCCGATTAAGATTTATGAAGAGGGAGTGAGACAGGGTATTTTTATATCCATGCGATTCTTTTTTCTGATCTTGATGACGAGTCTGCTCACATTAACAACCACTCCAATAGAAATAACCGATGGGTTGGAAACACTTTTAAATCCATTGAAAAGGGTTCGTTTTCCCGTACATGAAATGGCATTAATGATGTCTATTTCTCTTCGGTTTATACCAACGCTTATGCAGGAAACCGATAAAATTATGAAAGCACAAATCGCAAGAGGGGTAGATTTCTCAAGCGGTCCTATTAAGGAAAGAATAAAAGCAGTTATTCCTTTATTGATCCCGTTATTTGTCAGCTCGTTTAAACGTGCTGAGGAGCTTGCTATCGCCATGGAGGCGAGAGGCTATCGCGGGGGTGAGGGCAGAACCAAGTACCGTCTATTGAGCTGGAGGTTTGCTGACACACTGCAAATTTTAATTCTTGCCTTTTTAACGTTATTATTAATCTTACTACGTTCATAATGGAGCTAAAAATGAATCGCTATAAATGCATCCTTTCTTACGATGGTTCCGGGTTTTCCGGCTATCAGGTTCAACCGAATAAACGAACCATTCAAAGTCAAATTGAAGCGGTACTAGCAAAAATGCATAAGGGAAGTTCTATTAAAATTTCAGCTTCTGGTAGAACCGATGCGGGTGTCCATGCAAAAGGTCAGGTGATTCATTTTGATTCACCGCTGCCGCTTGTTGAGGAAAAGTGGGAGCTGGCCTTAAACTCTATGCTTCCTGAAGATATTTCTATACTATCTGTGAAAAAAGTAGATCCGTCCTTTCATGCCCGTTTTGATGCCAGCGGGAAAGAATATCGCTATTTCCTTAATCAATCTCCGAAAAGGGATCCTTTTAAGCGGAATTATGCTTATCATTATCCCTATCCCTTAAATGTGGGGGCTATGAAAGAAGCTTGCCAATACTTACTAGGCACCCATGATTTTTCCAGTTTTTGTTCAGCTAGAACCGAAGTAGAGGATAAGGTAAGAACCATTGAGACGATTGAAATTTTGCAAGAGGAAGAGCGTTTTTGTTTTCGTTTTGTAGGAAATGGCTTTTTATATAATATGGTTCGAATATTAGTCGGTACGTTGCTAGAGGTTGGTTCTGGAAAACGAGAACCATCAGAAATTGCAGAGATTCTTGAAAAAAAAGATCGCCGCTATGCTGGGAAAACCGCACCTGGACAAGGATTATATCTTTGGAAGGTATATTATTAAAATAAATTTAGTAAACAACTCATCCTAGTGTAACATTTTCTTGACATTCAGCTCTAAAGAATTTATTATATAATATGGTTGTGTTTTTAATCCCACGATTAAGCCCCGGAAAGTCTTCATCGTGATTGAAAATATATGATACTGAAAATTGAGCGCACAGTGGCCTTATCGTTTTTTCCCGGAACAGAATAAACGATAACAGCTTATGATGGTGCGAAAAATAATCTTTATGGATTTAAATTAGGAGGGAAATTCATGCGTACAACGTTTATGGCTAACGCCAACAATATCGAGCGTAAATGGTACGTGATTGATGCTGAAGGCAAAACTCTTGGACGTCTTGCTTCTGAAGTAGCAGCAATCTTACGCGGTAAAAATAAACCAACTTTTACACCACATGTTGACACTGGTGATCATGTTATCATCATCAACGCTTCTAAAGTTGAATTAACTGGTAAAAAATTAACTGACAAAATCTACTACCGTCACACAATGCATCCAGGTGGTTTAAAAACTAGAACTGCTCTTGAAATGCGTACAAACTATGCTGAGAAAATGATCGAGCTTGCTGTTAAAGGTATGCTTCCAAAGAATTCTCTTGGCCGTCAAACATACAAAAAATTACACGTATATGCTGGCGCAGAACATCCGCACCAAGCACAACAACCTGAAGTTTACGAACTTCGCGGTTAATAAAGAGGGAGGGAATTAACTTGGCACAAGTTCAATATATTGGTACTGGTCGTCGTAAGAGCTCTGTCGCACGTGTGCGCTTAGTTCCAGGTACAGGTAAAATTACAATTAACGGACGTGACATCGAAGAATATATCCCATTTGCAGCTTTACGTATGGTTGTAAACCAACCATTAGTTGCTACTGAAACAACAGGTAGCTACGATGTTCTTGTAAACGTAAGCGGCGGTGGATATACAGGTCAAGCGGGCGCAATCCGTCATGGTATTGCTCGCGCATTACTTACAGTTGATCCTGAATATCGTCCAACATTAAAGCGTGCAGGTCTATTAACTCGTGACCCACGTATGAAAGAACGTAAGAAATACGGACTTAAAGGCGCTCGTCGTGCACCTCAGTTCTCAAAACGTTAATTATCAACATCTCAAGGCTCTTTTCACTTATGTGGAAAGGGTCTTTTTTATATCTAAAAGGCGCTTGTGACCACATTTTGACCACCAAAATATTTTTTGACCACTAATCATAGCTCTAGGTACCTTTGGAACTTAGTTGCTGTTTGTTCTCTTAGCGTGTCTGTGACGTGTGTATAGATGTTCATTGTTGTTTTGATATCCTCATGGCCCAGCCGTTCCTGTACTTCTTTTATACTTGCTCCAGCTTCTAAAGGATATTCTTGATCGCAGCGGTTATAAGGCGACTGATAAGATAGAACAAAAGAATGAGCATTCAGGTAAAATAACTTTCGGATTTTGCGGCCCTGCTGCAGCGGATGTATAATTTTGTTAAAAAACTGTTTGAATAGATGAGAGAAGTACAGTCATAATGATTGTATCTCTCTTTTTTTTAGCCATAATTATTGTTGATAAAATCATATGCCATGATAACAATTGGTGTGTTGTAGGGAATTCTTTAATAGGAGCTGGTCATATAGTAAAATTTCGTTAAGAGTAATCGGTGAGATGTTTGAAGTCACATTTCAATCAGTACGAAGAAGAGCGGCTGCGGAAAAGTGGCATAATCGGCGGTTATATTTGTGGTATGAAGAGAATGCTACAAAGATTGAAAAATGTTAAGAATTATGCATGTTCCAATCAGATGCAATTATCACTGAAACCTCGAAAAAATAAGTAATGATTTCAGTTGACTATTATTACCTTATTGTATTTATTAACTTTTATAGCAATCATTTTTAATGTAATGCCTGCGCTTGTGAATGGGAATAATTATTTTAGATTTACAGATGCCTAGCAATATTGCTGGGCATTCCTATTTTTTGTAGGTTCCGTTAGGGCATTTACAGAAAAATAAAGTTTTGAATGTTAAACCAAAATAGTTATTTTATGGATATTTTTGATATAGTAAAGATTGCCGCAGGTATGATTGTCGGGGTTTGTAGAACTTAAGATGCGAATGGCGCTACCGTTTAGATTATTATTGACCTCTGTCTTCATTAAAATTTAACAATATTGGTTGTAATATAAATGTTTAGCCTAAGGGATTTAGAAAAACAATTAAATTAAAGGAGGGAATCAAATGAAAAAACAAAATGAAGACTCAATTATTGATTGGCCAACTGATTGTTGCAGGGTCTATGATAAAGGTAAATTAGTGTATATGGAGGATATGAGCTATCTAAATAGTGATATTGCTTGTCTTGTGAAAAATTGGGGAACAAATCCAAAAAAGGAACCGGGAGATTCTTATAATGTTTCTTATGGGAAGAAATGTGATGATGTTCCTGATCCAATTATTATTGCCGATGAAAGTAACCCTAAATAGGGGAATGAAAAGTTGAGGCATGACTGGTGTTGTTTGTAAAACATAACTTACACAAATGTTAAACTATTTCATTGGTGAAATCCAATTCGTGAAAATAATGAACAAATTATATGTGGGCACTAAAAAAGTCCCTATACTGCGACACAGGTATAATCCTCTTTATCAAAAAGGATTATACCTGTTTTCTGTTTAACTATTATATCCATTTAAACCGGATGGGTACTTTGAAACGATTCCAACATTACATTTTAGTCCAGGTCCCATTTAGACTGAATGGAAACATTGCCTCTTCAAAGGTGATTTCCCATTCTGCAATGTGATTACCTGCAAGTAGAAGTCTTACCGGATATTTCTCAATCGCCCACGTGGATGGAGCTTCTGATACGGTAACCAATAAGGCGTCATCTTCTCTGATTGGAATATCGTTCACTGATGCTGGACCATGTATGATAGTGCTTTGCAGTTCCTGGAAAGGTATCGAAGTTGTAATGGCATTGGTATCAAAGCATTTGAAATTGTACCATGCTTGTTTCACATCGTTATCATAGAAAGCACATTGGAATTTAATAGTATTAACTCCGGAATTTATCCCAATAGACATATTTTCAAGAAGAAGTCCTTGTTTTGCCATTTTTATAATCTCCTTTATTAGATGCCAGAATTGATTGTAAATATGTCCCCACATTTAATTAACTAATGAGCTATGAGTCGGATAACAATAATCTTATTTAACAAGAGTAGCCGCTATCGATCTATGAGTCGCTATTCGTTATGTGTGCTTTATCTTCCATAAGTTATTTTCAATATGGGGTAATACCCCTTTTTTACGATAAAAAATACCCCTCTTATACAAAATGGATTTACACAAGAGGATAATATTAGTGAAAATTATATCGTGTAAGTTAGAAGCTCAATCATTTCAATGGCCGTAGGATATGTGAAAAAGTTCGCCGACCATGGTGACTCTTGTTCCGCTGTTGTAAATAGTCGCCAGGAACAAAGCTAAGGTGGGCGCTATTAATTCGTTTATTAACTGAACATAATTTCAGGGTCAACGATCCTCGCATGCCTCGGGATGGTGACTACAGTAAATAACGGCAATCATAATCATAAGTATTGCAAGGAGGATCATAAACCACCAAAGAAGGTTTACACCACCCTCTTGAAAAGCTTCCGCTGTAATTCCAATATTTGATGCTACTTCTCTGGCGGTTTCAGTCTGTCCAGTCAGAACGTGATTAACCATTGTAGCCACTTGCTCTGGGTAGTCTCGAAGGAATGAGGTAATTGTTTCGGTTTCTGCCAATGCCATATTTACAGCCTCAAGCCCAATTCGTTCAACTTCAAACGCAAACGATTCATTATCATAAAAATTTACCAACACGCCCTCTAAGCTTCCGGGGGAAAGAGTTAAATTTGTTGATATAGTTGTTGTCATGATTTCCTCCTTAACGACGAAAGTATTTTTTCCTACTTAGGCAACAGTAAGTTTGTCCAGGATTATTTTTTTCCGAAAATCATTATTTATTCTAGGTTAAAGTAAAATGACTGAATCCACCCCTCCATTTGGCGACCAGATGACTAGGAAAGGAAGGTTAATATAGTGATGGCATTGAATTGGGAGGTCAAGGGGTAGAATCGATGGAACTAATACAGGGGTGTTAATGTGTATACTATTTGTGTCTTTTTGAACTTATTCAGTAGCCTTCTCTAAAACCCGTACGCTTACTTGCAAAATCCTTTTCTATTCACAGTTGTAGCTAACCGAAAGGCGGAAGCACAACCATCAGCAATCCAGACTGAAATTTACAGCATTCATGAAAAAGAAAGTATAACTGATGAAATTGAACTTTATCGGGGCAAACCGTGGGCTTTATTCCTTACTGTATTATTAAAAGAACACGAGACTGAGGATCCAAATAAGTTTAAGGGAGCTTTGGAAGCGTCAACTCGTGCTGGAGCCGGAGCTCTCACTGTCGTTATAGCTGCTATCCCTAAAGTTGGACCAATCCTTGCAGCCCTTTCAGCCCCGATTTTACAAGAAGGTGCAAAAATGATTGCGGAGGAACTAAGCGGTCTACTTAACTTGGAAGATGGCGATAGGATTAGACCCGATTCGTCTGTCATGTAAAGACATGGTACTTGCGGCCAATAAAGAGCTCTCAGATTTTAAAGGAATAAGCTTTAATAAAGAAACTAAATTATTAGCGGCTCAAGAAGAATCGTATAAGGTTTATTTTAGTTGTTCATCGGCACTTTGATGTTGAAAACAAAAATATAGAAAATTTTTTAATAGCCAAAAACGTATAATTAATGTGCAAAACATGGAGGCTACACTGCTAGGCTTTAAATAAGAGAGCAAAAGCCTTTAGGTAGCCTCCATTAACGTGTATCCCAAAGGGACTGTATTGCCGATGGAATTCGTGGCTAAGAGGGATTGACTTATGTAATTGTTAAGAGAATAAATTTATCGCTGCACAAGACCCAGCTGCTGATACGCTTCTACCAATTGCAATTCAAAGAAATTGTATGATAAATAGGCAAAAATTCTTTTTCAGTATTTCAGGCATGAGTTTAGGGGAATAATAAAGGCGTGCTAGAAAAGGAGCTTTACATGAAAAAATTAGCTATCAATTCATTCATCAACTTTGACAATCTTAGTACAAAAATATTAATCCTATAGATGAATCAGGAGTTGGACTAAGAAGTTACTCTTACCATATCGCAAGCGAAACAGGAATTAATGACTTTGGTCAAATTTGCGAAATATGTAGTCGGGGGAAGACCTCTTACTTTCACCTATCTGAAACAACCCTCTGTCCAGTAGACTAATGTGAATTTGCCGGTTAGAATGATTTACTCTACGGACAAAGGTCATATTATTGTAAGGAGAGATAAAAAAATGGAAATTAGAGTCCCAGACAGAGAAACATATGACTTTGGAATGGGTGTACACCGCCTTTCCGGTAGTGCTATGAGTAAGGTGGTCGAAGGTGAAGTCTCTGGGGTTCCTCAAGCCCAAGGTGACATACAGACATTCCAGGTTTCACGTATAAAAAACAACAGCGAACTACAGCAACAACTTGGAATCGACGTTGATCTATCATATGGATGTGCCTCCTTCGGAGCAGGGGTAGAAGCTCGTGTAAATTTCATGAAAGAATCTAAAATTCAGTCATCTTCTTTATTTATGACGATAAAAGCAAATATCACCTATGAAAGCCTGAGCATAGATGAGCCGGTTTTAACGGAGACTGCTGGAAGGTGGATGGACCGACCAGATATTTTTGTACAACGCTACGGAGACATGTTCGTTCGGGCATGCAAGCGCGGAGGGTTGTTCATTGGAGTGTTACATGTACAAACAAACAGCGAGAATACTGCAAGCGATATTGAATTGAAACTAAAAGGAACATACGGCTTATTCAGTGCAGAGGTTAAAGGAAAATGGAAGGAAGTACTCAACACTTACAATGTATCCACATCGTACTACATTCACGCAGAAGGAGGTCCAATCATCCAAGTGCAGGACCCTACGGATCCTGAGGAACTCCTTACGCTTGCAAACTTCTGGCTGAAGGAAATGAAAGAGAAACCTAATGAAAATGCACGGGTCATCCAATGGACGCTAAGTCCAATTACAATCGCTGAGGGACCACTTCCGCCGAACTCATTGGATATTGAACACGCGCAAGATGTCTTAAAGCACTGCGTACGTAAGCGAGCTGAACTACTAGATCAGCTAAACCTACTCGATTGGATTGTTAGCCACCCAGGGAGGTTCGATTGGACGAATTCTGTTTCAACAGAAGAGGTACAAGAAGCATACAACAATACCCAGTATGACTTAGAAACTATTTCAGACTGCGCCAGCGAGGCAACTGACCATCCTCAGGATGCCAAAATGCCGGGACCCTACGCAGCGGCTAAAGGAGAAGTATATCCTAAAGCAATTGTACCATCACCACTCCCAAAACCAATCCCGGGAGTAATGGAGGAAACGGCGGAAGTCCCTGATGTCATCGGTGTGACCCCACCTGTAGCTTACCGGATAATAAGAGATGCTGAACTAAAGCCGGTAGAGCATATGATATTTAAGAATGGTATTACAGTCGCTTCTGGTATCATTAAAACGGAACCTGAAGCCAATGAGGAGGTACAAAAGGGCTCAGTTGTACACTGTTATTGGGAAGCACCTGATACAGATTACGGGCAGTGTACGCATCCTTCATGCCATTAACGAGGAACAAAAAGTTGCTTTCTGCGCGCAGGTAAGATAGCTTGCAGTCATTCAAGCTGTGAGAATATGATCGTCATAAAACAGGTGGGTACCTATTTGCTAAATAGTTTCCGAAAACGGATATGCAGCAGCTATAAGGCTGTATTTATGGAAGCGGTAGGTGAAATGGAAAGGAATAAGATTGTAGAACGGACTCAAGAAGGGAAAGCATTGGCAATGCAGCGTGAGGATTTTAGAAAGGGGTGACCGAAGAAGTTTAAAAAGGCACAGATAGAGCATGCATTGAAGCTCCTTGAAAAAAATTCATACATGCGAGTAGAAGAAATAACAGGTATTAGTAAAAGCACGCTCATTAGAGTAGCGGAGTCAATAAAGGGCTAGAGCAGTTTAGTATTAGTCGACCATTATGGTCGATTTTTTGTTTGAAGATATTTAATTTGTATTGTTACCGAATTTAAACAGGTTTTCAGTTGGTTTCAACTTCTAGTGATGTACATAATAAGAAAAGTCGGGTTCTTAGACCTAAACAACCGGTAGCATTTTATGGGAAGTTTCATAAATGTGATAGATTATTATTTTTGAGATTTGACATCCGGTTCCGCAAACTACCACGTGTTTCCGTTAGGGAGTTCTTGACGTAAAAATTTCTGGAGGGATGTAAAATGCAGCAGGTACGCCGCATTGAGTATAATGACGAAAGGATAGGTATGGGCTTTAACAGCGAGTCAGGATTGGCAATTGGGACGGCTTTGGAGGGTTTTACAGTTACAGAAGACCCAGTTGCTCCTGGCCAGCAGGTTTCATCAACAGTTACCATTATAAACTCGCATGATCAACTTATGGAACATTTAGGAATGTCATTTGAGGCACAAGGTAGATACGGGTTTTTTTCAGCCTCTGCAAAAGCAACTTTTTCATCAACCACGAATTACAACTCGACGTCAACGTTCGTAGTTGCGAAATGTGTTGTCAAAAATCCATTTAGGCGAGGAGAAAATTTTAGCGTAAAACAACCTGCTAAGAATTTACTTGACTCACTCCGTTTCGACGAGTTTAAGACTGCTTTTGGCGACTGTTTCGTACGAGGGATCCAAACGGGAGGAGAATACTACGCTGTCATCAGAATTACTTCTATTTCAACAAGTAAGCAGACCGATTTGGGAGTAACTCTCCAGGGTGAAATGAATGGGGTAGTCGCTAGTGGGGAATTCGAGGCTAAGTACCGAAAAGCCAATGAAAGTGAAAGTACCAGGTCTGAATATAGTGCGACCATGTTTCAGAGGGCTGGAAGAGGCCCGGAAACTTTTCCAATCGTTGAAATTAGCGAACTGATTAAACGATACAAGGAATTTCCACAAATAGCACTAGACAGCGCATATGCATACGAAACGGAGGTCGCAACTTACGACACGCTACCGCTTCCAGTTCCCACGAATGAAGAACAGGAAAATTTTGTTTTTGCTTTGCGCGATGCACAGGATAAAAAGCTGTACTACATACAAAAAAGGAATGATCTCGAATTCGCACGTAAAAATCCCGTGTTCTTTGAGAATCTTCCGTCAGAAGATGTTCTTTTAAAAGCCATTTCAGACTATACTAAATTGATTAATGCCGTCATTGTTCACGGGACCAAACTTTCTCGGGGTGAAATGAAGCCACCGAGCTATTTTGATCCTAGTACGCTTTCACCTTCGCTAAACGAACCATCGCAAATACCTTTGAAAAGAGCTACTCCGCCTGCCCTTCCAACCATTCGTGTACCAAACATGGTTGGCTACACTGCCTGTGACTTTGAGTGGGCTCTCAGATGCCTTTCTGAAGGAACAATTGACGAATGTTTCGCGGGGACTGTATGGCCAGATGAAGGTGGCAATCCTACTCCTATTCAGGTTTCTCGGGAGGTTGCCGAATTTCTAATCCTGCCAAGTGGCCAAGTGAAGTTAACTTTTGAACCGGAAGATCCCTATTCTTTATGTGTTTCCGGTCCTTTTGAAAGCTATGCACAATTCCCATCTGCTGGTACCCTTGTGCCGATTGGGTCGGAGGTTAATCTCCAATTCATATGTAACGATCCTACCTCACCAAATTGCCAATAAGGAGTATCATTAATTGATTTAAAACGAGAAGCTTCAAAGTATCATAATGGAGTTCAAAATAAGATTATTTATTATAATCATGCACCTAGGACCTAAGAGACCGCCTATGTTGGTTAAATATGGGAGGAGTTCGGCAAATCCGGCAGAATGATAAGACAGAAGACTTGATTTTCTTAGTTTCCTCATACATCCACCTTTTTTCGTGCAACATACCGGATTTATGCTTTTCCTTGCAGCTCCTGGGGGAGGTGTCTTCAACGGTCACATAGGTGGATATCGTATACTGGTAAGGGTCATACCCCAGAGGGTTAGCAAGAAATGAAAAGAATAGAATTCCAGCAACCTGCTAAAGATACTGTTTGAGGATAATTGATATTACTATGACTGGTAGGATTAAAAGAACTGTATACTGAAACTCCCATGTTACAGGGAGGTCATTATTTATTTAAAAGAATTGCCCATAAAGCCCTTGATTGAACAAAATCTGACCTGTTACCTAACCAGTTGAGATAGGAGAAGTGCGATGGAGATATCTCCAGAGTTAATTGCGGCCGTGGAACTTGCCAAATGGCCCATACTGGCTTTGCCAGGAGTTGTTGGAATAGGAATCGGCCTACAAGAAGAAAACGACGAGTTGTTTGACGAACTGGCCATTCGAGTTCACGTTTCAGATATATCCATGGTTCCCTCCGGTATACCTGAGGTAGTTGGAGGCGTCGGCGTCTGTATCATCGAGACTAACTTCAAACCTTACGATGAAGAATGTTGTTTATTCGAAGTATCAGAGGACATCAGCCGACAGAATACAATAGTGGGCGGAATCAGAATCATTAATCCTAATAGTAGGGGAGCAGGGACTCTCGGTGCAGTGGTCCAGGACTCTGAAACACGAGAACTCCTCGGGTTGAGCAACGCACATGTGGTTAGGATGGTAAATGAAGAGATATGGCATCCAGACCATCCACCATTGGTACATTCGGGAGGATTCCCTCAAGATGACCTTATGGGCAGTGTTGAACGGATAGACTTCCCGAAAACTCAACCTCTTCCGTTCTCACCGATTTTGGTGGGCCTCACGGATGCAGGGGTTTTCAAGCTAGGGCTCTCACTCGAGCATGGGAGTGTCTTGTCTCCGGCAATCATTGGTCAGAACGCTCCAGACATTTTGATTGATCGTATCACGGCAACGTCATTGCCACCACTGCCCCTTGAGGATCCGCTTAATCCGTTAAAAGCACAAGTTCGTAAACGAGGTTTCAGGACCCGTTTGACAGAGGGTAGGATCATTGAGAGTTTTATGACGTGCCAATGGACTGCTGGGCCATCATCGAGTATGTGGCTTATTGAACAGTCCTGTATCGCAGGGATAAGAAGCGAGAGCAATCCAAAAGGCGTATTCGCTTGTAAAGGGGACTCGGGATCTGTGGTTCTTAAAATGAATGAGCCCACTGCTGTAGGACTGTTGTGGGGAGGTAGTAACTGCGGAACGCGCGCGGTTATGTCGCACATTCACAATGTCGAGTCACAACTTGGCATAAACATGGTATGGTCGTGACGGAGTCGTCATTGATTCATAGAGTTTCCTATTTTTAAGTAAAACCCCTCATTTTAGGATGAGGGCTTTTAAGCATTTACCGAACGTAGGAAGGGAGTCTAAGGAGACCAGTTTTCGTTATATTTCGGTATTTTACATTACATGTAAAGGGTTCAATAAAAACAAACTTGTCATTCTCGTCTTTCTTAAGCATCTGGCAAATTTTCATTCTTCTTTCTTTTGGAACACCAAGCTCCATAATTCCTGCATACCTACCGTCCTCATATGATAAGAGCCAGCCAAATTCTTCTTTTCGGTACCCTTTAATTATCACATTTGAATATTGGTAGTTAATCACTTTTAGCAAGGAGTATGACCGTTTCCCAATTTCGTATGTGCTGTCTTTTCTCTTCAGAACAATTCCTTCAAGGTTCTGTTCTTTTATGAGCTCATAGAGGGTGATACCATTGCTGGCTATGCTCATTATCTTTGAGAGGTTTGGAGTGTTAACTGGTATGATAACATCGAGGATTCCTTTTCGTTCATGAAGAGGTAGATGGGTTACCTTCTCACCTTTGTGGTACAACACGTCAAATACAACAAACGATACTGGTTCATGCTTTGCCATATATTTTACCTTGTTTGAATTGAAATTGAAAATCTACTCATAACAGCTTCAAAATCTGGTTTTCCGGTTGAATCTGTGACTACTACCTCGCCATCGAGAACGGTTCCTTTAGGTATGTCCAGGTTCAAAAGAAAAATACATAGAAATAGTGCATACGTTCAATATCATGAGTAGAAAGAGTTGGGGAATAATGGAAACTGGGTTGCTATGATGTTTAGAAATACAAAAGAGTGACGTCATAGGTGTAAGGAGACCTTCATTTTAGAAGACATCTTTTTAGTAGAAGAAACAGAAATCTAGTCGAAATTTGTATTTTCGGGGAAATAATAAGCAGTTTTTGCTGATTATTCACCGAAAAAATATATTAGATCAAAATTATGAGTGTATAGCGTCACGCGATATAACATTTACAAATTCATCCATCACCCCCTCGTTTTATGTTTAAAAAATATTAAAAGGGCTTTAGAAGCCCCTTTAATCAATCATTCAAATATCAAATTTTTTTCGAAGCTCAGTTATAACTGAACTGTCTACCCCTAGTTGTTCCGCTAAAACCTTTTCTTCCGCATTTGGGTTCTTTTTTAGCAATTTTTTAAGCGTCTTCATTTGAGCTTTCCGGTCTGCCTTCAACACCAAATTCTTTTCTTTTTCACTTTGAACTGCTTCCAGCGCTGAACTTTCTTCTTTAACTTTCGGCTCTACTTCTTGCGCCGGATTTTCTGTTGATTGTGGTTTACTTTGTTGGTAGGTTAAAAGTGATACCAATCCGCTTAGCGAATCTAGTTTTTCTTTGTACTCTCCAATCAAGGTTTCTTTACTTTCATTGATTGCTTTCATTTCGTCTACTTTTTTATGAAGTTCTGCAATTTCCTTTTTGCTGTTTTCTAGACTTACAGCAAATGACGTAATTACTTGTTCTTTGGTGCCAATTATTTCTTTTAGCTCTTTTAGCTGCATTTCTTGCTCTGCTACTAGACTTCTTAACGCCCCAATCAATGTTTGATTTTCTTCATTAGAGGCTCTTAATTCTGCAATTTCTTTATTGCTATTTTCAAGGCTTGTAGTAATTGAAGCTATATTTTCTTTTTTAGTTGCCAATTCGTCTTTTAAATGATTTTCTCGTATTAATATGTTAGCCGCTAACTCATTAATACGAGTCGTAAGGGCTTCAAGATCTGAAAAATCTTGATTATGATCACCCCCGTTCTCGTTTAAATCATGAATTTCAGTATCATTATTTAATGTACTATCTTCCATTCCTTCCACTCCCTTTTTTGTTCACAATTTAAGTCTGTGGATCCAGAAAATCTTTCACATACTTATATTAAATTATGATGGTAAGTGGAAAATGGAATGGACAAGTATCCAAAATTAATGACTAAAAAAACTTTGGAATGAGCATCAGTCTTGTTTCTATCGTATCGCTGGGCGATATGCCTTGTGAATCGGACATAAAGAAACATATCACCACCCGATACGGCCAAGCTTCACGACACTATTTGGCAGGGAAAGGGGATAATTGTTTTTTTTATTTATATCGCTAGGTGATATGGCTCTTGAAAATTCATCAATAACCCTTCATATTTATTTAAAAGGCTATGTTAAAGGTAATTGTTGATATTATTAATTTTAAGAACCTAAATAGACGGAAAAATTTCGCTTAATTAGTAATTACTAATAAAAATAGCTTAAATAGACGGAGAGATTCCGCCTATTTACTGGAAATACGTGAAAATGGAGGATTTTACTTTGCATAACCGGTAAACCTCCCCATATTTACCCCGAAACAGGCTCCATTCTGCATTTAACCGGATAGTCTCCGCTTAATCTACTTTCGCTGGTTACTGGAGCGCAAATCAACAGCCTTATTTAACACAGCCATTTAAAAAGAAGGTGGACAGATATGCGAAATGATATTCAACCGTTTGAACGCTCATTCTCTTCCAAGGAAGTGGCAGAGGAGGCTGGGATTGCAACACCTACTGTTCGGAAATATGGCCAAATTTTAGAACGAAATGGGTATGAGTTTTTAAAAGAGGGAGATCGGCGTATTTTTGTTCAATCTGATATTGAAGCACTTATAGCGTTACGCGATACGGACAAGCCTCTAGACGATACAGCGAAAGACCTTGCGCAACAGCAAAAAGTAAGATTAGCAGGATTTAATGAAACAGAGATAGCGGTAGCCGATACGTATGACAATTTACCGCAAGACCCCAATCACTTAAAAGAAATATTAACCTATTTAGCCAATGAGCTAGCTGCTACACGTGAAATGAATGTCCAAGTAATAAACGATATAACAGAGCTTAAAACTACAGTTGCCGGGCTAAAGCAGGATCATCATCACTTAAGTTCTAACATTTCAAATTCAGCTCAAAAAACGCAAGCTAGGATTGAAAAATTATCTGAACAGGAAAAAATTCATTATGAAACATTGTTGGAAAAGGAAAAACAAAAGAGCGAATATTTACAAAGTGAATTACAAAATCTTCGTGAAGAAATGAAAAAAGAATGGCTTTCACAAAATGACTTTAATAAACGCTTAGAACAAGCCGTTCAAAGACCTAAAGATAAATGGGAGTGGATTTTCTCCATATTCCGTAAATAAGGTTCTTACAGACTCTAGTCATGCTCCTAATTTCAAAACATCTCTTAAGAAATTCCACAGGCTATCAACCAATTTTGGTTGATGGTCTTTTTTTATATATTAAGCGGCTGTGTTAAATAATTTAATTATTGCTATTGGAAAAAGGTGGAACACTTGCATATAAATAGTATTGTTGTCATGTATGGAAAAAAGGGGGCATGTAGATGAATAAAAAGATTTTGAGCCTTTTAATCATTTTTGGTCTTTTATTTTGTACGTTGGTTTTATATATCATTACGTTTGTTTTTATGGATCACTCAGAAAATAACAGTGGGTCCGGTGTGACACCCATTGTAAATGAGACACCTCAACCAACTCCCAATGTAGATGCTCCAATTGTTCCAAGTGAGTTTGATAGTAGGTGCGAAAATCAATCTCTGTCAATTGAAATTATAAATGTAAAGTACCAAAATACTCTAGATTACCCCCAAGTAAGTAACATGCCCTTGTCTTGTAAATCGGCTGAGGAAAAAATAAATGGGGCTCTGGAGAAGCATATTGCTGCTTCGTACCAAAATTATCTTCATCTTGAAGAGGAGGAGAAGGCGGCACGCAAGTTTTATGAAGAACAGTTTGGCATTCCCGTACCTGAGGAAGAGGATTATATTTATAGTTATGAATACACCACTCAGCATGAGGTAAAGTATCAAGAAAATAATGTGTTGAGCTTATTAATTTTTGACCATATCTATGCAGGCGGGGCCCATGGGGCGACCATTGTCTCTTCCTATAATTTTGATGTATCAACAGGCAGGCAAATACTTTTAGAGGATGTTGCAAAAACTTCTGTCAATCTAGATAAAATCAGACAGTATGTGATAGCAGAGCTAACGGAAAGACCCGAAGTGTTTCAAGATTCTCTGGTTGATGTTAAAATCGATAATTCTCGCTCGTTTTATTTCACAGAAACTGGAATCGTCATAAAGTTTTTAGAAGCTGAAATTGCACCATATGCTGCTGGTATGCCTGAAGTTGAAGTGCCGAATAAAGTATTCCAATAACACTAGAATCTCTGCCAATTGTGGTTGGGATTATTTTTTTATAAAAATTTACTTTGACATTTGCCTGACATCTATGGACGTTAAAGTAATGGTACAAGGTTCGGCAAGTACTAGAGCCTGATAGATAACCAGGAGGTAAGGATATATGAAAAAGTCAGTTTTAGGGTTAACCGTTGCGGGTGTATTACTTCTAGGGGGATATGCAACAACGGCATTTGCAAATGATGAAGGTACCACTAGCACAGGATCAAAGGTTCAAAATGTGATGATGGGGTTTAAGGGGATGTTTGGATTTGGGCATAGAGGGAATGTAGATTCAGATGCATTACTAGACAAAGCCAAAGATTTAGGAATTGAAACAAACGGCAAGGACGCGGAAACATTAATGCAGGAAATGCAAGAATCACTCATTAAACAGGAAGCAAAGGACCTAGGAATCTCAATAACGGATAAAGACTTGACTACTCTTGCAGGAGAAGTTCAATTAGCAAAACTACAAAAAGAGGCTAAATCTTTGGATATCACGACGGATGGAAAGGAATCCGCGACACTTCGCCAGGAAATCCGTTTAGCGGAACTTAAGAAGGAAGCTAAAGAGTTAGGGGTAGCTGCAGATGATAAAGATGCCCAAACCTTAATGCAGGATATCAGACAAGCAGAACTAAATAAGAAAGCGAAGGAGTTAGGAGTTTCAACCGATGGCAAGGATCTAACTACACTTTCTCAGGAAGTCTATACTGCTTCAGTGAAGAAAGAGGCTGCTGAGCTTGGAATAAGTATTGAAGGAAAAGAAATCAATGAAATTGCCCAAGAGGTATATAAGGCAAAGGTAAAAGCAGACGCAAAGGAATATAGTATAACGGTAGATGGTAAAACCATTCAACAAATTGCCGAAGAGGTTAACGAGAAGAAAGTAGTAAAATTAGCTAAAGAATTAGGAATTTCAACCACGGATAAAACAACACAAGAACTGATGGGGGAAATTAAAGAAAAGGACTCTGCTAAGTTAGAGGAGCTTCTAGGCGATAATGCATATGGAATGTTTGGAATGGGTAAAGGCGATTGCGGCATGGGCGGCTATGGACATAAAGGCGGCGGACATGGCGGTGGTATGCACCAAGGTAATGGTGAAATGAGTAACGTAGGTAAGATGGGACTTTAAACATTTTTTCTAAAAATCCTCGGTATAGGGCATCGAGGATTTTTCTAGTATAGTTAAATAGATAGGGGGTTTTGCAATTGAAAACCATTTTAGTTGTGGAGGATGAACAGACAATCTCTAGGGTACTGACTGTTTATTTACAGCATGCAGGTTACAAAGTGGTACAAGCCTACGATGGTGAACATGCATTGCAGTTATTTAATGAGCATGCTCCCAATCTGGTATTACTCGATGTTATGCTGCCAGGGAAGGACGGCTGGGGTGTACTAGAGGATATTCGAAAAATGAGCGCTTGTCCAGTGATTATGCTGACGGCTCTAGGCGATATTGATTACCGTTTAAAGGGCTTAAATCAGGGAGCGGATGATTATATCCCAAAGCCGTTTGTAGGCGAGGAAGTGATTGCTCGTGTCCATGCTGTCCTACGGCGTTCGGCCAATGTTCTGGATACAGAAAATAGTAAGCAATTTGGCAGTTTAAAAATAAATCTGAATTCCCATGTTGTCACCATAAATGGAGAAGAGGTCATCTTAACACCTAAAGATCTCAGCTTGCTCATTTTTTTAACCGAAAGACCCAATCGAACGTTTACCAGGGATGACCTAATAGAGAGTGTATGGGGGATGGATTATGAAGGCAGTGATCGTGCGGTAGATTTGGCGATAAAACGAATACGGCAAGCGTTGAGTGACTGGCCTTCCTCACAAGGCGAAATCCGTACCCATCGCGGATTGGGGTATCAATTCTGTGTTTATGAAAAATAAAAAGAGAACAACCTTACTTAAATTTTGGACAACAAGATATCTTGTTACACTTGTTATTGGTTTAATCCTATTGGGGGCCGGTTCTTTGTGGTGGATCCAAAAAACAACCCTAGAAAATCGACTGAAATTAATCGAATATTTAGCAGTTGAAACCGCAAATCGTGTGATTCAGTCACACGGAATGATGGAAGTTGATCCATTTTTCAATCGAATGCTGGAGGAAAGAGCGAGAGTCCTTCAATTAGAAAAAGAGCCGGAACTTTTTATTACAGATTTGAATGGAGAAGCGATTTTTTCAAGACCGCGTCATATGGGACCAGGGCGCATGGGTCCAAAAAGTCAAAGCAAAATAGATATTCCAAGCGGAGTTTTTGAAAAAGATGATACCGTCCAAAAGCTGGATATAGATGGTATTGGTATCATGTATGCTGTTAAATCTCCCATTATGGAAAACGGAAACCAAATCGGCTGGGTTGTATTAATGCAAAGTAAGGATGAATTATCTGACGTAAATCAAGAATATCGATTATTGATTGTCCTCTTAGTTGGTTTAGGTCTATTGGGGTGGGTTGTGATTTACTTGCTATCTAAAAAAATCCTCAAACCTATTCTAGAAGTGGCTCGAGCTGCCACTCAGATTAAAGAAGGTAATTATGATTTAAACTTAAATACTGAATCGAATGAACAGGAGATATATGAACTTGTCAGCTCCTTTACAGAAATGACGAATCGATTATTACAGCTAGAAACGCTTCGAGCTGAATTATTAGCGGGTGTTACCCATGATTTAAAAACACCTGTCACGTCTATTAGCGGTCTTGTTCAGGCAGTTCGTGATGGGGTCGTATCTGGGAATGAGCGGGATGAATTTCTCGACATAACGCTAAAAGAAGTGAACCGTCTGCAAACAATGATTTCAGATTTATTAGATTTTAATTCTTTAGCCGCAGGGGCTTTTTCAATCAGACCCGAACCCTGCAATATGAATGAGCTGGTTCAGAACATTGTTCGTGAATGGGCGGTCACACAGGCAAGACCGATTGACTATCACGTCAAATTGCCTGATGGTGTGGTGTATCGTACGATTGATCCCTTACGATTACAACAAATCATGATTAACCTTATAAACAACGCCTCACAATCCCTTGATGGCGGGGGGTTAATTACCATTGTTCTGACGGATAATTCAATCGATGTCAAGGATACGGGGGCTGGAATACCCGAAAGAGAGCAGCCGTACATTTTTGAGCGTTTTTTCCGCGGGGAAAAGAAAAAACTAAAGGTGAGAGGGCTTGGTTTAGGTTTGCCATTCAGTAAAATGCTCGCGAAGGCTCTTGATGGGGATTTGTTGCTAAAGGAAAGCAGCACCAGCGGCAGCACCTTTTCAATACTTTTTGAAGGAGAGACGCATTAATTTAAAAATACGATAAAAATTGGCAAACGAAAACGCATGAGAGTTTGCATTTCTTAGGAGCAAGGGATGAAGAATAGTCCTAAGAGGTGAAAAGCAAGTGACTGTAATTACAACCTTTAAAGAGAAGCGCCGTGATAAACAATTAAAATACGAGCGGTCCGTATTGAAGGACTTATCTGTTAAAACCTTAAAAGAACGAGTACAGCAATACTTTGGCTCATCAAGAATTGCACAAAGCTTTGTTATGAATTCTGGGATAGAAGAAGCCTGCTACGATGTAGCGTTAGAAGCTTATTTATTAGGAGCCAAATTTAGCAAATTTGGTTATTACGGTGAAGGTATAGATGAAGTGAGAAAACGTTGTTACCGAGAAGAAAAACATCTGATTGATACCCTTTACAATTTTCTCCTTTATTGGGGAAATGGCGAAGAAGGAGTCATGAGTGAATCGCTTTATTACTCCTGTGAGGGCTATATAGATGTTTGGTGGAAAGAAGGCTATGAAAATGGTCAAAGACGCAGGAAATTACGATTACACTGACTAAATATGCTTGATTCAAACGCCAAGGTGAGGGAAATACCCTTTCCTTGGCGTTTGCTCTGTTCCTTCTTCCTGTTCTAATCCGTCCCTTTGTCCCATATAGTTTAGTGAATAGGGACGAGCGGGAAGGAATGATTTTGTGGCGAAGAAAAAGTTAAAGGTCATTGGATTTTCTGTTGGTTTGCTTCTTTTATTTCTGATTTTACAATATGATTTTGTTAAAGAAGACACCCTGGGTGATTCATGGAGTTTACCCCTGTCAGGCAAAATCATTTTGCTTGATCCGGGTCATGGAGGTCCAGATGGGGGTGCAGGGGATTCCAAAGCTTTGGAGAAAGACATTGCCTTGGATATAACCTTAAAAGTCAGAGATTATTTGCAGCAACAGGGAGCTTTAGTAATTATGACCAGGGAAACCGATACAGATTTAGCGGATGAGGATACAAGAGGATATAGCAGAAGGAAAGTGGAAGACTTAAAAAAGCGGTTAAAGATGATAAACGACTCTGATAATGACTTATTTGTCAGCATCCATTTAAATGCCATTCCGTCAGCCAGATGGAGTGGAGCACAAACCTTTTATGCGCCTCATTTCAAAGAAAATACAAAGGCAGCAAAATTTATTCAGGATGAGCTGATTGTCAACTTAGAAAACACAACACGAAAAGCAAAGCCGATTAGTTCGGTATATATTTTAAAAAATGCAAAAAAGCCAGGTGTTTTGGTGGAGGTTGGCTTCCTTTCAAATCCAAAGGAAAGAGCTCAGCTAAAAAAGGATGCCTATCAGGAGAAAATAGCGATTTCAATTTATCAAGGAGTTGTTCGCTACTTTACGAATGAAAAGGAATTGAAGGTGGAGGATTAAGGAAGGTGTAGGGCACCTTCTATTTTTTTGTATTTTTTTAAGAAGTGATTCATTTAACTGTTTACACTCTTGATTATGGTATACTTAAAACTGGAAACGAATTCATTAGGTGAGGTGTTTGTTTACATGTTAACAGAAGTGAAAATCCGAGAAGTTTTAGGCAATTTAAAAGAACCTTTTTTACATAAAACATTAGCAGAATTAAATGCTATTGAAGAAATAAAAATCAAAGAAGAGAAAAAACATGTCAGCGTGAAATTACAGATCGCGAAAACAGGTACATCTGAACAATTACAATTGCAAACACAAGTGGTTACTCTTCTTAAAGAGGCAGGTGCGGAAACGGTTGGAATTCGATTTAGTGAGCTTCCTGAAGCAGTGCTTGCTGAACACCGTCAGGCTTCAAGTGAAACAGAGGAAAAAGGATTACTTACGTCTAAGGAAACCACGTTCATTGCCATTGCTAGCGGAAAAGGCGGAGTTGGTAAATCAACGGTGTCTGTTAACCTTGCAGTAGCCCTGGCACGTCTAGGTAAAAAAGTTGGTTTAATCGATGCAGATATTTATGGATTTAGTGTTCCGGATATGATGGGAATTACGAAAAGGCCAGTAGTTAGGGGAGAAAAAATCCTTCCTGTTGAGCGTTTTGGTGTTAAAGTCATTTCGATGGGATTCTTTGTCGAGGACAATTCTCCAATCATTTGGCGCGGTCCAATGTTAGGGAAAATGCTAAATAGTTTCTTTAATGAAGTAGAATGGGGAGAAATCGATTATTTACTATTAGATTTACCACCTGGAACAGGGGACGTTGCCCTAGATGTTCATACCATGCTTCCTTCCTGTAAAGAAGTAATTGTCACCACTCCACATCCAACGGCTGCTTTTGTAGCGGCACGTGCTGGTGCGATGGCATTACGTACAGACCATGAAATTATTGGGGTTATTGAAAATATGGCTTATTTTGAAAGTAAGGTAACGGGAGAAAAGGAATATGTATTTGGTAAAGGCGGCGGTGACAAATTAGCCGAAGATTTAAATACAGAAGTTCTTGGCCGTCTGCCGCTCAATCAGCCTGATTGGAATGATGATGACTTTGCTCCATCCATCTATCAGGAAGATCACAAGTTAGGAAAAATATATATAGAAATTGCCGAAAAAATTACCAGTGTATTGAAAAAATAATCAAGGGAAAGCCTCTTCCGAATGTAGGAAGAGGCTTTATTCTATATGGTTAACTACTTAAGACCCGCCTTCTTTTTCCCCGCCTTTGCCTTCTTCTTTAGCCTTTGTTTCTTCTGCTGCCTTTAAAAGTAATTCCTGAATTTTTATTTGGTATAGTGGGCTTTCGATGGTTTCTGAAATTACCTTTTGAAGATGTTCTCTGTATTCTTTACTTTTTAGAGCGTCTGCCATTTCTTTTTGAATTTCAGGCTCTTTAAACACTTCAATCATCATACCTCGATACTCAGGATCATTCATCAAATCCTTCAGAAGGATTTCATTTTCAGATCTCATGCTTTTGGCAACGCCCTTAGCGAATTCCTTATCACTGAAGGTTTTTTTCCAAAACTCTGTAGCATTCTCAGAGGTAAGGGTTTGTTGAATCGTATCAGCTACTACCTTCTGGTCCATAACCAACGTTTCCTTCATCTTTTCATCAGACATTACTTCCTGAATTGCTTTCTTTCCGTCATCCGTTTTTAGGATATCAACCACCATTTTCTTTGTGGCTTCATAATCTATTTGCTCTCCGCCACTTGCTTCCGGCGAAGCACAACTAGCTAAAAATATGGTGATAAGCAAGAGGAGAATTGGTTTTTTTCCTTTCATTTTAAAAGCTCCTTTCACATAGGAATCCTTAATTTTTAGGATGAAGAAAAGAGCCTTGGATTATGCGTGAAGAAATTGAAAAGATGGATTTTTTATATTTGGATTGGTACAATCAGATTGGAAATTTATTTTTTATTATTGGGGGATAATGGTGTGACGAGTCGGATTTGGGTTAGGCTGTTTATGACCACGCTATTAATTGGCGCAATTACAACAGCAATTGCTGGTTTTATTATCAATTGGAATGAATATGTGCATTATTTTATTGATTTCAAAATTATTAATATAGTATCCGCCCTTTTTTGGTTTATTCTTTGGGGCGTTCTTTATAGTGTTATTAGTCAAATGGGCTATTTTGCCTATCTAACTGTCCACCGCTTTGGCTTAGGTATCTTTAAATCCGTTTCACTTTGGAACGGAATACAAGTGGTCTTAATTTTATTTGTTCTATTTGACCTAGTTTATTTACGATATGTAACGTTTGCTAATTCAGGGGACAGTCTCCTGCCATATATCGGTCTAGCAGTCCTTTTGCTCATTCCGGGTTTAGTCACAGCATGGTTTAAGGCGAAGCAAACAAATCGTGAGGCTTTTGTACCAGCCCTCTTTTTCATGGTTGTTGTAACGGTTATAGAGTGGTTCCCTGTGTTACGTGTAAACGAACAGAGCTGGGTATATCTCATGTTGATTTCCTTATTAGCTTGTAATGCTTATCAATTATTAATTCTTCATAAATTAAATTTGAAATCCCAGCAGGAAAGACAAAGAATCGAGAATAATCGACAAAGCAAAAAAAAGTCAAATGCTTCAAAGAGGTCAAGCAAAAAACCGTCCCTATAATTTCAAGGACGGTTTTTTAATTGATATCATTTTATTTCTTTTGATTCAACAGAGCCATTCGCGATCATTTCTGAGACGGATACAAGTTTCAATCCTTTATTGCGCAGTTCTTGGATAATCCCTGGTATAGCTTTTGCTGTTTGCTTTGCGGAATCAGACGCATGAAGAAGAACAATATCCCCTTTATCCGCCTTCTTGACGTTTGCAACAATTTGATTTACTCCTGGATTCGTCCAATCCTTGGAATCAATACTCCAATGAACAACCGTATAACCATATCGTTCTGAAATTTTTAACGTACGCTCATCAAAATGACCCGTAGGTGCACGAAGGAGCTTAATATCCTTAATACTTAGCTTATTAAAGGCATCTTTAGCTTTTGAAATGTCTTTTCCGATGTTAGCTTCCTCTAATTCAGTATAATCCTCATAGGTATAGCCAAGAATCCCAACTTCGAACCCTTCCTTAACGATACGGCTGACAATATCAGGGTGTCTCTCAGCCCATGAGCCTGCTAAAAAGAAGGTTGCTGCTTTTACATTCTCTTTTTTTAGTGCATCCAAAATTGGTTCTGCCTTTTCATCTCCCCAGCCAATATTAAAGGTAAGGGCAATGTCCTTTTCTCCTCGGTATACTGCTTTAGGCCCATCTTTAGTAGAAAAGACTGGCGTTAACGACAGGTTCCCCATGAAGAGAAACAGCGCAGTAAAAAATGCAATAACGACAACCAACAAAATTTGCTTTACTGATTTACCATTCAACACAAAAAAGAATTTCACTTTAACCACCTCGTCCATTGCTAACCTTGTCTCATAACTATGCGTTCAATTTAGTGAATATGATTAAGAAAAAAATTATAAATTTCACCTTTTTGGAAAAGACTACAATAACTACATATTTTCATAAAGGGTGATTCAATGTTTGGGCTTCTCATAAATGATAAAGAAGTAAAAGAAATGGAATACCTTATTAAACGTGAAATGGATGAAATATTATTTGATTTAAGAGATGATCGTATTGACCATGTAGTAAAACGGGCAATGGAGGAACGATATAAGATATTGTTCACTCTATTTAAAAGAGTAGCCTCACCGGCAGAGTGTTTAAAATATATGAGAAAAGATAATAGAGGGAGAAAAAAAGGATAAAAAAGTTTAATGAAAAAAGAAAAGATATTTTTAAAAATACCGTTGACTTTTTTATTTGAGGTTGGTATATTAATAAGCGTCGCTGCTGACGTGTGAAAAAAACTTTTCGAAAAAGTTGTTGACTTCTACAGCGCAGTGATGTTATATTAATAAAGTCGCGTTTGAGCGGCGGACGAATTCTAGGATGAGATTCATCGCAGGGTTCAGTGAGATAGCTTTGTTCTTTGAAAACTAAAC
>NZ_JBALNB010000022.1:0-2500 GCF_036962345.1 Neobacillus vireti
ATGGGCCCGCGGCGCATTAGCTAGTTGGTGAGGTAACGGCTCACCAAGGCGACGATGCGTAGCCGACCTGAGAGGGTGATCGGCCACACTGGGACTGAGACACGGCCCAGACTCCTACGGGAGGCAGCAGTAGGGAATCTTCCGCAATGGACGAAAGTCTGACGGAGCAACGCCGCGTGAGCGATGAAGGCCTTCGGGTCGTAAAGCTCTGTTGTTAGGGAAGAACAAGTACCGGAGTAACTGCCGGTACCTTGACGGTACCTAACCAGAAAGCCACGGCTAACTACGTGCCAGCAGCCGCGGTAATACGTAGGTGGCAAGCGTTGTCCGGAATTATTGGGCGTAAAGCGCGCGCAGGCGGTCCTTTAAGTCTGATGTGAAAGCCCACGGCTCAACCGTGGAGGGTCATTGGAAACTGGGGGACTTGAGTACAGAAGAGGAAAGCGGAATTCCACGTGTAGCGGTGAAATGCGTAGAGATGTGGAGGAACACCAGTGGCGAAGGCGGCTTTCTGGTCTGTAACTGACGCTGAGGCGCGAAAGCGTGGGGAGCAAACAGGATTAGATACCCTGGTAGTCCACGCCGTAAACGATGAGTGCTAAGTGTTAGAGGGTTTCCGCCCTTTAGTGCTGCAGCTAACGCATTAAGCACTCCGCCTGGGGAGTACGGCCGCAAGGCTGAAACTCAAAGGAATTGACGGGGGCCCGCACAAGCGGTGGAGCATGTGGTTTAATTCGAAGCAACGCGAAGAACCTTACCAGGTCTTGACATCCTCTGACACTCCTAGAGATAGGACTTTCCCCTTCGGGGGACAGAGTGACAGGTGGTGCATGGTTGTCGTCAGCTCGTGTCGTGAGATGTTGGGTTAAGTCCCGCAACGAGCGCAACCCTTGTTCTTAGTTGCCAGCATTCAGTTGGGCACTCTAAGGAGACTGCCGGTGACAAACCGGAGGAAGGTGGGGATGACGTCAAATCATCATGCCCCTTATGACCTGGGCTACACACGTGCTACAATGGATGGTACAAAGGGCTGCAAGACCGCGAGGTTTAGCCAATCCCATAAAACCATTCTCAGTTCGGATTGTAGGCTGCAACTCGCCTACATGAAGCCGGAATCGCTAGTAATCGCGGATCAGCATGCCGCGGTGAATACGTTCCCGGGCCTTGTACACACCGCCCGTCACACCACGAGAGTTTGTAACACCCGAAGTCGGTGGGGTAACCGTAAGGAGCCAGCCGCCTAAGGTGGGACAGATGATTGGGGTGAAGTCGTAACAAGGTAGCCGTATCGGAAGGTGCGGCTGGATCACCTCCTTTCTAAGGAATATNNTTGAAAACTAGATAATCGTAAGAAGAAGAAACCAAGTAAAAACCGAGTGAATTGCCATTTTAGTTTTTCTCTCTTATTAAATAAGAGAATAACCATTTAGGTTAAGTTAGAAAGGGCGCACGGTGGATGCCTTGGCACTAGGAGCCGATGAAGGACGGGACTAACACCGATATGCTTCGGGGAGCTGTAAGTAAGCTTTGATCCGGAGATTTCCGAATGGGGGAACCCACTGCTCGTAATGGAGCAGTATCTTTACCTGAATACATAGGGTATTGAAGGCAGACCCGGGGAACTGAAACATCTAAGTACCCGGAGGAAGAGAAAGCAAACGCGATTCCCTGAGTAGCGGCGAGCGAAACGGGACATAGCCCAAACCAAGAGGCTTGCCTCTTGGGGTTGTAGGACACTCAACATGGAGTTACAAAGGAACGGGGTAGATGAAGCGGTCTGGAAAGGCCCGTCATAGAAGGTAAAAACCCTGTAGTTGAAACTTCGTTCCCTCCTGAGTGGATCCTGAGTACGGCCGGACACGAGAAATCCGGTCGGAAGCTGGGAGGACCATCTCCCAAGGCTAAATACTCCCTAGTGACCGATAGTGAACCAGTACCGTGAGGGAAAGGTGAAAAGCACCCCGGAAGGGGAGTGAAATAGATCCTGAAACCGTGTGCCTACAAGTAGTCAGAGCCCGTTCATGGGTGATGGCGTGCCTTTTGTAGAATGAACCGGCGAGTTACGATCCCATGCAAGGTTAAGTTGAAGAGACGGAGCCGCAGCGAAAGCGAGTCTGAATAGGGCGAATAAGTATGTGGTCGTAGACCCGAAACCAGGTGATCTACCCATGTCCAGGGTGAAGTCCAGGTAACACTGGATGGAGGCCCGAACCCACGCACGTTGAAAAGTGCGGGGATGAGGTGTGGGTAGCGGAGAAATTCCAATCGAACTTGGAGATAGCTGGTTCTCTCCGAAATAGCTTTAGGGCTAGCCTCACGTTGTAAGAGTCTTGGAGGTAGAGCACTGTTTGGACTAGGGGCCCTCATCGGGTTACCGAATTCAGACAAACTCCGAATGCCAAAGACTTATCCGTGGGAGTCAGACTGCGAGTGATAAGATCCGTAGTCAAAAGGGAAACAGCCCAGACCACCAGCTAAGGTCCCAAAGTTTACGTTAAGT
>NZ_JBALNB010000023.1:0-130745 GCF_036962345.1 Neobacillus vireti
TGTCCCTGTGAGAGTAGGACATTGCCAGGCTGTTTTATTTTTTATAAAGTGTGTACTTTTTACTTGTTTTACATATACTATATTAGTGCACATAAACTTATAATTTTTATTGTCGCGGGGTGGAGCACGTTCGAATAATCTTCTTCGAATACTCTACAGCGCACCGATTGAGCCACATCTTGAATAGTCCTTATGAAATCGGGGCGGTCTTTCAAGCATAGGGCATGGTCAAAATAGTTTCTTTTTTATTGTCGCGGGGTGGAGCAGTCTGGTAGCTCGTCGGGCTCATAACCCGAAGGTCGCAGGTTCAAATCCTGTCCCCGCAATTAAGGTAAGTTATTTTCAAGAAAATCACTTGAAAAAACTCCGGTCTGGTAGTTCAGTTGGTTAGAATGCCTGCCTGTCACGCAGGAGGTCGCGGGTTCGAGTCCCGTCCAGACCGCCATCTATTTTTTAGAAGATACGAAACATTGTTTCGTTTTTTTTTATGCCCTTTTTGCTTATATAGCTAAAATTAGGTAAAATACATAATGAATGGACATCCTTAGGAGCTATCCTAAGGTTTTTTTTTACAAAAATAAGGTAGAATGTAGATAGTGATAAGCTATGTTAGAATAAAAGGTGATTATATGAGTCAGTTTGAAAAAAATACGATAGATCCCAGTGAAACGTTTGAACTTGCTTCTAAACTTGCTGTGTTGTTGCAGCCTGGAGATGTTATCTGTCTAGAAGGAGATTTAGGTGCAGGTAAAACCACTTTTACAAAAGGGTTAGCAAAGGGATTGGATATTAAGAAAACCGTTAACAGTCCTACCTTTACGATAATAAAAGAATATAAGGGCAGGCTGCCTTTGTATCATATGGATGTCTATCGGGTTGCCGATTCCTACGAGGATTTAGGTTTTGATGAATACTTTGAAGGTGAAGGGGTAACGGTTGTAGAATGGGCACACTTGATTGAGGAGCAGCTTCCGACGGAGTTGTTAACCATTTATTTGTATCACGAGGGTTCAGAAAAAAGAAAAATAGTATTCGTTCCTAAAGGGAAAAGATATGAGCAATTATGTAAGGAGATTTTTCTAAATGACCATATTAGCGATTGATACTTCTAATTATCCATTAGGGGTAGCGCTTATTGAAGAGAATCAAGTTCTTGGTGAATATATTACCAACTTAAAAAAGAACCATTCGGTCCGAATTATGCCAGCCATCCAGACCTTAATGAAAGATTGTGAAAGAGTACCGGCACAACTAACCAAAATTGTGGTTGCGAAAGGCCCAGGCTCCTATACAGGAGTCCGCATTGGTGTTTCTATTGCAAAGACGCTTGCCTGGTCCTTAAAGATACCTCTTGTAGGAATCTCAAGCCTTGAAATCATAGCTGCTGGCGCAGGAAGATACTTTGATGGTTATGTTTCACCCCTTATCGATGCAAGGAGAGGACAAGTCTATACGGGGCTTTATCAGTATCAAAATGGGCAATTTACTACCGTTAAAGAGGACCGTTTAGTTTTGTCAGCGGATTGGGCTGCTGCATTGAAGGAAGAACAGAAACCTATTTTATTTGTTGGTAATGACCTTGCTCTTCATCAAACTGTATTAGAGGATACACTAGGCTCAAAGGCTGTATTTGCCGCAATCACAGAGCATAATCCCCGTCCGTCAGAGCTTGCATTACTGGGCCGAGAGAAACAAGGGGAAGACATACATTCTTTCGTTCCTAATTATATCCGCTTAGCCGAGGCAGAAGCGAAGTGGTTAGAGGCGAATGGTAAAATCTAAAATGGATAGGATTAGAGAGATATGGTAGATTCTTTTGTTTTTCGCTATATGAGGGAAGAGGATATCGACCAAATATTAGAGGTTGAACATGCCTCTTTTGCTACCCCTTGGAGCAGAGAAGCTTTTTATAATGAAATATCTAATAACAAGTTTGCAGTATATATCGTGTTAGAAGAGGATCATAAAATAATTGGATATTGTGGTGCCTGGGTGGTCATTGATGAGGCCCATGTAACAAATGTGGCTATATTGCCATTCTACAGAGGCAAGAAGCTTGGGGAAGCATTGCTTCGGAAAATGATGACCGTTGCGAAGGAAATGGGTGCAAGGAGCATGACTCTTGAAGTCCGCGTGACGAACCATGTAGCACAATCACTTTACCGTAAATTAGGATTTCAAAATGGCGGCATTCGGAAAAATTATTATTCAGATAATCAAGAAGATGCCCTAGTGATGTGGGTGAATATATGAGCAAAGATCAGTGGATAATGGGAATTGAAACAAGCTGTGATGAAACAGCAGTTGCAATAATTAAAAATGGCAGGGAGATTGCAGCCAATGTCGTTGCTTCACAAATTGAAAGCCATAAGCGATTTGGCGGAGTCGTTCCAGAAATTGCCTCGCGTCATCATGTTGAACAGATAACGCTGGTAATTGAAGAAGCATTGGAGCAGGCGAATCTTACAATCCCTGAGCTGGATGCCATTGCTGTAACGGAAGGACCAGGATTAGTAGGAGCTTTATTAATAGGTGTAAATGCGGCCAAGGCTCTAGCGTTTGCGCATAATATTCCACTAGTTCCTGTTCATCACATTGCAGGACATATCTATGCAAATCGGCTGGTGACAGAGTTAAAGTTCCCTCTTCTCTCCTTAGTGGTGTCAGGGGGGCATACGGAATTAGTTTATATGAAAGAACAGGGCCATTTCGAGGTCATTGGCGAAACGAGAGATGACGCAGCTGGAGAAGCTTATGATAAGGTTGCAAGGACACTAAAATTGCCTTATCCTGGTGGTCCTCATATTGATAGACTCGCTCAGGAAGGCAGTGATACCCTTAAATTGCCTAGAGCCTGGCTAGAAGAAGGATCGTATGATTTTAGCTTTAGCGGCTTAAAATCTGCGGTTATTAATACGGTCCACAATGCAGAACAACGTGGTGAAACCATCGCTCCGGAGGATCTTGCAGCAAGCTTTCAGGAAAGCGTTATTGAGGTTCTGGTGAAAAAGACAGTAAAGGCTACAGAGGAATATGATGTTAAACAAGTACTGCTGGCTGGCGGTGTGGCTGCAAATAAAGGGCTTCGAAAGGCACTGGAAAAAGCGTACGCTGACAAAGCAGGTATTGAATTAGTGATTCCGCCTTTAAACTTATGTACGGATAATGCAGCGATGATTGCAGCAGCAGGAAGTATCATGTTTGATAAAGGAATTAGAGCAGATCTAACCTTGAATGCAAATCCAGGATTAGATATTGAGTTATATAATTAGAAGTCCTTCTGAGAAAGAAGGGCTTTTTTTGTGGATAACTTTTTTTGAAAAATTGGACTTCACAGAAAAATGTGGGTAAGTGCCTTTTAATTGTTGATAATGTGGATAAGTCGATCGTTTTTTGTGGATAATGTGGAAAAGTATCTGGATAGTTGAATCAATCAGTTCTAATATGTGTATAAGGCTGTGGAAAAGGGGGGCATCTATCATTGAAGTCGAAATTTATAGCATTTTGTCGATTCATAGATGAAAATGTAAGGGTAGATACTATATAGAATGGACGAATACATGAATATAATTAATAAACAGGAATTGTATAAATGGAGGATAAGAATGAGTAAAAAATTATGGATAAGCGTGTTAATGGGACTTTTTCTTGTACTTGCTGCATGCAGCCTACAGCCTGACACGTCACAAGGTGAAAAAGAGCCTAATGTGGTAAAGGAAGATGACAATCTAGACAAGGAACCTGATGTGGTAAATAAGGAAGACAATCAAGATGAAGAATCTGATGGTGTAGAAGGTGAGAACAAGCAATATGGAAATGAAGTATTTAATGAAGTAACCGTATTAAAAACAGGTGATCAGGTAGTAGTAAAAGGAAAGGCAAGAGTTTTTGAAGGTGTTTTTCAATATGCCGTCATTTCTGGAACAGAGATATTACGAGCAAACCATTATCAAACGGATGGTGCCCCGGCTTGGGGGAATTTTGAGATTACGATTGAAAAGGAGCTATTAGCAAAAGACAATGTTTCGATGGAGCTTTTCGTTTATTCAGCTAAAGATGGATCAAAAACAAACATTCTAACGATTCCTATTAAATAGTAAAGGGGCTTGGACATAATCATCAAGCCCCTTTTTTATTATTCCGCCAGTTCGGCCCATTCATCCATTAACTGTTCGAGTTCAGCTTTTGCTTTTTCATTTTTCAAGTTAATTTCCAAGACCTTCTCATGGTCCTGGAATACTTCTGGTTCACATAACTTTTCCTCGAAATCTTGAATGAGTGTTTCCAGTTCTTCTATACGAATTTCTATTTCTTCTAATTTTCTTTTCCGCTGCCGCTCGAGCTTTTTGGTTTCTTTATCCTGATGATAGTTATTTTTCTCTAGTACTTCCATTTGTGTCTGCCTTTTATTCACACTTGCAGCTTCTAAAGCCTTTAGCTCTTCCTGCTCAAGCTTTTTTTCCACATAATAGTCATAATCCCCGAGATATTCAGTACTGCCATGGGCGCTAAGCTCCACTACCTTAGTTGCAATTCGGTTAATGAAGTAACGATCATGTGATACAAAAATAATCGTTCCGGGGTAGTCGACTAAGGCATTTTCAAGAACTTCCTTACTGTCTAGGTCCAAATGGTTGGTTGGCTCGTCCAATATCAGGACATTTGCTTTCTCAAGCATTAGTTTGGCGAGGGCTAGCCTTGCTTTTTCACCACCGCTCAGGGTGGAGACAATTTTTAATACATCATCACCCGAAAAGAGGAAGTTGCCTAAGACAGTACGTATTTCCTTTTCACTAATTAACGCCCATTCATCCCAAAGCTCGTTGAGAACGCGCTTATTTGAGGTCAATTCAGCTTGCTCCTGGTCATAGTAGCCAATGGCTAAATTTGCACCATATAGAACCTTCCCGGAAAGAGCAGGGAGTTTTTTGATAATGGTTTTTAGAAGAGTAGACTTCCCAACTCCGTTTGGACCTACTAAAGCAATACTTTCACCACGGTAAGCCCGCATGGAAATATTCTCAGATACCTTTTGTCCATCATAACCAACCGCAAGGGAATCCACTGTTAGAACATCATTTCCGGTCTGTTTCTCAATTTCAAAAGAGAAGGTTGCAGATTTCTCATCCCCTAATGGGCGATCCATCAGATCCATTTTCTCAAGCTTTTTGCGCCGGCTTTGTGCTCGTTTCGTAGTGGAGGCACGGGCTAGATTGCGCTGGATAAAATCTTGAAGGTTGGCTACCTCTTGTTGCTGCTTCTCGTATAACTTCAAATCACGTTCGTAACTGGCTGCTTTTTGATCGAGATACGCACTATAGTTCCCGATAAATTTTTGAATTTGTTTACGCGAAATTTCATAAACCTGCGTAACTACTTTGTCTAAGAAATAACGGTCATGTGAAACGATTAAGATGGCTCCGTCATACCCTTGAAGATATTGTTCCAGCCAAGTAAGCGTATCAATATCAAGGTGGTTTGTCGGTTCATCCAGGATTAAAATATCAGGCTTTGATAAAAGCAATTTTCCTAACGCTAAACGCGTCTTTTGCCCGCCGCTTAGGCTGGAAATCATTAATGAGCTATCGTGAAAATTTAATCCATGTAAGATGGAGCGAATATCTGCTTCATATTGATAGCCGCCTTGTTCCTTGAATTTCACTTGCAGCTCGTCATATTCTTTTAGAATGCGCTCATAGCTGCTTGTATTCTCGATAGCAGCAGGGTCTGACATCTGCACCTCTAGTTGCCTGATGGCGGCTTCCATACGTCTTAATGATTCAAATACGGACAGCATTTCATCCCAAATTGATAAATGTGATTCTAAACCGGTATTCTGAGCTAAATAACCAATACTTACACCCTTTGGCTTAATAATCTCCCCGCCATCATGGGATAAATGCCCGGCAATGATTTTCAATAATGTCGATTTACCAGCACCGTTTCGTCCAACAAGTGCCACACGATCACGGGTTTGTAATTCTAGTTTTATATTCGATAAAATAAGGTCTGCACCATAGTATTTTGCTAATTGATTAACCTGTAATAATATCATTGTTTTCACCTCAATTACTCTAATAAGTGTACCTCATTCGGGGATTGTCGGCAATAAACTGCCTTGTTGTTGGGGAAAGTAAGGGGATAATCAAACATGAAATCATGTAATTTTTTATCATGAGTTCAAAGTTTCACAGACAAATTGTGAAAAATATAGTATGATTTTTGGTGGGAGGATACTGTTTATGTCTGAATTTACTCATTTTAACGAAGAAGGAAGAGCGAAGATGGTGGATGTTAGCGATAAGCCAGAAACCACTCGTACGGCACTTGCTCATTCCAGCATTACTGTTAGTAAAGAAATTTACGAAAAAATAACCAATAATGAAATGAAAAAAGGCGATGTTCTTGCAGTAGCTCAAGTTGCTGCGGTAATGGCAGCAAAAAAGACGTGGGATATCATCCCGATGTGCCATCCTATTCCTTTGACGGGGGTAAATATATCTTTCTCATGGGAAAAGGAACATGATATGGCTTTTACATTAAATATTGCAGCTTCTGTCAAAACAAAAGGAAATACAGGTGTGGAAATGGAAGCGTTAACAGCTGCTTCCACATGTGCTTTAACTGTTTATGATATGTGTAAGGCAGTGGATAAAGGTATGGTAATTGGAAAGACCTATTTGGTTGAAAAAACCGGAGGGAAAAACGGAGACTTCCATAGAACGGAATCAGTAAGGTAACAATTATTAACTATAGGGGGTGGGAGAATATGAGTAATGAAACAATGAAAATACCACAAGCGACAGCAAAGCGGCTGCCCTTATATTATCGATTCTTAAAGAATCTACATTCTTCCGGTAAACAGAGGGTATCGTCAGCAGAACTAAGTGAGGCAGTAAAGGTAGATTCGGCAACCATTCGCAGAGACTTTTCCTACTTTGGTGCCTTAGGGAAAAAGGGATATGGCTATAATGTCAATTATTTATTAACATTTTTCCGGAAAACGCTGGACCAAGATGAATTAACAAAAGTAGCGCTAATAGGTGTTGGTAATCTCGGTACAGCATTTTTAAATTATAACTTTTTAAAAAATAATAATACAAGAATTGAATGTGCCTTTGATGTCGATCCAAACAAGATGGGAACAACTATCCGGGATGTTCCCATCTATCCGATGGATGATTTAGAAGAGTACTTAAAGAATGATGATATTCATGTAGCCATTCTAACAGTGCCAGCACCTGTGGCGCAGATGATTACCGACCGCCTGGTAAATTCAAATATAAAGGCGATATTAAATTTTACACCTGCAAGATTAAATGTACCTCCATCTATTCGCGTGCATCATATAGACTTAGCAGTTGAACTGCAATCTCTAATCTATTTCCTAAAGCACTATCCAACTGATGATACAGAAGAATAAGAGTAAGGACCTTTTCAGCAGCCGAAAAGGTCTTTTTTGTCGAGAAAAAATAGAGAGTGTGAACTTTACTCGCGTAACAGTGTTATGTTACACTATATTTGGAAAGGGGTTATAAAGATGAATGAGGAGTTAATTTCAAAAAAAGATTTATTAGACTTGACCGGAATCTCTTATGGACAATTATATAGATGGAAAAGAAAAGACTTAATACCAGAAGATTGGTTTATTCGCAAATCAACGTTTACCGGACAGGAGACCTTTTTTCCTAAACAAAAGATTTTAGAGAGAATTGATAAAATTCAAACGATGAAAGAAAATCTATCCTTAGATGAATTGGCAGATATGTTTTCCCCAAATGTAAGCGATATAAAACTTGAAGCAGATGAATTAGTGAGACGTAACATTGTTTCTCGTCCTGTGATGGATTTCTATCTAGAAAATGAAAAGGGGAATCTTTCCTTTCCTTTTTCAAGGATCCTGGAAGTATTCATTTTAGAAAAGCTGCTGCAGTCAGGAGAAATTAATTTGGATGAAGGGAAAATGCTCTTGCAGGTATTGATTGAAAACAGGGATCAAATCAAGCAAAAAAGAACGGACTTGGTAATGACAAGAAAATTAGGGGTTACACAATGCCTACTGCTAATGAATACGGAAGGCTATCATTTTGATTCAGGAACGAAACTGGTTTCACATATTTCAATAAATGCATGTATGGAAGAAATCAAAGCGAGATTCGTATAAAGGGGAATGAACGATGGAAACGAAAAAACGAGGAGACCTCATCATCAATGGGCTTGGGTCATCTAATGGGGGACAATTTGAACGTGTTACCTTAAATGGTAAAGGAACGATTAATACTGATGTAGAATGTACCCAGTTTGAATGCAGTGGATTAGGGACAGTAAATGGGAATGTGGCAGCCGCTACAGCAAAGATTAGCGGGAATGGGAAAATAAACGGATCAATAGAAGGAGAATTCCTTTCGATTGATGGCACTGCAAAGGTTAAAAATCATGTGGCTGTAAAAAATTTAAAGGTATCAGGGAAAGCTTCTGTTGGCGGAAAAATCAAATGTGATGAGATAAAAATAAAAGGTAGAATGACGGTGGGAGAAGATTGTGAAGCGGAAACCTTTAAGGCAGAATCACAATTTACGATAGGCGGTTTGTTAAATGCTGATCTGATCGACATCACGATTTTTGCTGAGTGCAGAGCAAAAGAGATTGGCGGTCAAACGATTCTTATTAGACAAAAATCGCCATTTTTTTGTTTATTAAAAGCGTTCATTCCAACCCAACTAGAAACAGAATTAATTGAAGGCGATAGGATTGAAATTGAAAATACGAAGGCTGCTGTTGTCCGAGGAAACAACGTTACGATAGGTCCGAATTGCCTTATTGGTGTTGTAGAATATTCGGGAGAATTTTCGATGGATGAAAAAGCAGTGGTCAAAGAAGTCCGAAAGGCTTAAGGGGGGAAGAGAAATGGCAAAAATGCAAAATTTAACGATTAATGGGTCTGGCAGTTATCCTGGCGGTCAATATGACAAAATCAGCATTCGAGGAGAAGGCACGATTGTGAATGATATCGAATGCTCCGTTATTCATGTGTATGGAACAAGTGAGGCATTAGAAAGTGTTAAAACAGGGTCGATCAAAGTATACGGCGAGGCAGAGGTAAAAGGGAATTTACAGTCAGATGAAACGCTGATTATGGGATCAATGGAGGTTGGCGGCCGAGCTGGTTTAAAAAGAATTAAAATCCTTGGGATGCTGGAAGTGGGCGAGGATTTAACGGGAGAAGAAGCGAATATAAAAGGCAGTATATCTGTAAATGGGGACGTCGAATATGAAACCTTTGAATCAACAGGAGGGTTTGAAATCAAAGGTCTTCTTAATGCCGATAAGATAAAAATCTCATTGCGTTTTGGGCAAAGTTCAGCGGAGGAAATTGGCGGAGGGGTCATAAGTGTTAAGAAAAAAAGTTCTTTTCTTCCCTTTAGCAAAGATACAGGAACTCTAACCGCTAAAGTAATCGAGGGTGATGACATTTACCTGGAAAATACAAAAGCTGACATCGTTCGCGGTAAACGAGTAAAAATCGGCACTGGCTGCCAAATTGGGACAGTGGAGTATACGACGGAATTAGCACATGATCAAAGTTCCACGGTTAAAACAAAGATAAAGCTTTAGAGGAAGGGCTTTGTTAAAGACTGATGTGGAGTATTTTTCGAAAATACTTTATGAAGGACAAAACTCGTNNGACAAAACTCGTTGAGAAATTGCCTGATATGTCTTTCATCCTGGTTATGAAGGACAAAACTCGTTGAGGAAACTGTTGAAATGTCCTTCATCCTGGTTATGAGGGACAATTCTCATTGAGGAATCTCCTGAAATGTCCCTCATCCTGGTTATGAGGGACAATTCTCATTGAGAAATCTCCTGAAATGTCCTTCATCCTGGTTATGAAGGACAATTCTCATTGAGAAATCTCCTGAAATGTCCTTCATCCTGGTGATGAAGGACAAAATTCGTTGAGGAAACTGTTGAAATGTCCTTCATCCTGGTGATGAAGGACAAAACTCGTTGAGGAAACTGTTGAAATGTCCTTCATCCTGGTGATGAAGGACAAAACTCGATAAGGAAACTCCTGAAATGTCCTTCATCCTGGTCATGAAGGACAAATCTCATTGAAGAATCTCCTGATATGTCCTTAATCAATCTTTTATATCGCTATACAGATAATCAACAATGAACAATAAAACAGCCAAAGAAAAAGGCCTTTTCACCCACAATGTGAAAAGGCTGGTTTGTTATTTTTTTGGTTTTTCCTTATATCTATTGTGAAGGAAGATCATTCGTATACCTGAACCAAAGTCAAAGGTAGCCAATAAAACGAGCAGGTAGCTGAAAAATCCCCAGCCGTTTTGCTGAACATCCTCAATGGCAAAATAGGTAAACAAACCTCCTAAAACAAAATAGATAATCCCGGAAAACATAGGTGAACGTCTCATAGAAAGCCTCCGATAAAGTTTTGAATCGATTCTGCCTCACGAATGAATTCGTCTATCTCATCTTTGTAAACAGATTGAATCACGACAACCAATGTATTCATGGCGACATGGGCGAAAATCGGTACAATGATGTGTTTTGTTTTTACATAGAGAAAAGCAAAGGTAAAGCCCATTGCAGAATAAAGAAGAATATGCTGCGGTTCCATATGGGCAAGGGCAAAGATGACCGAGCTGATTAATGCTGAGAAAAAAAAGTTCAACCGTTTATGAAGAGAACCGAAAATAATTTTGCGAAAAACGATTTCCTCCAGAATGGGACCGATTACTGAACTGACCACCATAGCAAGGGGAAAGGATTCAATAATGGCAAGAATTTGCTGTGTGTTTTCTGAGCCCATTTCAACACCAATAAGCTGTTCAATATTAGCAGCAAGGGCTTGGGCGAATAAGGCGAGGAAAACACCAGATACAGCCCATACAGCAGAAAATCCAAATGAACCGCTTCTTTCATTCAGGCTAGGACTCTTAATTTCCTTTCGTAATAGGAAAAGAATAATAAGCAAGGCAATGGTAAAGCTGAAAATTAACCAGTAGGGGACAACTAAGCCTTGATTTATCCCTAAATAGCCAAATAAAAACATCATTCCCGGTATTCCTACAATGCTGGATAACTGCATGGCTATATAAACAATTAAAATAATCCAATATTCTCTTTTCAAATTGTTTTATCTCCTTTAGAGAAGCCTTCTTCTTATTTTAACCTATTCTCCATTTTACTAATAATCGCAGGCTCGTTTCAATTTTAATGATTTTATCTTTAGAGATATGTATATTCCTTTGAATGATTCGCATACTGGTTAAGGTTGTAAAAAAAAATTTAGCTTCATACTTGCAAATTTTCTATGCATTTATTATTATAATAATTGTGTTAGCACTCAAGTAAGGAGAGTGCTAATAAGTCAGAATTACATATCTATTTGAGGAGGTTGTTTGATTTGTTAAGACCATTAGGTGATCGTATTGTCATTGAGCTTGTTGAATCAGAAGAAAAAACTGCAAGCGGTATCGTGTTACCAGACTCAGCTAAGGAAAAGCCTCAAGAAGGAAAAGTTGTTGCTGTAGGTACAGGCAGAGTGCTTGAAAGTGGCGAACGTGTTGCTCTTGAAGTTTCTGTAGGCGATCGTATTATCTTCTCAAAATACTCTGGTACAGAAGTGAAGTTTGAAGGAAACGAATATTTAATTTTACGCGAAAACGATATCCTTGCTGTAGTTGGACAATAAGGATTTTTAAAAATCAATAATGAGTTTAAAAAATACGAGGAGGTTTTTTGAACATGGCTAAAGAAATTAAGTTTAGTGAAGATGCACGCCGCGCAATGCTTCGTGGTGTTGACGCTCTAGCAGATACAGTAAAAGTTACACTTGGACCTAAAGGACGTAACGTCGTTCTTGAAAAGAAGTTTGGTTCACCACTTATTACAAATGACGGTGTAACCATCGCGAAAGAAATTGAATTAGAAGATGCTTTTGAAAACATGGGTGCTAAGCTTGTAGCTGAAGTAGCTAGCAAAACAAACGATGTTGCTGGTGACGGTACAACAACTGCAACGGTTCTTGCTCAAGCAATGATTCGTGAAGGTTTGAAAAACGTTACAGCTGGTGCAAACCCAATGGGTATCCGTAAAGGGATTGAAAAAGCTGTTGCTACAGCTGTAGAAGGATTAAAAGCTATTTCTAAGCCAATCGAAGGCAAAGAGTCGATTGCACAAGTTGCTGCTATTTCTTCTGATGATAAAGAAGTAGGTAATTTAATTGCTGAAGCGATGGAGCGCGTTGGTAACGACGGTGTTATCACGATCGAAGAATCTAAAGGCTTCACAACTGAATTAGATGTGGTTGAAGGTATGCAATTTGACCGCGGATATACTTCTGCTTACATGGTAACAAACACAGATAAAATGGAAGCTGTTTTAGAAAATCCATATATCTTAATCACAGACAAGAAAATCTCAAGCATCCAGGAAATCCTTCCTGTCCTTGAACAAGTAGTTCAACAAGGCAAACCATTATTGTTAATCGCTGAAGATATTGAAGGAGAAGCACTTTCTACTTTAGTATTGAACAAACTTCGCGGAACATTCAATGCAGTTGCTGTTAAAGCTCCTGGCTTTGGTGATCGTCGTAAAGCAATGCTTGAAGATATCGCTGCATTAACTGGCGGTGAAGTGATCACTGAAGAGCTTGGCCGTGAATTGAAAACAACTACTATCACATCTTTAGGACGTGCTTCTAAAGTTGTTGTAACAAAAGAAAACACAACAATCGTTGAAGGTGCAGGCGAAACTGCTGCGATTCAAGCTCGTGTAAACCAAATCCGTGTTCAATTAGAAGAAACTACTTCAGAATTTGACCGTGAAAAATTACAAGAGCGCCTAGCTAAATTAGCTGGCGGTGTTGCGGTAATTAAAGTTGGTGCTGCGACTGAAACGGAATTAAAAGAGCGCAAGCTTCGTATCGAAGACGCTTTGAATGCTACTCGCGCTGCTGTTGAAGAAGGTATCGTATCCGGTGGTGGTGTTGCCCTTCTTAACGTATACAGCAAAGTTGCTGAAATTCAAGCTGAAGGCGATATCCAAACTGGTGTAAACATCGTATTACGTGCGATCGAAGAGCCAGTTCGTACAATCGCTCACAACGCTGGTCTAGAAGGATCTGTTATCGTTGATCGCTTAAAGCGCGAAGAAGTTGGAACAGGCTTCAACGCTGCAAGCGGTGAGTGGGTAAACATGGTTGACGCTGGTATCGTTGACCCAACTAAGGTTACACGTTCAGCACTTCAAAACGCTGCATCTGTAGCGGCTATGTTCTTAACAACTGAAGCAGTTGTTGCTGACAAGCCAGAAAAGAATGCTCCTGCAATGCCTGACATGGGCGGCATGGGTGGAATGGGCGGCATGATGTAATAGCTGCTCAATCCCTTGGTATATAAGGGTTTTAGAGTGATTTGCTAACAATATGCTAACATAATGTAAATTAAAAGAGGCTTCTCATTAGTTGACTAAACTTTTGAGAATCCTCTTTTTTTATTTTTTGTGTACCGTGGAGAAAGACATTTTGGTTATACACTTACTTACAATATAGTGATATAAGTTGTAAACTTAAATTATTATCAAAACATTAGAAATATTATTAATCTTTTAAATTGAAAATTCAGGGTTGATAACGAACGATAAATAGAATAAAATAAAAAATGTTCGTGTTATTTATCGGTATTCACGGTGGATAACACGTTTTTATTGTTTTTTTGAAATTAAACACAAATAATATAATAAACTAAACATATAATTCTTTGAGTTATGTGGAGTAGTGGAGGATTCCGATCCAAGAATAATAATTTGCTTCGGGAGATCTTACTTGATATTAAAGGGGTTGACAACATGATTTTCAAAAGCCAATACGAGGAAATAAAAAAGATTGCAGAAGATATATATTATCATCCGGAATTAGGCTATAAAGAAGAACGCACAAAAGAGAAGATTGTAGCTTCTTTAAAGTCTATGAATCCAAATATTGAGATGGAAGAATTCAGTACTACTGGCTTCAAAACGACGTTGGGAGATCAAGATAAAAAATTACATGTAGCTTTTATTGCTGAATTAGACGCGGTGTATGCCCCTTCACATATGTATGCGGATAAAAATACTGGTGCTGCCCATAACTGCGGTCATTACACACAGGTTGCCATTGCGCTTGCTTTATACAATTATTTGGTGAAGTCAAATGTATACAAGGATTTTGATTATAAAATATCCTTTGTCTTTATTCCAGCAGAGGAATATTTGGATCTAGCTTATCGTGACGAGTTAATAAAACAAAACAGGATCACGCATTATGGGGGTAAACCGGAAGCAATGTCACTTGGTGTTTTTGATGATATTGATTTAAGCATCTGTGTTCATGCTATAGGCGGAGAATTTGCGAAACGAACGATTAACACCAACTGTGATTTAGCTGGGTTCCTGTATAAAAAATATAAATTTATTGGAAAAGCAACCCATGCAGGTTTTGATCCGTTCTCTTCAAAAAATGCGTATAATATGTCTACCTTATTTAACGTAGCTGTAGGGTTGAGCCGTCAACAATTCAATGATACAGAAAAGGTACGAATCAATCCGATTGTGATGGAATCAGATATGTCTACGAATGTTATTCCAAACGCGATTACAGTAGGGACAGATTTGCGCACTTTATCCGTTGATTATATGAAGGATGTTGCAGTTAAACTAGATGATGCTGCAAGGGGAAGTGCTCTAGCGTTACAAGGAGATGTAGAAATTTCTACACAGATGGGGTATTTACCTTTTAAACAAGATCGTTATTTATCAGATTTTGTATGGAAAGCATTTGAAGAAAATAATGAAATTGAAGTGCTGTATAATGATGACCCGATCAGTGCAGCTGGAGATATTGGAGATCTATCTTATATGATACCTTGTATTCAGATTGGATACAGTGGCTTTAAAGGAACGATTCATGGAGATGACTTTATCGATATTGACCCTCCATTTATATATGAGATTTTCCCGAGATTTTTAGCGCAGGTTTTTGAAAAAATGAATGGAAACATTGATTCTTCAAGATTGTATAAAAGAAGTTATGAAGAATATAAGAATTTAATAGATGAAATTATGGATAAGAAAGGAAACGAAAATGAATAAGAATTTTATTTATCTCATTATATTTGCGCTAGCAGTCATTACAGCTTCTGAGATGATTGGGTTCCAAAGTGTTCAGCTTGGCACTTTTTCAATAGGCTTATTGCCGCTTGTATTTGCCATTATCATCACGATGGTTTTAGGAATAAATGTTTTCCGCAAAGGATTTTGGAAAAAAGTCTATAGTAAAGAAAACGTTGAATTTGCTGGGAAGTACTTAATTTTCTTAATGCTGCCTCTTATGGCGAGATATGGTGCAGATGTTGCTCCAAAATTAGGTGAAATTCTACAGATTGGCTGGGTATTCATCACTCAGGAAATTGGAGCCCTAGGAACCGTTCTATTAGGCCTGCCGGTTGCACTTATGCTGGGGTTACGACGAGAAGCAATTGGAGCCACACTAGGAATTGGTCGTGAAGGGGAACTTGCTTATATTTCAGAAAAATATACGTTGGATTCAGATGAAGGAAGAGGAGTTTTATCTTTATATATCATCGGGACATTATTTGGAACAATATTTTTCAGTGTTTTTGCTCCATTATTACTCAAGTTTGGTTTTAGTATTGAAGCCCTAGCTATGGCATCAGGTATGGGTTCAGGGAGTATGATGAGTGCCGCTTCCGCTTCTTTAGTTGCACAAGTTCCAGAAATGGAGAGCACCATTTTAGCCTATGCATCCGCAAGTCAATTGCTTACTAGTTTCCTAGGTACTTTTACAATGGTATTTCTTGCGGCTCCATTACAGAAATTTATTTACAGACTTTTAGTCAGAGGTGATAAAAATGCAAAACGCGCTGCGTAATTCATATATTAAATATGGTTTAATCATTTTATTAAGTCTTTTACTTATCGTATTTACTCAGTTTATTAAACATTTGAAAAATCCAGAATCTATGGCAGTTACCGGGATGACGGTAGCGGGACTGATTGCATTATGGGTCTTCTCTATGATTGGAATCTTTATTTCGGAAAAGCTCAAAACATGTTCAATTAATTTTCTAAGAGAATTTCCTGTATTAGGCTGGGTGGCTATTACTTCGCTAGTCATGTGTTTGATCTCTGACTTTTTTGTGCAGGCTATTCGAGCGGTGGATTTCCTTTCTATCACAACACCCATTCTTACTTTTGCTGGAATTTCTGTTGCAAACCGTTTGGTAGATTTAAAGAATACTTCTTGGAAAGTTGCCATTGTTGCTGTTTTCGTATTTAGCGGAACTTATATTGGCAGTACATTGATGGCGCAACTTGGATTATTTTTGGCAGGAAGGTAATAAGCATATGTTATTTGCTTTTGACAGGATTTTATAAGCCGGTATTCAAGGGTCAATTCGTTCTTTCTTATTTTGCATTTTCTAAGTGAAATTAATGTCCATGTGTAGTATTAATTGCAGAAAATGTGAAGAGAATTTGTGTTAGTAAAATGCTAACATTTTGCTAACGCAATCAAATGAAAAACGGTAAATTCACATTTAAGATATTACAACGCCGATTTAGAAAAATTTGATATATCACACTTTTAGCACACATGGTTAAAGATATTACACACCCTCATCTTACGGGCGGCATGATGTAATCTATCCCTCGAACCCTTGATATATGAGGATTTGTTGGTAAGATGAGATTAGTTTGCTAAAATTGAGGATATTAACGGAGGCTTCTCATGAGTTCGCTGAACTTTTGGGAAGCTTCTTTTTTCATTTCTTTGGTAACGTGGAAATAGACGTTTTTGGTGTGACTAAAAATGCATTTAAAAAAAGAGGTCTAGGAATATGTCTAGACCTCCTTTTTATGAATATAGAGATAGTGGTTAATTATATAAAAATTTAACATATATTATTTATTATTTATTAATTAATCTAGTTTTGGATGATTAGGAATGAATTTCACTCGTAATAGGCTACTGCCATACCCTATGAATCCTCCAACAATAGCAGGAATAATCCACCCTAGTCCGACCTCGTACATAGGAAGAATTGCATTAAAGAAATTATTAATAGATGAAAGGTGTATACCAGCTCCATTTAATCCATCAAAGAAACTAATAATAAATGTTAAAAGTAAGCTTCCTTGATAAACTTCAGCTTTCCCTTTAAATATAGAATGAAAAAATGTTAGGAAAATTAATACAATAGCTAATGGGTAAATAGCTGTTAATACAGGCACAGAAATAGCAATTAACTGTGTTAGTCCAATATTAGCAACTATTGCACTAAAAATAGACAAACTAATAGCAAATGTTTTGTAAGATACCTTTGGGAATAGTTTATGGAAGTATGAAGAACAAGCTGTAACAAGTCCTACGCTTGTTGTTAAACAAGCTACTATCATCATTAATCCTAATAATATCCCACCATAAGCTCCAAAATAGTAATCCGAAACTTTTGCTAAGACGGCACCTCCATTATCTAAGCGGCCAAGTTTTTCTACACTTGAAGCACCCATATAAGATAGAGATGTATAAATAGTCGCTAGGATAACAGCAGCAATTGCAGTTGCTTTTCCACAAACAATCATAATTTCCTTTTTTGTTTTTGCGCCTTTTTCTTTAATAGCATTGATAATAATAATACCAAAAATAAAAGATGCAAGAGTATCCATCGTTAAATATCCTTCTCTAAATCCATTAAAAAATGGTTGAACTGCATAATGCTCACTAGGTGCTTGGAAATTACCAATTGGATTAACAAAAGCAACTACTACTAGGATTCCAATAAACCCTAGTTTGATTGGCGTTAATATTCTCCCAACAATTTCGACAATTTTCGCAGGATTGAGCGAAAAAAGGCACGTAATGGTAAAAAAGATGATTGTGAATATAAGTAAAGGTAAGGGACCTGAATTATCCGACAAAAAAGGTTTGACACCTATCTCAAAAGAAACACTTCCTGTTCTTGGGATAGCAAATAAAGGACCAATTGCTAAATAAAGAACGGTTGTGAAAACAACAGCAAATAAAGGATGTACACGACTCGCTAACGACTGTAAATCTTCCTTCCCCGAAAATCCAAATGCTAACACACCAAGTAACGGCAATCCAACTCCTGTTACTAAAAATCCTGCATTAGCTGACCAGATATTTTCACCTGCTGATTGCCCCAGCATCGATGGGAAAATTAAATTTCCCGCCCCAAAGAAAAGAGCAAATAGCATTAAACCAATAACTACTATAAATGAAAACGGTATTTTATTAGACATGTTAAAACCTCCATGAAAATAACTAAAATTTACTATTTCAGGAAAATATTAAATTTTCCGAAAATTATATAATATTTAGATATATGAGATTTTATCATTATAACCAGATGAAATTATTTTTTCAATATAATTTTTAAGTTTTTATTATACACCCTCATGACTAGAGGGTTATCAAATATTAGCTGATTTAATTTCTGCTAATTCACGAAAAAATGAAATTGAAATAGATTTCTTTAAATAGTCATAAGTTTTTTAATATCCTTTTTTAAAACTACCATGCAGGAAAGGAAATAGAAATATACATTAAAAGAGCGCAACTTGAAATAACTCAAATTGCGCTCTTTGTTTTATAAGAAGTCTTTTTCTTCCTGCTAATAGAAATGACGGCAGTAATGAATGATAAAATGATGAATATTCCACCTACAAAAGGATTTACTTCGACTGAGAGTGTATCTACAATTCCAGCTCCAATCACTGAACCAACAGCAACACCTAAATGAAGAGCTGAATTATTCAAGCTTTGCTGAATTTCCGATGTTTCAGGCGCTATTTCAATCAAATAAGATTGCATGGCCGGTGAAATCGCCCAACTAAGAATCCCCCAAATGATAATGATGATGAGAAATACTGGAAAGAAATCTGTTGAATATGGAAATATAAAGAATAAAGCACTAAAAACGACTAGGGCAATAACCATTGTTTTTCTTGATCCCAATAAATCTGCCATTACACCGCCAAGACCTCCACCAACTACAGCAGAAAAACCAAAAATGAAATAGATGACACTAATCCAAGTAGCATTAAAATCAGAGGTTGCTTCTAAATAAGGCTTAAAATAGGCATACATAATTGTATGGCCAGTCATATAGAGGAATGTCGTTGTTAGCCCTAATGTGATCTTATGATTTTTAAATGCTGCAAGCTGCTGCCTCAACGGAATTTGAGGTTTCGGTTGTATACTTCCCATTAATACATGAACGCCAATAATTGATAATGCTGTTAAAATAGTTATAAGTACGAATGGAGCTCTCCAGCCAAAACTATCTCCGATGATAAGCCCAAGTGGTACCCCTAAAACTAACGAAGCACTTACTCCCACAGAGACGATCCCAATGGCCCTGCCTTTATACTGTTCTCCTACTAAGCTAGGAGCCATAACTAAACACAATATGATTAATAGCGCTCCACTTAACGCTAAAATAATTCTTCCTATAAACAAAATAGAAAAAGTAGGTGCAAATACTGTTACGATACAACCAATTAAAAAGATGTACAAGCAAACTAATGTTAGCCGTTTTCTTTCTATTTTAGCTGTCATGACAAGTAAAATTGGCGCTGCAACTGCAAAAATGACAGCAAAAACAGTGATCAGCAAACCGGCTTGGCCGATGCTTACATGTAAATCCTCTGCAATCAAATCTAATATCCCGCTAATGATCAGTTCAACCAGACCTATAATAAAGGATATGATCATTAAAAAATAAATACGCTTATCCATGTTGTCTCCTTCCTAATTATATCCCACACTATATACTATCTTTTGATGGGATTGTACTCAAGAATAAGATAATAATGTCTCGAATAACATTTTGTTGCATTACGGTGAACGGTATCATAAGTAATAGATAACTTAGAACCAGGCATAAATAATAACAGGTTCGATATTAATGTAAGGGCCCCTAAAGATTCAAAGGGCCATACATTAAAATTGCTTATACTTTTCTTTTGCAATATTCAGGAATGTAAGGGCTGGGGAAGACAAAGATTCCCCCTTTTTATAACTGGCCACTACATGATTCTTATAAACTGGGTTTCCTAAAGTGTAGAAAATAGAATCAGTAATTATATTATCCCGGGTAACCACACTCTCAGGAATAATGGTTAAACCAACCCCTTTATTTGCTAACCGGAATGCACTTTCGATATTCTGTGTTTCAATTACGATATTAGGATTAATGGAGTATTCTTTGAATATTTCATCTGTGAGTCTTCTTAAACCAAGCCCTTTTTTAAGTAAAATAAATTTTTCCCCGTCCAGAAGATGGGGATTAAATGGAATATGGGCAATTGGTTTCTTATCAGGATTATAATGCTTATGGATAGGGGGAATCACAAGATATAGTTTTTCTTCATAAAGGATGTCATAGACAATTTCCTGATTAAATATAGGAAGCATGTTTAAACATATATCAATTTTCCCCTCTAAAAGCAGAGATTCCATATCAATCGCAGATTCCTCAACCAGCTCAATTTCAATTCCAGGGTAATTCAAGATGAATTCAGGTAAAATATTATAGAGAGTGTGAGAACCTAATATAGGGTTTATACCAAGCTTTAACTGCCCTTTTTCCATATTAGAGATTGACTCAATTTCATGATGCAATTTTATATATGTCTGTTCTATTTCATTCATATAAGATAAATATCGTTCCCCTGCATATGTTAACGTTAAAGGATTTACTCTCCGGTTAACTAACTCAATTCCTAGTTCATCCTCCAAATTCTTAATATATTTGCTAAGGTATGGCTGTGATATATATAAGGCCTTGGCAGCATGTGAGAAGTTCCCGTATTCAGCAATTGACTTTAAATATTTTCCAGAAAGATCTTTCATCTTTCTATAGCCCCCTTATATAACCTATTTATCATATTTACTATTTCTAATAGGATAGTGATATGTTATTTGGCTTAAAAATACTATTATAACAAAATAAGCACGAAGGCAATTATTATCAATTAATAACCTATCAGGTATACATACCATAACCTTTTTAGTATTTCTAAATGTGAATATTTTGTGACATACTATAGTGGAATCGTTAGGGAAAAACATTTTACTAATATTTTGGGGGAATTAATACAGTATAAAAAACAAAGTCAATGGGAGATATCATTAGCATTTATTGCATTTATGACTATAGAGGATTTTAATTTTTAGGAATGATTATGCTATTAGAAACCGATTATTAGGGTAGGAATTTAAAATTAACTAGTTTTTTTACCATATATCTCGACTCCGAGATATATGGATTAAAGATAAATAAATAGAAAGATTTCAGGAAATATTAACATAAAAATATAAGGGGAAGATAATTATGGATATCATTCAAGTCATTGGTATATTACTTGGAATAATAGTAGTCATTTATGGAGCAATGAAAGGCTTTAGTATTTTGATAGTTGCTCCAATTGCATCGATTATCGTTATCATAACAAACCAGCTAGACTTTTTCACTTCCTTAATTGGAAAAGAGAATTCCTATATGACGGGTTTAACAGATTTTGTAATAAATTTCTTTGCTGTCTTTCTTTTAGGAGCAATTTTAGCTAAATATATCGATAAGAGTGGAGCTGCTCAATCTATTGCACAAAAAATTCTTGAAAAAACAGGAACAAAAAATCCTTTTTCAGTATTAGTAGCACTACTCATCATTACGGCTATTTTAACGTATGGTGGAGTTAGTTTATTTGTAGTTATATTTGTACTTATTCCGCTTGCAAAACCATTATTTAAACAATTAAATATTGCTTGGAACCTAGTAACAATTCCAATTCAGCTTGGTTTAGGTACGTTTACGATGACCATGTTACCTGCTACACCATCTATTCAAAATGTTGTCCCTACGGCCTATCTTGGTACAACCCTTACGGCAGCACCACTTTTAGGGATTATTGGAGCGGTTGTAGCAGCTGCCTTTGGTTTATGGTATATGAAATTTACTTTAAATAAAAGTATAGCAAACGGAGAGACATTTGCTGATTTTAATGTGAAAGAATCGGATGAAGAATTACAAAAGGAAATCCCATCCTTTTTCTTAAGTATCATTCCCATTTTACTTTTGATTGCGATTATCATCGTTGGTAGTGTATTAAAAGTACCAAATATTATTGTGATCGGATTAGCTGCTGCTGTTATTGTCTCAGCCATTTTATTTAAAAAATATATCCCAAGCCAAAAAGCAGTGATTAATGAAGGAGCAAGCGGTTCTATTATGCCGGTATTCTTCACTTCATCAGCCGTAGCTTTTGGTGTGATTATCACCTTTTCTCCAGGCTTTAAGTATATTTCTGACTTTATTTTAAACATGCCGGGTAATCCGCTTATCAGTTTATCCGTTGCTTCCGCTCTTTTTGGCGGGATAACAGGTTCTGCATCAGGAGCGTTAGGAATTGTTATGCAAGCATTCGGTCAAAGTTACTTAGATATGGGGCTAAACCCTGAAGTAATCCATAGAGTATCAGCGGTTGCATCATCAGTGATTACACTTATGCCGCATAATGGTGCAGTATTAACTTTCTTAGCTTTAACAGGACTTACTCATAAAAATGGTTTTAAGTATCAATTTATCGCAGTAACGGGTGCAAATTTGCTGGCGCTATTTGCAGTGTTAATTACAGCCATTATTATTTATTGATATTAAAAAACTTCCTTTTGAGGAGGTGGATTAAAAGAGAAGGTTCCACACAATTAAGTAGTTAATCATTTTTTTTACTAAATTATCATTTAAATAAAACATTCGAAATGTAGGAGGAAATAACAATGACAACTCAAAGGGAACGTACAGTAATCGTAACAGGTGCCGCTCAAGGAATCGGCTATGCTATCGCAGAGGAATTTGTAAAAAATGGTGACTTTGTTGCAGTCCTTGATTTAAATGAAGAAGCAGCAAATGGTGCAGCTGAAAAATTAGGAAATGCAAAAGGATACAAAGCAAACGTAGCAAATGAAGAAAGTGTGAAATTAGCAGTTGAACAAGTTATTGCAGACCGTGGAACAGTAGACGTACTAGTGAACAATGCAGGTCTTCAGTTTATTTCACCTACTGATGAATTCCCAGAAGAAAAATGGGATCTAGTGGTGGATGTTATTCTAAAAGGGACATTCTTAGCAACGAAACATGTACTTCCTGCAATGAAGAAGCAAAAATATGGTCGTATCATTACAATTTCTTCAGGACACGGTAGAAGACCTGATAAATATAAATCTGCATATGTTGCAGCAAAATACGGACAAATTGGGTTTACAAATGTAGTTGCAATGGAAAATGCTGAATACGGTATTACAGCTAATTCAATTTTACCTGGACCAACTCGTACAAGCCTAATTGAAAAACAATTACCAGTACTTGCAGAAAAAGGTGGAACTACAGTAGAAGAAGCATTGAAAACACATATTCTTGGCAGCCAATGGTTAGGACGTTTACTCGAACCTTCAGAAATTGCAGCAACAGCTCTATTCTTAGCTTCAGACGGTGCAGCAGCGATCACTGGCGAAGCACTTGGTGTTACTGGCGGAGAATAATCATCAAAGACCAGTTGGACACCTAAAACGCCGCATCCTCCTAAAATTAGTTATTTGGTTCAGAATTCACCGAGTGGGTGTTATATCCCTAGTGGGTTTGAACTTGATATAACTGCAGGGGAAGATTGGTAGGGGGTAATTTGTCTACTTGTTCCACATTCTTTTTTCTATAGTAGAAATACAAGAGTTTTTCTCGACTATAAATTTTTCCGGGAAACAGGCAAAAACACGGTTTGAAAGGGTTTACTGCACTTTTAACCAAACGATTAATTAGTATTACAACGTGTCTGTATTTGTAAGATTGTGCATTTATCTAGTTTCTATTGTCAGTTTTAAAGATAAATCCTAACAACAACAACTTTTTTACGACAATTTATTCACATGAAAACAGTCCAAAGTCCTTTTGATAAAAAGGTTTCCCCGCTAGTTAACCAAACGATTAATTAGTTGAATCAGTTTTAACTAAACGATTGATTAGAAAGCTTTAAAATGCTGTCAAAACGGGGTTTAAACCTCATTAGTTTTAAGGAAATTGTCGAGAAAAGGTTCTAGTAAAAATGGTGGAAGGGTAACAAAAGGCTAACCTTTTCTTGAATAAGGGTATTAATTAGAGGCTTCCATGAGTTCTTGAACTTATGGGAAGCCTCTTTATTCATCTTTTGTTAGTTCAGGATTTAGCTCAGCTATTTTCAATAAGCGTCTCATACGATTCTCTAATTTTATATATATATCGGGTAACCAGGTAGTTCCTAATCAAATAATCATCAATGAGTTTTTTGATAATCATCCAAGGTCAAAATAAAATCCACCAGCACATCCTGATATTCTCTCACAGAATCGATAAAAACCATTTCGTTCTCCCCATGCCAGTCGCTGCCAACGGGGCCAAATTCTACGGCTGAACCTCCGTACTCGTTGAAAAACTGTCCATCGTTGGAACCATGCTGACCGAATATGGTTACTTTTTCGAGCTGGGTGATTCGTTTGATTGATTCGCCCAATGCTTCTACATAAGGATTATCTGCTTTTGTTTTGACCGGATTATTACAATTATGGATTGTTACTGTACTGTCTGTTATTGCCTGAATCTGATGAACAATATCCTCCGGAGACTGGTCTGGCAGATATCTGATATCCAGGAACATTTCGCATAGATCCGGTACCTTATTATAGACGGTTCCTCCTTGGATCTTCGCGAGATTGATAGATGGCTTAGTAAACATAGGGGAGCTTTCTTGTGCAAAAGGAAGCTCTAAAATTTCTTCAAAGAGATTAATAGCTTTGGTTATTGCATTCGTGCCTTCCCATGGACGACTCCCATGGGCTGATTTCCCCTGGATGGTAATATCGAGCTGAAGCACGCCTTTAGATTGGATGGCAATCCCCATATTTGTTGGTTCACCGCAAATAATAAAATCTCCCAAATAGCCATTTTCTGTTAAATATTTGGTCCCGTTGATGCCGCCGGTCTCCTCATCTGGAACGATTTGAAGCATGACCCTGGAAGTTAAGTCCCTGTCTTTCAAATATGCTGCTGCTACCATGAAAGCAGCCACTCCTGCTTTCATATCCACTGCACCGCGGCCATACATTTTTCCATCTTTGATATAGGGTTGGAACTGTCTTTCCTCCGCTCCAATGACATCGATATGTCCGTTTAATACAACCGTATGATCACCTTGGCCTATTTCACAAACGAGCATGTGGAACCCATTATTCTCTAGTTTTTTTACAGGGATACCTTGATCTGTTAACCATTGTTCACAATAGGCAATCGCTTGATTCGCACCTGCTTTTGTAGAACTATCTATTTTTATTAATTCTTCTAATAGGGGGATTGGATCGCTCATTTTATCCCTCCTCAATTTTTAAAAGTTTGATCCAACGTTTTCCATTCATTGTTCCTCTTGAAGTACTTACATTACCTTTTGTTTATTTATTGAAACAACAGTGTCATGTCGGGCTAGCTCGATATCAGGTTTTTGACGCAGCCAATCCTCTTGTAACTGTTTACCAGCGGTTAGAGCAATGATTGCCGATGGAATATCCGCTCCTGCTGAATGGGTAAAAGCATAACCGCCGCCAAAGCGGGGGTTGATGTCAATAATGTAATAATCAGTACCATTGAAATAGACATCTGTGTTCATATAGCCTGCATGGCCAAAGCTTTGACCTAAACGCTGTGCGATTTCTGTTAATTCCGGGATATTTACCGTAATGCACCGATCGATATCTCCGCCCCTCATACCTAATTGCTTCCGAGCGAATGAAGTAAGAAAGCGGCCATTTAAATCATTAAACATATCCAAACTAAATTTATCACCTTCAATCACTTCCTGAATAATGACATTGTCCTCCGGGTCTCTGGATGTGGCGCCATCCAATGGACTTTCTTTAATCTGTCGAACGACCTGCTGATAGGCAAAATCCATATCCTCTAAATTATCGATAATTTCAACACCGATTGAGGCTGAACCGTTACGGGGCTTCACAATTAACGGAAAGGATACTTCTTGTTTTTCCAATGCCTTCTTCGCATCTTCAACATTCAAGTAGGAAAGTGGACTCTTAACGCCCAACGGATCAAGCAGCTCCTGGTACTTTCCCTTGTCCCGTACCTTTTTGACAATATCTGAATCCGGCGCAAATACGGATACACCTAATTTCTCCAGTTCCTTTTTGTGTGCAGATATTTGGGGCACTTCCCAATCATTCAATGGGACAAGACAGTCCACATGATGTTTCTTACAAATCTCCATTATTTTTTCCATATAATCTGAATCCGTTTGCTCTGGAATGACATAGTTTTCGTCCCCTGCTTGGAGCGATGGGGCATTATATTCAGGATCAGTAGCAATTACTTTCCCATCGATGCCAGCATTTTTTAAAGCATCCTGAAAAAATCCTACAAAGTCTATTCGTCTTGCAGTTGATGTCAATAAGATATTCAATTTATTCCACTCCTCACTGTTTAAATCAGTTGCTAGAAAACAAGATACTAATATTTACCCGCCATGTTAAAATTTAACCCTCTTTTCTAGTAATATAGAAATGAAAGTATGCTAACTTTTATCAAACGATCTATCATATCAATGTTGTTGCTCTTAAAATTCTCTCATGCCTAACCTTCCATAAAGGTTTTCTCTGGATTAATTGGATTACAAAAAAACAGGAGTTTGGTCACGAGTAAAGGTTTAATACTTATTATTTAAGGTTATATAATACAAAACGATATATCTGAGGTGAAAAGTATGAGTAGTAAAGATAATAAATCACCAAAAGAGAAAAAACAAAATGCTGCTGAAAAGTTAGAAGGTCAGGAATTTGTTGATGAAATACCGTTAGAAGATTTGAAAATCGAGATGGAAGATGAAAGGAAAAAATTTAAGACTAAGGATGATTCACAAAGTGAACGAAAGTATAATAGAAATTATATTAGGGAATAAAACCCTGTTAGATCAAAGTTTTAAATGATAAACTGACAAAGTTGTCAGAGAATTTGTCCGCGTAAATCTATAATAGAAAAAGAAAGTTATTGGAGAAGGCCTTTCATCAGTATACTAAACTGTTGGGAGGTCTTTTCTTTCTGGAAAAAGGGTCAGTCCCCCAGTCTGCTAAAATGCAATGTAGCGGGGGACTGACCCTAATAGATATACTCCTTAGAGACCATCCATTAAAATCTATCAGTATTCAAACTATTGCTGCCAGTAGTAGTTTCATTGACCGAAGCTTCGCCCTCTTTGGTCACCTCTGCTTCCTCACGCTTAATATTTTCTGTTACCTGTTGGGTTTCCGTAACTTGTTTCTTGCCAATCACCAATTCTTCAGCAACGACTGGTTTCTTCGTCACTTCTACTTTCTCCTCGACAATTGGTACGCGGATGGTTTCAGCATCGCCTATTGGTGTGGTTGTGTCTGCATCAGTATTGTCGACTGACCGTCTCTCTACATAGACCTCTTCATGCGTTACTGGGACATTTACTGTTTTCTGTTCTTCAACCACATCTTTTTTCACCTCTACCTCACCTGTCTGAACACGCTGTTTATTCACATCCAACTGCTCTTCGCGCAGCTCTAGTGATTGCTCCTTATCTGTTTCGAAAGTATCTTCAAGACCAGTTTTATCACGAGCAAAGTCTTCTGTAGAGATACCGTTGGCAGCACTATCAGTCGCTACTCCTTTTTCTGCGAGAAGCAGAATCATTCCGGAATTGATATCTTCTTCATATTTAAGCGCATCTGCTTGATTAATACCTTGAGCAATCAAATGATCATAATAGGTATTTCTGCCGTCATTTTGGGCAGTAATATTCACAAATGGGGTAAACAGGCTTGTTAAGAACCCTAGGTGGTCTTCTGATGGTGAATTATCCCTTGTGGTTATCTCCTGAGAAGTTACCCCTGTTTCCTCTTCGATGGTAGAAGGGACATCTACTGTCTTAGCAATAATAGAAAAGTCTTTTACGGAATATCCTCTGTTTTGGAATACCTCAATGGCCTTAATTACTTCATCGCTGGAATCATAAACTCCTAAAACTATTTTACTCATAGTTATAGCCTCCTTTTCCCTTTTGTTTGCTGATAAAAGCGTACAAAATATACATACCCGGTTTAACACCATTGGAAACAAATTTTCTCTGTCTGGTCAAAACAGAACCGACTGTGGTTGTTGCAGAAGAAGGAATTATAGACCGTCTAGCAATATTGGGGTGGGTCTCGTCAGATGTCTTTAACAAAACGGAAAAGATGGAAGACACAAGGCGAATAATCCGAGCGTTGGGTACAGGAAGCCTAAGTAAAAAAATATCTGAGGAGGATTTTAACTTATATGAAAAAGAGGATTTGTTCCACCTATTTTAGAAAAACAGGTGTTTTCCTCGACAATTTATTTTCTTGGAAAAGGGAAAAAGCTTAGTTTAAAAGGGATTACTACACTTTCAATCAATCGATTAGTTAGTATAAAATTTGTTTCTTATTGTTAGATTATATATTTCGTTAGTTTCTATCGTCGGTTTTTAAGTTAATTCTTAACAACACAACTTTTATACGACAATTAATTCATTTGAAAACAGCCAAATACATGTTTGTTTAAAGGGTTTGTCCACTATTCAATCAAACGCTTAATTAGCTAAATCAGTTTTAATTAAACGATTGATTAAAAAAGCTTGAAATGCTGTCAAAACTAGGTTTAATCCTCCTTAGTATAAAAAAATTTGTCGAGATGAAGTTTATTCCTTAATTAAGGGTCTTGAGGACAAACCGATATGAGCGGGGAGAAGGATTAGTCCCTAATCAAGGGTCTTGAGGACAAATCGGTATGAGCCGGGAGAAGGATTAGTCCCTAATCAAGGGTCTTGAGGACAAATCGATATGAGCTGGGAGAAGGATTAGTCCCTAATCAAGGGTCTTGAGGACAAATCGATATGAGCTGGGAGAAGGATTAGTCCTCAATCCGGGGTCTTGAGGACAAATCGGTATGAGCCGGGAGAAGGATTAGTCCCTAATCAAGGGTCTTGAGGACAAATCGATATGAGCCGGGAGAAGGATTAGTCCCTAATCAAGGGTCTTGAGGACAAACCGATATGAGTGGGGAGAAGGATTAGTCCTTAATTAAGGGTCTTGAGGACAAACCGATATGAGCGGGGAGAAGGATTAGTCCCTAATCAAGGGTCTTGAGGACAAATCGGTATGAGCCGGGAGAAGGATTGATCCCTAATCAAGGGTCTTGAGGACAAACCGATATGAGCCAGGAGAAGGGTCTAGTAATTAGTGGTGGAAAGCTTTTTGCTGGTATCGATAGGTATCCCGAAACAACATGGGAAAAGTGCAGGAGAAACTGCCGCTAGCGGTGAGTGGGTAAACATGATCGAGGCTAGTATCGTGGGTCCAACTAAAGTTACTCGTTCAGCACTTCAAAATGCTGCATCTGTAGTGGGTATGTTCTTAACAACTGAAGCAGTTGGTTGCCGACAAGCCAATAACTTTTTTCTAAAGAAAAGACTACTCCTAAAAACAAGGAAGTAGTCTTTTCATGTTGTTGAAATTAGCACAAAGCCCTGGCAAATTTTAATGTTCAGGATTTTATGCTTATAATGTGCGTTCCCAGAAACGGCCCTGTGCTACTCCTTCTATGAATTTAGGAATATCAGCCTTGGTTAAATCATAAACACCAGGTGCATCTAACACCACACGGCATCTTTCTAGGGCTGTGTAATCTTCAACGGCCATTGCCAAAGGTTTGAAGTGTTTATAGGTAGTTTCAATAAAATCTAATACAGACGGATCAGCTTCGGAACTCGTACTAATCAATATTGCTGCATCAAAAAGACTTGAATCTGCCGTATCAAACGTATCTGTTACTTTTAGAACAGGACTAATCGTATACATCTTTTTTGCCACAATACTATAATTGATATTATATTGCGCCAGCGTTCGAATCCAATCGGTTAATTTTTCATCATCGGGCTCACCATCTAACAAAATGGCGGCACATTTAGTAGCCGGTTGCTTCACTGTGTTTGCCATACTAAGGGCAGGAGACTTTTTATCCGATTTTAATTCAAGATTTTCCTGAGGAAGTTCTGCTCCAATATTGCCTGCGACTTCTTCCGCCACTTGCCGGTCAATATGATTTAATAGCGCAACCGCGTTATTTTTAACCATTTCCGATTTACATTTCCCTAGCTCAAAGCTTAATGCATCCTTTAAGTGCTTTTGTTCAAATGGAGCTAAACTGTTGTAGAATAACTTCGCTTGAGAGTAGAAATCTAGAAAACTGTCACTTCGACCTCTAATTTTACGACCATCGATTTTTTCCTGATAAGATTCATAGCCCCCTAGTTCAACCGGTGCCGGTTCTGGCTGATTGGCATTTAAACCGTTCCGATGATAGCTTGTTTGTCCTTTATGGATCACCATCTGATGCATTCCATCCCGCTGATTATTATGAAATGGACAGACAGGCTGATTAATTGGAATCTGGTGGAAATTCGGACCTCCCAGGCGGGATAGCTGTGTATCTGTATAGGAAAATAAACGTCCTTGTAAGAGAGGATCGTTTGAAAAATCAATCCCTGGTACGACATGACCAGGATGAAAAGCGACTTGTTCTGTTTCGGCAAAAAAGTTTTGAACATTACGATTCAAGGTCATTTTACCCACAATCTTTATGGGGACTTCTTCTTCTGGCCATAATTTTGTCGGATCTAAAATGTCAAAATCAAAGTTGAACTCATCTTTTTCAGGTATAATTTGCAAGCCTAACTCCCATTCCGGAAAATCCCCTTTCTCAATCGCTTCATACAAGTCTTGGCGATGGAAGTCAGGGTTTTTACCTGCAATTCTCTGTGCTTCATCCCAGACTAGTGAGTGTACACCAAGAAGAGGCTTCCAGTGGAATTTGACAAAATGTGCTTCGCCATCCGCATTAATCAGTCTGAAGGTGTGCACACCAAAGCCTTCCATCATACGTAGGCTGCGCGGAATGGCACGGTCACTCATGGCCCACATGACCATATGGGCCGATTCATGATTTTGGCCAATGAAGTCCCAAAACGTATCGTGAGCGCTAGCCCCTTGTGGAATTTCCGTATGTGGTTCGGGTTTAAGAGCATGTACAAAGTCAGGGAACTTAATCGCGTCTTGAATAAAGAAAACGGGCATATTATTACCGACTAAATCAAAGTTACCTTCATCCGTATAAAATTTGGTCGCAAACCCTCGAACGTCACGAACCGTATCGCTAGACCCTCTCGAGCCCTGTACCGTTGAGAAGCGGACAAAAACCGGTGTAGTTTTGGATGTGTCAGTAAGAAAATCAGCTTTTGTATATTCAACTAGAGATTCATAAAGCTGAAAGTCTCCATGTGCCCCTGCACCACGGGCATGAACAACCCGTTCAGGGATTCGTTCATGGTCAAAATGTGTCATCTTTTCTCGAAAATGAAAATCCTCCATCAATGTAGGCCCTCTTAACCCAGCCTTTAATGAAAACTCATCTTCAGATACTTTTAGCCCTTGGTTAGTAGTTAAAGGAGCAGTTTTTTCATTGTTAATGGTAAAGCTACTTAATTGAACAGCCTTCTTATTATCCATAGAAATCCTCCTCACGAAAATATGTAACCACAAAATTAAAAAAAGAGCATGTAAAGGAATTACACTCTCCATTCGGTACCCTTTTTAAAGGAAAGTGAAACCTAGTAATATAATCCTTATGTTTCAAAATCTCCATGGTGGATATAGTAATATACATCACCATTAAGGAGGTTTTTTAACGTGAAAAATCTACTTCAAAATCAGGTTGCTGTTGTTACAGGGGCTGGCTCAGGGATAGGAAGGGCTTCTGCTTTGAAGCTTGCTCAGAATGGAGGAAAAATTGCGTTAGTAGATTTGCATAAAGAAAACGTGGAAGAGGTCAAAAAACAAATTGAAGATATGGGAAGTGAAGCGCTTGTCTTGGAAGCCAATGTTTCTCACCCGAAGGAAGTAGAGAACTTCTACAAAAGAATCATTGATCAGTGGGGAAGACTCGATGTTGTCTTTGCTAACGCGGGGATTAATGGGGAAGTGGCGCCTATAGAAGACTTGGAGCCGGAAGAATGGGACTTAACCATCTCCAATAATTTAACGAGTACCTTTTTAACGGTAAAATATGCAATCCCGCATTTAAAGACAAATGGGGGAAGTATCATTATTACTAGTTCCATTAATGGGAACAGAATCTATAAAAATATTGGCATGTCCGCATATAGTACATCAAAAATTGGTCAGATGGGCTTTGGAAAAATGGCAGCTCTTGAGCTTGCCAACTATGGTATTAGAGTCAACATAATCTGCCCAGGAGCTATTGAAACAAATATCAATAAAAACACATGGAAAGAGTCCGAAAAATTAAAAAAGGTCGAAATCCCCATTGAATACCCGGAAGGGAACCAACCATTAGAGCACAAATCCGGAAAACCAGAACAAGTCGCCGACCTAGTACTATTCCTCGCTACCAACCTATCAAACCACATCACCGGAAGTGAAATCTACATTGATGGGGCGGAATCGCTTTTATAGGTGCCTGTCACCACAAAAAGACAAAACACACAAAATGTCCACGTACAGCGGACATTTTGTTTTTGCATTTAGGATTGCTTGAATTCCCCATTTATAGTTTGCATTACTCGCTTGGATGGTAAGCCCAAACGGATACGCTGCCGCCGTTAACTGGGAAAGTGGCATATCCATCTTCTTCGATGGTAATTTGGTCATGCCTCGAGTTTGTTAGGTCTACCCATGTTTCTCCAACTTTCCTTTCTCCAACGTACATCCTTTTCTCGCCATCCTCTCCATTGGAGATGACGACTGCACAACCAGAGTTCGTAAGTTCTTTCACACCCAGCCGAACCCAGCCAATGGTATTTGGATGGTCGAAGTAATCATGCTGTTCCCCGTATGCTTTATCGTATCTGGCAAAGAGGAGGCGGTCCAGGATTGCCTTTTTTCCTTCTGCCGGTTCTGGACCTCCGATTCCGTAGTAATCACCATAGAAGAGACATGGATTTCCATCTTTTCTTAGGAGAATCAGGGCATACGCACTTGGCTTAAACCAGTCCTGAACCCACGATTCAAGGGATTCTTGGGGCTGAGTGTCATGATTATCAACGAATGTAACAGCATTTTTAGGGTGGGAAGCTACAAGGGTATCCTCGAAAATACTGGTTAGATCAAAATCACTGCCTTCGATGGAGGCTTTATGTAGCTTATAATGCAAAGGGACATCGAACAAATCTATTCGATAATCGACATGGTCAAGGTATTTTTGACATGCATGAAGCTGAGGTTTCCAGACTTCTCCGACAAAATAAAAATCATCGCCTCGATGTTTACGCATCTCCTCTACAAACTCGCTAATGAAATAGTGATTAATGTGCTTGATTGCATCAAGCCTGTATCCATCGCAGTTAAGGGTATCCGCAAGCCATTTTCCCCATTCTATCATTTCTTGTTTTACTTCAGGATGTTCATAGTCAATATCTGCAAGCATTAGATAGTCATAATTTCCGTTTTCATCATCTACATGTTTACTCCAATCCTTGTCATCGGCAAGAATTTTAAATATTCCTGATTTCCCTGTCTTTTCATCATAATCCGTACCGGTAAAATGCTCATACCTCCATTCAAAAGGAGAATATTTTCCTTCACGTCCTGGAAATGTAAATTTTGTCCAAGCTTCAATTTCAAAGGGTTCCGAAATTTCTGCGGTCCGGTCCTCTTGGTCCACTTCAATAACTTTAATCATTTCCGTCTCGTCAGCACCTGCTTTATGGTTCATAACAACATCTACATACACTTTAATCCCGACATTTTGACAGTCAATTATTGCTTCTATCAGTTCTTGTTTCGTCCCATATTTTGTCCGAATGGAACCTTTTTGACTAAACTGACCCAGGTCGTATAAATCATATGAGGCGTAGCCATTATCATCAGGTGAGGTCGCTTTTGTTACTGGTGGTATCCAGATGGAGGTAATTCCTTTTTCTTTTAATTCTGGCGCCATCTCCTTCAAACGCCTCCAGTGGCTTCCATCTGGCTCTAGATGCCACTCGAAAAATTGCATGATTGTGTTGTTTCTTTCCATGTTCCAATCCTCCTCGTTTATTAATCAATAGGTATATCAATACTTACCCAGTTTGATACCAAACGAATCCTGCAAAAAACTAATGAGGCTGGGACAAAACACTACTCTATTTAATAATCAACCAGTTAAGGTTGAAAAGGTAGATGACTATACAGGTAAATTCACTTTGCGTAAAATATGTATGGGCGCGTTCGAGGCTTAGGAAACATTTTCATTGTGCCAAAACATATTTATGAAGGTGGTACCAATTATTGCTAACAGCCCACAAAATGCTCACCCAGTTGGTACAGGACGATACAAATTTAAGAGTATAAATTTGCTAAACCAATCTGCGCAGAAGCTGATCAACACTTAAAACAAGTGGATGATGACATTATGTGGTCTGTCATTTATTTTAATGAAGGGAAGGAAGGTATTGTGGAAAAGGTTAAGTTAGCTTTAAATTATGCCCTTATGCTTGAAATGATAAAGGCTAAAGGTTATGACAGTACAACAATAGTCGCACTCTTGAATGAGGGAGATGAAAAAATACTTGGCAGTTGTGGTGATGGAATTCCAACATGGAAAACGCTGGTCGATTATTACCACATGGATAAAGCGAAATTTCACAAGGTCCTTAAAGAAGGATATGAAATTACATTCTTGACAAAAGGTGCTCTTAAAACCCTTTTATCCATAAAGTTTGGAATGAAAGAGGGCGTAGATTTTGTTGATACTGGTGAATTCCTTGATCAAGTTAAGATTACATCAGACAACCTTAAATCGCTGCGTGGAATCATCTCAAAAAACTGGACGATAGTTTTAGAGGATGAAAAGTCTAATGAAGAAACATACTTAATTAAAATTGAGCTAACCTATAAACCTGTCTTTAATATATAGGTCCTGTTAAATTTTAATGGTGATAAATGAGTGAATTAAAAGTAAATTCTATTAGTGAATGTTTCCCTTGATAGATAGTTTTAGCAATGGGTTATAATGTAACATTCAATCAACTATATGATTTAGGAATTGACCTATTTTTAAAAGGTATATATAACGGTTATGAAAGAGTTTATAACAGTAAAGAATAATTGATAGTGTTTTTTTATTCAAAGGATTCATTTAAATTTAATCAAATGGAGAGTTGGTTAGTCATTTTTTCTGAGATTTTGGACATCCTCTTAATATGTAGAGTACTAAGGAGGAAAGCAGATGACGGAAGTTAGGAATTTTGAAGTTGAACAAATACTTAGTGGCCACCCAGAACACCAAAGACACGAATTCTCTTTTAAGGTTGATGACAATGAGTTTAAAGGTCATTTTCAAGAGGGTGAAATTACGTGGATGCATCCCTATCCAAAACAAATACTAGGTGAGGAAAAAGAAGCGAAAATTGAAAACAAAATCCGTGAATTGTTGGGAGAGCATGGGGTTCCAGGTGGGATTGATGACATTGAAATGACGCAAGCGTTTGAAGACCGACTACATGAGCGCCGCCAAGTCACTCTTAAAGTGCAAGGACACGAGTTCAAAGGGTTTGTTCACGAAGGAGAAATCCAGTGGTTTCATCCTCAACCAAAACAAAAGCTTAATGAAGAGCATGTTGAAGCGATTGAAACAGAGATTCATGAAAAAGAATAGGTCAGGAATTGACAGTTTACAACGTTAAGGGAATAAAACGTTGACTTATAAGTAGTGTAATCTAGCCCACTCTTTTTTGAGAAATGGATAAGTGCATTTTCCACTATCTGAGAAATAGTCATGTAAATAATTTATATCTATAACAAAAAACACTTCCTATAAAATTTAGGGAGTGGTTTTTTGTGTTGTTTCTTTGCATGTTCTTTTCCCCCAGTTCGTTAATCTAAAGTATTTGAATATTTACCCAATTTGGTAGAAAAAACTAGTAGGGGCAGGGGGTTAAATTACTTGGACCTATAGGGTATTTACTTGATTGTTCTAATAGCAAATGAAAAAAATGATGTTTAATTTAATAGGGGGCGGGAATATAAAGAGTGCAACTGAATTCTAGTAAAATTAAGGAGGAATTTTTCTATGGCTAAGAATACCAAGAACAATCGCAGTGAAGACAATAATGGTAACATGACTGTCGAAGAAGCGGGACGAAAAGGTGGAGAAGCCACCTCCTCAAACCATGATAGGGAGTTTTATGAAAGAATCGGGCGAAAAGGTGGAGAAGCTACCGCTGCAAATCATGACAGAGATTTTTATGAAGAAATCGGTAGAAAAGGCGGCGAAGCCACTTCAGAAAACCACGACAGAGAGTTTTATGAGGAAATTGGACGAAAAGGCGGCGAAGCCCGCGCCAAACAACGTGACAATAATTAAATACGTGAGCAACTCTCATCAAAGTTAATCCGACATATTTTCCAAAAAGGGTGCCCCATACATTATGGGACGCCCTTTTTGCGTTGAATCAAATCAATAAGCTAATTACATAGAAGGCGTTCTTTTTTTTATTCCAAATGATCCCATTTTGAAGTGCTTTTTCCTAAAATACGTGCCGAAATGACAGTTGTATTGGCATTGTTGAATAACCGGAGATTCTCCGGTTAGATTTAGAATGGAGCTCATTTCGGGGTATATAAGGGGAGGATTTCTTATTATGCAAAGCAAAGTCTCCCATTTTTGAATTTCTCGAGCCAATAGGCGAAATCCCTAAGTCTATTCAGGCTATTTTTTAAGCGGATTTTTCCAAAACGGAACCCGGCTTTTATTCAGAGAACGCCTACTTGTTGCTACGGAATTTTTTTTGATATATATTCATATAGTTATAGAAAACTTCATTTCATAAAATTTGTGAATAGAAGTCTTCCACACTAATCAATTAGCGTAAAATCTCAATAGAAAAATTAAATGAGAAAGCAAGGGGAAAAATTGAACTATAAAAAAGGGGAAAACTGGATTGAGCAATTAATACAGTCAACTATAAGAGCAGTTGGAATAGAAATTGAACTGAAGCAAGAGCATACTGGGGTGAATATGAGCTATAATTTTATCCTTGACCATATAGGATATGATGTTAAACGTATAGAAGAAGCAATAAAGGAAATGCAGGCTCAAGTTTCACTTAAATCGTATATTAAAGCTTTCACCCTACATGAGTTAGGGCATGCGTTGGACCGGAAAGCTTTAATGGATTCACTGACAAAAACGCTTGAATTTTACGAGATGAAAAAAAACCATACAATATCCGAACAATACAGTGATTACGATCTTCTTAAAATGATAATCGAAGAGCATGAGATGAATATCGCGTTTGAAGAAACGGCTTGGGCAAATGCTGAAAAGTTGAATATGGAATACGGTATTGTTGACTGGGAAAGCTTTGAAAAAGTAAAGAATCAGGGAATGGCAACTTATTTGAATTTATTTTCAAAAGATTTACAGATATACAATAAGCTTATATCGGAGCAACAAACCGAGCAAATTGCTTAATGACTATAACCTGTGAGGTTCTGTTCCTTGAAATTCACAAGGACAAAACTTTAACTTGACAGAATGTTTGATAAATAGTAACATTACTACCATAAATTAATTGCTAATTATATCTCAATATAAATAGATTACTTTAGCATAAGGTTAATAACATCAAAATTGACACTATGAAAAGGTAAATCTATAAAATGAGGGTAAACTCTAAATATACTTCCATATTGGAAGAAAGAAAATATTAAATAATTAGGTAGACTAATAAAAGGCCAGATTGGGCCAGTTAAAAGTAAACCGACAATTTTCAAAGTTTAATGGTTTTGAACCATTATACTTAAAAATTGTCGGTTTTTTTGTTTTTAAAAATTAAACAGATAGGAATGTAGTGAAATGAAGGGAATCGGTCAAGGTCATATTCTCAGAATGATGGTTTCTTCTATACACCGATGGGGGGAAGTAAAATGTTAATTTCTCTGCCAGAAATATTTTTTGCATTGCTTGCCATATCGGTGCTTAGCGGGTTATTCCTGTTATACCCCAGGGTTCCGCTGTCTTTTGTTCAGTTTCACGTCGGTATTACCCTGCTGCCCCCGGTTGTTGCCCTGCTGGCCCTTGTTACGAACAATGAGACTATTGATTACGGCCCTTGGCGGCTTGATTCTTTATCATGGCTGCTGGCTTTGTTTGTCCTTACCATCGGTTTTATCGTGCAGCGCTATTCTGTTCGTTACTTACTTGGTGATCGTTCTTATCGAAAATATTTTGCTCTGCTGACGATTACTACTACTGCTGATTCGGGTGCCTGGCTAAGTAATGACCTTCGCCTGCTGCTGGTTTGCTGGGGGGTTACACTCCTAGGACTGACTTTGCTTATAAAATTAAAAAAAGAGTGGAGTGTTGCTAGAAACGCTGCAAAGCAATCCGGCCGTCTGTTTGCACTAGGCTGGCTTATTCTGTTGGGAGCTGTCATCTGGATTACCCAAAGCACGGGGCATTGGCAGCTGTCGCTCGTCCTCACCAAAAGCAGTCTTGCACAGCTTGAATCATGGGAAAGGACTTGTATTAACCTGCTGCTAATCTTGGCCGTCGTGATTCCGGCAGCACAATGGCCTTTCCAACGCTGGCTGTTAGATTCAGTAGTGGCTCCAACTCCTGTCTCCGCAGTAATGCATGCAGGATTAGTGAATGCAGGCGGAATTATCTTGACTCGATTTTCACCGCTTTTTAGCGGAGATATAGCCCAAATTGTTTTGCTGCTATTGTCCTGTGTTTCCGTCATGATAGGGACCGGAATTATGCTGGTTCATGTTGATTATAAACGGCAGCTAGTCGGGTCTACGATTGCTCAAATGGGGTTCATGTTAATCCAATGTGCATTAGGTGCATATTTGGCAGCCATTATCCACGCTGTCTTACATGGTCTATTCAAATCAACCCTTTTCTTACAAGCTGGCTCTGTGCTTCACGACCACGAGAAGCCAACCTCTGGGACGAACCAGCCAACATCATTGTTATGGACAATTACTGGCGGGATTTTAGGTCTCCTGGTGGCAATTGGTCTTTGGATGTCTTCTCCTGGAGAGGGATATCGATTGATAAGCGCTCTTACCTTAGGATGGTCAGTATCATTTTCCTGGACCCATCTCGTGGCTTTTGGATCCGGACGTATCAGGCGCATAGCAGGATTTTCTTTGTTTGCAGGAGCCGCAATTGTATACAGTTTGGTACATGACGCTTTTTATGGTGTGTTACAAGATACAATCCCGAAAGGAATTCAGCCACCGGCACCAGCGGCCATTTTGCTGCTGATTACCTTATTGGCCGGAAGTGCTGCGGTTGTATGGCTGGCTCGTCATCGTTCATCAACTGCCTATGCTCTCATTTATCTTTGGCTTGTACGATTAGGTGAGCCTCAAAATGATTCGGTCGAAAGTCATCCTAAGCATTTGACACAATCAGTCTTTAAAGGAGGTCATTTACGATGAATACAACATTAGCAAAAACATTACATTGGGAAAAGCTGCCTGAAACCCTCGATATTGATCTCAATGACTTGGTGAAATCCGCGAGCAGGGTCATTGTACCGCTCGGTCCTATTAACACATTTGCAGCACGCAACCCCTGGGTAGGGTTAGAGGGACAACCGTTTGAAAAAATGGCACGCTGGCTCAAAGATACTTGTGATGTAGATATCTACCCCAATGACTCCGTATTTCAGTCAGCACGAGATCGAGGAGAGATTCATCAGGACTTTTTAGAAAAGGGATTTCAACATTGGCTCAACTCACAATCTTTGGAGTTGCCGCGTGTGGCCGCAGAGCGGTTTTGCCGGACTGCACTTTTACAGAATCAACCATATTCAAGCACTTTGGAAGCACCTGAGTTAAAAAGCATGGCAAGAAAACTAAATCGTTTTACATCCCAAATGACAGAAAAAAATTGTGTTAAAACCTATAGTCAGCGCTTGGAACAATTGGGAAGGGTGAATGCAGCACACGAGTTAAACCGCCATATGATCAAGTGGTGTAAATTGTATTTGGATAAATCCCAGGCTGTCTGGTCGATGCCTAATCGGGAAGAAGGTTTCTATCATGCGTGGCGGAAACTAGTCCAGCATGACCCGGCACTTAGCCGTAAGGTACGTAAACAACTAAGTGAGTTGCCGGTAGAGGCAGAGGCTACCTTAATGGAAGTTTTGCTTTTGCTGGAAATTCCTTTCTCAGAAATTCAGGACTATTTTGAAGCACATTTCCTTGCTTTGCCAGGCTGGGGAGGGATGATGCTTTGGCGCTCACAGCAATCAGCCGAAGAAACTTCACTCCTGCTGGACTATTTAGCTGTACGAATTTCGATGGAATGGGCTTTGGTTAAACCCTGTCTTCCCTTGCCTGAAAAAAGAAATGATAAAGTAAATCTAGAACCATTAATTGCAGCTTGGGCGGAATGGGGGAACCTGCCAATCAATGCTTGGTTACAGTTATCCTCTACAGAAATAAAGGCACGTTTGGCCCTTGCGTATCGTTTTGATAAGACTCTACGCAATCGGCTTTTGCTTGAAGCATGGGAAAAAACATATGAAGACCAGTTGAGGACGATGATTACATCCCAAAGGTCTGCTGTAGCTGCAGAAGATGTAAAGCAGGCACTCGCTCAATTTGTATTTTGTATTGATGTGCGTTCAGAGCCTTTTCGCCGCAAACTTGAAAAGGCAGGAGATTTTGAGACCTATGGAACAGCAGGCTTTTTCGGATTGCCGATTGAAACCTGCGACCTAGGCAGTAACCACACGCATGACTCTTTGCCGGTGATGTTTAAACCGCAATACAAGGTAAAAGAGATATCACCAGATTTTGAATCCTTTCAACAACGGCATCAGGTAGTCAGTACACTCGGTTATACATTTAAAACGATGAAAAATAATTTGGTTTCCAGCATGGCGCTTCCGGAAATTAGCGGTCCCTGGCTCAGCCTGCAAACGCTGGCCCGCAGCTTTATGCCTCGGAGTGCAGGCCGGACAATAAGTAAATTGCTCGAAACATGGCTGCATAAACCATCCACGGAACTCTCACTTGACTATATGCAAAAATCAGAAACAGGTCTGCCAATTGGCTTTTCCATGAAAGAAAAAGTACACTATGTACGGCAAGCACTAAAAATGATGGGACTCACCGACCAATTTGCACCACTAGTGGTTATTTGCGGACATGGAAGTCACAGCACGAACAATCCATATCGTTCCGCACTCGACTGCGGTGCATGCGGGGGAGCATCAAGCGGATTTAATGCACGGGTGCTGGCAGCCTTATGTAATCTTCCAAATGTAAGGAAGAGCCTCGAAACAGAGGGAATTATCATTCCGAAAGATACTATTTTTGCAGCCGCGGAGCATATTACCACTCTTGATGAATTACGTTGGCTTTATGTTCCGGAACTTTCAGTGAAAGCTAAGGAAGCATTTAAACGGATTCAAGCCGAGCTGCCAACGGTGAGTGAGGAAGCCAATGCTGAGCGGATTCCGCAATTGCCAAATCTCGGAACTCTTCTTAAGAATCCGAAGGCTGAGGCGCAGCGTCTTTCAGAAGATTGGAGTGAGGTTCGACCGGAATGGGGCTTGGCACGTAACGCTGCGTTTATCATTGGGGAACGCAGGCTGACCCAAGACTGCAATCTGGGAGGAAGAGTTTTCCTCAACAATTATAACTGGAAGAAGGATAAAAACGGTGCCATTCTCGCCAACATTATTTCCGGGCCGGCAACGGTGGCTCAATGGATTAACCTGCAATATTATGCCTCCACTGTAGCCCCTCATTATTATGGCAGCGGGAATAAAATAACCCAAACCGTGACAGCAGGTCTCGGGGTCATGCAGGGTAATGCAAGTGACTTATTATCCGGACTACCCTGGCAGTCTGTTATGAAATCGGACGAAGAGGCCTATCATGAGCCACTGCGTTTGCTGGTGGTCATCCAAGCACCGAGGGGTTATGTGAAACGGATGCTGGACCACGATCATGCCTTTCATCAAAAAGTGAAAAACGGATGGATTCGGCTTGCGTCCATTGATCCGGAAGGACACTGGGAGAGTTGGTCTTAACCTCTTTCCCGGTTTTTATATATGTCCATGTGTGAAGGCTGCTTTTCTTTCCGGCGCTTTTCTAACAATGACAAAGCTTTCCTAAGAAAGTCGTCACATGGGCGGAAAAGATTGTTTTTTAGAATATTATAGGCAATATTTGGCCATCAATGAATGTAACTTTGATAAAAGGAAAAGGGATCTGTATGGAAAAAACAAAAGGAACACTTGAAGCTGAAATAAGCAAAGCTTTAACACATTGGGAGAAAAATTATCTTGGACGAGGCTCCGTAGCTGTTAAATCGGATATCTTACGGGATATGGTGATTGTAATACTCCGCGGTATACTAACTGCTGCTGAATATACAGTATGTCAGGATAAAGAAGGATTGTTATCAGTAAAAGAACATCGCAACAGTTTAGTGGAATCCGGTTTGGATGATTTAAAAGAAATTATCTTAACGATAACAGGGGAAGAAGTAGTAAGTTTTTACACCGATATTAGTACACAAACTGGAGAACGAGTAATGGTCTTTAAGCTTTCCAGTGACCTGCAAAGCAAATTATCTTAAAAACAAAAGGATATGTTGTGACTCGTGTATTTTTCATATAAGGAAGAGTCGGGAAACTTATTTGGAACAAAAATCAAAACATATATGGGGTGAATTTGATGTCTAGAGATGAAAAGAAAAAAGTACTATTTGTGATTGGAATGGATCAGAAGTTAGAACGATTCATTAAAGAAGAAACCAATGTTAATTCGGAAAACATGATCATCTTACAAACATATCAGCCAGTCATTTCACACCCCTTCGATGATCTAATGAGGGACATCATTATTGCTGTGTTTCAGGATAATGTTGAGGAAATCGTTGTGGTCTCCACAAATGATTATCACAAGAATACTAGGGATATACTGAACAAAATATATAAAAACAAAGAATTACAGGACAAGATTCAAACATTAGATTATCTTTTTAAAAATTGCATGCCGGAATTTCCTGAGGGCACGGTAAGTGTATGGCTGCATGGAGGCAATACTTTAGCGGAGAGCGTACGAAAATCTGTCAACATCATACGCAATCATCCGCTGCTGCCGTCACATGTTAAGGTCAAAGAATTATATATTGAACAAGCGAATAAAAGGCTATCAGAAATTGTCTAAGAAACTATTGCTTATGTATATAATGAAATAAAAGTCTTAATTCCTCCAATCTATAGGGATTAAGACTTTTTGTTTTATAGTTTAATTATAGTTGCAGTAATTAAAATAAATTGACTAATAGTAGTGATAATGTTTTTACTAATTCTAGGCATTTTAAAGCTAGTGTGGCCCGCTAAGATTGGTTTGAATGAGCAGTGGTATTGCAGCAAATCCATTTTTGGCTTGGAATCAATAAGCAAAAAAATTGCAGGAAGAGCCTAGGTTTATAATACATATGAAGAATGGCAGAGGCAGCTGCCATTTTGGTCAGTGAGTACGATAAAGCGGACGATTCGCTCTTTAGAGAAAAAGAGTCAGTCTCCAGTCTGCTGGTTTGAAGTTGCTCCAAGGACAGGGGGGTGGGAAATGATTAGGTTTATTAATAATAAGTGTTCGTGAACAATTAAGGTATCAGTTATATTGAAAAGCAGGTAATACGGGAATTCAGGGTATAAATTAAAAACCTAGATTAAGGAGTTGGAAGCAATGAGCAAGGGGAAAGAAAAAGCGGGTGAAAATATACCAACACTCGATTCAAAATATATTCAGCAGCATTTGGCAAATGAAAGGACGTTTTTAGCCTGGATTCGAACTGCTATTGCCATCATTGGGGTTGGATTCTTAGTAACAAATCTACATATTAATATGAAAGAAAGCCTCTCCCCAGCTGGGGATATACTTGCAAATATGATAGGAATTGCTTCCGTTGGTATAGGCATTATAACAATCATAATGGCAACCATTGTTTATCTAATAAAAATCAATACGATTAATAATCAAACATATACAGCATCAAGGAAATACATTATTACTCTAAGTATATTTATTATTGTAATTGCCCTGTTATTTGGTTCTTATTTCTTACTTTTATAATATAAAATCCATTTATTTTCCTTCTTATTTGTAACACAGTTTTATGCTTTAATGTTAAGAAAAACAAAAAATGAAAAGAAGAATCACCAGCATCCCATGTATTGCCGATTAACTCTGGACACGTGGAGTGTGTGTACACCGCCAATAGATTATCTTTTTGACTTTGCTACCATTTTGCTAATGCAATCCAGTGAAAAACAGTGATATCCCGTAAAGATGTTACAAACAGAATTTAACAAAATAGGGATAAACCGACCGCGCTTTTCGTACACATCATTAAAGATATTACACATTCTCATCTTACGGCGGCATGATGTAATATATTCATCCCAATATTTATAGTAGCAACTTCCAAGTGCAGGGAAGTAGTTCTTTTCTTTTTTACCGAGAATAGTAAGAGTATTAATGACAATAAGTTTAAGAAGTGCATGGGATTTTTTCTTTGCGCTCTGCCTGAAACAGCACCTGCCGCTGCAACTAACCAAATGGATCAAGAGCAGAAGCCATAGTATCCCCAGTAAAAGCACCTACACCGGTTCCTGCTGCCTCAGTTTTGTTATCCTCACGTTTGCGTTTGTTGATATCAGCAATCTATTTCACTCCTTTCTCTTTTTATAGGGAAATGCTATTGTAAACCTTATCCTTGATAAAAAATTTCTGAAGTGACGACAATTCATTTAAGATTCGTTTTTTAATAGGGTGTTTCCCTGGCTGAATTAAAAATAGGCATTCACCCAGACTTATCTAAGTGAATATCTTATTGGTAAAGCTTTCAAGGGGGAATCGGAGTGGGGTACTATGTTAATGTAGAATCAGGCGTAAAATTATATGTGGAAGATATAAATCCCGAGGGCAGTAAGACGATCGTGTTTTTACATGGCTGGCCGCTAAGCCATAAACAGTTTGAATATCAATTTGATGTTCTTCCCTTCATGGGTTACCGCTGTATCGGAATTGACTGGAGAGGATTTGGAAAGTCGGATAAGCCAATAAGTGGATATAGTTTTAACCGATTGGCGGATGATATACGTACAGTAGTGGATGTACTTCAATTAAACAATTTTATTCTTGCAGGTCATTCTACAGGTGGAGCGATCGCAATTCGATATATGTCCCGACATAATGGTTATGGAGTATCCAAACTTGTCCTAGTTGACGTTGCAGCTCCTATAGGATTTACTACTGAAACTGCGACTAAATTTCTTACTCAAGCGTTAAATGACCGTCCTAAGATGATGCTAGAAGTGACAGACAACTTTTTCTTTCAATATATAACAAGCCCATTCTCTGAGTGGTTTATTCAAATGGGCTTACAAGCAGCAGGTTGGTCAACGGCAGCGATCATCATTACACTAAGAGACGAGAAGCTTTATGGAGATTTGCCAAACATACATGTCCCTACCTTAATCATCCATGGTGTTCATGACAAAGTTATTCCATTTGCACAGGCTCATGAACTAAATCAAACCATAAAAAATTCACAGCTTGTTCCGTTCCAGTACAGCGGTCATGGTCCTTTCTGGGAAGAACGTGACAAGTTTAACCAATTATTAAGGCAATTTATTGGTTGATAGTCCTCTTCAACTAAAGGAAGCAAGTTTCGAAAACCAAGCTGCCCAATTGGTGGCTTTTCTTTTTGAAGTAACGGGCATGAGAGTTACTTAGTAGTGTTTAGTTGAGGCGGCAATGAGATACTGAAAAAACATTTAGAATGGTTCTTTTTACGAACAAATTACTTAAAATAGGCTTTTGAAGTAAAAAAAAGGATAAGCTCTTTTTTTGAAATAATATACAGAATTAGATATACTTGAAGAGTATGATGATTTTTTAATAGACCTGGTCTATTAAAATACAAGTCTAAGATTAACTAATCAGGAAGGTGGAAGTAAATAGTGAATACATTAGTAGCTCAAGAAAGAAAAGATTTTAAAAGATCTACTCTGAAATCGTTGAGAAATGATGGGGGAATCCCTGGGATTGTTTATGGAAGAAAGATTGATACTAAATCTATTTTTATTAAGAACAAAGAATTACGAAATGTGATTAAGGACGTTGGTAGAAATGGTATTATATCGCTAAACGTTGATGGGAAATCAGAAGATGTTATATTAAGAAGTTACCAAAATAACCCTGTTACAAAGGATATACTTCATGTGGATTTCCTTCAAGTTGATAATCACACTGAAATTGATACAAGTGTTAGTGTGATTTTAAAGGGAACATCTAGTGGAGAAAAAGTTGGAGGAGTTGTTAAACAGTTTCTTCACGAATTAAATATAACAGCAAAAGTTAATGATTTGCCTGATAGTATTGAAATTGATATCACAAACTTTGAAATCGGTCATACCGTTCAAATAGCAGATATTAAAAAAGAGTATAGTAACTGTACCTTCAAACATGAGGATGAAGAAGCTATCATGATGGTCGACTATGTGAAAGTTATAACAGAGGACGAAGAGGATGCTAAAGTTGAAGCACCGACAGTTTAGTCTCTGTTATATATTAAAAAATAATAGAAATAAGTTAAAGAAATAGGCATCAACTTACGAAGATTAGCACTCCACGCTAAACTTCATTATCTCTGACAATATTTCATATTTTTTAATACTGTTTGTCTTTTACCATTAAAAGTATAAATAAAACGAAAAACTATGTCAATATTTTTTTTAAGCACTTTTGATCTTATTAATCGTCTTTGGCTTAAGCATTTATTGTTCTTCTGCTAACGGTTTTAAGTAATTGGATTGAAAAGCTGATATAGCGGATTTTTAAAGAAGCTTCTCATGAGTTGAGCAAACTTGTGGAAAGCTTCTTTTTCCATATCATGTGTTACAATGATGATATAATTTTTGTTCGATACAATCATATTAGAGTGAGAGTGAGGGGCGGAAAAAATGTACGCTGGTCTAGCATATTTTGTTTCCCTTTTTGTCATTGTGATATCAGTATTTACCACACTTTTTGTTAAGAATGAACTAGAACGATTATTTCGAGAAAAAAGTGTGCTTCCTTTTCATATATGCAATGTCGTTATTATCTTAATGGTTTCTATGTTGGCACATACTGTAATGACGAAATATATCATTGGGAATGAAGTCAATTGGTTCTTACAAACAGTAATCCTTATGCTCATTATCCTGCCAATTTATTTATTAGGGCACTTTGCATTTGAAAAGTATAAAACAATTTATCGAAAATACATACCCACAGATAACAGAAAAGTGGTTGTTCTTAATGAAAAGTACTTAAAAAAGAAAAAACCATCTTCAAGACTCAAAAATTATAATTCCTTTTCCAAGGAATAGTAAAACCTACACACACCTATATGCGAACGCAGATAATGGCTGTCGAGACTTTCTCGACAGCCTAAAGCCATTATAGAACCTCGTTATCTAGATATAAAACTATGAGTGTCTATTCCGAAGGCTTCCTTATCATCCTAACTATTCAGTTTAAGGTATTTCCTCCCCTTTTGTGGATAGATTCCTTCGGTTTGAAACCACTCCCAAAGTAAGGTTCCGCTTTTTCGTCCAATACATCCGCTCATAATAAGTCCAGGAACGATTATATAGGTGGGCAAGCCTTTTACGTAATAGGTTATATTGGTGTTAAATTCCTTTAAGACAGTAATCTGGTCAATGATACTTGTAACCTCAAAGAGGCTATCCCATCTTTTCGTACATTCCTTAAAACTCTGGTTAACTATTTCAATTTGTTTTTCGGGGCTAAAATCTTTCTGATGGAGTTGTGGAAAGTCTCTCAAAAAGAGTGTATTCAGCACTTGCTCACATAATTTCAGGTCGGAAATTGCCTCTTTTGAATACTTATCAACGACTGTAAACCATGTTGTGCCAACGCGCTTATCAAGCCACTGAATAAACATCTTTAATTGGGAAAGGAAGGTTTCTACTTGTTTTTCATCAGGGGTAAGTTTCATAACATGAGGCAATTGGGTGAAAATCAGTTCTTCCCAGAATGGTCGCTTGCATTTTTTCCATGAGGGTGGACAGTTATCTTCCAAAACGTCGGTCATGTAGTTAGATAAGATACGGAGAAACTCATTGCGGTTTTTGTCGTGGGGGAGTTCAAGTTTATAGTCAATTAAATCCTTCCCATAAAATAAAAAATGACCTCGGTGCCTCATGTTAAATTCAGCGCTTAACTTCAAATTTTTTAAAATATTTTCCCGTTCTTTTGGATTTTCAAAGTGCTTCATTAATACTTTCACTTGCGGTTCTTTCTCTTCAAAAATATTCTTCGTATTGTTGTTGTTCTTCATTCAATCAACCTGCTTCCATAGTGAATTGTTTTTCGGATTAGAAAAGAGGGGTTAATGGAGGATTTTACTAGGACTACTCATAGTATATCGTTTTCATAAACGTTTAATTGGTTGATTTATGTTACTTTTGTGAATAGATGCTTTTTTCTATGCAATCCAATGAAAAAACTTTATTCGTCCCCATGCTCAAAAATTATTGCATGCAGTCGTAAACTCATCGATAGTTTTATTAAATAGAGGGAATATTACCTGATAGAATCAACTAGGAGTTGAGCTTTCATTAAATAATGATACAAACTCTACAAGGCTTTATCGAAGGGATTTATAAAAATAGTGATAGGAGGAAAGGATTAAATGATTGAAGATAAAAAGGTGTCCGAACATGACGATATCCCTTTAACAGCTTCGGAAATCGGTTTTCTTTGGGCGCAATATGTAAACGATACCTTAGCAACTTGTGTGATGAGTTATTTTAAAAATACATGCAAAGATAAAGAGATCCTTCCGCTTATCGAAAATTCCTTAAGCATAGCACAAAATGACGTTACGATAATTAAGGATATTTTTTCAAAAGAGAATCATCCTATTCCAGTTGGTTTTACTGAAGAAGATGTAAATCTGAATGCACCTAGATTGTTTTCTGACGCATTTATCCTTATGTATTTACAAAAATTAGAGGTAATTGCAATGGAAAGTATTGGTATGGCAATTGGTGTTTCGGCACGTTCAGATGTAAGTGATTTTTTTAGAAATTTACTCATATCTGTTTCTGAATTACACGATAAGGCAAGAAAGGTTATGTTATCAAAGGGTGTATATATTAGACCACCGCAAATACCGATGTCAGATAAGGTTGATTTTGTAGAAAAACAAAGGTATCTATTTGATTTTTTAGGTCATAAACGCCCCCTAACAGCAATTGAAATTACACATCTTTTTATGGGTATCCAATCGAATACTTTAGGGAAAGCAATGATGGTGGCTTTTGCACAAGTGTGTAAAAATGAAGATGTAAAACAATTCTTTTTGGATGGAAAAGAAATTGCTAATAAGCATATGAAAAAATTTAGTTCAATATTGAGTACCGAGGACATTACAGTACCTATGGGGTGGGAGGCCTTTGTTTTGGATAGTACAGCTGCACCCTTTTCAGATAAATTAATGATGTTTCATACTACTTATTTGATTGCCCTTGGGATAGGAAATTATGGTGTTGCGGCTGGTACAAGCCAAAGAATGGATTTAAGTGCTACATATGTACGCCTTGCCGCTCAAATTGCATTATATGCTGAAGATGGTGCAAACATAATGATTAAACATGCATGGCTGGAAGAACCCCCAAAACAAATCGACCGTCAAGCACTTGTTAAACAACAAAAAGAAAAGAAATGATTTTTCTATATTATTGCCGATTTTAGCAGAAAAACGAGCAAGTCGTTTCAATGTTTAGAATGGAAGGCAGTCATTACCGCCAATTCCAGGAGTTAAACCTCGTCCGTTAGTTTAGGTTTAAAGCAGACAATATTGTTATTAATTTAGCCAAGAGTAATTCAAAGGTTTGGCGTCAGGCTTCATCCAACTTGGATGGTGCCTGGTACTTTTTTGAGTAACTATCAATTTTTATTATGTAACCTTATTTGCCTGGTTTAACAAGTTTTTTCTTCGACAATAAATTCTTACATAAAACCGTTAAAAACTCGATTTAAAAGGATTTACTGCACTTTTAACCAAACGATTAATTAGTGCCACAAGGTGTATAAATTTGTAAGAATGTGTATTTTTCTAGTTTCTATAGTCAGTTTTATAGATAATACCTAACAATAACAAATTTTATACGACAATTAATACACATGAAAACAGCCAAAGGTCCGTCTCGCAAAAGGGTTTCCCCGTGATTTAACCAAACGATTAATTAGTTGAATAAGTTTTAACTAAACGATTGATTAAAATTGATTTAAATGTTATCAAACTTGTGTTTAAACCTCATTTGTTAGGCGGAACTTGTCGAGAGGAGGACTAGTAAAAAGGGTGGCTTTGATTAGAAGTAGTAATTGATCAATAGTTATAACCACTTCCTATTAAAATAAGGGAGTGGTTATTTATTTGATTACTTTTAAGCCTAACGGAATTAACAGAATTATAGTAAAATAAATAATAGATTAATAAAATACTGAAATAGGTGGGGTACTGATGAGTGAAAAGGTTACTGTTTTAGGTGCAGGTACAATGGGGCATGGAATTGCTCAACTTTATGCACAGGCAGGATATGATGTTTTTTTATATGATATAAAAGCTGAATTTTTAACTAGTGCGGTCGAAAGAATTTCAGCGAATTTAGATATGTTAATTCAAGAGGGAGTTATTGGTGAAAAGAATAAAGAAAGCGCTCTATCCCGGATTTTTACAACCACGAATTTAGAAGTTGCTGTTAAGGATACATCCTTTGTTACCGAGGCTGCTTCAGAGAATTTAGAGATTAAATTTAGCTTGTTCAAACAATTGGAAGAATTGATCGAGGATGATACTGTTATTGCCTCTAATACTTCGACATTTTCACTAAGACAATTATCAGAGGGGATTCAGAGCAGAGACAGATTAATAATTACCCACTTCTTTAATCCAGCACAGATTGTTCCGTTAGTGGAAGTGGTGAAGGGACCTGATACGGCACAAGAAATTATTGATCGAACTGTAGAAGTTCTGAAAAATATAGGGAAAAAACCAGTAGTTTTGAAAAAAGATATCCCTGGTTTTATTGCCAATCGCTTGCAAGCAGCTCTTGTCCGTGAGGCTTTTTACTTACTAGATGAAGGGATTGCTTCCGCAGAAGATATTGATTCAGCCATTACAGATGGTCCCGGATTCAGATGGTCATTTATTGGTCCATTAGAAACCGCTGATTTTGGAGGACTTGATATTTGGAAGAGTGTAGTTGAAAATCTTGCCCCAGAATTATCAGAAGAGGTAAAGATTCCAGCTTTTGTTGAGGAAAAGGTTCAAAGTGGAAAGCTAGGAACCAAAACGGGCAGCGGGTTATTTACATATGCAGACGAGGAAGAAGTACAACAGAAAATCAAACGAAGAGATGAAAGTTTTGTTCGATTAGCTAAAATAAAGAACACATAAACTTTTTTAAAAGAAGGCAACGAATCAATTGTACTGCACCCCAAAAGTTAAAGTAAATCTAATTATTGGGGGTCACCTCAAATTGGTGTTGCCTTTTTGTGTCTTGTTAGTTCTAGCTTTCTATGAATTGTTATAAAGTCATTATTCCTTCATTCGTTAATTGATTTGAATGTTGTTTTTTTATAATAATGACAAAAAAACTTGCTAATAAACAGAAAACTCCTGCCAAGAAGAATGCCCAGGAATAAGTGTTGAAAAATCTATAGATTAAACCTCCACCAAAAGCAGCTACTGCAGCACCTGCCTGATGAGATGCAAAAATCCAACCATAAACGACCCCGCTTTTTTTCGTTCCGAAGATTTGTCTTGAGATACTAATCGTTGGTGGAACCGTTGCAATCCAATCTAATCCGTAAAACACAGTAAAGATCATTAGCATAGTAATGGAACCTTCATTTAATGCAAAAGGAAGGAATACAAGAGAAGCCCCTCTTAAACCGTAATACCAAAATAAAAGCCAGCGATTATCGAAACGATCTGACAGCCATCCGGATAGAGTGGTTCCTACTAGATTAAAGATTCCCATAAACGAAAGAAACGAAGCTGCTGTAACTAAAGGGATTCCAAAACTAATACAGAAAGAAACAAAATGTGTACCAATTAACCCGTTTGTTGAAAGACCACAAATAAAGAAACTACCAGCTAACAACCAAAATTCTTTCACTTTTACAGCTTGGAATAGACCTTTGAAGGCTATAACAATAGGATTTTCCTTCCGACTTTCCTTGCTCTCTTGTATTTCTTGATCAAGTCCATAGGGAAGAACACCAGCATCCTTTGGTGTGTTTTTCATAAATAAAAAGATTATGATAATCATAATGATACTAAGGATCATAATTAAACCCATTGCTGTGCGCCAAGATTCATTTTCTATCATAGCGGCTAAGACAGGAAGTAGAATTAACTGACCTGTTGCTGTACTTGCCGTTAAAATTCCTACAGCAAGTCCTCTTCTTTTGACAAACCAATGATTCGCCACATATGGACTTACTACCGTTAAAAAAAGACTCGCCCCCAGTCCAATAATAACGCCCCAAATAATAATTAACTGCCATGACTGGTTCATAAAGAAGGTTAGTATGATACCGGTCAGCAAAGTTGTCATTGACATGAGCATCATTTTTTTTAACCCAATCACTTCTAATAATGCTGCCATGAACGGGCCTGATATACCATATAAAAAAAGACTAATGGCAAAAGCGAGTGCAATAACAGATCGATCCCAGCCAAATTCTTTTTCGAAAGGGTCTATAAAAACCCCCGATGATGACATGGCAATACCAGCTACAATAATGGAGAAAAATGTTATGGCAAGAATAAACCAGCTATAGTGTATATGTTTCAAAACTAGACTCCCTCCGTTGGAACCAGGGGGACGGTTCTAATGGCTTTGGTTATGACACTAACCTTTAATGGGACCATGAGAACCGTCCCTCCGGCATTCTTTTTCTTAATATTAACCGGTAACTAATTATTAGTAAAATTGAAGTTTATGAAGTTATCCATTGATTTTTTTGATACTATAGACATGAGAAAAGATAAAAGTGGGTGAAATGATGGAAATACGCCATTTTGTAACGTTTAATAAGGTCATTGAAATGGGCAGCTTTACACAAGCTGCAGAACATTTAGGTTACACTCAATCCACGGTGACTTCTCATATTCAGGCGCTTGAAGAGTATTTAGGCGCACCTCTGTTTGATCGGCTGGGTCGAAAGGTGAAATTGACTGAAATTGGTAAGAAGCTGTTACCCTATACACAGGAAATTTTAGATACTTATGGAAAAATCGAAAGCATTACTAGTGATGAAAAGGATATTAGAGGGACGTTAAAGATTGCGGCTCCTGAGTCTCTAACAGTATACCGCCTAGAACCAATATTAAGAGATTATCGAAAGAACTTTCCAAATGTAAGCATCCGCTTAAGTAATGCCTCTTGCGGAGATAACAAGAGAGCAATCGTTGATGGTAGTGCAGATGTTGCGTTTGTCATGTTACCACTGTTTGAGGATTCAGATTTAGTCATCCATCCGTTAAGGAACGAACCGATTGTTCTCGTTGGAAGTCCTGATTGTCCCCTGAATAGTTTACCTAAAAGTTACGAAAATCAGAAGCTTAGCGAGTGTTTAATTACGAACGAGAAAGAAGGAAGTTATCGAAGAATATTTGAAGAGTTCCTACGTGAGAGAGGGATTGTACCTTCAAACATCATGGAACTTTGGAGTATTGAGGCGATAAAGCGTTCTGTAATGAGCGGGCTTGGTATTGCTTATTTACCTTTAATGGCTGTACAGGATGAGATCAAGGAAGGAAAGTTAAAAATTATTCCTTGCGAGGCTGATTTAAAACAGATATACTCTCAAGTCGTTTATCACAAAAACAAATGGGTTTTCCCTGCATTATCAAGTTTTATAGATATTACTTTGAAACATGCAAGAGACTGGTAATGTGTGGAGGCTACTTGCTGAAGAGATTGTGAAGGTTTCTACTTAAACTGCTTTTGTTGAACAAGAATAAATAAGAAAAATCCCTGATACCTGTATATGTTAAGCGATACTCAAAAATTTTATGCTAACATTTTGCTAACGCAATTTAATGAAAAACGGTAAATCCACATTAAAGATATTACAACTCCGATTTAGAAAAAACGTATTTACCGCACTTTTAGCACACATGGTTAAAGATATTACACACTCTCACCTTACGGGCGGCATGATGTAATTAGGGATTTAAAACCCTATTATATCAAGGTTTCGAATCGTTGATTAAAAGGCTTGTCCGCGGAATTGTCCGCATAAAAAAAAACCGACTATTGGAGAAGGTTTTTCATCAGTTACTGAACTGGTGGGAGGCCTTTTCTTCCATATTGGCGGTCATATGAGCATAGTCACTCTTAAATTTTATCATCTTCTTTGAGTTAATTTAGTTTCCATCTTTTTAATCTGTCTGCTGTTTTTCCATGAATTGATAAGGTGTGAGAACGCACTGCGGAAAAATGGGAGCGGGTCATCCCAGGCAAAAAGAGCATATTCTTTTTTACCTTTCAAATTTCTTAACCATTGACTCCCAGTCAGGTCCCCTTTTTTTCTTTTTTCTCTTGAGGATAAATAGTGGCGAACAAGATAGACCCATTTAATTCCTTCTGTTTGCGTAAGTTTTGGTTCTGGATTTTGTTTTGTGAGCAATAAATAATATAAATAGGATAAATCTACTCCGCAGCGACCTGATAGGCTGTGCCACAGCCACGTTCTTGCATTGATTTCAATAAACTTTAACTGACCGTCGCGCGGATCCCGTTTAAACTCTGCCACTGAAAGTCCTTTAAAGCCAAGTGCTTTTAAAAAGGATACTCCCCTTTCAATAACCTCTTCATCTCTAACGCTTTTTACCAGCGCACCAGCTCCAAAATAAGCAGGAAATTGATTTAACTTTTGTCCCATAAATAAGCCTATTAATTGTAAGTTATCATCAAATAATGTGCCTACCTGATATATTCGTTCCTCTTTACCCGGAATCAATTCCTGTAGCAGTAGTTCACCAAATTGCTGATAGAAAGGAAACTCCTTTCTAAGTTGGTCAGCATTTTCCATTATGATCGCCTTTTTGCTTAATTTTTTACGGAACTCATGGCCAAATACTGGCTTTAAGATACAGGGAAAGCTCATATTATGAATATGTTGATCAAGTTCAGCTTCATTGTTGACAATGAAAGTTTTTGGACTTGGGATTTGATGTTTTTCCGCCAATTTTGCTGTTAACCGTTTATCCAATACAGCCTCAATTAAATCATGGTCAGGCAGGAGAAAATGATAGTAATTTAAAAGCTCATTACGGTGCTTTGAGATGAAATATACAAACTCGTCCGATCCTGCAAAGAGAGCCGGCTTCTTTGGCAAGCGCTCGCTAAATTGTATGAGTAGCGCAAGTAAATCCGACTCTCCCGTTTTAGGATCGGGACAAATACCACAAGTTGCATAACGAGTTTTCCCAATTTTGTACTTCCTTTCCGTATCAAAAGCATAGATAGGTATTCCTCGTCGTCGTAAACTGCGGATGATGCCAATTCCATTTGCGCTTAAATCTAAAACAACAGCTGCGGTATCATGATTCATGATACTCCCCTTCCTTTAAAAAGATTTGAAGACTTCAAGAATCTTCGTTACCATTCTTTCTGTTGTCAAATGTTTATGTGCATATTCCTTTGCATGATCTTATTTTGGTTTATAGTATTTAAAAGTTTCGCTTAACCCGGCTTGCAAATCAAAGGAAGGCTGCCAGCCTAAAATAGATGCAGCTTTAGTATTATCCAATTGACTATACCGGATATCTCCCTCCCGTGCAGGCTTGTAGACAGCTGGAATATCTTTAGCAATTGTTGTAATCATCTTGTAGAGGTCGTTAATGCTTGTTTTAGTATTACTGCCAATATTAAAGATTTCATTTGCACCGTTATTAATGGCTAATACATTAGCCAAAGCAACATCTTTTACATACACGAAATCTCTGGTCTGTTCTCCATCTCCAAAAATAAATGGAGATTTGTCCTTAATTACTTTCTTGAAAAATATCGATATGACTCCTCCCTCACCTTTTGAGGATTGGCGAGGACCATAAACATTGGCATACCTTAGAATGGTGAATGGGACTTGATGTAGGCTATTAAAGGCTTGGACATACATTTCTGAAGAAAATTTCGAAATACCATAATAAGATAGAGGCTGAATGGGGGATGTCTCCTTAATGCTTATATCATCTTTTTCACCGTATACAGCACAAGACGAGGAAAAAATAAATTTTTTCACGTTGTACTTATGGCAGCAGGTCAGTAAGCGAATCGTACCAAGAATATTTTGATGTGCATCCCATACAGGATCTTTTATGGAGCGGGAAACATCCACTTGAGCTGCGAGATGGATGACAACATCTGGTTTTTCCTTTTTAAATACATCTGATATTTGTGAAGATGTGATGTCAACTTCATATAGCCGGATATTTGGTGGAACAAATTCCCTTTGACCCGTGAGGAAATTATCTACTATAAACGGTTCATGACCGGTTTGAGATAATAAATCGACAACATGAGAACCAATGAATCCAGCTCCCCCTGTAACGAGAATCTTCACAGGTTCTCACACCCTTTTTGACTATCAGAGAAAGACCATAGCTTCTTTCTCATCATTGTAAAAAGAGCCTCTACTTTTTCTCCAGTAAACTCTTTATCCATTCTCATCTCCCCATCTCTTTGTTTTTGATGAAATAAAAGAAAATCATGAACAATAAACCTATGTGAGGAGGAAATTGATCTGTTGTGAAGGTAGATCGTTCATTTCCTCTTCATCATTTCCAAACCCTCCTAATAATTTCGAAAGACTCTGCATATTCCGCTCCTACTGTCATTCCTCTTACACGTGCTAAATATTTTACTCCATCATACGAACGTGGATGTGGAAACGGTCGCATCTCAACATCATAAGCCTTAAGTGACTCAATCTTTTCATCTATGGTGTCGGATATATCAACAAAATAATTTGGTTTAAATTCTTTATCATTTGTATGTTGACTCCATTCACTAGAAGAAACCGTTTCAAAACAAAGGATTTCAACCGGCCTTTTACCAGGAAGCGGCCGCGCTGCTGTTAATACCGCTTGAAATAGTATTTGGTGATCACGGTTGATATCCCCATAATGATGTGTAAAAATCATGGATGGCTCATTTTTGATTAGCAGATCTTCAATTTGTTTATTGACTTCAACAAGAGGGACTTTTTCCAATAAAAGATTAGGATATTCCCAAAAGATTACATTTTTAACCCCTAGGTTCTCATTTGCCTTTAAAATACACTGCTTAATGTGTTGCTCTTCTTCCTTTCGTCCCTTGACGGCTATAACAGTCGTAACTTCATATCCCTGATTTATTAATTTTTTTATTGTCCCGCCGCATCCTAGAATTTCATCGTCGGGATGTGCAGCGATTACTAGTACATTTTTATTCATAAATCCCTCGCCCCCAAAAAATATTATTCTCGTATATAGACAAGATATGAAAATAACTAAAAGAGGAACGGGGCATTTTGTTGAAAATGTGTAAAAAATGTGTAAAAAATGTGTTAATTAAAGAATAAATAGGCTACATTTAGTTGAACATCCGAGAAACTTTTTTTGACAAGCATAATATACTCTAGTGGAAGGGGTAATGGAATACAAGTAAGCCTAACTTGCCTTTTGTGATCATTACCCTTAGGTGATTACAACCCTGATTCAACATCAAAGGAAGCCTATAGGCTCTCCAGGAGGAATGAGAAATACATGGAAATTGAAGTTACAATCATAATGCCTTCATATAACCGCTATCCCCTTAATCTGCTTAGCCTTTATGCGTTGGAGAAACAGAACTTTGATTTATCTAAAATGGAAGTGATATTGATTGATGATGCTTCTACCGACCAGACCCCCAAAATTAAGGAGTACCGTCCTCCCTACCATTTTCAATATATTCGCAATAGCACCAATGTTGGGGTTGCTGCTTCAAGAAATATCGGACTTAGGCATGCGAGGGGAGAGATTATTATCCTTTTCGATGCAGAAACGATTGTTCCCCCTAACTATGTTGCCCTTAACTATCAGCATCATCTAACTCAGGAGAAAGCCGTTGTTATTGCAGGAAGCAAGCGCGGCCGTGTGTATACTTTTTTATTCCCGGATTTTACTGATAATCAAATCAAAGCGATTTATAAATGGAGAAAAGAAAAATCCCTCCTCAATCAACGCCTTAAAGAGGTGGTGTCGCAGGAACTGGCACTTGATACCCTAACGAATTATATTAGGCATTTACAAGAACCCCAACAAGTGATTAAGAGGGAGGATATTGACGATATTAAAAAATTACGCTCGATCACAAAATACAAGAGTTATGCTGGTCATTTATTAAAATACCTTAGGGAACACGAACATTCTGATAGCAGCCCATTGCGTTGGATGGCTTGTTTAGGTTTTCTTTCTATTAAAAGAAGTTTTATGGAGCAAGTCGGCGGTTACGAGGAGAATTTCAAAGGGTGGGGACCAGAGGATGCTGAATTTGCATATAGATTATATAAGGCAAATGCTAACTTTATTATCGAACATGATTTAGAATCGTATCATCAAGAACATCCACCGCTGCCAACAATGGAAGATGATATGCACAGAAATCGTCTGTTGTTTGAACAAAAGCACCTGGTTTTTGATGTATGCATTAGAGCTCTGCACTCTATTCAACCGACGGATTATGAACTCATGGAAAAGATTGTTTTAGAACATCAATCCCTTACCGCAAGCTTTCCCAATGAGTTTCATGAATTTAACCGCGCCATCATAACATTACTTCATCAAATTCGTATCAATTTTGTAGAAAACCGGCCCCCTGTTAACCTAATTCAAAATACCGAATTCGGCAATGATCCGGCTGCCATGGAACGCATCCTAGCAGAGAAAGATCAAATAAAATCCTATGGTAAATACAATCATCTTGTATGGTTGTTCGATAAACTGAGTACGACCTAAAGAAGGTGGCAGCCATATATCGATATAAAAATGGTCAACCAGAAATATTTTCTGGCTAGCTTGTACAACTTGTGCAGTAGTCATGTAAATAATTTATATCAATAGCAAAAACCACTTCCTAAAAATGAGGGAGTGGTTTTTGTTGTAAAAATTTTGCTAACAAGATTTTTGATAGATGGGCATCATCATGTTCATATACGTTTTTTCCATTTCTAATTCCTCCAATATGTCATTTTACTTTGAATAAAAAGGAATTGTGGTCAAGTCAGCTTTCCTCATTTATCCCAAAACAACAATACAACAAAAACGATAATTTAAAACTTCTGATTAAATTACAAAAAATTTACAATTTTAGTGATTTTAACTAGGGCATTTATTGGTATGGTTATAGTGTCTTCTCCTTGTTAAATAGGGCTGTGGACTTAGTAAATAATTAGGCTCTAGCAGGTTAATTTAAAAAGTATCGTTTTGTATGCTTACTTTAGGACGATAAATAATCGTTTAGGTCAAGTCTACTAAGAAACTAGCATATAAGAACATTTTTAAATTAAAAAGTGGATGGAAATTCTTCCTCTGAAGAAATGAACTAGATTGATAGAGACAAGGATAAAATTGAAAAAATATTATCAATGCAGGGAGGAGGAAAAATTTTGTTTTATAAAATTGTAAAGAATGATTTCATCAGGAACAAAATTGTAACGATGACAGTATTTGTATTTATCACGATGGCAGTAATTTTAGCAGCCAGTGCCATTAATAACATTTCCAATCTGATTCAGGCGATGTCCGAACTTCAGGAGAGCGCCGTACCTGCTGACATTACGGTGATGCATGCCGGAGATTATGACCAGGCAGATATCGACCAATTCACAGAACACTACCGTGACCATATAGCGATGCAGGAGACGATGGTTCTTCAGAATATGGATGGAAGCAATATTCATTTTGGCCAAAATCAAACGATGGCTGGAACGATTCAGGATATTTCATTTGTTGTACAGAATAAGAGATTTGATTTTATATTGGATTTGGATAATGAAAAGCTGGATGTAAAGGAAGGTTTCGTTGCCGTTCCCATCTATTTCATGGAACAACATGACTTAAAAATAGGTGATACGATTACGGTGAAAAGCGGCGGGTATGAGAAAGAGTTTGTCATTTCAGATTATGCAAGAGATTTTGAGATGAACTCTTCCCTTACTTCTTCGAAACGGTTTGTGATAAATCAGAATGACTATGATGAAATGCTTGAAATGCAGGATGGGGAACTGGAATATCTGATTGAATTCAAGCTGCATGAAAACGGGGAATCTGCTGCTGTTCAGACTGCCTATATCGAAGCAGGTCTTCCGGCAAATGGTCCTATAATAGAAGGAAAGGTATTTATGATGTTTAATGCCATGTCAGATATGGCAGTTGCGGTTGTCATTATATTTATTAGTCTTCTGCTTATTGTGATTGCTTCGCTCTGTATCAGACTGACCTTTTTGGCAACGATTGATGAAGATATTAGAGAAATCGGTGTTATGAAAGCAATGGGGATATCTAAAAAAGATATAAAAAAGGTCTATCTTAACAAATACAGAGCCATCTCAGTAGCAGCCGGTATGATCGGTTATCTCATGTCTTTTGCAGCGGTAAATCTGTTAAACGGTCATATGAGACTTTATATTTCTTCCGATTTATCAGGAGGCTTAAAATATGTACTATCGCTTATAGCTCCATTACTTATATATAGCATGATTGTGATGTATTGCCAGCAAGTGCTGAAAAAAATCGATCAGATTTCTGCGGTCGAAGCTTTACGGAAAGATTCTATGGAGAGTGGAAAGAATCGAAAATACAGTTTCCCGCTGCGAAGGAACAAATTTTTCAGCACCAATATTTACATGGGGCTGAGAGATGTTTGGAAACGATTCAAGTTATACAGGCTGCTGTTTGTTATTTTTATAGTATGTACGTTTATAGTTATACTCCCCTTAAATATTTATAACACCATGAATTCACCTGAATTTTCTACCTATATGGGAATAGGAAAATCCGACATTAGAATCGATCTTCGAAGAACCGATAGTATTACAGAAGATTTTAAAAAACTGCAGGAAGAGTTGAAAACGGATAATGATATTGAAAAGTTTACAGCCTATATCACAAGCTCCTACCAGGTCAAAAACGAGGAAGGTACCTGGGACTATATTAATATTGAAATCGGAGATTTTTCCGTATTTCCATTAAAATATCTGGAAGGCAGAGCACCGGAGGGTGAAGGAGAAATCTCGCTTTCATTTGCAAATGCCGCAAAAGACGGATTAAACAAGAAAGTAGGAGATGAAGTAACCGTCAGGGTTGGCGGGGAAGAACAGACTTTATCAGTGACGGGTATTTATCAGGATATTACAAATGGGGGGAAAACAGCAAAAGCTCATACGAGTCTTGGGGTAAATGAAGAGGCCGTTCTTTGGTATATTGTGAGCATGGATCTGGCTCCGGGTGTTGACATGCGCTTGAAAATGGAATACTACCAGAATGCTTACGATTCTGCGCAGGTAAGTGATATCAAAGAATATACCGGACAGACTCTTGGAAATATCATTGATCAGATGAGGCTGATTGTTATAGGAGGAATCGCAATAGCAGTAATCATTGCAGTGTTGATCACTGCATTATTCCTTCGGATGTTATTATCAAAGGATATGTCTCAGATTGCAATCATGCGAAGTATGGGATTAACTTCTAAAAATATTAAACATCAATATATGGCAGGGACTATGATGGTACTGATATTAGGAATCGTAGTTGGAGTACTGGCTTCTAATTATCTTGGGGAATTTCTTGTAAGTATGGCAATGTCTTCTATGGGAGCCGCAAAAATTGAATTAGTTAATGTTGCATGGCAGACTTGGCTGCTATGTCCGTTAGCACTCATTTTAGTCGTCGGATTTACTATTTCTGTGTGCTGTAAGGTAACAGCAGAAGATGATTTATCGGTAGTTTTAAGAAGTTAGAACTTCTGAAAAGGTCAAGGCAGGAGGAGAATCTGCGAAGGTGGAAGAAGTCTCCTGCGTGAAGGCGCCAATGTAAAGAATGCAGATTCCTGAAAAATCCGACATTCCGAGATATAGACTTTGAGTTAAATAGATGACATTGGAGGGATATACTTGAGCAATATATTAGAAGCAAGAAGTTTGAACAAAAAAGTAGGATTAGGAAAGGATAATGAGCTTCATATCTTAAAAGATATAAATTTGGAGATAGAAGAAGGGGAATTCGTATCGGTCATGGGGCCATCCGGAAGCGGGAAGTCAACGCTGCTGTATAATGTAAGCGGTATGGATCGAATGACTTCTGGCAGTGTGACATTTAAAGGCCATGAAATTGACAGACTCAAAGAAGAAGAACTGGCGAAGATCCGACTGAATCATATGGGATTTATCTTTCAGGATATTAATCTATTAAAGAATCTGTCATTGATTGACAATGTAATGTTCCCTGCTCTTGTATCAAAAAATACGGATAAAAATGCGGTATATCAAAAAGCAAAAAAATTGCTGGAAATGACAGGGATTGAAAAGCTTGCAGATAATACTATCACTCAAGGCTCTGGTGGGCAGCTACAGAGAGTCGGCATCTGCAGAGCACTGATAAATGATCCAGATATCATATTTGGTGATGAACCAACCGGAGCATTAGATTCCAAATCGACAGAAGAGATTATGGCCATTCTTGCAGAGATTAATCAAAAAGGGACAACCATCATGCTCGTTACACATGATACAAAGGTGGCAGCAAAAACCGAAAGAGTATTGTATATGATAGATGGAAACATAGTAGCACAGAAGAAAATGTGTAAATACGATGCCGAGCATGGCGATAGTAAGGAAAGAGAGGAAAGCATTATGAAGTGGTTAGTGGAAAATGGATTCTAAAAAATTTTTGCCGTCACCGTGGCTTTTTAAATCAAAGATAATAACTGACTAGAGAAGGCCACTCATCCGTTCACAGAATTGGTAGGAGGCCTTTTCTTCTATATTGGCGATCATATGAACTTGTTCCGTTGAATAGGACAGAATGATTCATAACTATCCTGGTCATAATGGATTGTAGGGAGAATTTAAGTGAGGTATTCCGATGATAAATAATACAATGAATCCTAAAGTTGATGAATTTATAAATAAAGCTAAAAAGTGGAAAGCAGAATATGAGAAGTTGAGAAGTATCGTTCTTGACTGTGAGCTGACCGAAGAATTAAAGTGGAAACTGCCTTGTTACACGTTTCAGAAAAGTAACATCGTTATCATACAAGGATTTAAAGAATACTGTGCGCTTATGTTTTTTAAGGGTGCGTTACTAAATGATCCCAATGGAATTTTAATCAAACCCGGGGAGAATTCACAGGCACAAGGCCAGATTCGGTTCACCAGTGTACAAGAAATAGTGGAAATGGAAGCCATCATGAAAACTTTTATTTATGAGGCTATTGAAGTGGAAAAAGCCGGATTGAAAGTAAATTTTAAAAAGACCGCAGAATACGTCATTCCTGAAGAACTTCTAAATAAATTCGATGAAATCCCTTCCTTAAAAACTGCCTTTGAAGGGTTGACGCCGGGACGGCAAAAAGCATACATTCTTCATTTTTCACAACCTAAACAATCCAAAACACGAGAGTTAAGGATTGAAAAGCATATGCAGCAAATCCTCAATGGAAAGGGTTTAAATGATTAAGTTATGAGTATAAGGATTGCTAATGGAAATGCTCATGATTTGGCTAAAAGAAAGATGCATTCATATTAGATAGATAGATCTCTTAAGTTATCAGTAAATAACCGTGAAAAAACACCGTACAGTTCAAAAGTACGGTGTTTTACCATGAGAAAATATAATCTTCTATGTAGCCTTTCATTTACTTTATCAATAGATTTCTTTTTTTTCTTACAAGAGTAGAGATGTTTACCCCAAGAATATTTGCACAATCCTGCATTGTGGGTGTCTTTGACAGCACATTGGCAATATACTCTTTTTCGAATTCAGCGACAGCCTCTTTAAGAGGCAAAGTTGTATTAGATACAGAAATTAATCCGTTATTTTGTCCTTGAATACTTTTGGGATTTAGAATGGATGGCGGCAGTTCCTTTATTGAAATTTTTTCAGATTCACTCATATGATACATCCGTTCAATTATATTTTTTAATTCGCGAATGTTTCCTGGCCATTCATATTCTATAAGTTTGTCTAGCACTTGGGTGTCTATTTTTTTATCTTCTTTGTATTTCTTTTTCAATTTTTCTAGATAGAAAAATAGAAGGACTGATATATCCTCACGTCTTTCTCTTAATGGGGGAATCGTAATAGATAAAACGTTTAGTCTGTAGAATAAATCCAGCCGAAACTTTTTTTGTTCTACTAGTTGCTCCAAATTGCAATTTGTGGCAGCAATAATTCGTACATGAACATCGCGTGTTTCGGTTCCCCCCAGTCTTCTAATTTTGGAATCCTGTATCACGTTTAATAATTTAACCTGCAGAGAATAGGGAAGATCACCGATTTCATCAAGAAAAATGGTGCCTTCATGGGCCATTTCAAACAATCCTTCTTTTTTCGCATTAGCCCCTGTAAAAGCCCCTTTTTCATAACCGAATAATTCAGATTCCAGTAGATGTTCAGGAATAGCACCACAGTTAATTTTTACAAATTCCCCATTTTTGTTACTTTTTTTATGGATATAGTTGGCGAGAACATCTTTTCCTACCCCGGATTCTCCTAATAAAAGAATAGGAGAATCATTTTTTGCAAATCGTGATGCAAGAGAGATAATCTGATGCATACTTTTACTTCTATAAATAAATTGCTGATTATTTTTCAACTCACCTTGGATTTTCTGCAGTTCGTGCTGATACGCCAAGTTTTCCTGTCTTGTTTCTTCTAATTCTTTTTGCAAATTATTAATTTCTGTAATATCTCGTACGTTTGAGACGACAAATAAAATTTCTTCATACTGATCATAAAAGGGAGTAGCTGTAACAATTCCCTTTTTTCCATTGTAATAATCGATGATCGTGCTGTAAGGTTGTTTGGTTTTGATTGCTACACCTGCACATGAAATAGGTACAACACCCATTTGATGTAATTCAATCGTGCTATATTGATTCATGGTATCTATAGAAATTCCTGAGATATCCAAAAATGCTCTATTATATAAAAGCGTATAACCCTTATTATCACAAATATATAATCCATCGTGAGATGTATCGAAAATACTCGTTAATAAATTTATAAGATCTTCCGTACCCATGTTACGAAAAAAAGGTGTTTTATACAATGATGAACACATCCTTTAAGGTTATAAATCTATTATAAAGAAAAACAATTTAAAGTGAAAATTATAATGATTAAAAATAATCAAATATGCGCAAATTTGCATATGCGTAAATGAATGGTAATTGGAATTTGTATGGCAGCGTATGTGTTTTTAGTTTGGCATGATTCTTGCAAAATATTAAAATGTAAAACCTTAGATTTTTAATAATTACAATATTTACTAATAGATTGGAGGAAGTTTAATGGAAAAATTAATCATTACAGTTGCCCCAACGGGAGGCCAAACAACCAGGCAGCATACACCTTATGTACCTCTGGCACCAAAGGAAATCGCAGATTCTGTTTATGAGGCTTGGCAGGAAGGGGCTTCTATTGCACATATTCATGTAAGGGATAAAAATGGGAATCCAACACTTGATTTAGATACTTTTCGTGAGGTTGTTGATCGAATAAGAGATAAATGTGATATTATTATCAATTTAACTACGGCAGGTGCAGCCGTTATGAATGACGAGGACAGACTCCGAGTTTGTGAATTAAGAACTGAAATGGCTACATTTGATGCCGGTTCCACAAACTTTGGATCTGAAGTATTTCTTAATTCACCTAACTTTCTAGAAAAATTAGCTGCCAAATTAAAAAAATACGAGATTAAACCAGAGATTGAAATATTTGATGCCGGAATGATTGATAATACATTACGAATTGCGAAAAAGGGGCTCATTGAAGGTCCAATTCATTTCCAATTCGTATTAGGAATTCAAGGTGGGATGGCGGCAACACCAAAGAACTTATTATTTTTATCCGAAAGTATTCCGGAAGGATCAACTTGGTCAGCACTTGGAGCCAGTAAAAATCAATTAGCGATCAATACGATGAGCATCATTACCGGAGGACATGTACGGGTTGGAATGGAAGACAGTGTCTATTATCGTAAAGGGGAATTGGCAAGGACCAATGCTCAATTTGTTGAGAGAATTGTAAATTTATCTAGAACATTAGGACGAGAAATTGCTACACCAAATGAAGCAAGGAAAATTTTAGGATTAGATAAGTCTAAGGCTAAAAATGAATCTAAGTTTGTAGAATTTCCAAACTAGTACTTTTGATGATAAGTACAAAGAGAAAATCATTTAAATAAATTTGTATGCGTTTACTACACAAAATGAGTATGGAAAATTATCATAGGGTTTGAGAAAAGGTGCGAAGGAAATTGGAAAATTTACTAGTTGTTGGTTCTGGGTTAATGGGAGGCGGCATTGCTCTTGTTTCAGCCAAAGCAGGTTATAAAGTAACGGTTGTAGAAAGATCGGAAGAAGATTTACAACGTGGATTTGCTTTAATGGAAAAAACAGTTTCCTCAATGGTAAACAAAGGGACTTGGACGGAAGAAGAAGCGAAAGGAATCTGGGAAAATCTTCACGGATCCACACAATTAGGAGACGGAAAACACGTCGATTTAGTAATCGAGGCGGTACCAGAGAAATTAATCCTCAAGCAGGACCTCTTCAGGAAACTTGATCAGGTGATTAACAAAGATGCAATCTTTGCTACCAATACTTCTTCATTATCTATTTCTGCTATCGCAGGAGTAACGAAACGTCCTGATAAAGTGGTAGGCATGCATTTCTTTAGTCCAGTGCCAATTATGAAATTGCTAGAATTGGTCTGTTCTCCAAGTACTTCTAGTGAAACGATGGAAAAGTTGCAGGTAGTAGGGGAGAGGTTGGGAAAGACTACGATTGCCGCAAAAGATTTTCCAGGGTTTACTGTTAATCGATTGCTTATCCCTATGTTAAATGAAGCAGCTTTTCTGGTCATGGAGGGAAATGATCCAGAAGAAATTGACAAAGGGATGGTAATGGGAGCGAATCATCCGCTTGGCCCATTAAAACTATCTGATTACATAGGATTAGATGTTCTTCTTTTTATTATGGAGAGCCTTTACGAAGGTTTCAATGATTCAAAATATCGTCCATGTCTTTTACTTAAACGAATGGTTGAAGCTGGCTGGCTCGGAAAAAAATCAGGAAAAGGATTTTACACTTATTAAGTATTGCAATTGACAAAAAATTAATCGTGGGGTGATTTTTTATGAAAATAGGCGTTTTAGGAGTAGGTTCACTTGGAACAATTATCGGGGCACTTATCACAAAAGGGGGATATGATGTTGATTTAATAGACATCAATCAGGAACATGTCGATGCCTTAAATCAAATTGGAGCTAAGATAACTGGTTTTTTAGATGAGACGATTCCTGTAAAAGCAAAGCACCCAAATGAATTATCTGGTAAATATGATGTAATCTTTTTACTTACAAAGCAAGTTTATACAAAGAGTTCCTTGGAATCGATTCTTCCCTTTCTACATCAAGATAGTGTAGTTTGTACTTTGCAAAATGGTATCCCTGAAGAAAGTGTTGCTACCATTGTTGGGAAGGAAAGAACAGTTGGTGGTGTAGTTGGCTTTGGGGCCACTTGGATAGGGCCTGGCGTATCAGAGTTGACAACAGAATTAGATGTAGTGAAGAAATATGCTTTTGACATTGGTGAACTAAATGGAGAAATTACCGAAAGAATTCATACGTTAAAAGATATTTTAGGTACTGTAGGTTATTGCGAAATTGTAACCAATATAAATGGGATGAAATGGTCTAAGTTATTAATGAATGCAACTTTTAGTGGGATGTCTGCAGCGCTAGGCTGCACTTTCGGAGAGGTACTATATAATGCAGATGCTATGAGAAGTTTGGCAAATATCGCTGATGAAACGATTAAGGTAGCTCGAGCACATCATATTCGACTAGTAGAAATGCAAGGGAAGGACTTTGAGAATTTAGAGTTGGAAAGTCAATCAGATATTCCTGGGAAAATGGCTTTTTATGAGGAGGTATGGGGGCCTCATGCAAACCTCAAGGCGAGTATGTTGCAAGATTTAGAGAAAGGTATAAAAACGGAAATTGATTATATCAATGGATATGTCTCCGAAAAGGGAAGAGAAAAAAATATCCCAACTCCATTTAATGATATGGTTTGTACACTAGTAAATCTATCAGAAGAGGCAAAGGTGCTTCCAAATTTTGAGGAGAATATTAGCAAGTTTAATTCATTGAGTGTCAATTATATAAAAGCCTAATTAATGAAATAGATGTAGCAATGAGCAGGAAATAATCCTGCTCATTGTTCAAGTAATGTAAATATCAAAGATGGACGGTGTAGGAATGTTTATTGAAATCATGGCGATTCTCATCTCGTTAGGTTTACTTATATTTTTAGCTTATCGTGGTTTTCCCGTCATAGTCATTGCTCCCATTGTAACCTTACTAGCAGTTGCTTTATCAGGAGGGATTTTATTACCTAGTTATACCGAAGTTTATATGCCCAATCTAGCAAACTACATAAAAACATGGTTCCCTATATTTATATTAGGTGCAGTTTTCGGAAAGCTTATGGAATTAAACGGGGCTACTGCATCGATTGCTAAAAAAATTATGGAGATTGTAGGGGCAAAAAGAGCGCTTCTTGCAACAATAATTGCATGTTCAATATTAACATATGGAGGGGTATCACTATTTGTAGTAGTTTTCGCAGTATACCCTTTTGCAGCTGCAGTCTTCCGCGAGGCGAATATTCCAAAAAGATTAATTCCTGCAGTGATAGTCTTAGGCGGAGCTACATATACAATGGATGCTTTTCCTGGAACACCTCAAATTCAAAATATAATACCGACGAATTATTTTGGAACGGATGCCTATGCGGCACCAATTACAGGGTTAGTTGGCGGGTTACTCATTTTTGCTCTTGGATATCTTTGGTTGTCAAGCAGAGTAAAAAAAGCAAATTTAGCTGGAGAAGGCTACGGGAAAGATCATAAAAATGAACCTGTCATTAATCCAGACGAAAAAACTCTGAACTTTTGGATGGCTATTGTCCCACTGGTAGTTGTCGTAGTACTTAATTTTATATTTACTAAAACAGGTTGGGCGGTCAGTAACTGGTACACTCCGGAAATGTTAAAGGAATCCTTTAATGTTGAAAATATGAGTAGTTTGACCTCAACATGGGCATTAATCGCAGCCCTAGTATGTGGAATCATAGTCGCTTTACTCATAAATATAAAGGCATTTACAGTCTCAAAGCTTACATCTGGACTGACTATAGCTGCTAGCGGCTCATTATTAGCTGTATTTAATGTAGCGTCAGAAGTAGGGTTTGGAAATGTGGTGAAAACTTTACCTGGATTTGGAACAATCAGGGATGCGATTTTGGGTGTTTCTTCACATCCATTAATATCTGAATCTATATCTGTTAATGTCCTGGCCGGCCTTGTTGGTTCAGCATCAGGCGGGATGTCAATAGCCCTTGAAGTGATGGGGGAACATTATCTAACACTAGCTAATTCAATGGGGATTAATCCTGAATTTCTCCACAGAGTTGCGGCCATGTCAGCAGGCGGCTTAGATTCACTGCCTCATAGTGGTGCAACGATAACGATTCTTGCAATTTGTGGTCTCACTCATCGCCAATCATATGGAGACATTTTCGTAATTACCATCATGAAAGCACTTGTAGCATTTGGAACGGCAATTATACTGTCATTAATTGTATAGTTTAATAGATTATTCTCAGTTTTAAAACCCTTATTTAAAGGGATTAAATCACGCCCATATGAGCACGATATTTAAAATAATCTTGTATGAAAAATAGTAGAGGTTTTCCAAGAGTTGAACGAACTTACGGAAAGCCTCTTTTTTTCATTTTCTAGATTCTATTGTCAGTTATGAAGATTATCCCTACAACCACAACTATTTTACGACAATTAATGCTCCTGAAAACAGCCCAAAGCCCGTATGTTAAAAGAGCTTAGACAGTATTTAACCAAACGATTAATTAGTTAAATCGGTACTAACTAAACGATTGATTAGAATAGCTTTAAAGGCTGTCAAGCTGGGGTTTAATCCTCCTAAGTAAGAAGAATATTGTCGAGAAAAGGCTCTAGTAAAAATGGTAGGCCAAAATTTTTTACGAGTTTCTATATATGGCAATGAAGCCCAAATCCCTTTAGAAAACAGGAGAAAGTGTTCTTCATAAAGGCGATGAAGCCCAAATCCCTTTAGAAAACAGGAGAAAGTGTTCTTCATAAAGGCGATGAAGCCCAAATCCCTTTAGAAAACCGGAGAAAGTGATCTTCATAAGGGCGATGAAGCCCAAATTCCTTTGGAAAACCGGAGAAAATGGTCTTCATAAAGGCGATGAAGCCCAAATCCCTTTAAAAAACCAGAAAAAGTGGTTTTCATAGCAGGACCACTGCCGCAGCAACAGGTATAATTCCTTTTTCTAATCAAATTATAATGTTTCTCTTAATATCCTTTAAGTTTAGTAGCGTAAATTCAAATGTATTAAAGGATTTTGGAGGTAATTTGATATGAAAATTGTAATTGTACCATCTGGATTTAAAGAATGTATGGATGCTGAGGATGTAGGAGTTGCGATGGAACGTGGTGTAAGACGATTTGATCCGTCTATCGATTTAGAAGTCATCCCAATGATTGATGGCGGAGAAGGCTTTGCCAAGACAATTGTTGCCATAAAAGGTGGAAAACTAGTTTATAAAAAAGTAACTGGACCAGTTGGGAAAAAGATAAAAAGCTATTTTGGTATTTTTGAAGAGCATGGAAAACGTACAGCAGTAATAGAAATGGCAGCTGTCGCTGGATTGAAACTTGTTCCAAGAAATCAAAGAAACCCATTAAAAACAACAACATATGGAGTAGGGGAGTTAATTCGAGCTGCACTCGATGAAGGTGTAGATTATATTTTGATAGGCTGCGGAGATTCTGGAACATCAGATGGCGGGGCTGGTATGGCACAAGCATTAGGAATCCGGTTCATGGATAAAAATCAATGCCCAATTTTCATAAATGGCGGCGAAGGATTACTAAAGGCGGATTCCATTGATATGAAGAATCTAGATAAGCGATTACAGCATGTTTCCATTGATGTAGCGTGTAACTGGAAAAATGTTTTATGTGGAGAAACGGGTGTAGCACGTGTGTTTGGGCCGCAAAAGGGAGCAACGCCTGAACAAGTCGAACAATTATCTTTTGCATTGGAACGATATGCAGCTTTAATTCAAGAAGCAGTAGGAGTAGATGTTCGTTCATTACCAGGCAGTGGTGCATCCGGAGGATTAGGTACTGGATTAGTTGCCTTTACAAATGCAGTATTACATCCAAGATTCGATATAATTATGAATTACATTAATATAGAAGAAACCATTTCAACAGCAGATATAGTATTTACGGCAGAGGGCAGTTTAGATTTCCAAACACCAAACGGGAAGATTCCTGCTGAGGTTGCCCGGATTGCAAAGAAAAATAATATTCCTGTCATTGCGATTACCGGCACAATAGGAAAGGGAGCAAAACTAAATTATGAAGCAGGAATTGATGCGTATAGCAGTATCATACAAAGACCAACTACGTTAGAAAAAGCGATCATAAAAGCCCCAAAATGGATTGAGGAAAGTACGGAATCTGTATTAAGACAAATTTTAATTGGTTTTCGAGTTGCTAGAAGAAAGTATGCTAAAGAGAGAGTTTATCAATCATGATGACAAGAACGGAGCTGCGGAGAATCGAAAGGCACTCACGTTTGAAAAGCACTATAGCCCCTGTCTCGAAACCGTTTGTGCTGATTGCTTTACATGTTTTGTTGTTGTTGCTGATTGTTTTCATTGATGGTCTAGATTACAAAGCAAAGGTTGCCCTATTTGCTTTTCTATCAGCGATGATCTTATGGGTTGCAACAAAAATTCCTGCAGGCTTTGTTGCAACAGCACTGATTGTGTTTATTATCATAATGAATGGTGCAGAGGCAGATTTTCTCTATCAATCACTATCTGAGGAAGTGGTTTGGCTAATGGTTGGTTCTTTCATTATTGGTGAGGCGGTGAAGGAATCAGGTTTAGCGAACCGGTTAACTCTATTAATCTTAAGTAAGGCGAGCAAGAAAAGTAAACTTCTGCTAGGGGTATGCTCGGTGTTATTTTCAACGGCTTTTTTCATTCCATCTACTTCCGGACGCGCTGCGTTAGCTATGCCGATTCTCAATCAGCTTAGCAAAAAATTTACGGAAAAAGAAAAAAGTGTTCTCGGTCTAATAGCGCCGATTATTATATTAATGAGTACTTCCGCTGCACTTATTGGGGCAGGTTCACATATAATTGGTATTGGTTTACTAGAGAGTACAGTTAATCAAAGTATATCTTTTGTTGAATGGTTTATTTGGGCATTACCCTTCACACTGGTTATTACATTTATTTCATATATAATCATCAAATGGCTCCTATGGCCGAAAGATAGTATAGACGAACTCGAGGATTTTGCGGTAAATGAAACAAACCATTTGCAAAAAGGAATGAGTGACAGTGAAAAAAAGACAATCATCCTACTTTCTCTTTTAGTTATTGGATGGATAACAGAAGGTATACATGGTTATGATATTGCTTTTATTACCATGGTAGGGGCAATGATCGTCATGATGCCGAATTACGGAATTATTACTTGGAAACAGGGGATTAAGTCGGTATCTTGGAATTTGATCCTATTTGTTGCGGCCGCAACTGCATTAGGCAATATGTTAGTCGAAACAGGAGTAGTTCAATGGATTGAAGAAGCCATGCAGAATTTCCTATCTTCATTTGTTGGAGCACCTGAGTGGTTCATTGTTTTCGTTATCCTTTTGGTAACTGTTACAAGTCATTTATATATTACATCGCATACAACGCGCGCAATCGTTTTTATACCAATTCTATTATTATTTAGTGAAACCATTGGTTTGAATCCTACAAGTGTTGTCTTTATAGGTTTAATTGGTATGAATTATTGTGTGACCGTACCTGTGAGTTCCAAAGCATTACTATTCTTTTATGAAGAAGGCGAAATCTCCTATGACGCGAATGATCTTTTGAAGATTAGTGCGATTATGATGCCAGTTTATATACTAATCATGATGCTATTTTATTTCTTCTATTGGCAATGGGTGGGGCTGTATCTATAACGGAGAAGAAACAAAGGAGGGGGCTATGGAAACCACGATTACAAAAATTGATAAGGAAAAAGCTTGGGTTTTGGGGCATAAAGTCATGTGGCCAGATAAGGCCTTTGATTACATAAAGTTAGAAGATGATCATTTAGGGATTCAAAATACAGTTTTATAAAAGGCGGCAGTCATGGCTGGAAGAACCCCCAAAACTAATTGACCGTGATACACTTGTTACAACAAAAATAATATTTAGAGAAACCAGAATTTTAAAAATAGTAAAGGATACAAAGAGGTGATGATTGAGCCCTTTGTATCCTTTTTTAATAAGCATACTATTCTTGAAAGTGGATCTAGTAAAAAAGTCAAGCCATCATTGTGTTCTACATAAAAATATGGTTCATAAAATAAAAGGAAATACTGGATAATTTTATAAAGTCAATATGGCCTTAAAACCTGAGTGAGGGGTAATTTTGAACCCTTTAGTGGAGGGACAAATATGTTTTTTCATGAGGTTCAAGCTGGTGATTCCTTATTTACGATTAGCAGCAGGTATGGAATTTCTATAGATGAGGTTCGCCGTGTGAATGGTTTAGTGCAGTCCAATATTGTTCCCGGTCAGGCTTTGCTCATTCCTTTATATACGTACATTGTTCAACCTGGGGATACATTTACAGCGATTGCTAGAAAATCTTTCTTATCTTTAGATCAACTAACAGCTGCCAATCCGGCTGTTAATCCGGCAGCACTACAACCAGGAATGAGGCTTACGATTCCTGATATATCGAATTATCGCGCATCAACACTAAGCTTCTATGTTGTTCGAAGTCCGGAGCTGGACCGTGCGTTAATTAGTGATTTTGCCCCTTATAGTACATCCATATCGATTTTTGACTATCACATTGCAAGTAATGGAGATATTGCCAATACCTTAAATGATTTGACAGCTATTCAAACAACTTGGAATCATCGGGTTAGACCACTTGTGACTGTCACGAACTTAACACCTGAAGGTTTTAGTCCCGAACTTGCTCATCAAGTATTAAACAATCCTGCTGCAAGAACGAACCTTGTTAATAATATTTCCTATTTAGTAACCAATAGGGGGTATGGAGGGGTAAATATTGACTTTGAGCGTGTTCTGGCTGGAGATAGGGATCTTTTTACAGGTTTTTTACGTGAATTACGAGATCGTTTGAGACCATTAGGACGCACGCTAACCATTGCGCTTCCTGCAAAAACAAGTGAAGAAGTTCCTTGGCTTAAGGGGTATGATTACGGAGGAATCGGTTCAGTTGTGGACTTTATGTTTATCATGGCTTATGACTGGCACCATGCAGGAAGTGAGCCAGGGCCTGTTGCTCCCATTACTGAGGTAAGAAGAACCGTTGAATTTGCGATACAATATGTTCCTCGTCGAAAAATTATTATCGGTATGCCCTTATATGGATATGACTGGATCATTCCGTACAGTCCGGGCAGAGTTGCTCCAGCGATTTCAAATCAGAGTGCTGTTGAAACAGCCATGAAGTACCAATCGCCGATACAGTATTCAACTGAATTTGAGTCACCTTTTTTTCATTATAAAGATCAACAGGGATTAACACATGAAGTTTGGTTTGAAGATGTAAGAAGCATGGGTGCTAAAATGTTACTTATTCATGAATATGGATTAGATGGCTTAGGTGCATGGCAATTAACACTGGGATTCACACAAGGTCCTTGGCTTATAACAAAGTTTTTTACAATAATAAAGGTGTAAAAATATTAAATCAGGAAGGCCTTGGATTATTTCAATCCAAGGCTTTTAAAATTGGGAACTATGGGGACTGTTAGACGGCTCTTGTCTAGTATTTTCGACAATAATTTTTTCCGTAAATCAGATTAAAACGCTGTTTAAGAGGGTTTACTGCACTTTTAATTAAACGATTAATTAGTAAAACAACCTGTCTATATTAGTAAGAATATGTATTTTTGATGTTTCTATTATCAGTTTTGAAGATAATTCCTCACAACAAAAACTATTTTACGACAATTAATTCTCCTGAAAACAGATCAAAGTTCAGTTGTTAAAAGGGTTTAGACCGTATTCAATCAAACGGTTAATTGGACAAATTTCCGCTAATCAAACAATTGATTAGAATTGCTGTAAATGTTGTCAAATTAGTGTTTAATCCTTTTTAGTATCAAGAATATTGTCGAGAAAAGGATTTAGTAAATATGGTGGCATCCTTTTGTATGTATCGGTAGGTTTCCTTAACTTTGGCTTGGGGGGGATCCCATAAGATAAACTGTTCACCCCCTACTTGCTTAAACATTTTTTGGCTGGTTGGGATAACGATCCCGTATAACAAGTGAAGCTATGAAACTGTAAGAAGGACTAGGGGCTGCCGGCAAATTTAGATAACTATTGGAGGGGATAAAAAATGAACCCTATTATTGGACTGGATGTGGCCAAAGGCGAAAGCCAGGTACAGGCTTTCCTGTAAGAAAAAACCTTATAAAACAAGCTTTAAAGTACCTCATACTCTAGAAGGATTGGGGATATTAAGTAAGTTTCTTAGAGAAATAGAAGAGTTTCTTCCTCTTTTCCTATATTTCTAAAATTTGTGTCAACTTTCGTAAAAATCAAATGCATAATTTTGACAACTAGGTGAATTTTAAAATAGTTGTATTGATAAAACAATTATGTAAGTTTACTATAAACCTATAGATATTTGTGAAACATTTCACAAACTAATGTCTAAGAAATTAATTAAAGAGGTGCTTATAATGGCAAAGATTTTAGTAGCAGGAGAAATACCGCAAAAAGGTTTAGATTTGTTAATGAAGGACCACGAGGTGGAAGTGTTTCCAGGGGAACAATTAATCTCCCAAGATGAGTTAATCGGGCGTATAAAAGATAAAGATGCATTAATAAGTTTACTTTCTACCTCTGTTGGCCAAGAAGTTATTGATCAAGCGCCAAATTTAAAAATCATTGCAAACTATGGAGCAGGCTTTAATAATGTTGATTTTAAATATGCAGCTACGAAGGGTATTCCTGTAACCAACACACCTATAGCTTCAACAAACGCTACCGCAGAATTAACATTAGCACTTGTGCTGGCAGTAGCAAGAAGAGTAGTAGAAGGAGATGAAGTTTGCCGTACCACTGGTTTCAACGGTTGGGCTCCGTTATATTTCCGCGGCCGTGAAGTATCTGGGAAAACAATAGGTATTATCGGATTTGGTCAAATTGGTCAGGCTGTTGCTAAAAGAGCTGTTGGCTTTGGAATGAAGGTTTTATACTCAGATATTAGACAACACAGTCCTGAAATTGAAAGCGAGTTAAATGCAACATATGTATCATTAGAGGAATTACTAAAACAGTCTGATTTTATCACGATTAACTGTGCTTACAATCCAAGTATGGAACATATGATTAGCACGAAGGAATTTGAATTAATGAAACCTACTGCTTACATAATTAACTGTGCTCGCGGTCCAATTGTTGAGGAAGCAGCACTAATTAAGGCTCTAGAAGAAAACGTAATCGAAGGGGCAGCACTTGACGTATTTGAGTTTGAGCCTGAGATCGGTGAAGGTCTAATGAAATTAAAGAATGTTGTATTAACTCCTCATATTGGTAATGCAACATTTGAGGCACGCGACGCAATGGCTGAAATGGCTTGTGGTAATGTTGTTAAAGTATTAAATGGTGAAGAACCATCTTATGTAGTAAATGGAGTAGTGAAAGAACTAGTATTGTCATAATGATTCTTAACCATTTCTTTTAGCAGTAATGAGGGGGGATTTCCCCCTCACGATCATTTATTAAAAAATAGCAAAGAAGAATTTAAGATTACAAACCTTTGTAACTACATTATGTGTAAAGGGGTATGAAACCTATGGAGTGGGTTCATAATTATGCAGCCCTAAATGACAATATTATCTTAACTGCTTTTGTTGTGGCAATTCCAATCTTTTTCTTGATATGGGCATTAGCCATTAAAAGAATGAAGGGTCATGCTGCTGCTACTATTGCTTTAGTATTAGCGATTATTATTGTTATCTTAGTTTATAAAATGCCAGTTTCAACAGCTCTTTCAGCCGCTTTACTAGGAATTACCAATGGGCTATTCCCAATTGGCTGGATTATTTTAGCGGCAGTGTTCTTATATAACCTAACAGTAAAATCAGGTAAATTTGATATTATTAAAGCTTCTATTTCATCTCTTTCAGAAGATAGAAGAATTCAAGCCCTATTAATTGCCTTTAGCTTTTCTGCATTTTTGGAAGGGGTATCAGGTCAAGGAGCCCCCGTTGCAATTGCAGCTGCTATGTTAATTGGACTTGGATTTGATCCATTAAAAGCAGCCATCATATGTTTAGTAGCCAATGTCCCGCCTGTTCCTTTTGGCCCAGTTGGAACACCTACGATCATGTTGTCGACTGTTACTGAAATAGACGTACTGAAAATAACTCAAGCTGTTGGTGGTCAAGTAACCATTATTTCAATCATCGTACCAATCTTTATGCTGTTAGTAATGGTTGGATGGAAGCAGACAATGGAAGTATTACCAGCCGCTCTTGTTACAGGTATTAGCTTTGCGATTCCTTATTTTATCATTACAAAGTTTGTGGGACCAGAACTCCCAAGTATCATCTCTGCAGTTATATCTTTAATTAGTTTAACCGTTTTCTTGAGATTTTGGAAGCCAAAAACCATTTATCGTTTTGAATATGAACAGGAAGTTGCAGCTACAATTGATGTTCCTGTTACAAAAACACCAAAATATTCAGGTAAGGAAATTGTTGTAGCGTGGTCTCCATTTATCATTTTGATGGTGGTTATGTTCGTTTGGAGTACACCTGGATTTAAGGGCTTCATCACTAATTTAAAATGGTTTGCTTTGGTAGAAAATTGGCCAGGTTTAGGCAATGTATTTAAGGCTGCACCAATCGTAGCGGAGCCTGCTCTTTATGCGGCTAGTTATAAATGGGACTTTATTTTGGCAGCAGGTTCAGCAATTATGCTGACAGCGATCATTACACTATTTGTTTTACGTATTAAGCTAAGTACTGCTGTTCAGGTTTTGGGCCAAACAGCTAATCAGCTTAAATTCACTTTTGTTTCAATTGCCGCTATTTTAGGATTTGCATATGTAGCAAACTACTCTGGATTATCCTTTACTCTAGGGTTAGCTTTCATAGAGACTGGTGAATTATTTGTTATCTTCTCACCTATTATTGGTTGGTTAGGTGTGTTCTTAACAGGTTCAGTAACGAACTCCGCAGCACTTTTTGGAAAAATGCAACAAGTTACCGCGACATATTTAGAGTTGAATCCATTATTAACTGTTGCTGCAAATCATACTGGAGCCATCATGGGTAAACTAATCTCTCCTCAATCGATTGCAGTTGCAGCCGGAGCGGTAGGATTAGTAGGTAAAGAAAGTGAGATTTTCCGAAAAACAATAAAGTATTCATTAATTTTACTTGGAATTGTTATCATTATTACCTTAGTTCAAGCTTATATATTCCCTTATACATTACCAAAAGTTTAATTATTAATGTGAAATGTTTCACAATGTTTTACGGGTGTAAAATACACAAATTTTTAGGAGGAAAATAAAAATGTCTAGTATGATGAAAGATCGTTTATTTAAAATTGAAGAAGTAGCCCAATTTGATCCTGAACAAGGGAAAAAAGTACCTTTCTATGAAACACAACATACTTCAGGCTGCCTATGGTGCCTAGAGCCAGGTCAAGAGGTATTCAAACATTCACATTCAACGGGAGATGATCTTTGGATTTGTATTCAAGGAACAGGTACTTTCTATCCAGGAAATGATGAAGAAGTGGAAATCACAAAAGGGGATATGATTATTTCAAAGCCAAACCAACACCATGGAATGAAGAATACGGGAAACGAAAGATTTATCTTTGTGGGCGTAGCTGGACCAATGCCGATGGACTTAATTCGTTATTAATATTGTTATAGATAACAAAAAAGTGCTTTTTAAGAGGTTCATAGAAAAATTACTATCCAATTGGGGGGCAGATGAAAAGGTACTCCTAATTATAAAGGCAGAAAAAGGTATAGACCTTCAATGATTTGAAGGAACTATACCTTTTTTTGTATATTTCATTAATACTATTGAGCGATTAAATTGTGACAAAGGATTCCCTCCAGAAAGGAGCTTGAATCGCTTCTATTTCTTTTACAGATTCATCTAATAGTGCTTTTTCAACTGGACTTAATTCTAGTTCAATTGTCATTGCTCTACCGGAACGATTAATAACTGTTGGAGAACCAATACAAACATCATAGTAACCGTATTCTCCATCAAGAATAGCGCCTGTTGGTAAAATAACATTTTCATTTTTTAGGATTGCTTTTGTAATTCTAGCTAACACTGTCGCGATTCCAAAATATGTTGCACCCTTTGCATTAATAACTTCATAAGCAGCGTTGCGAACTTGTACATAGATATTTTCTTTTGCGCCTGCTGTTAATTTGTCAGCAACAGGGATGCCTGCAATATTTAAATTGCTCCATACGGCGAGTGAAGAATCACCATGTTCGCCAATGATATACGCATCAACAATAGAAGGCTCTACGTTAAATTCTTGGCTGATTAAATAACGGAATCTTGCAGAATCAAGGCCAGTACCTGACCCAATGACTCTTTCTTTTGGCAATCCAGAGAACTTCCATGTTGCATGAGTTAAAATATCTACTGGGTTTGATGCTACTAAAAAGATGCCATCAAAGCCGGCTGCCATTACTTCATCAATAATTGATTTGAAAATACTCATGTTCTTATCAACAAGTTGTAAACGGGTTTCGCCCGGCTTTTGCGACACTCCTGCACAAATAACAACAAGTGCGGCATCTTTACAGTCAGCATAAGTGCCAAAGGAAATATTCATGTGATATTGGTTAAATGCCAATCCATGATTTAAATCTTTAGCATCTGCTATCGCCTTATTTATATTCACATCAACAAGAACAAGCTCATCACATAGATTCTGATGCATAGCCGCAAAAGCATAGCTTGATCCTACTAAACCTGTACCAATTAAAACGACTTTATTAGAGAATTGCATAAATTATAGCCCCCTTATTAATATAAAACTCATCTTTTGGAGTTGAATTTAAGCCGATAAATCTAAACAAAAGCCCAATTCTAATCTACTATCAGTTGTTTTTCGGTGTATGTATTATGTGTAAAAAAAAGAAATACACTATCATTTGTGAATAATTTCACAAATGATATCAAAAAAAACCGTACTTTGTCCATCTGTCACAGAACGGTTTTTTCTATATATTGTTGGTTACCAAATCAGGGTTTTTACCTATGTTTATAACAAATTCAATTAAATATCTACTAATAATTATACGATAGAACTCGAGCGAATTATATATTTAAAGTTTTAAAAGAATGTCGGACTCATGAATATTCTTCTATTGGTATTAACAACTGCACAATAAGGACGAAAGGCTCTACAGGTAAAGCAAGAAACAAGTGAGTCTCTATGAAGGGTTTGCCCCGGTTTATGGCGAAGTACTTAATCGGTATCATACCCTTTTTGGAATTATGAGGTGCATAAATTGAAAAAACAAACAAGTTTAAGAGTTTATATCATGACAATAGCGGGTGCGGTATGTTGGGGGCTTATTGGTTTATTTATTACTCCATTGTATGCCCGCGGCTTCACCGCTTGGGACGTAGTTGCGATTCGGGGTATTTTTACCTTTGTTATCTTGATTCTAGTTATGTCAATATTTTATCGGAATCAGTTACGGACCAGATTAAAAGATCATATTTTTTTCGCATGTGCAGGAATATTTAGTATCGCTTTCTTTAACTTTTTCTATTTCGAAGTGTTTTCTCAATCGAGTTTGTCCCTTGCCGTAACACTTTTATATACAGGTCCACTGTTTGTAACCATCCTGTCTCGGCTTTTTTTTAAAGAATCCCTGACTATTCGTAAAGGCTGGGCACTGGCTCTAGCGATTACAGGGTGTGCATTTGTTGTAGGCTTGCTGCCACTTGGCCAAGAAGGGATACAGATGAAAACCTTGTTAATGGGGATTTTATCTGGATTTTGTTATGCGTTGTACAGTATTTTCTGTAAACCTATCACAAAGCGATATTCTGCATTGACGATTACTACCTACACATTTCTATATACGAGTATATTCATGCTACTGACAAGTGACATCTTAAAAAAAACTAATCAATTTCAATATGCTGATGTTTGGGCAGGAGCGTTGTTATTGGCTTTAGTGGGAACCGTTGCAGCTTTTCTATTGTATACTTCAGGACTAAAGCATTTAGAAGCGAGTAAGGCCTCGATTTTAGCAACGATAGAACCCATCATTGCCGTAGTAACGGGAGTGCTGTTTCTAGGGGAACATCTACGTGGATGGCAGGTGCTAGGAATCGCATTGGTTTTGTATTCAGCCATTCTTGTCGCAGATGGAAGGTCTAAGGCTAAAAAACCTGTTGATACGATTTTGAAGGAGGAAAAAAGAACAATATGATACAACTAGAGCAGGAAAAATGTGTATATGATGTTTTAGAAAAACTAGATATTTCCTTTACCAGGTATGAACATGGAGCTGTTTTCACAGTGGAAGAAGTTCGTCAATTGGATATTACGATTTCCGGCGGTCATACGAAAAATTTATTTTTACGAAATCGAAAAGGGGATCAACATTATTTAGTGATTGTATCAGAAGAGAAGGATGTTGATTTGAAACGTTTATCAAAGCTTATTGGCAGTACTCCATTAAGCTTTGGTTCAGCGGAAAGACTGAATAAATATTTAAACGTGTATCCTGGAGCAGTCGGCGCTTTTGGATTGATCAACGATTGTACTAACCATGTCCAGGTTGTAGTAGACAGTGATTTGCTTGAGAAAGACACCATTAACTTTCATCCCAATGTAAACACAGCAACAGTTAACCTTTCAATCCAAGAGTTTAGAAGATACCTTGATTATGTCAATAATCCAGTTTCCATTATTAACTTTTAATATTTCTGATCTGCCTGCCAGAAGCTATAAAAAAACTAGGATAATCAGAGTAATGAATTAACCTTATCATACCAGGGGGGCAGCTCAAAAGGCCCCCTTTTTGAATTGGTTGATTACCATGAATATAAGATATAATAGACTCAAGAGAAATCAATTTTAACGGATATAATGGAAAACTTTGAAATAGTCATTGGCCTCATTGAAAAAGCAAGTTCTATCAATATTCTAGGTACCTGGCTTGTCCCATTCTTTCCTATGCGTCCGCAAAACTGAAAGTAGAAGTTAGTAAAGAACAATTTTCAGTTGTACCTACAATTGCGTTGATAGAGGCGTTGGTCATTGAAATTGGAAAACGGTCATCAGAAGAATCAATTAAAAAGTTGAAAAAACTAGAAAAAACACTTAGAGATAAGAAGGTAATATTTTCTTATTCAAACTAAAAAAGAGACTTTCCATGAGTTCTTTAAACTTTTGGGAAGCCTCTTTTTTTTTTAGCGTTTTAACCCCCTTATTATCGATAAACGCTTACAAAATGTTGTTGACGAATGAATAAAGGGGATGATATTCTTATCAAGTTGATTTATTTGTTTACTAAACTAATTAATTAGCAAAAGTTGTTTATTGCATTAGTAGTTTTAGACTTCTAATCAATCAAAGGAACTTTTTTGCTAAAGATTGAAAACACTTTATTTATAAAGTTTAGGAGGATTTACAGCATGAATTGGATAATTGAAAATATGCCAATTATATCAGTAATCATCGGAGTTGCTTTACTGCTTTTCTTGAACATGAAATGGAAGTTAAACAGCTTCGTTGCATTACTAATTTCAGCTATTGTAGTTGGTTTTTTAAATGGAATGGGGCCATTAGACTTACTTGATACAATCAAAGCAGGTTTAGGCAGTACATTAGGGAAATTAGCACTCATTATTGGATTTGGCGCCATAATTGGTAAGTTGATGGTAGACTCAGGGGCTGCTCAACGAATTGCTTCAACATTACTTAATAAATTTGGAGTAAAAAAAGTAGAGTGGGCACTGATTATCATTGGTGCAATCTTTGGGATTTCAGTATTCTATGAAGTAGCGTTTATTATCCTAGCACCACTTGTTATTAGTATTGCAATTGAAGCGAAGGTTCCATACTTAAAACTTGGGATCACAATGGTTGCAGCGACTACTTTAGCACATAGTTACTTCCCGCCGCAGCCAGGTCCAACTGCATTGGTTGAAGCATATGGAGCAGACATGGGTATGGTGTATATTGTTGGAATTATTGTCTTTATTCCAGCTGTACTTGTAGGGGGAATTATTTTCCCGAGATTAATGAAAAATTTGGATCATCCTATTCCACCGTTAATGGCAAAACCAAAGGAATTTACAGATGAAGAAATGCCTGGATTCTGGACAAGTTTAATTGTACCTTTAATTCCAGCTATCGTAATCACGGTTGCAACAATTGTCAACATGTTCATTGAAGAAGGTACGACTTTCTACCAGATTTTAAACTTTGTAGGAAGTGCAGAAGTCAGCTTATTAATCGCAGTATTGATTTCTATTTATGTTTTCGGTATTCGTGTTGGACGTTCAATGAATGATGTGATGGATTCCTTCTCTGGTGCGATAAAGGGAATCGCCATGATTATCTTTATTGTTGGTGCCGGCGGTGCGTTTAAAGAAATCATTATTCAAGCGGGTGTTGGTGATTATATTGCCGGCATGATGCAAAATTCAAGTATCTCACCATTAATTATGGCATGGTTTATTACAGCTTTAATCCGTATTGCAACCGGCCAAGGAGTTGTGTCCGCAATTACTGCAGCAGGTATTGTTGGCCCATTAATGGATACTTTTGATGTAAACCCTGTTTTAATGGTACTAGCGACTGCAGCAGGAAGTAATACCATTACACATGTTAATGATGCATCCTTTTGGTTATTTAAAGAGTATTTCAATTTAACGATTAAAGAAACATTGAAGACGTGGGGATTATTATTATTCACATCCTCTGTAGTAGGTCTTGGAGTTGTGTTGATATTGGATATATTTATGTAATAATAAAAGGATCTGCATAAGTTCCCAAGCATAGAGGTTTTCCATCAGTTCTTTGAACTCTTGGGAAGCCTCTTTTTTTATCACAGTGTCACATACAGAAGGTGCTCGAGCCGAGGCAATGGAAAACACCTAGGTCTTCAGACGTTATTTTTTATAAATTCTGGTGGACGTACGGTACGAAATAACCAATTTTTTCTTTTTTATAGAATAATAAATAAATAGCTTTTATAATAAATAGGAAATTAGAGGGAATCGACCAGGGGACCAGGGGGACGGTTCTTGTGGCAATAACTAGCTTAAGTATAGACCACAAGAACCGTCCCCACGGCAACCGTGGCAATTTCGTAAAAAGCAGGTGATGAAGTGAGTATTAACGTTAATTTAGCCGCTTCGCAGGCAAATAAAATCAATGATTATTCTTCAAAACTTCTTGAGGTAAAAAATAGCTTAAATAGGGTAAAAGGGAATCTCAACAATGGCTGGAACGCACAAGAAATGATCTATATCAACCTAACAATCGATAATATAAACCGAGAAATTGCTGCTCTATCTACGAAACTAGATTCAATCGGATCGGATGTTCTCGCGGCTGCACAGCAAATTCAGCGTCAAGAGGAAGCTGAAGCAAGAGCAAAAGCGGAGGCTGAAGCAAAGGCAAAGGCAGAAGCAGCACAAAAGGCGAATGCCACTGTAAAGTAAATTAATACTGTACATATAGGAGGTGCAAAAAATTGCCGCCCATAAAAATTCAAACAGAATATATTAAACAGACTAGTGCCAGTATTGGTCATATGGCGCAAAAAGTATCTGAGGTTAGTGATGGGTTAAGTGCTCTTAAGCATTCTGTTGATCATGAAATCATGAATCGGGGGAATTTACGTTCCAGATTCAATGCTGCCATAACCTCATCTCATCAATTAGAGACGAAATTGAGAGATTTGAATCGCTTTATTGCACAATCCATGGATAAGTATTGTCAGACAGAGACTGAACTGACGAAAAAATCGGAATCAGCTTTAAATCTAGAATCAAAGAAATCAACAATTGCGAGTATTTTGGATGTCTTCGACTACATAAATGGAAAGCTAAGTGTTGGGGATGCCGCCTTAGTTGGCACACAACTTTTCACAATTGCACTTAGTACTACGATTTCGCGGAAGCTTAAAATTAATTACATAGGCGGTAAGCCAAAGTTTTGGAAGAAAATTAAGGGTGATTATAAATTTACAGTAGGAGCTCATTCAACCTGGAAGAGCAGAGGTAGAGGAAGATATGACTCAAAGCTGGCTCGTGCCATTTACAATTTTTCAAAATCGAGCCCTTCCAACCCTATCGTAAAAAAACTTCATAAGTTGGCAGCTTCTTATGATAACCCTTCAGCTATATTAAAGCATGCTGCTGGTTTTCCAAAGAATTTGAATCAGTTAAAAGGGGATACCTTATCTAATACATTCCAAAAACGAATAACAACTGGTACAAAGGAAATTGCCGAACACATATTTGATGCCAAAGGATTGACCAAAGTGGCAAAGAAGGTCCCGGTGGCTGGCTGGGTAATTTCACTCGCTGCAAACGGCGCAGAGTTTGTTGACCCTGATAATGCAAATAAGACCATTGGTGAAAAAACCGGACGTGCAGCTGCTGGAATTACCGCAGATATTATCGCGATTAGCGCAGGAGCTAAAGCCGGTGCACTGATTGGCAGTCTGGGTGGACCTGTAGGAATCGTAGTTGGTGGAGCTGTTGGTGCCCTTGCCGGTGGAGTTGGAAGTATAGTCTATGGGGATCAGATTAAAGATGTTGGTGAAAAATTCGGAGGAGCAATTGAAGAAGGAATAAAGGATTTAGGTGCAGGGATTAATAACACCTTTAAATCCGTTGGAAGCTGGTTCAACTAAAAACGTTTTGTAATGATGAGGAACTTTTATATTTTCAGTAAATCTCTTAATAAAGGATAAGGATGAAACATGAATTTAGAAACGATGGAACTGATTCAAGGCTTATTATCCTATTATCTGAGTGTCCAAGTAATTTTCAGTATCTTGGTGTTTCTACTCGGAAGGATCGTGCTTGATGTTTACGAAGCAGGTGTTTATGAAAATCCAAAAACGGTATTTCAAAAGACGTTTACGTATGTGATTAATGCTTTTTTTGGTATAGGACCTTATCTGAACAAGAAATTTTCAAAATACTCTTTTTTAAAAAGAAAGTTCTATATGTTAATTTCTATTGTTGTGCAATTTTTTGCCTCAGTTATTGTTTATTATGTGCTTAAAAGTCTACTTCGGGCAATTTTTCTATAATCACTCTTTCTATAATACAAAAAGGCTTTATAACGAAAAGGAACGTGAAATAAATGGATTATATCATGACTTGTACATCAGCGGAACTAGCGCTTTTAGTAACTCTAAGTGGATATCCTGGTGTTGCAAAAGGGATTGCGGAGGCATCCGTTGGAGAAAAGGGCCAAAAAGAGTGGGAAGCGATTATGGAGGTGACTACTCACCAATTAATCCTTAAGCAGCTCTGGGATGACGAAAGAGAATTGAAGGGTGAAATTCCATTAAAGGATGAGATTCAGCACTTTATTAAAGGCTATGTCGAATCGAAATGGATGATTCGCTGCTCAAATAAAGGGCAATCGAACATTCTAATGATTCACCAGATTGATAACGATACATGGATGACTCATATCATTGATCGGGACATTATCCATGAATTCACCTATATCAAAGGTGCAGATATTTCAAGTGTAATACGAAACTATTATTCTTTTTCGGAAGTGGGTTTTGAAAGAGCCCAGATGTTCCAACTCACCGATCAGGCATTTGATTTACTGAGTGAACACCGTAACGCAGGGAAGGTTAGGAAATTAAGCAGTTTTTCACTTGAAGAAGAGCAGAGCTTCCGGATATTCCTTGATGATTTAGAGTCACAGAACTGGTCTCTTTATAATATTTCAATGTTCCACAATCCAAGTATTGAAAGAGACCCAATTCTTGAAAATATTGTCTTCTTTCTTCCTTCTGAAAGAGGGATTTGGGTGGTAGAATACACCGATCATCCGATTGCACCCGTCAAGGTTGCATTAAATACATTTGAGCAGTGGTGTGACTTGTTAAACGGTGTTGGTTATGAGGCCTCAGGCGTGAATAGTTAGTAAGGTAAATTCATATGAGCATTCTCATGTGGATTTTTTTATGGTAAAAAAACTATTCATGGTTCTTTATTCTTATACCTTTTTGCATAAGCACTAGGAATAAAAGTCTAGAATGGCGCTATACCAGTCATTCTGTGAACGGGAATGGATTTGGGCAAATTGTGTCTAAAGTATGACGGACCCTTTAGAAAATTGCTTTATAATAACAAATATAGGAAATTGTTTCTACTGGAGCTATATAGCTAGTAATAGGGAGAGAATCGTTTTGATAGTAACGCTGTTTGATAGAGGTAAAGCATTTAATCTTGTTTTACCTGAAAAAATAACCGGGAGATACATTCTCACCAGTGTTGATAAAGATGGTAATACGATTGATTTAATGGCAGTTGAAGCAGAAAACGGTAAGTGGTTTGTGAAATCAAATAGGTATGTCTATCTGAAGGGCGCTGCTGGTGAAAAAGTCGGAAAGGTCCCAGTAGAGCCTTTTATGACGTATACCGTTTACCGTGATCAAGATTCATCTGCGCTATTATATGCAGAACCGGCAAGTGAAGGCCGAAACGAGTTTACTAGACATATGGTATCAGCGGATGTCATTAAGATCGGCAGGGCTAAGGATAACGATATTTGTTTTACCGACAAATTGGTATCCAGTTCACACTGCTCCATTGAGTATGACGCGAAGGGTCAAGCGATAATCCAGGATCACAACAGTTCAAATGGTACATATGTCAACGGTGAAAGAATTAAGGAAAAAGTGCTCGCTGTTGGCGATGTCATATCCATTATGGGCTTACGGATTATTTACAATGGGAGATTGCTTTCGTTAAATAATCCTCATCAATTAGTGTTTTTAGATCGAAATGCCTTTAAACCTTTTGTTGCTGACCAGCCAATTGTAAAAGAGGACGATGGTCTCGATGATTTTAAGACTGAAGAAGAGCAGGATGAATTGTTTTATCGATCTCCAAGATTCAAGCGGGATATTGAGCGAAAGACAATCAAAATTGACCCGCCGCCGCAGCAAAATAATGCCGATGAAACACCGTTAATGCTCATGTTGGGGCCGTCGATTACGATGGGGATGGCGTCACTGTTTACAGGAATATTTGCGGTCCAAAATGTGATGAGGACAAATGGGGACATTATGTACGCTATGCCAACACTTGTGATGTCGCTAAGCATGATGATTGGTATGATTCTTTGGCCGATTCTAACAAAAAGATATGAGAAGAAGAGAAGGATTGCACAGGAGAAAATACGCCAGGAAAAATATAGCAGCTACATAGAAGAGATGAAACAGGTGGTGGCGGACGAATGCAAGTATCAGAGTGAAATCTTGCATGAAAATCATATTCCCCTTTACCTGTGCTTGAAAAGAATTCGGAACCGCGAACGTAATTTATGGGAACGGACACTAGGACAAAATGACTTTCTTACAATAAGAGTCGGTCTAGGTGATGTGCCGTTAAATGCAGAAATTAAATACCCTGAAAAGAAATTCACGCTCGAGGATGACAATCTCTTAGATGAGTTGTATCAATGGGTAGAATCTCCTCAAATCATAAGACAGGTGCCTGTCACCATATCCCTTATAGAAGAGCGTATTAGTGGGTTTATCGGAAAGAGGGAGACCGTTGTCGAGTTTGTTAAGGGGATTATTTTTCAATTAGCTGCCTTACATAGTTACGATGAATTAAAGTTCGTGTTTATTTACGATAGAGATGAGCAAGAGTCCTGGAAGTTCGTTAAGTGGCTGCCGCATGTCTGGGATGAGGGCAGGAGTGTCCGATTTATTGCCACTGACGCGAATGAAATAAAGGAGCTTTCCGCCTATTTTGAAAAAGAAATAGCACATCGAGCTGCAATGGCTGACAGTAAAGAAGCGGATGTTAAACAGCATTATGTTGTATTTTCGATGAGCAAAGAGCTAGCTGGAAAAGCTGAAATGGTGAATTTACTTTTAAAAGAAAAGAAAGAGATTGGCTTCAGCTTGATTACCTTATATGACAGTTTGGAAATGCTGCCAAAAGAATGCACAAATGTCGTTGAGCTGAGTGATAAAACAAGCAAAATTTATGACAAGGACGATATCTCCGGAAAGTATCAAAACTTTACTGCTGATATTTTTTTACAGCAGGAGGAGGAACCCATTGCTGTAGAGTTGGCCAACATCCAGCTGGCTTCGTCTGTGAAGGCCTACACGCTTCCTGATATGATCACTTTTTTAGAAATGTTTGGCGTTGGAAAAGTGGAACATTTAAATGCGCCGACACGATGGAAGGAAAATAATCCGACTCAGAGTATTGAAACGCAGATTGGTGTTAACCAGACGGGAGAGCCCTTCACACTTGACCTTCATGAAAAATACCACGGACCACATGGATTGATCGCAGGTATGACGGGTTCTGGTAAGAGTGAGTTTATTATGACCTTCATCTTGTCATTAGCGGTAAACTACCACCCAGATGAAGTTGCATTTATTTTAATCGATTATAAAGGCGGCGGGATGGCCAACGCATTCCGTAACCTTCCGCATTTAGCAGGAACGATTACCAACCTGGATGGTGCGGCCGTAAAACGATCCCTCATTAGTATTCAAAGCGAACTAAAACGGCGTCAGGCTATTTTTAGCGAAACAAGCAGAGTGTTAAATGAGAGCAATATTGATATTTATAAGTATCAAAAGTTATACCGTGAAGGTGCAGTTTCAGAGCCATTACAGCATTTATTCATGATTTCCGATGAGTTTGCCGAATTAAAAACGCAACAGCCGGAATTTATGGACCAGCTTGTCAGTGCCGCACGGATTGGTAGAAGCTTGGGTGTCCATTTAATTTTAGCTACACAAAAGCCATCTGGGGTTGTCGATGATCAAATTTGGAGTAACAGTAAATTCCGTATCAGTCTGAAGGTTCAAGAAAAGGCGGATAGTATGGAAGTCATCAAACGGCCGGATGCCGCCGAATTAACACAAACAGGACGTTTCTACTTGCAGGTTGGCTACAATGAACTGTTTGAACTCGGTCAATCTGCCTGGGCAGGTGCACCATATTATCCTGCAGAAAAGAAAGAAACAACAAAGGATGATGGAATAACCGTCATTGACAATTTAGGACGTGTGATGAAATCGGCTAGATTGGATAAACGAAAAAATACGGTTAAAAAACCAGTGAGTCAAATTGATGAGGTAACGAAATATTTAGCCAATCTTGCAGACCAAGAAAATATTAAAGTAAAACAGCTATGGTTAGAGCCAATTCCGGCTGACATCTACATCGATGAAGTAAAAGAGAAGTACCGTGAGACGAGCCAGCAGGAGTTTGAACTAAACCCGGTAATTGGCGAATATGATGATCCGGCAAATCAACGCCAGGCACTGTTAAGGCTGCCGATTAGCCAAGAAGGCAATACCGTCGTATATGGTGTGGCTGGAAGCGGGAAAACAACTTTCTTGACCTCGCTTATCTATTCCTTAATGGCAGAACACACGCCAGATGAAGTAAATCTCTATTTACTAGACTTTGGTTCAGAAACGTTAAGCTGGTACCGAGAGTCTCCGCATGTCGGAGACGTGATGCTGTCACATGAAGGAGAAAAAATCGACTATCTCTTTAAAATGCTCACGAATGAAATTGCAATGAGAAAGAAACAATTCTCGAATTATGGAGGAGACTTCAAAACCTTCAATCAGCAGGCAAACGAAAAAGTCCCTTCAATCGTGCTGATGATTCACAATTACTCGGCATTTTCAGAGGTGTATGAACAATATGAGGAATCTATTTCATTTTTAACTCGAGAAGGAACGAAATATGGAATTTATTTCATCGTTACAGCGTTAAATACGGGGGCAATCCGATACCGGCTTCTGCAGAACTTCAAGCAAATGTATGTCCTGCAGTTGAATGACACAACAGAATATTCTGGTGTGTTGGGCAATGTGGATGGTGTCTATCCTTCGAAAAATAAGGGTAGAGGAATTTTCAAAACTGAAAATGTTTACGAATTCCAAATTGCGCAAATTACAAAAGACGCATCGGACTTGTATAACTTTGTTACCGGATATTGCCATGATTATCAGCAGAAATGGAATAAGAATTCAGCAAAACGGATTCCGATTCTTCCAGATAAAGTAGACATCCACTACTTACAGAATGAAATTCGCTTTAATCAGACAAACAGAATTCCGATTGGAATCGAGAAGAGCACACTGAATCTCGCAACTTTTGACTTTACTGCATCTGCGGTTCATCTTGTAACCTCGCATACTGGTGATGAATGCTCCACTTTCATGCAGGGACTTGCGGAAGTCATCACGATGAAAGACAACAGAGAAGTAATTGTTATCGACGCTGATGACAGCTTTGCGTATGACAACGGCCGCACCTATCAATATGTGACCGGTCCAAAGTCGTTAGAAGAGATGATTGTCTATTTATTTAAGACATTGGTGTACCGCAATAACACAACAAAGGATGCGATTGCGGAAGGTAAGCCGGAACCGGTGTTTGAAAACATTACCTGTATCATCCATTCATTCACAGAATTGAATGCACAGCTCTCTGATGATGGAAAGGATAAACTGAAGGTCTTTTTAGAACGAGTCAATGGATTGAACGTAACGATTATCATTTCCGACGCCGTTGACAAACTAAGTTCCTACACATATGAACCTTGGTTTCAAAAACAAGTATCGCTGAGCGAAGCACTTTGGGTTGGAAATGGGATAGCTGATCAATATACACTCAAAATTAGTAAAATTACCAATGACATGTATGGCGAATTAGCTGAGGACTTCGGCTATGTGGTGAACAAAGGAAAAGTAAAACTAGTAAAACTCCTGACCACTGCGGCGAGTGAAGAGGGGGCAATGCAATATGCATAAGATTTTAGTCGAGGTATATAACCCGGCTTCAAACAACAGTTATGATGTCTTTATCCCTCTGAAAAGTCCTGTATATGAAGTTGTCTATCTGCTGTCGACTACAATCTCAGAACTTTCACAAGGCCATTACACCGCAACAGAGCAAACAATTCTTTGTGATCGAATTACTGGAAATGTATTTGATATCAACAAAACCATCGAAGAACTTGGGTTGAAAAATGGATCACAGTTGATGATTCTTTAAACAGACGTTATATAGACCCAGACGGCACTTTAAAGGAGGTGATAAAGATGGCAAGAACAATCACAGTTGATCCAGCAAAGTTAGATACTGCTGCAGCAAAGATTGACCAGCAATCAGCTGATTATGAGCGTGTTTATAAAGCTCTTTTCAACGAGGTTGAAGGCATGCAGGCTGCTTGGCAAGGTACTGATAACTTAGCTTACGTAAATCAGATTAAAGGATTTATGGATGATTTCAATCAAATGACGAGTTTAATGAAACAATACTCAGAATTCTTGAAGGTAAGTGCCCGTACTTATCGTGACACTCAAAATGAAATCGTTAATGGAGCAAAACGTTTAACAAACTAATATAGATTCATAATTTGAATGTGAGGTGGTAACCATGGCAGTAGAAGGAATCAAAATATCTCTGAATGAGGTTAGCAGTACAGCCAATCAAATCCGTAATTTAAACCAACAATTAACAGGAAGATTGGATGAAATGAAGAGAGAAATGAATGCTTTAGGAAATTCCTGGAATAGTGATGCCTCCAATACGATTAGAAATAAATTCAATGGTCTTACACCAAAGTTTGACAACTTCCGTGAAATTGTTGACAGTTATGCAAAGTTTTTAGACCAGACTGTTAATTCTTATAACTCTACAGAATCAGCGATCAATAACAACGCGAGTGCATTTAAATAAGCATGCAGGTTGTATTGTTCCTAACTCTCTTTTTAGAGGAGAGTTAGGAACACCACCATGCAGGAGCAAATAATAACGGGTAGTGTTGAAACCCTAAAGATGGAGACGATTAGGATGAAAACAGATTTGGAGAAGCTTTTTTCAGGGACGCTTACGAAAAAACAATTGATGACACATTTGGTCAACATCATCGACAGTTTAGCTGAACTAAAGAAAACGGGTGTAGATATCGAAAATATTCTGCTGGACAAGAAACATATTTTTCTTGATCACTTTTCAAATAGATTAGTATTTATGCATCTTCCCATAAAAGATAATGTCTTTGAAAAGGTATCAATGAGTGAATTTTTAAAAGAATTGATTGCCTCTACTACCTATGATGAAAATGACGACCTACAGTTTTTTATCAAGCTTCATAATTATCTAGCGAGTACACCGGCATTCCAGCTGCAGGAGTTTCAAGAAAAACTGATCGAGTTTTCCACCGGCCGCAAACAGAGAAAAGATGCAAGAAAACCGAAATCTAATTTTTATAGTCCAGGATTCATCACACGTGCATTGGCAGCTACTGATGATGAAGGGACGACGGTTTTAGGGGCATTTACTGAACACGACGAGTATGAAGAAGGTACCACAGCATTAGGGGTAGACAATAGAAGTATGGAAAAACCATTCCTTATAGATGTAGAAGCCGGTACAAAAATTGTCGTAACGAAAGAAGTTTTTAAATTGGGAAGAGATCCTGAACAAGCCGATTATGCTTCAAAGAATAAAGTAGTTGGGCGGATACATGCAGAATTGATCACGGCAGATGGTGAATATTTTCTAATGGACAAACATTCCAGAAACGGCAGCTATGTTAACGGAGTCAAACTGTCACCAAATGAAAAGATAAAAATTAAACACGAAGATCAAATAAAGCTGGCAAATCAGGAGTTTGTTTTCAAGTTATTTTAAAAAGGCTGTTCGCGTAAAGATTGTTGTTAAAATCTTAAAGCCGATTTTAACGTGGAAATAGTTATTTTGCGTTTTAGAATTTAGTTTGCAGGCTCTTTTCTTATTGGAATTATTCTATTGATGCGTAAACTTAGCATAATAATTAAACTCTGTTCCATAAAGCAACAAAGTTTTAAGAAAAGAGCCTTAAAAAAGGAGAGGTTAGCTGATGGCATTTTTAACGGCGCACCATACGGATGTTGGTATCAAAAAGAAGACCAATCAAGATGCCTTGTTACTAAAGACAGCCAAAACTCCGAAAGGTCCAGTCGGCCTATTCATTGTCTGTGATGGGATGGGCGGCTTGTCGCACGGTGAGCTGGCAAGTGCCACGGTAATAAGAGGAATGGCAGAGTGGTTCGAGGCAGAAATGCCAAGACTCTCGCAGTCAGAGCACATTGAGGAAGAAATTTATTCAGAACTAGAAAAGTGCATTAACAAATTGAATGAGAAAATCCTCAACTATGGAGAGACTTCAAACGTGAAATTAGGGACAACCCTTACTGCACTTTTGATTGTGCACAATAAATATTATCTTGCTCATATCGGGGATAGCCGGGCATACAACATTTCGAACTCTGCAAACCAACTTACAAAGGATCAAACATTGGTAGCGAGGGAAGTAGCACGTGGAAATATAACAGAAGAGCAGGCAAAAATGGATCCGCGCCGAAATGTGCTGCTGCAATGTGTCGGGGCAACAAAGGAAATTGAAATGGATTTTTCCACGGGTGATGTCCAAGCTAACACAGTGTTTATGTTATGCTCGGATGGATTTTACCATCAGATCACGGAAGAAGAGTTAGCGCTGAATCTCAAGCCAGAAACCATTGAAAACGATCAGCAATTAAAGGATAAAGTTGTACAGTTAGTTGAGTTAGTAAAAGCGAGGAAAGAAGTCGATAATATTTCGGTTGTAGCAGCAAAAGTTTTGTAACCAGCGGGGGCGTTTTACTTGATACAAATTGGGACGGTAATCGATGAAAGATATGAAATACTGAAGGAAATTGGCCGCGGCGGAATGAGTATCGTCTATTTGGCGATGGATAACAGACTGAACAAATCATTAGTCGTAAAGGATATTCGCAAACGCGCGTCTAGTAATAACGAACTTTTAATCAACAGCTTGATTGTCGAAGCTAATATGCTCAAAGTTCTCGACCATGGAGCGCTGCCAAAAATCTACGATATTATCGAATCAGAAGGCGATATCTATGTGGTGATGGACTATATAGAAGGAGAATCCTTAAAAGAAAAGCTGAAACGAGATAAAACCATTTCGGCGAATCAGGTAATCGACTGGGCGAGACAGCTGAGCGGGGTATTAGAGTACTTACATACAAGGAAACCGTACCCGATTATTTATCGGGATATGAAACCAGATAATATTATGCTTACCCCTGAAGGGAAAATTAAGTTAATTGACTTTGGGATTGCAAGGGAATTCAAGACTGAGAGTACTACCGATACGACGAATTTAGGAACGAAATCCTATGCGGCGCCGGAGCAGATGTCCGGTAAGCAGACGGATGCGCGCACGGATATTTATAGCTTAGGTGTCACCTTGTATCACCTTGTCACGGGTAAGAGTCTAAATGAACCGCCATTTGAGCTTAAACCAATCCGCCATTGGGATCCGTCCCTTCCTGAAGGACTTGAACACATTATTATCAAAGCGACCCAATCGGAACCTGCGAACCGCTATCAAAGCTGCAGTGAACTATCGTATGACCTTGAAAATATTAACAAGCTGACAGCAGGATATAAAAATAAGCTGCGTAAGAAACTTTCGATCTTTCTGGTTCCGGTTGTCTTGTGTCTCGCCTTTACGACAACATCCGTGTTTGGCTATAAAGGCGTGAAAAATACGCAGTTCCAGGATTATATGAGCTTTGTCAACGATAGTTCGGTTTATTTAATGGATGGCGACGATAAGAAGGCAATTGAAATGTTAGAAAAAGCAATCACAACAATCGACAAAAGCCGAGCAGAGGCCTACATCCATTTACTAGATTTATATAACAACCGTAATGAAAGTGATACGGGATTAGCAAAGGTCGAAGCCTATATCGAGGATGAGTACGGAAATATCCATGAGAATAATGAGGTCCGCTTTAAGATGGGGATGACATATTTTGATATCAAACGCAACTACTCGGAAGCCCTAAAGCATTTTCATCAAGTTGATCCCGAAGAAATTCCAGACGTACAGTATTATGAAGCATTAGCGACAACGATGATTTCAATGAATATTGACTATAAAAAGTTCTCCGAAAATCTGCGAGAGTTTGAAAAATTTAATGATCAGCTGCCAAATGAACGAAAAAAAATCGATAACTATAATTCTTTAGCGAATATTTACATTTCGTATAAAGGGCAAATTGCCGACGCCAATACAAAAGCCATTGAAATTGTTGAAAAAGCCTACGATGTTCTCCGGTTAATCGAAAATGAGAACTTATTAGTCAAATATGAATTGGATTTTGAACAAAAATTAGCGCAAGCCTTCTATAGCAGAGGTGTTAATTCAAAAGACAAAGTGACGGCCCAAAAAGATTTCGAGCAGGCAATACAGCATTATCAGAACCTTTCGGATTTAAATGCGGGTAATGAAGAAGAAATTTTAGTCAAAATCGGTGTGATTTATCAAGAAATGGGTGAGTCAGCCCGCGCTGTGGAGCAATTCCAAAAGGCGATAAAGGACTACCCAAAAAGTATCGATGCCTATGTGAAACTTGGAAATTTATTGCTAGATGTTGAACAAGGTAAAGCTGAGGGCAGTCGAAATTATCAAGCCGCGAAGCTGGTTTATGAACAAGCAAATACCTTGGATGGAGCAGGAGAGGATGAAGCTTTTAAAAAGCTTAAAAGGAGGTTTGATAACCTTAGTATTAACTAGAAAGGGGAAGGAGAAATGGAGTACCAAATTATGCTTTATGGGGGAATGGCCGGGGCGGTGATTACCCTGATCATCTCCATCATTCTCTACGTCAAAATAGGCATTGCGCAAGTGGTCGAGGACTTAACGGGTATAAGCCTTCGAAAAAGATTACATAAAAAGCGAAAAGCCCAGGATGAATTAAAGGAAAAGAAGCTGACAAAAGAAATCATGTTAAAAAAGCAGTATGCCAACGAGGCGGCAGCTAGTCAAGAGACGGAGCTTATGAACAGTGAGATCGAAGAAACGGCCTTACTTGGTGATGGATATATGGAAGAAACCACCTTGTTAACTGTGGATTTGGACGAAACAACCTCATTGTGCGCCGATATGGAGGAAACCTCAATATTACTAGAGGAAGAAAATTATTTTAAAAAAGAGGTAGATGTGATCGTTGTTCATTCCACCACGATCATCTAAAGGGAGTTTAGTAGAATGGCAGAAAGTATAGCTAGAAAGTACAAAAGTAAAAGGAAGGTCATCTGGATATTATCACTTAGCCTTTTGCTCATTTCAGTGTTTGTATTTAGCACAAATGCTTTTTCGCTGGATGGAGCGAAGCGATTTATCGTATTTAATGAAGAAAAGTGGGAAATGGGAACGATGGGTCAGCCAGACTGGGTGACGAATAAAGATAGTATTACCTTTAAGGTAGATTTAAAGGAGGACTTTGCAAATAACAGTCAAGGTGAAATGGTTACAGCGGCAGAAGCACCGTTTACTGTTAAAGCTGATTACCAGGGCAGTGAAATCAAAAATGCCCAAATTGAGGAAATAAAGGATTCTGAGTCAGGTTTTTTTGGTGAATATTTGATTACCATCCCATTACAACCAGATCATCCCGAGGGAAGCTTACATGTAAACGTGGAATTTGCTGAAGAAAATTCATGGAATATCCCTGCTTCAATCAACACCTTTACGATAAATCGAGATGCCGTTAAACCTATCGTGAATGTTACTCCTTGGTTCGAAAAAGGCAAATTTAGAGACGGAGATTTTACGAACAAGCCAGTCTCGATGAATATTAAAGTAACTGAAAGCAGTTTTACTCCTGGAAAGGATACGATTTCAATTTTAAAAGATGGGATCCCCTATGAACCAGCACAAGCACCTCTCTGGAATGAGAATGAAACATTCCTAACCTTTGATAATACTGGGTTTTATGAAGTAAGTATTGTTGCCGCTGATAAAGCAGGAAATAAAAGTGATCAGGTAAAAGTAACCTTTGGTATTGTGAAACAAGGCCCAAGATTAACGATTACAGATAAAAACGATAGTGGTTTTTATAAACAGGTTGAACTGAAAGTTGAAAGTGACATTCTGATTTATGAAGCAAGTGCAGCCATTGAGAAAACGATAAATGGCATAACGACGACGGAAGTAAAAAGTTTCGAAAGAAAAGGGAAAACAGCAGTCCTCACCCTAACAGAGGATGCGGAGTATAAGGTAAGTGTTACCGTAAAGGACCGACAAAATATTGATCCTGGACATCACTTAGGGGTCACCAGTTTTACGATTGATCAAACAGCGCCGGCCCTGGAGATAAATGGTGTTACCGATCAAGGCAAATACAGTGAATCCAAAGAAGCTGGGATTGTCGTGACCGATACGAATATTGAGCAAAGTAATACGGAACTAAAGGTAACGACTGGCAACCAAGTGATCACCTATAAGGGTGAAGAGGCCTATAAAAAACATTCTTTCACCAATGAAGGTGTCTATGTACTTGAATTAAGCGCCACTGATAAAGCGGGGAATACATCCGTTAAAAATTTGAAGTTTATTATTGATAAGTCTGCGCCGACATTGGAAATCACTGGAGTAAGTGCAGGGGAATTTTACAACTCGGATAAAGGTAGAAAAGAAGTAACGGTATCGGTTGAAGATTTAACCCTTGATTTAACGCAAACAACGTTAATAGTCGAGAAAGATGGTGCGACATATTCAGAAAGTATTCAGTTGAATGGTGTATCAGGCACAAAGGCTGTGGCAAACCATACCTTTACGGCAGAGGGAAAATATACGATTACCCTCACTTCAACCGATAAACTAGGACAAGCTGCACCAGCAAAATCCATTTCTTTTACCATTGATAATACCAATCCGATGGCAGTTGTTACCCTGGATGGTACAGTGTTGGCAGAAGATGAAATAGTAGTAGATGGCGAGAAAACAGTAAAACTAACACTAACCGATAAGCACCATGAGTTTTACAACGTTAGTGTAAAGAAAAATGGAGAAGTGTATGAGTTCGCTCCTTTTGTTCGAGACGGTGATACCGTTGCAGCACAGCATTTATTGAAGGAAGATGGAGTCTATGAAATTACAGTAGATTCTAAGGATAAAGCTGGCAATGAAAGTGTTCTAACGAAAACCATTACGATTGATACCGGTAACCCAGATATTCATTTTAAAGGGGTTGAACATCAGAAACATTACAACAGTGAAGCTGTGGATGTAACGGTCATCGTCAACGACTTCACGTTTGATAAAAAGAAAACAACCCTTGAAATGACAAGAACAAATGGTGATCAGGTCACTGAAATTAAGCCAAATGACTGGGACATCTATGATTACTTCAAGTGGCTGTATAAAGGAGAAATGAAGCTGACTTTTGCAGATGAAGGTGTTTATCAGCTTAAAGTTACCGCAGAAGACAGATTTGGAAAAGTGAGCTCGAAAACAGTAGAGTTTACCATCGATAGAACTGCACCAAAGATTGAGTTCACTGGGATGAACGAAGGTGATTTTGTAAAAAACGGTGAGGTTGTCATCGGGGTTAACGAAACCTACCATGAAACAAACAACGTGACCGTTACAGTTCAGAAAGATGAAAGTATAAAAGAAGAAACGTTTGTGAATTCAGGTGAACAATCTGAACTTGCTTTAAATTTTACGGAAGACGGAGATTATCAGATTACAGTAACAGCAGAGGACAAGGCTGGAAACAAAGCCTCTGATATGAAGTTATCGTTCACGGTCGATACGATTAAACCTGTGATTGATATTATCGAAGTGACAACCAACGAAGTGGTGAAAAACCATTCATACGACGCTGAGAGCAAAAAAGTTTCAATCGTAGTGAATGAACATAATTTTGCAAACAACAAGGTCCAATACGAGGTAATAGAAAAAAATACAGTTACGAATGAAAGTAAATCGATATGGATTGGTGAGTGGAGAAACTTTGCTGAAATATCCAGTCTTACCTACCATTTTACGGATGACTATGAGTATTTCATCACAGTGATCGCGGAAGACGCTGCCGGAAACATTGCAGATGAAAAATCCGTAACCTTTACCATCGATACGATCAATCCGATAGTAGCAAGTGATGGTATTGAGAGTGATAGGAATTACCAAAGTACAACAGCATCATTTTGGGTAAAAGATACCAACATCGACATTTCTAATACAAACTTGAACGTGTTAAAAGATGGGGAGCCTTATAGCATTGGTGATATTGCATTAAGCTATCCTACAGAAGGGGCACTAAGCTATACGTTTAAAGAAGAAGGAAACTATACAGTGACTTTGGAATCCAGTGATAAAGCAAAGCGAAAAACCATCCATGGACCGATAAGTTTTATTGTTGATTCAACAAAGCCTGTTGTAAACGTCGAGGGTGTGGAAGATCACTCCTTTAACCCAGCGAACAAAAACGTAACAATATCCGTTAATGAGAAGAATTTTTCAACAAATACAGTTGAACTGGCAGTAACAAAAGATAATAAGCCATATGATTTGGGTGCATTTATCACGAATCAAAAACAGCTTTCTGTCATTGGCCATAATTTTGCCGAAGATGGGTTGTACTCCATCTTTGTTAAGTCAACCGATAAGGCTGGCAATGGCCCTGTGACTGTAAACCGTACATTCACGATTGATAAAACAAAACCTGCCATTGAAATTACGGGTGTGAATCAAGACGCTTATTATAATGAGGATAAGCGGGTGAATGTCGCCATTCGTGACGTAAACTTAGACATGAACAAAATAACGGTAACAAGAGATGGTGCCCGTTATCAAACCGGCAGCTTCGGTGTCAGCGGCAACACCGCAACGCTTAGTCACAATTTTAGTGAAGAGGGAAACTATCATGTCCTGGTAGAAGCAACCGATAAAGCCGGAAATAGCTTTTCGCATCAAGTGAGTTTTACGATTGATAAGACGAAGCCAGTCATCACCCCTAAATTTAAAGGGCAAAGCAGGGTTATTAAAGACGGTGAATTTATAAACGAAATATTTACACCCGAATTTGCTCTAGATCAGAAAGATGATTCGATCGTCTCTATAACATTAAACGGTGCCGATGCCGGCAGAACGGCTCCGACTGCATCAAAGGAAATGCTTTATCACTTTAACGTTTTGGCTCGGGATAAAGCAGGAAATGAAACAACATTGGAAATTAAGTTTACTTTGGATACGACAAAGCCGATTTTGGCGATTACGGGCATACTTGATGGGTTCTTCAATGAGAACTTGTCACCTAACGTTACCTATTCTGATATTCATTTAGATCCAAGCAGAACATCTGTAACGTTGAACGGTGCTCCATACAAAAACGGGACGAAACTTGAGTTGGAAAGAGACTATGTTTTCAAAGCGACCGTGACAGATTTAGCGAACAATGTCAGTACGAGAACCATTGTCTTTACGATTGATAAAACGTCACCGGTCATCAAGTTTAAAGAACCTGTTTCCAATGAGTATTTTAACAAAGATTTAATACCTGAATTATTGATTGAGGATTTTAGTGAATATGACATCATCGCTCTAACTTTGGACGGCAAAGAATATAATCTTGGCGATCCGATTACTTCTGAGGGGAAACATGTGTTGTTCTTCGAAGTTAAGGATAAAGCAGGTAATATTCAGCAATTAAGTGTCGAGTTTATGATTGATAAAACGGCTCCAAAGGTAATCTACGATGGAATTAAACGTAATGAGATATACTACGATTCTGTTAAAGCAGCAATTACCCTTGATAATCCAAGCGATACGATCAAATCCATTATGGTTAATGGCAAGCTGTATAATTTTGATGAAACTGCAGATGAGAATGGAGTCTCCGTCTTTACGGCAACTTTCTCAGAAATCAAATCATATCAAGTTGAAGTTACGGCGTTTGATGAAGCAAGAAATGAAATAACTACAGTCATTCCGTTTGAAATTGCCGAGAAGACAGCTTTAGTGAAGTTTTATGAAAATAAATCATTATTTGCAGGCTCGTTAATTGGGCTATTCGGAATAATGGGCATCGGAATTACTGTTTTGGTTAGACGAAAGAAAATAGTGGAAGTTGAAGAATAAAGTCAGTGGAAGGCTGTGAATGATAAGAATATCATTTACAGCCTTTTTTTATTATGTTTCTAGGAAAATGAACTTTTTATGCCTATCTTCCAACCTTCGTAAAAACGTGTTTCTTGTTCATGGTCACTAGGTTTCTTTTGTGGCAATACCTGTTAATTCGCGAACAATAATATAAAATATGATATTATTATTCGTATTTGTGGTTGCCAACTAGCATTTTATTCTTTATAATCTTAAAAGTGTAAGAGATAGATTAAACCGGAATCATAAAAATATTACTTTTTTGAATTGGAAAGTGAGGCCAGAAATGACACAGCGAAGAATCCCTTATCTCATCTTAGCTCCAGGAATGATTCTCTTGATTTTATTCTTGGTGTTACCTCTGATTTCCACGATTTTTCCGACGTTCTTTAATGGAGGTTTCACCTTGTCAAATTATACTTCCTTCTTCTTGGATGAGTATAATTTTGGTATCTTTTGGCGGACGATTAAGGTTTCACTAATTGCCACGCTGATTTGTGTAGTGCTGGGAGTTCCAACAGCCTACTACATTTCCCAAAGTCCCAAAAAATGGCGCGGCTTATTGATGTCGATCACATTGTTCCCATTGTTAACAAATTCAGTTGTGCGGAGTTTTGCTTGGATTACGATATTGGGACAAGACGGAATAGTAAACAATGCTTTAATGAATATGGGTTTACTTTCTAAACCACTTACTTTACTTTATACAGAATTCGCCGTCATCATTGGCTCTGTATATCTCTTCTTACCATTAATGGTCATTACGTTAGTAGGAATATTAGAGAACATCGATTCTGAAATAATGGAGGCGGCAGAAACTTTAGGCGCCAATCGCTTGATTGCTTTTGTGAAGGTGATATTGCCATTAAGCGTACCGGGGATTATTGTTGGCAGTATTTTAGTTTTCACAGGAAGTATGACAGCCTATACAACCCCCCAATTATTAGGCGGAAACCGAAACATTATGTTAGCTACCTTCTTATATCAAAATGCAACGGCATTAGGGAACTGGCAAGGTGCAAGTGTCATTGCCTTGATTATGATTGTGGCCACTTTAATTGTGATGAAATTATTCAGCTGGATTGCAAGTCGCATGGATAAAAGAGGTGAGGCAAATGCGTAAAAATATCAGTTTAAAAATCTTTGCAGGCCTTGTTTTTGCATTTCTTTTGGTTCCATTGTTCATTATCATCGTGACATCATTTGGAACAAATTCAACCATTCAATTTCCTATTCAAGGTTTTACTCTTGACTGGTACAGTAAGGTATTTAACAATGAATCCTTTATGGACAGCTTTTTTCTAAGTTTACAAGTAGCATTTATTGCAACGCTCTTGGCGCTAGTTATTGGAGTTCCAGCTGCTTATTCTTTGGCACGTCACAGGGTGTTTGGACGAAATTGGATTAAGAGCTTTTTCCTTTCCCCAACGATTGTACCGGGTTTAGTAGTCGGATATTCTATGTATCAATTTATTGTAATTCAGTTTCAATTTCCTATCATTCAAGGATTGTTATTAGGTCATTTCTTGATTTCTGTACCATACGTCATTCGAGTGGTTGGTTCAACCATTGAGCAGTTAGATTTTTCAATTGAAGAGGTTTCGTGGACGTTAGGCTGTACAAAGTTACAAACGTTTATCAAAGTAGTATTACCGAACATTACTTCAGGAATTTTTGCTTCTTTCATGTTGGCATTCATTAATTCCTTCAATAATATACCTGTTTCGCAGTTTTTATCCGGCCCAGGTGTAACCATGCTGCCAACTAGCTTAATGAATTATATCGAATACAACTACGATCCATCTGTTTCTGCATTATCCGTTGTTTTAATGCTTGGTACGATTGTACTAATGTATGTGATTGAGAAGACACTAGGATTAGCAAGTATTTCATAGGAACATCTAAGAGGTTAACAGCGAAGGGGGTAACACAGCATTATGTCCTATGTTGAATTAAAAGATATTCGAGTGAGTTATGATAACAAAAACAATATCTTAAAAGATTTAAATTTATCGATTGAAAAGGGAGAATTGGTTTCCTTATTAGGGCCATCTGGCTGTGGGAAAACAACCACTTTACGGGTCATTGCTGGCTTGATCGAGCCGAATGATGGTGAGTTTCTTGTTGATAATCAAAACTTAACAAAGGTTCCCGTTCATAAACGCGAATTTGGGATGGTGTTTCAAAGCTATGCTTTGTTTCCTCACCTTACGATTAAGGAAAATGTCGCTTTCGGATTAAAATTACGCAAGGAAAAAAAGAATAGCATTGATAAAAAGGTAAAAAATATTCTTGAGATTACAGGTTTAGAAGCGCTCAGTGACCGCTATCCCAAACAGCTTTCAGGCGGACAAAGACAACGAGTGGCTTTAGCTCGCGCTTTAGTGATCGAGCCGAAATTATTATTATTAGATGAACCTTTAAGTAACCTGGATGCGAAATTGCGTTTATCGATGCGTATTGAAATTAAACGAATTCAAAGCCAATTAGGGATTACATCAGTATTTGTAACACATGATCAAGAGGAATGTTTCTCGATTTCAGACAAGGTGGCTGTTATGAATAAAGGTGTAATCGAACAGTTTGATACACCCGAAGAAATTTATAATAATCCAAAAACGGAATTCGTTGCTCGTTTTATCGGGTTTGAGAACTTCTTTGATTTAACACCGACTGAAGATTGGAAATATAAAGCTATTGATGGAACAGTTTTCACAAGTAATCGTGAATGGGAACCAGGAAAAGGAACAGGAACCATTCGTCCAGATGATATCGAAATAACAGCAAAGGCAGCCAATCATACTGAAAATTCGGTGTCAGGGATTATAAAAGTCCGTACCTTCCTAGGTAAGTCTTATCAATATGAAGTTGAAACTTCCATTGGTACCCTAATCGCAAATAGAGCTGATGATGTGGTTTATCAAGTCGGTGACGCAGTATCATTAACTATTCCAGCTCACAAGCTAATCATCGTTTAAAGACATCTAAGAAAAGGGGATTACACAAATGAAGAAGAAATTAGGATTAGTAAGTTTAACTTTCGTAACAGCTAGTATCCTTGCTGCATGCGGCGGTGGCGGCGGAGATGACAAATCTGCAAATAAGGAACCTCAGACATTGGTCATTTCAACATTTGGCTTGGAAGAAGATAAAATGCAAGAACATGTTTTCAAACCATTTGAAGAAAAATACAATGTCGACATTGTGTTAGAAACAGGTACAAGCTCTGAGCGTTTAACAAAATTGAAAAGCAATCCCAACTCAACGGTTGATGTAATTGAATTGTCCCAATCAAATGCGGCTGATGGTGTTTCAGCTGGCTTATTTGAAAAAATCGACAGCAAGAATGTTCCTAACATGGACAACTTAATCGATAGTGCAAAAGATTTAGCTGCGGATGGTTCTGGCCCAGCTTACACGTTGAACAGTATCGGGATTGTTTATAATAAAAAGTCAGCCGGTAAAGAGATTAAGGAATGGGATGATTTATGGGACTCTTCTTTAAAAGGGAAAATCTCGATTCCTGACATTACTACCACATTTGGTCCAGCTATGCTATATGTAGCAAGCGGCCATAAGAAGGCAGACATTACAAGTGATAATGGAAAAGCAGCATTTGAAGCAATCACAGACCTAGCTCCGAACGTTGTAAAAACGTATAGCAAATCTTCGGATTTAGCCAACATGTTCCAATCGGGAGAAATTGCAGCAGCTGTTGTCGGCGACTTTGCTGTTCCGATTATTACAGAATCTAATCCAGATGTGGCCTATGTTGTCCCTGAGTCTGGAACATATGCAAACTTTAATACAATTAACGTCAACAAAAACTCAAAAAATAAAGACTTAGCATATAAGTATATCGATTGGAGACTAAATCAGGAAGTTCAAGAAAAAACGGCAGTGTCTCTAAATGAAGCACCAACCAATAAAAATGTAGTCCTTGACGAGGAAACAGCCAAAAATAAAACGTATGGTGATGTGGCAGAACGTACAAATAAAGTGGATTCATTATTCGTAAATAAAAACCTTGAGTCTTGGATTAATCAGTGGAATCGAATTTTGAACAAATAAGTTAGGGCATTGAAAAAGGGCTAAGATTATTCTTGGCCTTTTTCTTATAATTAGGCACTCTCTAAAAGTTTTTGTTGTTTTAAGTAGATAACTTTAAGGTTTATTGGAATAAGATGGTCGCTCTGGTTACCGTTGAAGCCGAAAAAACATGGTAGAGGGAATCAAGAGAACCTTTTGGTTACCCGTGAAGCTGGAAAAACATGCTAGAGGGAATCAAAAGATCCCTCTGGTTACCTTTAAACTTGAAATATCATGCAAGCGGGAATTAGTTTAGTTCCTAATCCATATTTTGAGCTGAAATTACCAAAACAACAAAGTTACGAAAACAGCCTTTAATTAATATATTGAGAAGGGGGAAACTCAAATGAAAGTCGATTTGGCGATTATAAATGCACAGGTTTTTAATACTTTTACCAAAAAGTTTGAAAAGAAAAATGTGCTTATTGTTAAAGATAAATTTTATTATCTAAGTGCGGATGAAATGAAAGATTATCAGGCTGTACAAGTGGTTAATGCGGAAAATCAGTATATGATACCTGGTTTAATGGATATTCACATGCATATAGAAAGTTCAATGACATCTCCATCTATTTTTTCAGAAGCGGTGTTGACCCATGGAGTCACAACAGTTGTCGCTGATGCCCACGAAATTGCGAATGTGTTTGGGATGGAGGGATTGGAAGCGTTCTTCTCCCAGCCATCTATGATGGATATTTTCTATGCCATCCCTTCCTCTGTTCCTTCGACAACCCCAGAACTAGAAACAACCGGCGGCTATATCGGTGTAGAGGAAGTAAGGCAGCTTTTGAAGCATCCAAAAGTGATTGCGCTAGGAGAGGCGATGAACTTTAACGGCATTGTCAATGAACCAGACTCTTTGATTAGACAGATATTACGCGCTGTTCAATCGGAAAGGCCATTTATGCCTCTAGAAGGTCATGTTCCGCGTGTTTCAGGATTGGAATTATCCAAGTTTTTATATGCAGGCATAACAGCTGACCATACACATCAATCGCCGGAGTCAATTTATGAGAAAATCACCAATGGTATGTTTTTAGAATTTCAAAAGAAATCCATTACTCCTGAGAACATACGCGTTGTCGTTGAGAATCACTTTTATGATTATATGGCTTTTATTACCGATGATGTGATGGCCGACGACTTGTTAGAGGGACATTTGGATGCAAACGTACGCCTAGCGATTTTCTGTGGGATGCCACCAGAACAGGCCATCTATTGTACTACTTTTACGCCTGCAAGAAGAATGGGATTTCAGGACCGGGGTGCGATTGTCCCTGGATTTAAAGCGGATTTTTTATTGTTGAATGATGTGGCAAGCTTTGAAATTGGGTCTGTATATAAAGATGGGAAATTAGTACATAAACGGGGGATTGACATCCAATATCCAGCTGTCAAGCCTGAATTTCCAAAACATTTTTATAGATCTTTACATTGCAGGGCATTAACATCAGGGGATTTACGATTCAGAGTGAAGGCAGCTGAAAAGGCTGTCGTTAATGTGATTCAAATTTCAGAAGTGGGTACATTTACAGAGCATGTCCAACGTGAGGTTAAGGTTATAGATGGATTTTTAGATTGGGAAAATAGTGGTTTGGCTTTAATTGTTGTTATGGAGCGATATGGGAAAACAGGCAGCATTGCTTACGGATTTGTTGATAAAGCTTTATCTGAAAAAGGAGCTGTCGCCACAACTTGGGCGCATGATCATCATAATTTGATGGTAATGGGAACGAGCTCGAAGGATATCATAGCTGCGCAAAAACAATTATTGGACATGCAAGGCGGTTATGTCGTGGTACAAGACGGGAAGTTGCAAGGTGTATGCCCATTGCCAGTTGGCGGTATTATCAGTGATGCACCGATACAAGAACTAGGTGCGCAATTGAAAGAAGTGCGAAAAGCAATGAATAGGTTAGGGTACCGCAACAGCAATGAAATTATGTCGTTCTCGACTTTATCCTTGCCGGTTTCACCTATTATCAAGATTACAGACAAAGGAATGATGAATGTGCGTTCTCAAATGATGATTCCGCTCGTTGAAGGTGAACAAATTTGAAAATTTTGATTAAAAATGCTTGGATTTTAACCATGAATAAGCAAATGGAGCAGTTCCCAAACGGATATTTACTAACAGATGAGGAGGAAATTTTAGAAGCTGGTGCGATGGACTCATTGCCAAATGACGTCATTTATGACCAATGCATCGATGCCAAAGGAGCTATTTTACTGCCTGGTATGGTGAACACACATACACATATTGGCATGATTCCGTTTCGTTCATTAGGAGATGACTATCCCGACCGTTTACGCCGCTTCTTATTTCCGTTAGAAAATGAATGTATGAATGAAAGGCTGGCGTATACGAGCGCGAAATATGCCATTGCTGAAATGCAGCTTGCGGGTGTGACGACATTCTTCGATATGTATTATTTCGAACAACAATTAGCAGAAGCGGCAGAAGAAATGCAGAGCCGCGGTATATTAGCTGAAACCGTTATCGATTCAGTCACAGTTGATGTACCCGAGCCAATGGGAGGCTTACAGTATGCTTACCGTTTTATCCCAAAATGGCAAGGGAATAGAAGAATTCAAGCATCCGTTGCACCGCATGCCCCATACTCAAATACAATTGAAGTTCTTCAACAAGCAGATGCTCTGTCACAAAGGTACAATGTGCCATGGATGACGCATGTCAGTGAAATGGACTTCGAAATGGATAAATTTCGAGAGGAACACAATCAAACTCCGATTGAATTTTTAGCGGAGATTGGTGTATTGAGTCCAAGACTTGTCGCAGCACACTGTATTCATTTATCCGACCACGATATTGAGTTATTGAAGAAGTATGATGTAAAAGTAGCCCATTGTATCGGGGCGAATACAAAGTCTGCTAAAGGTGTAGCCCGTGTTCGGGATTTATTATCTGCTGGTATAGCGGTTGGGCTGGGCACAGATGGACCAAGCAGCGGCAATACCTTGGATATATTTAGTCAAATGCGATTGTTTGCCAATTTTCATAAAACCTATTTACAGGACCGCAGTGCCTTTCCAGCTGCAGAAATTGTAAAGTTAGCCACTATCGGAGGAGCAAAGGTTTTAGGTATGGAGAAGCAAATTGGCTCTATTGAGGCAGGGAAACAAGCTGATTTCATTCTGCTTGAAACGGATTCAATCAATATGTTTCCTATTTTTGATCCTTATTCTGCTATCGTGTACTCAGCAAATGCTGGTAATGTTAGGGACGTATTTATCGCTGGAAAGCTAGTGGTTGCAGGGAAAAAGTTAGTGGGTTTTGATGAAGTGCAACTACGTTCAGAGCTTGCTGAAGCCATGGAGCAATGCCAATTTAAAACAAAGGCGTTAAAAGCAATGATGGAATAACATTTTTTTACATAAAGGCTGCATCCTGATTACAAGGGGTGGCCTTTTTAATTGTAAGGAATAGGTATACAGAATTATTTATTTTTTAACACTATTTAGTTTAATAGGAAGATTAAATATGGTAGAATACTCATTATTCACAGTAAATCTATAGGAATTAATATTATTGGGAGAGAATCCCAATGATTATATCTTCTTCGAAGGGGTGGCAACAAATGGGGTCTCATGTGTTGGATTTAAGAATGTTGCAGAACAATTTTAGTACACCAGAAATGCGTTCGATATGGAATGATGAAAATCGATTGCAAAAAATTCTTGATGTTGAAGCAGCATTAGCATTAGCTGAAAGTGAACTTGGAGTTATTCCAGAAAAGGCTGGAAAAGTGATTAAAAGTGCTGCTAAAATAGAAAACTTTGATATTGAGGCAATTGCGACTGAGGCTGCAAAGTTAAAACATTCCTTAATGGCAACAGTAAACCATTTACAATCCCTTTCAGGGGAATATGGTGAATATGTCCATTATGGAGTAACCACACAGGATATTACCGATACCGGCACCATTCTGCAGCTAAAAGAAGCAAATGAAATTATCAGACGAGATACGAAGAAAGTTGCTGAGCTTTTAATTGGGCTTGCTTCAAAATATAAGGATACTCCAATGCCAGGGAGAACGCATGGAATGCAAGGATTGCCAACAACATTTGGCTTTAAACTGGCTGTTGTATTAAGTGAGTTTGAACGCCATTTGGAAAGATTAAAGGCTGCTGAAAACCGTGTATTAACGGGAGTCCTAGCAGGCGGCGTTGGAACGTATGCGGCATTAGGGAGTGTTGGTCCAAAAGTTGAAGCAAGAGCTTTGGAAATTCTAGAACTGAATGCTCCAACGATCAGCTGGCATTCTTCACGGGACCGCATTTCAGAATATGGTTCTGTGCTTGGATTAATCAGCGGCTCGCTCGGTAAATTGGGGAATGAATTCTATAATTTAATGCGCACAGAGATCGATGAAGTGGAAGAACCATTTGCACCAGGGAATGTTGGTTCGACAACGATGCCGCATAAACGAAACCCTGCTATCTTTGAGGGGATTGCAAGTTTAACCAAACCAATCCTGCATAGTGTCGCTTTGTTGCATGAATCATTAGTGATGGAACATGAAAGAGATGCGATGAGTTGGCGAAGTGAATGGGTTGCTTTACCTGAAATTTGTTTGTATTTATCTTCACAGCTAAAAAGCATGATTACTGTTTTACAGGGACTTGTGGTGAAGCCTGAAAATATGATGAGAAACCTAGAACTTCAGGGCGGACTCATTCTTTCAGAACGCGTGATGTTCGCACTATCTGAAAAGGTAGGAAAGCAAACAGCCCATCACCTCGTTTATGAAATCGCGATGGAGTCAGCTGAACAAAAAGTTTCATTTAAAACACTGCTTATTCAAAATGAAAAGGTAAGTGCTGTTTTATCTGAGGAACAAATTAATCAACTTTTGGACCCAAGCCAGTACACGGGGCTTGCCAGCCAAAAGGTAGATGAGGTCATTGCATCCATCAAAGGCGGAGGGAATTTAAGTGAGTAATTTGACCTTTCATCAAGCGAAGGATGAGGATATCCCAGCACTGTTGGATTTATCCTTACGAGGCTATGCTTCTATCCGTGACCTAGGAATCCATTTTGCTGCCGCAACTGCTGATGAAGAATTAGTGAAAAAAAATATCAATGAAAACATTTGTTTTTATATGAAGGATGGGGACGAGATGGTTGCCACGGCTTCGATTCGAATGCCATGGAGCAGTCATCATGGTCCATATGAAATTCCGCATATTTGGTGGGTAGCGGTGGCTCCCGAGTATAAACGAAAAGGGTATGCAACAAAAATCTTAGATTTTATTGAGTATGATTTTTTGCGGGACCAGCTTCATTGTCCGTCCGTATCGCTTGGAACAGCTAAGGAACATCCTTGGCTTGCTGAAATGTATCTAAAAAGAGGATACAAAGAGGTTGGCGAGGCTGATTTAGGAAAGGGTCATCAAACCATTTATTTAGAAAAATTACTTTTAGCAAAATCATATAAAAAAAGGCAGGGAACATCATGAAGAAAAAATTTGCATTAATCATTAGTATGGCACTTTTATTATTTTTAGCAGCTTGTGGCGGCGGAGCAAATGAATCATCAGAAAAAGGCGGAGAAAAAGAAGAGAAAAAGGTCATTCGTGCAGGTTCAACGGCACAAAGCTATCCAAATGGATATGAAGAAGATGGTAAATTAGTTGGTTTTGACGTGGAAGTATTAGAAACCGTTGCAGCAAATTTGGGCTATGAAGTGGAATGGGTTAAATCCGACTTTGCAGGCTTAATGGGTCAATTAGAAACGGGCAAAATTGATACGGTTGCAAACTTTGTTGCCGTAACACCAGAAAGAAAAGATAAATACAATTTCTCAGAAACATATGCCTATGCAGGTGCTACGATTGTTACACATAAAGACAATGCTTATGACAGTTTAGAAGATTTAAAAGGCAAAACGGTTTCAGGTGTACTTGGTTCTAACAATGTTAAGAACTTACAAAATTTTGATCCTGAAATTATCCCTAAAACATATGAAACACGTGATGGAGCAATGAATGATGCAATCAACAAACGTGTTGACGGATATGTTAACTCTAAATCTTCGTTAATTGCAGAAATTGAAAAAGGTGATCTGCCATTGAAATTTGTTGGTGATCCATTTGTATATGAAGATATTGCTCTTCCATTCGTGAAAACGGAGCAAGGCGAAAAATTAAGTGAAGAATTTAATGCTGAAATTAAAAAATTACGTGAAGATGGAACTTTAACAGAATTATCTAAGAAATATTTTGCTAACGAAGACATCACCGTAAAGAAATAATTCTGGAGGTAAAAAATGGAATTGAATCTTGACCTCGGGTATTTAGTCGAAATTACTCCAGAGCTTTTGACATTCATACCTCTGACCTTATTTCTTGCAGTAATATCAATGATCTTTTCCATAATTGGCGGGTTAATTTTAGCCTTAATTGTTAGATCGAATATTCCTGTATTAAAACAGTTAGCGACGATATATATATCATTTTTCCGGGCCATCCCAACATTGGTACAGTTATTTTTAATCTATTACGGTTTACCACAGATTTTTCCAGCCTTCACGGCGATGACTGCCATTACGGCGGCAATTTTGGGGCTTAGTTTAAAACAGTCTGCATTTTTGGCAGAAATCTTCCGTGCAGCACTGAATTCAGTCGATAAAGGACAAGTCGAGGCATGTCTATCTGTTGGGATGACCAGGGCGCAAGCCTTTCGCAGAATTGTTATTCCGCAAGCAACACGCAATGCGATTCCTGCTACAAGCAATGTTTTTATCGGTTTAATTAAAGAAACTTCCTTAGCATTCACATTAGGAGTCGTTGAATTATTTGCACAAGGAAAAATTTTAGCAGCTTCGTCCCTTAAATTCTTTGAAACGTATTTAGCATTGGCCTTACTCTATTGGATCTTGATTATCGTATTTACGTTGATCCAACAGGCGGTTGAAAAGCGAATGGAAAAACCGTATATATCGTAAAGGAGTTTTACCATGATCACTGTTACAAATCTGAAAAAGAGGTTCGGAGACAATGTTGTTTTAGATGGCGTTGATTTACATGTTAATCGAGGCGATGTATTGGCGATTATCGGACCATCTGGATCGGGGAAATCGACGTTGCTGCGCTGCCTAAATCTATTAGAAAAGCCGGACGAAGGCATCATTGAAATTGGCGGTACAAAAGTGGACGTAACGAAAATGAGCAGGAAGGAAATCCATCAGCTTAGACAGGAAACAGCAATGGTTTTCCAAAACTATAATCTTTTTAAAAATAGAACTGCTTTGCAAAATGTTACGGAGTCATTGATTGTTGCAAAGAAAATGGATAAACAGGAAGCAGAGAAAATCGGAAAAGAACTTTTAATTAAGGTTGGACTTGAGAATAAGTTTCATCAATATCCTGCTACCTTATCAGGCGGACAACAGCAGCGTGTCGGAATTGCACGCGCGCTTGCTGTGAACCCGCATGCGATCTTATTTGACGAACCAACATCTGCACTTGACCCAGAGTGGGTCTCAGAGGTGCTTCAAGTCATAAAAAATATTGCCGAGCAAAATACAACCATGATTATCGTTACACACGAGATGAAATTTGCTGAAGAAGTGGCCAATCGAGTGATTTTTATGGCAGATGGGAATATTGTCGAAGAAAACGAACCAAAAGAAATTTTCCATAACCCGAAAAATCAAAGGACAAAACAGTTCTTAAAAACATTGGAAAGAGTTGAATAATAATCATGAATATGTCTCATGAACTATTAAGTGATTTAATTGAAAAACGAAGATATTTACATGAGAATCCAGAATTGGCTTTTGAAGAATTCAATACGACCGAGCATATTAAAAAATGGTTAGAAGAGAACCATATTTCCATCCTGCCCTTGGATTTAGAAACAGGTATTGTCGCTGAAGTTAAAGGCGCATTTGCAGGGCCAACGATTGCGATACGCGCAGATATTGATGCTTTGCCAATAAAAGAACAAACAGACGTTCCTTTTAAATCTAAAATGGAGGGAAAAATGCACGCATGCGGTCACGATTTCCATACAACTTCCATCTTAGGGGCAGCGATTCTTTTAAACAGCCAGAAAGAAAGGTTACACGGAACCGTTCGATTTATTTTTCAAGCAGCAGAAGAAGTTGCCCAAGGTGCAAAGAAATTTGTTGAAAAGGGTGCATTAGAAGGCGTCTCTGCTATATTCGGTATGCATAATAAACCAGATTTGCCCGTTGGAACCATCGGGGTGAAATCTGGGGGGCTGATGGCTAGTGTTGATAAGTTTGAAATCAAATTTATTGGTGTCGGCGGTCATGCAGGAATACCACATAATTCGATTGATCCCATCATCATTGCCAGCCAATATGTAACCGCGGTGCAATCGATTGTTTCTAGAAGATTGGATTTGTTTGATAATGCTGTCGTTAGTATTACGAGTATTCATGGCGGGAATACATGGAATGTAATTCCGGATGTCGTAACGCTTGAAGGAACAGTCCGTACGTTTCAGCCGAAGGCGCGTGAAGCGATACCGGGCTTAATGAAGAAATTGGCTGAATCGATAGCAGAAGGAAATGGTGGTTCAGTCGAGTTTATTTGGGAAGATTACTTACCAGTTGTAAATAATGATCCGCAATTTGATGAACTTATTCGTGCCACTGTTTTTGAAAGCGGCTATGAAGTTGCGGAGGCAGTTCCGAGTGCGGGCGGAGAAGACTTTGCATTTTACCAGACCTATATTCCAGGCTTTTTTGTTTGGATGGGGGTGGATGGACCGGAGGAATGGCACCATCCTCAGTATGATTTGAATGAAAATGCGATTAAAGTCGCGTCCGAGTTTTTCGCTCATTTAGCAGTGAATGCATTAAAAAAATGAGTGACTTTACTAGAGCAATTGCAGGGCTCTTACAAAACGCACCGAATTATGACCAGCTGGGATTAAAGACAAAAAGAAACTTGAAAAAGGGCGTTTTTGACTATTTTATCTCTTGTTATGCGAGTGTGAAATACGATCCAAACTTCCACGATGTAGTAAATACAGCGATTTATACAGATTGTGCTGAGGCAGCTGTGATTGGTACGGAAAGGAAGGTCCATCCTTTCGATGCGTGCCTGATTAATGGCTATTCAGCACATGCCTTAGATCTCGATGATGTTCATTCCGAAATACGAGGGCATCCCTCTGCTGTTATCTTAAGCTTATTATTCTCGTTAAGAGAAGAAAAGAAAGACATAAAGTCTTTCTATGTGGCTTATTTAATAGGGATTGAAATCATGACTCGTTTTGCTAAGCTATTGGGTACAGAACATTATGAAAAGGGTTTTCATACAACTGCAACAGCTGGAGTTTATGGGGCCGTAGCAGCTGGAGTACACTATTTAGGGTTCTCTATCGATCAAATGACACAAGCCCTTAATCTATGTGTATCTAAAATTAGCGGCTCTAGAAGTCATTTTGGAACATTGATTAAACCTTTACATGCTGGTTTGGCTGCCCAGAGTGCATGGCAAATTCTCCATTTTGTTAAAAATCATGTCACGGGAAGTGAAAATACCATTCTTTCAAAGAATGGATTGTTGTCTATGTACAACGAGAATGAGAAGGATCCATGGCAGGTTTTTGAAACATGGGGAGAGCCATGGGCGATTGACACCCCTGGATTATGGTTTAAATTATATCCGTGCTGCTCTGCTAATGCGCATCCGATAGATGCCGTGCAAGATATTAAAAAGAGATATCGTTTTACAGCAGGTGAAGTTGCCGCCCTGAATTTATATTTTCCGCCTAAGGGAGACGCAGCCTTGGTATATACAAACCCGGAAAATGGAGAACAAGGGCGCTTTAGTGCTGAATATTGTACGGCACTGTTATTGCTGGAGCAGGATTTATCCATCGAAAACTTTACAGTGAACAGCATTTCTGTTGAAGTCCAGGATATGATGGGCAAAATAAAACGGAAATACGATGAAAACATTCCAAAAAGTGAAAACAGTTATCCAAAGGGCAGGTATTGTATAGCTGAAATTTTCCTGAAGAATGGGCAAAAGTGTATTTCTAGAGTAGACACTCCAATCGGGTCACCGGGAAAGCCGCTGGAGATGGAGGATCTAGTAAATAAAGCAAAAAATTTATTGGGTAACCAGGCTGATTACCTCATCAACCTCTTTTCAGCAGAGGGGGAATCATGGGGAAAGTGATTATATATATGACTTTCTCCTTTTCCCCTCTCTCCTTATTTAACCTTCTCCGTTTCTTGCTAATAAATAATTCACCACATCTTCCATTTTCATTTTACGAGCTCCTTTCACTAAAATCGTGGTTCCTTCCGCTAAATGGTCTAGGGCTTTAAATAAATCTAGCTTATTAGAAAAATAAATTACACTACCAGGGTCAAGCCCTTTGGCAATTGCTGCGTTTGCAATCAAATCTGCATCATCCCCAAAGGTGTAAATAAAATCAATCTTTTTCTCCGCTGCATACGTTCCAATTTCCCAATGGGCGTCCTTCGATATGACACCTAAACCTTTCATACCTCCTAGAATGGCAATTTTCTTTCTTTCCCCTCCTACATTGTCCAAAACATCAATAGCAGCTTTCATGGCATGGACATTGGCGCTGAAGGAGTCATCGATTAAGGTAATATTGCCCTTCAATTTATGGGTGACTAAACGCATTTTCGATTTGTTGTACTCGCGCAGGCCTTTATCGATTTGTTCTGAAGTAAAACCAAGCAAATCAGCTATGGCAATAGCAAACAAGGCGTTATATATATTGTGTACACCGTAAATTGGAATGAAAAAAGGAGCATACCTGCCTTTAACCTTAACCCGAAAACTCATGCCGCCCTCTACATATTTCACATCTATTGCCCGATAATGTGCCCGTTTGTTTATCCCAACTTTTATGACACTTCCTTCAAAGGAATCGATAAGTAAATGCTTTGAATTTTCGTCATCTACATTAATCAGCATAATTCCTGTTTGATCCATATTTTGAATAAGTTCCGATTTGGCTTTTGCTAAATTTTTTATGTCACCGCCAAAGTTTCCTATATGTGCAGTGCCAATATTGGTGATGACGCCGATATTAGGGCGAATAAAGCCGCAATGCTTCACGATATGCCCATAGTAGACGATTCCGAATTCAACCACTACCGCTTGATGAAAATCACGCAATCTCTTAGCGCTCTTCTCCGTATTAATGAAAGCATTATTATAATCTCTAGATTCATAAATATTCCATTTTTGTCTTAATACTGAGGCTATCATGGATTTTGTTGTTGTTTTTCCGGCACTTCCCGTCACGGCTATGGTTGGCCGCTGATTGTTAAGGAACATTGATTATTCATTCCTTTCAACGTAACGTTTTATTATTCTGCCATACTAGGTTATGCGAAGGAAGATAAGGGAGTGTAGGTCAACCTTTGAAAAGGTTCTTCTTATTTATTTGGTATTATTGACCTGCTAAATATTGGAATTATCGAAGATTGCGCGAACTTTTTACAGGAATTTAACAGAAGAAAATAGAATATAAAGATATAATGTGTCTTAAGTCGGTAACTCATAAGGAGGATGTAGCGTGGCTCGTGATCAAATGAACCCTACGATAGAGAAAATTCTATTAAACATTGAAAAGGTTATGATTGGAAAAAGAAATGTAGCAGAGCTCAGTCTCATTGCCTTATTGGCAGAAGGTCATGTGCTTTTAGAGGACGTGCCAGGCGTTGGAAAAACGATGATGGTGCGAGCACTGGCAAAGTCTGTTAATGCTAACTTCCGTAGAATACAGTTTACACCTGACCTATTACCATCCGATGTGACTGGTATATCGATATACAATCCAAAGGAAATGGAGTTTCAATTCCGACCTGGGCCGTTAATGGGGAACATTATCCTAGCAGATGAAATTAACCGGACCTCGCCAAAGACTCAGTCTGCACTCCTTGAAGGGATGGAGGAAGCAAGTGTCACCATAGATGGTGTCACACATCGTCTTCAAAAGCCATTCTTTGTCATGGCCACACAAAATCCTATTGAATATGAAGGTACATATCCGCTGCCAGAAGCACAGCTGGATCGCTTTTTATTGAAAATGAAAATGGGCTACCCAGAAATGGATGAAGAGATAGAAGTCTTAAATCGAGCACAAAAGGTTCCTCCGATTGAAGATCTTTCTCCAGTCGTTGATCTCGAAGGTTTAAGGGCCTTGCAGCAAGAAATTAAAGATGTATATGTGGACCGAACCATTAAACAGTATATTGTTGATATCGTCAGCCTGACCAGAAATTTTCGAGGAGTCTATCTTGGGGCCAGTCCACGGGGATCGATTGCCTTGATGAAAGCGGCCCAAGCCTATGCTTATATGTATGGCCGTGATTATGTGCTGCCTGATGATATTCAATATTTAGCACCATATGTTCTATCACATAGGATTATCTTGAAATCTGAGGCAAAGTTTGAAGGGATTACACCTGAAGAAATCGTTAATCGAATCATTGCAAGAATTCCTGTTCCGGTACAAAGGCTTGTGAAGTAGCATGAAGAAATTGTGGATTCCCTTCAAAAAAGTATGGAGGTTCGTTGTCTTACTCTTTTTGATTGTGCTTACTTTTTCGTATGCAATGTTTCAAGGCGGATTTGTAAGCTGGTTCTTATTCTATAGCTTTTTACCTTTTGCCTTATATTGTATGGCCTTATCGTTCTATTCCTTGAATGAGTTAGAAATTACACGCCAACTGCCTAAAACAGATTACAACGCAGGTGAGCCCTTAAAGGTAATAGTAAATGTGAAGAGGAACTCTAGGTTCCCGATCTTTTATTTTCTTATTGAGGACCAACTGGATGAAGTCCTTATGCATACTAGGCAGACAAAGAAGGCTAAAGCATTAGTCATTCCTGGATTTAAGAAGGAATTTTTCTATGAATATGTCATTGATGAGCTTCCGCGGGGAGAGCATATTTTCCACAGCTTTCTTGTTCGCACCGGTGACATTCTTGGCTTAATTGAAAAAGAAAAACCTCATAAAAATGAAAGCAAGATCATTGTTTATCCTGCCTATACGGAGCTGCTTTACCGCCCCTTTGAAACCCATTTTGATCAAGGGATGACTGCCTCAAGAGAAAGGGTTCAGCGTGATACATCCATGGCGATTGGGGTTAGGGATTACCAGCCAGGGGATCGTTTTTCCTGGATTAACTGGAAAGCTTCTGCTAAAAGAAACGAAATCATGACAAAAGAATTTGAGCAGCGTCAATCCCATGATGTTTTTGTTGTGATGGATTGTGTCCCTGATAAGAATTTTGAAGTGTTGGTTTCCTTCACAGCTTCTTTATTGCGTTCGGTACTGAAGAAAGGGGCACAAATTGGACTCTTAACCTTCAGCCGGGAAAGGGCATTATTTCCGATAAAAGGTGGAGAAAATCAACTGCAGGAGCTTTTTTTTCATCTGGCTAGAATCGAAGCAAAAAGTCCAACCTCGTTCGACAAGGTGTTAGAGACGGAGGGAATGTTTGTTCAACAAACCGTTTCCTTCTTATTAGTAACATCCAAATTAACAAAACCTTTAATTGAAAAAGCAGGTTTTCTTGGACATAGAAAAGGTAAGATTACGCTTTTCCTGATTAAAGGGGAAAAAGAAGCTCCTACTCAGGAGGAAAGATCAATGATTGCATTGGCTAATGCAAGAAATGTGCGTGTGCTTATGATTCATGAAGGAGAATTTGCGTCAGCCTTTTCGGAGGTGCAGGTACCATGAAACGAGACATTCAATCTTTTCTTTTATATCTGTTCGGATTTTTGCTGTTATGGGAATGGTTACGTCCGGTAGAACAATTAACGAAGACAAACCATATTGAAATGTTTATTATTTTTATCCTGCTGTCATTTGCAGTCACCTTCTTAAGGCTTAGGTGGATTTGGCGTACGATTTTGAAACTATGGTTCATTCTATTTTCCCTAAATCAATTTCATTATCAAGATGGCTTCTTCCAGTTGGGCTGGCTGTCTTCCTTATTTGGTGAATTAACCAATAATTTCGGAATGATTTTTGCTCAAAATTGGGCGGGATTAACAAATGTATTTCGCACCTTACTATTTTTCATTCTGCTATGGTTAATGGTTTACTTGGTCCGCTATTGGCTATTAAATCGAAAGAGGATCTTTATCTTTTTCTTTATGACACTTATTTATATAACTGTTTTGGATACATTTACACTATATAGTGCCAATGTAGCGATCGTTCGGACCGTTATTGAAGGTTTTGCTGTCATGGGGATGTTAACTTATTTCCGGATTTTGGCTAAGGAAAATGTTACAAGTGATTCATTGATAACGCGCAAATGGATGAGACCATTAGTGCTCATGATTGTTTTTAGCGTTATAGTTGGAATTATTTCCCCTAAATTCGCACCCATTTGGCCGGATCCTGTTCCCTTTCTTAAGGCGGCGGCTGATAAAGGCGGAGAGGATAAAGCAGGCACAGGTGTTGGGAAAGTCGGGTATGGCGCAGATGATTCCCAATTGGGCGGGCCTTTTATTGGGGACGACAGTGTTGTGTTTCAGAGTGAGGCCGTTGAAAAGAATTACTGGAAGGTAGAGACAAAGGACCATTATACCGGAAAAGGATGGATTCCTTCCGGCTCAACGCTTTTGCGATTTGGTGGAGATGAAGTCATCCCTGTCTTTCCTATCCATTCAAGGGTAGAAACCCGGGATGAAAGTGCAGCGTTACACCATTTTATGGATTATACGCATCTAATTTATCCTGCTGGTATTCAAAGAGTTCAATTTGAACGAAGTTATGATTTGGAAATGGATTCGACCAAGGAGAAAATCATCATTTTAGGCTTTGACTCTACTCCTATCGCACCTGATTCCTATACCGTTCAGTTTAAGGTTCCGAAATATAAGGCAAGTGATTTAAGGCAGACAAGTGTTGTGGACCTTGAACAAATAAACACGGATTTTATTAGAAAATACACACAGCTGCCTGAAAACCTTCCTGAGAGAATTAAAGAATTAGCGGAAACGATTACGGCAGGGGAAACAAATTGGTTTGATAAAGCCAAAGCGGTGGAGAGGCATTTCAGTAGTTCTGTATTCACCTATGACCAGACAAATGTCGCGGTCCCGGGGGAAAATGATGATTATGTAGACCAATTTTTGTTTGAAACGAAAATAGGTTATTGTGATAACTTTTCCACTTCAATGGCTGTTCTGCTTCGCTCCATCGGAATCCCAACACGTTGGGTTAAAGGATATACAGGCGGTGAGTTTCTCAAATACAGTGATGATGAACGGCAGAGGCCTATTTATGAAGTAACTAATAATAATGCCCATTCCTGGGTAGAAGTTTATTTCCCTAACCAAGGATGGGTTCCGTTTGAACCAACGAAGGGCTTTACGAACAATGTATCTGTTGATTTTACAAATGAAGACGGAACACCTGCAGCTGCCGAAACGACTGCCCCTGTGACACCAGTGCCGAAGAAGGATTTGGAGGAAAATAGCAGCAAATCAAAGGAAAGTGATACATCCTTTACATTCAATGGTATCTGGCTTAGCATCATAACCTTTTTAGATCAACATTGGAAATGGATTCTCCTTTCGTTTGTAATGGCAGGCGGGGCAGTTGGCATTATGTACAGGATTCGTGGAAAATGGATCCCGTATCTTTATTTAGTGCAATTCCGCCTGAAAAAGAAGGATGAAAATATCGGAAAGGCCTATCTGGTTCTATTAGGCCAATTAGAGCGTTATGGTCTTAAGCGTAAGGAGGACCAGACACTAAGAAATTATGCTCGATATATTGATACCTTCTTTGCCTCGAGAGAGATGTCCAAGCTTACAGACAGATATGAGCAATACCTCTATCATCAGAAACTCCCTGAGGGAAGCTGGATGGAGTCACGGGAATTATGGGAAAATTTAATTAAAAAGACAATAGCTTGACCGGTAAAACCACCTATTGTTACAATAAGCTGTAAAATTAATCTTAATACCTTCATATATCCTCGAAAATAGGGTTCGAGAGTTTCTACCGGGTCACCATAAAAGACCTGACTATGAAGGCAGAATTTTCTGTTATAGCTATTGTAAGAATGCTAGAATTCTGCCTTCCTGTTTTATTTGGGGAGGAGAATTCTAGTTTTTTTTTGTTTTTTTGAGTAAATACTATTAGTACTATTTTGGAAGAGGTGGCCATATTGACAGGTACGCAGGATATGATTGTAGTTTTAGACTTTGGAAGCCAATACAACCAGTTGATTACACGCAGGATTCGTGAGTTTGGTGTATACAGCGAACTTCATCCGCATACGATTACAGCAGAGGAAATTAGAAAAATGAATCCTAAAGGAATCATATTTTCAGGCGGTCCTAATAGTGTATATGATGAGGGCTCTTTCCGCTGTGATGAGGAAATTTTTGAAATGGGTCTGCCTATTTTAGGGATTTGCTACGGAATGCAATTAATGACTGTTCACTTTCAAGGGAAAGTTGAAAAAGCGAAGAATCGTGAATATGGGAAAGCAGTAATGAACCTTCAAAATCAAACGAAGCTTTTCCATGACATGCCTGACGAGCAAGTAGTCTGGATGAGCCATGGTGATTTGGTTGTCGAAGCGCCGGCAGGCTTTACTGTTGACGGCACAAACCCACATTGCCCTATCGCGGCAATGAGTGACGAAGCAAGGAAACTTTATGCAGTGCAATTCCACCCGGAAGTTCGTCATTCCGTATATGGCAATGAGCTGCTTAAGAATTTTGTTTTTAATGTGTGCGGATGTAAAGGCGATTGGTCTATGGGGAACTTCATTGAAGTGGAAATGGCCAAAATCCGTGAGCAAGTTGGCGATAAAAAAGTACTTTGCGCTCTCAGCGGCGGAGTAGACTCATCCGTTGTAGCTGTGCTTATTCATAAAGCAATCGGTGATCAACTAACCTGTATATTTGTGGATCATGGTTTGCTTCGTAAGAATGAGGCTGAAAGTGTAATGAAGACCTTTGCTGAAGGTTTCCATATGAATGTGATTAAAGTCGATGCCAAAGATCGGTTCATGTCAAAATTAGAAGGCGTCTCTGACCCAGAGAAGAAACGTAAAATCATTGGCAATGAATTCATTTATGTATTTGATGATGAAGCGACAAAACTTGAAGGAATTGATTTTTTAGCGCAAGGAACGCTGTATACCGATATCATTGAAAGTGGCACAGCAACGGCACAAACCATTAAATCGCATCACAATGTCGGCGGATTACCAGAAGACATGCAATTTAAACTTATTGAACCATTGAATACTTTGTTTAAGGATGAGGTCCGTGCAGTAGGAACAGAGCTTGGAATTCCAGATGATATTGTTTGGAGACAGCCATTCCCTGGACCAGGTCTAGGAATTCGTGTCTTAGGCGCAATTTCTGAAGATAAACTCGAAATCGTCCGCGAATCTGACTGGATTCTCCGTGAAGAAATTAAGAAGGCTGGACTTGATCGTGAAATCTGGCAATACTTTACCGTGCTTCCTGATATTCGCAGTGTAGGTGTAATGGGAGACGCACGCACATATGATTATACCATTGGTATCCGTGCTGTTACTTCTATTGACGGAATGACATCTGATTGGGCACGTATCCCATGGGATGTACTTGAAGTCATCTCTACTCGAATTGTAAATGAAGTAGCACATGTTAACCGTGTGGTCTATGACATAACTAGTAAGCCGCCTGCAACGATTGAGTGGGAATAAAATTTAAAATAATAGTTCTAAAAGCGAACGTTTTTTAATATATTTTTAAAAACGTTCGCTTTTTATATTTACAAAGAAGTTGATCCCTGATAATATAAAGAAGAAGTAAATAATTTGTCGATTTAACTCGTATAATATTGGGGATATGGCCCAAAAGTTTCTACCGAGCCACCGTAAATGGCTTGACTACGAGGCAGTGTTAAACAGGGAATAATTTCCTTATCTTACACTTGCCCCAAGTCAAGCGTTCCGGTAGATGTCGGAGCGTTTTTTTGTTTTTATTATAGATAGATTCCTAGGGGGTAATAAACAGATGCAGAAGTATTTTATGTTTAAAGAATTAGGGACGAATTATCGCCGTGAGATAATTGGCGGTGTGACCACCTTCTTGGCAATGGCCTATATATTAGTGGTAAACCCGCTAACATTGACACTATCAAGTGTACCGGATTTACCAGATTCCATGCGGATGGATTATGGGGCAGTCTTTGTAGCGACAGCATTGGCTGCGGCGATTGGTTCCATTATTATGGGACTTCTAGGAAAATTCCCAATTGCCTTGGCACCTGGGATGGGATTGAATGCCTTCTTTGCTTTTACAGTAGTGTTAGGGAGCGGCATTCCATGGCAGCATGCATTAGGTGCGGTATTCATTTCCGGTGTGTTTTTCTTTTTATTAACATTAACAGGTTTACGTGAGAAGCTCATCAATGCGATTCCGATTGAGTTAAAGCACGCGGTTGGTGCTGGTATAGGTTTATATATTACGTTTATTGGCTTGCAGAGTGCAGGTATTGTAGTAAACAATGATGCAACCCTAGTTGGATTGGGTGATTTGACTGCCGGACCAACTTTACTTGCTATTTTCGGGATCATTATTACGGTTATTATGATGACTAGAGGAATTAATGGCGCGGTATTTTTCGGAATGATTATTACTGTTATCGTAGGAATGATTTTTAACTTAATCGACACTCCAGACAAAATCGTCGATAGTGTTCCAAGTTTAGCACCTACATTTGGAGCTGCGTTTTCTTCCTTAACTGAAAGTTCGTTCTATACAATGACTATGCTCGGAGTTATCTTAACTCTATTGTTTGTCGACTTCTTTGATAATGCTGGAACACTAGTTGCAGTAGCAAATCAAGCAGGTATGATCAAAGACAATAAATTACCTCGTGCAGGCAGGGCATTAATTGCTGATTCAGTAGCAACAACTGTCGGAGCTGTCCTTGGTACATCAACAACAACATCTTATATTGAGTCATCTGCAGGGGTAGCAGCGGGGGCTAGGACTGGTTTTGCTTCACTTGTTACAGCAGCATTATTTATTCTTTCGCTGTTTTTCTTCCCGTTATTATCAGTTGTTACCGCGCCAGTTACTGCACCAGCCTTAATTATCGTTGGCGCATTGATGGTTGCTTCCTTAGGGAAAATTGAATGGACAAAATTTGAAGTGGCTGTACCTGCTTTCCTAACTATGATTGCTATGCCTTTGACATATAGCATTGCTACAGGGATTGCCATTGGGTTTATCTTTTACCCAATTACCATGATTGTAAAAGGACGTATGAAGGAAATTCACCCAATCATGTACTTCTTCTTCGTGATTTTCGTTCTATACTTCTTATTTTTATAATTGAGATGAAAGAGTCTGTGATAATCACAGGCTCTTTTTCTTGCTGTGAAGTACTTCACAAAATACTCTTATTTTTCACAATAAATAATCAGGATTTCCAATTTATTACTGTGTGACTATAGATATAAGAAGGTGAACGGGAAGGAGCGTTGAACAGGCTGATGACCACTCCAGCTAAAAAGTTTCGGATCGTTTTTGGGTATCTGATTGCTTATTTCTTAATGGGATGGATTCAGTTCGCAGTATTAATGGCAGCAATGAATATCTTGTTTGATACACAGTGGGGGAACTTAACATATCTGATTCCTTTTGCTTCATTGGTGATAGTATGTGTGGTTGGTTTTGGTCTAATGATCGCAGGTGTTGTTAAAACGAAACAACAAGCAGGTGCAATTGGGGCTGTTCTAGTGGTAAGTACGTGTATGCTCGGCGGTGTATATTGGTCGATTGAACTAGTTCCAGAGTTTATGCAAAAAATAGCTTTGGCTGTTCCCCAAAGCTGGGCGATGTCAGGTTTTAAAGAAATTATCAGTGGCAGCCTCCATTTCACTACCCTTCTCATGGATACGCTGGCATTGGTCGGATTTACGGCGGTTTTCTTTTTAATCGCGATAAGAGGAATTACATACAAGTAGGGGGCCTGTCGACTCTTGTCGTTGACTTCTTGTTTTGTCTCTTATAACATGGGTAATATAGCAGTTGGGACGAATGGAGAAGAAGGTTATGGCAAAGCTGTTAATTGATAAGGTGTTAAATAACAATGTTTTGATTGCTGAACACCCTTCCTATGATGAAGTTGTTTTAATCGGAAAAGGAATTGGCTTCAATCGGAAACGTGGAGAATTTATTGAAACACAATCGGTTGAAAAGCTTTTTGTATTGAAAAACGAAAAAGAGCAGCAGAATTATATTAAATTACTTCCATTTATTGATAATGATTTACAAGAAGTCATTATTTCTGCGATAAGCCTAATTAAACAAAAGACAAATGCCCGTCTGGATGAACATATTCATGTTGCCTTAACAGACCACTTGATGTTCGCGGTTACAAGGGTAGTGAAAGGGATGGAAATTAGTAATCCATTTCTTATCGAGACGAAAACGCTTTATCGGCATGAATATGAAATTGCGGCAGAGGTAATTGAATTAATACGTGAAAAAACGGGGATCTCGCTTCCTGTGGGGGAAATTGGGTTTATCGCTCTGCATATTCATAGTGCGATGACAAATAGGCAATTATCCGAAGTAAATCAGCATTCGCAGCTGGTCAGCAGGCTTGTGAAAATGGTAGAAGAGCAATTTGATATTGTTATCGATAAAGAAGGTATTGATTATATGAGATTGGTTCGTCACTTGCGCTTTACGATTGAGAGAGTCGTAAAAGGGGAGAAAGTAGAGGAACCAGAAAAAATATCTTCCCTATTGAAACAAGAATATCCAGTATGCTATAATCTCTCATGGAAGCTCATTAAGATAATGCAACAAACCCTAAAAATGAAAGTATTTGACGCGGAGGCAGTCTATCTAACGATGCATTTGCAGCGAATACAGAAAAAATTTAAATAGTTATTAATTTTTTACGTGTTACTGATTCGATCAGGCATGAGTGAAAAGATTAATTGAAACCAAGACTTACGGGTAGTCTATACCTGTAGTCTGATTCAATTGAACTTTTACTCATGCCTTTTTTGTGTTTCTTGGAGGATAAATGAAAACGCTTAATGAGCAATATAAAATATTTGGAGGTTCTTAATATGTTTAAAAAAGCTTTTGGTGTTTTGCAAAAAGTTGGTAAAGCATTAATGCTGCCAGTTGCACTTTTGCCAGCGGCTGGAATTTTACTTGCGTTAGGAGCAGCGCTTTTAAACCCAGCGCTATTAGACCTAGCGCCATTCTTAGATAACAGTACAGTTAGAATGATTGCGTCTGTTATGCAGAATGCCGGGAATATTATCTTCGGGAACTTACCGCTCTTGTTTGCGGTGGGTGTTGCTGTAGGTTTAGCTGGCGGTGAAGGAACAGCAGGTCTGGCTGCCATTATCGGTTACTTAGTCATGAATGTAACGATGGGTACAGTATTGGGTATTACTACTGAAGATGTCAATGGTCTAAGTTATGCAAGTGTACTTGGGATACCTACTCTTCAGACAGGAGTATTTGGTGGTATTATCGTCGGTATATTAGCAGCAGCGATGTACAATAAATTTTTTGAAATTGAATTACCATCTTATTTAGGATTCTTCGCTGGAAAACGTTTTGTGCCAATTATTACTGCAGCATCTGCTCTTGTTTTAGGGGTTTTGATGATTTTCATTTGGCCGTCAATTCAAAATGGTCTAAATGCTTTCTCGCAAAACATGGTGCATGCTAACTTAACGATTTCTGCTTTCATTTTCGGAGTAATTGAACGATCATTAATTCCATTTGGTTTACACCATATTTTCTATTCTCCATTCTGGTATGAATTTGGAGAATATGTTACAAAGGCAGGAGAAGTAGTTCGTGGAGATCAACGTATCTTCATGGCACAAATCACAGATAATGTTCAAAATCTAACTGCCGGAACATTTATGACAGGTAAATTCCCATTCATGATGTTTGGTTTACCTGCAGCGGCATTAGCGATTTATCATGAAGCGAAGCCAGAAAAGAAAGTTATAGTAGGAGGATTAATGGCATCGGCTGCCTTAACCTCTTTCTTAACAGGTATTACGGAACCGCTTGAATTCTCATTTTTATTCGTAGCACCAATTTTATTTGGTATCCATGCCATTTTTGCAGGGTTATCATTTATGATCATGCACCTGTTAGATGTGAAAATCGGGATGACTTTCTCAGGCGGATTAATTGACTACATTTTATTTGGTCTAATTAACCCGCAAACCAATGCATGGATTGTTATTCCTGTGGGTCTCGTATTTGCAGTCGTTTATTATTTTGGATTTAGATTTGCGATCCGTAGATTTAATTTAAAAACACCAGGGCGTGAATTAGAGGAAGAGGAAAATCAAGCTCCAACCGGAAAAGCGGGTTCAGGTGATTTAGCATCTAACATTTTGGAAGCAATGGGCGGGAAGGAAAATATTGCTCACTTAGACGCATGTATTACCCGTCTCCGTGTTTCGGTTAATGATATTAAAGATGTAGATAAGGGCCAGTTGAAAAAGCTGGGTGCAGCAGGTGTTCTAGAAGTAGGAAACAATATACAAGCAATCTTCGGACCACGCTCAGAAACGATTAAGGGACAAATGAAAGATATAATAGAAGGAAAAAAACCACGGAGCACAGTGAAACCGCCGGAAAAAGGTGTGGAACAGCAAATTGAGGAAATTAATCCTGAAGCACTTCAAACTATACGAAGTACAGAAGATGAAGGATTTATGGCGCCGCTAAAAGGGGAATTAAAACCAATTACAGAAGTTCCTGATCAAGTGTTTGCAGGGAAGATGATGGGGGACGGCTTTGCGATAGTTCCTTCAGAAGGAACTATTGTATCACCGGTCAAAGGAAAAATCGTTAACTTATTCCCAACTAAGCATGCAATTGGAATTCTTTCAGATGCTGGACGAGAAATTCTTATCCATGTTGGAATTGATACAGTCAATCTTAAAGGTCAAGGGTTTGAAACGTTGGTTTCGGAAAATGACATTGTCGAACAAGGCCAGCCTTTACTTAAAGTAGATTTAGATTATATTAAGGAACACGCAACATCAACAATTACACCGATTGTCTTTACAAATTTGGCTGAAGGCGAAAAGGTAGTGATTGAAAAGCCTGGACATGTAGATTTGAAACAAGGAGGAATTATTAAGATCACCAAATAAAGGTGAAGCCGACCTAAAGTAGTGGGTCGGCTTTTTTCTTTCTATATATATGCGTCCGAAGCAAAACTTAAAGTTTATTAAAATCTTTATTGACCTTCTTTGGGAATGGTGTTATTATATTTGAGCGGCGTTAATAACGAATTAACATACATTGATGTTAATAAGTTTTTTACAAAAAGATGTTGACGCCAAGTCAACAAAATGATATAGTAATAGAGTTGCTTCTGAACGAAGTGTTCATGAGGTGAAATTGTTCTTTGAAAACTAAACAAACAAGAACGTCAACAAACAATTTTTTAGCTTTTAATAAAAGCTAAGCCAACGTAACAAAATGAGCTATATCAACTTTCTTGGAGAGTTTGATCCTGGCTCAGGACGAACGCTGGCGGCGTGCCTAATACATGCAAGTCGAGCGAA
>NZ_JBALNB010000024.1:0-12363 GCF_036962345.1 Neobacillus vireti
GTAGGACGTTGCCAGGCGAAGCCTATGGGGCTTTTATTTTACTGATTTTTGTGATGGCCCCTTGGTCAAGTGGTTAAGACACCTCCCTTTCACGGAGGTAACACGGGTTCGAATCCCGTAGGGGTCACCAAGTTATTTTCGTTAGAAAAAAACTTTCCTTTCGAATCAGCGAATAACAACTTTTTCAATAATATGGAGGATTAGCTCAGCTGGGAGAGCATCTGCCTTACAAGCAGAGGGTCGGCGGTTCGATCCCGTCATCCTCCACCAAAGTTTTTTGCGAAGCAAAATAACCAAAGTTTTTTCATTTAAAAAGATTTTTTCTATTGTCGCGGGGTGGAGCAGTCTGGTAGCTCGTCGGGCTCATAACCCGAAGGTCGCAGGTTCAAATCCTGTCCCCGCAATTAATTAAATTTCTAGGTTTACCTGGTGTTAAACCTCAACTATATTATTTTGGCGGTTGTGGCGAAGTGGTTAACGCACCTGATTGTGGTTCAGGCATTCGTGGGTTCGATTCCCATCAGCCGCCCCATTTTAACTTAACATATTGGGCTATAGCCAAGCGGTAAGGCATCGCACTTTGACTGCGACATGCGTTGGTTCAAATCCAGCTAGCCCAGCCATATTTTTTTATGCGGGTGTAGTTTAGTGGTAAAACCTCAGCCTTCCAAGCTGATGTTGTGAGTTCGATTCTCATCACCCGCTCCAAATAATTAGGGCCTATAGCTCAGCTGGTTAGAGCGCACGCCTGATAAGCGTGAGGTCGATGGTTCGAGTCCATTTAGGCCCATAAATAGTACAAAAAGAGTGATTGCTAACAATAGTAATCACTCTTTTTGTGTTTTTTTTAAGTATGAGATTTTCCGCAATAGAATTCCTAATAAAGTTCTTTTATTACCGTTGTAATCATTTTTGCAAGCAAAAGGTAACGAAAACGCACTAATCGTTACCACGGTTATCAATTTTCTTAAATAGAGGGAACGAATAGCTTATTCTAGGCTTTTACTGCATGTGTGGTTACAATAAGATTAAGTGACAGTACAAAAGAAAGGAGGATCGACATGAGCCTCATTGAAACCATGGAAAAACGCCAGTCCGTTAGAACGTTTGATACCCAATCCATATCAGAAAATGATTATAGAAAAATAAGAGAATACATAAACAATCAAGAAAACCTAGTCGGACCTCTTGGAAATAAGGGGAAGATTGAGCATATTCAAGTAACCAATAATGTAAGCGACAAAGGAATAAAGCTGGGTACATATGGATTTATTAAAAATCCCCAAGGATATTTAGTAGGTATCACGGAAAATAGTAAAAGCACACTAGTGGAGTTTGCCTATGTCTTTCAAAAGCTGGTTTTATTTTTAACAAAGTTAGGAATAGGTACATGCTGGATGGGTGGTACCTTTAACCGAATTTCATTTGAACAGGAAATTCAGCTTGGGGAAGGAGAATTTATCCCCTGTATAACACCAATCGGCTATCCGAATCAAAAACAGAGGGCCTTCGACAAAGCTCTTCGATACGTTGTAAAGGCAGATAATAAGAAGCCCTGGGATAAGCTATTTTTTGCTGACACATTCGAAGACGTCTTATCTAAGAAAGAAGCGGGTCCTTTTGAAATCCCAATTGAAATGGTTAGGCTTGGACCATCTGCCTCCAATAAACAGCCCTGGAGACTGGTGTTATCTTCAGAGCGTAAAGTCTGCCATTTCTATATAGAACATACTCCGAATTACGGTTCCAAGTTAGGATATGATATGCAGCTCTTAGATATAGGAATTGCCATGTGTCAATTTGAATCAGCCTGTAGAGAATTAAATATTGAAGGTCGTTGGATTATAGAAAACCCCAATTTGCAGCTCCCTAATCAGCAAACTGAATATATAGTCAGCTGGAATACATTTTAATGTAAGGTAGAAATGGAGAAGTTAGATATGCCTGTTATTGAACATAAACAATTTATAAAGGCGCCCATTGATATTTGTTTTGATTTAGCTAGAGATGTCGAAGTTCATACTCAAACTACATTAAAAACAAAGGAAAGGGCTGTTGGAGGGATTACTAGAGGGCTCTTGCAGGAAGGCGACAGTGTAACCTGGGAAGCTGTACATTTTGGTATAAAACAAAGGTTAACAGCAAAAGTGATATTTATGGAAAAACCACATAGTTTTGTAGACGTAATGGTGAAAGGCGCATTCAAGTCCTTCATACACATCCACCAGTTTATTGAAGAAAAAGAGGGTACAACAATGATTGATCATTTTCAATTTAAATCGCGGTTTGGTCCAATTGGTGTTCTAATTGATAAGTTGTTTTTAGAGAAGTATATGAGGAAATTTATATCCAAACGTGCAAGTGATTTAAAGAAATTAGCTGAAAAAACAGCTATATAATGGAACGAATCAAACGTTTGATTACATGAGTTATACCCTGATATAAATGGGTTATATTCAATTTGAAAAAAAGAATCAAACGTTCAATTACCTTACTTCGAGAGTTCCACTTTTCGCTTTTCCATATCCATAGCCGAAACAATATAGGCAAATCCATTCATTAAAAAGTAAATAACGTTAGATTGGACTCGTTCAGTTTCTCCTAAATAGGTATTTAAAATAATGATAACGGAGTATAGAACCACAAAAAATAGAGCAATTTTATTGAAAATATTCATACAAACAACTCCTTTATTAGGATACTTATTTTTATCATATTTATCGAAGGCTGAACTTATGCAGGCCATGATACTTTTGGTGATGATTATCGGTTTTATGCTGCAAGCCTAGATCATCACGATTTTTATCATTTTAGATTGATAGAAAAAAATTAAGCAAGGGTGATAAATATTATGACAAAACCTGCTATTACAATGAAAAGTTCCACGCCAATCCTCCGTATATTTGATGTAGAAAAAGCAAAAGAGTTTTACTTAACCTATTTGGGGTTTACATTAGACTGGGAACATCGATTTGAAATGGATATGCCCCTCTACATGCAAATATCAAATGGCAGTTGCAGCATTCATCTTTCAGAGCATCATGGAGATTGCTGTCCTGGAGCTGCGATTAGGATTGAAGTAGATAACATCGGAAAATTTCATTCAAATTTGCTATCAAAGAACTACAGATATTTACGACCTGGTATCGAAAAGATGCCTTGGAATACGCAAGAGGTCAATCTGGTAGATCCATTTGGAAATAGAATTGTATTTTTTGAATCCGTTAAAAGTGAATAATATATCGTTCATTTGGTGCAAATAAGGATAGTAAATGGGGGAGATAGTAATGGAAAAGATACTTATTCTAGGTGGAAGCGGTCTTGTTGGGAGAGCGTTAATCAACGAGCTTAAAGACAAATATGAAGTGTACGCAACCTATTATTCTACGTTAACCAGTCTCCCTGTTGAGAAGCAGTTCAAATTGGAAGTTAATCAACTTGATAAACTCAAAGAAATACTAAATTCAACTCAACCTGATATTGTCATTTCATGCCTAAGAGGAGATTTTGAGCGGCAGCTTAAGTTTCATAAAGAATTGGCCTTGAATTTAGTTCAGACAAGAAGTCGTGTGTATTACCTGTCTACCACCAATGTTTTTGATGGGGACTTTTCAAAACCACATTTAGAAACAGACCCTCCTATTGCTGAATCTGATTATGGCAAATATAAAATTGAATGCGAAAATGTGCTAAAAGAAATTTTAGGTAAGCGAACAATGATTATTCGTATTCCAGCGATATGGGGTAAAAATTCTCAAAGATGGAACATGATTATAGAAAGTATAAAAGAGCAAAAAATGATTGAAGTATACAGTAATCTTGTATGCAATAATCTCTTAGATATACAATTAGCAAGACAGCTGGTGTTCATTATTGAAAATGGGCTCAAAGGAGTCTTTCACTTAGGTTCAGTGGATATGCTTACACAAAGCCAGTTTTTTGAACAGATTCTAAGTAAATTAGGGGGCAGTTTTAACCTTCGATATAACCCATTCCAAGACCATGGTCAGACATATTATTTTGCACTTGAGACGAATCGGAATGATATTCCAGATTTCCTGCACATTACAAATAATGAGATTATTTCATACCTGCTGGGATAATCAAGACAAAGCCTATATTAACCATACAGGCTATTTTTTATTGACTTATGGACACGGCGTCCCGTGGACGTGCGGCTTGATACCATTGACGGCAGAATAAGAAAATCAATACAATATCCACTAAATCTCCGCCATAATACATGATCATGCCTCCCCATTCCGCCTGTTTAATCGGTACATAGGCTGGCGGATGAGCATAGATGTACTTGGATAAAATTCCGTGGGCAGCTAATGAGAGGATTAACACGGCCGCTCGGAAGGGAAAGCTGTACTTGTGGGGAATGGGATCAATATAGATAATGGATATAGTAAAAAGATAGCCTGCTAGGAATACGTGAAAATGCACGACTACATGAATAAGGGTATTATGCAGCATCAGCATGTACAGGTCTGTTGCATACAGAACCCAAAGCCCGCCTATATTAATTAGTGCAGCGAAGGCAGGATTACTATAGAAGCTTACTGGCCAGCTCTTCAACACTTGTGAAAGACGTCTTGCATGGACCACACTCAATGTCCTTAGGAGGAGAGTCATCGGTGCACCGAGAGCAAGGAGAAGCGGTGCCAGCATCCCAAGTAACAGGTGTCCCATCATATGTGCTGTAAAATCTACATGAGCGGAATCAGCGATAGGACCAAAAAGTGCAGTTCCTGCACAAAGAATTCCAATGGCCCAGCAAAAGTATCGATGAAATGGCCATCGTTTATGACCCTTGTTTGAAATCAATGCAGTAATGATATAAAAAATAATGGCAAGCAGAAATGGAAGAGCCATAAGTGATTCGAATGCCAACTCACCTGGCTGCAGAACATGATTGTGTTTCATGAAGACAGTTCCTTCCGTCCTGTTCGATAAATCAGATTGATCCCAATGACAAGCATTAGCGCGGCAATTATGTTCCAAGTCCAATCGTAGGGAGCAATTTCCACATTATAGCGAATCTGATGGATCTTCATTAATTTATGCTGAATGGTTCCATCGTATAATTGGAACCCGCCGCCTCCCAGCAGAAATCCTCCAATCCATCTTTTTGGCCACCAGGCATTTCGGCGGCGGAGGTCAGAGACAAGAAAGGCACCTGCAACAGTGGAAAACCAACTAAATGCATGAAATAGTCCATCAGATACGAGCCCGATATCTGGAGTAGATTTATCATAGAAGTGATGCCAGTGCAGCACCTGGTGGAAAACCGCCTCGTCTATAAAACCGACAAAACCTAACCCTAGCAAGCAGCCAGATAATAGATTACGACCTAAATAATTCAACCGTTCATTACGACCTTTATTCAAAGGTTTCTCCTCCTATCCAGCATTTACCTACCAATTAGTTTAGCCTGTCTGAATAGGTTCCAAACCGCCTTTATTTCGTTGTGGAAATTCAATGAATGAATTGTTGAGATTGATTTTTAGAAAACAGTTAAAGAAGAATAGGGAGTAAATTCTATGGTAGAATGGAAAAATGGATAAAATTAAAAAAGTCAGGCGAGAGAATGAAACATTCCAACGTACTAACAGAAAAAGTCAAAGAAGATAATTACAAAGTAAATCATGCACCTGACTTTATTACCAAAAAAGAAATCGATGAGATTGTTACAAGCGGTGTTTCATATGAATATGCATTTGGTGTTATATTAGCTGCCGCATTCTGGCTTGATATCGTTGATAATAATCAAGATAAGGACTTGTTCAACCAATATTTTAAAAAGATGATTCATAAACTTGATGAAAATGAATTTTATGATAATCCATATTATAAAAACATCAAAATTCCAACGGTGAAAATTGGTAATAGTGAGCTAAAGTATGAAAACTACAAGTCTTTTGAAGGCTTTGTTTGTAATGATATTATCCAAACAAAAGAGGGAAGACAGATACCTCAAATCGGATTTTTTGATAAAGAATTTAGGTTTCCGGCTGTTTTAGAAAATGATCGAATTTGGATGACCATTACACCAAATGAGATCGAAACAATGAAAGAAGCGGTTGATGGTGCATTTGGTAATGTGCTTACATTTGGCTAGGCCTTGGGTATTATGCCTATATGGTTTCTGAAAAAGAAAATGTGGAAAGTGTCACAGTTGTAGATATGAATGAAGATGTCATTCAATTATATAAAAAATATGTATTACCGCAATTTAAACATGCTCATAAGATTAGGATTATCAAGGCAGATGCGTTTGAATATGCACAAAAACATACCGCGAATGGTAAATATGACTTTGTGTTTACCGATCTATGGCATGATGTTTCGGATGGGATTGACATGTATGTGAAAATGAAAAAGATTGAACAGCAGCATCCCAACACAGTATTTTCTTATTGAATAGAAAAGTCTATATTGTGCTATGTGTAAAAGGTTTTGATGATAATGAGGGACCATCACCAGGATGGTCTATTTTCATGCTTAAAATAAAAAAGCACCTGCCTAATTAAGACAGGTACTATGCAGCAATCTTATACAAATAGATTAACTTTACCAGCTTCTAGAACACTATTTAGAGTGGTCATTTCATCTTCGTTTAAAGGAATCAATGGTAAGCGGACGCCGCCAACTTGAATACCTTGTAAATTCAATGCAGCTTTAACCGGTGAAGGGTTTGGTGCAGCAAATAATACTTTCATGATTGGAAGAAGATGGCGATGTAAATCCGCTGCTTCTTGTACACGTCCATTTTTAAATAGTGTAACCATTTCCTGCATTTCATTGCCGATGATATGAGAGGCTACGGAGACAACTCCAGCACCGCCTATAGCTAAAACAGGAATTGTTAATCCATCATCACCGCTAAACAAAGTGAAATCAGCAGGTGTTTGGTTAATGATTTCAGCCATGTCATCTAAATTACCGCTAGCTTCTTTTATAGCCACGATATTTTGAATTTCTGACAGGCGGACTATAGTCTCTACTGACAAGTTTACTGCACTGCGCCCAGGGATATTATAAAGCATAACCGGAAGGGAAGTAGCTTCGGCAATAGCTTTAAAGTGTTGATACATTCCCTCTTGAGATGGCTTATTATAGTATGGAGTGACGAGCATAATCCCATCAACACCCGCTTCTTCAGCCTGTTTTGTTAAGTTAATAGAAGCTCTCGTGTTATTTGAGCCAGTACCAGCAATAACTGGGACTCTGCGTGCTGCAACGTCGACTACGAATTTAAATAAGGAAACTTTCTCCTCAGTCGATAATGTAGGAGACTCGCCGGTGGTTCCTGCAACAACTAATCCATCAGTTCCATTTGCAATTAAATAATTTACTAGTTCTCTAGTTGCGCCGTAATCAATTTCTCCATGCTGATCAAATGGTGTTACCATCGCTGTTAATACTTGGCCAAAATTCAATATACTCACCCTTTGGATAATTTTTTTTGAAAAATTAGAGGTGGATCAGGCCAACGAAAGATAACGCAAAAAAGCAGCAGCGAGGGTTCGCTACTGCAGTAGAAACATAATAATAAACCGTTCCCTTGCGTAAGATAGCCCTCCATATAGATACCTATATGACAATTCTGTATTTATTCAATAGCAGAACCAGCTTCAAGACAAATGAGATTCTATCCGCTTCGGCAAATTCCCCTTTCCGCAATCATCCCAGGACCTCATTATCCTCAAACTGCGTACTAATGGTCATTGCGCCTCTATCCTCACTTCAAAACGTAATGAAGTAAGAAAAATATTTAATTATTACTAATAATAACAGAAAATTCATTCTAAAACAAGCAAAAGACGGTGAGCAAAAAACGGTGCCTGTCACCGCTGCTTTTGCGGTGACACTTTTCGGTGACAGGCACCGCCCGTGGACAGTGTCCACCTCAGGCGGACACTTGTCCAAGAACTGATCTTTTATTTCATCTTTTTGATAAAGACTACTTTTAGGTAGTTGGATTCTGGGTAATGTTTGTTGGTTCTGAAGTCTTCAGGGAGTGAGAATTCTTCCAATATTTTATAGTGCTTGTTTGATTCCTTAAAGGCTATATCAATGAATCCTTTGAATTTTTCTATACCAAAGGAGCTGGAATTGGTTGATGCCAGGATGATTCCATTATCCTCTGTTATCGAAATAGCTTCCTTTAACAGGTTTTTATAATCCTTTTCAGCGCTGAAGACAAACTTCTTTGATCTTGCAAAGCTTGGGGGATCAAGAATCACCACATCAAACAATAGACCCTTTTTCACCGCATATTTGAAGTAGTTGAATACATCTTCAACAATGATATCTTGAGCTGTCTCATCGATTTCATTCACACGAAATTGCTCGATTGTTTTACTTTTACTTCGATTTGCAAGGTCAACACTGGTTGTTTTCGTCGCTCCTCCTAAGGCAGCAAATACGGAAAACACACCGGTATAAGAGAAGGTATTTAATACCCGTTTCCCTTTTGAATATACATCTCGTAAAGTTTTTCTAACATCCCTTTGATCTAAAAATACACCGACCATGGCACTGTCATTTAAATAAACTGCGATGTTGACACCATTTTCTTTCACAAGGATTGGGAAATCTCCTCGTTCACCTGCGACGAAGTCATCCTCTTCAATATATTTACCACTTTCATCAAATCGCTTTTTCTGATAAATGCCTTTATATTCCACGAGTTCCTTCAATGAGTCTATAATAAACTCCCTGAAATGGTAAATGCCTTTACTGTACCAGGTAATCAAGTAATAACCATCAAAGTAATCAATCGTTAAACCACCGATTCCATCACCTTCACCATTAAACACTCGGAATGCCGTTGTTTCAGAACTCCTATAAAGCGATTCTCTCTGATTGAAAGCAGACTTTAAGGTCTTTTCAAAAAAACTTTGATTGAACTTCTCATTTTCTTTTCGGCTAAGCACCCAGCCAATTCCCTTATTTTGCTTTCCATAATAGCCTTTGGCAATAAAGTTATTCTGTTCATCCACAAGTTTTATGGTTATACCTTCGTCAACTAAAACATCAGGATTACTAATGGTGTCCTTTGTTATAAGCGGGTAGCCGTTCTTAAATTTATTAACGAATTTTGATTTCACTTTTAAGCTGATTTCCGTTTTCATCTTTTCATCCTTACAAATGTATTTAGGTTAGTAACATTGTAAACAAACTTCTGGCAAATCAATCACTTTCGCTTAGCAAATTGCTACAACCTCTAATTGCTGCAATAAAGTATAATCATAACACTCTTTCCTATAGTAGCGCGCCTTCACAACAAAATAACAGCAAAAGAACCATCTTTTCAAACTACATGAAAAAAAGATCCAAACTATCTGGATCTCAATTTTTTTATCTAAAAAGTATTTTTTTTTTAGCAAGTTTTAAGGCTGCTAAACGTTCGACTTAATGGGTATCCGCAGTTAAGCTTGATTCATCTGGTCTTTTCCCGTTCTGCAATTCTGCAAGGGTCAAACCAAAGTCCATTTGCAGATGGGGGTAATCTTTGAATTGGCTCCAGTCACCGCCCCATTCAAAGCCTAATGCTTTGGCCAGTTCGACCACTTCGTTCCAATCACCTTTTCCGTTTTTATTCCCATCGTATTGCCTATCCCAAATGACCTCTTCGGAGGGAGTCTTGATCGCAAAATCAATGGCTAATCCATAATTGTGATAAGATTCTCCACCTTTTGCATGCGTGACGATATTTCCTTCGGCAGTACGGCCTTTTTCATAAAGTCGATTCTGGTCTTCGGCACTGCGAAAGTCATCCGTTATCATAATGACAATTCCCTTTGCGGCAGACTGTTGGATTAATTGGTCCGCCCGTTCCCTGACAATCGGATGGAGTTCTGTTGGCAAGGAAACATCTTGATTCCTATTTGAACCTGTGAAAGGGTTAGTTTCCATATGATTGATGAAAATGAATATTACAATAAGAACCAGAAATAATGGAATGAATGCTTTAAATTTAAATTTCAATGCAAAAATCCTTCCTATCAAAAATCTATACATGTACTATGACGTCATAAATAGAATCATTGTTTCAGATATTTATCTGCTATTTTTTGGATCATTATTATTATGTCAAAATTGTGAAGTTTAAGCCCCTCCAATGTACCAAAATTCTTTCGAACATGACAAGTGTAACTTGTGACAACGTATTCAGTTTTGTAAATTTAACGTAGTTACAAAACTACTATATTAAGATATTACTTATATACATTGGAAGAATTTCAATGAAGGACGTGGATAAAATGAACAAACCAAAAATTGCATGGATTACAGACACAACTGCTTCTCTCAGCAAAGAATTCATTCAGCAGCATCATATACATGTAATACCCTTACACGTAGTAATTAATGACACATTTTATAGAGAAACCATCGATATTACCGCAGAAGATTTCTATGATCGAATGAAAAATGAAGAAGGAAAGTTCCAGTCGTCCCAGCCGAATCTTGGGGAAATCGTAGCACTCTATGAAAACTTAAAAGAAGAATATGACTTTGGCATTGCGATTCACGCCTCAAGTACCTTAACCGGCACTTACCAAACTTCTGTTATGGCAGCGGAAATGGCTGGCTTTAAATTATTTGCTATTGATTCACAAACGGGTTCGTATCCTTTATCCTATTTAGTGAAAAAGGGAATGGAACTAGCAGAGCAGGGGAACGATGTCAGTGATGTGGTTGCTCAATTAAACAACATGCGTGATCAAACTAGATTATTTTTGGTTCCATCCAACCTGGATCAGCTACATAAAAGCGGCAGGGTATCGGGAGGTCAAAAAATACTAGCATCGTTATTTAATATCAAGCCAATTCTATCCATTGAGGATGGAGGGGCAGCGAAGATTAAAGATAAAGTTCGTACAGAAAAAAAGGCATTCGCTTGGCTGTTGGATCATCTGAAGTCTGACGTAGATACCAAAAAGGTACAGAAAGTGGCCGTTGTCCATGCGAACGATCGAACAAAGGCAAACGTTCTTCAACAATTAATTAACGACAATTTTCCTGCTATCGAGACGGAATTATTCATGCTCATTACCGTTGCAGGTGTGCATACAGGTGTGGGCACACTTGGACTTTCATGGGTTAATGAATAGAAAAAAAGAAGAGACACCAAATCCTTAGGGATAGGGTGTCTCTTGTGTTATGAAGTTAGTAATATAAAATTTCGTGGTCTTAGGCTACCCTGCAAACTCTGGTTACTCATCTTCTGTATAAGCTTCGGTTGTCGTATCACGGCAATCCCAGCATTCACATCGATTTCTCTCCATGATTGACAATTCCGTTCCACAAGAAATGCAGACATCCATAACGACAGATTCCCCTTTCCAGTGAAATTTAGGTTCATGATATATATATTCATGAAGGGCAAATAGTAGTGCAAATAATACTCGACAAAAAATGTGTGATTTTTCTTAGCGGGTTCCGTTATTTAGCGCAAATACTAAAAATGCAACTTAAAATGAGTGCCAAATTGTATGCTAATTTGTCACTCGATTTTTATTGGTGTAAAGCCATTTGTGCAGAAATTACACTAAAATTTGTATAGGAAAATGCACCCCAATTTGTAAGGGTACAATGGCTGTGGTACCCCCGCAATTTTACCCGCATTTTGATATACAAATCGTATCACAAAAAATGATTAACTGGATGTTACGTCTAAAATATAATCGGAATTTATGTTAAGACGAAATAAACTTTGTGAAAAAATGTACTTAGGATAACGACGCAGGTTACTTTAAGTAAATTTTTACTATTATCATGTTTTAGAATACGAGGGTAGGGTATTGAAATAAAGAATAGATTGAAGGAGGGAATTATAATGACACATGAACAATATCAATCTGTAATTGAGTCACTTCATGAATGTATGGTTGCCTGTAATCATTGTTATGACGCTTGTTTGAAAGAAGAAGATGTCAAAATGATGTCAGAATGTATTCGTCTTGATAGAGAATGTGCAGATATTTGTGCTTACTTTGAACAGGCGATGGGCAGAGGAACTCCATTTATTTCTGAATTGGCAAAAGTATGTGCAAAAATTTGTGAAGCATGCGGTAATGAATGCAAAAAACACAACCACGAACACTGCCAAAAATGTGCTGACGCATGTTTTAAATGTGCAGAAACATGCCGAAGCCTGATTGCTTAAATTTTCAATTAAAAAAGGATTGTTTCACTTCCTTTTTTTGGGGATAACGAAATAAACTTATTGCCTCAGTGGTTGATTCTAAATGGGTTAATGCGCTATTTCAGTATAAGTGTACTTCAACTAAAGGGTAGCTATGGTTAAAGATTATAATCGCTGCGGCGGTCTTTTTCTTACGATTAGTC
>NZ_JBALNB010000025.1:0-129182 GCF_036962345.1 Neobacillus vireti
ATAATAGATAGATAAAAGAATATTATCTTTATTCGAAGATTGGTTTTTCTTTTTTACATTATTTAGTATAAATTTCTAATAAAATGTAATTATCTGTGATACATGTTATTATTTAAATAAATTAGAATTAATTAGAGGTGCTTTATGAGTGAAAAATTAGAGAAATTTGAAAGGCTAGCAGAAAAAAGAGTTACTGAAGCAATAAAAAAAATTAGATTAATTAGTAATCTGTCAAATAGAAATAACTATGATTATTCTGAAAAACATGTTAAACAAATAATTGACTCATTAGAAATTGAAATAAAATACTTAAAAAGTAGATTTAGTAAAGAAAATACGAATGAGGATATACAATTTTCTTTCAAAAAAGATTGAACACTTAATTGACACCTATAAAAATTAAGGAGGAATTGCAGGAATGGAGCCGCAATTTGATTTTCCTACGAACGGAAATGGGCAAGTATATGGAATTAGAGATTCAGGAATTGAGGAATTCAAGGATGATGCATTAATAAATGGAACCAGAGAACCAATTCAAAATAGTATTGATGCACCTGATCCAAATGCCACAGGTCCAGTTGAAGTCCGATTTAGTCGCCATATGGTCCCATCCTCTATTTTTCCAGGAAGAACTAGTCTACTAAATTCTTTAAATGGTTGTCTTGAGAGATGGGGACATATTAAAAAGGATAAAAAGATAATTGAAAAAATGATAAGCGTTTTGGAACAAAATGAAATTCCGTTTTTAAAAATTAGTGATTATAATACCACTGGATTATTAGGTGTTGAAGATGAATTAAATGGAAAATGGTTCCAATTGGTAAAATCAGTTGGTGTTTCAGACAAGGGAACTGGGTCAGGAGGTTCTTTCGGGATAGGCAAACATGCACCTTTTGCTTCATCATCTCTACATACAGTTTTTTATAGTACAAAAAATACTGAAGGTGCAAGTGCTTTTCAGGGTGTAGCAAAACTTGCATCGCACAACTATCGAAATTATGTTACCCAGGGAACAGGCTATTTTGGTGTACCTGGAGAAAATAAGCCTTTAGTAAATAATGATATGAAATTCATAGATGACTTTTTTAATAGAAAAAAAATCGGAACTGATATTTTCATTGCAGGTTTTAAGTTCGAAAATTGGAAAGAAGAAATAATCAAAGCTGTTTTGGATAACTTTTTTTATGCAATTTACACAAATAAATTAGTTGTTTATGTTGAAGATATACTAATTGACTCTGCTACTATGGAAGATTTAATTAATAAACACTTTGCTGCAAATAAAAAAAATTACCTTCCTTACTATTTTCAGTCTTTAAAACAGGAAAAATGGATCAAAGGAAATATTCCAGGATTTGAAACAGGATTGAAGCTTAGTTTGATAGAAGGTAAAGGCTTACCAAATAGAATTGCTATGATTCGAAAAACTGGAATGAAAATTTTTGATAAAGACCGTTTCCAGAGTATAGCTCGGTTTGCGGGGGTATTTGTAGCTTACGGTGAAGATATTAATGAATTGCTACGGCAAACTGAAAATCCAGAACATAATCGTTGGAATTCAAAACGGTTTGAAGAAAATGAAAAGGAAGCAGAGCGTGTTTTAAAGGCTATATACGCTTGGATAAACAAAGAGGTGAAAAATCTAGGCTCAATTGAGAATATTGAATCATTAGAAATCGAAGGTGTGAGTCAATTCCTTCCAGATGATAATGACATTAATACACAGGAAGAAAAGGAAATTGAAATTGAGGCGGTTACTCTCACTTCAAAAAATGTAAATGTCAATAATATTGATAATAAAAATAAAGTTAAAGCAAAGAAAAGAAATCAGCAAAAGACTAAAAAGAATACTGCAATAAGTGAAGAAGAACTTCCAACCGATGAGTTTAACGATTTCGAAAATGATTTCGGACCCGCAAGCCAAGATAATAATAAAGGTCAGAAAGAAAAATACCCAAGTGAAAAGGATCCTAGAGAAGAAGACCCAAGAGGGAGGGACCCAAAAGATAAAGTTCAAAAAGAAAAACCAGTTAGCAGTAATAAAAATGAAGAACGTCCAATAAATGAGCCACAAAGCAATGAAAAGAGTAAGAGTGAAGAAGAGCGTGAAGAATTAACACTTGATGACTTTAGAAGCGTAGTAGCTGATGGAAGAGTTGGAAGAATATACAATATTTATTTTACTCCTACTGCTGATGGAGTTGGACATTTGGATTTAAGTATCGTGGGTGATGACGGCAATGAGAAATTTAACATTAAAAGCGCCTACCATGAGTCACAAAAACAAGAATTAATTATTAATACTGAAAGCATTGGACCGATTGTTTTTGAAAAAGGGATACGGACTTGCGTGAAAGTTGAACTAAAAGAACCGATTATCTGTGCACTAGGAGTTGAAGTATATGAAGATTGATTTAAGGTATTTTCCACACGCAGTTCTGTCTCCTTTTTCTAAAGACGTAAAAGAGGGAGAATTCTTAACAGAAATTAAAGCAAGTCGTACAAAAACTCATTTTAAATTTCATGTAGTATTTAGGCTTACTAATTATTATTTTTTAAATCTTATAGAAAAAGGTCAAGTACATTATGTTATACATATGGATTGTCCAAAAACGAGATTTAGAGAGGTTTATCGCTCTAATACTGACACGCTTGATTTAGAAATTGATGTCCGTGATCTTTCAGGCAGAGTTGAAATTTCATGTCTCCTTCTTGCAAAGGAACAAATCCTTGATTATGGAAGCGACACGTTTCATCCTGATTACCAAAATGTAAGTACAATAGTAAATAAAGGGGATATTCTTGCGGTAGACAAACCCAAAAACTTTGTAGCTGAAGTTGAGTCGGATTCTCTAAAAGTGGTTCCTTCCATCTTTACTGTTTGGAAAAATAGCGATGTTGAAGCACCGCCTTACGAAGTTGTATTTGGCGAAACCAAGATTGTAATAAGGCTGTCTGAAATGAATTTCCAGAGTTATAACCAACTTAGGAAAAATGGTGTAGCAACCAATTTTATAACAAGTTCATTAGTAATGCCTGCTCTAATTTTACTCTTAGAAAAATTAGAGCATTCAGATAATGAAGGGGATACAGGCTTTGAGGATACCAAATGGTTTCCAATAGTCAAACGGAGATTACGACAATTAGGTATAGATATATATGATAAAAGTTCGTTTGAAGATAAAAAAGCCCAAATTGCACTTTTTATGTTGGGAGATCCACTTTCAAAAGGATTAGAGGAATTACAGGATTTAGCGATGCAGATAGGCTGATAAGGGAGGGGAGTGGATAGGATGTTAACTCAGTCTCTAAATGACGAATCATTATCCAGATTAAAATCTGATATCAATAGTAACATTGAAAAATATATACTCAACAATGATTGGCTTTCACAATATTTTAAAGGGACAAATTGGTTGATGGAAACAAATATTCCATCAATTGGAATAACATTAAAAATGCCATCAGGTAGAGTTTCATATGATTGTGAAAATGCAATTGAATTAAATAGAAAGCTAAACTTGGACCGATCACAGGCCATTGACGAACGATTATGGACTTATTTATCACACGTAACCTTCTGGAAGTATATGATTTTAAGGTGGAACGTTGAAAACCAGAAAAATCCTAAAAATTATATACTAGAACGCTATTTTACTCATGGGAACCGAGGATTAGTCAGAAATGGAATTTCAAGATTATGGTGGGCAGCAGAATTGACAAAAGATAATAATAACAGCAATCCCTATGAATTGACAGAAGTGATGTTTACCTCGGCTGAAATAGTCCTTCACTTGCTTGAAAGGACATTTCCAAGAAATATTAACTTTACTCGTAATTTACTAACAGTTTTTTCGAAGATGGACAAAGAAGTGTATTCTAATGTTAAGTTATTTAGAGAACTAATGAGGTATTTTAATAGTATTGGCGGTGTTCAAATACTAGATACATTAGACTTTAACGATATTGAAAAAATTGTTCATGAAAAAATGAAGGTTCACCAACTTACTTTATTTGGTTAAACTTTAATAAGAAAACAAAAAAAGACAGTGAATATTTCCTGTCTTTTTTGTTAACCAAAGAAGATCAAAGCAGAGAATAAGAAAAATTTTTCGGGAATGAGACTTCGAAAATATAAAAGATATGATGCATAAAAAGAGCCAGAAAGAAGCCTGCCTTTCCTATTTATTATACACTGAAGTCCATAAAATAGGTTTCATTATCAATCTTAAAAACTCGTACAGTTGTTCTTCCATAATTTATAACATTCTGCGGATCAACTCTTGCACCTAGAGGAACGTTTAAACGATTTCGGAAATAAACACCAAGGATACTGTTGTTTTCGGATGTTTCAAGTGCTTTTCTGCCATCCTGTGCCACCACACATACCATTTGGTGACCGTCATCGGTAATCACCGTAAACTGATGGTCTCTTGGAGGGAAGAATTCAGGGTGTTCACGATGCACTTCAAGCGGTACTTTGATATATGCCTGATTCGGTTCCCGTCCTGGACGCTGACCCCAGTTCAGACCAGCTTTCTCCTGAATAGCCGTATCATTTTTAATAAGCAATGGCAAATCTACAAATTCACTAGCAGGCATTTCTGTTCCTGAAACTGGTATTCCAGTGTTATGTAAATCTACTAATGTGAAGGTTGGATTCGCATTATTCGTCCGTCTTGTGTATTGTACATCTTTGAATACAATATGCTGCTCCACATTTGGATCGGTACACAAAATGGGATTAACCTGGTCGAACACATCATTAATATTTGCGTGATTCGCCTCAACCAACAATTCTTTCAAATCTCTGAATCCACCCCATGAAAAATTGGATGAACCTACAAATGTAACCGAATCAGAAAATAAGCCATCCTTGTACCAATGATAGACTTTGGTATGCACAGCAGGAGAGCCAATATGATACTTAACCGTGATGTTTGGATTATTTTGCATCATTTCCTTATATTTGTTGTGGTCCCATTTATTTATCCCGTCTCTTTTCGCCATTCCAATAATGAGTTCAATTTCAATATCTGGATAGTTATCCATAATATGTGTCAAAAATATACTGCTTGCATAACCCGACAGAATTCGGATTTTCCGAAAACCACGTATGTACGGGTCAGCAAAAGCGGTACCCTCCAGGTTCTGATGATAGTACAATAGTTTCCCTCCTTTAGTAGTATTTCAATATAATCATAGTAAAGGAAGGCAGAACTTGCTAGCTTTATAACATGTCATAATTCGACATGATGTGTTAATATTAAATATACTAATAAAAATAAATGCACAAATATTGGAGTTAATAGACATGGCAACGTATCGAAAAGGAGAGTTGTTCTGCGGTCCAGGAGGCTTGAGTCTCGGTGCCAAAGAAGCGACTATAATTGATGAAAATGGTATAGAACATAAAGTAGAACACGCTTGGGCAAATGATTATCACGAAGACACATGTAAAACATTTCGCCACAATATCTGCCCAGATAATCCTGATTCTGTTATTTACGGCGATGTAAAAGAGTTGGATATTGAATCACTGCCACCGATCGATGGCTTCAGCTTTGGCTTCCCGTGTAACGATTTCTCTCTTGTGGGTGAAACCAAAGGATTAGAAGGAGAATACGGCGGGTTATATAAATATGGTATCAGAGTATTAAATCACCATCAGCCCCAATGGTTTATAGGAGAAAATGTTGGCGGTTTAGAGTCAGCCAATGAAGGAAAAGCATTTGTCCAGATCTTAAAAGAGATGGAAGAAGCAGGATACTATATTACCCCTCATAAATATAAATTTGAAGAATATGGTGTGCCACAGGCACGTCACCGTATCATTATTGTTGGTATCCGAAAGGACTTAGGGTTAAGATATCAAGTTCCAAAGGCTCCTTTTAAAAACAAGGAAGAATGGATAACCTCTAGACAGGCACTAGAAAATCCACCGATTCCAGAGGATGCTACGAATCAAGAACCTACGAACCATCAAGGACAAGTAGTGGAAATGTTATCTCATATCAAACCTGGTGATAACTGCTGGGTGGATTATCTGCCAAAACATCTGCGTTTAAATGTGAAGAAAACGAAAATGTCCAACATATACAGAAGACTTCATCCAGACACGCCAGCTTACACGGTAACAGGTTCAGGAGGCGGAGGAACACATATGTATCATTACGATGAACCACGTGCCCTAACGAACCGTGAACGCGCGAGATTGCAAACCTTCCCTGACTGGTATGAATTCATTGGCGGAAAAGAAAGTGTCAGAAAGCAAATTGGGATGGCAGTTCCTCCAAAAGGAGCGAAAGTCATCGTAGAAGCCATTTTAAAAACACTGGCAGGAATCCCTTACGAAACAGAAGAAGCCAAATGGGATGAGGAACATATTACAGAAATGCTTAAAACAGGCGTAAACAAAAAGAAGAAGCGAACAGGTAAAGCAAAAAAGAAAGAAGAAACACCACCAGAAGGTCAGACTACGATGGAGTTAGAAGAAAACAAAGTCGTAAAGGAGTAAAATCATGATTTGTGAATGCGGGGCCCCGTTAATGGTCATTCGGATTGAAGAGCCACCAGAACATCTGTCAAAACAAGAAAAGTTACTTTATGACCGATTGTGCGATGTGGAATGTATGGAGTGCGGCAAGGTATTATACAGCCAACCCTATGATTACGGAAAAAGAATCAATGAAGTACGTGACCTGAATAATAGGCAAAAAAAGGAGATCAATTAAATGATCTCCTTTTTTGCTTTCAGTCGTAAATTTTTATGTAATGCCCTTCATCCGTCCATTTTTCTGTATGTGTGACTTTAAAATCTGTAAGAGTCTTTACAACATATTCGCCCACTTCTTCTGCTCCAGAACCTGTTACTACAATTTCTGTATGCTGAAACAGTTCCTGAATGACTTGTGCTACATCCAGTACCGTTCCGATTGTTTCAACTTGTTTCATGTATCCTCACTCTTTCTCTTTTTTCTATCACCTATTTTAACATTAAATGGATATCTATTGTTTTTTTATATCGTTTATGAATGAAATAATGCCCTCGATAACCTTATCAAAGTCTTGTTTTACCTCATGCTCCCATATTCTTTTTACATACCAGCCGTTCTTTAGGTAATGATCCGTAATTTCTCTGTCTCTGTTTACATTCCGTTCCAGTTTTTTTTCCCAGTAAACTGTATTGCTTTTCGGCATATTTCCGTGAACAGGACAGGCGTGCCAGAAGCAGCTGTCAATAAAAATGGCGATCTTGTATTTTTTGATGGCAATGTCAGGCTTGCCGATTAAATCTTTTACATTCCTTCTGTATCGTACTCCCTTACTCCACAGTTCCTTTGCAATTTTATCTTCCAGTTTGGAAACGGATCTGATTGCCCTCATATTTCTGCTTCTGCTCTCTTTCGAAATTCTGTCAGCCATATCCAACACCTCTTTTATTACCTATCTCCTTTTTCATAGCATGATAAACGGATTCTTAGGGGCCAATTCCTTACTTTTATAAAATTAAGGGGAACTTTTCTTGTTTTGTCGAGAGGGTGGGGATAAAAACAGGGATCTTTTTGCCTATAATAATGGAATCAACGTAAGGAGTTTAATAATTCAATTTATTTTTAAACTTTTTACAATTAAACGACCTAAAATTTGATAAAATTAGGTAAAAAAGGAGGTATTTTGGTGGATAAATTGAATATCGCAATTTCTATAATATTAAGGAAATTAAATAAAGGGTTGGGTACACTTGAAGAATTAATTGATCAATACAGTGATCCAGTAGATGGAGATTTTTTATCACAAGAAGAAAAAGAGGAAATTCTTCCTCAAATCCAAAGAAAAAGGGAATTTGAAGAAGGTCGTAAATACTCAGAAATTGAAGACCCTGCCTTAATTGTAGACCCAGAAGGACATGATGAGTGGTTTGCCGATTGGTTAAAAACTAATAATAATGAAACAAAAAGGTACCATTGGAATAGGCTTGAAACCTTTTTAGAAAAGAAGTTCACTCAGAAAATGTCCCCAAAAAGGGCGGGTGAAATAATAGCCTCCATTGATAATGCGTCAAATAAGGTGGTCGAAAGGTTAGAAAATCCATCTAGACCCTCATTTAAAACAAAAGGTTTGGTAATAGGACATGTACAAAGTGGAAAAACTGCTAACTTCACTGCTGTAATAGCTAAAGCTGTTGATGCTGGGTATAGGTTTATTATTGTTCTAGCAGGACTACATAATAACCTAAGGGCTCAAACACAATTAAGATTAGATAGTGAACTTACAGGTGAGCCATTTAAAGATGAAGTAGAGCATGTTGAAATTCCTCAACTTGCAAATAGGCAATGGGTACGTCTCACTGACGAAAGTGACTTTAATGAGGGAACTACACTTCGGTTAGATACAATTGCACAGTCGGGTAGACCGATACTGGTAGTTATGAAGAAAAAGCCAGTAATAATGCGAAAATTATTAAGGTGGATTAAAAAAGCACCTGAAGAAGTTAGAAGAACAATCCCTCTTTTATTAATTGATGATGAAGCAGACCAAGCAAGTACGGATACTGGTAAAAAGGGTAAGACCTCACCAACAAATGAGCATATCCGTTTAATATTACGTTATTTTAATAAAAACGCTTATATAGGTTACACAGCAACCCCATTTGCCAATCTTTTAATTGACATGAGTGTAAATTCTGATGAATTAGAACGCGACCTATATCCTAGAAACTTTATAGTCTCTTTACCTAAACCTGATGATTATATGGGAGCAGAACAAATCTTCAGTAAAGGTCAAGCCCATTACTATGTAAGGGAGGTTTCCGATCCTGATATCGAGGGATCAAATCATGAGTTCTACTTACGAAAATCAATCATGTCATTTTGTTTGTCTGCTGCAATTAGATATAAAAGGAATCATAGACATAAACCGATGACAATGTTAATCCATACTACGCATTTACAGGATGGACACTCAGACATGAAAGAAATTGTTGATGAAATTATAAAAGATTTAAAAGATACACTAGATAGTGGAGATTCCGAGATTCTTTATTCTATCTTTAAAATTTTGTGGGAATCTGATTTCTGTCCTACAACTAAACAGCTTCAACCTGAAAAATATGTTTCTTTTGAAGAAGTTAAGCCTTATATTTTAGAATTTTTGAATGATTTAAGTATATTAGAATTAAATGCAAGATCAACTGATTTTCTTGACTATACGCAATATCCAGACATTAAAGTAATAGCAATTGGAGGTAATACATTATCAAGGGGACTAACGCTAGAAGGATTAATGACAAGTTACTTTATCAGAAAAAGTAAAGCTTATGATACACTTCTTCAAATGGGAAGATGGTTTGGATATAGAGAAGGATATGAAGATTTAACAAGGGTTTATACAACTAAAAAATTAGCAGGGTATTTTGAGGACCTAGCTTTAGTGGAACAGGAAATTAGGAAAGAATTGTACCGTTACGAGGAAGATAATATAACACCTGCACAAGTTTCAGTAAAAATCCGTGCACATAAAGAAATGAAGATAACAGCACCAAATAAAATGGGAGCTGCAAGAACGGTTGAGCCTACTTATAGTTCAAAATTGGCTCAAACAATTTGGTTGCCGTTTCAAAGTCCAGAAGTTCTTAGAAGTAATCTATCTGTGGCGGAAACACTTATTAATGATATTTCAAAAGAAGGTTCATGGGAAAATGCATCTGGCAATCACTTAATTAAAAATATACCTGTAAAAGTTATTTTGAATGCATTAGAGCAATTTATATTTACTAATCAATCTGGTTTCGATTCTGATGCCATCATCGCATACATCAGGCGGGTTTCAACTAATTTTAGTAGAAAAGAATTAACTACTTGGAATGTTGGTATCCCAGGTTTGCAGAATGAGGAGCGAGGTAATCAATTAATTAGTTTTGGTGGATTAAAGATGGTACCCGTAACCCGTTCCAAAAGGGTAGACGAGCAAAAGATTGGTGTCCTTACACAGGAGCTGGATTTGCTGATGGATAATTACCACCATTCTGATCCGCATAAACGTGATAATCCATTATTGTTGATTTATAGGATTTGGAAGGATTCAGTACCAACAAGGAACAAACTACAAAGGTTAGAACCATTGTTCGGTGAAAATGATGAAAAAGTAGATGTTATCGGTTTAGGCATCGTATTTCCAAAAAGCCGAAATCAACCTGAAGATTATGTCGCTCAACAAGTCGAAAGAAGGTGATTAAATGACTTATTCTAAAATTACAACAAATGACTGGGATAATCTTTCAAGTAGGCAAGCATTAAATCCAGATATGGTTGTAAACTTACAGCTCCTCTCTGATAGCGGAGAAGAGTCACCATACCTTTGTATTTTTGTATCAACTGATACTAGTATGCACTTCTTGTGTGAAATCAGTGAATCTGAATCCCAATTTGAAATTACAGACCCAAATGTCGCTGGTCTAGAATTGAAAATTATAAAAAATCATTTTATCTTAGGTCGAGAGAGACAAAACTATTATGATTTACGATGTACTGGAAACCATCATAAGGAAGAATTCACTAATATGGTAAATGAAATTTGTGAATTAATCTTTTCAAAAAATTTTAGTATTCATAGATCGATTCTTACAGTATTTAGGAGGAGTACCAGCTTTTGGGGAAGACAAAAAAGCATCTTTCTCAGTGAGGAAATGCAACGTGGTCTTTTTGGTGAGTTGTATGTTTTAAACAAGTTACTCAAATTAGGAGTTAATGATGCAATAACTAAATGGAAAGGTCCTTTAAAAAGTAAACATGATTTTTACTTTGATAATATTTCTATCGAAGTTAAAACAACTCTATCATCAAGACATAAACTTGTCATAAATGGTTTAGAGCAACTTGAAAAAGAGGACGATAGAGGGTTATTGATTGTTTCTTTTAAGCTAATGAGTTCTGAAAACGGCACATCAATAACAAACTTTGTTGATGAAATAAAGCAAATCTTAAACGACCGCCCCGATTATATCGAAGAATTTAATGTATTATTACAAGAATACGGTTACAACCCTAGCGACGATGATTTGTATAATTGCTTTATAGTTGTAGAATCTTCTGTTTTCCCTGTAAATGAAGGTTTTCCAGTTTTTACAAATCAACAATTAAAAGAACCAGTTCCCTCAAGAATATCTAAAATCAATTATTCTCTAGATATGGAAGGGCTATATCACTTTAAACTAGAGGAAGATAAATTTACAGAATACTTAAATATAGTAATTTAATTTTGGGCAACTAAAAGTTAATTTCACCGCTATTGATACCAACTCTCTTCTGGGTTGGTATTTTTATTATTTTGAAAGGAGAAAGAGATCCAGAAAAGGATCTCTAAGAATAGGAATTTGATATTCCTTTTTTCACTTTTAAATCATTTATAAGACCACCTGATAAGATCCTTTTCCAGGTTAGATGGTTCGGTTTCGTAAGCAATGCCTGCAAATGACTTAAGTATTGCTTCGATAATAATTTTTGCTCCATCAACAGGGACAGCATACCCAATCTGCTTTCGTACTGATTCTTTCCCGCCGATGAATTCAAAATCATCTGGGAAAGTTTGAAGTCTGGCACGTTCCCGATTGGTGAGCGCCCTTGGTTCATTATAGTGGTACATGTGAGTGCCGCCTCCGCCAGAACCCGTTACGGTGTAGGATGGAAGGTTAGGGTCAAGACGTTTATATATGTTGCTCATACGTGCCCCTTTTACGTTCAAACGCAGATGTTCAGGGATATAATCAGCCCAAGCGTTGTCTCCAGGTTTAATCACAGAAAGCAATTCTGTAATTCTTGGTTTAGGAACAGTGAATTCATGATTTGCTGCATTAATTGGAATAGGTGGATTTTCGAGCGCATCCTTTGCCGTTTCCCATTCATAAAAATTATTCTTATAAGGTGCTTTTGGCACTTTAAATTTCCAGCCTAAATCTTTATGGATTCCTACAACAATTATATTATGACGCACTTGAGGGATCCCGTACTCTTCAAATTTATATTGGTGAGGTGTAACATGGTATCCCGCTTCCTCCATTTCCTTTAAGATTTGAATGAATTCATTGAGCCTTTTCATGTTTGCAAATCCTGGTCCAGTCTCAGCAATAAACCATTTAGGCTGATGGGAGTATAATACCTCAATGCCATATGTGTATAAAGGGTCATTATTTTGCCTGTGAGCATTTCTTTTCTCAGCAATACTGTAACCCTCTATTGGGAAACTGAATGAAAATGCATCGATTTTTGGTAAATTGGTGATATCTAAGTTGCGCAAATCCTGACAAAAGACCGATTCAGGTCTATCAGGGCAGATATTTTTACGGAATGTTTCGCATGCATCCTTATCAAAATCGTTAGCCCACTCATGTTCTACTTTATAGACTTTTCCGTCCTTCTCGATTTCTGCAAGTTCAGCCCCTAATGATAACCCACCAGCTCCACAGAACAGTTCTCCTTTTTTAAATATAACTTCTTTGAATACAGAATGATTTCTTGAAGCGGGCTCTACTTTATATTCCTGGTCATTGGAAACTGAGATGCCTGAGTCAAAAAATCGATTTATGTCGTCCAATGATATTAATGTATTGGAAGTGAAAATTGGGAACAAATCAATATGGGGTATAGGATTCAATCTATTTTTACGGTAGAGTTCAAGAATAGCTTCTGCTGTTATTGCAGCTCCGTTTACTCCTGTTTCTTCCGCGATACGCCGTACTTGATTACCGATCGTTGATTTAAAACCATGTGCTATATACAAGAAAAAACTAGAATTAGGATGTGAATTTTTTAATAATGGTATATAGTTGACCACCATTCTGTTTCGATGATCATTATTAATGGAATATGATTTGTACGCTTTTGTATCAAAAATCCCGCTATAATTTTCTGGAGTTATAGCAATTCCATCTGGATGCAGTGGCAAGGAACCCGTGTGGGTCGTTTCGTACCCCAGCTGGTTAAATATCTCCACGGTGGCAACCTCAAATTCGGTAGCATATTCAGTTCCACTTGAAGCCATATTCATATAGCTAATTTCAAACAATGAGAAAGTGTTTGGTCTAAAATTTTCTAATCCTTGCATTACTTGAGTAGATGTATAGCCAGTTGTTTCAGAAATTTCATCAATAATCTCTGGTGATATTAATGGAATTGGCTTCCTTGATGCAATATGTAAAAGCTCCGTTTGTACACGCCTAGAACGGTAAATTTGTTCCGTTACAGCTCTGCCACCAAAGGTGCGATTATCTCTAACCATATTAGGGGGAAGACCGTAATTTCTCTGAAAGTTTTCTAAGCCGTATGGATTGTCTGTATCAAGCTTTCTGAGACGGGTATTGTCATTTAAGATTGTTTCTACATCTTTCCTCTTTTGTTCTGGGATGTAAATTGGTAGATTTCTTTTATCTCTTTTCACCAATTGCGTATACTCAAGAAAGTTTATAAAAACATTAGCGTTATCGATTAATGCTTTCATAGCATCATTCTTTGAACGGGCTTCTTTTTTTCTACTGCTTGGATGTAAAATACCAAAGTTAGAAGGTATAATTGCATCTCCTCTAGATCTGAATGCTAAAATTCGATTAACCACATGGTCAAGGCAGCGTTTTGTTTCATTTTCAGCCTCTGTTAAACAGAAAAGACCTATTTCTTGTTTTGTCAACTCAATTCTTCCATTTGCCTTTTTCAGCCTGGAGTCAAGAAGGATTTGCAATAAAAAGCGGAACGGTCTTACCTGAAACCTTGAGTGAATTCCAACACCACTACGAATTGAGTAAGGAGATGGATATTGCAGTTTCATTAGTTGATTTCTAATGATTGGTACGGGGGATTCTCCTGCAAGCAATGCATCACCAGCTAGCGTGGTCCTAATAACTTCAGTATTTGTTTCCTCAAAAATGAGACCTAAAGCATATAACCAAGATTCGTAAGTTCTAGCTCCACCTGCCTTCTGGTCACGTCTTTCTCCATCGCTCTTTATTCCAAAACGCTCCAATTCTGCTTCGAAATTTAATTGTCTAGCTAAATCATGATTCCAAATCTCCCCTAAATTTTGCAGTGTAAACAATGATAAAATGTCTACCACTGGGTAAAGCTTACGTTTATTTCGTGGTACATGCCAATTATTTATCAAAATTTTTTCTCCCTTACTAGTTATAAAAAAAACTATTCGACGTAGGATAATGTAAAGCCTGCATACTAAAAAAATTCGTTAAAAAATTGGACGGAATCTATGTTTTAAAACATATCTAAACCTAAGATTGTTAATAAAGGGGCTAGTTATTCTTTGTTGAATTATTATACAGAAGTGTCTTCAGGGGACTTAGTGAACGGAGTTTAAATGGAAATAGAGATGGAATTTGTATTGAAACAGCATCGGTATTAATTATATGAATAGGGAGATTAAAATGAATTTTGACCATCATTTCTTTAATAAAATATTAAAGGATTCTGGAGTTCGTTTCGATAAAGACGAACTTGCTACAATTTTATTTAGAAAGAAAAGTGAACTATTTTTTAGAGATAAACTATCATACCTTATCGAACAGGAAATCCTAAAAGGCGGCAAATCCAATAAGTTTATTGTAACACCAGAATGGAATCCTAGAATGTGGGATCCTTTAAGCGGAAATTCTAAGGTTGATATCGCTATTCTTAGAGAAAAGGAAAACACTAAGATTTACCCTCAGCACCATTTTGTCCCGCATACACTTATTGAAATAAAAAATGCATTCTCACCATTTATTTTAGGCTATGGGGCAACTGATAATATTTGGAAATATAGGAATGGTGGCGGACTAATTAAGGACATAGCAGATATGAGGGAACTTTTCTCTAAGCAGCCATCTATTAATAATTTTCATGCAATCCTTGCCATAAATTGTCTCCAAAAAAGTCGCTTAGATAAATACCAGTACATTGTTTCAGATATGGGGAATTTTAATACTTTGAATAAAATGATGGAAGACTACAATGAAGATAATAAAGCAATACTCGAAGATGTAAAGCAAAAACTCTATGATACAGCAGTAACTTTAAATGCCTCCAATATTTCTTTTGTAACAATTAATGGAGGGATAGCTTATGAAAATGAGATGGATATCCTTTATATGATTTTATCTTTTTAATATTTTCCAGATATTAATACTTTTTAGTTAAAAACTTTAATTTGAAGGAGGATAGTTATGGAACTATTAGATAAGTTATTGATAGTTGAATTAAAACAAAAAATTTTATTAATAATGAATGGATTACAATATGACAACATTTATAGCAAGGCAGATGCTTACAATGAATTAAATGGTATTTTATATTACTTAGATAAAATAGAAAGCCCGCTAACTGAAATAATGGAGTAAAAAGTAATAGAGGACACCATATAAATTCCTCTATTATTTTTTACAGCACTTTATACGTTGAACTGGGTAATTTCTATTTAGTTTTGCATAGAAATATTTATCATCTCATCTAAAAATCAAGATACCGCGGTTACTCTTTTGATTACCTGTTCCACAAAGTCTCTTCCATGAATAAATAATCCCACCACCCCTCTCCATGTATTGCTTTCTACCTCTATTTTGAAACTACCTTTTTGCTGTAAATTGAAATGTCACCAAGTATATTTTTTCCTTTAGTAGGATCATGTACGTTACAATACTTTTCTTCACCATGGAGGACTAGTAGGCATCCCTGTTCCACAAGAGACCGAACAAGATACCCAACTTTGGGATGGGAAATCCTTTCTATAACAACCATAGCTTCTTCTTTTGATAAAGATTTACGTTTCCTCACAAATATATTCCTCCTTTCGATTTACTTTTAAGTTACGCTTCTATATAGGGAATTATGCTCATTTTTTTGTGTACAACTTATTATTTTATGCAGTAAGGCTTGTACATATGTAAATTTCTAAATTTTTTTTAATTTTTCTCTTAATTTTTTCCTTAAATTTTATTTTAATATAAAATAAAAGAACAAATAAAAGGTAAATTACGAAAAGCTAGGAGATTAATAATGATGGCAAGCTTTATTAACCTTACAGGACAACAGTTCGGAAGATTGACTGTCATAAAATTGAGCGAAGAAAGCAGGTATCAGGTTAATAAGAAATGGATGTGTCGGTGTGATTGTGGAATGGAAGTTATCAGAGATGGGCGCTCTTTAGTAAGAGGATTAGCCAAAGGGATTACCACAACGTGTGGAACATGCATTAATCGGAAAAATGCCAAATTAGAAGGAAATAGATATGGTCGGTTGACTGTGCTGAAAAAAGCAGAAAGGACGGGATATTGGGAATGTCATTGTAGTTGTGGAACTCACAAAACCATAATTGGCTACAACTTATTAAAAGGAATTGCCAATAGCTGCGGTTGTATTTCAAGAGAACGATTGATTGAACGAAACAAGGCTAACTCTACACATAATATGAGAAATACTCGGTTATATCACATTTGGGATACCATGAAGGCACGTTGCCTCCGTCCAAACAGCAAGGATTATAAGAATTATGGAGCTAGAGGGATTACAATTTGCGAGGAATGGAGAAATCAATTCGAGGCTTTTTATATGTGGGCAATGGACTATGGATACGAACCCCATCTTACTCTGGACAGGGTTGATGTTAATGGCAAATACGAGCCTACGAATTGTCGCTGGGCAACTACAAAGGAACAAGGGAACAATACCAGATTCAACCGTCATATTACAATTAATGCAGAGACCAAAACAATTGCCCAGTGGTCCGAAATATCGGGTATAAGTCAAAAGCGTTGAGGTATAGAATCGAATCAGCATGGTCTGAAAAGGATTTATTGCTGCCAGTTGGTGTTCAGAAAGTGTATATTAACGTTGGGGATGAAACTAAGACCATTAAAGAATGGTCCAAAGAAAAGGGAATATCCGAAACTGTTATTAGTAAACGATACAAGTCGGGGATCCGAGGAGAAAAATTATTCGAGTACAAAAGAAAAGTTATTCAAGTAGAAATAGATGGTGCAATCAAGTCCTTAGTAGAATGGTCAAAAGTGACTGGTATTGATCGAAGTACCTTGTGGAAGAGGTATAAAAAAGGTTTAAGAGGAAAAGATCTTATTTCACTAGGTACTAAAGAACAATCGGACTATCAATTATCGTGGGACTTATAATTATTATTATTTTATACTACTTCTTATGAAAAAGAGAGTAGAACTCCATAGTAACGTAAGAATGTTATTCAACAAATACAAAGCGGTCGTTTTATATATATTAGGATTGACACTTTTCTGCGAATAGCGTGCTCATAAAATAAGATGGGAGATGGCGATAAATGAAGAGAACTAATAATATAAACACGGGGAGTGTCCCCTCAGAAAGTCAATATAAAACGGGAAAAACAAATCTAAATGAAAGACAAATTAGGCTATTGGAAAAGATTTCAAAGATATTAACGTACTACACTCATAACTTTGATACTCTACATCATAGTTATTCACCAGAAGGCATTATAACGTATCTTCAAGATCAAGTAGAATATAAGGCCTCAATTAATGACATAAACAGTGAGGAGCAACTAGATGCTCAACAACTTATTGAAATGCTTGATGCTGAATTTAGAAAGAATAATTAAAACGTTTAGCCTAGATTAAAGATCCTGCTGGTATGGGGGGAGAACTTCGATTAATTTTTTTCACTACGTTATCGTTCTTGTGCCGATTCTTTCATATGTAAGGAAAGATTTAGAAGATAAAGAGGATGGAAACAGAACCCAAGGCTGTAAAATATTTGTGGACAGCAATTATTATACCTTTTGCTGGAATACTATATCAAACTAGAAGCAAATCTCGATAGAATTTTGGAATTTTGACGAATAGGATTATTTAATAATAAATAAAACATATTTTTAAGGAAAATGGTGAAATGATAAACTGGCAATATTATCCTAAGACAGACTTAATCCCTAATCACTTATATGCTGTTGTTAACATATTTGAAAATAAACAAAATCAAATCGACTCGTCTAAATTTACTCTTCCGAGCAATGATGTGCTAGCCGTTATTGCTGAAGAATTAGAAGCTCTGCACTATCAAGTAGAAAAAAGTAAGAGGGAAATTGATAAAATTAAAGTTCCTGTTTTATTTGGAAGGAATGGAAAACTTGAGTTATATTTTGAAGCGGATGCATACCATCCCATCCAAAAAACAGTAATTGAAGTTGAAGCTGGTAGAGCAGTTGATAACTTCCAGTTTTTAAAGGACTTATTTCAAGCGGCCATGATGCATGATGTGGAATATCTAACAATTGCAGTTAGAACTTATTATCGTAAACAGAAGGACTTTGAAAAAGTCACACAATTTTTTGATACACTTTATGCTAGTAGTAGATTAAAATTACCTTTTAAAGGAATTCTTATAATTGGATACTAAAAACAAAGACAGGCCTCTTATGCTAACGGGTTCGGTTGTTGGGGAGAAAACATCAAATAACAATCTATTCGGAGACACAATCACATATGAATTAGTGTCTCCTTTTTATTGCTACATTAACACTTCAATGGATTTAACACATTAATTAGCACTTCAATTCGCATACAAATTGGAGATACTGCATAAATTTATGCGGTGTTGTTAAAATACGTGCTAAAACTGAGGTAGTTTGGTTTAATAATAAGCGAACTAATTTTTGAAGGAATTTGGAGACTTTATGCTAAAATAAATTTAAATGTTGTGAAAGGTTTCACTTAAACTATCGGGGGCTTTAGTTAAATAATCAATATAAATTAAAAGGCTTAGAGGATATTTTCCTTTAAGCCTTTTTGGCGTGATTTTTTCGCAGAAACAAATCATATTCCGTTTTTTAAGAAATCCATTTGTAAAACGAAGGAATTCTCAATTTACCCTTACTAGTCCAGTTTCTAAATTTTACATTGCAACGGATTCCCTCCTTGAACCGAACGATTTCATTAGTTTCAATAGTACCCTTATTTATTATCTCGCTGTATATGAACTTTCTTTCCTGATTTGGTATGAACTCCATAACCCCAATATGGTGGCTTTTATCCAACGAACTCAATAAAAAGGATCGTTCCTTCTTGAGCATTCCTGTTATCAAAACATCCTGATATTTATAATTGATTACTTTTAGCCATTTGTCGGATCTTTTATTAATTTCATAAATTGAATCTTTCCTTTTTAGGACAATTCCTTCTAAATCTCTTTCTTTTACGGCATTGAAGTAGTGAACTCCATTCCCTTCAATCCATTGAATAGGAACAACACGGTTGCAATCCATTTCTAATCCCATTAAAAGCTCTTTTCGTTTCAGTAAAGGCAATTTATCTACTTTGTTTCCATTGAAATAAATAATGTCAAAAACGCAATACTGAAGAAAATGGTCACTTCTAGGAGATTTAAACCGCTCCATCACATATTCGAAGTTTGGTGAACCATCGGCACCAGGAACAATCAGTTCGCCATCCAAAACCGTTCCATTTGGTATATCAATGTTTTGGTATATTTCCTTAAAAAGTGCTGTGACCTCGTTATTGTGACGAGTGTGTAGGCGTATTTTATTATCAAACTTGGAAAGTAATAGTCGTATCCCATCTAATTTTAGCTCAGTGATGTAATCGTCCGAATTAAATGGTTCTTCTATTCTTTCTAATAGCATCGGACTAACAAACATCTATTTCACCTCATTGTAATTGTATCAAAGTAAATCAAACTTTTACTTATCAAAATGATGGTCTTTTATATAATGTTTTCCAGCATATTGTTTACTGTATTATTTTTTATTAAAATTTAAACAAACGTACGTTCTATATTGGTGGTGACAATTTGAAGGCAAGGATATCAGAAGAGTTAGAGAAGTTGATTAATGAAAAGATTTATTTAGACTTGGAAATTCATCTCTTGACAAGGAAACTAGAAAAGGCAAGTCAAAGAAACTTACAGGAATCAATAGCATTTTACGAAAAAATCTTTAATGAAAAGTTCAAGCAGTTAAAAAAAGCAAATGATGAATTGCGAAAACAAAATGTTAAAATTCATCAACCTATTAACGATGATATCTTTGTTCAATACAATTTTTATGTAAAGGAAAACGGTGGTGGTTACAAAGAAGGTAACTTCCGATATTGGAAAAGTGCAATTAAATATAAACTAAAACAACGACTTGACCCCTATTTTTGTTCACCAAATCGTCGAAAGGTGTAAACTTTCTGTCTGTCGAATTTCTCCTTATTCGGAAGGAGTGAGTTCATGAAAATATTGACGGTTCCCAGTGCAAAAGAAGAAATAAGGCGGTTGCAACACTTTATTGATCTTGTTGATAATTATGAGGCTGATAGTCTCGAAAAATGGATTATAAAAGAATATGCTTACACCAGCAGCATTAAAGAAGTGGTTAATCGAGGTAATCAAAAAGGTTTTACTAATAACGAAAGAGAATTCGACCATTCATTTGTAAGAGACATTATCGCTGCCCATCCAAAGGATGAACTCCACAAATTAGTTCGACGTAATTACCTATTGAGAATTAAATAACTTTAATAAAAGAGCTTGGAGAATATTATAATTAGTTCAGTTTTTGAGGAGAAAATCAAAAATAACATTACAATGAAAGTGCTAAATGACAAAGGATTTAGCACTTCATTTTGTTATTAAATCAACGATATTTAAAAATAGGTAATAATGACCATAAGTGTATGTGAATAAATGTACTTAAACTAATGGGCAGATTAGTTAAAGAAGGAAAAATTGGAAGCGATGTAGAATACAATCATTTATACAGTTGTGTTGGATATAGATTTTTATTCCGATCTAATTTTAATAATACTTGAGGTGCTACACAATGCATTTGCGTTTTTTACATATTTCTGATATTCATTTTCAAGTTGAAAATTATCAATCTAGAAGAATGAGGATGCGGCTTTTAACAAAAATAAATGAGTTAAATCAAGTAAACCCATTTAATTTTGTTATTTTAACAGGAGATCTCTCTCATCAAGGGCAAGGTTTTAACGAAAATCAAATGAGATTTTTCGAAGAAATTTTGCGTATACTTAATTTATCGAAAAAGCAAATATATATTATTCCTGGAAATCATGACATTAGAAGAAATGGTGATAGAACTGATTTGATAAATGAAATCGTCGAATCAAATAATCCTTCAAACACATTAGATGAATATCTCGAAGATGAGGAGAATAAGTCTAAAATATTGAGTAGTTTCGAACCTTTTTCAACCTTTTATTTTGATTTTTTAACAAAAGAGTATCCCTTAAATGATATTCACTTTTTACTTGAAACAGAAAATTATAATATTGTACATTTAAATACATGTCTCATTGCAAATAGAACTGGAGAAGAAGGGACATTACTTATTGGGAAGAATAAATTATTGGATTGTTTATCTAATTTAGGAGTAGATAATAATAAATTATCTATTGCAATTGGGCACCATACATTAGAATGTATGGCTGATAGTGATAAAAATGCAATGCTAAGTTTATTTGATGATTTTAATATTGATTTGTACCTTTCTGGTCATGTACATAGAGCAGCATACAATATAGAAGCAAATCAATATACTAATCTTTTAAATATTGTTAGTGCTGGAGTGCACTCAGATGAATATGCTCTAGGAGGTTTCGGAGACTTTTTAATCCAGGATGGAGTTGCAAAAGTTTCCCAATATATTTGGAACAGTGAACATGAATATTGGACTTTAAATAATACGTTAGGTAGAAAAATGGAAAATGGAGTTTTGGAGTATCACATCCCAAAATTCTCAATTAATAACAATAGATCAGAAGATGAAATAAATTATAAAAAAGATAAAGTAAAAAAAGAATTAAGTGAACTATTTTCAGAAAATGAGCGAATTTTTAAGCAATATGGACCATTTAGTATTACAGCCCAGCATACTCCAGTTTCAGAGTTTGCATATATGTGGAAAGAAAAGTGCATTACTGATATTATTCCAAATAATAAAAAAATTTTAGAAATACTAGAATGTAATAAAGAATTAATATCAGATGACAAATTATTTATTCTTGGATTATATAAGAATCATATAGAAGGGTTTGAAATGAATCATATATCTAAATATAAAAGTTCTAACGTTCCTACATTTCCCAAAGAAATACTAACAATTCTAGACTAAATAAGGAGGAAGTTATTTATGCCTGAGGGAGGAAGATACGAAAAAATACCTAGACCAGAGAGTATCCAATATTTTTTAGATGCTATTGGTAGACACAATAAAGTAAGAAACATTGAACAAGTCGAAGAACAACTTTTTAAGATTACCAAAACGAACGGAAGAAAAGTGTTGGTTCACTTGACCAATATTTATGTCGTAAGTGAAGCGGAAGTTATAGAAATAATGTCAAATCATAATCATATTGATGCTATTGTTACCATCAGCACTTGGAATAGTTACTCGGTAAGTGGGAAGGAAGTTGCGAAAGCTAACAAAATTGGGTTATTTCTCATGGATGAGTTTGTGGGGGCTTTAAATTTTGAAGGAAACCTATTCATTAATTACCTTACTCCGTACCAGCGTGAACAACTTAAAAAAGAAAAACGTTCTTTATTCTAATTTAGATTTTTATCTTTTTGGTTCTTTACTTTATTCCCATTCACCCAATGATATTGATTTAATAATAGTTTATAATAAAGACGAAATTTCTATTAAAGACATACTTCTTTTGAGAAAGAATTTGTATTTTTCTTTTTTTAATGAATTTAAAATAACTTTAGATATTACTTTATTGACCAAGCAGGAAGAAAAAAGTTTAAACTTTATCCAAACAGAAAAAGCAATACCTTTACTCTAAACCATAAAAAGGAGCTTTCATTAAATGAAAGTTCTTTTTTCTTTGTGAAATATTTTATCTATAACTAATTGGGGCTTTAATTGAATAAAAAAACTAAAGACCGAAAAAAATGGTCTTTTTCTTTTCTTTACACATAGAACATTTGTTTGTATATAATGGTAATGAGGTGATAACGATGGCGATACGCGACCGAGGGAAAATAAAATGGGCTGCTGCTTATCTCCAGCCCGAGCAAGCACAGATGCAGCGGGATTTTTGGTGCGATACTGAACGGATAAGGAAGCCAATCATTGACGAGCATGAGGCGGAGGAGTTCGACCTACGCATAATTTACTCAATGGAATACAACCATTCGGTAATACTGACGATATGGGAAGATGGATTTACTCACGAAATTACTGGGCGTGTTCATTACGTGAATCCTATTACTCATGAGCTTCGAATTGAAGTAAAGCCTAGCGAATTCGAACGGGTGCCATTCGATAATGTTATAGGAGTGAAGGTCGTTTGAATTAGCAGACATATGCATAGCATCAGCCTTACGTTGGTTGGCGTTTTTTTTTTCCTTAAATAAACTAAAGGGCTTTTGTTACATTCTCTCAGTATTAGTTGAGCCTTTATCTGTGGTATGTTCTCTGCATTGGGGTGCAGCGATTTTTCCACCTTCTTTTTATGCTGGGATTTGCAGTTTGGTTCTTACTCTTATTTCATTAAAGGCTTCAATAAATTGTTCATAAGTCTGCTTACCATAGTGGTTTGAGTCATTATGGAAAAATAGATCTAGTGCTATTTCCTAAGCTTCTTTTACGGAACAATTTCTTGAAATCATGATCAAGTTAATATACGAAAGAAAATACTCTTTTTTTAATGTACTGGCATGATTAACAGCCATAAATTACACTCCCTAAACGAAAAGGTCTCTTATGAGGAGACCTTTTCTGAAGTTTTATATTCTTCCTTTATTTCTGTTGAACAACAATCTTCTTTTTTCACTTCTTCAATTTTCACATCACAACAACTAGACTTTTTCTTTAAAAACTTAAACTTTATAACAACTCCTTAAATAAGATAGAATACAAATCCTGAAATGGTTGACATAACAAACACTGATACCACAAAAGTTACAACCAATTCTTTTTTAAATATTGATTTCAACAAAATAACTTCTGGTAAACTTGCACAATTTGAATACTTTTAAAAAAGCATCTTCATTTAACAGTCCACCAAAAAGAACAATCGGAACTTCCTTGTTTATTTTTCTTATTTCTTTAATTGCGTCTAACCCTGACATGACTGGCATTGTTGCATCTATAATAATGGTATTTATTTTTATATTTTTTTTCATAATGTTGAAACAATAATCCGACTAATTCTTTTCATTTGATAAACCGACAATAACAATTACGCCCATATCTTTATTTATCCCATTAAAGGTAATCTCATAAAATCCACATCATCTACAACAACTATCATTTAATATTTCCTTCTGTTAATGTATAATTTTTACTGTTTAGTAAGTTGTATGAGAAATAATAAATTCCTTTAACGGACTAGTGGAGAAGGAGATAGATGTTATGAACGATAATGTTTTGGAACTTGTTGATTTATTTCAAAAATGTATGGCTGAAGATTCAGTTATTCAACATTTTAATATCATAGGGTTTGGTCTAAATGGTGTTGTTTTAATTGCGAAAAACTCACGTGATTACTGCATTAAAACAATATATACGGATTCCTTAAAGGAAGAAATTATTAAAATAAATAAACAAGATGGAGTGTCAGATTATTATCTTGATTATTTAAAAGATAATTTAGGTAATGTTAAAAATTTAAATCAAGAGTTTAACATGTATAAAGAAATATCTTCTTATCCTTCATTAAAGAACTTAATACCAGAATTATTTTTTCCCATTGAAAATCAACATACCATAAAGTATTTAATACTAGAATTTATCAATGGTGAACATTGTTTGATTGAAGGCTTATTAGAAATAAATGATAAAGATGTGGAAATAGGAATCAATGAATTTAAAGAGAATGGATATTTGTTTGGCGATAAAATTGAATGGATAAAGAAAAGCGATGGTAACGTTACATTTATTGATTTTGACTCTATTAGCAAGATCTAAAAAACATCATTCTTTTGCTGAACAAATTTGAATTAATCATGTCATCGCAGAGTTTCTCCCAGAAGAAAAGGTGGGAAGTTAAAAAACTACAAAAGATGGAAGAAAAATAGCGGTGGTCGGTGATTGGATTAATGGTGTCCCAGCTCTAATTCGATTACCTCTACATACAATAAGAGGGTGCATACTTGAATAACTCAATAGTTTTCTTATTAAAGTAACGGGGCAGCTATTCAATAAAATAGGCTACCATAAAATAGTAGCTTTTTTGCATTTATATATTTAAATATTCTTTTTAAGAAGTGTGATTCATTTTTTATATTAATTAATATATTTAATATCTTCGGCAGAAAAATAATTATTTTGGACTGAATATAAAAAGCCCATTTCCTTGTTTATTATTCGATTTGCATATTCTCCTTTGGAAAATGCAAACACTCTGTTTTTTCCAATTGCAAAAGATAGATGTGCATTATTTTGACCGAAAGTCTGGGCAGATGTAATTTTTAATCTTCCTGAATAAAATAATGGTTTAGGAAAACCCATTCCAAATGGTTCTATTGCTTGTAGATCTTTAGTAAATTCATGGTTGTATGTTGAAATAGGGAGTAGACAAAGAAATTGCTTAACAGGGATTTTTAATCCCTCTTTTTCTGCCGAATGTTGAACCGCGATTTTAAAAGAATCAATCACCTCTGGGTTAATTGAAAAGCCCGCGGCCGCCTTATGACCGCCATACTTGTCAAAGAAATGGCTGCATCTGGTTAATGTATTAATCATGGAAAAATCGGTTCCGTTTACTCCTCGACATGAAGCTGTTCCACATGAACTAATGACTATTGAGGGTTTTTTATATTTTTCACTTATCCTCGATGCAATGATTCCGATAATTCCTTTATTAAAATCACCGTAAACAACAATAACCTGTTCCTTATTTAGTTGATATTCAATGATTTGTTTTTCTGCATTCATATATTGTTCAATTGTCATATCCTTTCGTTTTTGGTTATAGGCAATTAAATTCCTTATTTCATTTTCAGATGTTTGGGAATTACATAAAATTGAAACTGCTATATTGGGATTATCCACTCGACCCACAGAATTAAGGATTGGACCAATTTGAAAACCAATGGATGAGCTGTCAATATAAGATAATTTCAGAACTTGAAACATTCTTTGTAAAATGGATTGAGGACTCATATTCATCTTCTTTAAACCCACATGACAAATTGCTCTATTTTCATTAGTAAGTGATACTAGATCTGCAATTGTTCCAATGGTTGCTAATTCAATATAGTCTCCCATTTCATAATACCAATTTCGTTTTAATGTTTTAAATATTGCTTCCATTAATTTTAGAGCAACTCCAGCCCCGCATAAATCATTGAAGGGATATGTGCTATCCTGCCGTTTCGGATTAATGAAGGCTAGACAATCAGGATATTCCCCTAAAATGTCATGATGATCAGTGACAATAATGTCGATACCTTTTTCTTTTGCTTTCTTCATGGCTGGATGAGCCGAACTCCCATTATCAACCGTAATGATCAGTCCGAAATCTTGTGCTGCAATTTGTTCCACAGCGGCAGCTGAAATTCCATATCCCTCTTCTCGCAACGGTAAACGAAAATTCACATTAGAATTTACCTCTTTTAAACCTTTATATAAAAGGGTGGTCGACGTAATCCCATCTGCATCATAATCTCCAAAGATCATGATTTTTTCATTGTTATGAATCGCTTTTAAAATCCGAGTCACTGCCACTTCCATATCATTAAGTAAAAATGGGTCATGGAAACTTTCCGTTGACGGAAAGAATAGATTCTCTATTTTGTGTTCTGTGTTATATCCTTGCAAGAACAACCAAAACATAAGATTTGGGTCGATGATAAATCGCCTAGATAAATAATAAATCCAATTTTTTTGGGGATGGTTCTCAATAGTAGGTTGATGTGGATACCATTTTGAGTCATGCAATTTAATTCACTTCTTTCAGCTAAGTATTATAAATAAACAAAAAAAGAGTCTGTTTATAATCAAACAGACTCTCCATTTATATTTAGTTTTATTCATAATAATGAACAACCTATTCACCTTGATGAATATTATTAGAAAAAATTGGAAATAATTAAGGTGAACAGATATTACTCATTTGTATGAAATACGTCTATACCATTTTCAACCATTGTCATCAGATAATCTGCTTGTTTAGGATTTTCGTTATGAAGCCTCCTTAAAAGCGAATCAATATGTTTTAAACGTAAGTTAACAGGATCATCAGTATCCAAGCTTTCTATAATTTCATTAGGGAATATAGATAACTCATCCTGAATTTTTTCTAACAAAGTAAGTTGTATAGTATCGGTCTTGCCGTTTTCAAGATTGGAAAGGTATCCTGCTGAGACACCTAACCTATCAGCAAAAGCATTTAGTCCTATACCTTTCTGTGTTCTGAGCTGTCTTATTTTTTGACCGATGTCTCTTAACATAAAAGGAAAAACCTCCAAACTTTTTGTTTATGAATACAAGATAGTCAACTGTTGTTATTCCTTATTTAAAGGAACTGGAAGAATATTCTGACTATCTAATGAAATTATACCATCCTATTGAAATTATTGGGTGTAAAAATGAAGTGATTTTTTAATAAAGAAAGAGGTTAATTTATGAAGGTGACTATCAGAGAAATTATCAATAAATGCGATGTAGGACTTACGATGAGGCAAGTGAAGAGTTTCTTAACACAGCAAAAACAACAAGGGGGTATCTTTTTTCAAGAGTCAGTTGATACGTTAAGTATTGATTATTATTTTGATCTGTATTTTTATATTTACTCTAGCAAACTATCCTCGATTAATGCTTTTCCAATTCCTTTAAAGGTGTTCACTAATAATAATAAAATTTCAATAAACGAAATGAAGATTTATTTTGAAAGTTATTATCCGAAGAAAATCGCTAAAATTAGTCTTCTTAAGTTTTATGAACTAAATAATCCACATGTCGGCGAATCTCATGTTTGGTTTTATATTCCAAAAGACTTGCTTCTTCAAATCGACATCAATAGTTATTTATATCCTTACTAAATCATATGGATGATCGAAAATTTCCCTAAACTACAAAAGTTGGAGAGATATATATTTATTTGAAAAAGTTACCGATTCTATCAAAAGCACCAAAAAATATAAAAAGAGTTACCTATAATTTAATAAAAACATATTTTCATATGGAATTTTGGCAACAAAATAAATAATTATATAAAAAAATATACTTTTTTACAATAGATATTTAATAATTACCATTAATTTCCGCTAGCCTAGTGGTAGGACAGCGGACTAAAATTAATTCCTGTAAGATTCTTCATTTAAAAAAATTGAAGGAGTAGTAGTGTGGGTTGAAAACAGACAGGGAGTGCTAATAGAAAATAAAAATGAGTACGTCGATATAACGTACTCATTAAGTAATACCTGAGCCTTAGCGAAGCTCATAGGTAATGAGGCGAGAACCTTTGGCGAAGTTCTTGCAAAACTTTCATATAAAAAAGCTAGTAAGGAAAAAGTGCTAGAGCTATTGGAATAGCTCCGAACTTAATACAATTATATTATAGCGCTTTTTCCTACTATCGTATACGACTAGGAGGAAAAAACAAGGTGGTAATTAGCGCTAAAAGAGCAGCGATTTTCATGAGACGTTCTATTGAGGATAAAATAAATGAAAAATTAAGTTTATCTTATCAGGAAAAAATGTGCCGTGATAAGGCTCACGAGCTTGGCTATGAAATTGTTGAAGTAATAACCGAAGAAGTTTCGGCTTATAATGTTTCCATTCAAGACCGACCAAAGTTACAGTATTTATTAAATGCTGCTATGGATGGAGATATTGATGCTTTAATATGTTGGCAAAAAAGCAGATTAGTCCGCTCTCTTGAGGATATTGTTATTGTATCCGAAGTATTTAATAAATCCAATTGTGAAGTGGTCTTTGCCGATCCATCTGAACTACCAATGGGTAAAGGCGGAGATATTGACATCCTGATGAATATTATGTCTACCTGGAGAGATGAAGCTGAGGTCGCAAAATTAAGGTCACGAATAAAATCACATCTAAGACAAAGAGCAAAGGATGGAAAATATGTCGGTGGTATCTTTACAGGGTACCAATGGAACAAACATACAAAACGTATGGAATTTGTACCAGAAGAAATTGACATAGTTAAAAGAATTTTTGATTTGTATTTGTATGAGGGGCTGAGTGTCAAACAAATCGCACAAAACCTTAACGAGCAGGGATATAAAACAAAAAAAATGAAAAAGTTCCTACCTTATTCTATTTCAAAAATATTGAAATCTAAAATATATACTGGGTATTATCGTTGGGGATTTACAACATCCAAAAGACGTGCTGCACCAATTCCGTCTGAAGGTTTTGAAACCAAAGTGGATTGGGTCGACCCTATCATCACTTTGGAAGACTGGAACAAAGTTCAGGGGATCATGATTTCTCGGTCGGGAAAAAAACGTGGATCAAAAAATAATATTATTCCTAAATCATCATTTTTGTTATCCGACAAAGTTTATTGTGGTCACTGCGGTAAAAAAATGTTTGGTCGAAACGGATGCACAACATATAAAAGGAAGGATGGTACACAGAGGGTAACGGAGCATTACCGTTACTTTTGCAATGATACTTCTCCACATCCTCATTCAAAACGTGTGGACTCAAAAATGTTAGACTCACTTGTGTTTAAACATCTTGCTTTGGAAATCAGAAAAATCGATAAGGACTCTTTGTTTCTAGAAGGAAAAAAAGAACTCGAATTCGTAACTAAGCATCTTTATGATGAAATTAAAGAAAGCCAAAGCAAAATTGAAAAAATTAGCACTGCCATTGAAAATCTATTGATAAATATAGAAAAAACAACTGATGTAGATTTAGTTAAAATTTATGGTGACCGAATAAAAGAAAAGAAGCTTGATGCTGCTGAATACAAAGAGAAAATACGTGTCATCCAGAAAAAACTAAAGACGATTGATGTTGACAAGAAAGATCTTGAAGATTTCCTTGATTATTTTTCCAGTATCGACGGCTATAACGATTTTAGTCAAGAACGGAAGCGCTTATACATTGAAAATTTAGTTGAAAAAGTTGAATTTAATGGACGCGAAGCAACAGTAACTTTGCGTTGGAATTTAAAGGATAAATTTACTTTTGAAAATTTCGCCAACATTGATTACAATTTTGAAATAAGCATTTAATAAGCACGATTATAAACCTCCTATGAATTGGGAATACTTATTCTAGGAGGTGTTTTTTTGCAAGTTTTTATTGAAACTCCAAATGATGATATGGAACGTGATGTAGTTGAAGGGGAAAGGCTTTCTAAATTACTTGCCAAGCATTTGATTGAATGGAAATTCGGTGATTTGGCTCCTGGTGTGGTTTATGACCATCGTTATTTAATCAATAAAGAATAAAACATCACTTACGAATCCGTAAGTGTTTTTTTTATTTTATTTAATTTTACCATATAGTTAGTAAAGTAAATTCTTTACCTTCATTGTAACATTTATTACTCTTTTTATTCCAAAAAATCAATTAAAAAGTAAATATCCCTGCTTTAACGAAACTAGCTCTAAATTAAAGAAATAATTTGGATTGAGTCGATTCAAATAGCAATGCGACATTTTTTAGAAATATATTGTCAGCATTTGTGGAATGGTTTAAGTTAATGTCAGGGGGGAAATATATGGAATTTAATGAACATATTTGGGAGTGGTCATTAGCACTTCCTAAATGGCAGAATGATCTTATCAGAAGACTTTATCAAAAGTCTACACTCGAAAGAGAAGAAATAAATCAAGTAATCGATAATATCTTGCATGAAAATGGTTTTTCTGAAAAAAATTTAACTGTTACTCCTTTAGAAAAAAGTCACATCCCTTTTAAAAATAGGAAAGATAACATTAAGATAACGGCATTAAGAAACTTCAAAAATATTGCGGCCGTCGAACCAGAATACGGGCTAGAATTTATACCAGATGGATTAACTGTTGTTTACGGTGAAAATGCTGCTGGTAAATCCAGTTATGCTAAGGTATTAAAGCAAGCATGTAGGGCTGTCGATGATAAAACAAAAATCCATCCAAATATCTACCTATCAAGTGATTCAATAAGCACAGCGGACATCTATATACAACAAAATGGCACTGAAACCATTATTAATAGAATTGTAAATACCGCACCTGAACAGCAGTTAACATCTATCAGTATTTTCGACACTGATTGTGCGAGAGTTTATGCAGAATCTGAAAACGAGGTTTTGTTTATTCCAACTGAATTTAAAATCTTCGATGATCTTGCTAAGCATCAAACTGAAATAAAACAAAGGTTATTACAGTTAAAAGAAGAAATTTTGGAAACATTGCCTTCATTCCCTGAGTTAACCAGCACTTCTAAAGCCAAAACTTTTGTTGAATCTATTTCTTACAAAACGAAAGAAAAGGACATTCAGCAGAATTGTTTCTTTACTGAAAAAGATCAGGAGCGGCTTAATCAGATTTCAAAAGACTTAAAGGTCCTTATTGATGCAAATCCTGTTAAATTGATTCAGGAACTTCAAAGGAACATAAATGATATTTCAAACTTAAAAAACAATCTCCAACAAATTCGTAACGAATTTACTTCTGAGAAAGTTAAAGGATTTATCTTGTTACATAAACGATACCTTGATTCGAAAGCAACGCTAGAAGTTTTAACTCGTGAAGCATTTGTAGAACAGCCTTTAGCTGGTGTTGGTAGTGATCCCTGGAAAAAACTATGGCACACTGCCAAGCAATATCATGAAATCGCTTATCCTGGACAGTCATTTCCATACGTGGAGAATGAAGCAAAATGCATTTTGTGCCAACAAGACTTAAAGGATGAATCTCGAATTCGGTTAACGCGGTTTGAGGAATTTATGACTGATAGCATCAGTCAAGAGACAGCACAGCTTTACTTACAAAGGCAAGTTTTATTAATTAAATTAAAATCATTACCTTTCACAAAAATAACCGACTCCTCTGTTCGTACCTTTTTTTATCATGATTCACCTGAATTGGATATGAACGTTGAATTGTTCATCCAATCTGCAATAAAAATTTGTGCATTATTACAAAATGCTGAGAGTGATATGAACCTGTCCTTGGATGATATTCCAGAACTTGAATTACCACCTATAAAAGAAATAGAACATTGGTTAGAGATAAAAAACAGTGAATTAGAACATTTAAAAACACTAGCTCTGCAAGACAATTCATCAGAATTACTGGCAGAACAATACGAGCTTGTTTCAAAGGAAAAAATCTTTGAAAGAATAGCTGATGTCTATCTTTTCTCAAAAATTCGCAGTGAAGTCGATAGAATTGATAAGGCGATAAAATCGCTGGATACAACAAAATTGACAAGGAAATATAATGAATTATCCAGCTCAATGTTGACAGACAATTTTAAGAGCGAAATCGAAAAAGAACTTAAGAAGCTAAGAAGGGAACACATTCTTTTCAAGCTGAATAGCAGAGGGGTAAAAGGTAAAACTACGATAAAACTCACTTTGGATTCCAGTTCGAAAATAAACATTAACGAAATCCTAAGTGAAGGTGAGCAAAAAGCACTTTCAATAGCCTTTTTTCTAGCAGAAATTTCTTCAATTACATCAAATGGAGGAATCGTACTAGATGATCCTGTTTCTTCTCTAGATCACAGCAGGAGAGAGTATGTAGCTCATCGCTTGGTACAGGAAGCGAATAAACGGCAAGTCATTATTTTTACACACGACATCGTGTTTCTACATACTTTACAAAAACATGCTAGTTTACAAAACATTAACGCAACCTATTGTTCTGTAAGAAGAAATGGTAATAGAGCAGGGATTGCAAAAACAGAAATGCCATGGATAACCCTTTCAACAAGTAAAAGAATTGGATACTTGAGAAATGAACTGCAAAAGTTAAAAAAGTTAGAAAGCCAATTAGATCCTGACATGTATATCCCACAAGTGAAAACATGGTACATGCTGCTTAGAGAATCATGGGAGAGAGCAGTTGAGGAACTGTTATTGAACGGTGTTGTCGAGCGTTTCAATCCAAGTGTACAAACGCAAAGACTTAATAAAATTAAATTCACTGATGAGATTCTCCAGCTAGTAACAGAAGGTATGACAAAAACATCCACTTATGTACATGATGAGTCGCAAGCAATTGGTAGAATGATACCAAGTAACGAAGAAATGATTGAGGACCTTAACATGCTGGAGCGGTTTAGCAAATTTTATAAAAAATAGGTTCTGTTTGATGATTATTGCTGCTTATACTTATCAAAATGTCCAGTGTTAAAATAAATAAAAGCTACCCTATATATATAAAGGTCAGCTTTCAAATCCAATTACCAGTAACTATTATTTACGTTATTTGATCCTATATTATCAATTCCTTATTAACAAAAAAACTTCGGTATTTGGAACCCCACGCTTAAGTGAGGTTGTCCATTTACCGAATTTTTTCTATCAAATTAACATGGAAAAAAAATCTAAATGGTTTGAAAGGAAACTGTTACAATACCAAAAAAGGTATAGATAGATTATAAAGATTTACTTTTTCACGAGCGTTTTAAATAAATAAGGGCAATAAAAAAGCCCTTATTTCAATTTGGAGAAGTTAACAAACTTAATTTTTTAAAAAGGTGATCCATCTTTTTCCATTTCAAAGTAACCAGATGCATATTGATGAAAAGTAAAATATTCTTTCCCTTTAAAAAATTACGCGAATTTCCCCACTAACCTTACATCCCACTATAATAAATAATAAAGCTACCTAATTGCTTTGTCTGTGTCTTATTAATTAAATTTAATTTGGGAGGCTGCTCTGCTTTTTAATCAGCGGTTCTTGTGGTAAACAATCAGCAGCTGAAGAATGTATTTGGCAATTAAAAAATGCGGATAATTAAACAAGACTATCACTAATAGCTGATTTAGTGAAGTAAAAAGCAACCGAAAGCACTCCAAAGGATGCTCGTGCTGTTAATAAGAATAAGTTCTACTATGTTTGGTCTTCTTCATATATCCAGATCTAACAAGTTTATGAAGTTCATCTTTACCCATACTAGATATTACATCCACTACTGTTTCATAACTAACATTTAGCCTTCTGGAAACTTCGTTAATACTACTTGTTTTGGCATATTCTTTTACAATTTCTTGTTCTAAGTTAATTGGTTCGTACGTTTCAACTAAATTGACATAGTATTGGAGTCTTTTTATTTCAGTTTTTGCTTTTTCTAAAGTAATAAACTTATTAGCCACAATGCACCCCCAAAAATTACTTCTAAAACAAGCATATCCTATTTAGGAAACGCTTGTATGGTAAAAATTTGTAGTTTTATTGACAATTTAAAACTAGAAAAAAGGGTGGCAATTAAGCCACCCCAGATTTGAGTACATAGGATTTAGGAAGATAAATAACTTAACATAAAACAAACCTTTAAATTATTTATTAGGAATTTCGATTATTTCACCAGTTGCTCTTAAAATCAATAAATTCATAAAGTTTAAGAATGCACTTGAATTAAAATTGTATGCAGTTATATCATCTTCATATAATTTAATATCTATTGTGTCAAAAATAGAATGGTCCCAACTGGCTCTATGTACTTTTAAACAAGTAAAATTAGTTCTTTGCTTTCGTGGAATAACATCCGTAAATCCTGTTGATTTCATAAGAAAATCATCGGAAAATTCATCTTTCGGAAGATCTAGTCTAATAATCATATGGTTTTTATCCAAGTCATCAGTCATTTTACCAATCCTGAACTTTCCCTCTCCTCTTGGTTTATAAGTAACTTTATTGAAGGTATTAATAAAGCTACAATTTCCCACACTTCCTGTATCTTTCAAGCCAAGATTTCTATAATTTGATAATACATTTCTAAATTCCAGCGATTTACTTTTTATTTGTTCACGGAAATCCAATATTATTAACCACCTTTAATTCCAATTATGTTTAATAATATTCTAGAATCCATCTTGAAATCCTTCTTGCAGTAACCTGCTTGTTTTTTCAATAAGAGCAGCTTCAGACAAATGCAAATATTAGTGTCTATATAGCCTATTCGTTGAGTTAAGGTTCATAATGATTAATAAACATGCTGCCAAAACATACATCAATTAATTGCTAGAAACTGCTGAAGAATCCGCTTTGGGAGCGTATATTCCATATATTAGTTTTAATTTTTATCATTTGTTTACAAAACCATTAACGAAGAACAGAATACATTTGGTCATTGCAGCTACTCTTTAATTACTTTTGATTATTAGCCGTTCAACAGCATAAAACTTTCCAAACACGACTTCAAATATTTGGTATATAATCCAGGTATGTTTAAAAAGGAGTGATATTAATGGAAAGTGAATTAACGACTATATTAATCGACAATCTTGATTATAACCAAATAGGGGGCCGCAGAGGGGTTATTTTTACAAGAGGCAATTCATTTGTTCTTTCACCCTACGTAAATACTGGTAATCGATTTGACATTAGCGAAAAAAATATACTAAAAGCTTTTGATCACGCCGAAAATGGGATTTTATTAATAAGGTATTATGATACATTTCTGGCTTGCAGTTTAAGACAATTTTTGAAAGAAATGATTGATGAAAAAAGCAGAAGTACCTACCCAAACAAGAAAGGTAGATGGTGTTTTCAAGTTAATTACAATAGCGTATATGAAATTCAAAGGATAAAATATAAAAAAACGATGTACGTGTCACAAATTACAAAAGAAGAACTTTTAACTAGTAATACTATAAAATGAGGTTTCAAAATAAATAAGGTTAATTATTACTATTCAAAAAACGATAGCTTTTGTTTAAGGGACTTTTACCATAAACAATCGTTTTAATAAACTGAATACTAAATACATAAGGAACCCAATAGAATTTTTCTAAATAAAAAAGCACCATCAAAATCATTTCTTATTAAAAAATAAAATAATTTGATTTAATTTAAATAAATGGAATTTATAGTAAAATGCAGATGGGAAACAATTGTAGAGGTGAATTTAATGAAGCTATTTAAAGATAATTTAGAACAAGAGTTATTCAAAGTTTTACAAATGAGTGAAGAGAACATCATTATTATTAGCCCCTTTATGAGTTTAAACATTGCGGAGAAGTTAGTGCCAATAGTAAAAACTTATCAAATAGATTGTAAAGTCATTACCAGATTTGAACGCAGTCCTTTATTGAAAATGCTAATAGTTTAGATGCATTAAAATTACTTATTGAAAATGGTGTGCAAATTTTTGTACTAAAAGATTTACATTCAAAAGTGTATCTTATTGATAATAAAAGATGTGTATTTGGATCAGCTAATTTTACGAATAAAGGTTTAAACATCAATCATGAGTTATTGTTATACTTTGACAAGCAAGAAGAGGTGAAAAAATTTAATTATTATGTTAATGAATTATTAACTAGCATTAACCATTCAGGTAATTGGTCAATAACACTTGAGCAATTACAAATTGAAAAAGAAATTGTAGAAAGTTATAAAGAAAGCCAAAAAGAGAGGGGAAAAATAATTTATTCATGGGGAGCAGATTTAAATTCAGAAGAATTAGTAGATGAAAATCCCTATATTTTATCAGTTCCAGCTGGGGGCACAATCCATTTAATTGAAAAGCATTTTGTACATGCTCATCCAATCTCAAGTGGTTATAACTATACACCTACAAAATACATCACGTTTCGTAAAGCTAATGGTGGTGTAATGGATAAAATTTATAGCATTAATAAAATGTTCCCTCTTGAAATGAAAGAATGGAGTAGTGAGATTGAAAAAATAGACATTTCTGAAACAGTTAAAGAAAATGTCATCGACTATATTGTTAATCGATATAGAGATTTCGAATTTGATAAGTCTTCAAAATATAAATTTTATCTCTTAAGTCTGCACTGTGATCTACCCAATGAACCGCATCCGCCAACCAATAACGCAGGAGGATGGTTATATACATTGAAAGACTTAAAAGAAAGTAATAGATATGTATACACGGCTAAACAAATGAAGAGAAAACAAGATAATTATTTAAATGATTAAAAGATTGGAGCGATATTACTGCGAACACCTTCTCTTGTTAATATGAATTATTTAGAGATATTAAAAGAAATAATTGAAAAAAGTTATAGTATAATTCTATCTCAAATTTCAAAAGGTAGAATCATAATAGATAATGAAGCATCATTTCAATTACAGTTTTCCTACATTTTAAAAGTCATAGGTGAACTACACCAATTATCACAAGATGATTTATTTTCGATAAGATTAGAAACACCTTTCTTATCTGAATTTGAACTAGCTAAGAGCAAGTCAAAAAAAGCAAAAATTGATATAACTTTAACAATGGAAAATCGGTTGCAAGCTGAGAGTAAAGTATCATGTGCAATAGAATTAAAATACTTCCATAAGACAAATCAACGGGAACCAAATAATCGTTATGACTGTTTTAATGATCTTCTGAATTTAGAAGAATATGTTCATTCTAATCAATATAATTTTGGAGTTTTTATTGTAGGTACTGATCACCTTCATTATGTAAATCAAATTAGTTATTCTGCGAACACTCAGGACTTTGATATGAGAGATGGAAAGACTTATAAGGCTGGTTCAAGATTAGAATATAAAACAGTGAATCCTTACGGACCTACAATTCAATTAAAGAATGATTATGCATTTAATTGGGATTCCATTAATGAAAAGTATTTTTTAAAGTTGCTTATTGAATAGTGTTAGTCGTTAATTGGAAGTAGAATAATTTGGAGGTAGAATAAAATATTTTTTTGGTGATAGGGGAATTCAAATGATATCGCAAGAGGAAAAATGCAGTAGTTCTCGATCAAATTTAACCGAACGATTAGAAGATAATTTGACTCGTAAATATGTTTAGGGTAATAGGGTATATTCCTTTTTAAATTGTACTGGGGGAAATACTTGCCAGTGGAAGTGGGATAAGTGGTAGAGAAGGATGAGTTATAGCGAAGTGTTTTAGTGACTTGATTAAAATTAGAGCCTTAGTGGGCTCTTTTTTATTTTTAAACAATTAATTGTAGAGTAATAAAAATGTGGAATTATCAGAGGATTCATTTTTTCTAAGTAACTTTACAATCAGAAAAGGTGAAGAGGTTTTGTTGTTACATTTGTGAGGTATAGAGCTAAAGCAATGACTTGGTTATCTATTATGTAATGGAGTTTATGGAGGTGTCCATAACATAGGGAATTTTAATTTAAGTCCTTAAAAGCCCGCTTACGCTGACTTGTTCATTTATTAACGTTCGTGAAATATTATAAATGAATAAGTATTAAATTCTAAAAGCAGGAATAATACGTCAAATTACGAACATTAGACGACAACGAGAATTGTTTTGAAAAAAAATCAAAAAAATTTTACATATAAAAAATATTTTTTCTATTATCGGAAACAGATTAAAAAAATAATATTTATTTATTATTTTATTTTTTGAAAAGAAATAAAACATTTATTTCTCTTTTTACATTTAATTTAAACTATAAAAATATAAAAATAAATATATTTTTCGCTTTAGAATATGAAATGTTCGGGTTTTTAACTAGATGTATAGAGTATGTGGTTTATTCCAAAACTAGTATCAGAGTCTAACAGAACAAATCACATAACAAAACACAAGTAAGGTAGGAACCTGGAAAATGAGATGTTATACAATAATTTAAAACAATTTTAATCAAAGTAAACTGCAATAGTGTAAAAAATTAAATTTGTTGGATATGCAATATTGTGAGCTTAAAAAATATATTGGTTATAAAGGCATGAAAGTGGTGAACGGTATGGGAACCTTCAACATGAAAAACACTAATCAGCCACCTTGCAAAGTAACAAGAAAGAATCAGCCTAACATCGAATTAATTGCTAAAATGGTAAATAACCTTTATCATCAGTCAATAAAAAAGTGATAAAATGGAATCAGCCAATACTGGCTGATTTTTTTATATTTGACTTCATACAGTAAATAAAAAATAAAGTACCTACATTTGTTTTAGATGGCCCAGGCGGTGGCGGGAAAATTTCTCTTCAGCCGAATTATTTAATTTCCCAAAGTGCTGAAAAGGTTGTCCTTCGCAACTTTGAAGGGGTGATTACTTCTTATCCGGAACCCGAGAATTATAAGCCTGGTACAGCAGAAGGGTACTTTAAAAAGGTTTATCCAGATATGGAGGAGAAACGCTCCAATATTGGCATTTCAGGTATCATGAATGACCAGCACTTCAATTTAGTACCAGAGGGATTAACTAGATTAAATCGCCGTAAAGAATACAATCAGAATCCTAATCATTCTTCGTTAAAGGATAAACGCAGCAAGCGGGATGAACTGAAGGAAAAGAAATTTCAGGCACAGCAAAATAAACCAACAGCGGGTAAAAACGATAAAGATGTAAACTCGGCATCAGATGAATAGAGGGATGTATATGGATATCGTGTGTGAATGGTGCGGAAATGACGCCAAAAATAGTGAAAATATTGTTTATTGGGAACTTCCAGACGGTACGAGAGCGATTGAAATTACAGAAACACCAGCAGTTGTTTGCGAAACGTGTAAGATGGAATATCAAACAGATGAAGTAACAAAGGAAATTGAAGATCAGTTATTTTTAGTGGATACCAAGAAAATTGGTAAAAGCATTCGCTATCAAGAGTTAATGGCACTTCCAAGGTTGTTGAAGAGAAATTATTTTGATTTTTCTTCTTAATAAATAACCCCTATCACCTGATAGGGGGTTATTTGATGTTATTCTGTTTGAATAGGACTTGCAGCGTTTTTCCTAGCCCGTAGAAATTTAACTAAGTTTAATACAATGGTTTTCATAACTGCGTAAAAAGGGATTGCCAGTACCATCCCAAGCACCCCAGCCAGATTTCCGGCAGCAAGTAAAATAATAATAATGGTTGCTGGGTGTGTATCCAAGCTTTTTCCAAGAATGAGCGGTGATAACACATTTCCTTCGATCTGCTGTGCAATCAAAATAACAACGATAACTAATAAGGCTTTGGTAGGGGAATCAAATAAAGCTACAATCACGGCTGGGGCTCCCCCAAGAATTGGACCGATATAAGGAATAATATTGGTAAAGGCTACAATCAGGGCCATAACAAGTGCAAATGGTAAATCAATAATTAGGTAGCCGATAAAGGCAAGCGTTCCAACTGCTAAGGCAACGGTAACTTGGCCCTGAATATAAGCTGAAAGCGTGTCACCTGTTTCTTTTAAAATGGATAGACCTTCTTCTCTATAAGGAGCCGGAAGAAATTTAGATAGTGCGGTTGGAAACCTGTGACCATCTTTAAACATATAAAATAACAAAAATGGGACGGTTACAAGTACAATGGCAATGTTCGTGATTACACCAAGAATGTTTGTTATGCCGCCGGTAATCGTGTTAGGAAGAGTATTCGCAAATTCAATCAGTCTTTCCTGAACTGTCTCAAAAATATCCTTTTGTTCGTCCATAATCCATTTGAATTCAGAAGATTTGACGACCGAGTCAAAGAAATCCATCGTTTTATCGGCGTAAACGGGAAGTTCGTTTGCAAGTGCGGTAAATTGTTTTGTGATAGCGGGTACTAAATTTCCAATCGCAAATACGCAAAGAGCGAAAAAGACTACGTAAATAATAATAATTGATAATAGTCTTGGTACTTTTCTACGCTGAAGGAAGGTAACAATTGGGTTAAGTAAAAAATATAAAAAGCCTGTAATCAGAATCGGGAAAAAAATGGTTGAAAAAAAGATTCCGATTGGCTCAAATAAAAATGAAATTTTAGTTGAGACCCAAATGATGGTTAAAATTAAAAGAATCTGTATTAACCAGTATTGAAATTTTTTCTTTGCCAATGTAGGTACCTCTATTTCTATAGATATTTGGTAAAATTATATCAATTTTGTGCAATTTATACCAATCATTCTTAAGGCCGGTTTTCAATTAAGTCTCTAGACGTAGAATCTCACATCCGTTATAGTATCAATTAGAAAAGCCTACTATGGAGAGAAAGGCGTTATTATGAGTAAATCCTTTTATCACTTTTTAATGAAATTCAGGCATCCATTACCAGAGAACGCAATTAGTGTCTTTGCCAATGATGCATATCTGGACCACAGCTTTCCAAAAACATCACAGGAATACAATGAAGTCAGTTCCTACCTAGAATTTAATGGTCATTATCTTGAGTCCATGACTGTATTTGATGAGGCCTGGGAGCTTTATATTCATTCGGAAGCTAAAGAATAAGTTTTAAAATCGTCTCTTTAAAAAGAGGCGATTTTTCTTTTTCCCTATTGTGCGCGGTCAGCAAGCGAGTGCATATACTATTGTAATCAAAATTCACGACTCATCATTGAGAGGATGGAGGATATGAAAAGAAGGAATATACCGAAGTATAAGGTCGGTGATACGGTCGTGATAACGATGTATGGTACAGTTGGAAAAATAACCGATGTCAAGCTGATTGACGGCAATTATGTATATGAAGTGAATAAAAGTGATGGTCTTTTTGTTGAATCAGGACTTCAGCTTCTTTCAGAATATGAAGGTACTTTGGTGGAGCAGGAACAAATAGATATTGAATATAAATTCTTTTTCGGGGATTTAGTTCAGGTCGCTGGTTACGGCGCAGATTTGTTTAAGATTGTCGGATTTCGAACAGAAATTTGGCGCTATAAAGAGGATGCGTGGGAAGATGTAATTTATGAACTTTCGAGAATTAGTGATGGGGAATGGCTAGAAGCTGGTGAAGAGGAAATGACTCTCGTAGCTGACGCCGAGAGTGCGGACACGTTTATTCAAAAATTAGGACTCCTCTATTTAGTTAATAATGAAGAGAAGCAGCAAGCTTCCATATCAAAGACACAAAAAAACATCGTTAGAAAAGCAGAACTTGAAGAAATCGAACGAAAAAAGGAAAAGAAACAGTTAATCGATCATTTATTAGATATTTTTAATGATTACAAAATTTTATATAATATGTTCCACGATCAGGAGTATTACCAAGTGATGCGTGTCATTCTAAGGAAACTGAAAAGTGTCGTAAATGATGATGGCAAAAGCCATGTCTAGCTTTTACCACCCTGATACTGTCCATAATAAATAAGTCACTAAAGGAAATCCACCCCATTTTATTAGAAAGAATAGCCAGTCTGTGATTTTCTCAAAGGCAGTGATGATTTTTCCATCCTCCTGATTCACATCGTCCAAAATAGCTTCAAATTTTGCTTGTAGGTTTGACATACAATCACCTCATCATCGTTCTTTTTATTCATCCTATGCTTGTCCAAAGGAAAAAAGACATATTTATCTTTTATTTTGCTCTCTATGTTTAAGTTGCAGAATATTTACCGATTCTTCTAGAAGTAAATAGCATGAAAGAGCAGAATTCATCATACATTCTCTAAAAAGGGGGCGATGCTGTGAGAGAAATTGAAGTATTTATTGATACGGAAGAGATTGCTGAATTTTTCTTTCATGAGCTAGTGAAAAGAGGATACGTTCCTACGGAAGAAGAGTTGGAAGAAATTGCTGACATTACCTTCGAGTATCTCATCGAGAAAAGTATTATCGACGAAGAAGTAGAAGATGAATAGGTAAAATATCATGTTACCTTATTCATCTTTTAAATAGGAAATAACAAAAGACGAGCATTGAATCTGCTCGCTTTTTGTTTGTGGGAATATTTTTTTCATATTTCATTTTTTGGTGAAACTTTACTTTTTCTTTCCCGTATTATGAATAGCAAAGATGAGGAGGAGTGAGGATGCTTAAAAAGATATTAAAATCTATTCTAGGAAGAAAACTTCATCATCAAAAATATTCACATTCAAGTAATTCTTGGAAAAAAATGAAACACCACAAACATAAGCACTTTGGTCATAACCACTATAAAAAGAAACATAAAAGTGGCAGCTTTTCTAGCTTCTTTAGCAGTTAACCTTTATGTTTAAAAGAATCACTTTAGGTGCTGCAAACTTGATCGAAAGGCGATTTCTGCAAAATGAAATCATTGCCGAACGCTATCAAATTATCAGCCATCTAGGTTCTGGAAGCTACGGAAATAGTTACTTAGTATTGGATCGAGTATCACAGCAGCAGAAAGTTTTAAAAGCATTACGTATCCATAAAAGAATCAAAAAGTCTGGAAAAAAAGGATTTAAGCTTGAAATAAACATACTTAAATCGTTAAAGCATCCTCAGTTTCCAAAATTTTATGAGGATGGAACATATAAAAGAATTCCCTTTTATACGATGGAGTATATAGAAGGGAAAAACTTCGAACAGTTAATCTTTCAAGATGGTCAACAATATACGGAAACAGAAGCTTTTGGCATCGCCTATGAATTACTTAAACTTATTCACTATTTACATGAACATCATCTTATTCACAGAGATATTCGCATCCCCAATGTGATTATGAGTGGTTCAAAGATTTTTCTAATTGATTTAGGACTTACGAGAAAATGTGATCAAGAAAACGATAAAAAGCCCAAGCGAAATCTACGGAAAGAGGCCAATCGCCAAGCGGACTTTTATGGTCTTGGTCATTTCTTGTTGTTTTTACTTTATTCCAGCTACTCGTTCCCACAAGACCAGAAAGAAAGCAGCTGGGAAGAGGAATTGGATATTTCCTATCAAGCCAAACATATCATAAACAGGCTTTTACAAATTGAAGCTGGCTATGATAGCTGCGAACAAGTAAAATCAGATATCAAAAAAATTATTGGAGAAATAGGGAGGAAATAATCATGTCTTTATTTGACAAAGTATTTGCTAGTGTAGGAATTGGTTCTGCTAATGTTGACACAAAGCTTGAAAGAGATACGTATACGCCTGGTGAGACGGTGAATGGTGTAGTAGACATTAGAGGTGGGAAAGTAGAGCAGCAGGTAGATGATATTTATTTAACGTTAAATACTACCTATCTAAAAGAAGCTGATGATAAAAAGTATAATGTGACTGCTACAATTGATCGTTTCCGTATTACAAGCCCATTTGTAATTGGTAAAAATGAACGAAAAGAGATTCCTTTTTCTTTTCAGCTTCCACTTGATACCCCACTCTCAATCGGCAGGTCGAAAATATGGGTAACAACTGGTTTAGATATAAAAAATGCTGTGGACCCAGGTGATAAGGACTATATTCAGGTTGTTCCGAATTCCTTAATGAATGCTGTTTTTAATGCTGTTGATAGTCTCGGCTTCCGTTTACGTGAAGCAGATTGTGAACAGGCTTCAAGCCGCCTGCGCGGCCGCCTGCCATTTGTGCAAGAATTCGAATATGTTCCTGCATCAGGTCCGTTTCGCGGACGATTAGACGAACTGGAATTAGTATTCCGGCCATCTGGAAATGGCTCAATGGATTTACTTTTCCAGGTTGACCGCCGTGCACGTGGTCTAGGCGGATTATTTGCAGAAGCTGCTGGTTTGGACGAATCAAATGTAAGATTAACCGTTACATCTGCTGATATTCCAAATTTACAACAGCAAATTCAGAGTGTTATCCAAAGATTTTCTTAATTGTCGACAAAAAAAGACGGTCTTCGTTGAAGGATTCTGCCACGTCTATCTCTAATTATTAAAGTAACAACTTTTACTTTTATGATTGGAGGGGATAAGATGATCAAGGCGATAACGAGAAGAACGAATATTCAATATGATGTGACAATCTTTCAAACTCCAAAGTACAGAGAATATAAAGGGTACAAACAAGTTTACCGTACCCATATTCATGCGGACAGTCATGAAAATTGTCTGGAGGAAACATTTAGCACGTTTAATGTTACCGATCGAATACCATCGAATTATGAGGGAAGATTTATTTCTACTGGAGACATCATCTTGATTGATGAAGGTCGTAGAGGACAGCATTATTATCAGCTAAAGCCAGGCGGATGGCAGTCTGTAAACCGAATTCATATTAGGTAGAAAATATAAAACCTAAGGGGAAATCCTTAGGTTTTATTTATGTTAACCATTACTTTTGCGTCCGCCTGCAGCATTATGTTCCTTTGCATGTGCATTATGCTCTGCTTCAATCGCTTCAGGTGGAATATGATTATTTTTCTTTGGACGATTTGTTTGTGCTCTATGCTTTTTTCCCATAATGTAATTTACCTCCTTTGGATAATCTAAAAATAGCTTCCCACAAATAATAAAATTCATGACCTTTTTAGTGAATCCTTTTTCAATTGAAAAAGGTTTATGATATATTGACATGTGTGGAGTTTCTGGCTTCACTTTAATTGATTGGAGGATTTAGAAATGAGTGTACATATTGGCGCCAAAGAAAATGATATTGCTGAAACGGTATTACTGCCTGGAGACCCCTTAAGGGCAAAATATATTGCAGAAACTTTTTTAGAAAATGCTAAATGTTATAACGAAGTAAGAAACATGTTTGGTTTTACTGGAACCTATAAAGGAAAGAGAATATCTGTCCAGGGTACTGGAATGGGTGTTCCATCTATCTCAATTTATGTGAATGAATTAATGAATAGCTATAATGTTCAAAATTTAATTCGGGTCGGCACATGTGGAGCCATTCAAAAAGATGTGAAAGTACGCGATGTTATTTTGGCAATGACCAGCTCCACTGATTCCAACATGAATCGAATGACCTTTGGTGGAGTTGATTTTGCGCCATGCGCAAACTTTGATTTGCTCAGAAAAGCCTATGACGCTGGAGTGGAAAAGGGTCTTAATTTAAAGGTAGGGAATATCTTTACTGCAGACTCCTTCTATAATGACAATGCAGAATTAGAAAAATGGGCACAGTATCAAATTCTTGCCATCGAAATGGAGACAACAGCCTTATATACTCTAGCAGCTAAATTTAACCGGAGAGCTTTGTCGGTTCTAACGGTAAGTGATCATATTTTAACGGGCGAAGAAACAACTGCGGAAGAAAGACAAACAACATTTAACGAAATGATTGAAGTGGCTTTAGAAGCCGCGACAAAAGAATAGGAAATTCGACCTCTTTCGTCATATGAAAGGGGTTTTCTTATTGACCTTTTTGGCAAAAATAGATATATTGCAAAAAGGAAGAAGAAAGAAAGATGATAGGTGAGAAAATGGCTTGGAAAAATATTTTATTGATTGGTTTATTGACCATTCTAGTCAGCGGTTGTAATCAAATAAATTCCCTAGTAAATAAACTTCCATTCATCTCAGATGATTCTAGCAATAAACAGCAAACGAAAGAGGAAGAGGAATCCCAGATCAATGACCCGCTTAGTTTAGAATCCATTTTTTTTAATGAAATAAAAGAAGTGGATGGCAAAAATGTCATTCAAAACTCTACGAATGTTATGGCATTGGTTAACAAGGAGTTTTACTTACCAGCGGATTATATTCCCGAAGATCTTGTTAGACCTAACGTGGCGTTCTCCTTTGGCGATGTTGAAATTGAAAAGAGTTTAATGAGAAAGGAAGCAGCAGAAGCCTTGGAAAAGATGTTCACTGATGCTGCTAAAAACGGGATTGAACTGTATGCCGTTTCCGGATACCGCTCATACAGCCGGCAGCAATCCTTGTTCAATGCTGAAATAAATAGAGTGGGAATTGAAAAGGCAGAGCAAGCTGTAGCCAGTCCTGGTTCAAGTGAACATCAATCAGGGTTAGCAATGGATATTTCGAGCAGGTCCAATAAATTTTATTTGAATGAAAGTTTTGCTAATACACCGGAAGGTAAATGGTTAAAAGATAATGCTCATCGTTTTGGCTTTATCCTCCGATATCCGAAAGAGAAAAGGGACATTACCAACTATATGTATGAGCCTTGGCATTTCCGATATGTAGGTGTGAAGTCTGCGACGATTATGTACAAGCATAACTGGACGTTAGAGGAATATTTTAATGTAGTTAAGAAAATATAGTTAATGACTACCGGCACTCCCTTCTGATGGTTGTGCCGCTTTTATTTTATTGTTATTTTTTTATAAAAGATGTTATTCTAATCACTAGAGGCTAGTTTTACATATTATTTTTTGGAGAATGAAAGTGGTGAAAACTTTGGACGAAAAGAATGTTGAGCAAGGGCAGCATGAACAAGAACAATTAACAGAAAAAAAATCTGGTTACTTACACATTAAAAAATTTCATTTTATATTGATTTTATTTTTCCTTATCTTACTATCTACTGGTATTACAGTGTTTGCACTGTCATTTGGAGAAGAAAAGGTTATTACTGTAGGTACCGAAAGAAAAGAATTTGAAAAACTTTATTCAGCATATGACACGCTGAAAAGTGGATATTTTGAGGAACTCGACCAGAAGAAACTTATCAATGGGGCGATTGATGGTATGGTGAAAGCCCTTGACGATCCATATACGGACTATATGAGCGTGGACGAAGCAGAAAAATTCCATAGTTCAATTGATTCTTCTTTCCAAGGAATCGGTGCAGAAATTCAAGAAAAAGACGGTCATATTTTGATTGTTTCTCCTATTAAAGGCTCTCCTGCTGAGAGAGCTGGATTGAGACCAAATGATATCATTACCTCGGTAGATGGAAAAAGTCTGCAGGGAATGACTTCAACAGAGGCCGTATCGATTATCCGTGGGAAAAAGGGAACAAAGGTTGAATTGACGATCCAACGACCAGGCACAGATGCTCCTGTTAAGGTTCCAATTATCCGTGACGATATTCCAATTGAAACCGTTTATGGTGAAATGATGGAAGAGGGTATTGCAAAAGTGCAAATTACCAGTTTCTCTAGCAATACTTCGAAGGAACTTGTAGAAAAGTTAAATGAATTTAAAAATCAGGGAATGAGAGGATTAGTATTGGATCTTCGTCAAAATCCAGGTGGATTATTAGATGAAGCCGTTAGCATCTCCAGCATGTTTGTTCCTAAAGGGAAATTAATCTTAAAAGTAGAGGACAGGAACGGAAAGACCGAAGAGTACCCTTCTAAAAACGACGGAAACCCTGATTTCCCTCTGGTTGTGTTAATAGACAAAGGCAGTGCTAGTGCATCGGAAATTCTAGCGGGTGCAGTAAGTGAATCTGCTGGTGTAAAGCTTGTAGGCGAAAATACCTTTGGTAAAGGAACCGTGCAAACTGCCAAGGATTTTCCTGATAAATCAAATATCAAATTTACAACGGCCAAATGGCTGACGCCAAATGGCAATTGGATTCATAAAAAAGGAATTAAGCCGGATTTTGAAGTCCCGCTTCCTGATTATGCTTCATTGCCGATCATCAATCCAGACAAAGAGTTGAAGCTGTCAGTCACATCAAACGAGGTAGAGACGGCTCAGAAAATGTTAAAAGCGATTGGGTATGATCCAGGTCGTGAGGATGGATTTTTTGATGAGAAAACTCATGAAGCAGTAGTGAGTTTTCAAATAGCCAATAATCTCCCTGCTGACGGGGTACTGAAAGGTGATTCCACCTTTAAATTAATGGAAAAACTTAGAGAGCAGATACAAACGAATGATACCCAGCTCCAAAAAGCAATTGAAGTATTAAAAGAAGAAATGAAATAAGGAAGAAGCCTGAACTCATCGGTTCAGGCTTTTATATCATTTATCTGGAAGAATATCTAATAAATGCCGTATTCTTTCTTTTTTACGTTCAATCAGCTCCGCAATAAAATGAGCATAATCCGTATTTTTTTGTGTGGCTAGTTCTTCATATAATTCTTTTAATTGGTCGAGGTGCTCTTTTAGTGTATATTCATTTACGCCAGAGCCTCCTGACTGAACCTTGCGCAGGATAATCTCTACTAGTTTATCATTCGTAGCTTCGAGTGATTTAGTTCCTTGCCGTACATAGATAGCGCCATAACGAAGCTCATTTCGCTGAATAATGGATGTATAAGGTACGTATTTGGGATCATATTCAATGATGAGTACCTGAAACCTTTTATCGCTTAAGTTTTGCTGGTCCCCGTCGAATTGAAAATCCTCGGTCCGATATTTTAAGTATTTTGGCAGTAAATTTGCCAGTTTATTGTCAATATCCGCTTTATCTAAAAAGTCATCTTCTTTTAGACCAGTTAACAAAATAGCACCCTCATCATTTTGATTCACACCGACAATAATACATCCTCCACCCGAATTAGCAATAGCTAGTATATGTTTTGCCATCTTAGAAAATTCCGTCCATTTTGTCTTAAAGTCTAAAAAATCCGTTTCACCCGTATTCGTTAGGAGAAGCTCTTTTAAAGATTCATGTGAAGGGTTTTTAACGAATTGCTTGAGACTTTTTGGATAGACATACTCATAGATCATGAGGAAATTCCTTTCTGAATATTCTTTTATTATTATTATAAGCCATTTCATACTAGTTGATAGCCCAATTTCCTATATAATAAAAGGAATATGTGATGGAAAAGGGGTAAGAAGGATGAATAATACGGAGATTTATATATTATCCGGATTTCTGGGAAGTGGAAAAACGACCCTTTTAAAAACATTGCTAGAGCATGAACGGCTATTAGGCAGAAAAACAGCGGTGATGATGAATGAGCTAGGGAAGGTCTCAATTGATTCTGAAGTTGCTCGAGATGAGGATATTGCCTTAAAGGAATTATTGGGAGGCTGTATTTGCTGTACCATTCAGGACAAGCTTGAGTCGCAGCTGCAAGGCTTATTACTCAAGGAAAAACCAGAGGTTATTTATATTGAAACCACAGGTGCAGCGCATCCGGTTGAAGTCCTTGACGCCATCCTTTCACCATTATTTGCTGATCAGTTTACTATCAAAGGGATTGTAACAACCGTGGATGGTTTAAGATGGAGGGATAGAAAGGCACTAAGCCCACAGCTCCAACAGTTACTGCTTGAGCAGGTTAGACACGCCGACTTTATTCTTATAAATAAAATGGATGAACTGTCAGAATCAGATCAGTCAAAAATTATTTTTGAAATACAAGGAATCAATCCTAAAGCGCGTTGCTTGTTAACGAATTATTCTCAGGTGTCCATCGCTGAATTAAGGAAGTTAACCTTATCATTTGCAAAACAGACTAGTTCGGAATTCACTCAACAAGCACTGAATCTAACTACATTTGTGTATCAATTCCAGGAACCAGTCAGCCATTCAGCTTTTGAGGACTTCTTAAAAGAATTACCAGAGACCATTTACAGGGTGAAGGGTTATATTAAATTCGATTCCTCGTCAAAACCCTATCTCTTCCAATATTCTTATGGAATGCCTTTTTACATGAAGGAAGAAATGAATTTACCCTTAAATTTAGTATTTATTGGCGAAAATATGAATTGGACAGAGATAGAAGAAAAGCTTAAAAGTCTAGAGCTGGAATTCAAAAATTAAAAAGAAAATGAATGAACATTTCTTCTTCAGGTAACTCTTTAAATGTAGTTATTTTACATGTTAAAGGGGGATTAGATGAAGAAGAAAGCAGTTTTATTCATGGTTATTCTATTCCTCCTAATAGGACAGAGGATTCAAGCTGCAGCCAATATTAGCTACAAAATTGTAATGATGCCATGGGAAGAAGTAAATACTGTTTTGCCCAAGTATTCAAAGTTTACGGTACTTGATATTGAAACTGGGAAAAGGTTCAAAGTCCAAAGGCGTGCGGGCAGTCATCATGCTGATGTACAGCCACTGACGACAAAAGATACCAAAATTATGAAAAAAATCTACGGTGATAAGTGGAGCTGGAAACGAAGAGCCATTGTCGTAATTAATAAAGACCAATGGATTGCCGCCTCGATGCACGGTATGCCGCATGGAGGAGGGGCATTAAAGAATAATTTTCCTGGACATTTTTGTATCCATTTTTACGGAAGCACTACCCATCGAACAAATTCTATGGACCTTTCCCATATGCTCATGATTTATAAGGCTTCAGGAAGGCTGGAAGAATATCTGAGCAAAACATCTCCCTATGAAACAGTAGAAGCCTATATTGCTGGTTTAAAGCAGCAGGATGCCTATATTTCATCAAACATATCCTTACAAAAGAAAAACTGGAAACCAATCTTAGGGAAAATTGAAAATGTAAGAATTACCCGGATGCCGATTTTACCAGCTGAAGATTTAACCGAGGAAATAAGTATAGAGGTGCCCATTGAGATTGATTGGTTTATTAAAAATAGAGGGCGACAAAGTTATAGGGGGAAAATCCATTTAGTCCGTTTTTCTACTATGGATGCGTGGAAGGTTGACTCTGACTTGTTTTTAAAAGAAAATGACCTTTAAAAAGGAAAAAACACCTTAACGAAAAGGTGTTTTTCTTCTATGCCTGTTCTCCAAATTTAATAAAGGTTCTTTCATCTTCAATCAAACCGCAAACACCACATTGAATACGATAATCTGGTCCATTATATGGCATATGAAACGGTTCTAAGTCAGTTTCGCCATATTCTTTAACCACTTCACCTGATTGTGGATCAAGTTTTACTGATTGGGAAACTTGTTGAATGACATTAAAACGGCTTCGATTTGTTTTGCAATTTGGGCATTTATATGGGGTTGTCATAGGTTACTCCTTTCAAGGTAGTGTTAAAATCTATTTTTTGCAATAATGTTGGAAAGTATGTAACAATGCAAGTGAGGAGGGTCGAACATGAAAAAGTTCATATTCGTAAGTTTATCTATTTTATTATTATTGGTGCTCAGTGCCTGCAATAATAATAGCAAGAACAATGACAACAAGGGGGACGAATTACCTGAGTTTGTGGAGGTAGAATTGAGGATAAGCCCTGAGACGGGACAAGTCAATGAACCCATTAGTATTGAAGCGAAGGTAACACAAGGGGAAGAAAATGTAGAAGATGCAGATAAGGTAACCTTTGAAATTTGGCGTTCCAAGGACGAAAAACATGAAAAAATCGATGTTAGCCACGTCGAAAACGGAATCTATCGTTTAGAGAAGTCATTTCAGCAAGAGGGTACTTACTATATTATCGCTCATGTAACTGCAAGAGACATGCACAACATGCCTAAAAAAGAATTCATCGTGGGTACCGCAAGTGAACCAGAGGATCCAAAGGACGCGAAGGATTCAATGGAAATGGACATGGAAGGGCATTAAACAAAATGGACAGCCAGGTGAGTCGGCTGTCTTTTATTGTTCTGTCACATCGATTTGAGAATATTGGACGTCATAGGATTTTATTAATTTGATTTCAAGGACGCCATCTTTATATTTGGCAGATGACCCCTTCTTTTTGACTATAGCTGGCAGGGTGATAGAATGCTTATTATCTTGCTCCGGAATATGTTCGATCAACAACTGATTCGCTGTATGATAAATCCGAAGTTCCTTAAGCATTGCCTCATCTTTAATTGGTATTCTAACAAATACCGTATCATGTGTTTCAAAGGCAGTTGCATTCAATGAATTTGCCTGCTGAGTAGGTTGGGAGCGAGAATTCATTAAGTCTTGAGGAATTATGCTGCCTAGTCCTGATTGCGATGACATTACATTTCCCATTATGTCTTTAATATATTTGTCAATTTCTTCAGGATTTATATGTTGCAGCTTATTCTTCATATCTTTATTAAAAGGGAATAAATTCCACGGGAACATAACTTCTCCACCTTTCAGCAAACTCTCTGGGCATTTATACCACATTCTATGCAAAAATGGTTCGAAACGTTATAAATAACCAAAAAACTAATACAATTACATATATAGCCAAGCATTTCTAACATATAGTAAAGAAAACCTTATAGAGAGGTAATGACCCTTGAAGAAAAAAACGGCTTTCATTACTGGAGGAGCAACTGGATTAGGGAGAAAAACTGCTTATCAGCTTGCAGAAAAAGGTTTTCAGCTGGCGATTAACTATCGAAATAGCAGCACCGAGGCGATTCTTTTATCGAAAGAGCTTGAAGAAAAATTTGGAAATAAAATAATTTGTATACAAGGAGATGTGGCAAATGCGATTGATTGTTCACACATTGTGGAAAAAGTAATTTCTGAATTTACCTCCATTGATGTGGTGATTCATAATGCAGGACCCTATGTACATGAAAGAAAAAAATTAACCGACTATACGCTAGAGGAATGGAATTATTTAATCAATGGGAATCTGAATGCAGTCTTTTATTTATCGAAAGCAATTATTCCTCTAATGCGAAAAAAACAATGGGGCAGGATTATAACAATGGGTTTTGAACGAGTGGAAACCGCACCTGGCTGGATTTATCGTTCTGCCTTTGCTGCAGCGAAAACAGGGCTGGCCTCATTGACGAGAACCATTGCAATGGAAGAAGCTGTAAATGGAATTACCGCAAATATGGTTTGTCCTGGAGATATCATATCTCACTGGAAAGAGAAAGGAATTGAGGAAGCCATCCTTAATGACAATGTGCCAGTTGGCAGACAGGGTACAGGAGAGGATATTTCCAGGGTCATTTCGTTTTTAATTGATGGAAAATCGGACTTTATTACCGGCAGTATCATTCCTGTTACTGGGGGTGCGGATGTTCTTGGTAAGGCACTCCTTCAAGAAAGGCTGTCTCAGCGAGCGGAGGATAGAAGATAAACGTACCTTTTATAATTTTTCGAACTATTTGATTTCGAAGAATGAATTATGTTCCTTTTGTGGATAATAGTTGTAACACATCTATGAAAGGAGCAAAGAAGATGAGTTTTAATATGAACCGAATTAATCCAAACCAAACTCAAGTATTTTTTCATGATGGTCGTTTTGAAACATTAACAAATGAGGAACTAGATGAATTTTTGCTCCATATGGGTATAAGTGAGGTTAATTCAGCAATGGAACAAGATATAACGGATTAATACTATTTTCTTTAAAACAAAAAAGCAAGCGGCTTTAAGCCGCTTGCTTTTATGCTTCTAAAAGATGAGAAGGTTCTTCTTGCGGAGCACCGTTTCTCAAGAGATAGAAGGAGTATTGGTCTTTAGGTATTTCATATAAATCATACACTTCGCCATTTGCATTCAACTGCTCGTAAAGTGATTTTCTAGTTTCATTAGCCTTCACAACATAAGGAAGTTTTTCCGCAGCTTTTATGGAACGAATATTTACTTTACGAATCCTCATAAAGATTGTTTCGATTCCCATATTGTAGAATACTTCTTGAAAAAATGCATCTTTAGCAGGGCTGTTGTAGCCTTTTCCATGATATGGCTTTCCTAGCCATGTACCTAAAAATCCCGCATTATCTTCAATATCAAAAAGGTTAATTGTTCCGATTGGGGCACCCCATTCATCGAGAATCGTCCGTGAAATACATTCACCACGCTCTTCGGCTTCAATCGTTTGTTTCGTCATAAATATGAATTCTTCATAGGAAGTACATTTTTGACGCACAAAAGGGAAGACATCTGGGTGCGACATTAATTCAAATAATACTTGGCTGTCATGAAGATCTCGTTTCTTAAGCATTGAATTTCCCTCCATTGGGCAATCCGATCCCATGTTTAAAGAAGCGGCCCACCCTCGAAATTTTTTATTCAGATAAACTAAAAAATTTCGGGGTGGGAATCGAACCCACTAGAACCAGGTATAACTGGTGGCGCACCATTTGCCTTCCCTATATCATTTTGTCTGTTGCGAATGAATGTGATTTACCCCCCAGATTTTTAGGCCAATTTCGGTTTCACTTAGAGTATCATACAAGAAAATATCCAAAAAATAAATAGGTTTTTTACCGTTTTTTTTTGATTATTTATTTCCAAATTTCAACAAATTTCTACTCTTCTGAGAAAACGATTTCTCCGCCAATCATTGTCCATTTTGGTTTTGCTAAATAATGAAAAGGATGGTGGCTCCATAGCACTAAATCAGCCTCTTTCCCTGGTTCAATGCTTCCGATTTTGTGTTCTAGTTTAAGGTTCCTAGCAGGTAGAATAGTGATTCCTTCTAGTGCTTTTTTCTCCGATAAACCTTCGCGGACAGCTATACCCGCACATATATTCAAATATTGAATAGGGGTATATGGATGATCGGTTGTAATCGAAACTTCGACACCGTGATTTGTGAGCTCTTGATACGTTTTCCACGTTTTATTTTTTAATTCAATTTTTGACCTTCTAGTTAAAGTCGGGCCAACGGATACCTTTAAATTCTTACCAGCTAATTCGCTGGCAATTAAATGTCCTTCTGTACAGTGTTCAATTCTTAAATCAAGATTAAATTCTTCTGCAAGCCGTAAGGCAGTAATAATATCGTCAGCTCGGTGAGCGTGAATTCTGACTGGAATTTCTCTTCTTAAAGCCATTACAAGTGGAGCAACCCTAAGATCCTCAGGAGTATCTGTATGAAAGGCTTTATAAAATGCTTCCCTCAGCATTCCCATAATCCCCATTCTTGTAATCGAGTCATTATTGCCCTGACTGTGAATTCTTTTCGGATTTTCCCCTAACGCAACCTTCAAGCCGGCAATTTCCTGGATAATCATTTTTTTTACATTTTTACCCGTTGTTTTAATAACGGAAGTGGTTCCGCCAATTACATTCGCACTTCCAGGCATTACATGTGCGGTTGTAATTCCGCTTTTAATCGCATCAGAAAAAGCAGGGTCTAGTGGATAAACACCATCAATGGCTCTGATATGCGGTGTCATGGCTTCGGCTGTCTCATTGGCATCATTCCCAGCCCATCCAGTCCCTTCGTCATAAAGTCCTAGGTGTGTATGGACATCTATAAATCCCGGTAAAAGATATTGATTGTTACAGTCGATAATTTTGACAGTTGTGTCGACCTCAAGATTTTTTCCTATATTTATTATTTTTCCATTTTCAATTATGACCTCACCGTTTTGAATAGGTCCTGATGTGATGGGATAAACAATGGCGTTTTTTAAAAGTATTTTCATGATAATTAAACCTTTCTGCACACTTAAAATAGTATTTTTACTATTTTATCAATTGAATAGTTGATGTGACAGTGGAAAATAAATGTTTTATAAAAAATGATGAAACCTTTTAACCTTGTCGGCGTAAGTATTAGGGGGAGACAGAAAAAATTTTTCCTATGGGGGAATAGTAAATGATAAAAAGTGAAGAAAGAATGCTTGCGGCCATTCTCTATGTGGTTAGTCTTTTTTTTCCAATCATTGGACCACTTGTTATTTGGTTATTAAAGAAGGATGAGTCATCATTTATCAATTATCATGGAAAAGAATATTTTAACTTTTTCATTTCTTACACAGTATATTCTGTAATAAGCGGTATCTTAGTCTTCCTTATTGTAGGTATTTTCCTATTATGGATTTTGGGTATTATGGCCTTAGTATTTACAATCATCGCAGTAGTTAAGGCATATGAAGGAAATGAATATCGATTTCCATTAGTTTTTAGAGTCATTAAATAAATAGTTCGGCCATTTGACCCAGCAAAAAAGTTTTTGCTGGGTTTTTGAACGTTTTTATCGTTCAAACGTCATATCATTGTATAAAGTGAAAACAAGGGGGAATTAGAATGGAATTCTTAGAAGGAATTAACTGGGGATTGATAGCGCCTTTATTAATTATCCAACTTATCTTACTGATTGTATCACTCGTAGATTTATCCCGAATTGAAAAGACCAATGGTCCGAAGCTGCTTTGGGTATTTATCATTATTTTTGTAAATATTGTTGGACCCATCCTTTATTTTGTAATCGGAAGGAGAAATAATTAATGTCTCTCATCCAAATTCAAGGATTAAAAAAGAGTTTTCAAGGTACAGAAGTGATAAAGGGGTTAGACTTTAAACTGGAAAAGGGCAAATGTATTGCCCTTTTAGGGCCAAATGGTGCGGGAAAGACGACAACACTGCACATGCTTTCAGGTTTAATGAAACCCACTAAAGGATCGATCGTGTTTAATGAGGCTAAAAAAGACGGAGATATTCGCCATTTAATTGGCTATCTTCCGCAATTTCCTGTTTTTTATGACTGGATGTCTGGTTATGAATTTCTCCAATATGTTGGACATCTTGCTGGTTTATCTAGAAAGGAGGCAAAGGAACGATCTTTAGAGCTACTGGAGCTTGTGGGTATTAGCGATGCTAAAAATCGCAGAGTTGGTAAATACTCAGGAGGTATGAAACAAAGACTCGGAATTGCACAGGCAATTATTCACCGTCCGCAGCTCGTTATGCTTGATGAACCGGTCTCTGCATTAGACCCATTTGGCAGAAGGGAGGTACTCGAACTTCTAGAGGGACTGAAAAAGGAGACCACCATTCTTTTTTCCACTCATATTCTCAATGATGCAGAAGAAGTGTGTGATGAAATATTATTTTTACATAATGGCCAAATAGTTGAATCCGGAACCATGGCAGACTTGCGTGAACGGCACCAACAAGCAAAGATAGACTTGGTTTTTAGTAAGAAATCAGAGGAGATGGAGAACGTACTTAAAAATCATTACTTAACACAATCTGTATTAGCAGACGGAAATAAAATTAGTGTGTTTGTTAAGGATGTTGAGGGTGCAAGAAGAGAATTTTTGAAGTTAGTTTCCGATAAGGATTGGAACCTCGATAAGTTTGAAATTAGCAGTATGACCCTAGAAGATGTATTTATGAAGGTGGTGGGGAAATGAGGCAATGGTCAACGCTTTTTCAAAAAGAGATGCTTGAAATGTGGAGGAATTTTAAATGGATTTGGGTTCCTATCACCTTCATTCTATTGGGGGTATCAGAGCCATTAACAAATTATTATATGGAGCCCCTTCTTAATGCCTTAGGCGGACTTCCGGAAGGAGCAGTCTTTGATATTCCGACCCCAAGCGCCGGTGCAGTGTTAGCCTCAGGGTTAAGCCAATACTCGACAATTGGCGTTCTAATTATTGTCCTAAGCACTATGGGAGTCATCGCTGGAGAAAGGAAAAGTGGAGTTGCCGCGATGATTCTAGTGAAACCTGTCTCCTATCTTTCTTATATAACAGCAAAATGGGCAGGGGGCATTTTATTAGTATGGATATCATTATTTATCGGTTATCTAGCAACTTGGTATTATACTGGTCAATTATTCGATTGGATCCCTTTCGGTGAGTTTTTCCAATCCTATCTTTTGTACGCTATATGGCTGTCCGTTGTGTTAACGGTTACGGTTTTCTTTAGCGCGTCGCTTATGGCACCAGGGATGGCGGGCTTTATATCGCTGGCACTTGCCCTCGTGGTCAGTATCATTAGCGGTGCACTTGTTCATTTGTTGGAATGGAGTCCATCGCAGTTAACTGGTTACGCCAGCGCTTTATTGACAGCGGGAGAACTTCCAGATGATACACTTCCAGCAAGTTTAGTGGGAATTTTGATAATAGCTATTCTCTTATGGTTAAGTGTCTTAATTTTTAAGAAAAAAGAGCTCGCCTCTTGATGTGCTTTTGAATATAGAAAAGTGAAGAAGTCATGAGAATGGCTTCTTTTTTTTACTAGAAAAAACTCCTATCATTTTTTTAGACCTCGTTTAATAGAATTAAAACAAGAGGAGCAGATAAGGAGTTTTCAAAATGAAAATAAATGAATTTTACCGTGGTACAGCCAATATTAATCTGAATGGAAGCATTGTCGCACTCGTTCCCGCCATGCTAATAGCTGTAGGGAATTTATATTATTTTCAGAACAAACAAATCATGTTCTTGACGATACCTTTTGTTGTTTACAGCTTTATTAGTTTTCAACTCTATCTTTTTAGAATGAAACAATCTATTTCAATCGGGTACAATATGTCGAAAACTCATAGTTATCATCAAAATATATTTGATGCTAGACACCTCCTAGTTGTTTTCATGAACCACCAGGATCCGAGCCTACACCTCTTCTTTCCGGATGGACACCAAGCAGGAATGATAAAGAAATATCGAAGTAAGGGATTTCATTTATTAAAAAGACCTAGAGTTTATGCATTCTATGATAGCCATGGTCAAGCTTTTGGATATTATAATATAAAACAGCAAAAATCCTTAAAGATTGAGGTCTATGATCGAACTAAAAGATATGTTGGTTATTATGAAATTGATAAGGCAGCATGGTTGAAAAAAAAGAAAGAAATCATTGACGAGACCGGCCATTACCTTGGTTCAGTTGAAGGTTCAACTATCTTTATGGATGAACGTGTCATGAATCAGTCACAGGAGCAGGTCGCACGTCTGAGAAGGGGATGGATGCCCATAGAATGGAGCGGGAGATTTCCGGAGCCAAATACACCAGTCCTTTCGCTTTCCAAAAGCTTATCGGAAAAGGACAAGCTATTGAGGATGTCTTTTTTGATCAATGAATATTTTATCGAGAGGTAACCAAAGTGTCATTCTCATTTATTATTTGATAGAATAAATAAAATATATTTTTATTTATTCCGGGGGTATTCGTAGATGCGAATTGATTTAATAAAAGGTCATGGTTCAGGAAATGATTTTCTCTTAATAGATGAAATAACCAATGCTTATTCTTTTTCAGAAAGTGAAAGGGCAGAGCTTGCTCGACTGTTATGTGATCGAAATTCAGACTTAGGTGCAGATGGTATTCTATTCATTATGGAAAGTGATCAAGCTGTTGGGAGAATGAGGATATTTAATGCAGATGGTTCTGAGGCATCAATGTGCGGCAACGGTCTTCGCCTAGTGGCAAGATATGTTTGTGAAATGCGAGGAATCCAGGAAGCTATTATCGAAACCATGAAGGCTGATTTAAAGGTAAGCAAACAAGACGATATTTTTCCTACCGTGACAACTTATCAAGTGGAAATTTCACCTGTATCGTTTCATTTGGAAGACTTGCCATTGAATCTAAATCAACCGAACTTATTAAATGAAAAAATTCCAGAGCTTTCACAGGAATTAAAATTCTCTGCTCTAGCGGTACCGAATCCACATTTAATTTCAATTGTGGAAGCAGAACATTTGAAGTCTGATATCCAAAAACAGATTAGTGAAAAAGTAAATAATCCGAATGACTTACTGCCGGACGGTGTAAACGTCAGCTTTGTGAAAGCTTTGAATCCTGGCAGCATTTATGTCAATACATTTGAACGCGGTGTAGGCTTCACAAATGCTTGTGGAACGGCGATGTCGGCATCTTCCTTAGTAACATGTCTCCAAGGATTAAATGACGTGGATGACATCATCAATGTTTATAATAACGGCGGTAAGGTTCAATGTGTGGTTCATGAAAGCGAAGAAAATTACTCCATCGACTTGATTGGAAACGCTACTTACTTGTACCAAGCACAGGTTGACGTTGACCTTAAGAGTGGACATTTCACAGTGAGTTTAAAAGAAGACATGTCTGAACAAGAGACCTACGAAAAATTACAGGCAGAGGCCCAAGCTTTTCTAAGGAAAGCCGGATTGTAAATGTTTACAGTCACTCTACAAGTGTATAGTGACCGTAATTGGCACGGAATAAGGATCCCATCACTATAGAAAAAGTTTTCGAAATTATATCCAAGTTACTAAGGCGAATAATTATTTATTCGCCTTTAACACGTCCAAGACTGGTACAAAGTTTTGAATCGATTTGGTTTGAAAGTAATTTTTAAAAGGATCCCCTTGTTTCCGAATCCGGTTTAGGGCATTTTCCATAGTAAAATCTATCGGATTTAGTTTCTCATCCACTTCTTCCCAATAGAGTGGGGTGGCAACCCCGGCATGGTCATTTCCCCTCATTGAATACGGTGCGACAATTGTTTTTCCTTCACTATGCTGGACATAGTCAACATATAGTCTATTTCCACGGTTTTTCTTCATTCGCTCAATGGTAAATGAATCAGGATCCTTCGAAATTAAATAATCAGCAATAAAGCTGGTAAATAAACGTGTATCATCAAATGAAAATGTGTCTTCAGGCAAAGGCAGATAAATTTGCAATCCCTTATTACCGGATGTCTTGATAAATCCAATCAGATTTAATTGGTCAAGAACCTCTTTGATTAACAATGCTGCTTTTACCGCCATTTGAAACGCGTCTTTAGAGGGGGGGTCTAAATCAAAGACAATTTCACTTGCACCCTTACTCTGAATGGTTTGAAATGGTATATGGTATTCAATGGCCAGCTGATTGCCGAGCCATATCAAGGTTTTTAAATTGTTACAAACAATATAATCAATTCCTTCGGATTGGAAAGTATTCACAAAATCAGGTGCATAATCTGGGCAGTTTTTTTGATAAAAAGGTTCGCCAAACATCCCATGCGGATATCGAATCACGGTTAAGATACGGTTTTCTAAAAATGGCAGCATATAGGGAGAGATTTCCCTTAAGTACAGAATAAAATCAGCTTTTTGGATATCACGGTTTTTCCAAAGCGGCTTATCGGGATGGGTAATATCCAAGTCCTCAGGTAAGTTTTTTTGCTTAAAAATGAATTGATCATATGTACATTCATCCGGTTTACTATCAAAGCGGAAACGGTGAAAATGAGGTTCCCGCAGCTGATTATCATATAGCTCTAAATATTTTACTTCAATACAAATAGCAGGCTCAACATAAATGAATTGATTGTCTTCACTCACCATATTTTGCTGAATGGTACTTTGAAGTGCCTGCTTTTCATCCGGTTTAAAGCCAAACAGCACTTGTCCAATCCCATATATTTTCCCTTCTCTATACACACCTACATAAAAGTATCCATTTGATTTTTCGTACGCAGTAATAAAACAGCTGACATATTTCCAGTTTTTATATTTTAACCACTGTAACGATCGCTTTCCTTCCTCCCAAAGGCTGCTTTTATGCTTAGCGATAATACCCTCACCATCATGTAAAACAACATTTTCCCATATTTCCGAAAAATTTTGATAAGCCTTTACTGGTTGAAGCAGATAATTATTATAAGGGTCTGCTTCAATGGGTAGCCCAATATCGGTAAATAGTTTAAGCAACATTTCTTTTCGTTTTTCAAAGGATTTAGAAAGCAGGGATTTCCCCTCCAAAACCAGGAGATCAAAGACCATTAGTCTGCAAGGAGATTTTACTGCTTGTTCGGTAATTTTCTTTGCGGCCTTAAGTCTGCCGCGTACCTGAATACTTGAAAAGTTCGCTTTATAGGGATTCTCCAGCCAAACTAATTCGCCATCAAGTTGGAGAGGAAGAAAGGGTTGAAATTGTTCCTCAAAAGAACTTAGAAATTCAGCTATTTCAGGGAACTGTGGCAGCAAAGGCTTATCATTTCTACTGGTTAACGTAATCCCGTTGTGATCCCAATTTAAAATTGCTCGAAAACCATCGTATTTAACCTCGTACAGCCAATCAGGATTCGGTGTCAGATCAAACGTTAGCGTTGGCAGCATCGGCTTCATTTTTTTGTTTCCTTTCTTTTTCTTTATATTGTCCTTTACCAAATGTTTTTAGGAATGTAATTGAAAAAGAAAGCAAAAATAATAACAAAAAGATTGGAGAATACCCAAATGCATACGATGTGGAAAGGCAGTATTAGTTTTGGATTGGTAAATATCCCGATAAAGCTTCATACTGCTACAGAAGACAAAGACATAAAACTACGGACCTTGCATAATAAATGTCATGCACCGATTAAATACGAAAAAATATGCACAGCATGTGAACAGGAAGTTAAACCAGAGGACATTGTCAAGGCGTATGAATATACAAAAGGAAAATTTGTTGTCCTCGATCATGAAGATTTGGAAAAGTTAAGGAAAGAAAACGAAGAGAAGGCAGTAGAAATCATTGATTTCGTCAAAATAGAGGAAATCGATCCCATATATTTTGACCGCAGTTATTATATGTCGCCAAATGAAGGCGGAGGTAAAGCATATTCCCTGCTGAGAAAGGCATTACAGGAGTCTCAGAAGGTTGGGATTGCAAAAATTATTATACGATCAAAAGAGCAAATGGCCGTTATTCGTGTTTATGAAAATACATTGGTGATGGAAACCATTCATTTCCCTGACGAGGTTCGCCGTGCTGGGGATGTACCCAATGTCCCAGCGGATGATAAGGTAACTGAGAAAGAATTATCTACGGCTATTATGCTGATTGATCAGTTAACATCTGAATTTGAACCTGAAAAATATACTGATGAATATCGAACTGCATTATTAGAGTTAATTGAATCCAAACGACAAGGCCAAGAAACTGTTACACCTATTGCAAGAGAGACACCATCGAATGTTACTGATTTAATGGCCGCCCTCCAGGCATCTATTGACCGTACAAAGCCAAGTATGGAAACAACGGTAAAAAAAGGAACTGCTTTAAGGAAAGAACCTGCATTAAAAACAACAACAGCAAAAAAACCTTCAGCACCAAGAAAAAAAGCTGCACCAAGAGTGAAAAAAGAAGCATAACTAACAACAACCGATTCGATTTAATCGAGTCGGTTTATTTGAGTATTAAGCATCGATAGTACTTACAAACTAATCCTTAGCATAAAATTATGGGAGAATACAAAATTTGTAAAGGTACGGGGGAGAGGCAATGGCTTATCATGTGCTTTTGTTTGCGGATCCTGGAATAGATGATTCCTTTGCTATTATGTATGCATTAATGAACCCAGATATAGATCTTGTTGGTATTGTAAGTGGATACGGAAACACACCTAGAGAGAAATCTGTAAAAAATACTGCCTACTTATTAAGCCTAGCAGGGAGAGCGGAGATTCCAATCATATCAGGAGCTGCTGGCCCCTTATCAGGTGAACCTGTTCAGTATTATCCGGAAATTCATGGACCAGAGGGATTGGGTCCAATTAAGCCGCCAGATACATTGCAAAATGTAAAGGTACATGATTTTACGAAAATATTAGAAATCGTTAATGAATATGCAGGCAGACTTATTATTGTGAATATTGGCAGATTAACAGAACTGGCACTCGTGTTTATCGTATTTGGGGATAACGCATTAAAAGATGTCACTGCTTTTTATATTATGGGTGGCGCTTTTTTAGTTCCAGGTAATATTTCAGCAGAGGCTGAAGCGAACTTCTTTTCCGATCCAATTGCAGCCAAAATCGTCATGGAGAAAGCTTACAATGTTTTTTTATATCCATTAAATATTACGAATAAAGCCATTATCACGTCGGAAGTGATAAATTATCTTGGTGAAAATAGTCCGACACCCTTTAGGCCATTATTGAAACCTGCCTTTGATTATTATTTTAAGGCCTACCAAAAAAATATCCCGGGGCTTCAGGGTGCGCCATTACATGATGTTGTTCCTTTAATGGCTATTACGAATCCTGAATTGTTTAAGTATATTCCTAAAAGAGTAAGAGTGGAGGAGTTTGGAAATTCCAAAGGAAAAAGTATTGCAGATTTTCGCCCGAAGCCAGCTGAAGAACCTCCGGAAACCTTAGATTTTATTGGGATGGAAGCAGATTTTCAGAAATTTGTTTCCAATTTCATGGAAATTTTTTTACAAGGTAATTTTGAAAAAAAATAATGTAGTAATATATATATAGTTGCCTGCTAGTATGCTATACTGTAAATTTAATTGACTTTTAGAGAAATAAAGGTTATGATTAAGGTACGCTTTTAAGTTCGTTTAAAATAGGTTTTAAGTTTAAGTAGTCGTAACTGCACATAACGTGGGTGATGTCTATTACCTGGAAGTGCATTGCGGCTTTTTGATTTTTTAAATGGTTATAAACTTAAAGTGAACAAATCTTTGGGGGTACTACTCATGAATAACGGTAAAGTAAAATGGTTTAATGCAGAAAAAGGTTTTGGATTTATCGAAGCTGAAGGCGGTCAAGATGTATTCGTACACTTCTCTGCTATCCAATCAGAAGGTTTCAAATCTTTAGAAGAAGGTCAATCTGTTTCTTTCGAAATCGTTGAAGGCGCTCGTGGACCACAAGCTGCTAACGTTGTTAAAGCTTAATTTGAAAAATAAAATGGTGGTGCAAGGAAAAGGCATCACCTTTTTATCTTTATAAATGGCTGTTTTCGTAATTTAAGAAAAGAGCTTAATAAAAAGATGATTTTTTTCCTCACATCTTGATCAAGGTGTCAAGAAACAGTTTTGCAAATCGTACAAGGGGTGATCATTTTGGCGTTTGGTAGAAGAAATGATGAAGAAATTAAGCTAGAAGAAACTAAAATTTGGAAATGTAATTCAGAAAGCTGTAAATGCTGGATTCGTGACAATTTTAAGAGCACTGAAGTGCCCCTCTGTCCAATATGCAAAAGTGAAATGAGTCTTACCACAAAAGAATTAGCGGTAATTCATAATCATAGTAAAAACTTTATGTAATAAATAAGAAAAGCAGGGGGATTCCCCTGCTTTTTCTTATATATCAATGTTTTCATTACAATAATTAAACACTAACAATTCTTCATCTTCTTCCAGTTCAAAGTCTAAGACCTTGTCGGTTCCTCTTTCATAAAGATGATAGTTAGAAATTTTTGAACCATTATCATCCACTACAAAAAGTACCCTTATACCAATTCCTTTATCAGTATAGAGTTCATCCTCTTCGTCTACCTCAATGTCTATAAAAAATTCAAAGCGGTCACCGCTTAATAAACCAAATGGATCTACAAGTTTTTCAACTGTATGGCCAGTAATGTTCAATGAAATCATCCTCTTCAAAATATTTTCCTTTTATATTATATACATATTTCGAGCATTACTAGAAATAAATGACACGATTCAGCTATAAATGTTATCAAATTATGGATAATACATATGAAATAAATGTGAACGATCTGAAATTTAATATTTATTTAAGAACTTTACATTAAAATTGAATTATAAGAGCGGAAGGAAATGAAGAAGTGGACCAAAGAATAATTATGTGAAATTATTCACAATAGTAGAAGGGTATATATGTATGTAAAACTACATAAGAGCTGTTCCATACTGAGTTCCAATCGTTTTTACAAACTAAAGCAGGAAACGGAGGCATTAAGATATGTCTGAGGGCAGTCCTTTAAAAAATGTATTGAAAAATAAAATGCAGCGCAGGACCTTTTTAAAATGGTCTGGGGCAATTGGTGTTCCGGTTATCGCCGGCGGTGTAGGGACCAAATTATTGATAGATAAGCAAAAGGTTGAGAAAGCGGCTAGTGCAAGTGATTGGGATAGGGTTGTTTCTACCTGTAGTGTTAATAACTGTGGTGGTCGTTGTGTCATAAAGGCTTATGTAAAAGACGGAGTTGTAGTACGAGTGGCGACAGATACACAGGATAGCAGTGATCCATCGATTCCCCCACTCAGAGCATGTGTACGTGGCAGGAACTATCGAAATCTTCTCTATCATCCGGATCGCCTTAAGTATCCTATGAAACGTGTCGGAAAACGAGGTGAAGGAAAGTTTAAAAGAATTTCATGGGAAGAGGCTGTAGAAACTATCGCTTCTGAGGTGAAACGGATCGGGGATAAATATGGCCCTGAATCAAGATATGATAACTACTCATCAGGTCAGTGCTGGGGGCTGCATGGCGGCAGTACAGCAGTAAGAAAGTTGTTATCCGTCACCGGTGGTTTCCTCAACTTTCGAAATGATTACAGTTCCGGGGCAGGAAACGTTGCGACACCATACACCTATGGAACCAATAATTCTGGCAGCAGTTTCGATTCCTTGCTTCATTCAAAATACATTATTTTATGGGGGCAAAATCCATCCGAAATGATCTTCTCAACCCCCTATCGTGAATATTTACTGCAAGCAAAGAAAAATGGAGCAAAAATAGTCGTTATTGACCCTAGATATACGGATACAGCAATAACTTATGCAGATGAATGGATACCGATAAAACCGACAACGGATAATGCAATGATGGATGCGCTGGGTTATGTAATCGTCACAGAAAACTTACATGATCAAGCTTTTCTTGACAAGTACTGTGTAGGGTTTGACGGTGAACATATGCCTGAAGGAGTAGCAAAGGAAGAGTGCTTGAAAAGCTACCTATTAGGTGAGAAAGATGGGGTGGCTAAAACACCGGAGTGGGCAGAAAAAATTTGCGGAGTTCCTGCAGAAAAAATACGCGAAATTGCAAGAAATTATGCAGCCATTAAACCAGCTGCACTAATACAAGGCTGGGCAGCACAACGCCAGGCATACGGTGAGCAATTCATGCGCGGTGGTGCTCAGCTGGCTTGTTTAACAGGTAATGTTGGAAAGTTAGGCGGCTGGGCTGCAGGAACAGGTTATTGGAACCGTTCGAACATTGTTTATCCTATATCTTATGAAAACCCAGTAAAGGCTTCAATCCCTTGTTTCCTCTGGACAAAAGCAGTAGAACACGGAACAGAAATGACAGCAGCGGATGGGCTGCAAGGAACCGAAAAATTATCAACGAATATAAAGCTGATTTTTAATATGGCTGGAAATATGCTTATTAATCAGCATGCAGATATTAATAAAACGAAACAGCTTTTGGAGGATGAGAGTAAAGTAGAATTTATTGTTGTCAGTGATCTCTTTATGACTCCGAGTGCGAAATATGCAGATATCATCCTTCCCGGAACAACTTTCTTTGAACGATATGATATCGGTGTACCGTGGTGTTTTGGAGATTACGTAGTTTTTGGTGATAAAACCATAGATCCCCTCTATGAATGCAGAGACGAATATGATGTGTTTGCAGAAGTGGCTGAAAAACTAGGTGTTAAGGAGCAATATACTGAGGGCAGAACCATTCTCGATTTGGTAAAAGAAAGTGTAGAAAGAACAAGAAAAGAACTAGATCCTGCCTTTCCAACTTTTGAGGAATTTCGAAAAAAAGGGGTTCACCATTTTACATATGATGAGCCGCTAGTCGGCTTTAAGGCCCAAATAGATGACATTGAGAACAATCCTTTTGAGACACCTTCAGGCAAAATTGAACTGTTCTCAAAGAAATTATGGGACATGAACCAACATGAAGAAATTCCAGCTATCGCAAAATATATTCCTTCCTGGGAAGGACCAGAGGATCCATTAATTGAGAAATACCCATTGCAGCTAATTAGTTGGCATTATAAGCGCAGATGTCATTCTACCTATGATAATATGCCGTGGCTTGAGGAAGCTGCCAAGCAAGAAATGTGGTTAAATCCTAAAGATGCTGAGAAGCGTGGGATAAAGGATGGAGATAGAGTTAATGTATTTAATGAGAGAGGCAGTTTGTTTATCGATGTGAAGGTTACTGCACGTATCACTCCAGGAGTGGCAGGTATCCCTCAGGGGGCTTGGTATACACCTGATAAGTCAGGTGCTGACCAAAGGGGATCGGTAAACGTGTTAACCTCGCAGAGACCAACACCACTTGCAAAATCAAATCCACAATTAACAAACCTTGTTGAAGTGAAAAAAGCGTAGGGAGTGACAATCTTGGTCCAAATAGGATTTTATATCAATCAGAGCATTTGCCAAGGATGTAAGGCATGCAGTGTAGCATGTAAAGATAAAAACAATACAAAAGTTGGAATCAACTATCGCAGGGTTTACACGAAAGAGGAAGGGACCTATATGCAGCAGCCAACTGGAGGGATTGTTCATAATGTAATGTCGTTTTATTTTTCCATTTCATGCAATCATTGTGAGCAGCCAGTCTGCGTTCTAAGCTGTCCAACAGGTGCGATTACTAAGAGGGATGAAAATGGGGTTGTTACGATTGATAAGGAAATTTGTGTTGGAACACAGTTATGTGTGAAGGCTTGCCCTTATGGTGCTCCTCAATATAACAAAGAGACTTTTAAATCGAATAAATGTAACTTTTGTATCGATCTCCAGGAAAAAGGTGAAGACCCTGTATGTGTTGCAACTTGCCCGTTGGGAGCAATTGAATATGGTTCAATAGAAGAGCTTCGAAAGAAATATGGAAACATTAGCCAAATTAAAGGAATGCCAAGTGCAACAATTACGAAGCCAAACCTTGTAATTACACCGCACAGGGATGCAAAATTAGTTTAAGATTTCAAGTTAATGAGTTGGTGATATCATGTCGATCCTCGTGAAATGGCTGGAAAGCATGCATGAAGAAATGAATGTTTCCACTAAATGTTCCAGAGTACAAAATCGAAAATCAACTTGCAGTTTTTGTATAGAAAGATGTGAGCAAAACGCCTTTGAGATAAAAGACCATCTACTCGTCTTAGATACAAAGAAGTGTACGATGTGTGGTGAATGCATTATTGCCTGTCCATTATCAGCTCTTGAAGGATTGGTCAGTAACCGGGTTTTTCATAACCGAAGCTTAGTTTATGACCCGAACTATACACCTGAGATAAAAGAACTGCTCATTTATAAAAAAAGAGGAATGACATCGATTCAAGTTAGTAAGCAGCCATTGAGCACGGCATGGGAAACTGTATTATGTGATACAAATGAACAATTACAATTACTTGATGAATGTCCTATTATTGTTGTGGAAAAGGTAAGGGATGAGGTGTTATCCAGAAGATCCTTCTTTGGTTCTTTTCAGAAAGAAGGGAAACAACTGGCTAAAAAGATGGCTCCAGCCTCCTGGAAGATGGAGAAGGATGACTGGAAGCTGACAAAATATTATCCAGATTTTCAATTTTTCTCTGTAGAGTTGGACAAAGATAAATGCACACTGTGCCAGGCTTGCTTTTCACTCTGTAAGGAAGAAGTATTTCAACTTAAGGATGGCACCCTTCAGATTGAAAACAATAAATGTGTAGGATGCCTCTCTTGTGCGGAAGTTTGTCCGGAAAATGCGATTGAGATTTTAGCAGGTATAAGTGGAAAAAGTGAACGAGTAGAGAACGTTTATCAAAAGAATTGTCATGATTGCGGGCATAGTTTTTACTCCTTTTATGCAGAAACAACAAAGTGCCATGTATGTCTGAATAGAGATCCCGATTGGTTGAGTCCGTATTAGTATTTTTCGCATGATTTTGTTCCATTTGGTTAAATTATAGCCATCTTGATATTGGGTGGTGAGAATATTGACGAAACGGAATATTAAAACAAAATCTGGTTTACAAAGTGCCAAAAGCCTTTTGAGCGAAGAATTTGCAAATGAAATGACTCCACAAAACAAAAAAGCTAAAAAATCGAAACCAAACACATAGTTTTCAAATGAACATAAAGCGCTGGGAAAGTGCCCAGCGCTCGTTTTAATGTGCTTTTTTCTCACTGGGCTTGATTGCGAATATTGCCACAAATGCTGCTATAATACTTAGGCCGCTGAGCGTAATGAAAATCCAATAATTATCCTGTTTCATTAACAACGCAATAATCGGAGGGCCGGCTGCAACTCCGATAAATCTCATCGAGCTATATATAGAGGAAATTGTTCCTCGCTCCTCTTTCTCGATTCCTGCCGTAATTAAGGCATCTAGACACGGCAGACCAATCCCGATACCGATCCCGGCTATAAGAAACATACTTAGCATAAACCAAAGTTTAATTGAAAACCAAAGTGCCGCTATAGCTAGGGCTGCCGCAACAATACCTCCGAAAGTCAGCCATTTCATTAGTACCTTGTTATCCTTGATAACTTTTCCTGCAATAAACGATGATAAACAAAGCGCTCCAAGTGGCAGTGCAAGTAACAATCCTTTTTTTAGATCTTTTATCCCATATTCAGTTTCAAAGATTTCAGAAAGGTAAAATAATATGCCAAAAAGAACTAACATTAAAATACCGCCAATAAAAAAAATCGCATATAACCATTTTCCTTTTTCCGTAAATGTTTGTTTAATATTTGTAAAAAATTCCTTAAATGGAATAGCTTTTGCTTTTGACTTTGGACTTTTAACCAACAACATTACCATTATGACCGATATTGTACAAAAGACTGGAAATGAAAAGAACGGTAAAAACCAAAAAAAACCTGCTAGTAAGGAGCCCAAAATCGGGCTTAGAACTTTGCCGAAAGTATTCGAGGTTTCAATTAATCCTAGACAACTGCTGACATCATCTTCATTTTTAAACATATCGCCAACCAAAGGGAGTACAATTGGCATAGCTCCAGCTGCTCCCACACCTTGGAGCGCACGTCCGGCTAATATTACCCAATAGGCGTTTTCCAACTTCCAAGCGGCCCATCCAGAAATTAAACCGCCAATTCCAGCTATAATTAGACTGGGGATAATAACCTTTTTCCTTCCAATATGATCTGATAAATACCCTGCAACTGGGATTAAGAAAATGGCAACGATGGAATAAACCGTTATAATCATGCTCGTTTGGAAGGCAGTGATGGATAATTCTTTTTCCATTGAAGGCAGTACTGGTATTAACATCGAATTGCCAAGTGTCATAACTAATGGAATAGATGAAAGCGAGAGAATCGCCCACTTTTGTTTAGATAACTCACCTGTTTTTTTCTTTTTTCCAGCTGAGGAAGATTTGTTTCTCACCTCTGAATCCGGGAATAATCGTTCTGTAAAATCCATGATCTTCTTTCCCCGCCTTCATAATGATGTGCTAACGTTAATATTGACATCTTTATTTTAAAATAACTATCTAATAACAATCCTTTAAATGGAATAAAAAAAAGCTCACCTAAATTGAATTTTCTAATAATTAGTGTTGACAATAAGATTCAAAATGGTTTAATATAAAAATCAATAAGTGAAGGGCATTGATGAAGAGTAGTAACTTATACGGATTCTTTAGAGAGCTGATGGTTGGTGCAAATCAGTGTAGACGTATTAGTGAATGGACTTCGGAGCCTCCAAACCGAACCTCCTATAGGGTCAGTAGGCTTTGGCGAAGATCTCATCGTTAAAAGAGACAGATATTCAAGCAAATGCTTCGATATCGGTAAAGTGAGCTGATTTATTAGCTAATTAAGGTGGCACCACGGGTCTTCCGTCCTTTTAGGATGGAGGGCCCTTTTTGTTTTTATAAAAAAATAATTAAATCTGTGAGCAAGAGTAGTACACTTATTACATTCTTTTCAGAGAGTCGGGGAAGGTGAGAGCCCGGTAAGAATGGATTTGTCGAATGGACTTGCGAGAGGCTTCCTGAATTTACAGTAGGGCAGCACGGACTTCCACCGTTAAAAGGATAGGATATCGAGTGATAGCTCTGTATCTAAAAGAGAAAGCTGACATTCAGCTTCAAAGGGAGGTGGCACCACGGTCTAAGAATCGTCCTCTATATGCATAAAGTTTTTTATGCGTATAGAGGACGATTTTTTTATTTATTTACGAAAGGATGAATGGTACATGAAAACAAAAAGCGGACTTTTCATAAAAGAATTAAAAGGGGATACATTCACTCCTATTTCCATACTACAGAAAATTAGCGGAGATAAAAAATTTTTATTGGAAAGTTCACATAAATACCACGACTCTGGCCGGTATTCCATAATTGGATCTGACCCGGCATTTGAACTCATATCTTCGGGTGATTCCAATGAAATCTTATATCGAAATGGAGATAAAAATGTTTTAATAGGAAATCCACTTGAACTGATTAAAACATTGCTCCCAAGAATAGATGAAGCACCTTTCCCGTTCATTGGCGGGGCAGTAGGGTACGTAGGTTATGACATAATCCGTCAATTTGAAGTCATTGGTGAAGAATTCCCGAACGGTCTGCAAATGCCCGATGTCCATTTGATGTTTTATGAGGTTGTTATCGTTTTTGATCACCTTGAAGAAAAAATAACCATTTGTGGTCTTCCTTTAACAGATGATAGTGAAATTGAAAAAAGGATCGATCAAATAATTGTAGAACTGAAACAACCAGTAATTTATCAAGATGATTCTCCATTCGAATTTACAGGCTTTCAGTCAGAAACATCGAAAGAAGATTTTATAAAAAATGTAGAAATTGCGAAGGAGCACATCAAAGCTGGCGATATTTTTCAGGTGGTTCTCTCTAGACGGATGAAATCACCGTATCATGGCACACCGTTATCACTTTATCGCAAGCACCGTGCTCACAATCCAACGCCTTATATGTTTTATATTGATTTCGCTGGTTACACGGTAATAGGTTCATCACCTGAAAGCCTTATAAAAACTCAGGGATCACAGGTTTTCTCAAATCCAATCGCAGGTACAAAAAGAAGAGGAAAAACAACTGAGGAAGACCAGCTAATTGCAAAAGAATTGAAGAGTGACGAAAAAGAATTAGCGGAACATAAAATGCTCGTTGATCTCGGACGTAATGACTTAGGAAGAGTTTGTGAATTTGGCTCTGTAACTGTTGATAAGTATATGGAGGTTGAAAAGTTTCGGCATGTCATCCATCTCGTATCAGAAGTTAGCGGTACGTTAAAAGGAGAACATAGCAGTCTTAATGCTTTGGCAGCATGTCTCCCCGCAGGCACTGTATCAGGGGCACCGAAAATCAGGGCGATGGAGATTATTAATAAATTGGAGAAATCAAAACGAGGTCTTTATTCCGGTGCAATTGGTTATCTATCTGCTAATGGAAATATGGATTTTGCCCTGGCGATTCGAACGATGATACTAAAAGACAACACTGCTTATATACAGGCAGGTGCAGGAATTGTCCATGACTCCAACCCTGAATCTGAGTATGAAGAAACCATAAATAAATTAAAAGCCTTTTTGGAGGGTGAATAATGATTTTACTTATCGATAATTTTGACTCCTTTACGTTTAACCTTTATCAATATTTAGGTGAATTAGGTGAGGAAGTAACTGTTATTAGAAACAACCAGGTTACAATCCAACAGATAAAGGATATGAATCCGAAAGCCATTATTTTGTCACCGGGTCCTGGAAAACCAGAAGATGCAGGAATTTGTATTGAGGTGATTCAGAGTTTATATCAAGAAATTCCTATATTAGGAATTTGTTTAGGTCATCAAGCTATAGGAGCAGCATTTGGCAGTGAAATAAAAAGAGCTGAATATATAAAACATGGAAAAACATCGCAAATCACCCATATTGGCAGTGGAGTTTTTACGTATTTAACTTCCCCATTAGAAGTAATGCGCTACCATTCCTTGGTAATAGCTAAGGATAGTCTATCACCCGATTTGGAATGTGTCGCACATTCACTAGATGACCAAGAAATAATGGCAATCAAGCACCGTTACTACCCAGTATTCGGTTTGCAATTCCATCCTGAATCGATTGGTACACCAAATGGAAAGCAAATGTTGCAAAACTTTTTAACTGAAATAGAAGGGAAGAAGAGAAATGAAAAACTTTTTACTCCAATTAGCTGAAGGTGAATCTTTCTCAGAACCACAAATGAAAGAGGCAATGGACTTAATATTAGGGGAAGAGGTATCTGAAAGTGAAATTGCAGCCTTTTTAATGGGCTTAAAATCAAAAGGTGAAACAGTAGAAGAAATTACTGGAATCGTCAAGGGTCTTAAGGAGAATACACTCCCATTTCGTGAGAAGTTTCCGGATGTTTTAGATAACTGTGGCACCGGCGGAGATGGTTCTTCGAGCTTTAATATAAGCACTACATCAGCATTTGTAATTGCTGGAGCTGGTATTCCTGTGGCAAAGCATGGAAACCGCAGCATTTCAAGTAAAACAGGCAGTGCAGATGTACTGGAATATCTAGGCATTAATTTAAATTTACCTGTTGAGCGTACAGAAGAAATTCTCCATGAACTAGGAATTGCCTTCTTATTTGCGCCGCATGTACATCCAAAATTAAAGAAGATTATGACGGTTAGAAGACAATTAAGAATCCCTACGGTATTCAACTTTATTGGTCCACTTACCAATCCTATGGATTTGGACTACCAAGTACTTGGTGTTTATCGAAAAGACTTATTACCTGTATTTGCAGAAGTTCTGCAAAACCTAGGACGTAAACGTGCAGTAGTCATTAACGGAGCAGGATCAATGGATGAGGCGTCCCTGCAGGGTGAGAACTATCTGACTTTATTAGAGAATGGAGTTATTTCCACTCAAACCTTTGTACCAGAAGAAGTAGGACTTCCTCAATATGATAACAGCACGATTAAAGGCGGAGATTCTAAGGAAAATGCGGAGATTCTTAAAAAGGTTCTTTCAGGCGAAAAAGGAGCATGCCTTGACACTGTGTTATTAAATGCAGGAATCGGCATTTATACAAGCGGAAGGGCAGAAAGCATAAAGGATGGTATTAACATTGCTAGAGATGTAATTGATTCAGGTGCTGCCTATGAAAAGTTACACCAATTAATTGAATTGACAGCGAAAGCGGAAAGAGAGGCGATATAAGTGGAAACGATATTAGATCGGATAATTAAGGAAAAACAAAAAGAGGTCCTAAAACTTCGCGAAGGAGATTTGATAAAAGTAGAAGCGAAGCCAAAACGATCCTTTATCCAAAAATTACAGAATGCAGATGAAATTGCAATCATCTCCGAATTCAAACGTGCTTCTCCATCTAAAGGAATGATTAACAATGGAGTGGAACCTGCAGATCAAGCAACACACTACGAAAAGGCAGGTGCATCGGCTATATCCGTACTGACAGATACCACCTTTTTTAAAGGTTCATTTGCGGATTTAAAAGCGGTGAGGGCCGCAGTTGATCTGCCCATCCTTTGTAAGGATTTCATAATTGATTCTATTCAGATTGATCAGGCGCAAGCATTTGGTGCAGATATCATTCTTTTAATTGTTGCAGCACTGGATGAGAATACGCTGTCAAAACTGTATCAATATGCAAGAAGCTTGGATTTAGAGGTGTTAGTGGAGGTCCATAATCAAGAGGAATTAGAAAAAGCACTTAACCTTGGTGCCCAGCTGATTGGCGTTAATAATCGTGATTTAAAGACCTTTAACGTATCGCTTGACGTAACAGAGTCGCTTGCAAAATCAATAAAGGATATGGGTGCCTTCCTAATCAGCGAAAGTGGAATCCACCACAAGGAAGATGTGGAACGGGTACGCAATGCGGGAGCAAATGGAATTTTGGTCGGGGAAGCATTAATGAAGAGTCCAGATCTTGCTCAATCCTTCAGAGATTTCAGATTGCCGCTAAATGGAATGTTGAAATAATGAAAGTGAAAATTTGTGGAATTAAGGATCTTACTACCGCTTTGGCTGCGATCGATTATGGTGCTGATGCAATTGGTTTTGTTTTTGCAGAAAGCAAACGAAAGATCAGCGCCTCAAAAGCAAAAGACATCATAACTCATTTACCAAAAGAGGTGTTAAAGGTAGGGGTGTTTGTTAACGAGACAAAAGACAAGATAGAGGAAATTGCTGCAGCTGCAGGACTCACACATGTTCAATTACATGGGGATGAAACACCTGCTTTTAGCGAATCTCTATCGTTACCGGTCATCAAGGCAGTAAGTATTGAGAAAGATCTAAATTTAAAGGAAATAGAAGATTATCCTTGTGAATACTTGTTGGTGGACGGTCCGAAAGGGAAATACAGAGGGGGAAATGGCTTGTCCTTTGATTGGAACAGTATTACTGCAAAGAATCTTAAGGGAAAAAAAGTCATTCTAGCCGGAGGATTGCATGCAGAAAATGTGGAAGAAGCCATTAAGCTAATCCAACCATACATGGTCGATGTCAGCAGCGGTGTTGAAAGTGACGGAAAAAAGGATCTAGATAAAATCCAGACATTCATTAATAAGGCTAAAGGGAGCCAAACAGGAGGAACAAGGAATGAATTCATATACACTACCGAATGAAAAAGGGCAATTTGGTATTTATGGCGGAAGGTTTGTACCAGAAACGTTGATGAAAGCAGTTCTAGAGTTGGATGAAGCTTATAAAATTGCAAAAGATGACCCAAGCTTCCAAGCAGAAATAAATGGATACTTATCGGAATATGTCGGGAGAGAGACACCACTTTATTTCGCAAAAAATCTTACAAAATATGCTGGCGGTGCTCAAATTTATCTTAAGCGAGAGGACCTGAATCATACTGGCGCCCATAAAATTAACAACGCCATTGGTCAGGCACTTTTAGCGATTAGAATGGGTAAAAGAAAAATTGTTGCTGAAACGGGTGCAGGTCAGCATGGTGTGGCGACCGCAACAGTATGTGCATTGTTGAATCTTGAATGTATTATTTTTATGGGAGAAGAAGATATCAAACGACAAGCGTTAAATGTCTTCCGAATGGAGCTTCTTGGAGCGAAGGTTGTTAGTGTTACCTCTGGCAGCGCCACCTTAAAAGACGCAGTTAATGAAGCGTTACGCTACTGGGTTGAGCATGTGGATGATACTCACTATCTTCTAGGTTCAGTAATGGGACCACATCCATTTCCGGTTATGGTAAGAGATTTTCAGAGTGTAATTGGCAAGGAAACAAAACAGCAGTTTTCTGCACAAGAAGGAAGGCTTCCAGAAGCAGTCGTTGCCTGTATCGGCGGGGGCAGTAATGCTGCTGGAATGTTCCATCCGTTTATTGAGGACAAAGAAGTACGTCTAATTGGAGTAGAGGCAGCAGGACAAGGGGTAGACACTGCTTTCCATGCAGCATCACTGACAAAAGGAAAACCAGGAGTACTGCACGGGGCATTAATGTACTTACTGCAAGATGAGGAAGGCCAAATTATAGAGGCACATTCTGTTTCGGCGGGGCTTGATTATCCAGGAGTTGGACCTGAACATAGTTACTTAAAAGACAGTGGAAGAGCAGAATATCATTCCATTACAGATAAAGAAGCTTTAGACGCATTTCAGCTTCTCTCAAAACTAGAAGGAATCATCCCAGCACTTGAAAGTGCTCATGCCATCGCATTTGCGGTTAAACTTGCTGCTGAAATGAAGGAAACAGAGAATATCGTAGTATGCTTATCCGGTCGGGGGGATAAGGACGTAATGGCCGTTAAAGAAAGGTTAGAAAGGGAGAGAGTATAATGAATAGAATTGAACAATCATTCAAGATGTTAAAAGATCAGGAGCGGAAGGCTTTTATCCCCTATATTATGGCTGGAGATGGCGGGCTAAGCAACCTGACAGAGCGTCTTATTACGTTAGAAAAATTCGGTGCTACACTCATCGAAATTGGCGTTCCTTTTTCTGATCCAGTTGCAGACGGTCCGACCATTCAAGAAGCGGGCATAAGAGCGCTCCAAAATGGAACAACACTAAGAGGAATCATTAAAGAACTTGCAATGGCAAGGGATGTGGTGTCAATTCCTATCGTCCTTATGACATATTTAAATCCTATCTATGCCTATGGGATATCCGCATTTGCACAAGATATAGCGAACGCTGGGATAGACGGCTGTATCATTCCTGATCTTCCGATTGAAGAGGAGGACCTAATTGCAGATGAATTTGAAGACCTAGGAATTGAATTGATTAGACTTGTTACGTTGACCTCTCCAAAAGAAAGAATCAAAGAAATTTCAAGTCGAGGCAATGGATTTTTATATACAGTTACCGTTAAAGGGATCACGGGAACGAGAAACGAATTTGATCAAGAAGTAATAGAATTTTTAAAGACTGTGAAAGAAATTAGTCCAATTCCGGTAGTTGCTGGGTTTGGAATATCAACTGAAAAACAAATCCACGAGCTAACAGCCCATTGTGATGGAGTGATTGTCGGAAGTAAAATCGTCGATTTATTATATAAGGATGATTTAACTGAGTTGGAGAGCTTTATGTCTGTTCTTAAACCTGAAAAAAACGTCCGGTAATTTTTTTTAAGTCTGCCCCATTGTGGGTGGACTTTTTTAATTGGCAAAAAGCAAAATGTAATAGCATGTATATCAATTGGCAGGATTGTATTCTTGATACCATCGTATATCTCTTATATAATTAGACTATACTTTTAATGAACTTCTAGCATTTATGTATTAGGGATATCCCTTTCTGTTTTGATTTTAAACTTCCATTTTTGGAAGTTTTGTTTGTTTTATAGAAAATTTGAGGAGTTAATATAAATGAAGGATATTACAGTTGAGGAACTACTAACGAGGAAGAATACAATCATCATTGATATTCGTTCACCTATTGAGTTTAAGGATGGTGCAATTCCTGGGGCAATTAATATTCCTTTATTTACGGATGAAGAGCGAGAGGTTATTGGTACCATCTATAAACACGAAGGACAGGCAGCAGCAAAATGGCGGGCAATGGAGTTTGTTTCACCTAAAATTCCTAGTCTTCTGAAACAAATTAAAGAAGCGATGTCAGACGGGGAAGAATTAGTGGTCCATTGTTGGCGCGGGGGAATGCGCAGCAAGGCAGTTGTTACCTTTTTAGAGTTTGCAGGTATCTATGCTATGAAATTAGAAGGCGGTTATAAAGCTTACCGTCAATTTATTCTAAAAGAAATCCCGACTATGTTTCCAGAAACAGCAGTTGTATTACATGGTTTAACAGGTGTAGGTAAAACGGAGGTCTTGAAAAAATTGAAGTCACTGTGTTACCCGACACTAGATCTTGAGGAAATGGCTGCACATCGAGGCTCTATTTTTGGAACGATTGGGATCGGGGAAGGTAATAATCAAAAGATATTTGATTCACTTTTATACAAGGAACTCCAAGAAATAAAAGGTTCTGCTTATTTTGTCATGGAAGCAGAAAGCAAACGAATTGGGAAAGCCGCTCAGCCTGAAGAGCTTATGAATAAAAAAATGAAGGGTATCAATATATACATCCACACACCTTTAGAACAAAGAGTTAAGCAATTAGTGAATGAATATGTCTTGCCCTATCAGAATGAACCTTGGTATCACAGTCAAATCTCGATTGGAATTGAAAAAATTCTAAGACGGATAAAAGATAATGACATAAAAAAAGCATTAATTCATTCATTAGAAAATAAGGAATATCAAGGGATGATTGGTATTTTGCTCGAACATTATTACGATCCGCGCTATGATTATGCAACCCACGAATATGATGGGAAATTCATCGATATCCATGCAGATGATTCGGACGATGCCAGCATGAAGGTGATAGCGGAATTAGATAAGCTAATGGTAAAAAAGAACAAGGAAATTAAAGGGAGAATCTGAGCTTGTATTGGGAAAATTTCATATTTATTTCATGGAATTGTAACGAATGAGCGAAAATTCTAAATTCTTCCACAGCTATTTTTCCTTATTAGATATTATAATAGAAGTATAATCTCTAATAGAAAGGAAGCTTGCTTAAAATGAGGGCGTCAAAATTTCACCACCACCGCTTGGTTGATTGTCAGGAACATGTTGCCTATACAACGGAAGATGGTATTAATATGTTCAGTAGAAGTACCATAATTCAAACTTGCCTAAATTGTGGACATACGGAATTACCTAGCGAGGTAAAAGAATTAATCGACTCATCTCAGAGCGAAAAAAGGAAGAACCCTTTATTCCCAACTAAACTGTTTGAATTAACAAAAGGATTTTTATAACTGTTTTAAGGCCGGATTACCGGCCTTTTATTTTTGTATGAAAAAGCCGCCGATTGCTCGGCGGCTCTTAAGTATGAAAGTATCATTTATTGATTTTTAAATGGCCTCAATCCACGACGTTTGATTTCATCTTTTAATATCCTTATCCATTCTTTTTCCTTTCCAGATTTTAAAGCATCCCGATACGTTACCACCAACAGCTCGTTACTCATTATTTTCAATTTGACAAGCCCTCCTCGGAATAATGGATTGAATATTCAGTTTTTAATATTGTAATCGTTTTCTTAACATTTGAGAACCTTTTTCACAAATTTGTCATATTAAAAACATTAAAATATTTATTATGACACCAATGAAATATAGTTGCACTACACTGTTCCATTTGATTATACTTAGGAATAGTTATCAACGGAAAGGAACGGTGCAAGCATGATTCATTTAACATGGCGTGAGCGTGAGACCGTAAAAAAAGTAAAATGTGTCCATACAGATGCAAAAAAATATATTGTAAATAATGCCCTAACGGCTGGAAAAACCTATGAGGTTAAAAATGAAACCGAAGAGTTTTATTATATTATCGACAATACCGGAAAAGTAGGCGGATTTTACAAAGAATATTTTCAAAATCTTGACTGATGGCTCACGCCTACAGTCTATTTTTTTACAAAGAAACGGGAGGATATGGAGAAATGGAGTTGTGGAATGAGCTTTTTGAGTTAAAAGGGGAAATGGTACGATTAGTTCCAATCAGCCTCGAGCATCTCGAAGGATTGTGGGAAGCAGCTAAACACGACAAAATATGGACCTATATGGCTACTACGATAAGAAGTAAAGATGAAATGGAGAAGATGATTGTTTCAGCTATGCTGAATCGGGAAAAAGGGATTGATTACACTTTTACAGTTGTGAATCAAGAGGACCGCATTATTGGCAGTACCCGATATCTTGATATTTTACCAGAACATAGTAGTGTAGAAATCGGCTCTACTTGGTATCGTCCGGAATTTTGGAGAACAAGAGTAAATACAGAATGTAAATACCTGCTTTTACGACATGCATTTGAAGTCTGGGAACTAAGGCGTGTTCAACTTAAAACAGATTCCAGAAACCTCCGTTCACAAGGTGCAATTGAACGAATAGGTGCAGTAAAAGAAGGAACACTCCGGAAGGATCGGAAAATTTCTGGTGGATATGTTCGTGATACTGTCTTCTATAGCATTCTTCAAGAGGAGTGGGGAACTGTAAAGCAGGAATTAGCAAGGAAACTTAGTGTACAGTAAAAAGAAGCATTGAGCTCCAATGCTTCTTTTTACTATTACGAATTTGTACTAGCATTCATTTCTGTATTTTTTACTTTCCGATATAGTTTTCTGCTTAACCAGGTTTGTAGAATTAAAAACGTACCGCCTACTGCCCAATATAGCGGTAGCGCTGCCGGTGAACTAAATGAAAACATGACGATCATGAGTGGAGACAACAGCCCCATAAATTTCATTTGCTGTTGCTGAGCAGCTGGCATACTAGACTGAGAAACTTTAAATTGGAAATAATAAATCACACCCGCAAGCAGGGTAATGATGATATCAGGGTCTCCAAGGCTAAACCATAGGAAACGGTGACTTGCAATCTCTTCAGAACCACGAATCGCATAATAAAATCCTGTAAGAATTGGCATTTGAATCAAAAGGGGTAAACAGCCCATATTTAAAGGATTGACACCGTGCTTTTGATATAGACCCATCAGTTCCTGCTGCAACTCTTGTTTCTTTTTTGAATCTTTTTCCGCTTTTAGCTTGGCTTGAATAGCTTCCATTTCTGGTTTCAGACCATCCATTTTTTCTTTCATATCCATTTGGCTTCTATATTGCTTAAGCATAAACGGCATTAATACAAGTCTAATAAGTAGAGTAATGAGAATAATAGATAATCCATAGTTTCCATTGAACAGCTCCGCTAAATAGTGAATAGAAACAATAAACGGTTCAACAAAATACGAATGGAAAAATCCGGTGTTTTTGCCGTCTGCTGCTGAACAGGCTGAAAGAAAGAAAGTCATTAATGTTATCAGTAGTATTGTCAGTAAAGAACGCTTTTTTATCATATTTCCTCCTAGGGTTGTTTAAGTTGTTTTTACTTGGTATAGGAAGGAGGAAATAGGTTCATCTGTATCATCCTGTGAACTTTCTTTTCTACGAATGTATTTAAAAATTCGAATAAGAATAATATTGCTATTTACAGAGCCATTCTTTTTATAGGTTAATAATGGGTGATTTATTTTTGTATGTGCAGGCTCGCTTATGGAACCCATAAAGCAATACTCCACATTCCACGCCCAAAGTAATTTGATAATTACCCCAAAATATAAACTCAGATAAATGGTTTCTAATGCGTTAGTATCAGTAAAATCAATGAGCAGCTGGTACAAAAATAATCACCTCGCTTTTTGCTGTTAATGTTATGAGTATAATGGAGATGAAGTAAAGAAGCAATTGAATTCTACTGGGAAAAACATTGTAGAAATATTCATTCAAAATAAGAAAAATGCTGCCTTCTAAGCAGCATTTTTCTTATTTTGTCATTAATGGTTTGTTCCAGTGGGTAGTAATCATTTTGTAGGCGAAATCTACGTTTTCCTCTGATGGTGGCTCAACATGATGTAATGGATATTCAAGTCCAAGTGCCTCCCATTTATAAACTCCAAGCTTATGGTAGGGAAGAATTTCGATCTTTTGTACATTTTCCAGTGTACCAATAAATTCTCCAAGCTTTTGAAGATCCTGAGGATCATCGGAAACGGTAGGAACCAGAACATGGCGAACCCAAACGGGTACTTTATGGTCAGATAAAAACTTGGCAAATTCAAGAATATGGTCATTAGCCATCCCGGTTAATTGAATATGTTTTTTGCGGTTGATATGTTTTAAATCCAGTAAAATCAGGTCTGTATACTGTAATAACTCTTCAAGCTGTTCAATAAATAATTTAGAATGCGAGAAACAGCCTCCAGAAGAGTCGATTGTAGTATGAATCCCTTTCTTTTTACATTCTTTAAACAATTCTATGAGAAATGGCAGTTGTAATAGTGGTTCCCCGCCACTAACCGTGATTCCTCCACCAGAGGACTGAATGAAGGGAAGGTAGGACATAAGATCATCCATGATTTCGGAAACAGACATCTGCTTGCCGCTGCCGATTTCCCATGTATCAGCATTATGGCAAAACTGACAGCGTAAAAGGCAGCCTTGTGTAAAGACAACATATCGTATACCTGGTCCGTCGACAGTTCCTAATGTTTCGATAGAATGAATATTTCCGTTCATGATGATGATCCCCCTTTATTTTTAAAGCAGGAGCCCTTTTAAAAGAGCTCCGTATTACGAATTAAAGTGATTCGTGGAAAGTACGATTGATTACATCTAATTGCTGTTCTTTTGTTAATTTGATGAAGTTAACCGCATATCCAGAAACACGAATAGTTAATTGTGGATATAATTCTGGATGTTCCATGGCATCCATTAATGTTTCCTTATTAAATACGTTGACATTTAGATGGTGACCGGTTTTAATGGCATATCCGTCTAAGATAGAAACTAAGTTGCGAACCTGACTTTCTTCTTCTTTTCCTAATGCTTTCGGAACGATAGAAAAAGTATTAGAAATTCCGTCCATTGCTGAGCTGTATGGCAGTTTAGCAACGGAAGATAGAGAAGCAAGTGTACCTTTGGTATCACGGCCATGCATTGGGTTTGCACCTGGTGCAAATGGTTCGCCAGTACGACGGCCATCCGGTGTATTTCCAGTCTTCTTACCATATACAACGTTTGAAGTAATCGTCAAGATTGACATAGTATGAACGGAATCACGGTAGGTTTGGTGCTTACGCAGCTTTTTCATAAATGTTTCTACGATCTCCACCGCAATGCTGTCAACCCGATCATCGTTGTTTCCGTATTTAGGGTAATCGCCAGTTATTTCAAAATCAATCGCAAGACCGTTTTCATCGCGAATGACTTTTACTTCACCATATTTGATGGCACTTAAGGAGTCAGCTACAACACTTAAACCGGCAATACCTGTTGCCATAGTACGTAAGATTTGAGTATCGTGTAATGCCATTTCAATTCTTTCGTAGCTGTACTTATCGTGCATATAGTGAATGACATTTAGGGTGTTGATATAAAGACCTGCAAGCCATTCCATCATTAGGTCAAACTTTTGCATTACTTCCTCATAGTTCAATACTTCAGAAGTGATTGGCTGATATTGTGGACCAACTTGGATTTTTAGTTTTTCATCTACACCGCCGTTAATGGAGTAGAGCAGGGCTTTTGCAAGGTTTGCACGAGCGCCAAAGAATTGCATTTGTTTGCCGATTTCCATCGCGGATACACAGCAAGCAATACCATAATCATCGCCATATTCAGGACGCATAATATCATCATTTTCATATTGGATAGAACTTGTTTTAATTGACATTTTTGCACAATATTTTTTAAAGTTTTCAGGCAGCTGTGGTGACCATAAGACAGTTAAGTTTGGTTCTGGAGCTGGACCTAAATTATCTAATGTGTGTAGGAAACGGAAAGAGGTCTTTGTTACAAGTGAACGACCATCTTGAGCCAAACCGCCAATTGATTCTGTTACCCAAGTTGGGTCACCGCTGAATAATTCATTATAATCAGGAGTACGAGCAAACTTCACTAAACGTAGCTTCATAACAAAATGGTCGACCAGCTCCTGTGCTTCTACCTCTGTTAAAGTGCCATTTTCTAAGTCTCTCTCTACATAAATGTCTAGGAAAGTTGATACACGGCCAAGACTCATTGCGGCACCGTTTTGCTCTTTAATAGCAGCTAAGTAACCAAAGTATAACCATTGGAATGCTTCTGCAGCTGTTGTTGCTGGCTGAGAAATATCAAAGCCATGACTGCTGGCCATTTCTTTTAATTCTTTTAATGCACGAATTTGCTCAGCGACTTCTTCACGAAGACGCATATTGTCTTCTGTCATAACTTTGCTTGTATTTTTTTTATCTATTTGTTTTTCGTTGATTAAGAAATCAACACCATATAATGCAACACGACGATAGTCACCGATAATTCGTCCGCGGCCATAAGCATCAGGAAGTCCTGTTATAATCGCAGCTTTACGAGCAAGTGTCATTTCGTCTGTGTATGCATCAAAAACACCTTGGTTGTGAGTTTTACGGAACTCAGTAAAGAATCTTTCGATTTCTGGGTTTAACTCATAACCATAAGATTCTAATGCAGCTTTAGCCATGCGGATTCCGCCGAAAGGCTGCATTGAACGATTAAATGGCTTGTCAGTTTGTACACCAACCACTTTTTCAAGTTCCTCATTAAGGTAACCAGGAGTATGAGAAGTAATAGTAGATACTGTTTCAGAATCCATGTCAAGGACTCCGCCTTTTTCACGTTCCTGTTTTGTTAATTCCATTACTTGTTCCCAAAGCTTGTTTGTTGCGTCAGTTGCACCTGCAAGGAAACTGTCGTCACCTTCGTATTGATTATAGTTTTTAAGTATGAAATCACGTACGTTAACTTCTTTTGTCCAAGTACCTTTTGTGAAACCTTTCCATTGTTCCATGTTTATTCACCTCGTAAGTTTATATAAAAAGTTACTATTACAGTGTTTCTTTCTATTTCTTAACTAGAGTGTAACAGATTTTTTGTGAATGCAATCGCACATATTGTTAACAAATTGTGAAGTCATGTTTATAAGGGTTTTTTCGTGGCTTGTTTTGAACTTTTTATGAACGAATTCTGAAAAGGGGAAATCTGTACTATAATTATTTTGATATCTGTTTAATCTGTTATATAAGACAAACACAATGATATCAACACGTTCATAGTGGAAACCTATGAAACAGATATCAACTTGCAATGAAAAAACAGGAGATTGAATCTCCTGTTTTTAATCGACAATAATATCCGCAATCATAGGACCATTATGGTCTCTGTCACTATGGATTTCACAAATCAATCGATAAGTCCCTTCTTTATCAATTTGCAGAGGGATCATAGTTTCTTCCCCTTTTTTAACAGTTCCTTTAATGTCAGTCCCTTCAATATAAAATGGATGTTCTTCTCCATTAATTCCGTTGATGTACAAGTTTACCTTTTCTCCCGTTTCAACATTAATAGTCCCTGGATCCCAGCGGTATACCTCAATTTCCTTACCATCTTTCATTTTAGATTTATACTCAACCGTCACCATATGAATTTCTCTAGTATTTTCGTTAGAAATTTGATTGAAGACTGCGGTATCGCCGGCTTTTAACATAAACCATGCAGAAATGATTACTAGTAAAAATGCCGTAGCTAAAATAAACACAAGTGTATCTTTCTTTAAAACTAAGAATTTCATCTTAAACCTCCTCAATAATTTGTCCTATATCATGTTTATGCAAACAAGGGAGGCAAACTTGTCTCTTTTTTATAATTTTTTTCTAGTGCTCATACATATACATATAAAAGAAGCGTTTTTTCGAATAGACAGCATTGAAAAAATAGGTGGTATTCTGAGAATGAAAAAAGAAAAATGGTTTACATTTGTAAAATTTATCTTCCCGCTTCTATTATTAATAATTGTAATCCTAGAATTAAAAAAGTTTATCGGGAATTTAGATGTTGGTTTACTACAAAATGAAATTGGACAACTGCAATTTAGTGCTTTGCTTCTAATATTTAGTGTTATGTTTGCTGCTGTTTTACCAATGCTGTTTTATGATTTTATGTTAATAAAGATTCTTGGGTTACGAGCAAGAACAAAAACAGTCATAAAACAGGCACTTATCGTGAACACCTACTCAAATCTGTTTGGTTTTGGCGGTCTAATTGGTGCAATGTTAAGAACCTACTTTTATCATAAACTAGAAAATGATAAGCGAAGGCTAGTGGGGGGAATTGCAGTAATTACCTTCTTTTATATGACAGGGATGGCGCTCTTAGCCTTACTAGTAGTAGTGGGTTTCCGAGATCATCCCATTTTTGTACAAACGAAGTGGCTTTTTTTAGCTGTTTTGAGTGTGTCTTGCTATTTACCTCTTTTTTGGGGATTAAATGTTGTTAATAAAAGCAGGAACAAGCAAACTTTCATAACTTCAGGAGAAGCTGTAAAATTATTTTGTATTTCTTTGTTTGAGTGGACAGCAGTATTTGGCGGTATTTGGTTTTTAACCTTGATGATGAACATACCTCTTAACTTTGAACAGCTGTTTCCTGTTTATGTGGTAGCGGCGTGTGCAGGTATTATTAGCATGATTCCAGGCGGTCTGGGATCCTTCGATTTGGTGTTTATCTGGGGCATGCAATACTTATATGTACCGGAGGAAAAGGTACTTGCTGTCCTTTTATTCTACCGGTTAGGATATTATTTGGTACCATTTTTGTTCAGTACAGTCCTTATGGTAAAGCCTTTTATTATTACGATTATTTCAAGTAAACGCTGAATTTTTTTCGTTTTAATAACAAATTTCCTATATATATTTACATGCTTTTATAATTTGATAAAATCAGGTGATAAAGAAAAGGTAAGGATGTTGTAACTTGGCTAAATTTGTATCGTTCATTGCATTACTATTTCTCATTTTATCAAACCAATTGATCACATATGCAGAAGAAAAACAGGCTCTAGAGATAAAAAGTGAAGCAGCTGTTCTGATGGATTCAGAAACAGGTGCAGTTTTATATGATAAAAACAGTGAGGAGAAATTATATCCTGCGAGTTTGACGAAAATAGCGAGTGCTATTTATGCGATTGAAAATGCAAACCTTGAGGATGTTGTAACTGTAAGCTCTAGGGCGGTAAATGAAGATGGGACGAAGGTATATTTAGAAGAAGGGGAGAAGGTTCCTTTAAAAAAGTTGATCCAGGGAATGTTGATAAACTCAGGAAATGACGCAGCTGTAGCAATCGCTGAACATGTAGATGGATCAGTAGAGCAGTTTGCAAAAAATATGAATGTCTATCTAAAAGAGAAAGTTGGTGTTCGTGATACTCATTTCACCAACCCGAATGGATTATTTGATGAAAACCATTATACAACGGCGTTAGACCTAGCCTTGATCACAAACTACGCAAAAAAAAATCCTGTATTTTCGGAGATTTTTAGAACAAAAGAGCTTGATTGGATTGGAAAGTCATGGCAAACAACCATATTGACACACCATCGTCTACTAAAAGGAGAAATCCCCTTTGAAGGTATTACAGGCGGGAAGACGGGGTTTGTAAATGAATCCAAACATACGTTAGCAACAACGGCTGAAAATGATAAAATAAAGCTTACTGCGATTGTTCTAAAAGCGGATAGTAGTAATGAATCGTATGACGATACTGAAAATCTTATTGATTATGGGTTAAAAAACTTTCATCATCGAGTGGTAAAACAAAATGAGCTTTTTACAGTGGAAGAAAAGATATATCATACTAAAACAAATACTTTGGTAACGGAACATATCAATGGCTCTGAACAGGATATCACCAAAAATGGGGTCCTAGAAGTAATGAACGATGGACAAGTTATTCAATCTTTACAGCTTGAAGTAAAAGAACCAAAACATGTAAGTATAAAGGAAGAAAAGGAGTTAGCTAGCGAAAAAAGCAGTTTCAATATCTTTTTGGGGATTATCTTTTTTGCATTTGCGGGTGTCTTTCTTGGAGTTCGAAAAAAGCTGGTAAGAAAACAATAGTATTAGCAAAAGCCATGAAAATTTATTCATGGCTTTTTTTGTACGAAGTTTGAAAGCAGAAGCATGAGGAAGGAGATGACCACCATTGAAAGAACAAATGACCAAGCTAAACTCATGTTTCCAGACTCCATTGCCACGTAAATTGCGGTTGGAGCAGTCTGTGTTTTTCCTGGTATATTCCCTGCAAACATTAAGGTGGCGCCAAATTCACCTAGTGCCCGTGCGAAGCTCATAATAAGACCTGAAATAACCGAAGGAAGAGATAAGGGAAGGGAAACAAATAAAAATACCTTCATTTTATTTCCGCCATCAACGCGTGCCGCATTTTCTATGTCAATATCCACAGCTTGAAAACCTAGTTTTACTGATTGGTACATCAACGGAAAAGCAACCGTGGTGGAGGCAATAATCGCAGCCCAAGGTGTAAACATAATGGAATGTTGAAAGAATTCCTCAATAAAAGCACCAACGGGACTGTGCCTGCCAAAAAAATAAATCAATAAAAATCCTATCACCGTGGGTGGAAGAACAATTGGAAGCATAAGAAAAGTCTCGAGCAGCATTTTTCCTTTAAAACTCTTGTTGTATAATAGTCTCGCAAATACGATTCCAAAAAAACAGACAATAATGACAGAAATGGAAGCAACTTGTAGAGAAAATTTAAGCGGGTGCCAAAAATCATTTGAAAACATCATCATCAATCCAATACTTTAAATCCATATTTTTTAAAAATGGTTTTTGCTGAAGTACTTTGTAAGTATGCGAGAAACAACTCAGCCTCATTTTTATGAGAAGTAGACTTTATTATACCGGCAGGGTAAACAATAGGGTCATGTGTCTCTTCATCTGCAGTTGCAACAACCTTTACTTTATTTGAACTGTTAATATCAGTTGCATAAACAATCCCTGCATCCACATTACCTGTTTCAACATATGTTAAGACCTGACGGACATCCTTTGTTTGTATGAGATTAGGCTCTAATTGCTTCCATATTCCAGCATTTTCAAGAGTTTGTTTTGCATATTTACCAGCTGGAACGGATTCAGGTATTCCAATGGCAATTTTATTAACCTGACTAAGTCCCAAATCTGAAAATCCGTTTAATGAGAACTGATTTTCTTTGTTGGTAATCAAAACAAGTTGGTTTCCTAATAAGTCAATTTGCTTTTCACGATTTATTATGCCTTCCTGAATTAATTCATTAAATTGATCGTGGGAAGCGGAGAGGAATATATCGACAGGAGCTCCCTGAAGGATTTGTTGTTTCAATGCACCCGATCCATCAATATTGTAGAGAAGTTTAATTTGTGGATTCTTTTCTTCAAACTGGTTTTTTATTTCTACCAGTGCTTCATTAAGACTGGCAGCAGCCGAAATCGTTAATTCATTTTTTTTTGTTTGTTGTTGTGATTTTTCAGGGGAACATGCCGACAGGCCAATAAATAAGTAAATGGCGAGACCGACAAAAAAAGATTTTCTCATGAATTACTTCCTCTCATAATCTATCAAAGTTTCCTCTTTCTATTATAACGAAAGAATATACTTCCTTAAAGTAGGGCATAAAAAAACTGCCTGGGCGGCAGTTTTAAGTATAATCGAACATTTTCCTATGTTGTTCTCTTGCTACTGAAGTCTGCTTTCGACTTTTTGGCATACTTCATCTGCAGTCATTCCATGTGCTTCAATGACTGAACCTTTTGTTTGGGTATCCTGCATTCCCATTACATTGGAATCTAAACCAGTAACAACACAGCAATCGCAGTTCTGTGCATCTGATTCCTGTCTCAATTGAACGACATCATGCCCTTTTTCCCTTAAAGCTTGTTGAATATCTGTTAAAGATTCTTCTACTCCAATTTTCGCCATACAAAACACCTCCTCCATTAAATTATCATCCCAAAGTACTCGTTAATTATTCTGTATAAGTCCCGACAAACTTCAAAAACTAAAAAAGGAGGTGTAACTATGGGAAAGCGTAAAAAGGATCCATCTACCATTGGCTTGGCATCACCACAAGTAGAAGGCCAAGGAACAACCACAACAGAAACTGGAAATAGAACAGCATCGTCATCACGCAGGAAACAAAAGAAAGATTAAAAAAAGCGGGCACATCGGGTGCCCGCTTTTTAATTTATTTATTGTACATTTCAGCAACTTGTTTTTGAATTTCACTATTTTCAAGGTATTCATCATATGTCATTTGCTTATCCATTAAACCATTTGGTGTTATTTCGAAAATTCGGTTCGCAATGGTTTGAATAAACTGATGGTCATGTGAGGAGAAAATAAGAGACCCTTTAAAGTTTATTAAACCATTATTTAATGCTGTAATGGATTCCAAGTCAAGATGGTTAGTCGGCTCATCAAGAAGTAAAACGTTTGCCCCATTTAACATCATTTTTGAAAGCATACAACGTACCTTTTCGCCCCCAGAAAGGACACTTGCTTTTTTAAGCACTTCCTCACCAGAAAACAACATTCTTCCTAAGAATCCGCGTAAAAAGCTTTCGCTTTCATCTTTAGGGGAGAACTGGCGAAGCCAATCAACAAGAGTTAAATCACTGTTTTCAAAATACTCGGAGTTATCCTTAGGAAAATAAGCTTGTGAAGTGGTAATACCCCATTTAAAGGTACCGCTGTCAGCTTCCATTTCACCCATTAGTATTTTAAATAGTGTTGTTTTGGCAACTTCATTGGTCCCAACAAGTGCGATTTTATCTTCCTTATTCATAAAGAAGCTAATATTATCAAGAACCTTTACACCATCAATGGTTTTTGTTAATCCTTCAACTCTTAATAAATCATTGCCGATTTCACGTTCAGGAGTAAACCCTACGAACGGATAGCGGCGTGAGGAAGGACGAATGTCATCGAGTGTAATTTTGTCTAATAACTTTTTACGAGAAGTAGCTTGCTTCGACTTAGAAGCATTTGCACTAAAACGAGCGATAAAGGCTTGAAGTTCTTTTATTTTTTCTTCTTTCTTTTTGTTCGCGTCAGAAGTCAGTCTTGTAGCCAATTGACTTGATTCATACCAGAAATCATAGTTACCTACATAAATTTGAATTTTTCCAAAGTCTAAGTCTGCAATATGTGTACAAACTTTATTTAAGAAATGACGGTCATGGGATACGACAATGACTGTGTTTTCAAAGTTTATTAGGAACTCTTCTAGCCATTGAATTGCATTAATATCCAAGTGGTTCGTCGGCTCATCCAGCAGTAATACATCAGGTCTGCCAAAGAGAGCCTGAGCAAGAAGTACCTTTACTTTTTCTGAACCAGTTAATTCAGCCATTTTTTTATAATGTAAGTCTTCTCCTATGCCTAGACCCTTTAATAAAATCGCTGCTTCAGGCTCGGCTTCCCAACCGTTTAATTCAGCAAATTCACCCTCAAGCTCTGCAGCTTTCATACCATCTTCATCAGTGAAGGGATCTTTCATATAAATGGCATCTTTTTCTTGCATCACTTGATAAAGTCTTGTATGCCCCATGATAACGGTCTTTAATACTTCCTGTTCCTCGTATTCAAAGTGGTTCTGTTTTAAAACAGCCATCCGTTCATTAGGACCTAGTTGAACCGTACCGGTTTGAGATTCGATTTCTCCAGATAATATTTTTAAAAATGTCGATTTTCCAGCGCCATTTGCACCAATCAGACCATAACAATTTCCAGGTGTGAATTTAATGTTTACGTCTTCAAATAACTTTCTGTCACCATATCTTAAACTTACATTACTTACAGTTATCATTTTTAATATCCTCCAACAGCAAAATATCTATTAATTATACCATTAAAAAGGGTGAAGAGCGAATTCTTTGTTGAATGAGAAAAAAACGTTGGAGAAATTTAAACAAATTGAAGAAAAATTTTCTAATTTTTTTTCGTAGTTTTCACACTTTATTCATACTTTTGTTGTAGAATTGGGTAAACAAGTATTGAAGGAATAAAGTGGGTGAGAAGTAGTATGTCGAAAAAGCAACTTACTGAACTCGTTAATAAGTTAAAACAGGCTGGAATAAAAGCAAGTCTCACAAAACCAAAGTCCAACTACCTATTATCTTTGCAACAAATAAAAAAGTATCCTTCATCCGTGAACTAAATAGGTATTAAAAAGCGATTAATCCCAAGGACTAACCGCTTTTTTATTGCAAATTATTTAATTTCATCCAAGATCTCTTCAAAGACTTCTTGTTTGTCAAAATCTTCTCCCATTGGAAACTTGGAAATAAATTTATTGTTTCCGTCGATTAAATAGGTAAAAGATGTATGAACAAATTGCCCATTACCAGGGTCTTTATATTGAAATTGTAATGAGTCCGCAATTTCTCTAATCTTTTCATGTTCAGCTTTAATATTTTCCTGATCGCCAGTAAGGAAAATCCAATGATTATTATTTGAGATTTGGAAAGCATTCATATATTTTAGCAGCACTTCTGGTGTGTCTCTGTAAGGATCAATCGTAATGGTAACAAACTCAATATCTTTACCATACACGTTGTTTTTTTCTAAATCGGCCTTTAATTGAACCATTTTTTGAGTAGTGGTAGGGCAGATATCCGGACAATGGGTATAAATAAATTCGATTAGTTTTAGTTTAGAATCTTCGCTGAAATTATAATCCTCACCATTCTGATCGATTAACGTAACATTGGCTGGTACTTTAGCACTTGCATCCCGAATAAGAAAAAACGAGATTCCTGCCGTAATCCCGATGAACAGAGTTAAACTACATATAAGATAGATTTTTTTCATAATTTCTCCCTCCTGCTATAAAGGATAATGAAATTTTTATGAAAAAGATGTGGATATTTCGTGAACATTCATATTGCAAATGAACCCATTTAATCAATGGTACATTGGGAGGCTGGGCAATTTTCGCAATCATTTTCTTTTTTGAGATAGTCAAGATTATGTATGATGATTTTTTTATGATCCATTGAGATTACTTTCTTGTTTTTTAATACTGTCAGCATTCGACTAACGATTTCCCTGGCTGTAGCGCAGAAGTGTGCTAAATCTTGTGTAGTAATCGGTACATTGATATGAATACCATCCTCTTGAGGGAGGCCGTAGCTGTTAGAGAGGCGAATTAATGTAGAGTAGAGAGCCCCTTTTTTTCCATAGAGCACTAAATCTCGAAATTTAGTCATGGTCCTTCTAATATGATCGTTCATCCATTTAATAAACTGATAGCTGAGATTACTGTTCTGGAATAATGCTTTCTCAAGTAAATCTAGTTGTATACCAGCCACATGTCCGTCTTCTATTACTCTCGCGTTGAAAATATAACGTGGATCTTCGGTAAAAAGGGTTAATTCTCCAACGATGTCATGCAGAGAGCATAGGCGGAGGTATAACTCTTGGCCTTCAGCATTCATCTTTGAAATTTGGATTCTTCCAGAGAGAATCAGAAACATTTCTGAAGCAGCCTGTCCTTCTTGGAACAGAAATGTCCCTTTTTTTATTTCAATTATTCTCCCTGATGAATGTAAGAGTTCAATTAATTCATTGGTTAGAGCATGCTCTGTTTGCGTATCAATCATAAATACCACCTAAAAATATTTGACCTACTCTAATAATACTTGCTGAACAAACCAAGAAACGGTCAATTATGTTACACATTTTTGAAATTTGCATAAAATAGAGTATTCATTTTGACAAAAATTACTCTTTATTGTATCTTGAGAAAGAGTTAATTTTTTCTAAAAAAAGGGAGTATGTTGTATGTTAGGTGTCGTTCTTAACTAATCCAATCAATTGGATATTTTCATTCCATTTGCCTTTTTCAAAATTTACGTTTGGAAGAAGGTCTATTTGAGTTTGTATTTGGAATGAAGTTAAGAACAATGGGCATACCAGGCATACATTATTTCCATGTAACTGTGTACATTCCTGTAGACAGTTTTTTTTATGGGGAAATTTTGTATTTGAAACGAGCAAACAACTCTCGTTTATTTTGTGCAGCCGCAATGACATTGTTCATTGCGGCTATTTTTATTTATTTGGAGGGAAAAAGATTGAATCAACATACATTTAAAGTTTTGGAAGTTCAAGAAATCAAAAAGAGAATAGCTGAATTTGCATTAACAAATGAAGGAAAAGAAAAAGTTTATAACCTTACTCCCTCAACAAACGTTAAACAAATTGAAGCATGGTTATCCGAAGTAACGGAAGCGGTAGATATTCTCACGAAAAGTTCAAGCGTACCCGTTCATGGGTTGGGTGGGATGGAGCAGCTTCTATCTAAATTAAACAAAGGTACAGCACTCCGTCCAGAACAATTATCAAAGCTTCATGAATTCCTAGATTGTTGTGGGAAAATGCGCAGGTTTATGAAAGATAAAGTGTATTATGCGCCGAGGGTTACCTCATATGTAGAAGTGATTGAGGAATTGCCTGAGCTAGAAAGTGAAATTATACGTTGTATTCGTAACGGCAGGGTTGATGATTATGCCTCAAAAGAATTATTGAAAACCAGAAAGCAAATTGCCATACATGAGGAACGGCTGAAGGAAAAAACGATGCAGTTGATCCGCTCGAATAAGTATAAAACGTATTTACAAGAGAATGTTGTCAGCCAAAGAGATGGAAGATATGTCATTCCGATTAAAAAGGAATACAGAAGTAAAATTAAAGGGAGTGTTCTAGATACCTCCGCTTCTGGTTCAACATTATTTATTGAACCGGAAGAAATAGTCCAATATCAAGAACAGTTAACATGGCTGCGAGCGGATGAAGACGTTGAAGTCCAAAAGGTGTTGAGCTACTTAACAGGATTAGTGGAAGAAAAAGAACAGCAACTTTGTTTGGCGATTGAAACAATGGTCCATTATGACTTTTTGTTTGCAAAGGCTAAATATAGCAGGTCGATTAATGGAGTGAAAGTTCAAGTGAATAATGATCAACATATTAAGTTGATTCATGCAAAGCACCCTCTGCTTGGCGATAAGGCAGTAGCATTATCAGTAGAGATGAACGATGGGCAAAATGCGCTTGTCATCACAGGTCCGAATACTGGCGGGAAAACAGTTACCATTAAAACAGTCGCTCTCTTGACACTAATGGTCCAATACGGCCTGCATATTCCTGCAGATGAAAAGAGTAATCTTAGTATCTTCCAGCGCATTCTCGTTGATATTGGTGACGGTCAAAGTATAACCGAAAATTTAAGTACGTTCAGTTCAAGGATCGTGAATATCATTGAGATTCTTAAAGATACAAATGATCAAACTTTAGTTTTATTAGATGAGCTTGGTTCAGGAACAGATCCAGGAGAAGGAATGGGCTTGGCAACTGCCATTCTAGAGCAGCTCTTTAACAAGGGAGCAACTTTGCTGGCGACTACGCATTATAGTGAAATAAAAGAGTTTGCTGAAGAACATCCGGGATTTATTAATGGGTCCATGGAATTTGATTTAGAAACGTTAAGCCCGACCTATCGCCTTACGATTGGTAAAGGAGGAGAGAGCCAGGCGTTTGCCATTGCCTTAAAACTAGGAATTCATCCAAAGATTATTGAAAGAGCCCATCAAGTTACCTATAAGGAAATAAAAAACTATGATAACCAGGAAACAGATATCTTTAAACAGAGAGAATTAGAAAAACAAATAATTGTTAATAAATATAAAAATCGAAAAAAATCTGCAATGCCTAAAGACAAAATTCCTGTTTTCAATCAAGGTGACAATATAAAAATTTCACCAACAAATGAATTTGGTATTGTGTTTAGTGGACCTGACAAACAAGGTAATTACACCGTTCAGGTGAAAGGTGAAAAAATATCCGTTAATCATAAAAGAATGCAGCTTTATATATCCGCTAAAGAACTTTACCCAGATGATTATGATTTCGATATCATCTTTCAATCAAAAGAAAACCGGAAGAAAAGTAATATACTTTCCAAAAGGCATGATGGTGAAGTCGTCATCGATTATACGGAATCATAAATGAAGAAGCCTTCCAATCGGAAGGCTATCTTTTATTGGCATATTTTTCAGCAAGTAGTTGTTTTACCTGGTTATAACTTAAGCCAGACTGGCTATTTAATCGTTTTACCTCTTCAATATCTGTACCGGCCGCAGTAAACTTTTTACTTGTTGGTTTCATATTAATTATTCCTTCCTGTTTTTGTTTATGGTAAAGATTGTTTTTAAGCGATGAAAAGGACATTTTTGGTACATACTATAAAAAAAGGAGGCGGTTCCCATTTTTTACGGTAAAAGGGCTAAGGATGAAGAACTTGAAGTAATCATGATTGACACCGAAATCTATTCCTGTATGGATAATGCTTGCATTGGCTGGATGAGAAAAGATTTTGTAACAGACGATTTGCTCTGCCCAATGTGTGGAAACGAAATGGCTGCAGAAATAAGAGAGCTTCCGAAAATTTAATTAGGATAATATTCAAAAAGACTGTCAAAAGGATGACAGTCTTTTATTCTTCTCCAAAATCAAAAAAATGACCATCGAATGCTTTTTGTGCAGATTCAGAACTAGGAAACAGAGCGTCATCATCTTCAATGACATGAAAAGTTTCATTCAAGAAAAGTGCAAGGGCATTCGGATCCTTTGGATGAGCGACAATTTCTGCTGCTCGTATATTAGCTACAGTTGGCACATGCGGATTACGATAGATTACAAACACTTCGTCTCCAGGCTTAGCACTCGAAATATCAACCATATCCATATCCATTTACCTTCCTCTATTAAAGATTTTCATTTTGTTGACGAATTTCATCTCCGGTTAACATGATGTTTGCATCCTCAATATCCTTATGTTCATCTACGGATTCACCTGGAACATATTTTTGTGAAGGATAGATCCCACCATGAATGGATGTTTGCTTCTTATTGGATGAAGTAGTTTCCTTTGCCATCACAAACACCTCCTTTACTAAGCATTTGCTTTATAAATAGGGTTTATTCCTTCCTGAATTTTCATAGTAAAAATCATGGATAATTTTCCTATCTTAAATCAAAAAAACTCCCCATTCATTGGGGAGCGTGTAAATCCTATGTCTATTCGTCTTTATTTGCTAAACAGCGGTCACATTCCATTAAGTAGCTTTCTGCTTGTTCTTCCATATGCTGACCACACTCAGGGCATTGCTTTACTGGCAAATTGCGGAAAAATTCAACTGGACTCATTAACATTAAAAACTCCTCCTTTTTTAATACAGTGTATTAGATTTTGTTTTGTTATAGTACACATTGAATAAAAAAATATTTCTTCTTATTCTTCTCTTTTTGCTAAACAGCGGTCACATTCCATTAAGTAGCTTTCAGCCTGTTCTTCCATATGCTGCCCACATTCTGGACATTCCTTTTTCTGTAAAGTGCGGAAAAATTCAACTGGGTTCATTAACATTAAAAATCTCCTCCTTTTTTAATACAGTTTATTTTAATTCGTACTGTTGTAGTACAGTATAATCAAAAAAAATAGATTTGTGTAGTCCTTTTTAAAAAATAATTTATTTTTTTTGAAAAATGAGTCATTTATCACGTTTTTTTAATTTTGTGCAAGTTTGGAACATATTATGTATGAATGCCTTTTAATGGAATATAAATTCGACAATTATGTGAACAAAAACACTTCCTTCTCTAAACTGTTTACATTACAATCATAGTAGCTAGATATTTAGAAAAAGGGGGGATGCTGTAAATGGAAACAGTATCTACTGAATTACATCCATTTTTAATTGTCATCGCTGTTGGTTTAACGATCATGGCGTCATATACAGGGTTAGATATGTTCACATTGATAAAAAGTGTTAAAAAAAATAAGAGGATGCTATATCTTGGCGGTGCTTTGTCATTGGGTGTTGGAATATGGGTGATGAATTTTATCGGACTCATAGCAGCCGATATAAATCGATTTTCAAGTTACCAAATTCCTCTAACGATTTTGTCTATCCTAATCGGGATAGCCTTTTCAGGAATGGCGTTCATTCCTTTTTTTGGCAGAGAGGTTAAAACGATTCATTTGTTATTCGGAAGTTTCTTTTTAACAACAGCTGTTTTTGCTATTCATATCATAAGTATTTACGCAATGAACTTATCGATCGCATACAATGTTCCGCTTTTTGTGTTTTCAGGACTACTTCTATTTGGTTCTTTTTTATTTTCCTTATGGATTCTCTTTTCCTCAAAAACGTATTCAAAAGGAAATCAGACTTGGTTGAAACCTCTTAGTGCCCTTATTATATCCGCAGCCATTGCGGAAGGGCATTTTCTATTAAAAAGAGCATCTACGATTCTCTCAGCTAATACTGGAAATAGTTCTATTAATGAAGATACATTCCTAGTTTATTTAGTATTACTTGTGACAGTTTTGATTATCAGCGGATTAATTGCTTCTAGTACTTTAGTTAGTAAGCAGTTAGCAGAATCTGATACAAATTTAAGGGATATCACAGCTGCATTGGATGCATCGACCATTGTTGCTATAACCGACCCACAAGGAAACATTATATTCGTAAATGATAAGTTTGAAGAAATTTCAAAGTATAAAAAAGAGGAAATTATCGGAAAGAACCACAGGATGTTGAATTCTGGATATCACTCGAAAGAGTTTTTTAAAGATTTGTGGACAACAATACAATCCGGTAAGAATTGGCGTGGGGAAATTAGAAATAAAGCAAAGGATGGTTCTTTTTATTGGGTGGATACCACAATTGTCCCTTTCTTGAATAAAAAAGGAAGGCCTTACCAATATGTAGCGATTCGTTCCGATATTTCAGATCGTAAAAGAGCGGAAGAACATTTAAAGGAATCAATAAAAGATAATACAGACATTCGCTTTGCACTTGACCAATCAACGATTGTTGCCTTTACAGACGCAAGAGGAAGGATTACAAGTGTCAATGACAAGTTCTGCGAAATTTCTAAATATAGCCGAGAAGAACTTATTGGGAAGGACCATAATATTTTAAACTCAGGTCATCAAACGAAACTGTTTTTCAAAGATTTATGGAAGACGATTGGAGAAGGTAAGGTTTGGAAAGGTGAAATAAGAAATAAAGCGAAGGATGGAACCTTATATTGGGTGGATACGACCATTGTTCCTTTCCTGCATGAAAATGGGAAGCCATATCAATATGTTGCCATTCGAAATGATATTACAGAGCGTAAGAGAGCAGAAGAAGTTCTCCATCGTCAAGATAAGCTGGCAGCGGTTGGCCAATTAGCGGCAGGTGTGGCGCATGAAATTCGAAATCCACTGACATCTATGAAAGGTTATGCGGAGTTTCTTACATTAGATGAGAAGGACCCTGAACGCTTAGAATTTATGAATATTATTCTTGATGAGATTGAACGGGTCAATACGATTGTTGAGGATTTCATGGTATTGGCAAAACCTAAGATGGTTGAATTAGAAGAAAAGAATGTGGTTCCAGTCATTAAAAACGTCGTATCACTGCTAGAATTTGAAGCAAGAAAGAAGCATGTGAAACTTTCATTTGATTGTCCACATGAGATTATTCAAATTGAATGTGACGAAAATCGTTTGAAACAAGTGTTTTTAAATTTTATTAAAAACGGTATCGAAGCCATGCCAAATGGCGGCGAGTTACATGTGAAAACAATGATTCATGATAACAATGTTCAAATCTCTATTCAGGACACCGGAGTAGGGATTCCAAAAGATAAATTAAAACAGCTGGGTGAACCATTTTATACGACGAAGAAAAATGGGAATGGGCTCGGGTTAATGGTCAGCTTTAAAATTATCGAAAATCATAATGGTAAAGTTTTTGTTGAGAGTGAGCCAAATAAAGGAACTACCTTTAATATTCTTTTACCAGCAAAGCCAGCATGATCAAGACGGAAGATTTCTCTTTCGTCTTTTTTACTGTTCAAAGAATAGACAAATATTTTTGAAAAAATAAAGCTACTTTTCATTTGAATAGATTAATATGTTTATATAAGTATTATGTTTTAAACTGGAGGGGAAAATGTGGGGGAAGCAAATTTAGTCAAAACCATTTGTGGTTATTGCGGTACAGGATGCGGCCTGGTACTCGAAGTAAATGATAATCGCATAACGAAAATTCGCGGTGACAAGGATGCACCAGTAAACAAAGGTCAAACCTGCGTGAAAGGTGCTTTCGCTTATGAATATGTTCATTCGAACAAACGATTATTTAATCCGCTTATTAGAAAATCAGGCACATTAGTAGAAACAACATGGGATGAGGCTTACAAATTTATAGCAGATAAATTGTCCAACATTCGAGATACATGGGGTCCAAATGCAATTTCGATGTTTGCCTGTGCTAGAACAACCAATGAATCCAATTATATTACACAAAAGTTCATGAGGACTGTAATAGGCAGTAATAATATAGATGGATGTAACCGAACGTGACACGCACCAAGTGTTGCCGGTCTGGCAACTGTATTTGGAAGCGGTTTCCCAACCAATACGTTAGAGGATTTTGATCGAGCAGAAGTATTGCTGCTAATGGGGTCGAACACGACTGAAGCACATCCAATCATCGCAAATAGAATTAAGAAAGCGATTAAGAATGGTCTTAAAGTAATCGTTATTGATCCAAGAAAAATTGACATGGTTAAATTTTCACACCGTCATCTGCAAATTAATGTCGGTACCGATATTGCTCTAATTAATGCATTCCTTCGGGTGATTATTAAGGAAAACTTATATAGCCAAGATTTTATTGAGCAATTTACGATTGATTTTGATTCGTTAAAGAAGCAGGTAGAACTGTACACACCTGAATATGCAGCTGCCATTACGGGGCTGAATCCAGAGGATATTGTCGAGACCGCTAGGGAATATGCGTCTGCAAGTGGTTCTATGATTGCTTACACTCTTGGGATTACAGAGCACCATTGTGGTGTTAATAACGTATTTGATATTGCAAATCTAGCTTTATTGACAGGTAATATCGGCAGGGAAGGCACTGGAATTATGCCGCTGCGCGGGCAAAATAATGTTCAGGGTGCTGGAGATATGGGCTGTCTTCCGAATCAATTGGCAGGAGCAATGAGTGTAGCTAACGATGAGTTCCGTGCCAGGTATGAGAAAGAATGGAATGTGACGCTTAATCCACATGCGGGTGATACACAAACGAGAACATTTGACAGGCTCGAAAATGGTGAGTTAAAAGCTCTCTTTATAATTGGAGAAAATCCATTACTAGCAGATGTTCATATGAACCATACCAAGGAGCTAATGAAAAAGCTTGATTTGCTAATTGTGCAGGATATATTCCTAACAGAAACAGCTCAAATGGCAGATGTGGTTCTTCCAGCTTGTTCTTGGGGAGAGGTGGATGGTACCTACACGAATACGGACAGGAGAATTCAAAGAGTCCGCAAGGCGGTTGAGCCAGGAGTTAACGTAAAAGAGGATTGGGTTATTCTGTGTGAACTTTCAACGATGATGGGTTATCCAATGAACTATTCAAGCAGTGAAGAAATTTGGAATGAGGTACGAAAACTGGCTTGGGAGATGTATGGAGGCATATCTTACGAAAGACTAGAAAAGGAATATAGTATCCATTATCCATGTCCAACGGAGGATCACCCAGGTACATTTATTATGCATGAGAGATTTCATAATAAGCAGTCTGATGTTAAAAAATCACCATTTGTCCCAGTAGATTTTACACCGCCTCTAGAGCTTCCGGATAAGGAATATCCATTTACTTTAACGACTGGAAGACGATATGAGTCCTATAACACACATTCGCAAACTCGTTACTATGCGGCGGGAGTTAAGGTGAAACAAACCGAAGAGACAGTGGATATTCATCCAGACGATGCACTTGCACTAGGTATTGTAGATGGGGAAATCGTTCAAGTCCGATCTCGTAGGGGAGAATTGACGGTTAAGGCGAAAATCACTGACCAAGTTGTTCCAGGGCTTGTCTTCATGAGTTTCCACTGGAGTGAAACTCCAACAAATGTATTAACCCTAAACGAATATGATCCAATTTCTGGCACAGCAGAATACAAGGCCTGTGCAGTTGCAATCTCTCGGATTTAAAAGGTTGGCGCGGAGTTTGATTCCGCGCTTTTTTTGTGTTGAATCACCTGAGGACAAATTACTTATAGCAGGCAAAGTGATTTGTCCTTTAATAAGGGGTCTTGAGAACAAATCACTTATAGCAGGCAATGGGATTTGTCCTTTAATAAGGGGTCTTGAGAACAAATCACTTAAAGCAGGCAATGGGATTTGTCCTTAATAAGGGGTCTTGAGAACAAATCACTTATAGCAGGCAAAGTGATTTGTCCTCAATAAAGGGTCTTGAGAACAAATCACTTATAGCAGGCAAAGTGATTTGTCCTCAATAAGGGGTCTCGGGTACAAATCTCTCGTAGCAGGCAAAGTGATTTGTCTTCAATAGGGGGTCTTGAGGACAAATCACTTATAGCAGGCAAAGTGATTTGTCCTCAATTAATGATTCATATTCAAAGTTTCAACAATAAACAAACCCTAGATATCATTTGTGAAATCTAGGGTTTGAATACAAGCCGGGGATTACCCGGCTTGTTTGACCATTTCTTTAACTGCTGTTGTTTTTCTTTGATAGTAGAAATAGTTAAGTGCAAAAGAGATGACGTAAAAGCCAATAAAGAAATAGAATGCTGTTACATAAGAACCAGATGTTTCAACGGACCATCCAAAAAGCTTAGGAATTAAAAATGAACCATAGGCTGCAAATGCTGCTGAAAAACCAATTACTGGTGCAGCTTCTTTTGGAATAAAGATGGTTGGAATCATTTGAAAGGTTGACCCAGACCCAATACCAGCCGCAAGGAATAGAACCAAGAAGGTAGCTAAGAAACCAGCAAACTGGTTAAGATTTAAGAAGTAAATAACTCCAAAAGCACCAATTGTCATAATGATAAATACATATGCTGTTACTCTTGCTCCGCCAAACTTATCTGCCATCCAGCCGCCAACAGGTCTAGCAGCAGCCGCTACAAGAGCACCTAGGAATGCTAGTGAAATATGTTCAGGGAACTGTGATTTCAATAAAAGCGGGAATGCAGCTGAATAGCCAATGAAAGAACCAAATGTCGCAATATAAAGTACGGTCATAATCCAAGTATGTTTACGTTTTACAATAACAAACTGGTCTGCAACAGATTGTTTAGCACCTGGGACATTATCCATTTTAAAGTAAGCAAGCAATGTCATGAAAACAATCGGAATGACCCAGATAAATGCTGCATTTTGTATCCATATTTGTTGACCATTTGCTAAGACTTGACCTTTACCGGCAAATGCGAATGCACCAGTTGTAACGATTAATGGTGTAACAAATTGAACCACTGAAACACCCATGTTTCCTAATCCACCGTTAATACCTAAAGCTGTTCCTTTTTCTTTTTTCGGGAAGAAAAAGCTAATATTTGCTGAAGAGGAAGAAAAGTTACCTCCTCCAAGTCCACAAAGTGCAGCTAACAACAACATAATCGAAAATGGAGTATCAGGATTTTGTACCGCAAACCCAATGCCGATAGCAGGAATCGCAAGAACACCCGTTGATATGACCGTCCAGTTTTTACCGCCAATTGATCCGACTGCGAAAGTATAAACAAATCGAAGGGTTGCTCCAACAAGTCCAGGAACCGCAGCTAATGTGAATAATTGTTCATCTGTAAAAGCGAAGCCAATGTCGTTTAATCTTATTGCAACCACAGACCAAATCTGCCAAACAATAAACGCAAGCATTAATGAAGGAACAGAAATCCATAAATTTCGATTTGCGTGTTTCTTTCCTTCTGTTTTCCAAAACTTTTCATCTTCAGGATTCCAATAATTAATCCGCGCCATTTATATCTCTCCCTTAAATCCACTCCATATTTCGAAGTGGATATTGTTTGTGTTTTCACTATAAACCAGATGATAACATGATTTTTGTGACGTACGTCACAAAAAAGGTGAAGGAACTGTGAACTTAGGATAAAAGACAAAAAGTTGTAATATTTGGATCAGATAAACGAATTTTTCAAAAAAAATAGACCTACCGAAGAAGGTCTGACTGCTTATGATTTCCTTTCATCATCGGACTCATGAAACATGGCTACAAAATTCTTTGTTTCCCCGCTGTCATCTTTGATGGCCGAGATGGTTAACCATTCCCGATAGATTTCTTGGTTTTTTCGTTTGTTCCAAATAAAACCTTCCCAGTAGCCAACACTTAATAGGCTATCCCACATTTTTTTATAAAAGGCATTATCATGTTCTCCTGATTGCAGAACACTTGGCGTCTTTCCGACTACTTCCTCCATTGTATACCCTGTAATCTTTGTAAAAGCAGGGTTAACACTTTGTATGATTCCATTTTTGTCTGTAATCGTTATTCCATCCGTAGCATGTTCAACAACCTTTGCTGATATTTCAATCCTTTCTTGATAGTAAAGCCAAACTACTAATATTGTACTTGCAAGTGAAAATTCTGACAGTGCCATAAAACCAATCGCATAATGTCCGGTCCAATTAAAGAAAATGGTTAAAATGATTGGTGGAAAGAAACCTCCTAACCCTCCCATTGCAGACACAATACCATTAACGATACCTGCTTGCTTTGAAAAATAGAAGGGCACTAATTTAAAGATGGTCCCATTCCCAGTCCCTGCACAAATAGCTACAAATAAACAACCAAAAGAATAAATAGGCAAAGAGGGGGTAAAGGACAACAGGAACCCGGCAAAAGTAAGTCCAGAGAATACACCTACTAAAATAAGAAAAGGATTGAACTTATCCCCGAGCCATCCACCAACCGGTCGAAATACCGTGGCTAAGGCAATAAATCCGGCTGTTCGCAAACCAGCATCCACCTTTTCTAAATCAAAATGGTTAACTAGGAAAGATGGTAAATAAATAGTGAAAGCTACGAAAGAACCAAAGGTAATGAAATAAAATAAACTTAAAAACCATAACTTTTGATTTTTATATACTGCATTAATTTGATCCATTAATGAGACATTAACTCTTTTCTCTGTTTTGTCACCAAAGAAGAAATTTAATAGTGCAAAAACTAACACGACAATAAGAAATATTTGAATAGTTGTTCTCCAGCCAAATGCATTGGCAAGCACCGGGGCAGAGAAAGAAGTAATTGCTGTACCAATATTTCCTGCACCATAAATCCCATTAATAAATCCATGTTTTTCTTTTGGGTAATATTTAGGCAATGAGGTTACACCAATTGAAAAAACAGCACCGCCAATACCGAGCATAAATCCGCCCAAAAGTAACATAAATAAAGAGTTGGCAATGCTTAAGATTCCAATTGGAAGTAACAAGAGGATAAAACTAATTGTAAATAATGAACGAGCACCAAACCGATTTGTCCAATAGCCAATTGGTACTCTTAGTAAAGATCCAAGGATAACCGGTACAGCTGTTGACCAAGAAATTTGAGTCGATGATAGTTTAATATCTGCTTGTATATAAGGCATAAGCGATGAAATAAGTACCCAAACCATAAAACCAGCAATAAGGCTTGTAGTCTGCAGATATAATTGTTTTGCACCTTTAGACATTCCAATCCCCCCTTCATTTCCAACACGTGTAGTATTTCCAGAATAAATCTAAACAACCGAACATTTTTATTGGCTAGAAAACACCCTTGGTAAATTTTTCTTATTGTAGTATATAACAAATTCCGTCCTCGAACTGTGAGATGAGACACATGACTATAAATATTGTAACATTTCTTAAATAAATGGAAAGATAACCCTTTATCGTGTATGATCATAGTAATTTAATTTACTAATAAAAATTTTAGATTTATTCAAAAGGAAGGAAGAGTTTTCAATGAATTTTCAAGCAATTGAATCATTTGATGAACAGTTGAATTTAATGAACATTCTTTCACAACGATTTTTTTCAAGAGCTCATCAAACTGATATCGAGGGAGGTTTCCCTTTTGAAAATATACAAGAGCTAAAAGATAGAGGTTATACGGCATTAACGGTTCCAAAAAAGTATGGCGGGAGAGAAATTTCCTTAGTCGAAATGCTGCGGTTTCAAGAAAAAATTGCTGAGGGAGATGGCTCAACAGCCCTATCTATTGGCTGGCATATGGGTTTAATAAAGAATCAAGCTGAAAAAAATTCTTGGAATGAGGACCTCTTTAAAAAAATCTGTGAAGATGTTAAAAATGGTTCCCTTATTAATAGTGCGGCAACCGAGCCAAGAACCGGAAGCCCAACCCGTGGAGGCAGACCTGAGACAAATGCGCGTAAAGAAGGAAACCGCTGGATTATTAATGGAAGAAAAACATTTACGACCATGGCTCCTGTTCTAGATTATTTTCTTGTCAGTGCTTCTATTCACGATAGTGATCAGGTTGGCAACTTTCTCATTCCTAGATCTTCAATTGGGTTAATGATTGAAGAGACATGGGATAGTATTGCCTTAAAAGGAACAGGAAGCCATGATTTAATCCTCCGTGATGTTTCAATACCAGAAGAGTACTTAATTGAGCAAGTCGTAAGGGAAGGGAAAAAAGCAAATGGCTGGCTTCTCCATATACCAGCTTGTTATCTTGGAATAGCGAAAGCAGCAAAGAAATATGCCATTAACTTTGCTCTAGAATACTCTCCGAATAGTGTAGAAGGTACGATTATTGACCTTCCGAACGTCCGACAAAAAATAGGGGAAATGGAATTGAAGTTGATGGAGTCTGAGTATTTCTTACATACTGTAGCAAAGCAATGGGACAATTCAGATGAACAGGCTAGAGGGGAAATGGGACCTGTCCTGGGAGCTGCCAAATTAACGGTTACGAATAATGCGATCACAGTAGTGGATTTGGCCATGAGAGTAGTAGGGGCAAGAAGCTTATCTTTGAAAAATCCTCTTCAGCGGTACTATCGGGATGTAAGAGCGGGACTACATAACCCGCCAATGGATGATATGACGATCCAGGTTCTCGCAAATCACGCCATCCAAAACGTATAAAACCTGTATAGTTCTTACACCCCCTGAACAATTTAACAATAAAGGGGTGAAGACAATGCCAAGAGGTAAAGAATTGAGCCAGCTTCCTAAATCTGATACTAGAGTTGACATGGGAACAAATACCAAAGAGGTACTAAGAAAAGGTTTTGATCAACAAGTAAAGCCTCAGCCTAGAGAGATTAATAAAGAAAACGAAGACATGATATAGGCAAAAAAATACCTCCACCTTAAGGAGAAAAGGTGGAGGTATTTTTTTAATCTTCGTTTAGTTCTCCAATTTCAACGACTGTTCTTTCCTCAAGAGGTCCTCTTAGGTGAACAGTAGCTGTTCTTCCATCCTCATTTAATTGATCGATCCAGACAGAAGCTCCATTATATTTGACTTCGATATCAGCGGAGGACGAAAGAATTTGCTTTACACGATTCACATTCATTTTTTTCACTCCTAATAAAATTGTCGTTTTATTTTTACCAACAGGTTGTTTTTCATTCGTTTGTTTTGTAATCGCTTTCTTATATTATATGTAGTTCTAAAAGGGGAGCTTGTTTTATATTCTGTAAAAGATAAGACTATACGCATATTGCCTGCACGAAATTTCATGTTTATGATTACTTGATATAAGTAACGAAAAAAATTGAAACTAATTTGGGTTCCCTTCGTCTTAAATAAAAGAAACTCTATTCTTTAAGATTCCACTTTTTAGCAACATGTATGCTCTGATGAATTTGACCAAGCTAGCAAAATCTAAGATTACTAGCTAAATATAGTGAAAATTGACGAAAAGAAATGGGTATTACTGGTAATGGTTTTGTTTTTATTTTTCAATAAATGTGATATAGTAATTGAGGTTCGTTTACCGGGTTCATTGGTAAGTGAGAGGAGAATGAACAATGAAAAAGATTAGAATGCCTGATATAAAAAATAATGGATCGATTGTTTTCTTTACAATTGCCGTTGTTTTATTCTGGCTAAAAACATATGCTGCGTATCAAATTGAATTTACACTTGGAATTGATAATAACCTGCAAGAATTTCTTTTATTTATTAATCCATTAAGTTCTGCATTATTCTTTTTTGGATTAGCATTGCTTTTTAAAAAGCGAATGAAACTCGTATTAATCATTACCAATTTTATTTTGTCGTTCTTATTATACGCAAACATTGCGTATTACAGATTCTTTAGCGATTTTATTACCGTACCTGTATTAATGTCGACCAAAACCAATGCAGGACAACTTGGAGATAGTGCCTTGTCTTTAATGTCTCCATTCGATATTTTGTATTTCACAGATTTCTTTCTTTTAATTGCGTTAGCGTTAACTGTTTTTAGAAAGGTTACGGTTGAGAATAAAAAATCATTTAAGGTCGTTCTATTGTTTGCGGTCACTGTCTTTTTATTCAATCTTGGATTAGCAGAAAAGGACCGCCCACAGCTTTTAAGCCGTTCTTTCGATAGGAACTACTTGGTAAAATATTTAGGTGCCTATAACTTTACGATTTACGATGTAATTCAAAACATTAAATCATCAGGCCAGCGTGCACTTGCAGACAGCAGCGATATTACAGATGTTGAGAACTATCGAAAAGCAAATTTCTCAAGCCCGAATCCCGAGTACTTTGGTAAAGCCAAAGGAATGAATGTAATCTATATTGCGATGGAATCACTTCAAAGCTTTGCCATTGATTATAAAATGCCGGATGGTCAGGAAGTAACACCATTCTTAAATTCCTTAGTACATGGAAATGAAGCTTTTTACTTTGAAAACTTCTTCCATCAAACGGGACAGGGAAAAACATCTGATGCGGAATTCTTGATGGAGAATGGATTATACCCGATGGCACAAGGAGCGGTATTCGTCAATAAAGCACAAAATACGTATCATGCTATGCCAGCAATTCTAAAAGGGAATGGCTATTATTCTGCTTCCTTCCACGGAAACTATAAAACGTTCTGGAATCGAAATGTTATGTATAAAGCTTTAGGTTACGACCAATTTTTTGACGCGGAATATTACAATATGACGGAAGAAAATACAAAGAATTACGGCTTAAAAGATAAGCCATTCTTTACGGAATCAATGCCATTGCTTCAAAGCTTGCCACAGCCATTTTATACAAAGTTTTTAACCCTTTCAAACCATTTCCCATTTGAAATGGACCCACAGGATACCGAGTTTCCTGCAGGTAATACAGGTGATAAAGTGGTTGATCAATACTTCCAAGCTGCGCACTATATGGATGAAGCCATTGAACAGTTCTTTAATGATTTAAAAGCTTCAGGCTTATATGATAATACGGTAATTGTAATGTACGGAGACCATTACGGCATTTCCGAAAACCATAATGATGCAATGGCCAAGGTGCTTGGTGTAGAAGAAATTACTCCAACCCTAAACGTCGGCTTACAACGTGTGCCATTATTGATTCATGTTCCTGGTGTAAAAGGTGGAATTCAACAGCAGTATGGTGGTCAGGCAGACGTACGTTCAACCATCTTGCACCTTTTGGGTATCGACACAAAGGATTACATGGAACTCGGATCAGATTTATTATCGAAGGATCACCGAAATTGGGCTTTATTTAGAAATGGCGATTTTGTCTCACCTGAAATTGTTCAAGTCAAAGGGAAATGCTACAGTAACGAAACGGGAGAATTATTAGAAGGCACAGACGCATGCAAACCGATCGCAGATAAAGTTGCTGTTGAGCTTCAGATTTCTGACGAAATTGTATATAAAGACCTATTAAGATTCTACCATCCGGAAGGTTTTACACCGATTAATCCAAACGACTTCGAATATTTAGCTCCAAAAGTGAAAAAGGGTGCTATTGAAGAGAATGAAGTGAAAGACAGTGAAAGCCTTAATGAGTCAGATGTTAATAGTGAAAGTGTTCCTGAAGGTATAATTGAGGCAGAAAGTACAAATGAATAATAACTGAATATAAATATCAAAAGAGAGCTTTCATTACTAATGAAGGCTCTTTTATTTATAAAAATGGTTGGATAAATATGTAGATTTACACAGTTTAGTTATAATATAATGAATATTAAAAAATATTTTACAGGGAGTAGAGGAGATTGATATGAGGGATGTAAAGTTGATAAATATTTTTGAACACCATATTGCACAGAAATATTTAAATCGATCTGGAATCGCCCATGCAATTGCTGTTGCCTATCATGCCTTTCATTTAGGAAAGGAGCATAAAGAGGATATTGATATTGCGGCAAAAGCTGGACTATTACATGATATGGGGCATTATACATGGTATAAAAATGGGAAATGGGATTATGATTTATATAAACAAAATGATATACATGCTATTAAAGGGGCGGAGCGTGCACATAAATTATTAATCCGTCTTGGAGAAAATCCAATTAAAGCAAAGACAATTGCATTGGCAATACTTTTTCATACCGATTCCTTCTTACCGACAAATGATATTGTTCGTACACCACTACAGCAAATTGTTAAATGGGCGGATGAGAAAGACGAGGAAAAGGGTGGGATGCATCACTACCGAAGTATTGATTATAATCGGGCAAAACAGAGCATTATCCGCTTGGATGATTGGATTGATACTGAGTTAGCCAAAATGGGTGAGGTTGACTAAATAGAACAAGCTGTGCAAAGGGCACAGCTTGAAATAAATAACGTATTAAACTCTTTGAAATCCTTCCTCTAATAAAAAATCCTCTGCTTCACCATAGGTATCGAAGCTTTCTTCAAGATTTAGTCCAAAGTAAATATTCCACGAGTCGTTTTCATTGATGACAATCAAATGATTCTTTTCGTCATCAACCCAGCGTTCTTCAACTTGATTTCCAATGATTGCTTCTTCTGCAAGCGACTTTTCCACTGGTAATAAAGAGTCAATAGACTCCTTGATTAATTTTTTTAATTGATCTCCAGTAAAGTCACGGATATTAACCATTCCTTTATCATCTGTTTCATAGCTATGTAGATTCCCCGCATAAACAAAACCATTTCCATTGGGATGGAGGTGGTAGACCACATTTTTTTTGTCTGACGCACTGTTTGGCAGTTGAAAATTTACACGTTTAAGTGATACGTCCTTTCGCTCTAATTCTGGGAATTCTTCAATAATGGCTAATTTTTCATTAAAAGTAAGCATCGTTGCCTCCAATTTTTTTCGTAATGTACCTATCATACCGATAGTTTAACTGAAGTTACAACTTTTTATTTAAGGCTCTTTTCTTAAACTTTGTTGTTTTTTCACAAAAATTAATGATTGTGCTAAGTTTCTGCGAAAAATAGAATAAATTTGTTAAGAAAAGAGCCTGCAAACTAAATTCTAAAGCGCAAATTAACTATTCCCACGTTAAAATCGGCTTTAGGATTTTAACATCAATCATTAACAAAACAGACATTTTTAAAAATACTTTAGAGGATAGCCGCTAAAGCAAGTTTTTGTTGAGTATTAGTATTTAATAGCCGCCGCCAATGAATGCAGAAACCTACAATAATTAAAAGAATAAACAAAACAACAATTAATGCAAATCCATTGTTGTTACCACCATGTTGACCCATTCTTTCCCACCTCCACCATTTACTTCAATTTATGAAATCACTGGTTGGAAGGTTTGGACAAAGGTCATGGTTGTATTACTTTTTTTAAAGGATTGAATGGAATTAAAATTCATGTTATCATTGTGTAAATAAATAAAAACGATTTTTGGAGGAGCCTGTCACCAAGGGATAACTATGTCCCATGGTGACAGGCTCTTTTTGCATTTCTAAAATTTACAGCAACAATTAATGAAACGCATTGAGAGGTGGAATGATATTGAAGGGTTAAAAATTGAAAAAGATAAATTTGATAACAACACCCCCAAAAGGGGTGGGGCTTCAGAAACAAGGAGGTTTTGTTTTGTCATATCTTCACTTAGCAATTATAGCACCATTGATCCTATCTGTTTTTATTCCGCAATTTTATAAACTATTTCGTCAAATACATACTGGATGGTTTGTGCTGCCTTTACCTATTTTCTTGTTTATCTATTATCTTTCATTCTTACCGGTAACAATGGGTGGGAAGTCATTCATGGAAAACTTGAACTGGATTCCATCTTTAGGCATTAATTTTACAGCAAAAGTGGATGGACTGGGGCTTTTATTTTCCCTGTTAATAACAGGTATTGGGGCATTGGTTGTTCTTTATTCCATCTATTATCTCGATAAGAAGAAAGAAAAACTCAATAACTTTTATGTCTATCTACTGCTCTTCATGGGGGCGATGCTTGGCGTTGTCTTATCGGATAACTTAATTGTGATGTATGCGTTCTGGGAGCTCACAAGTTTTTCTTCATTTCTATTAATTGGTTACTGGTACGAGCGCGAAAAATCACGATATGGCGCACAAAAGTCTATGCTCATTACTGTATTTGGCGGTCTCGCTATGCTTGGGGGAATCATCCTGCTTTACATTATGACTGGAACCTTTAGTGTCTCGGAAATAATGACTCAAGCCAATGAAATTTTTAACCACACATTATTTGTGCCTGCATTATTATGTATTTTACTTGGTGCTTTTACTAAATCTGCTCAGTTCCCATTCTATATTTGGCTTCCAGATGCAATGGAAGCCCCAACACCAGTTAGTGCTTACTTACACTCAGCAACGATGGTGAAGGCAGGAATCTATTTGGTAGCACGGTTCACACCTGTGTTCGGAGAACATTTTCTTTGGTTCTTACTGGTTGCGGGTGTAGGATTACTGACTTTGATATGGGGTTCTATATTTGCGGTGAAACAAACGGATTTAAAGGCGATATTGGCTTTTTCTACCGTCAGCCAATTAGGACTTATCATGTCGTTGCTTGGTGTAGGAGCAGCGGCTAAACATTATGAATTTTTAGATGAAAATATCTTTACAGTAGCTGTAACCGCGGCAATTTTTCACCTAATCAATCACGCTACTTTTAAAGGAAGCTTGTTCATGGCAGCTGGAATTGTCGATCATGAAACAGGAACTAGGGATATTCGTAAATTGGGTGGATTAATGCATTTTATGCCGATTACATTTACCATTTCAATTATTGGTGCATTCTCAATGGCAGGGCTTCCTCCATTTAATGGTTTCTTAAGTAAAGAAATGTTCTTTACAGCAATGGTTCATGTAACCGAAATGGATATTTTTAACCTCCAAACCTGGGGAATTCTATTTCCAGTACTTGCATGGATTGCTAGTATCTTTACCTTTTTTTATAGTATGATTCTTGTTTTTAAAACTTTCACCGGAAAATATCAGCCAGAAAAGCTTGATAAAAAACCACATGAAGCTCCAATTGGATTACTGATTTCACCGGTTATCTTAGTTTCACTTGTGATTATATTCGGTTTTTTCCCTAACCTATTATCGGATAGTCTCATCTCGCCGGCTATGGCTTCGATTCTTCCAAGTCTGCTAGGGACCGGAGAAGAATTTATGGTTCATATTACCTTCTGGCATGGACCCAACATCGAACTCTTTATGACACTCGGTGTGATTATTTTAGGCGTCCTTCTTTATAAAACGCATTCTAGATGGAAGAAAATCTATGGAGCGATCCCGGAGAAGCTTGCCCTTAATCGTTTTTATGATTTCTTATTAAACGGGGTACAATCAATCTCTCATAAGGTAACAACTGCCTATATGAATGGATCGATTCGAACGTATCTCGTCTATATATTTGCTTTCTTTATTTTTATTCTTGCAGCCACGCTTTTTGGAAAGAATGCCTTTAAATTGGATACAAGCAATGTATCTTCGATAGGAGTATACGAAGTCGCCTTAGCCATTCTTATTGTTTTGGGATCTATATGTATTCTATTTGCTAAATCAAGAATGACCACCATCATCTTGCTTGGTGCTGTTGGTTATACCGTTTCTTTATTTTATGTTTTATTCCGAGCACCTGATTTGGCTTTGACTCAACTTGTTATTGAAACGATCTCTGTTGCCTTATTCTTAGTTTGTTTCTACCATTTACCTAAATTAAGGAAGTTTGAAACAAGAATGGTGTTTCGACTGACGAATGTTTTCATCTCTGTTGGGGTAGGTGCCATTGTTACCTTAATCGCACTCTCAGCTCATAGCAATAAGCTATTTGGCTCAATATCAAAGTATTATGTGGAAAACACGTATACTGAGGCTGCAGGAAAAAACATGGTAAACGTAATTTTAGTAGATTTTCGCGGTTTCGATACACTCTTTGAAATCACAGTATTGGCGATTGCTTCTTTGGGAATCTTTGGCATGATCAAATTACGGCTGAACAGGAGGAAAGAAGGATGAGAAAAACAAACAATATCATACTTGAAACTGCTGTAAAAGTTCTTCTCTTCTTTATAGCCCTGTACTCAGTCTATATTTTTACAGCGGGTCATTATTATCCTGGTGGCGGGTTTATCGGAGGGCTAATGACAGCTGGAGCAATTGTTCTCCTATTAATTACCTATGACATCAAAACAGTTGTGAAAATTTTGCCAATCAACTTCCGAATTCTTACTGCGATTGGACTTTTGTTTGCCATTGGTACAAGTGCGGGTTCTTTCATCTTTGATGTTCCATTTTTAACACATGCTTTTGGGGATGTTCAAATACCGATTCTGGGGGAATTATCACTTCATACTGCTACGCTTTTTGATTTAGGCGTTTACTTTGTTGTCGTCGGCGTTACGATGACCATTATTCAAACGATAGGGGAGGATGAATAATGGAAATCGTAATGGCATTTGTTATTGGCATTCTATTTATGACTGCTACCTATTTAATGCTTTCAAAAAGTCTATTACGAATAATTGTTGGGACAGGACTGTTAAGCCATGGTGCTCATCTCCTTATTCTTACAATGGGTGGATTAAAACGGGGGGCTGCTCCTATTTTAGGAGGGAATGCCGAAAGCTATACAGATCCACTGCCGCAGGCGTTGATTTTAACAGCTATCGTAATCAGCTTTGGTGTGACAGCATTTTTCTTAGTATTAGCTTATCGGGCTTATAAAGAGCTTGGAACGGATAATGTAGAAGAAATGAGGGGAAACGAGAAAAATGACTAACTTAATCATTTTACCTATATTAATCCCCTTATTTACTGGGGCCATATTAATTTTTCTTTATAAAAGTATTTTTGCACAGCGGGTTGTTGCAACGATCTCTTCATTAGCTACTATGATTGCTGCATGGCTGGTCATACAAAAGGTGCGAACGGAAGGGGTACAATCTTTAAATGTCAGCAGCTGGGAAGCACCATTTGGGATTACGTTAGTATCGGATATGTTTTCAGCACTATTAGTATTCACGACAAGCATCGTTGCGTTTGTTTGTTTAATTTACTCCTTCAAATCAATTGGTCAAGAACGTGAAAAACATTACTACTATGCTGTATTTAACTTTTTAATAGTAGGGGTTAACGGAGCTTTTACAACAGGAGATATTTTTAATCTTTTCGTATTTTTTGAGGTTATGTTGATGTCTTCCTATGTTTTATTAGTACTTGGAGGAACAAATATACAGCTGAGAGAATCGATTAAATATTTGCTTGTGAATGTCATTTCATCAGCATTATTTGTTATTGCTGTTGCCTATTTATACTCCGTAGTCGGTACGTTAAATATGGCTCATATTTCTAGTCGAATTCATGAAATTAGTATAAATGGGATGCCGGGGATTTTAACGGTTATTGCTGTTCTGTTCCTAATTGTATTCGGTTTAAAAGGTGCCATTTTTCCTCTTTACTTTTGGATGCCGGGGTCCTATTACGCACCACCTGCCCCCGTTTTAGCTCTTTTCGGTGCATTATTGACGAAAGTAGGGGTTTATTCCATTACTAGAACTTATACGCTTTTCTTTTATCATGATATGGATACCTTTGGCCTACTCTCCATTTTAGCGATTCTATCAATTGTTCTGGGTGTAATTGGTGCAATTGCCTATTGGGATATTAAGAACATTATTATTTATAATATCATTGTTGCTGTAGGAGTTATCCTGTATGGGGTTTCCGTCTTGAATACAGCTTCCGTAACAGGGGCTGTTTCCTATTTGATACACGATATGCTCATTAAGGCAGCCTTATTCTTGCTGGCCGGGGTGGTTATTTCAATTACAGGAACAAGTAATTTAAGAAATATCAGCGGTCTTATTAACCGTTATCCAGGTCTTGGCTGGACATTCTTTATTGCCACTTTAGCTCTGGCAGGAATCCCACCATTAAGTGGTTTTGTTGGAAAGCTTCTTATCGTGCAAGGAGGGTTTGAGGGAGAGAGCTTTACAGGTGCTGTTATTGTGCTAATGTCCAGTTTACTCGTTCTGTTCTCTGTTATGAAAATCTTTATAAACGGTTTTTGGGGAAAGGACCGCACTTACCGAGGAGAGGAAAAAGCACCTGTAAAACGATTGCTTATTGCTCCTGTTATTTTGGTGGTGATTTCAGCTCTTTACGGAATAGGTTCTGAATCTATATTACCGTATATTACTCAGGCAGCTGATACCTTAGTAGATCCCAATATCTATATTAATGCTGTCTTAAAGGAGTGAATAAGTTTTGGCATTTCAAATTTTATTGAATGTGGTTCTAGCCTTTTTATGGATGTTTATTAAAGTTTCCTACGATCCCATTAGTTTTATAAAAGGCTATATTTTTGGACTCCTTGTTATTTTTGTGCTGAGACGTTACTTTCATAGCCGTTTTTATTTATTTCGATTATGGTCCTTTTTCAAGCTAATCCTTATTTTTATAAGGGAACTAATATTGTCTAATGTTGCGATTGTAAAAGTTGTCTTAAAACCTAAATTAGACATGAGGCCAGCTATTTTTGCCATGGACACGGAGCTGACGCAGGATTGGCAGATCACTCTTCTTTCGAGTTTAATTACCTTAACTCCAGGTACCTTAGTCATTGATGTCTCTGAGGATAATAAAACCCTTTTTATTCATGCGATGAATATTGGGGAAGTAGAGGATGAGATCAAAAGTATCAAGAGTTCATTTGAAAAGGCTATTTTGGAGGTGAGCAGGTAATGCTTGAACTGATTTTTCGATTAGCTTTATTAATCTGCTCGATTTCGATGCTTGGTTTAATTTATCGGGTCATTAAGGGTCCTAGTGTACCTGACCGGGTGATCGCATTAGATGCGATGGGTGTGCACCTTATTGCCATTACTGCATTGATATCAATCGTTTTAGACTCTCATGCTTTTCTCGAAATTATTCTTTTAATTGGTATTCTTGCCTTTATTGGAACAGTGGCGTTTGCTAAGTATCTGGAAAAGGGGGTTATTATCGAACGTGAGCGTAATCATTGATTTATTAATTGGATTTTTTATCATAGTTGGATCCCTGCTCTGCCTGATTGCTACTTTTGGGGTGATTAGACTCCCAGATGTTTATACAAGAAACCATGCAGCCTCAAAAGCGGCTACACTGGGGGTAATGTTTATTTTATTGGGAACCTTTATTTACTTTTATGCACTTGAAGGTCATTTTAATTCTAGGCTTATCTTAGGTATTATCTTCCTCTTTATGACTTCCCCCATTTCTGGACATCTAATTAACAGGGCGGCCTATAATTCAGGAGTAAAACTTTGGGATAAAAGTGTAAGAGACGATTTAAAAGAATATAATAAAAGATAATCGAGAAATCTTCGGCAGATTAATTCCGAAAAAAAGTGTTCCGAATTATGTTTGGAACACTTTTTGACTCTTTTAAGAACCTATAATTCGAACATATTCCCTGGGCTTAAATGGCTTGAATAGCTTAAGGTGGACATTAGATATATGGTTGTTTACATTCGTATTAATTGGATTATTTTCATTAGTTAACGGAACCGTATTCATATTATTTATATGTGTTCCCATTTTAATATTATTAAACTCCCGTTGAGTTTGCAGCTGCTGCTGTAGGAACCAAGCCGCTGTTAATAAGAGTAAAAAGATGGAAAGACTTACCGTAATTTTTATTTTCACTATGTATATACACCTCCCAGTTAGGATTAGTTTGTACAAAAATAGCTCATTTTAAAAAATTAATAATGGTAAATGGGATAGGGGAGTATGGTAAGTACGAATTAATTAAAAGAACGAGCCAGTCATTCAATTGAAGGACTGGCTCGTTCTTTTATGATGCGGATTTTAGTGTTTTAGTTGTGGGGTGTCTTCCTATATGTTTTAAACCCATAATAAAACGAACGGTGAAGACAATGGCAGCTGCTATGATAAATATTCCACAAAGGGCTCCAATTTGGTCAGATGCCGTCCACTCTGGTAAATGCTCAGCCCATCTGCGGGGCGCACTGATTTTTCCTGCATATAAGAACGAACTTGTTAAACCGGTGAAAAAGATAAAGTAGGTAACAATCGCCAAATTATCCAAGCTTTTTTCTTTCTGAGTTCCTTCGGTTTTATTGAAATAATACATAAAACCAAAAATCATCGCCACGACACCCATTCCCATATACGTGTGGAAATGACCTGGAACCCATTTTGTATTATGCATGATGTGGTTAATCACAATGGTTGCATCTATGATTGCAGGTACTGCGCCAGCCACCCAGCCAAACATCTCTAAAAACATCATGCTTGAAGCGAAATCCCATCTCATCGCTGAACGGTAGACAATCATTAAAGCTCCGTATGCTGTGACAACCATAACGGGAAGCCCGTTAGCATATGAAAAAACTTGACCGATGATTAACATCCATTTTGGAACGGCGAAATCCATTAACAGGTGGTGAGTATAAATTATTAAAGTAAAAATGGTTGAACAGTTCCAGGCAATTAAAAAGGCTTTATTCGATTTCCATGGACGTCCTGTATATTTAGACAGGATTTTATAAACTGCTATGACAGCCATATAAATGTTACAATTTGCAAATATATGCCCAAACGCGTAGGTTAAATGTTTAGCTAGCATAGGATCGATGCTAATAGCAGGATTAATAATGTTTAAGATAGAGACAACTAGCACAATGGCACCTGCAAGAATCGCGGTAGAATTCGTAATGATGACCATTGTAGCTGCGACTACTGCTGAAGGTGGCCCATACTCTTTTTTTCCTAAAATAACATCCCAGCCAAGTGATTTTAACAATCCGCCGTATTCTTTTGTAAATCTTGCTGCTAGGTAAAAGTACATGAGCAAATAGTCTATACCTAATAGCAACATTCCAAATAAGAATAATAGTGCACCTGTCTTACAGTAGAGATTTGCTGAATAGGCAGGCAACGGGAACAAGAATGTCCAGCCATCGGAAAAATGAAAACCAAAAATGGCAACTAGGATTAATACAACCCCAATCAATGATAACAGTAAATTAGCAAAAAAGACTTTAGCGTTTAAATAGATATATGTAGATAGGTAATACCACATGATGGCGCTTCCACCTAAAGCGGCAATTCCAATCATCCCTGTTCCATGTATAGTCATAACTTTATAGAATAACTGTGGTGAGATTTGGATAACATTTCCTTGATTTAATAACATCATTACCCCGAAGATCATCATTAAAACGAGAACAACAGAGGTAACCATTAAAGATAAAGCAACGCCTTTATTCTTAATTCTACGGGCTTTATTTCCTTTCCATATTCTCTTAGTTGTCTAGATTCCCCATACACAAAAGCAAAAGCCAAGGCAAGAAGGAAAACGAGAAATAATGTAGCGTACCATGCAATAGATTGGTACATGTAAATCCCCCCTAGTAAAATTACTTAAACAAGCAGTCCCCAACCACATGTTTAATTCACATAACATTCTAATCTAGAAATTAGGAAAAAATAGTGAATTTTATCATACCTTTACTAGCAACCACTGTTAGGGCTGCTTTTTTTGACTAATAATATTTTTACCCCCACAAATGACCCCGCCGTTACGAATCATATCATAACTAAAAATTATGGAGGTTAGATATGGGAACTATTAAGATTGATATCGATAAGCTGCTAGAGAAAACTGCAAATCTAACATCTGAGAAAATCATTAATAAATTGAAAAAGATAGAAATTGATAAACTATTAGATCAAACACAAGATTGGTAATTATTATTTAAAAGATAATTGAATTGGTGAATTTTCAAAAGCTCTCATACAATTGAGGGCTTTTTTATTTTTCTGACTATTTGAGAAATTTGTCGCTTTAAAGCGGAAAAATAATTTTAGATAATTCTATTGCTTTTAGTCTAAAAAAATACTAGAATAACTTTTATAATATAATAAATTTTTGAAAAATTAAAAATGGGTAAATAGGGGGATGTAAAATGAAAAAGGGTGTAAAGGTATTGTCCTTTGCCTTGGCGGGGATGATGTTGCTCGCAGGGTGCGGAAGTAAGGAATCAGCTGGTGGAACTGAAAAAGAAGGAGAAAAAGTGTTTAATGTTGGAATATCCCAATATGCTACACATCCATCGTTAGATGCAGCCACTGAAGGCTTTAAAAAAGCGTTAGCAGATAAAGGCATTAAAGTTGAGTATGACGAGCAAAATGCTCAAGGTGAAGCGGCAAACGTTCAAACAATCTCTAATAATTTTGTTGGAGATAAAGTGGATCTTATTTTTGCAAATGCAACGCCAAGTGCAACAGGTGCTTTAAATGCTACGAAGGATATTCCAATTATCTTTACCTCTGTAACAGATCCTGTGGGTGCTGAATTAGTAAAGGCATTTGATCAGCCGGGTGAAAATATCACAGGTACAACGGATAACCATCCTGATGGAACTGCCAAAACGATAAACTTTATTACAGAAGAAGTAAAAGCGAAAGAAATTGGGGTTATCTATAATTCTGGTGAACAAAACTCTATCGTTCAAGTGGAAGAAGTGAAAAAGTTAGCTGAAGGTAAAGGTGCTAAGCTTGTGGAAGTATCTGTCTCTACATCTGCTGAAGTAAAGCAGGCAGCTGAATCCTTAGTTGGCCGTGTAGATGCAATCTATATTCCAACAGATAATACGGTTGTTTCTGCTCTTGAGTCTGTTATTTCAGTTGCAAACAGCAAAAAAATCCCTCTATTCGTTGGTGAGTTAGATTCAATGAAAAAAGGTGCAGTTGCAGCGAGCGGCTTTGAATATTTCGATATTGGCTATCAATCAGGTTTAATGGCGGCCGAAATACTAAGCGGAAATAAGAAGCCTTCTGAAATTCCAGTTGAATTGCCAAGCAGCTTAACCCTTGTTATTAATAAGAAAGCTGCAGAAGCACAGGGACTTGAAGTAAAAGACGAATGGAAAGACCTTGGTGAGTTTTACGAAGGTGAATAATAATTCTTTGTAATGCCGGGAGTCAGCCGCTAACATGGTTGACTCCTTCATTACTCCATTAGGACTTTATATGATTAAAGGCTATTTTCGTTAAAATTGTTGTTAAAATCTTAAAGCCGATTTTAACGTGGAAATAGTTATTTTTCACTTTAGAATTTAGTTTGCATGCTCTTTTCTTATTCAATTTTGTTCCAAAAAGCAATATAGGTTACGAAAAGAGCCTTTATAAAGACTTAAAAGAAAGGATGATCTCAATGTTTATAGCCATCTTTGGATCATTTGAAGCAGGTATCATCTACGCAATTATGGCACTTGGCGTCTATCTTTCCTTTCGTATTCTGGATTTTCCAGATTTAACGGTAGATGGGAGTTTTGTTACAGGTGCAGCTTTGTCGGCAGTCTTAATTGCTGGTGGAATGAACCCATTTTTAGCAACGATAATGGCATTATTTGCAGGCTTTGCAGCAGGATGTATAACGGGTCTGCTTCATACCTTTGGGAAAATTAATAATTTACTTTCCGGGATTTTAATGATGATTGCCTTATATTCTATTAATCTAAGAATCATGGGGAGATCCAATATTCCCTTGTTAAATACGGATACGTCATTTACAAAAATCGGTGGAATTTTCGAAAATATGGGAGTAGATTCTTTTTTCAATGGTTTGCTGACGAAGGTTGGTCTTGGAGACAGCCTGCCTGATACTTGGGGAATTTTACTTTTTATGATCATCGTAACCTTTGTAATTAAATTGCTCACGGATTTATTTTTACAGACGGAAATTGGTCTTGCTGTAAGAGCGACTGGTAACAATAAACAGATGATTCGCAGTTTCTCTGCCAATACAAATCTTCTTACCATCCTTGGTCTGGGGTTATCTAATGCTCTAGTTGCTTTTTCTGGCGCCTTAATTGCGCAGCAAGGCGGATTTGCGGATGTAGGTATGGGTATTGGGATGATTGTTATTGGATTAGCATCTGTTATTATCGGTGAAGCCTTATTTGGTACCAAATCCATTGCAAGAGCAACGTTAGCAGTTATCGGTGGAGCAATTATCTACCGTATCGTCGTCACACTGGCATTAAGAGTAGATTTCCTAGATCCAGGTGATATGAAGGTTATTACAGCATTAATTGTCATCATTGCCTTAACTGCACCAAAAATAATCGAACAATCTAAAGAGAAAAAGCGAAAAGCCCGCAGAAGACAAGAAAAGCTGAACATGTTACAAGCATCGGCTGAGCGAAAGGGTGAAAACCATGCTTGAGTTAAACCAAATTCATAAGATTTTTAATGAAGGTACTCCGGATGAAAAAATTGCGATTGATCAAATTAATCTATCGCTAAAACCAGGTGATTTTGTAACTGTTATCGGAAGTAATGGTGCTGGAAAATCTACTTTAATGAATATTATATCTGGAGTCATTACACCCGATATTGGTGATATTAAAATTGCTGGTAAAAATGTAACTCCGATGTCAGAGTACAAACGTTCAAAAATGATTGGGCGGGTATTTCAGGATCCCATGGCGGGTACAGCACCTAGCATGACGATTGAAGAAAATTTAGCAATGGCCTACTCTCGAAATAAGACGAGAACGTTCAGAAAGGGAGTTACGAAGAAAAGGCGTGATTACTTCCGCGAGGTGCTTGAATCCTTGCACCTTGGCTTAGAGGACCGTTTAAGTGCAAAGGTAGGATTGTTGTCTGGAGGAGAACGCCAGGCATTATCGTTGCTAATGGCAACCTTTACTGAACCTTCCATTTTATTGCTTGATGAGCACACAGCAGCGCTTGACCCATCGAGAGCGGAATTAATCACCAATCTAACGCGGGAGATTGTTGCGAAATATCAATTAACGACATTAATGGTCACGCATAATATGCAGCAAGCCATTGACCTCGGTAATCGGTTAATCATGATGGATAAAGGTCAAATTATTTTAGAAGTAGACGCTGAAAACAAGAAAGACCTAACCATTGAAGGATTATTAGAAGAATTTAAAAGAATTCGCGGGGTTCAGATGGCCAGCGACCGTGCGGTATTGTCATAATACTATTGAGAAACAGCCTCTAAATAAGGGGCTGTTTCTTTTTATTCTGTACTAATCTTTTCTACTCAAAAGCGTTTATGCTTCACCGTCAGCTCTTGATAGGACAAGTTTGTAGCACGTAAACTATATTCTGAATATTATTAATTAATTGATAATAGGAGGAATATAAATGAAAGAAAAAAGAAATAAGGCAGAAGAACTTGTTAATGATTTCTTTCCCGTTCGGGATGTAGATTATATCGAGATTTATACAGGCAATGCCAAGCAATCTTGCCACTTTTTTTGCACTGCGTTTGGATTTAAACCAGTTGCCTATTCCGGCCTTGAAACAGGAAATCGTGAAACCGTTTCCTTTTGTTTACAACAAAGAAATATTCGCCTAGTTCTTACGGGTTCCTACAAAGAGGATACACATGTTGCTCAATTCGTTAAAAATCATGGAGATGGTGTTAAAGATGTTGCTTTGTTCGTGGATGATGTGGATAAGGCCTATCAAGCAGCTGTAGAGCGTGGCGGAATTGCCCTTGTTCCGCCATTTGAGTTAAAGGATGAAAAAGGGACAATTAAAAAGGCCGTTCTCGGTACATATGGAGATACCATCCATACGTTAGTAGAACGCAAGAATTATCAAGGTGTTTTCATGCCTGGCTACCAGCCATATTCTGTTTACCTCCCGATTGAGGATGCGGGATTAATTGGCATTGATCATGTGGTAGGAAATGTTGAACAAATGGAGGAGTGGGTGGAATATTACTCAAAGGTAATGGGATTTGTCGAGATGAAGCATTTCACAGATAAAGATATTACCACTGAGTATTCTGCGTTGATGTCAAAGGTTATGCACAATGGCGGAAGAATCAAGTTTCCAATCAATGAACCAGCAGAGGGGAAACGTAAATCACAAATCCAGGAATATTTAGAATTCTATAATGGTCCAGGTGTACAGCACCTTGCTATTTTAACAGAGGATATTGTCACAACCGTAGCCACCTTGAAAAAGAATGGTGTTGAGTTTTTAAATACTCCAAGTACCTATTATGAGGATTTGGGGCAGCGAATTGGAAAAATCGACGAAGAAATTGAGAAGCTACGGGAATTAAATATTCTCGTCGATCGTGATGATGAAGGGTATCTTCTGCAAATCTTCACAAAACCTATAGTCGATCGACCAACACTTTTCATAGAAATCATCCAGCGTAAGGGTGCACGCGGTTTTGGTGAAGGGAACTTCAAGGCGTTATTTGAATCAATTGAACGAGAGCAGGCTAGGCGCGGAAACCTATAATTTTACTTTATGAAAAGGGGGAGATGTTTTCCCCCTTTTTCAAAGAATAAAGATAGAAAGAGTGGTGAGAGAGATGGAAGTGTCACCAGATACACTTGAATGGAGAGACGCCTATAAACTATTAATTGGATCTATTCTGCCTCGGCCGATTGCCTTTGTGTCAACCATTGATGAAAACGGTATCGCTAATGCAGCTCCCTTTAGTTTTTTTACTGCGATCTGTGCAGACCCGATGCTTATTTGTTTTTCACCAATGAGAAGGGGAAGTGATGGGGCCAAGAAAGATACTCTCCTCAATATAGAAAAAACGAAGCAATTTGTCGTAAATATTGTCAGCGAAAATATGGCACAGCAAATGAATGATTGTGCGGTTGAATTTACTCCTGAAGTAGATGAGATGGAAATAACCGGTTTAACAAAAGAGGCAAGTCGACTAATAAAGACACCGCGTATTAAGGAATCATTGGTTCATTTAGAATGTGAACTTTACCAGGTGTTGGATTTTGGTGACAAGCCAGGTGCAGGGAGTTTAGTAATTGGAAAGGTGTTAAATATCCATATTACAGATGATTTATTTTATAACGGGAGAATCGATACCGTGAAACTTCAGCCTATTGGCAGAATGGCAGGCCATACCTATACCAATCCATTGGGGAAAACGTTTGATATTATAAGGAAATAGAAATTAGGTGATAGGATGAGATTCGTAACTTTTGAAAAAAGAGATGGAACAGTAAGGTCAGGCGTTCTCCTAGAATCGGATCTTGTTGTGGATATGCACGGAGCAACAAACGGTGCTTTGCCTGAAAGGCTCATAGATTTCTTAGAAGAAAGTGATGAAAATTTGAAATCTTCCTCCCGGCTTTTACAATTTACGATAAACGATCCGGGTGTCTATCCGTTACATGAGGTTAAACTGATTGCGCCTTTGCCAGTCCCCAAAAGCTTTCGTGATTTTTATGCTTTTGAGCAGCATGTGAAATGTGCTAGAGAGAATAGAGGATTGAAGATGATACCGGAATGGTACCAAATTCCTGTTTTTTATTTTTCCAATCACCTTGGCATTAAGGGGCCTGAAGATGTAATTCCCAAGCCTTTAGAATGCAATTGGCTGGATTATGAGCTGGAAGTGGCGTGTGTAATCGGAAAACAGGGCAGGAATATTTCTGCTGAGGAAGCTGATTCGTATATCTTTGGCTATTGTATTTTAAATGATTGGAGCGCTCGCGATCTTCAAAGACATGAAATGAAGGTAGGCTTAGGTCCTGCGAAGGGAAAGGATTTTGCCACCTCGATTGGACCATGGATTGTCACTAAGGATGAGCTTGAGCACCATAGTTCCGCTAAAGGCTTTGATATATCCATGAAGGCAAAAGTTAATGGTACCCTTCTCTCTGAAGGGAATATGAAGGATATCTACTATTCGTTTGCAGATATGATTGAAAGGGCTTCAGCTGGCGTTACCTTATATCCAGGAGAAATTATCGGTTCTGGTACAGTTGGGACTGGATGTATCCTTGAGCTTGGCACAGATGTACATCGCTGGCTGCAGCCAGGTGATGTGGTTGAATTGGAGATTGATAAACTGGGAGTATTAAAGAATACCATTGTACATGATGAAGTGAGGTGAAAGAATGTATTACCGGCAGCTGGGAAGGATTCCTCATAAACGTCATACGATGTTTAAAAAAGACGATGGAAGTCTCTATCGTGAGCAGGTAATGGGGACACGCGGTTTTTCCGGAACGCAATCGATTCTCTATCACCATTACATGCCAACGGAAGTGCTTAGGACGGAGGCGGTTGGCAGTTATTTACCCGAATATGAAGCTCAGCAAGCCCTAAAGCATCGACTTTTTTTAACAAACACGACCTCTAAAAAAGGTGATGGTCTTACAGCACGTGAATATATTTTAGGAAATCAAGACTTATTAATTGGAACGGCTTTGGTAAATGAGCCTATGAAAGGTTTTTACCGTAATGGTGATGGTGATGAAATGTTGTTTATTCACTACGGGTCAGGCAAGCTTGAAACGATGTTTGGAACTATTACCTATCGACCAGGAGATTACCTATTAATTCCGATTGGAACGATTTACCGATTGATTCCCAATGGGACTGTGGATACGAAAATACTGTTTATCGAATCATTTAGCCAGATTACTACACCAAGACGTTATCGAAATGAGTATGGGCAAATGCTAGAGCACAGTCCGTTTTGTGAGCGTGATTTTCGAGGTCCTGAAGTACTTGAGACCTTTGATCAAAAAGGGAAGTTTGAAGTATTCACAAAATCGCGGGGATTACTTCACTCTCATGTATTGGGACATCATCCTTTCGATGTTGTTGGCTGGGATGGATATCTCTATCCATGGGCTTTTAATGTCGAGGATTTTGAGCCGATTACTGGAAGAATTCATCAGCCGCCTCCTATTCATCAAACTTTTGAAGGAAATAACTTTGTGGTATGTTCCTTTGTCCCAAGATTGTTTGACTACCATCCGGAAGCTGTTCCTGCTCCATACTATCATAGTAATGTTAATAGTGATGAATTACTCTATTATGTCAAAGGGAACTTCATGAGCCGTAAAGGGGTTCAATTGGAGTCGATTACTCTCCATCCGAGCGGCATTCCACATGGTCCTCATCCTGGAAAAACAGAAGCAAGCATCGGGAAGAAAGAGACTCTGGAACTTGCGGTTATGATTGATACCTTCCAACCGCTTAAAGTAGTTAAGTCCGCAAACCAGATGGAGGACATTAACTATATGTTTTCGTGGGTGGAAAAATAAGGAATAAATTATTTAAAACAATCCGATGATAGAACCATTGGGTTGTTTTTTCGTAAGTTAGGACATAAGATGGGCATTTAATTAGTAGACAGTGATATTATTATAACTATAGATCCAAGTTGGAGGTGAAAATCATGAATTTAGAAAGTGTTCAATCGAAATTAAAGAGCCATACTCCTACCATATTAGGAAGTGATAAATTTTCAAAATATGCGGTGATGGTGCCGCTTATCCAAAAAGAAGATGGCATTCATGTCTTGTTTGAGGTTCGCTCTTTACAGCTGCGAAGGCAGCCAGGAGAAATTTGTTTCCCTGGAGGGAGAATCGATCCACAGGATATCGATGAAAAAAGTGCAGCGATTAGGGAAACCATGGAGGAATTAGGAATAAGCAGTGAGAATTTGTCAGAGGTTTTTCCATTGGATTTCATGATTTCCCCTTTTGGAATGATGTTATATCCCTTCGTAGCCATAATTGAAAAACCGGAAAAGATACAGCCAAATCCCGCGGAAGTGGGGGAGGTATTTACGGTTCCTTTAAACTACTTTATTGAAAATAGTCCTGCTATTTATCATCTGAATTTTAAGGTAGAGCCAGAGGAGAACTTTCCATTTGATTTAATTGTAGGTGGTGAGAATTACAATTGGCGAACGCGTGCCATTGACGAATACTTTTATATATATGAAGAAAAGGCAATTTGGGGCCTCACAGCGAAAATCCTATCCCATTTTATAGATATAATGAAACAGTGAAAGTAACCAAAGATGAATTTGCATAGAAAAAGTTTCGAAGGATGAAATTATAGTGAAAATTATCAAGGGATGAATTTGCAATTAAACTATCCTAGGATAATTTTCGCTGTTTTTTTGTCTAGCTCCAGCGCCCTAGCGGCTAGTGTCCTTCGCTCTCCGCGAGTAAAAATCCCTTCAGGATTTTTACCTACCTACGATAAGTCAACATCGAATCGCCTACGGCTCTTCGTGTTTCCTTTATCTCAGTTAGAGCGCTCCA
>NZ_JBALNB010000026.1:0-16970 GCF_036962345.1 Neobacillus vireti
TTCGTGCTTGACTTATCGTAGGTAGGTAAAAATCCTGAAGGGATTTTTACTCGCGGAGACCGAAGGACACTAGCCGCTAGGGCACTCCTCAGAAAAGCTAACGCTTTTCTTTCGTGCGAGGTAACGCTACCGAAGCTTACTCTTGTGGAGCTAGAAAAAATTCCGGTCACGAAAAGTCTCGTGACCGGAATTTTTTAGTTTACTTTAGGTCCATGCTCCATTTCCCATAGTTTTTCGAAAAACGGCTGACCTTTTATTAGATTTTCACAAAATGTTTCATGCCTGGTGGACCAACCGTATTTTGTTTCCTCAAACAATTGCTGCCATGCATTTTCAAAGTTTAATTCTTGAATGGCTGTGTAACGCTCTGGACACCATTCAGTAAACCAGTATCGAACCTCTGCCTCATTCTTAGATGTATGTAATTGATCAAGTGCCATAAATAACAGTTGTTTTAGTTGACGTTCTTTTCGTGTTAGCCCTGTCATTAAATCTGGTTCAGGTGATAAAATATGGAAATCCTTATCCACTGAATTCTGTTGGAAATGATATTTTTTTGGCTCATGTGCAGCAATCATTTCATAGACAAGCTGCTCTTGTCTTGGAATAAGCCTGCTCTTTCTAATCGGAATCGAGTAACCAATTGTATCAACGGCTAAGATTCCAACCCCATCTGTAACGATGAAGCAATAATCTAGTTGAACTCTTTCATGATTTTTTCGTAAGTATGCCTTTTGAAAAATATCATCTAGAAGCTGTTGAGGTAATTCTGAGAGATCGTTCTCAATATAGTGAAAGAGAATCGGTTCTACTTTTAACAAAGGAGCCTGGTCTAACAGCTCTACACCGTCATCTTTGCGCCATTCATGAAAGTGGCACACATTATATCCATTTTCTTCACCTTCAAACCAATTTACCCAAACATCATGAAGATACAACATTGTACAACCCCTCACTTCAAGTAACTGTTTGTCAATCAGTATGGGCAGACATAAGTTAATTTATTCCTTAATATATATTTTGAGGAAGATAGTAGGACAAAAAAAAGCCTATTTTTTCCGGCTTTTTTTTGTAAAGCTATTTTCAGTCAATAAATATTTCTTTGCAGGTATTTTGAAGGAAAGTTTTGTAGAATAGTGATTGTTCCGATAAAAGTTTTCCACAATTTTAAATCCGGCAGCATACCCCAGTAAATTAGGAACCCTGCCTAACCCATATAAAAAATCGTCATGTTTTCTTTCGCTTTTTTTTAATTCCAAGTTATCTTGCAAATATATATTCCATAATTTCTCCAATTCTGCATCTGTATACATTTTGCACCAGTCTGCTAAATAGTTTCTCCCACAATGAACAAGCACAGCGTATTCCGCAAGCCCTTCGATAATTATTGAATCCAGTAATGTGTAGTCTTCAAACCTTTTCGTTTGCATTTTCAACCTGCAAATATGATGGTATTCATGGACAAATAGTGCTTCCAACTCTTTTGAAGTTAATTTGTTAGAAAGAAATAAAAACATTTTATCTGGGTAGGAGACTCCACCTTTGACTTTTTCTTCTTGTCTGGAAAAAAAGCTCCTTTTCTGGCCAATTGGAAAAAGATAAATTGGTATATCAGGTCCTCCCCATGCCTTTTTATAATCATGAAAAATGCCTCTTACTTCATCCCACACATTTGTTTCTTTCATCATCGTGAAAATTTCTTTGGTTAGCGGTGATGGTTTATACATCCCGAATTCGGTTAATTGATTATAAATTTTTGGTGCACTTTGTCCATTGAAAGCAGGGAGCAGCTTTTCGCATATTTTTGTTGGTCGATCAAATTCCTCTTCCAACCATTTATCTGTTTGAATGATGCCCATTTCCTCACTCCATACTTTTTCATTTTTTACATTTTATGAATGGTATGGATAGAGGGTTCTGCAATACTTTCCCTAGATAATAAGAAAAACGGAAACGTCATTCGTGCTTGAGTTATCGTAGGTAGGTAAAAATCCTGAAGGGATTTTTATCGCGGAGAGCGAAGGACACTAGCCGCTAGGGTGCTGGAGCTGGAACAATAAAAAAAAACGACCAGGAGATTTCCTGGTCGAGCTGTTTACGCTTCATATTTCTTGAAAACAATCGTTGCATTGTGGCCGCCAAAGCCTAAGGAATTACTCATTGCTGCTTTAATTTCTTTTTGACGTGCCTTATTTGGGACATAATCCAAATCACATTCTGGGTCAGCTGTTTCATAATTAATGGTCGGAGGAAGAATACTGTTTTTCATCGACAATACAGTAAAGATTGCTTCAACCCCGCCTGCTGCTCCAAGAAGATGGCCGGTCATTGATTTAGTGGAACTCATTGCCAACTTGTATGCATGGACTCCAAAGACCTCTTTCACAGCAAGCGTCTCAAACTTATCGTTATACTCAGTGCTCGTTCCATGGGCATTAATATAATCAATCTCTTCAATATTTAACCCAGAGTCGTTAATGGCCATTTTCATGGCACGTGCGCCGCCTTCCCCACCAGGGGCCGGTGCTGTTATATGATACGCATCACCAGTCGCACCATAGCCAACGATTTCCGCATATATTTTTGCACCACGGGCTAAAGCGTGTTCTAATTCTTCTAGCACAATGATACCCGCACCCTCACCGATAACAAAACCATCACGATTTTTATCAAATGGTCTGCTGGCACTCTTTGGATCAGGGTTTGTAGAAAGAGCAGTATTTGCACAGAAGCCGGCTACTGACATTTTCGTGATTGGGGCTTCCGCTCCACCTGTAATCATCGCATCCGCATCGCCGCGTTGAATGACTTTAAAGGCGTCACCGATTGAATTGGTTCCTGTAGCACATGCTGTTACTGTACATGAATTAAATCCTTTTGCTCCTAGTCTGATCGAAACTTGACCTGTAGCCATATCAGGAATTAACATCGGTACAAAGAATGGACTTACTCTGCGGTAACCTCTTTTTTGAAAGATTTCATATTGTTCTTCGAATGTTTCCATACCGCCAATACCTGAACCAATCCAAACCCCGATACGAGGGGCATTTTCGTCAGTAATCGTTAGTTTTGCATCCTCAACGGCCATCAGTGCTGCTGCAACCGCATACTGAGTAAAACGGTCCATTTTTCTAGCTTCTTTTCTATCCATAAAAGTTTCAGGATTAAAGTCATTTATCTGAGCAGCAACTTTTGCTGGATACTCTTCTGCATTCACTCTTGTTAAAGGGCCAATTCCAGACTTTCCTTCAATAATCCCTTTCCATGTCGTTTCAACATCGTTACCAAGCGGAGTAACCGCCCCTAAACCTGTAACCACAACCCTGCGCTTATCCATATAAGACATCTCCTTTAATACACTTCAATATATAGTTAACAGTTCCTTATTTTCCCCATCTAATCGCAATGGCGCCCCAAGTTAAACCGCCGCCAAAGCCTACCATTACAATGAGATCATCGTCTTTGATCTTTCCAGCCTCTATTTCCTCAACGAGAGAAATCGGAATAGACGCAGACGAAGTATTTCCGTATTTATGAACTGTCTTTGACATTTTTTCAACCGGCAGCTCCAGCCTTTGTCTAGAGGCCTCCATAATCCGAATATTGGCTTGGTGCGGGATTAAGAAATCAACATCATCTTTTGTCAGTCCAGCTTTTTCGAGAACATGAACACAACTTTCCCCCATCTGTCGCACTGCAAATTTAAAGACTTCCCGTCCATTCATAATAATGTATTCATCTTGATAAAGATGCTTAGAACCAGTACCATCTGCACCCAGTTCAAACGAAAGAATTCCTCTACCTTCAGACACCTCTCCAACTACAACAGCACCAGCACCATCTCCAAATAGTACAGCAGTGTTCCGGTCATTCCAGTCAGTTATCTTTGAAAGCTTTTCAACACCCACTACTAGAACATACTTATAAGCTCCTGATTCAACAAACTGCTTTCCGGTAATAATACCGTACATAAAACCTGCACAGGCTGCACTAACGTCCATCGCTGCAGCTTTTTTAGCACCTAAACGTTCTTGCAGCATGCATGCAACGGATGGGAATGGCTGATCAGGTGTTACCGTGGCAACCAAAATTAAATCAATATCTTCAGGAGTGATTCCTGCATCTTTGATTGCTTTTTGAGCAGCCACCAGCCCCATATCAGAAGTATTCGTATTATCGTCTGCGATTCGACGTTCTTCAATCCCTGTCCGAGTTCGAATCCATTCATCTGTTGTATCCATCATTTTTTCTAAGTCTGCATTTGTAACGATCTTTTCTGGCAAATACCTTCCAATTCCAACAATTCCAGCGTTCAAGGAATCATCTCCTTATATCAATTCATCTATTAATATCAATTATTATGACTTGGTACTAATTTTATCAAATAAAAGTGTCTTTAAGCAACCTTTAATTGCTTCTACCCCCACTAATGTCTATACCATTTGACTATTCGCCTCATAATCTAATAGGGGAAATCATTACAAGAGGAGGATATTAAAATGGGAAAAGAGAAAAATCGTCCAGGTGATCCATTTTCAAAGTTGATGTTTGGTGACCGTGCGGAAAGTATGCAGAGAAGTCGTCAGGATGTTCCTAATTCCAACCAAAATTCACTTGATTTTGAATCAATTGTAGAAAACATCGTTAAACTAAAGGATTCTTCTCAAAACTTAAAACCTTTATTTGAAAGGGTATATCCTTATGTACAACAATTTTTAAAGAAAAAATAAGCTGCCTGTGTTCAAGGCAGCTTTTTAAATTAATAATTAACGATTCAAACGGCGGGTATGGTCCATTTGCTTGGTCAAAGCTTCTGAAATGGGGATTGAACTCTTAACCGTTAAAGAGATTATTTCTTCCTCCACTCTCTCTTCCGCTGAGTGATCTGTAATTGGTTTTTTGATTCCTAAAAACTCAGCACATAAATCCCACTGATCTTTCTTTCCACTTTGGAGTAAGTAATTTCCTGGTATTTTCTTTTCGATCGTTTCTAGGATTGATTCGACTGCATCCTCAATAAATAGGGCGTCGTTAGTCTGCTCCCGCAATCTTCTTAAACCCTTTCCCATATCCATTCCCTTTAGTATAGATTGTTGAAACAAAAAGGTATCAGGCTGCCAAGGACCATAGATGGTTGGCAGATAAAGGATTTGTATGGTGACATTCATTTTTTTGATCCTATTTATAAAATCAATTATGTCCGCTTTTGCGTCGGATTCCATTCCATTTGTAAGGATTTTGCTTGGAACAAGCATAACGAATTGGCCCTGAAAATCCTCATGAATGAATTTACTTATCCTGCATTCATTCCGCAAAAGGTTTTCCTTATATCGCATATATAAGTCGTAGACAGAGAGTATGATTGCCTCGTTTTGTCTGTATTCCATTAAAATTTCTTCTAGTTTAACCTCAGTAAAGTTTGAATTCCGTCCTATCTCTAATTTTTTCTCCATTAGAATCTCTTCATTTTCTTCAGCTTCAATCTGTACTCCCCTGACCTCAATTCCTTTATCAAGTAATGCTTTGCACACATGAAAAGTCACAAAGTCAAAAACTTCAGCTATAACGACCTTGTCCATTACAAATCCTGCCTCCCCAAGCTTCTTTAATGAATCCTATGCGGTTTCATAAAGAAATATTTCCTTTTATGGGGAGGGAGCGTTAAAGCACCTTCTCATACTGATTGAAAAACTTTTTCATCATATAGCCAAGCTGTTGTTTTTTTTCAGGGACAATATATGTTGGACTTATTTGTGTTTTAGCAAGTATTTCTTGCAGCAGTTTTGAATGGGTATAGGATTTCCCACTCGAAATAACATTGATAATTTTTACTGGAACCCCCAAATTTAAATTTACCTCATCATTCATGTTTTCAAGCTCCATTTCAAGTGTTGCTTGATCCTTCTTATAAGCCGCTGCCAGTTCCCTCATTAATTTTTTGTAAAAAAACTTGTGTTCTTTTTCAAGTGCAATATGTTTTTTTAAGGAGAGAATAGGATTTAATAAAACGACAGATCTTAATTGCCCCTCCATCTTTTCCATTAACCTTACTGCAACAAGTGCCCCCATCCCCTCAGCGATTAAATGCACTTTATTATTTAGAATTTCACTCCTAATAACTTGCTGATACAGCCTTTGTGCAAGCTCTACAGCATGATCACTTCCCCAGTTTCGCCCATACAAATTTGAGGAAAAAATAGTGTATCCTGATTCTTTAAATTGATTGATAATGGCCAGTTTACCCTCATTTTGGGACCAAAAGCATTTGTTTTCGTCAACAAAATGCCTTTCATCTCCAATTATTAATATTCCAAAACCTGTGGGCTTTTCAGGGTAATGGATGACGTTCCATTGAGTATCCATCTGAAAATTCCGGTTCTCCATCACTAAATCTCCTTTTACATATTTCCTCAAAATATTGTATGTGATTTCACATTTGTTGAAAGGGAATATAGCCTAGAATTAACGAAAACATCCGGTGATTTTATATTTTAAAGAGAGAAAAGTAATTGTCAAACTTTGCGTTTATTATTTCAAAAGCTTATGTTAATATTATTTAAGATGATAAATAGGGTAGAGGTGATACATAGTGCGATACTTTTGGACTTTTTTCTGGACATTTCTTTTAGTGCAAATGCTTTCATATGTAGTTAGTTCAATGACAGAAGGCGGAGTTTTTGACTTCAGAACAGGGGCGATTATATCTGTTGCTGTTGCCATTTTGATTATTATTGCAACTTCAGTCATTCCAAATGAACCTGCTCAAAAACACTAAATGTAAAAGGTCATCCATTATTCGGATGACCTTTTTTGTTTAGTTAATTGTGATTGCGATTTCTTCCTTTTCTATTGTAATGTTTACAACAGAGTGCTCTTGGACCTTGCCAGCAATGATAGCCCTAGCTAGTTTTGTCTCGATATTTCTTTGAATATACCTTTTTAATGGTCTGGCTCCATAAATAGGGTCGAACCCATTTACAGCAATAAACTCTTTTGCACTGTCTGCAATTACCACTTCTATCTCCTTTTCCTTTAATCTGCTTTGAAGTTCCTTCATCATTTTTACTACGATATCTTTTATTTCGGTTAACGATAACGGTTTAAAAAGAATGGTTTCATCAATCCTATTTAAAAATTCAGGTCGGAAATGACTTTTCAATTGTCCGAGAACCTTTTCCCTTGTTGCCTCTGATATTTCTACCTCATTTTCATTCCGGTCTAGTAAGAAATGAGAACCAATATTAGAGGTCATGATGATGACTGTATTTTTAAAATCCACTACCCTTCCTTGTGAATCTGTAACTCTGCCATCATCTAGTGCCTGTAAGAGAATATTAAATACCTCCGGATGTGCCTTTTCAATCTCATCCAACAGAATAACAGAATAAGGTCTTCTTCGAACAGCTTCCGTTAGTTGTCCGCCTTCTTCATATCCCACATATCCTGGAGGGGCTCCAATCAACCGTGAAACTGCGTGTTTTTCCATATACTCGGACATATCGATTCGAATCATTTGCTCTTCACTGTCAAACAATGCCTCTGCCAATGCTTTGGCAAGTTCAGTTTTTCCTACACCGGTTGGTCCTAAGAAGAGAAAAGAACCAATCGGTCTGTTTGGATCCTTAATTCCAGCACGGGCCCGTAAAACGGCATCTGCAACTAATTGGACCGCTTCATTTTGTCCGATAACTCGCTCATGCAATATGGATTCTAATCGCAAGAGTTTCTCCCTTTCACCTTCTACCAGCTTAGAGAGTGGGATTCCTGTCCATCTTGAAACAATGTTTGATATCTCTTCTCCTGTCACTTCCTCACGAAGAAGCTTCTCTTGCTTCGACGCAGCTGATTCCAGTTCTTTCAGTTCTTTTTCAGCCAAAGGAATCCGACCATGTCGGAGTTCTGCTGCAGTGTTTAAATCATATTTATCTTCTGCCTGTTGCAATTCTCTTCGGAGTTTTTCAAGTTGCTCCCTTTTATCCTGCAATTTTTGAATTCCTTGTTTCTCATGCAGCCACTGTGCTTTCATGCTGTTTGCATGATCTTTTAATTCTGCCAGCTCCTTTAAGAGAGTATCGAGTCTTTTTTTGCTTGCATCGTCCTGCTCTTTTCTTAATGCCGCTTCTTCTATTTCTAACTGCATTACTCTCCGTGTTACCTCATCAAGTTCTGTCGGCATAGAATCAATTTCTGTTCGTATTAGTGCACATGCTTCATCCACTAGATCAATCGCTTTATCCGGCAGAAAGCGATCGGAAATATACCGGTCAGATAAAGTTGCAGCTGCCACAAGAGCATGATCATGGATTTTCACACCATGGTGAACTTCAAATCTTTCTTTTAAGCCACGTAAAATAGAAATGGTGTCTTCCACATTAGGTTCTTGAACAAGTACTTGCTGAAATCTGCGTTCCAGGGCAGGATCCTTTTCAATATATTTTCGATGTTCATCAAGGGTGGTTGCCCCAATACAGTGCAGCTCACCACGAGCCAGCATCGGTTTTAACATATTTCCAGCATCCATAGCCCCATCCGTTTTTCCTGCTCCAACAATGGTGTGAAGCTCATCAATGAATAATAGAATTTGTCCTTCACTTTTTTTCACTTCATTTAGTACCGCTTTTAATCTTTCTTCAAATTCACCCCTGAACTTAGCCCCTGCAATTAATGCACTCATATCTAATGAGAAAATTGTTTTATCTTTTAATCCTTCAGGAACATCTTTCCTCACGATTCGCTGAGCAAGCCCCTCAACAATTGCTGTTTTCCCCACTCCAGGCTCACCAATCAAAACAGGGTTATTTTTAGTCTTTCTTGATAAAATTCGAATTACATGCCGAATTTCAGTATCTCTTCCAATAACAGGATCCAATTTACCTGCTTTTACTTCTGCCACAAGGTCTCTGCCATATTTACTAAGGGCATCGTAAACGGCTTCGGGATTTTGTGATGTCACTCTTTGGTTCCCCCTTATTTCCTTAATTGCGGACAAGATATCCTCTGGAGTTTTTCCGTTTGATTTAATAATCTTTTGTATTTCTGAATCGCCTGTATAGGAAGCAGCTAATAATATATGTTCAATCGACATAAAGTCATCTGAAAATTTGGCAGCAAAATCTTCAGCACTCACAAAAAGCCGCTGAAGCTTAGAAGTAATGTATAATTTCCCATGCTCTGTACCACTTCCGGTAACTTGTGGTTTTTTATCAAGAACTGATTGTAATGATTTTTCAACAACATCTGCCTTGATGCCAGCCTTTTCCAGGATCACTCGTAATAGACTATCTTCTTGACGAAGAAGTGTTAAGAATAAATGGGGTTCGTCAACCTCTTGATGGCTGCTCTTTATTGCCAACGATTGGGCATCTACTATCCCCTTTTGCAACCGTTCTGTCATACGATTTATATCCATATTTCACACCCCTTTGACCTTTTTTGACCTATTTACTTTTATTATATACGAATATGTAATTAAATAGAAAATAAAAGCCATCCACCTGGGATGACTTTTTTAAGGGCTCTTTTCTAAACTTTGTCAATTTGGAACAAATTTAAATGATTGTGCTAAGTTTACTCAATAAGAAAAGAGCCTGCAAACTTTATTCTAAAGTGCAAAATAGCTATCTCCACGTTAAAATCGGCTTTAAGATTTTAACAACAATCTTTACGAAAGATAGCCTTGTGAATAATTTAAGGTTTACGCTGGTAGGTCCATACACGTTCGTCATTTGATGTTTCCGGAAACCTGTCTCCTGCTTTTAACTTAATCTTTTTTGGATTATTGACATTTGACTCTGTATCACCGATTTCTATATATACACCATTGTTCGGTGCTCTTTGTCCAGATTTAAACTGCCTGCTTTGACCCATTAACTGTCCCTCCTTTTCTTGTACATCTTTATTATTTCCATTATATCCGGGGCCATTAAAGGAATAATTATGAAATAATGTCACTATATCGCTTATGGTCAATTTTGACGATTGTATGAATTTATGCCACAATTATTGATATATAAGCTTTGTTAACAATATAATTATAGTATTATCTAGTAAATGCAACCTTGACTGTCATTTATTTAGGAATACAAATTAGCGATTGATTTCGCCCCTTTAAGGTGGTTATTCGTATGCAGTCAATAATAGAATTACCTGTAAAATTAACCCAACTGTTTGAGACAGTTCACCATACAAAGAAAATTGAAAAGGGAACTTTTCTGTTTCAAGAAGGCTCTGTAGCCAATGAATTATATATTGTCCAAAGTGGTATCATTCAAATCGGAAAGATAATACCTGATGGCCGGGAACTAACACTGAGAATGTGTTCAAGAGGAGACTTTATTGGAGAACTAGATTTGTTTTCAACAGCGCCAAAGTATCTGTTAAGTGCACGTGTAGCTGAAAGCGGCGAAGTGGCTGTTATCATGAAAGTAGACCTTGAAGAAAAACTTGCACAGAGCACTGAACTCTCGCTTGAATTTATGAAATGGATGAGTCAACAATATCGGAAAACACAAACTAAATTTAGAGACCTCGTTCTTCATGGTAAGAAAGGTGCCTTATATTCTACACTTATCCGTATTACTAATAGTTACGGTACAAAAACAAATCAGGGAATTCTAATTGAATTACCATTAACCAATCAAGAATTAGCAAATTTTTGTGGAACATCACGGGAAGTAGTGAATCGATTACTAAGTGATTTAAGAAAAACAGGAATTATTTCCATTGATAAAGGTTCAATCACCATCCATGACCTTGATTATCTAAAGAATGAAATTGATTGTGAAGACTGCTCCCCAGAAATTTGTAAAATTGACTAAAAAAATCGGTCGCTTAGACCGATTTTTTTTAGTCAATTTCTTTTATTATCAAATTGATTAACAAGTTTAATTAATTGTTTCGAAATTTCCATCACAGCATTGTCTTCGGAAATATGAAAGACTGGAACCGTCAGATATTCCCTTACCACTTTCGTTAAAGCTTGATCCCAAACAATGACAGCCTTAATATTTTCTACATTTCTAATGAGTGATAGATCGTCATCATTCCTTAAAATGAGTAGTTTTGGATAGGCCTCTTTTTTATGTCCCTCAATTAAAATGAAATCCGGTCGAAAAAAACCCATAAAACGAATTTGTTCATCAAGGGTCCAAGCCGAATCTTCAGCTTGCACGACCATCCTGCCATCCCCTTCAACCAATGCTGCAGCTGCTCCTGCATCGAGATGTTTGGACGAATCCTTTTGAAGTGGTATATCCGGCCTACCACCGTGCCCATGATGCTTAATGGTGACTATCTTAAATCCATCCTTTTTTAATACTTGAAGCAGTTTTAATAAAAAAGTGGTTTTACCAGAATTTTGATATCCTGCCACTTGAAAAATGATGGACTTTACCAAGGCCATTCACTGCCAACTTGATCTTCAAGCAGCAAAATATCTACTTCATCACCCGCTTTAAAGCTTCTGGTCCCTCCTGGAAGAATCATCAAGGAATTAGCTCCAGAAAGACTCATGATGATATTCGATTTGTCTAATCCACTTGGTGTTGCATACAGGCTGCCATTTTTGATTGAAAAAGCACTGCGGACAAATCTCGTAAAAGGGTTAGCTTTAGGAAAATCAACCTCAAGTACCGCTTTTTCTTTTCGCAGATGTGGTTTGGCAGAAAAAAGCATTCTTCGAATAATCGGCCGAGTAAACAATTCAAATCCAACATAGCAGGCCGAAGGATTACCAGATAACCCAAATAGAAGCTTCCCTTCGAATTGAGCTACCGTTGTAACACTACCAGGTCTCATCGCCACTTTATTAAATAAAACCTCAGCACCCAGCTTTTCGTAAATCGCAGGTAGATAATCAAAATCCCCAACAGAAACGCCGCCAGTAGTAATGAGGATGTCTACCTTATCCAATGCATTTTTTACTGCAGTAAAGCACGTATCAAATACATCAGGGAGTTTACCATAATAGTGGACAATAGCGCCTGTTCTTTGAATTTGAGCAGCAATCATATGTGAATTACTGTTTCGAATTTTTCCAGGTACCAATTCTTCTTTTACCTCTAACAATTCAGTTCCCGTTGCAAATAACCCTATCACCGGCTTTTTTGCAACAGGCACTTGGTGATAGCCAAATGTCGCCAACATTGCTTGAATGCCTGGATTTATGAAAGTGCCCTTTTTTACTAAGATTTCACCCTCTTTGGCATCTTCGCCACGATAGGAAACATTATCACCCTTTTTGAAGCTGCGTTTTATCGACATAAATGGGGTCCCATTTTTTTCATAATCTTTTGCCACTTCAAACATCACAACCGCATCTGTACCTTCAGGCATCATAGCTCCGGTCATAATTCTAACCGCTTCGAACTGGTTTACGATCTTAGAGGATGTCATGCCAGCACCTATATGGTCGACGACCCTAAACTCCACCGCATTCGTTAAGGAGGCTTCCTTCGTATCGATAGATCTAACAGCAAATCCATCATATGGTGCCCTGTCAAAATGAGGTACATCGCTGGTTGCCTTTAAGTCTTCAGATAAAAAACGCCCAAAGCTTTCATCGATCGATACATATTCTGTTTTACCATTTAATTGATATTCCATTATTTTTTTTACTGCTTCCCCAATTGGGATTGGTTTTCTTCTCTCTAGCAACACCAACAACTCCTGCCATAACAAATAAAAGTTCAGATAATTGGTTGAACTTATTTCATTATAAGCCTATCTAATAGTAACCAATATAGCAAATATCACAATTATGGACAAAAAGTTTTAATTCCTATCCAAATAAGTGATTCAAGTCACCTATAAGATCTAGGAAATCCAGTATCCTTAAGTTATGAAATAATAATCTTTAGGAGGAAAATATGATTACTTTCCCTTTATCTACAAGTACATTGGTTAAAGATATTGTAAATGAACTGCCAAAAACGAGCGATGTGTTCAAGAAGTTTAGAATTGACTTTTGCTGTGGAGGCAATATTCCACTTTCACAAGCAATAGCTGAAAATGGCGTTAATGAAGGCGCATTGCTAGAAGAATTAAGAGTGATATTTGAAAAAAACAGCTCAACTGAAACAGACTTAGAAGTATGGACGAAATCTGATTCAAACACCATTATTGATCACGTCATCAACCATTATCACCGAACATCTGAAGAGGAAATATCATTGCTTAGCCCATATGTTACCAAGGTTTCTCGTGTACATGGTGACAATCACCCAGAACTGTTAAAGGTTAATGAACTCTTTTATGAATTTAAAAAAGAATTAATCGAACATATGACGAAAGAAGAGGAAATTGTATTTCCGCTGATTAAACAACTTTCAGACGGAACAGTAGAAGATCGCGAAGAAGCAATCAACATGATTGTAGAGCTTGAAAAAGAACATGACCATGCAGGTGAAATCTTAAGACAAATTCGTGCAGTAACTTCTGATTATACACTTCCGCTTGACGCATGTGGAACCTATCGTTTAGTCTATAAACGCTTAGAAGAACTTGAAGGTCTTACCTTTATGCACGTTCACCTTGAAAACAACATCTTATTCCCTAGATATTTCTAATAAAGAACGATAAGAGGCTGGTGCAGCAGCCTCTTTTTCTATGCAAAAAAACCTCTCTTTTAAATAAGAGAGGTTAGCCGCCAATATAGGACATTTCAATTTTTTTACGGTTTTTTGCTGTCTCTTCTGTCCGTTCATCAGAATACCTATCATTTCGGGCATTCCAAATATTCATAACTCGGTTTCTCAGTTCTTCATCTGTTGCACCGTTTCTCATAAAGTTTCGAATATCATGACCATTTCCATTAAATAGACAAGTAAAGATTTGTCCATTTGCCGAAAGCCTCGAGCGGGTACAGCTGCTGCAGAATGACTCTGATACAGAAGTGATAAACCCAACATTCACGTCCGTGTTTTTATAATTATACAATTTTGCAACTTCACCAAAATAAGCTGGGTCAAGTGACTCTAACTGATAATGCTCTTTTAGCAGATAGTATATTTGCTTTTTTGTAATAACATCATCCATTTTCCAGCCATTCGATGATCCTACATCCATATATTCAATAAAACGCAGCTCCAAACCATTCTTCAGGCAAAAATCCGCCATCGGGATGATTTCTGAATCGTTAAGACCTTTTTTAACCACCATATTGATTTTAATCTTGAGACCTGCCTCTTTAGCAGCTTCAATCCCATCTAACACAGGCTGGGTAGCTACACCACGTCCATTGATTTCACCAAACAACTCATCATCTAACGTATCAAGACTGATATTAACTCTTTTAAGTCCTGCTTCTTTCAATTTAACTGCCAGTTTTGGGAGTAGGATCCCATTAGTCGTTAATGCAATATCGTGTAAACCGTCAATCTTAGAAAGCTTTTCCACCAAAATCGGAAGATCCCTGCGAAGTAGTGGTTCACCACCGGTAAGACGGATTTTTTCTACACCTATACTAACAAAAATTTTCGCTACACGTTCAATTTCCTCATATGTTAACAAAGCACTTTTTGGCAGAAACTCAAAATCATCACCAAATTGATCTGCAGGCATGCAATATTGACAGCGAAAATTACATCTGTCGATAACAGAGATTCTTAAATCTCGTAATGGACGATTTAATTTATCTTTAATAATGGTCTTTTCCATTTATATCAACTCCATTTTTTTCAAAAAGCGAGTAATATATTCATTCTACCAACAATTCATTAAAAATACTGTTACTTTATTCACTATCTTACCATTTCTTACGGTATTTTTTAATTTAAAAATAAGTTTTCACTATATTGTCATTGTTTACTTCTTTTAGCGGGCATCACCTAAGTTAAAATAAGAGTAATAATAATCTGAAATGTGACTAACTTTGAGGTGATATATAATGATGACAAAAATAAAGCCTACTCATTCAATAGAAATAAAGGAGTTACTTAGGTTTGCTGATCGGAAAATTAATAGTGAAAGAGGGAGCTATTTATTTCAAGAAGGTATGCTTGCTGAAGAACTTTTTATAATTGTTTCTGGTAAAGTACAAATTAGTAAAATTACCTCTGACGGCCGGGAACTTTCGTTAAGAATATGCGGAGAAAATGATATTTGTGGTGAATTAACGCTCTTTACCGATAATCCTAGATATTTATTAAGTGCGAAAGTGTTAGAAGAAGGCGAAATTGTTGCGATAAAAAAAGATGTAATTGAAAGTGAAATTTTCCAGAATAGTAAGCTGGCTTTTGAATTTATGAAATGGATGAGTGATCATTTCCGAAAAACACAGACAAAATTTCGTGATCTTGTTTTAAACGGAAAGCGCGGAGCACTTATTTCAACGTTAATAAGAATGTCTAATAGCTATGGTATTCATAAAGGAAATGAAATATTAATAGATTTACCATTAACCAACCAGGAGCTTGCCAACTTTTGCGGAACTTCTCGAGAAAGTACGAACCGTATCCTTAGTGAATTGAAGAAAGATAAAATTGTTAGTGTAAAAAAGGGAAAAATATCTATTTTAGATCTTCAATATTTAAAAGACGAAATTGGCTGTGAAAATTGTCCGGCGGTATATTGCAACATCGAATAGGAGGAGGAAGCAATCAAACATGATTGCTTCCTCCTCTTATTCATTATTGAGCTTGTTTTTCTCTTAAAGCCTTTGGAATGTAAACACAGAATGGTTCGCTTTCCAGGTAATCGCCTGTCATCGCATACGCTCGTGACCTTGAACCACCGCATACATGCCGGAATTCACATACACCACATTTACCTTTATATAAATCAGGATTTCTTAATGATTTAAAAATGGGTGACTCACGATAAATATCTGCTAATGGTGTTTCACGTACATTTCCTGCTTTAACTGGTAATAGTCCGCTTGGGTATACATCTCCAATATGGGAGATAAAAACAAACCCATTTCCATCATTAACACCTTTAGGTGCGCGGCCAAGTCCGTCAATTGAACCTGTTAAGCCTTGTTCTGTTAATGCACTTAAATAATTTATTTCCTCCGTTTTTTCTTTTGCTTCGCGCATTTTTTGCTGAATAACAACACGGCGGTAATGCTGGGCAGCAGTGGTTTTAATGTCGAAAGGAACCCGCTTGCTGAGGTCATACAGCCATCTAAATACTTTCTCATGCTCAACAGGTGATATCATATCTGATTCTTGACCTCTCCCCGTCGGAACAAGGAAAAACACACTCCACAAAACGCAGCCCAGTTCTTCAACCATTTTTGCCATTTCATCAAGATATTCAATATTATATCTAGAAATTACCGTATTAATTTGAATGGGTATTTCAAGTTCATGCAGGTATTTTATTCTTCCCATTGTTAGGTCGAAAGAACCTGCTGTTCCACGGAAGTGATCATGAACGTCAGCTGTGGGACCATCAATACTAAATGCCCAGCGAGATAGACCTACTTCCTTTGCTTTTTCAATTGCTTCTTTTGTAACATTAGGTGTTGCACTTGGTGTCATAGAGACCCTGACGCCTTTATCTACTGCATATTTAGCAATGTCAAAAACATCTTGTCTCATTAATGGGTCTCCACCGGTAAAGACAAGCATTGGATTATTCATTTCGTATATTTGATCAATAAGGTTTTTACCTTCTTCAAAAGATAGTTCCCGTGGATCTCTTCTTAATTGAGCTTCTGCACGGCAGTGTAAACAAGCGAGTTGACATGCGCGCGTAAGTTCCCAAATTACGATAAATGGATCTTTATTAAAGTCTCGGCCAAATGCCATACATGAAACGCCTCCTAAAACGGCCATTTCAAAACCAAACAGCCTTATTACCTGTATTATATCGGGGTTTCCACTACGAATAAGTGAACTACCTCACATTCCGCTTAAATACATTTGTCCTTTTTGTGAAGACGAAATGTGGATAGGCATTTTTAGTTGAGCATAACAGGGGTTTGTTGTGGATAACTGAAATTAGTTACGCATAGGCTGTGGTTTGTT
>NZ_JBALNB010000027.1:0-42984 GCF_036962345.1 Neobacillus vireti
GTAGGACGTTGCCAGGCTGTTATATTACTATTCCGCAGTAGCTCAGTGGTAGAGCTATCGGCTGTTAACCGATCGGTCGTAGGTTCGAGTCCTACCTGCGGAGCCATCCTTATTGTTAAAATATTAGCTATGCTTCCATAGCTCAGTAGGTAGAGCACTTCCATGGTAAGGAAGAGGTCAGCGGTTCGAGCCCGCTTGGAAGCTTTCCTATTTAGATATTTATGGCCCCTTGGTCAAGTGGTTAAGACACCTCCCTTTCACGGAGGTAACACGGGTTCGAATCCCGTAGGGGTCACCAACGTTTTTCGCGATAGCGAAAATAACGTTCCATTCAAGTTAGTAAAAAAACTTTATTTCAAAATGGAGGATTAGCTCAGCTGGGAGAGCATCTGCCTTACAAGCAGAGGGTCGGCGGTTCGATCCCGTCATCCTCCACCAAGATTTTTTCACGTAGTGAAAATAATCTTCCGTATTTGACGATAGTGAGAATAATTAAAAGTAATATTATTTATGTGCCGGGGTAGCTCAATTGGTAGAGCAACTGACTTGTAATCAGTAGGTTGGGGGTTCAAGTCCTCTCGCCGGCACCACTTTTATTAAGTGGAGGGGTAGCGAAGTGGCTAAACGCGGCGGACTGTAAATCCGCTCCCTCCGGGTTCGGCGGTTCGAATCCGTCCCCCTCCACCACTTATAATTTTTAAAATGTTGGACAAACTAGTTAATGTCCTTAACATTGGGCTATAGCCAAGCGGTAAGGCATCGCACTTTGACTGCGACATGCGTTGGTTCAAATCCAGCTAGCCCAGCCAAATCATAACATCCCTGAAGATGCTTCGGCGGATTTTGCGAAAAATACCGAAAGGTATTTTAAGCAATTGTGAGCCATTAGCTCAGTTGGTAGAGCATCTGACTTTTAATCAGAGGGTCGAAGGTTCGAGTCCTTCATGGCTCATATTTAAATGACTGCCCAAAGGGATTTATTTCTCTAAGGGCTTTTATCTATGAATAGTAGCAGCAATCCAGTGGGAAACGCTACTACATAGAATTTCAATTCAAAAAGATGGGGCCTTAGCTCAGCTGGGAGAGCGCCTGCTTTGCACGCAGGAGGTCAGCGGTTCGATCCCGCTAGGCTCCACCAAAGTTTTTTGCAAGGTATAACCACCACCACACTACATATAACAGCTCGCCTTAAATCACACGATTTAAGGCTTTTTTATTTTTAGTGAGAGTAAAAGTATCATAAAATATGCAGATAAATTCAAATCCTTCGAATTGCATATATATTCATTAATTTGTCGAGTTGAGTCATCCATTTGAAAACGGTTAAAATAGTTAGTAACGAAGGCTGGGGGGTAGAATATGAGAAAGCTATCTATTATTGGAATGCCGATGGACTTAGGACAAATGAGACGTGGAGTAGACATGGGTCCTAGTGCCATCCGTTATGCTGGAATAAATGAGAGACTAAAACCATTGTTCGATGAAATCCATGATATGGGTGATATTCCGGTTGGAAGGCCAGAAGTAGTAATTGATAAAGAATCAAATTTGCGCAATTTAGATCTTGTTGCGGAAAAAAGTACACTTCTTGCTGAAAAGGTGGATGAGGTTATTCAATCTGGATCCTTTCCTCTTGTCCTAGGTGGAGACCATAGCATTGCCATCGGAACTTTAGCAGGTGTTTCTAAACATTATCAAAGTCTTGGTGTAATCTGGTATGACGCACATGGGGATTTGAATACGGCTGAAACCTCGCCATCTGGAAATATACACGGTATGCCATTAGCTGTGAGTTTAGGCATTGGTCATCCTTCATTAACGAATATTGCGGGATACATTCCGAAAATAAAACCAGAGAATGTCGTAATTATTGGCGCAAGATCTCTGGATGATGGTGAAAAGGTGTTAATTAAGGAAAAAGGAATAAAAGTATATACTATGCATGAAATTGATAGATTAGGAATGGCAAAAGTGATGGAAGAAACGATTGCGTATCTTAAGGAGAAAACAGATGGTGTCCATTTGTCGCTTGATCTAGACGGGTTAGATCCTAATGATGCACCAGGCGTAGGAACCCCAGTTATGGGGGGGATTAGTTATCGTGAGAGCCATTTAGCAATGGAAATGCTAGAAGAGTCGAAGATGATTACTTCGGCAGAATTTGTTGAGGTTAACCCCATTTTAGATGAAAAAAATAAAACGGCAAGGGCGGCCGTCGAATTGATGGGTTCATTATTGGGTGAAAAATTATTATAATATTGTTCGGCAGCTTCCCCGGAAAGCTGCTGTTTTTATTTTTCACCAATAATTGACAAAAAACTTAAGCTTCCATTTATCAAAATTAGTTAATATTTGTTAATATTAAAAGTAGTAAGAAGTTAATTGTTATATTGAAACCTTTTTGCTATTGATTCGTAAGATTGTATAGCCGCATTGGAGCTGAGAAGAATAAATGGAAGCCCTTATAAAGAAGAGAATAAAACAGGTAATAAAAGGCGATCAGGATGCTTTTGCTGAAATTGTTGAAATTTATAGTAATAGTATTTATCAGCTTGGTTACCGAATGCTGGGAAACCGCCATGAGGCAGAGGACATTGCACAGGAGGCCTTTATCCGTGCATATGTTAATATTAAATCATTTAACCAGGATTTAAAGTTTTCCACTTGGTTATTTCGGATTGCAACAAATTTGTGTATTGACAGAATTAGAAAGAAAAAACCAGATTACTACTTAGATGCAGAAGTGTCTGGAACCGATGGTCTCACCATGTATTCACAGCTATCATCCGATTCACCTTTACCTGAAAATGAATTGGAAAGTCTTGAGCTTCAAGAAACTGTTCAAAAGGAAATTTTAAAACTGCCTGATAAGTACAGGAGTGTCATAGTTTTAAAATATATTGAAGAATTGTCATTAAATGAAATAAGTGAAATCCTTGATATGCCATTGGGCACAGTCAAAACCCGTATCCATCGTGGACGCGAGGCGCTGCGACAACAATTACGTTATGTGTGATAAGAGGTGAACACGTTGAAGTGTGAAGAAGAAATCGTTGAATTAATGCATGAATATTTAGACGAAGAAATTGACCCCGAAAATGAAATGATTTTAAGAGAACACCTCAAAGGCTGCAAGGACTGTGAGACACTGTTCAATGAATTTAAGAGGACCATCGCGGTTGTAAAAGGAACTTCTAGTATTCAGGCACCTCCTAATTTTACAGCGAATGTAATGGCCCGTCTGCCGAAAGAAAAGAAAAAGGTCGGGATGCAAAGATGGCTGCGAAATCATCCATTAATCGCTGCCGCCTCATTATTTTTAGTTCTAATGACAGGAAGTATATTTTCCACCTGGAATCAAGAACAAGAAGTTTCTTTTTCGAAACAGGAAAACCTAGTGGTCCAAAATGATACGGTGATTGTCCCTGAAGGTGAAGTGGTTAAGGGGGATGTCATCGTTCGGAATGGAAAGCTAAAAATTGAAGGTGAAGTTCAAGGTGATGTAACAGTTATAAACGGAGAAATTATAAATGGAGAAAAGTATTTAGCGTCTGCCGGGCATGTTACGGGCCAAATTGAAGAGGTGAATGCAGTTTTCGATTGGATCTGGTATCACATGAAAAAAACTGCCCTGGAGGCTATAGATATCTTTCATGATAGTGAAGAAAAATAGAAGGAAGTCACTCACAGTGGGTGATTTCTTTTTTAATTAGGCTGTTTCTGTAAATATTGTTGTTAAAATCTTAAAGCCGATTTTAACGTGGAAAAAGCTACTTTGCGCTTTAGAATTTAGTTTGCAGGCTCTTTTCTCCTTAAATGTATGCTATTTTCTGTGGAAACTTGCACAATCATCAAATTTTGTTCAAAAATCAATAAAGTTTAAGAAAAGAGCTTTAATGATAACTATTCTTATGACAAATAATAAGTACATGTTTAATTTATGATATAATAAATGGGCTATAAGTTAGACAAATATACGGAGGAAAAACAATGCCGTTTTTTGAGGATTTTGCTTTATGGAAGTATTTAGCTAGTATTGTTGATATTCTCCTTGTTTCGTATGTCATTTATAAGCTTTTAAATCTTATAAAAGGAACGAAGGCCGTACAATTATTAAAGGGGATTGTTGTCATTCTCCTTGTAAGAGTTGTTAGTGGTTTTTTTGGATTAAATACCTTAAGCTGGTTAATGCAACAGGCTATTGATTGGGGATTTCTTGCTGTTATCATTATTTTTCAGCCTGAGCTTAGAAGGGCCCTTGAGCAATTGGGCAGGGGACGGTTTTTTTCCAGGAGCAACGGTCCAGATGATGAGGAACAAGAGAAAATGGTGGAAGCCATTATTAAGGCAACGGATTATATGGCAAAAAGACGTATTGGTGCCTTAATATCCATTGAACGGGAAACTGGGATGAGTGATTACATAGAGACAGGGATTTCACTCGATGCCAAGATTTCTTCTGAGTTGCTCATAAACATCTTTATTCCGAATACACCGCTGCATGATGGAGCGGTTATTATTCAAAAAAATAACGTAGCTGCAGCTGCTTGTTACCTTCCGCTATCAGAGAGTCCTTTTATCTCAAAGGAGTTAGGTACAAGACACCGTGCTGCTTTAGGAATAAGCGAAGTTACAGACAGTATGACGATAGTCGTTTCAGAAGAAACCGGTAATATCTCTTTAACAAAAAATGGAGAACTCCACCGCAATTTAACTGTAGAGGGATTTAAAGAATTAATCTCTCATGACTTGATTGTTAACAACACAAAAGTAAAACCAGCTTCTTCAGCTCGTTGGAACTGGAGGGGAAAGAATAATGGATAGATTGATGGATAATCCCTGGTTTATTAAAATTCTGGCGATCTTATTGGCAGTTCTGCTTTATTCAGCCGTTCCAAATTCCGGAGGTAAGACAAATGAAATTAATGTACCAGGGGAAAATACATCTGTGATATTAGAAGAAATATCAGTAAAAGCTTATTACGACACCGAAAACCTCGTTGTTTCAGGATTACCAGATACGGTGGAGGTAACCCTTGAAGGTCCAATGCCCCATGTACAGTCGGCAAAGGCGTTAAAAAACTTTGAGGTTTTTGTTGACCTAACCAATGCAAAAATAGGGAATCAAAAGGTAGAGTTTGAAGTAAGCGGGTTATCAGATAAGTTAAAGGCAAAGATCGATCCAGCTTCGGTAACAGTAACTATACAAGAAAAGATTACCACAGAGTTTACAGTGGAGGCTGAATTCGATAACGATCTGATAAAAGATGGTTACTCTGCAGGACAACCTGTAGTTAAGCCAAATAAAGTGAAAATTACCGGTGCCAAAGATGTAATTGAGCGAATTTCATACGTAAAAGCAGCACTTGAGAGCAGGGATCTTCTTGATAGTACCGTAACGAAAGAGGCGCATGTACAGGTGCTTGATAAGGAATTAAATAAACTTGAGGTAATTGTAGAGCCAGAAACAGTAGAAGTGACCATTCCAGTAAAAAGCAATACTAAAACTGTACCAATTAACATCATTGAAAAAGGGACACCTGCTTCAGGAATAACGATTGAATCGATTACTTTAGATGTTAAGGAAGCAGTCATTTCGGGTGCCGACGATGTTTTAAAAGATACGGATAATGTCCGTGTTGAAGTGGACATTAGTAAAATGACTGAAAATACTACACTCACTTTACCAGTCATTATTTCAAATGGAGTAACAAAAGTAACCCCTGAGACTGTAGAAGCAACCGTGGTAGTGAAAAGTGAGGAAGAGAAAACCGTATCAGGACTCCCTATTAACATAAAAGGGTTATCCGAACAATATGAAGCGGTTATCAATGACCCAGCCAACCAACTAATAAATTTATTAGTATTCGGTCCAGGTAGTACCGTAACGGGCGTAGGACCGGGAGATTTCAATATATTTGTTGATTTAGAAGGTCTTACAGATGGTGTCCATAACGTAACCATTCAAGTGAATGGACCGCCTAATGTAACTTGGAAACCTGATAAAATATCTGCAAAAATTACAATCACGAGAGACAACGCATAGAACACAGCAGTATACATGATAAGGAGCGATTTTGATAATGGGAAAATACTTTGGAACCGATGGCGTCCGCGGAGTTGCGAATAGTGAATTAACACCTGAATTAGCCTTTAAATTAGGACGTTTCGGAGGTTTTGTTTTAACAAAGGATAAAGACAGACCAAAAGTGCTGATTGGGCGCGATACACGTATCTCAGGCCATATGCTGGAAGGGGCATTAGTGGCTGGGTTACTGTCAATTGGAGCGGAAGTAATGCGCTTAGGAGTTATCTCAACTCCTGGAGTGTCCTATTTAACAAAGGCATTGGGGGCTGAAGCAGGTGTAATGATTTCTGCTTCCCACAATCCGGTCGAAGACAATGGTATTAAGTTTTTTGGACCAGATGGGTTTAAGCTTTCAGATGAGCAAGAGCTTGAAATAGAAGCATTAATCGATATGACAGATGAACAATTACCAAGACCTGTTGGTGCAGACCTAGGTCAAGTAATGGATTACTTTGAAGGGGGACAAAAGTACCTTCAATATTTAAAGAATACTGTGGATGAAGATTTCGCAGGCATTCATATTGCCCTAGATTGTGCTCATGGAGCTACCTCTTCTTTAGCGACACATTTATTTGCTGATCTGGACGCAGATATTTCTGTTATGGGAGCTTCACCTAATGGCATTAATATCAATGCTGGTGTTGGCTCAACACACCCTGAAGCATTAGCCGCTATGGTGAAGGAAAAGGGTGCAGACGTAGGTTTGTCATTCGATGGTGATGGGGATCGTTTAATAGCCATTGATGAAAAAGGCAATATTGTGGATGGCGACCAAATTATGTTTATTTGCGGAAAGTATCTGAAGGAACATGGACGTCTAAAGCATAGTACAATTGTTTCAACAGTAATGAGTAATCTTGGATTCTACAAAGGTTTAGAAGGATATGGGATTCATAGTGTACCAACCGCTGTCGGTGACCGCTATGTGGTAGAAGAAATGAAGAAAAACGGGTTTAATCTTGGTGGTGAACAATCCGGACACATCATTTTCTTGGATTATAATACAACAGGTGACGGCCTATTAACCGGTTTGCAATTAGTTAATATTATGAAAGCAACCAAGAAAACTTTATCAGAATTAGCAGCAGACATGAAAAAATTCCCTCAAAAGCTTGTGAACGTACGAGTAACTGATAAACATCATGTCACGGATAATGAAAAGGTAAAAGCGGTTATTGAACAGGTAGAAGCAGAAATGAATGGTAATGGACGTATCCTCGTTCGACCATCTGGAACGGAACCACTTGTTCGCGTAATGGCTGAGGCCCCTACAGAAGAATTATGTGAAGCTTATGTAGAACGAATTGTATCTGTTGTAAGAGAAGAAATGGAATTAAAAGAGTAGAATAAAGCGACGATAAATGTCTAGCTGCGCACCTGGGTGCTGCAGCTTTTCTTATATGCATAAGGGAACGATACATAGCCCTTATGCATATTTTATTATGTAAATGGTAAAAACAGTAATTAGTTGACGAAAGTCAATGCATCGGTTACGATTAGTTTGCTTTGTTTCTAAAAGCGATAAAAATTAGGATAAAGGAGGGTCGTTTAAGAAATTTATCATAAAGCGCCTGAACTAACCATGGGGGTTAGTTGACGAGGAGGAGGTTTATCGAATGTTCGGCGGATACCTCCCGGTTGAACGCACAACCGATTTTTTCTTCTTTAAAACATTGAGGCAACTTGGTGCACAAAGAGAGGGAAATGCGCATACTAAACACAGCAACAATACAAGACAAAAGGTATATACAGATACCTTTCAAAAACAGAGATAAGGGGGCAGGTTTAGCCTCCGAAGGATTCTTGCCCCCTATATCAGGGAGGAAAAGAAATATGTGTGGAATCGTTGGATATATTGGATTTAATGATACGAAGGAAATTTTATTAAAAGGCTTAGAAAAGCTTGAATATAGAGGTTATGACTCAGCAGGTATTGCTGTAATGAACGGGAACGGAGTTCATGTATTCAAAGAAAAGGGTCGAATTGCTGATTTACGCGAAGCTGTAGATGTGAAAGTTTTAGCTAACGTCGGAATAGGACATACACGCTGGGCTACTCATGGTGTGCCGAGTAGAACGAATTCTCATCCACACCAAAGTACAACTGGACGTTTTACTCTTGTTCATAACGGTGTCATTGAAAACTATGAGCTTTTAAAGCGTGATTACTTGGCAGATGTTGCGTTTGTCAGTGAAACGGACACAGAAGTTATCGTTCAAATGATTGAAAAGTTTGTACACGAAGGCTTAGAGGTTTTAGAGGCTTTTCGTAAGACACTTACACTCTTACATGGCTCATATGCTCTTGCATTATTGGATGAAAAAAATAGCGATACTATTTTTGTAGCTAAAAATAAAAGTCCATTACTTGTAGGATTAGGTGCTGACTTTAATGTTGTGGCAAGTGATGCGATGGCTATGCTTCAGGTTACGAATGAATACGTAGAGCTAATGGATAAAGAAATCGTAATCGTAACAAAGAATGATATAACCATTCAAAACCTTGATGGAGAAACGGTTACTCGTACTTCTTACATTGCAGAATTGGACGCAAGTGATATTGAAAAAGGCACTTACCCACACTACATGTTAAAGGAAATCGATGAACAGCCTGCAGTAACGCGTAAGATTATCCAAGCATACCAAAACGAACAAGGTGAATTGACCATCGAACCTGAGATCATTCATGCGATGAATGGTGCAGATCGCGTGTACATTATTGCTGCTGGAACATCCTATCATGCTGGTCTTGTTGGGAAGCAATTTATTGAAAAAATGGCGAAGATTCCAGTTGAAGTTCACATTTCAAGTGAATTTGGCTACAATATGCCGCTTCTATCCGAGAAGCCGCTATTTGTCTTCATTTCTCAGAGTGGTGAGACTGCAGATAGCCGTGCGGTTCTTGTTACGATTAAGGAAATGGGGTATCAAGCACTTACGATTACAAATGTGCCTGGATCTACGCTTTCCCGTGAAGCAGACCACACTTTATTGCTACATGCCGGACCTGAAATTGCCGTTGCTTCTACAAAAGCTTATACCGCTCAATTAGCTGTTTTGGCTATTTTAGCGGAAGTAACCGCAAAGAGCCGCAATCTTGACCCTGGATTTGATCTCATTCATGAACTTGGTCTAGTTGCAAATGCGATGGAAGTTCTTTGTGACTCTAAAGAAATAATCGAGCATATTTCTAGAGAATTTCTAACAGTTACGCGCAATGCATTCTTTATCGGACGTGGAATTGATTACTATGTTGGACTAGAAGGTGCCTTAAAACTAAAAGAAATTTCTTATATTCAAGCGGAAGGCTTTGCAGGTGGAGAACTAAAGCATGGTACCATTGCTTTAATTGAAGAAGGCACACCAGTCATCGCCCTTGCAACCCAAGCAAGTGTAAACTTAAGCATTCGCGGTAACGTGAAAGAAGTTGTTGCCCGCGGAGCAAATCCATGCATCATCTCGATGAACGGACTAAACATGGATGAAGACAGCTTTGTTATTCCGGAAGTAAATGATTTATTAACACCACTTATCTCTGTAATACCACTTCAAATTCTTGCGTATTACACAGCATTACACCGTGATTGCGACGTGGACAAACCGCGTAACCTTGCAAAATCGGTGACAGTTGAATAAAAAGGATTATATTCGGGGCGGATCCAATTGGATTTCGTCCCTTTTTCTATTATTCAATATGCTCTCAATATCGTATGTTCATTTGCTGCCCAGAACGTTATCAGTTCGAAAGATCACAAACGACGGGTATTCCTTATGTCATTTTGAAGTGCAGCATTAATTATTAAGATAGGTAAAAGAATTTTAAAAGGCCACGAGGGAAACATAGATATGAATATTTTCAAGGAGGAATAATATGCCTGAACATTTTGAAGTTATTATCAGATCAATATGTACCTTTGGTCTTCTTTTAATTGGCTCAAAAATCCTTGGAAAACAAACAATTGCTCAAATGACGTTATTTGATTTTATTGCTACTATCGCTATGGGGGCCATTGCGGCCAACTTAGGCTTTAATACGAATATTAAGGTGCACCACTTACTTTTATCATTTAGTGTATTTGTTGCAGTTGTTTATTTTATTTCATTGATGTCATTAAAAAACAAACGGGCAAGGAAGTTCTTTGCGGGAGATCCTACAATTGTTATACAAAATGGAAAAATACTTGAGAATAATATGAAAAAGATGCGTTACACTTTGGATTATCTCAATCAGCAATTAAGAGAAAAAGGTGTATTTAATATTGAAGATGTTCTTTATGCAATTGTTGAAGTGAATGGTTCCCTGGCTTTATTAAAAAAACCACAATATCGGAGTGTAACAAAGCAGGATTTATCTATTCCAATAAATCTTGAACAGAGGATCCCTATAGAACTTATAATGGATGGAAAAGTAATTGAAAAAAACCTTAAGCAAAATAACCTCTCCCAAATTTGGTTAGAGAGGGAACTAAATAAAAGGAAGCTTAAGGTTGATGAAGTGGTTTATGCGGTCCTAGCAGCTAATGGGAACATTTATATCGATACATATAAAGATAATATCATTTCACCACTTGATAAAGAGTAATAAGCCCTGAACCTAAGTACAGTTGAGAAAACAATTGCATAGGATAATTGAAAAAGGTGAAGGGGTGGAGAAAATTGTACTATGTTCCTTATTACGATCCATATCAGTTTCCATATTATGTGCCAACAAGTAACTACGAAAGACAATCTGATTACTGGAATCATCCAGCCAGACTAAGAGATTATGGGCCCAATCCATTTGTTGTGAATATTAATGAGGCGTCTAAACAAAACAATACGTATCGTACTGCTTTATGGACAGGAACACATTTACAAGTAACATTGATGAGTATTCAACCAGGTGAGGATATTGGTTTGGAAATTCATCCTAACGTGGATCAATTCTTACGGATTGAACAAGGTCAAGGGATTGTTCAAATGGGCATGAGAAAAAACGATCTTAATTTTGTTAGAAGAATCGCTGATGACTCAGCAATAATGGTACCGGCAGGAACATGGCATAATGTAACCAATACAGGGAATATTCCGCTTAAACTTTATTCCATATATGCACCACCTAACCATCCGCCAGGTACCGTTCATGTAACAAAGCGAGAGGCAATGGCTGCAGAAGCTCACCACCGATAGTCATGGCGAAGGATCTTCCAATGTTTTTGGTAAAAGAAGGACTATAGGATGTTCCAGGAATAATAAGGTTATACCAAATTTCAGCTTCAAAAGGTTAAAGAAAAAACCGTTTCTCACTATTTATGAGATCGGTTTTTTTAAGTATTATATACAATTCTAAAAATTCTTGACACTCATCTGCCCTGAATGGTACTATTTTCCTCTGTGACAAAAAGGGAGGGAACCATTTGATTAAAGTAGAAGGCATAAATAAATCTTTTAAAGTTCCTAAAAGATCATCGGGATTGCTGCAGGCCACAAAAGCACTTTTCCATAGAGAATTTACCATTGTTGAAGCCTTAAAAGATATCAGCTTCACCATCGAACCCGGTGAAATTGTTGGTTACATTGGGCCCAATGGTGCAGGAAAGTCTACAACCATTAAGATCATGAGCGGCATTTTAGTTCCAGATGGGGGAAATTGCAGCATTAAGGGCTTCACACCCTGGAAGGAACGTGTAGAGTATGTAAAAAATATAGGCGTTGTCTTCGGCCAGCGTTCGCAGCTTTGGTGGGATGTTCCGGTCATCGATTCATTTGAACTATTAAAGGATATATACAAAATACCGCCACAGGAATATAAAACGACATTAAATCTGCTCATCGAAACCTTAGAATTAAAAGACATCATAAACGCTCCTGTCCGACAATTAAGCTTAGGTCAGCGGATGCGCTGTGAAATAGCTGCCTCTCTTATCCATAACCCGAAAATTCTATTTTTAGATGAACCTACGATCGGGCTTGATGCCGTTTCAAAAATTGCTGTCCGGCAATTCATCAAAACGATTAATCAGGAAAAGGGTGTGACGGTCGTTCTAACCACCCATGATATGAACGATATCGAAGCGCTAGCTAATCGGGTAATATTAATTGGCAAAGGCAGTTTACTCTATGACGGGAATTTAGAGGAATTAAGAAGACGTTTTGGAACACATAAAACGATTACAGCAGACTACCGTAAAAACAAGAACTTCATAGATATACCTGGAACCAACATCATCCACTGGTCCCCTGAACACGCTGTCCTTAGCATCGATACAGAACAAATCCTTACATCAGATGTTATTACTGAGCTATCGAAACAGGTGGATTTATTAGATGTCACCATCGAATCTCAGCCCATTGAAGACATCATTGTTCAGCTTTATAAGGAGTTTCAAATATGAAGGTATATGCTGCAGTATTAAAACTACGACTCTTAATTGGAATGCAATATCGGGCAGCAGCGTTAGCTGGGGTGGCAACGCAATTTTTCTGGGGATTTATTTCGATTATGGTGTTTGAAGCGTTCTATGAACATGCTGCGGTTACACCTCCCATTTCTCTAAAAGAACTCATTACATATATTTGGCTTCAGCAGGCATTCCTTGCTTTTGTTATGCTTTGGTTTCGTGACAATGAGTTATTTGATCTCATTACAAGCGGCAATATCGCCTATGAACTATGCAGGCCAACAGATTTATATGGGTTCTGGTATGCAAAACTTCTCGCACAGCGATTATCCAGTGCATTATTGCGGTGTTATCCAATCTTAATCATCGCTCTCTTTTTACCAAAACCCTACAACATGACACTTCCTCCAAACGGTACCACCTTTCTTTTATTTGTTATTACACTTTTATTAGGCTTGCTACTTTTAGTGGCCATTTCCATGTTCTTATATATTTCTGTATTTGTAACGTTATCACCAATGGGATCACTATTGATATTTGGCGTATTGGGGGAATTTTTCGCAGGATTGATTATCCCGATTCCACTCATGCCATTATGGCTTCAAAAAATAGCATACGTCCTGCCATTTCGCTGGACCGCAGATTTTCCATTTCGTGTATATTCCGGTCATATACCCCAAACAGAAGCACTAATAGGTGTTTTCATTCAATTGGCTTACCTGTTGGGTCTCCTATGGCTCGGAAAACTGGCACTTAACGCCGCACTAAAAAGAGTCATCGTACAGGGGGGATAGGTGAAGATGAGCCTTTATTTTAAGTACTTACTGATTTTATTTAAATCACAAATGCAATACCGGACATCATTCTGGCTGTTATCGATTGGACAGTTTTTCATCCCATTCTCTGTTTTTGCAGGACTCTACTTTTTGTTTGAACGGTTTGGGCAGATAAAAGGCTGGGAGTTTTTTGAGGTCGCACTTTGTTTTGCGATTATCCATATGGCTTTTTCTTTAAGCGAGTGTTTTGCACGGGGATTTGACACTTTTTCCAGTTTGATCATCAAGGGTGATTTCGATCGTGTACTCGTGCGCCCGCGAAGCACATTCTTGCAAGTGTTGGGGTCAAAGTTTGAATTTACCCGGATAGGCAGGCTGCTTCAAAGTGTCATCGTCCTGCTATGGGCTTTGGCAAATCTTCCTATTGAATGGAGCCTGCTTAAGGCATTTACCCTGCTTTTCATGGTTACGAGTGGTGTATTAATCTTTACGGGTATTTATATGCTGGCAGCTGCGATGTGTTTTTGGACGGTTCAGGGGCTGGAGGTTGCTAATATCTTTACAGATGGCGGCAGAGAAATGGCCCAATATCCGCTAAATATTTACCAAAAGTGGGTAGCTCGTTTTTTTACCTATGTTATCCCTTTTGGTACCGTCAATTACTTGCCGCTTATGTATATACTTGGAAAAACAAAGGGAGATGAGTTTATTTATATGTTTATTCCTCTTGCAGGCAGCCTTTTTATTCTTCCCTGTTTCCTTGTATGGCAATTTGGTGTAAGGCACTATCGTTCGACCGGTTCGTAAGATTGCAGCGGAAAACTCCGCTGCAATCTTTAGGCTGTCGAGTAAGTCTCGACAGCCTTTACTTTTGATTTTTGACAATGTTCTAAAGAGGGGCTAGTGCAAATTGGTGTATTGAGGACAAATCGTTGCTCCATGCACCTGTTTTTCGTCCTCTAGTCCCTGTATTAAGGACAAATCGTTGCTTGGTGCTCCTGAGATTTGTCTTCAAGCCCCTGTATTGAGGACAAATCGTTGCTTGGTGCTCATGCAATTCGTCCCCAAAGCACATAAAAATAATATAACGCCGAGAAAAATACCTTTTCTCTACAGTCTGAAGAACCTCCGCTGCTACCGTTTTTTTATCATATTTTCTTGTGCCATTTTGACAAGCTCTCGGACCATGCTGCCGCCTAGCCGGCCGCCGACCTTACCCGCTTGCTGTGAGGTGAGCTGACCGTTGTACCCTTTTTTTAACGGAACACCAACTTCTTCGGCAGCCTCAAATTTTGCGTTCTCTGGATTTTGTGCCTGAACGACCTTCGCCTTTAATGCATCAAGCCCATTTCTTGCCTCAGGTACGAGAATTTTATTTCTTCTGGCCATTGATAACCCTCCTTTACATTAGGTTACCCATATTAAAAAAATAATCAGGAATCGCTGGATAAATCCTTATTTATCCAGTATAATAAACTACAAATTAAGTCGGAAAAAGTCAATGAAAAAGAGAGTAATTTTCTGGAAAGTCTAAGCGAGTCAGGAGTGGTGTGAGCCTGATACGGAACAGGGAATGAAGCGCACTTTTGAGATGTCTGCCTGAAAGCAGTAGGGCAGACCGGAGAAGTTCTTCGTTAACAAGCCAAGCTGGTTCATTTGAACAAGTAGAGTGGTACCGCGAGTTAACTCTCGTCTCTTCATTATAGAGGCGGGAGTTTTTTTGTTTTTAAAAATAGGAGGTCTAGAAATGAAGTATAAACAGGAACTTGCAGAGACATTAATAGAAGCACTAGAGCATGAGATACAAGTAAAAGACATTGAAATGCTAATTGAAAAGCCAAAAAGTCAGCTGCATGGTGACTTAGCCTTTCCGTGTTTTACACTGGCAAAATTAAAAAGAAAATCACCAAATGTAATCGCCCAAGAATTAAGTGAAAAGATACAATCACCCCTGTTTGAAAAGATAGAAGTAGTGGGTGCCTACATTAATATATTTTTAAATAAAAAACTGGTTTCAGAAGCTATACTAGCTGAAATTACGAAGCAAAAGGAACAATACGGTGCGCTTGCCATAGGGAATAACCATAATGTAACCATTGACATGTCATCCCCCAATATCGCAAAGCCATTCTCGATGGGTCACTTGCGTTCCACGGTTATTGGGAACGCCCTGGCTTTTATTGCGGAAAAATGCGGATATAAGCCCATTAGAATTAACCATATTGGTGACTGGGGAACACAGTTTGGAAAATTAATTACGGCTTATAAGCTTTGGGGAGAGGCTGAGAAAGTAAAACAAAACCCAATTAAAGAGTTATTAACCCTCTATATTAAGTTTCATGAGGAAGCGGAAAGTGATCCTTCACTGGTCGAGCAGGGACGGAGCTGGTTTAAAAGTCTGGAAGATGGTGATGAGGAGGCGCTGTCACTTTGGCAGTGGTTTCGTGATGAATCTCTCAAAGAGTTCTCTAGAATCTATGAATTGATGAACGTCCAATTTGATTCCTTTGCAGGGGAAGCTTTCTATAATGATAAAATGGACCGGGTGGTTGAACTCTTAGAGGGAAAACAGCTGCTGATTGAATCCGATCAGGCGCAAGTGGTAGAACTGCTTGAAGAGGAATTACCTCCTTGTTTGATTAAAAAATCCGATGGCGCCACCCTTTATGCCACCCGTGATTTAGCAGCTGCCCTTTATCGTAAAGAAAACTATGAATTTGATTTGTCTTTATATGTCGTAGGAAACGAACAAAGTCTACATTTTAAGCAGTTAATCGCCGTTTTAGAAAAAATGGGTTATCCATGGGCAAAGAAAATGGTCCACATTCCTTTTGGCATGATGTTGAAAGACGGAAAGAAAATGTCAACACGAAAAGGAAAGGTTGTCTTATTAGAGGAAGTTTTAAATGAATCGATTGAGATGGCGAGAAACAATATCGAAGAGAAAAATCCTAACCTCTCTAACAAAGATGAGGTAGCGAAACAAGTGGGCGTAGGGGCAGTTATGTTCCATGACTTAAAGAACTTTAGGATGAATGATATTGAATTTTCACTAGAAGAAATGCTGCGTTTTGAAGGGGAAACCGGTCCTTATGTTCAATATACCTATGCACGTGGCTGCTCCATTTTACGAAAAGCAAGCGGGTATACAGAAGCGTCACTTCAAGCATCTTCGTTATCCTGGGAAAAAGAATGGAAGGTTGTTATGCTCCTGACAGAGTTCCCAAATGCGATTAAAAGGTCATTTGAACAGTTTGATCCATCCCAGATTGCCAAATATATCGTTGACCTCGCGCAAGCCTTTAACAAGTATTATGCTGAGGTAAAAATTCTCGAAGAAAATGCCGAGCAGCAGGCCCGTTTAGCACTCGTCTCTTCTGTAACGATTGTACTAAAAGAAGGCCTGCGATTATTGGGGATTGAAGCTCCAGAAGAAATGTAAAATCAAATTAGTTAAATATTGGTGGATATTGGTATAAAATGAAAGGGTATGATGGGCGTAAAAAGAGGAGGAATTAGGGATGAGCGAATTATTGTTTAAAAACATGGAGTTAACAAGAAGTTTCTTTATCAAGAATGTTGAGGCGTTGGAAGAAGGGCAGGTTGACGTTCAGCCAGAGGGATTTAATAATAACCTTCATTGGCATATTGGACATGTGTTAACAACAGCTGAAATCTTTATGTTTGGATTCCCTAAAAATACGAGTCATTTATCAGCCAACTATTTGGATTTATTCTCTAAAGGGACAAAACCAGCAGATTGGCAGGGGGATGTGCCATCCGTTGCAGTCTTAACAACTCAATTGAAGGACCAATTAAAAAGAATGAAGGAAATTTCGGTTGAAAGCATTAGCCAAAGGCTGGAAGAGCCGTTTTTAGGTCAGGAAACGTTTGGCGAACTTATTAATTTTGCTTTATTCCATGAGAACTTGCACCTTGGCCAGATACAAGCAATGAAACGTGTTATTGAAAGTGTTAAAAAATAGTTTTCTATATCAAATTGCTTTCCAAAGCCACCTATTGGTGGTTTTTTTATTTGTATAAGAGTAATTGAAAAGATCGGTGGAATAGTAAAAGAGTGAAAAACCTGAATTATATTACTTTGACACAATGGATTGACACTAAACATTGGTACTTTTATAATCTCCTTTGAAGATGGAGGATTATCGAAATTTGTCGAAATGATTGTGTTTTTCCATATACATAATTTATAGGCATCATGAACAGGAGAGATATTTTTGAAGTATGTACTGTTTCTGGCTGCAATTGTAATCATCTTTTTGCTAGCCTATATCGTGAGTAACAATAAGAAAAGGATTAAGGTTAAACCACTTGTCACAATGCTCGTTTTGCAGCTTCTTTTTGCTTTTTTACTGCTGAACACAGAAATTGGTTTCGTGATTATTACAGCTGTCTCTGGTTTGTTCGACCATCTATTAAGTTATGCAGCAGAGGGAATCAACTTTGTTTTTGGAGGTATGGCGAATGAAGGAGCCGGTCCATTTTTCCTCAATGTGCTTCTTCCTATCGTTTTTATTTCTGTATTAATTGGAATTGCACAGTATATTCGAGTTCTTCCAATTATCATTCGTTATCTAGGTGTTATTTTAAGTAAGGTAAATGGTTTGGGGAAATTAGAATCCTACAACGCGGTTGCTTCTGCTGTTTTCGGCCAGTCAGAGGTGTTTATTTCAGTGAAAAAGCAGCTTCCTTATATTCCTGAACACCGGCTTTATACGTTATGTACATCAGCCATGTCAACAGTATCTGCCTCCATATTGGGAGCATACATGACTATGATAGACCCAAAATATGTAATAACAGCGTTAGTATTAAACTTATTTGGCGGATTTATGGTTGCGAATATTATTAATCCCTATGATGTTTCAGAGGAAGAAGATATTATCAATGTCCAGGAGCAAGAAAAACAAACTTTTTTTGAAGTAATTGGGGAATATATTTTAGATGGATTTAAAGTCGCGATAATCGTCGGAGCAATGCTGATCGGTTTTGTTGCGCTCATTAGTATGATTAACCATGTATTTGAAGTCATTTTTGGAATCAGTTTCCAGATGGTTCTAGGATATGTTTTCTCACCGCTTGCCTTTATTATTGGCATACCTGCAACAGAGATGGTTGAGGCAGGTACGATTATGGCAACAAAATTATTGTCAAATGAATTTGTTGCGATGATGGATTTAGCGAATGTAGCAGATTCCCTTTCAAGTAGAACAGTTGGAATCATCTCGGTATTCCTGGTTTCCTTTGCGAACTTTTCTTCGATTGGGATTATCACGGGTGCAGTAAAAGGTCTTAATGAAGCAAAAGGAAATCAAGTAGCAAAGTTTGGTTTGAAATTACTTTATGGAGCAACATTAGTTAGCTTATTAACAGCTGCCATAACGAGTATTATGGTATAAGCTACCATAAAAAAGACTGTCTAGAGATTCCTCTAGACAGCCTTTTTTAATGGTACGCCTTTTTCCTTCAATTCATTCAGATAGGCTTCAGCCTTACTTGAGTCAAACTTCTTTTCCCATTTAGATATGAAGACAGCAGTCAGCGACTTCCCGATTGATGAATCAATCAGTGGTTGTCCTTTTTTGTTTTCTTTATTAAGTAATAGATAACGCCTAGAATCACAGCGCCGATGAGAATTGGCATGGTATATTGCGCTGCATATTCCTTTATATGTGACCAATTCTTGCCTAACGCATGTCCTAAATAAAGAAAGAGAATTGTCCATGGAATGACGGCTGCTACCGTATAAAGAGTAAATTTTGCTGCGGACATTTTTGCAATGCCGGCAGGAATGGATATTGCATGGCGGACAACAGGAATAAAGCGGGCAAAGAAAATGACTCCCACACCGTATTTTTTAAACCATTGTTCTGAGAGGTCAATTTGCTTCTTTTTAATAAAAACGTATTTGCCGTACTTTTCTAAAAATGGACGTCCGCCGTAATAACCAGCCCAATAAAGGAATAACTGGGCCAACGTACCGCCTATGGTACCAGCAATAACAGCGCCGGGATAACCGAGAATTCCTTCTGAAATCATATAACCGCCATACCCTAAGACGATTTCACTTGGGATAACCTCTATCATTAATCCTAGTGCGATTCCGAAGTAACCTAACTGGGATAAGAATTCCAATACGGAAAAAATAAATTCTTTCATAGTTCACCTCTATGTTTATTTGCTTTTATAAGTTTATAACAGTTTAGAAAAGAAAGAAATAAAAACAGCGGAAATCTCCGCTGCTCCATTTTTTAACTACTTAGAGACTTTTCTGATGTGAACATATAGTTGCGATGATGGAAGCGAATGCTGTAGACGATCCCCATGGCAAACATATTGCCCATCAGCGAACTGCCGCCATAGCTGATGAAAGGTAAGGGGATACCAGTAATTGGAAGTACTTGGATGGTCATTCCGACATTTTGGAACACATGGAACGTAATCATCGAGATGATTCCTGTGCATACGTATGTATTAAACGGGTCAATGGTATCAAAGGCAGTTTTAATTAAGTGATAGATTAATAGAAAGAACAAACCAATGACAATACTGCCGCCAACAAAACCATATTCTTCGCCAATCACGCTGAAAATAAAGTCCGTATGTCCTTCAGGTATATATACTTCACGGTTGCCAAAGCCTTTTCCCGTAATTAATCCAGAACCAATCGCACTTAAAGATTTCAACAAGTGATATCCTGAGCTGCTAGAATGGTTAAATGGGTCGAGCCAGGCATAAATTCGGTTGAATTTGTATTCCTGTACATGTAAATATTTCTCAAGGATATCAGGTCTTTGCAGGACTAAATAAATGATGAAAGCGCCAAGTGAAGCCCCCGTAGTGAAGATTGGAAAAATAATTTTCCAAGTAATTCCTGACACTAGAATGAAGCCAACTAAAATCGATAATAGTACGAGTGATGTACCTAAATCGTTTTGCTTCATAATAAAGAAAATAGGAACCGCTGTAGTAATCCCGAATTTAATCAATAACCAAAAATCTAGTTTTACCTTTTTCATAGGATGTTTTTCCTGGTGCTGAACAGCTACACGACTTAGAGCTAAAATTAAAAAGGTTTTTACAAACTCTGAAGGTTGTATGGAACCAAGCGGTGTAATAAACCAGCTTTTTGCCCCGTTTCTTATGGGGGCTATACTTTCTGGAGCTATAAGGATTCCTATAAGTAAAATAAGTCCAAACCCATATAAGTACCAAGTAAGCCGCTTATATTGATAGCTGTCAAAAAGAATGGTAATCGATATGATAGCAGCACCAACAACATACCAGAAAGTTTGTCTGACTAAGAAGTTTTCATTGTACTGCCCAGCTGTTTGTGCACTATAAATACCAACACAGCTAACCAGGAAAAAAAGAAACAGAATTAAAGTTAATGTCCAATCAAAGCGATCCACTTTTTTTGTGAAATTGTCCATAGGCCCACCCAATTTTTACATTTATATAGTGTTATGCTAACAAAGAAAGGATTTGGTAACAATATATTTAGGAAATATATTACAAGAACTAATTATTATGATGAATTTACTGAAGAATTTGTTTCAAACAAAGTAAAACACGGTCTAGGACCGTGCTTACAGAAGATAGTTTAGGAACATCGTTGCAATACCAAAGTACGTGAGTAAGGAAAAAATATCATTAATGGTTGTGATGAGCGGGCCAGAAGCCACAGCGGGATCAATATTTAAACGGAATAAAATCAGCGGGATAATCGTACCAGCCAGAGTACCGATAATCAGTGTGAAAAATAATGAAACGCCGACAACTGCGCCTAATATAAAGCTCCCCTGCCAAATGTAGGCAATGATGGAAATGAGGATCGCGCAAGTAATCCCAATGGTCACACCGACGCCTAATTCACGGGCAATTAAGCGAATAATGACTCCCTTATCAATATCATGGGAAATAAGCCCTCTGACAACCACTGCAAGTGACTGTGTTCCAGTATTTCCAGTCATGCCCGCAATCATTGGCATGAAAAAAGCAATAGCGACAACCTGCTCCAGGGTATGTTCAAAGCTGCTTATGATCCTTCCAGAGATGAGACCGATAAATAAAAGCAATATCAGCCATGGAAGCCTCCTAGCAGCAGCAACAAATGTCTTTGTATCAAAGTCAATTGATTTTCCAGAAGCTGAAAGTTTTTCTATATCTTCATTTGCTTCCTGAATGACGACATCAATAATATCGTCGACTGTTACAATTCCAACGAGTATATTATCCTCATCTACAACAGGTATAGCGAGGAAGTCGTATCGTTCTGTCATCTGAGCTACTACTTCTTGGTCGGTGGTAACTGAAACAGCTATAACGCGTTCGTACATAATGTCATTAATTTTTTCATTTGGATCTGCCAACAGCAGGTCACGATAAGAAACGACTCCAACCAGCTTTCTTTCTTCATCGATCACGTATAGGTAGTTAATGGATTCTGCAAATTCTGCAAATGTTTTCAATTTGTCGACGGCTTCTCTTACAGTGTAGTAATTTCGGATCCAGACAAATCGATTGGTCATCATTCTTCCTGCTGTTTCAGGGGGATAATTCATAATATCCGTAACTGCTTTAGACTCTTCGGTCTTCATCCCAGAGAGCAAGGATTCCTTTTTCTCAGGTGAGAGTTCATCTAGGAAGAGTGCTAAGTCATCATTGTCCATTAAGTCTAGAACTTTACTGGATTTCTCAATACCTAGTTTATTTAATACCTCAAGCTGTTCTTCTTTATCGAGTTCCTGCATTAAATCCGCTAGGACTTCAAAATTTAAAAATATAAGAAAACGAAGTTTATGTTTTTCTGGTAAGTCCTCGTATATTTTTGCTGTATCATAAGGTTGCAATTCTTCAAGGATGTTCAGAAAGTCTACTTTTTTGTTTTCCTTTAATAATTTGATAATATGCAGAGAAATTTCGTCCTGCGTCATATCCTTAATCATCGTATACACGCTCCTCTCTATAACAAGTATGTAAAAAAGATGGTTTGTTGATAATCGAGGTGTTCATACTAGTAAGGATTTAAGACTAGTATGTGTTATCCATAAAATTATCAAGCGAACTGTTTCAAAAGTATCACAGACATTTATTCATTTGTAAAAGAATTGAAATAAGCTATTTGGACTATTAATGATAAAATGATAAAAGACTGGTTAATATTGGTGAAGCGTTTACTGTAACCTTAATATCCCATAATAGCATTATTTTCCTTGATCGGAGGAGTTTGACTTTGAAAAGGCATCATCAAGACATACGGGATCTCGTCTATGTCCACTTAAATCAAAATGATCAGTATGTCCTATCTTACGGTATCGAATTTGCAGAATTCGCTGCTGCTTTTTCAGGTTTATTGAATCATTTGCTCTTAGTAAAGCACCGCTATGATGATGGTGACTTTAACATGCATACTTTACTGGATTACTGTCCAGAAGACAGAATCAAAAAATTAGCCGCTGAAGATATATACAGCTACGGAGATTTTTGTTGGATTGACTTTGTTGAAGAAGAAGGGTTAAATGAACTGACTGGACAAGAAATTGCAGAAATCTTATATTTGGGACACCAAAAGCAGCATTTGAAGCTGCCCTTTTATAATAAGCTTGGGAATCGTTTTGCATATTTGGCTCATGATGATGGTTACTTTAATAAAGTATATTACCGAAGCTTTAAGGACTTTTTTCAACTGTTAAGCCATGCACTTTCAAGTAAGTTAGGTGAGTTAAAGCTTGAAAAGTCACTCCTTGGTCTTAGGAAAAAACGACTATATCCACCGATTAATAAGGAAATTCTCCTTTCTTTAACACCTTTTATTAAAGAGGGAATCTGCATTTCCTTACGAGATGTGGATCATACGCGTAACAGGCTGGAAATTCCAATCTGGGTGATAGGGGATTTTGCCTCAATGGATGATATGTACGAGGAATATCAACAAATATCAGGAGAAACTTGCCATGCTAAAATCATCTATGATAAAAAAACAAAAGAATGGAAGCTTACTGTTATCTAATCTCTCCATTTTATTGGGGAGATTTTCTTTGTTTATAACGAATAGAGTTTTTAACCAAGCTGTATGTTACATAAAATAACAATTAGGGAAAAGAAAAATATTTCACAGAAAAACAAGACCAACACTATCTTATTTTTATATGATAAAGTGTTAAAATAAAATCGTGAAAAGCGAATTTGGAGGTTAACGATGAAAACGAAAATTGGGTTATTATACGGAGGTAAATCCGCTGAACATAAGGTATCTTTACAAACTTCTCTAGCAGTAATAAAGGCGCTCGATCTTGAAAAATATGAAATACATCCGATTTACATAAATGTTGAAGGCCAGTGGATAAAGGGACCGCAGCTTCATGCACCTGTAGACAACGTCAAAGCATTAGAATTCACAAGTGAAAATCAAGCAGCAAGCTCATTAGCACCAGCACTTTTCCAGCAGGACCAAGATCCGTTGGATGTGATTTTCCCATTGCTTCATGGGCCTAATGGAGAGGATGGTACGGTTCAGGGCTTGTTGGAATTGTTAAATCTTCCTTATGTTGGAAATGGGGTTTTAGCTTCTGCGGCTGGTATGGATAAAGTAATGATGAAGAATGTGTTCGCCCAAGCAGGCCTACCGCAAGTAAATTATTTAGCATTTATCAGAACCGAATGGGAAAAGGCGAAAGATACCGTCTATGCAGATATAGAAGAGAAGCTTGGTTACCCTTGCTTTGTGAAACCAGCTAACCTGGGCTCTAGTGTAGGGATTAGTAAATGTACAAACCGCTCCGAGCTAGAGACTGCATTCGTAGAGGCATTTCAATTTGATCGAAAGGTAATCATTGAAGAGGGTGTCACAGCGCGCGAAGTCGAGGTGGCGATTCTCGGGAATGACGAACCAAAGTGCTCGGTTGCAGGTGAAATTGTTCCAAAGAAGGATTTTTATGATTATAAGGCCAAATATGAAGATGGTGATACGGCCTTAATTATCCCTGCAGATGTTACGACAGAGGAGTACCAGCAAATTAAAGAGATGGCTATACAAGCCTTTAAAGCGTTGGATTGCTCAGGACTTGTTCGTGCAGACTTCTTTTTAACAAAGGACGGTAAGGCTTTAATTAATGAAGTCAATACAATGCCTGGCTTTACACCATTTAGCATGTTTCCATTACTATGGAAGCATACTGGCATAGAGTACCCACAACTCATTGAAACCCTGGTTAATTTAGCAAAAGAAAGACATGCTGAAAAACAAAACATAAAATATACCTTCTAAAAGCGTGACACGGCAGAGTGCCGTGTCTTTATTAAAATTCCTACCTGGAGGATTAAAATGATAAAAAAAACCTTAAGACAGATTACAGAGATGATACCTGTCAAAAATGATATTACCTCCTTTCTTGACCGTGAAATTTCGGGTGTTTCCATCGACTCTAGGAAAATTGAAACGGGAAACCTATTTATACCATTTAAAGGCGAAAACTCCGATGGTCATAAATTTGTAGAGGAATCACTGAGAAAAGGCGCAGCTGCTGCTCTTTGGCAAAGTGATGTTCCGAATCCGCCCACCCATTTACCCATCCTAATTGTTGATAACTGTCTGGAAGCTTTGCAGGATTTGGCTAGAGAATATCGGAAACAGTTACCAGTCAAAGTGGTTGGGATTACCGGAAGTAATGGAAAAACCACGACAAAGGATATGACGGCTTCCCTGTTATCCACGATCTATAAAGTTCAGAAAACAGAAGGAAATTATAATAATCATATTGGACTGCCTTTAACAGTCTTAGGTTTGGATGAGGATACAGATATAGCTGTTTTAGAAATGGGAATGAGCGGAAGGGGAGAAATTGAATTCCTCACAAAACTTGCGTCACCTGACGCGGTTGTTATTACCAATATAGGGGAATCTCATCTACTTGACCTTGGCTCAAGAGAAGGAATTGCTGAAGCAAAGCTTGAAATATTACAAGGTCTAAAAGACGGCGGTTTGGCGGTTTTGCATGGTGATGAACCGCTGCTAATGGAGCGTATCAATCAATACAAAGGGAATGTAAATGTGCAAACTTTTGGAAGAAGCGATACCAATGACTTTTTTCCTTCAGAAATAAAACAATTAGACCAAGGGAATAGATTTACGATCAACCGATCCACTGAAAACTTCGAACTTCCTGTACTGGGAACGCATAATATATTAAATGCATTGGCCGCGATGATCATTGCTCATTATTTTGAAGTGCCATTTAAAAAGATAAATGAGGGATTAACGAACGTTAAACTTACCAATATGAGGATGGAGCTAGTTGAAGGGGTACATGGTGAAAAAATCATCAACGACGCGTACAATGCGAGCCCTACCTCAATGATGGCTGCCATTGAACTTGTATCGAATCTTAAGGGGTACGAAAAAGTCATCCTCGTTCTCGGTGATATGCTTGAATTGGGCCCTCAGGAAGAACAATATCACCGGCAAATTGGTGAAGGGTTAAATCCTGAGAAAATTGATTTGATATTTACGTTTGGTAAATTGGCGGAGCACATCGCTGAAGGTGCTCGGTCCACTCTAGGAAAACACAGAGTCTTTTCATACATGGATAAGAACGAGCTGATTAAAGAACTAGAACAGCATGTTAATAACCAGACATTGGTTTTAGTAAAGGCTTCTAGGGGAATGAAACTAGAAGAAATCGTAACAGCATTACAAAAGAGATAGAATGACAAAAATATGGTATGTCAAATGTTCTTATAGGAACACTAAAGGAAAATATTCAAAGCAGGTGAAGTAAACATGATTGGTTGTTTATGTATTCATGGCTTTACTGGGGCACCATATGAAGTAGAGCCGCTTGCTGAGTATTTAACAAAGCAAACGGATTGGGTATTTAGTGTCCCAACTCTTCCCGGCCATGGCGAAAATCTTTCCCTAAAAGGCATCCACTATCAACAGTGGATTGAACATGCAGAGGCAGAATTAAAGAAATTGATTGATACCTGTGATCAGGTTTATGTGATAGGGTTTTCGATGGGCGGTATGATTGCAAGTCTATTGGCTGCAAAGTACCCGGTGGACAAGCTTGTACTACTAAGTGCTGCCGCTTATTACGTTAATCCTAAACAAATGGCCAATGAAATTAAATCAATGATTTTGGACTCGTTAAAAGGAAATTTAAAAAGTAATGAATTTTTTCAGCGTTATAAAAGAAAAATAAAAGCAACTCCCATAGAAGCGACTTTTCAATTTCGAAGACTAGTCTCTTATATCAAACCACTTCTCCCACAAGTAGAAGTGCCAACACTGATTGCACAAGGCGAATGTGATGGAATCGTGCCTCCTAAAAGTGCAGAATACTTATATCGCACCATTAGTGCAAAAACAAAAAGGCTTACGTATATTAAGGATTCAAGCCATCATATTTGTCATTGTGAGGAAAAAGACGCCCTATTTTCCCAAGTATATGACTTTTTGATGGAGCAATAATGCTTGTATGGGATTTGACATTAAATCGCATTAATTGCAATATAGTTGCAAAAGTGTTATGCTTATCAGCAACGTGTCTAAAGAACGAGTAAAATAGGGCATACTCCTTTGGAGGGATGTCTTTTTTTTGATAAAATTAAGATATCACCTAGTTACGGCATTTCGGAACATCCGTATTCTGCACATAGATAAAATTTTGATAGAAATGAAGGAGAATGAAAACATTGACAAAGTTTGAAGATTTAGGCCTAAGTCAGGCAACTTTACAATCAGTCCTTAAAATGGGCTTTGAGGAAGCAACACCAATTCAGTCAGAAACCATCCCAATGGGGCTAGCAAATAAGGATTTGATCGGGCAAGCTCAAACAGGAACAGGTAAAACAGCTGCATTTGGTATTCCTCTCGTTGAAAAGGTTGATGTAACGAAGGATGCGATTCAAGGGATTATCATCGCACCAACACGTGAGCTAGCGATTCAAGTATCGGAAGAGCTCTATAAAATTGGATCAGGAAAAAGAGTCCGCGTATTATCAATCTACGGTGGACAGGATATTAGCCGTCAAATTCGCTCATTAAAGAAATTCCCACATATTATTGTTGGTACTCCAGGGCGGGTTTTAGATCATATTAATAGAAAAACTATGCGTTTAGATACTGTTAATACAGTTATCCTTGATGAAGCAGATGAAATGTTAAATATGGGATTCATTGAAGATATTGAATCTATTCTTGCAGCAACACCAGCAGAGCGCCAAACCTTACTTTTCTCAGCGACAATGCCTGCACCAATTCAAAGAATGGCTGAAAAGTTCATGCATGACCCACAAATTGTTCGTGTGAAAACAAAAGAAATGACAGTTCCAGCGATTGAACAATTTTACCTTGAAGTCATGGAAAAAAATAAATTTGATGTCTTAACACGTCTTCTCGATATTCAATCACCAGAATTAGCGATTATTTTTGGCAGGACAAAACGCCGCGTTGATGAATTATCTGAAGCATTAACGTTAAGAGGTTATACAGCAGAAGGAATTCACGGAGATTTAACACAGGCGAAACGTATGCAAGTCCTTCGTAAATTTAAAGAAGGAACGATTGATGTACTTGTAGCAACAGACGTGGCAGCAAGAGGACTCGATATTTCTGGTGTAACACATGTTTATAACTTTGATATCCCTCAGGATCCTGAAAGTTATGTTCACCGTATTGGACGTACAGGACGTGCAGGTAAATCTGGTATGGCACTTACATTCATAACACCACGTGAAAAGTCTTACCTTACTGTCCTAGAAAGAACCACGAAACGTAAGATGGAAAGAATGACTGCTCCAACCCTAGATGAAGCGTTGGAAGGTCAACAACGTGCTGTAGTAGATAAAATTGTGCAAACGATTGAAGGAAACAACCTTCAGTATTATAAGAGAGCTGCCAACGAATTACTTGAAGAAAATGACGCTTCCACTGTCATTGCAGCTGTTTTGAAAATGCTAACAAAGGAACCAGATACAACTCCGGTGAAGTTAACAGAAGAATCACCACTTCATTCTAAGAGGGACAGAAAGCCTCAAGACCGTGACCGTAGAAGAAGAGACGACAATAGAGGAAGTTATAGTTCTTCACGCGGAGGCGGTAGTGGAGATCGCGATCGTAAAAAGTCGCCTTCTAAGCCAAGAACAGGTGAAAAGCGCACTTCTGGCAAATCAAAGCCAAGAAGCTTTAATCGTTAATAAAATGGAAGAGAGCATGGACATAAGTCTGTGCTCTCTTCAGTTTGTCGGGAATGCTAAGGACAAATCATACGAATCGCCAGAACTGAAGTAATTTTGTTATCTTGTGTCTGAAGGGGCTTTGACTTCGGACAGAACTGAAGTAATTTTGTTATCTTGTGTCTGAAGGGGCCTCGACATTGGACAGGACTGAAGTAATTTTGCCATCCTCTGTCCGAAGATGCCTCGACTTCGGACAAAACTGATATAATTTTGCCTCATACTGTTCCAAACTGCCCTTTTTTCTATTTTCAAACACTATGCCCGACTGATGTTTTTCTGTGCTCTCTTTTTCGTTTAAATGGGAACATTAGATGTAACAGCTTGTTAGGAGTGATGAGAATGATTGTTAAACTTGGTTATGTAGCAATGAGCATGGAGCTTCAGAACGCATCACCATCCCAAACGATGACATTTGCACAATTTAGCAGGATTAAAGACAGGGAAGCTGGTATTCGTAAGCTTGAGCGAATCGCCATTTCAAATATAGAGAATTGCCTGAGATTATTAAAACACAATGCTGGCAACCAGATTCATTTCTTTCGCTTAAGCTCGCGTTTAATCCCGCTGGCAAACCATGAGGAGTTGGCTGACTGGGATTACATTCAGCCGTTGAAAGAATCGTTAAAGAAGGTGGGTGAGTATCTAAACGCACACCCCATGCGAATTGATTTTCACCCTGACCATTTTGTTGTTCTTAATACTCCCAATAAGGAGATCCTATCCAATGCCTTAAAGACACTTGTCATGCACAGAAAACTGCTTTTGGGCATGGGAATCGATACGGAGCATCGCTGTGTCCTCCATGCTGGGGGCGGTTATGAGGATAAGGAAAAGGCACTTGAACAATTTATACATAATTGGGGGTATATCCAGCCAGCTATTCAAAAAATGATTATGCTTGAAAACGATGATACAACTTTCACTGTAAAAGAAACCTTATATCTATGTGAGAAGCTTGGGGTACCAATGGTATTTGATTATCACCACCACTTGGCAAACCACGAAGAAGAGAATTGGCAAGAGGATTGGGAACGGATTATCAATACGTGGAAGCATTCACCGCTTGTGGTGAAAACGCATATTTCCAGCCCTCGTTCTGAAAATGAATACCGAGCACATGCAGATTATGTTGACCCGGATATGTTTTTGAACTTTCTTACCGGAATAAAAGGTACGATACCAGAGATTCACTGTATGATTGAGGCAAAACAAAAGGATGCTGCCCTGTTTAAATTAATGGAGGATTTACAGGGACGAACTGGGATTAAGATCTTGGACGGATCGAGTTTTGAGGTTATTTAAAAAGGCTCTTTTCTTATACCTTGATACTTTTTGGTACAAATTTAATAATTGTTCTAAGCTTCGTAGAAAACAGTTAAACCTAATAAGAAAAAAGCCTGCAAACTAAATTCAAAGGCGCAAAATAACTAATTCCATGTTAAAATCGGCTTTAAGATTTTAACGATAATTTTCACGAGAACAGACTTTAACAAACGATATTTCCTTCCGTGGTATACTAGTAGCAAAGTCTGTATTTGAAACGGGAGGAATGTATGATACGAGAGCCGCAAAAAAGAATTTCTAAAGAGGCATTAACCGTATGGAGAATCTCAGCATTGATCATTGTTGTGATCAGTTGGGCTGTAGCAGCTTCAGTTATTTTCTTTTTACATAAATTTAATGTACCTAATTGGATTAGCATGATACTAATAGCAATAGAACTTATTTTTACTTATATAAGTATTTTTCTTTTCCCATCCTTAAGGTGGCGTCGCTGGCGTTATGATGTCAGAGAAGAAGAAATTGAGCTGCAGGAAGGGATTCTTATTGTAAAACGCACGTTAATTCCGATGGTTCGCGTTCAGCATGTCGATACCGTTCAAGGTCCGATTTTGCGCCAATACCACCTAGCCTCTGTCATTGTGAATACGGCTGCAACAGCACATAAAATTCCCGCAATAGAGGAGAACGAAGCAGAAGAATTAAGGCACTACATATCAACTCTTGCAAGGGTGGCAGATGAAGATGTTTGAGCCGAAAAGACTTCATCCCATCGTCATTGTTCTGAATATAGGTAAAAGAATAAAGGATCTTATTTTCACCTTTATCGCTTTGTTTTTTATCTGGAGTAAAGGTGAGCTGCTGCTGGCAGCAGCCGTGACCATTGTGGTCATTTCGATTATCGTGATGAGTATCTTATCATGGTTAAGGTATACCTATCGATTAGAACAGAATGAACTTCGGATTGAATATGGCGTTTTTGTCCGGAAGAAGAGATATATTCCTCTTGAGCGTATTCAAAGCTTGGATATCACAGAAGGAGTCCTTCATCGGTTATTCGGGATGGTGAAGGTCCAAATTGAAACAGCTGGAGGCAGCGGAACAGAAGAAGCAGAAGCGGTTCTCTCTGCGATATCAAAAGAAGAGGCAGATTTTATACAAGAATACGTTGCCAGAGCTAAGAATTCATCTTTTCAAGAAACAGCTGGGGAACAAGAAGCTTCTAATCTTTACAGTATCTATAAAATTACCCCCAAGCAGCTTATCCTGCTTTCGCTTACTTCAGGGGGAGTGGGAGTAGTTATTTCGGCTGTCTTTGCCACTTTATCACAATTAGATGATTTTTTATCTTTTGGAAGATTGTTTCGAGGGGTCGAACAATTTATCGTAAGTAATTTAATTTTCATCGCTGTTATCGTTTTCTTTGGATTTGTCCTGGCATGGATGATCGCTCTGATTGGAACGATGTTAAAATATGCAAATTTTCATGTGATGAAAACAGAACATGATTTAGTTATTTCGCAAGGGCTATTAGAGAGAAGGCAAATTACCATTCCACTAAAACGGATTCAAGCCATCACAATTAACGAAAATATTGTAAGGCAATGGCTAGGGTACGGTGCCGTATTTGTTGAAAGTGCAGGGGGCTCAGCCAAGAACCAAGAGGGTTCAAAGGTGCTGCTTCTCCCGCTGGTTAAGATTGAAAATATAGAATCCATTTTGAAGCCCTATCTGACAGAATATCAATGGAATACTAGTTTTACTCGTGTTCCTAAAAGAGCGATGAATCGTTATATGTTTCGGAGCTGGTTTATTCTAGTTCCAATTAGTGTGATTTCCCTTGTGTTTTTTAAGTTTTGGGGACTTCTATCGTTCATTGTTCTTGGATTGTTTGCCTTTTGGGGACTCTTGAAATTTAAAGATGCTGGCTGGAGTGTTGACCAACAGCAATTGACACTTCGTTATCGGAATATTGTTAGGACAACCGTGTTGATAAAAAAGAATAAAGTGCAAACCATGGAAATAAAGGAAAGTTATTTTCAAAGAAGAAAAGGGCTGGGCTCCCTTGAGGCATTTGTGAAGGTGGGCTTTGGCGGTTCCGGGGGCCGCGTTATCGACATGGACCGAATGATGTGAGAAAGGTCTACTCTTGGTTTTCGAGGGAAGTCAAAAACGGGGATTGAACCGATGAACTCGGACTCAATCCCTTTTTTTATTATAGGATATCGCTCCTAGTAAAAATCCGCCTAGCAAGCCAAATATGTGGGCTGTAATATTAATATTGGGTTGTATGAAGGTCATGACTAAGCTAAGTGCACAAATGATCAGGATGATTTGTGAATTTTGCTGAGAGAGCATATTCTTACGAAAGAGAACAATGCTTATATAATAACCAAATAACCCAAAGATTGCACCGCTCGAGCCAACATGTACATAAGTTAAAGGTTCAAGTAGCAGGGTAGCTAAATTGGCAAGGATACCAGAAACAAGATAGATAAGTATAAACTTGCCTTTCCCCAGAATACTTTCAAGTGCTGGACCAAAAAGAACAAGAGAAAAGCTGTTAAATAATACATGGGTAAACCCGCCATGCATAAAGATAGGAGTAACAAGCCTCCAATACTCTCCCTCCATAATATAGAGGTTTACGCCTGATAGTGTAGATTTAAACCAAAAGTTAGGGAAAATAGGTAATGCGGTAAAAAGATATAAAAGCAAATGGATGGCAATAATAGTAGAGACCACCGGATAAAAGCGTATAAATTCGCGAAAACTTTCTGTTCTCGTAAACATAAAAACCTCCTGAATATTACTACTTATAATGATAGACTGAATTTATTCTTTGTACACTAATATGCACATTTTATTTTATATAGAAGGGGATATAGCATGATTAAAGGGATTGGGATTGATATTATTGAACTTTCCAGAATCGAAGAAATTGTTACGAGGCAAAAAAAGTTAATTGATCGAATCCTCACAGAAAATGAAAAACAAACGTTTGAGCAGCTTCCGGAACGGAGAAAAATTGAATTTTTAGCCGGGAGGTTTGCTGCTAAAGAAGCTTATTCAAAGGCAGTGGGCACCGGAATAGGTAAGGAACTATCGTTTTTAGATATTGAAATCAAAACAGATTCATTAGGTAAGCCTTATATAGTAAAACCTGAAACGAGTGGCTTTCTTTCTATTTCACACAGCAGAGATTATGCTGTTGCACAGGTAGTTATTGAAGAGGTTTAAGAAAAAATGCATAATCAACAGACACCTTTAATCATATTCCAAAAGGTTGTCTCATATATTCATAGGGAAATGGGAGAGACAGGTCTTCTTTATATTCATATGAAAATGAGACAAGAAGGGGTTGAAGGAATTGAAGAAAAGGTTTTTGCTGGTGATTACGGGGTTAATGGTTATCTTTTTACTAGCTGCCTGCGGCTCTAAGTCAAAAGATGACGTGGTGAAAGAGTTAAACGGAAAATTGAATGATTTAACGGGGTATAAAGTAGACGCGAAGATGACGTTAAAAATGGGTACGGACTCACAAGTGTATAACGTTGAGATTTGGCATAAAGATCCGACATTCTACCGCGTTAATCTAAAAAATGCCGAAAAAGATCAAAGCCAAATGATTTTACGGAATGAAGAAGGAGTTTTTGTATTAACTCCAGCCCTTAAAAAGAGCTTCAAATTCCAAAGTGATTGGCCGCAGAACAGCAGCCAGGCCTATTTATACGAATCGTTAATTAAAGACATTGCTGCTGATAAAGAAGCAAAATTCACTGCAACGAAAGAGCATTATATTTTTGAAACAAAAACCCGCTACCAAAACAATAGCATGCTGCCAATCCAAGAAATTAAACTTAATAAAGATGATTTATCACCTGCAGTTGTAAAAGTAATGGATCCAGATCGTAATGCTCTTGTGACCGTAGAATTTTCTAAGGTTAAATTTAACGCAAGCTTTGATGATAGTGATTTTGATATGAAAAAGAATATGACGCGTGCAGACCTTAACCTTCCAGTCATGGCAGAAAGTAAAGATGCAGCCTTTACCGTTAAATATCCAACGGAGGACCTAGGTGCTGAATTGGTTGATGAAAAAGAAGTAAAGCTCGAGAATGGTAAACGAGTTGTCTTGACGTACGAAGGTGAAAAGTCATTTACACTTGTTCAAGAAAAGGTAACCGTTAAGGAAGCTTCAACTTCACCAACCTATGTGGATGGAGATTTAGTTGATTTAGGCGTTACCATTGGGGCTGTTTCTGAGGGCTCTATCACTTGGACGATAGATGGCGTTGACTACATGATTGCCTCCAACGACCTATCCAATAATGAACTTATCGAAATTGCTAGAACTGTACAAGGCGATGTGGAAAAATAAACTACAAAGAAACAGGCTCTTAATAGGGGCCTGTTTTTTTGTGCTGCTATCTAAGTTCAGCATGCTATGGATTTATTTATCGATACTTGAAAAAACACCAAAATGAACTGTATATCGCTACACTTGGGCCATTAGCGAAGAAGTAATGCCGCCTCTTAAAAAAACGTTTAGCAAATTCAAATTAAGTAATAATAAGAATGGTGGAAGAGTTATGAGGGTATAACTTATCCACCTTCTTTTTTTACTATACTGTGGAGGATACTCATGAAAGCATTGATTACAGACTTAATAGAAAAGGCCCAAAAGATCGGTGAAGTTGATTTAGTATTAAAAAATGGTGAGATTGTAGACGTTTTTTCTTTGGAAACCTTTAAGGGGGACGTAGCCATCCATAATGGTTATATTGTTGGGATTGGTCAATTCGAAACGGGCAAGAAGGTAATAGATGTATCGAATCAGTACATTGTACCTGGGTTCATTGATGGACATATTCATATTGAATCGACCATGGTCCGGCCATCTGAATTCTCCCGGGCGATTATTAAACACGGGATTACAACAGTCGTAACCGATCCGCATGAAATTGCCAATGTATCTGGTTTAGAAGGTATCAAATTTATGATAAGTGATGCAAAAAACTCTGTCGTAGATATCTTAATGAAATTACCATCTAGTGTTCCAGCAACGAAGTTTGAAAATAATGGGGCAACCCTCACTTCTAATGATTTAAGAGAGCTGTTAGAATGTGATGAGGTTATCGGATTGGCGGAAGTAATGGATTATCCTTCCGTCATAAATATGGAACAAGATATGATGGAAAAGATTGAGATGGTTAAAAATAGAAAGTTAGTCATTGACGGCCATGCTGCAGGATTGAGTGATGATATCCTTGATATCTATAGTATCGCTTCGATTCGCAATGATCACGAGGCGGTAAATGCAAAAGAGGCCTTAACCCGTGTTAGAAAGGGTTTCAATGTATTGGTGAGAGAAGGTTCTGCAGCGAAGGATTTATTGGCTATCCTGCCAGCCATATCTTCAAAAAATAGTACTCGTTTTTCTTTTTGTACAGACGATAAGCACCTCGACGAAATGGTTGAGGAAGGCACCATCAACCATGCAATAAAACTAGCAGTTAAAAATGGGTTAGACCCGCTGATTGCCATCCAAATGGCTACGATTAACAATGCAAACTGTCACGAGATTGATAATAAAGGGGCCGTTGCTCCAGGGTATATAGCGGATTTAGTTATAGTGGATAATCTCGTTGATTTGTCCGTTCATAAAGTAATTAAAAATGGAAAAACCGTTTATATCGAGAACCAGCAAAGTTTAGAACAAATCGAGATTTCAAAATCCATCCTGCATTCGGTGAAAACTCCAAAGATCACTGAAAAAATGCTGCAAATACCCCTTGTAGAAGGACAAAAGGCAAATATAATTGAAATTTTACCAGGCAAACTAATTACTAGAAAAAGGGTTGATTTTGTAGAGACAAAAGAGGGACTCTTTCTAAGCAACCCAGAAAAGGATTATCTTAAAATGGCGGTTTGCGAAAGGCATAAAAGCACGGGTAATGTTGGACTGGGTATTGTACACGGTTTGAAATTAAAGTCTGGGGCAATTGCGTCAACCGTTGCTCATGATTCACATAATATTGTCGCTGCAGGTACGAATGATCAAGATATGATCCTGGCCATAGAAGAATTACAGAAAACACAGGGGGGCTTAGTCATTGTGAATGCTGGTGAAATTCTAGCTCGGGTAGAACTGCCGATTGCTGGATTAATGTCTGACCAGCCTTATGAAGTGACAGTCAACAAACTATTAAATATGCATGAAAAACTTAAAACCATTGTAGACCACAACTCACACAATACTTTCATGATTTTATCATTCTTATGTTTACCAGTCATCCCAGAATTAAAACTTACAGATAAAGGGTTGTTTGATGTTACTGCTTTTAGTCATATAGATGTTGGGGTATAGAAGGTATTTGACATATGATAAAACTAGTTCGATAATCAAAAAGGAAAAATAAAATATATACTGACTTTAGTTTTAATAGGAAGTGGAGAACATGCAAGAGCAGGGCTTTTTCTATAGAGACACTTGGGTGGAAATAGATTTGGATTGCATTTCCGAAAATGTTGCCTCTGTTAAAAAACTGTTGCCTGAAAATGTGGATATAATCGCTGTAGTAAAAGCAAATGGTTACGGTCATGGTGACCTTAAAGTTGCCGAAAGTGCACTGAATGCTGGAGCCTCCTATTTAGCCGTCGCATTCATGGATGAAGCGATTGCCTTAAGGAATAAGGGAATCCAAGCACCCATTTTAGTTTTAGGTGCAACACGTCCAGAGGATGTAGAACTGGCGGTTAAATTTGATATCACCATTACGGTTTTCCAATTGGAATGGGTGAAAGCGGCTCAATCTTATTTGCCCCCTGATAAGGTACTTACCGTTCATATTAAACTTGATACGGGAATGGGAAGGATTGGGATCCGTACCAAGGATGAGTTAACAGCTTTGGTACAAAGTATTTCAAATGATGACCGGATGGCCATTGAGGGTATTTTCACCCATTTTGCCACAGCAGATGAACTAGATTTACAATACTTCGAAAAACAATTAGACTTATTTCACGACTTACTCTCTGTAGTAAAGGAACGTCCTAAGTATATTCATTGCAGCAATAGCGCTGCTTCATTAAGGTTTCCTAGTACCTATTTTAATGCCGTGCGTCTTGGGATTGCGATGTATGGATTAACACCTTCTCCAGAGATAGAGCATGAACTGCCTTTCCCGCTTAAGGAGGCCTTTTCACTTCGTTCACGGCTTGTCCATGTTAAGAAGCTTGATAAAGGAGATAAGGTAAGCTATGGTGCAACATATGAGGCTGAAGAGGAAGAATGGATTGGAACCATTCCAATCGGTTACGCGGACGGATGGATCCGCCGACTTCAGGGGCAGGAAGTATTAGTTGAGGGCAGAAGGGTGCCAATTGTTGGCAGGATTTGTATGGATCAATGTATGGTTAAATTGCCGCATTTTGTTCCAGTCGGAACGACCGTTACGTTAATCGGAAAACAAAGTAATGAGTTCATTTCCGTTAATGAAATTGCTCAAAAACTAGAAACCATTAATTATGAAGTTCCTTGTATCATCTCATCGAGAGTACCCCGTTTATATAAAAAAGGCGGGAAAATTGTCGTACTAAAAAACTATCTTCTTCCAGAATAATGGCCTAATTTTAAAAAAATATCATATTTATGTTAGTGCGGAATTTTTTCGTGCATAAAAGGTAGTTTGTTTGGCCTATAATACAGAAGTATTAGAATTAGTATTTGCATGTTGGGCAATAAGTGGTATTATTAAATATGGTAGATAGAAAAAATGGTGTGTAGTGATGGTGGAGGTGTATGTTTGTGTCTGAATCCGGCGCAACTACGGAAATCTTAGTGAAATTACCGCAACATCTTTTAACCGAGTTAGATGGTTTTGTAAAATTAGAAAACGTTAACCGGAGTGAGTTTATTTATCAAGCGACTAAAATGTATTTACGCGAACGTAAAAAGAGACAAATTCGCGAGTCTATGAGACGTGGATACATGGAAATGGCAATGATCAATTTAACAATTGCATCTGAAGCATTTCAAGCAGAATTTGAGGCAGAACACACAGTTGAACGTCTTGTAAGCGGAGGGTAATACCTTGATTGTCAAGCGTGGTGACGTTTATTTCGCGGACCTATCCCCAGTTGTTGGTTCTGAACAAGGCGGCGTCCGTCCTGTACTTGTCATTCAAAACGACATCGGGAATCGGTTTAGTCCCACAGTTATTGTTGCAGCGATTACAGCTCAAATTCAAAAAGCGAAGCTTCCCACTCATGTAGAAATTGATGCGAAGCGTTACGGTTTTGAACGAGATTCAGTCATACTTTTAGAACAGATTCGTACAATTGATAAACAGCGGTTAACCGATAAAATAACCCATCTCGATGACGAAATGATGGAGAAAGTGGATGAAGCCTTGCGAGTAAGTATAGGTCTCATCGAATTTTAGTATTTACACACGCTCTTCTAGGAAAGAGCGTTTTTTTATACTTATGCTCTGACCTCATATTTGTTTCTGCCTTAGCAAGCTATTTAGCTTGCTTCTTTTTTATTTATAGAGGGACATGATCCGATATGAATCAATTGAGATAATTTGATACAATATGGTAAGTAGGAATGGAGGTTTATATTTTGAACGATACAGTTGTGAAAGATGAACAGCTGCTTGGAAAGGTTGCTGCCGAATTAGCGATACCTCAAAAGCAGGTAAAAAGCGTCATTTCTTTACTGAATGAGGGTAATACTGTGCCATTTATCGCTCGCTACCGAAAAGAAATGACTGGGGCGCTCGATGAAGTCCAAATACGAGATATCCAGGAACGCTGGCAATACATACAAAACCTAGAGCAAAGGAAAGGAGAAGTACTTCGGACCATTGCTGAGCAAGGGAAACTAACTGATGAACTTACACATAAAATAACAAAAGCAGAAAAGCTGCAAGAGGTTGAAGATTTATATCGGCCTTATAAACAAAAGCGGCGTACAAAAGCAACGGTTGCAAAGGAAAAAGGGCTGGAGCCTTTTGCGGAATGGCTATTAACTTTTCCGAAGAGTTCTATTGAAGAAAAGGCAAAGGAATTTTTATCAGAAGATAAAGAAGTCTTAACGGTCGAGGAGGCCATTGCTGGTGCAAAAGATATCATTGCTGAAATGGTATCGGATGATGCGGAAGGGCGGAAATGGATTCGTAACGAAACCTTTAAGTCGGGAAAAGTGGAATCAACAGTAAAAGATGCCGAGAAGGACGAGAAAAAGGTTTATGAAATGTATTATGAATATGAGGAGCCTGTAAATAAAATTGTTCCACATCGCACTCTGGCGTTAAATCGTGGTGAAAAGGAAGATATCTTACGGGTGTCCATTAAGATGAATAATGACATCATCATTTCTTACCTGTCTAGAAAATGGGTCCTAAATCAGCACTCTCCAGCGGCACCGCTTGTTTTAGAAGCAATCGAAGACAGTTATAAGCGTCTTATTCAGCCTTCGATTGAAAGAGAAATTCGCGGAGAGCTAACAGATAAGGGTGAAGAGCAAGCCATTCATATCTTCTCTGAAAATCTCCGTAACTTACTTTTGCAGCCGCCGTTAAAAGGAAAAGTAGTAATTGGTGTAGACCCTGCTTATCGGACAGGCTGTAAGCTTGCGGTTGTGGATGAAACAGGCAAGGTGTTAAAGATTGATGTTATCTATCCTCATCCGCCTGTATCAAAGACAAAAGAAGCAAAGGATAAGTTTATTCGTATTCTTCGTGACTATAAAGTTGAGATGGCGGCAATTGGGAATGGAACGGCCTCTAGAGAAACGGAACAATTTGTAGCAGATATCCTAAAGGAAATGGATCAAGAAATCTATTATCTAATTGTGAATGAAGCCGGTGCTAGTGTGTACTCTGCATCTGATCTTGCAAGAGAAGAGTTTCCTGATTTTCAAGTCGAAGAAAGAAGTGCTGTCTCGATTGCAAGAAGACTGCAGGATCCGCTTGCTGAGTTAGTAAAAATTGATCCGAAATCAGTCGGAGTAGGTCAATACCAACATGATGTAACGCAAAAGCGTCTTTCGGAATCGCTGCACTTTGTGGTTGAAACAGCTGTAAACCGAGTAGGTGTTAATGTGAATACCGCTTCAGCTTCCTTACTACAATATGTTGCCGGGTTAACAAAAACGGCGGCACATAATATTGTGAAGAAAAGGGAAGAGGAAGGGAAGTTCACTAGCCGGGTGCAATTAAAGAAGGTACCTCGCCTTGGCGCTAAAACGTACGAACAGGCTATTGGCTTTTTACGTGTATTAGATGGCAAGCAGCCGTTAGACCGAACCGGAATTCATCCAGAGAACTACGATGAAGTGAAAAAATTATTGACTAGTCTAGGTTTTTCAGCCAAGGATTTAGGAACAGCTGAATTACGGGATGCATTAAGTGGGCTTGATCTTAAAGCGGTGTCAGCTGAATTGTCTATTGGAGAACTAACATTAAAAGATATCATCGATGCGCTAGTAAGACCAGAACGAGACCCTCGTGACGACTTACCGCGTCCACTTTTGAAAAAGGATGTTCTTAAATTAGAAGATTTAAGTGCGGGAATGGAGCTTCAAGGCACGGTTCGAAATGTTGTCGACTTTGGTGCCTTTGTGGATATCGGTGTGAAACAAGATGGACTCGTTCATATCTCCAAACTAAGCAACCGATTCGTAAAACATCCATTAGATATTGTATCTGTTGGCGATGTTGTAACGGTTTGGGTTGACTCAGTGGATATGAAAAAGGGAAGAGTGGCGTTAACTATGCTGCCTCCTTCTAAAGAATAGAAGAACATTGAAGACTAAATAGCGGTATAGAGCTCATGGTGACCATGAAGTATCTTTAATAATGAAAATATGAAAAGGGAGGAGTGCAAATCTCGAAATAGATTTGTACTTCTCCTTTTTCCTTTCCTAGCAGAACTAGTTGTAATTAAGAAATATGTTTCTTTCTGTAAAAAAACCAGCATTGATTTAACAGTTTAATTTGGTATCGGTCCTTCTCGTAGAAAGCTCTTTTCATTTGGTTTTGAAACCAAGTCGGCATAGATTAACCCTCCCGAAAAGTGAATCATTATAGGTATATACAATATATGCTATAATAGGTTGTCACGTTCGCTTTATTAAGGAGTGTTACTAAATGGAGGAAAAAGAACTACAAAAGTTAGTCGAAAAAATCTCAATTGAATCTTTTGGTAAACCCTTTAGGCATAAAGCTTCCTTTAATAGCAGGCTGCGTTCTACTGGAGGTAGATATCTCCTTGGTACTCACGATATTGATATTAATAGAAAATATTTAGACCAACTGGGCATGAACGAATTAATTGGTATCATTAAACATGAACTCTGCCATTACCATCTTCATCTTGAAGGAAGAGGGTACCAGCATCGAGATCACGATTTTAAAATGTTATTGAAGAAAGTTGGAGCACCAAGATTTTGTAGTCCGCTGCTAGATATACCTAAGAAACGCACACCTAATAAAACTCTCATTTATGAATGTACAAAATGCAATCAGTCATATATAAGGAAACGAAGTATTAATACAAGTAGATATGTCTGTGGAAAGTGTAAAGGCAAGCTAACAAAGGTAAAAGAAATATCGAAAGAATAAGGAAAATATTCACAAGTTATTTTATTGAAAAATCGTGTTGACTTTATAATACAACGTCATTATAATGTAAAGAGTCGACAAGCTGATTGACCTTGTTTGGCGACTTGTTTAACAGTGTAGTTCATTATTATTCCGCAGTAGCTCAGTGGTAGAGCTATCGGCTGTTAACCGATCGGTCGTAGGTTCGAGTCCTACCTGCGGAGCCATTTTTATGGGGAAGTACTCAAGAGGCTGAAGAGGCGCCCCTGCTAAGGGTGTAGGTCGGGTAACCGGCGCGAGGGTTCAAATCCCTCCTTCTCCGCCATAAAATATTTAGGCCCCTTGGTCAAGTGGTTAAGACACCTCCCTTTCACGGAGGTAACACGGGTTCGAATCCCGTAGGGGTCATCAGGGACGGGAGATGATTATAGCTCATTTCCTGTTTCTTATCTAAAGCATTATTCGGTCCGGTAGTTCAGTTGGTTAGAATGCCTGCCTGTCACGCAGGAGGTCGCGGGTTCGAGTCCCGTCCGGACCGCCATTATTTTATCAATAGTAATATTGGGCTATAGCCAAGCGGTAAGGCATCGCACTTTGACTGCGACATGCGTTGGTTCAAATCCAGCTAGCCCAGCCAAATCATAACATCCCTGAAGATGCTTCGGCGGATTTTACGAAAAATACCGAAAGGTATTTTAAGCAATTGTGAGCCATTAGCTCAGTTGGTAGAGCATCTGACTTTTAATCAGAGGGTCGAAGGTTCGAGTCCTTCATGGCTCACCAAGTTTTTTTCGACAGCAAAATAAACGTCCTTATGCGTTAGCGAAAATAACTTTCCTTTTGCGATAGCAAAATAAGTTTATATTATGCGGGTGTGGCGGAATTGGCAGACGCACCAGACTTAGGATCTGGCGCCGCAAGGCGTGGGGGTTCGACTCCCTTCACCCGCACCAACCAATTATTTCCACTTGAAATACAGTTAATAATTTGGTATGATTGTAAATGTCGCTAAAACGTATGCGGTCGTGGCGGAATGGCAGACGCGCTAGGTTGAGGGCCTAGTGGGGGCAACCCCGTGGAGGTTCAAGTCCTCTCGGCCGCACCAAAAAAAGATGTTGACATCTTAAGTAACATTTGATACAATATAAAAGTTCGCTTCAAAAGTTTGCGCCCGTAGCTCAATTGGATAGAGTGTCTGACTACGGATCAGAAGGTTATGGGTTCGACTCCTTTCGGGCGCGCCATTATTTACGGGAAGTAGCTCAGCTTGGTAGAGCACTTGGTTTGGGACCAAGGGGTCGCAGGTTCGAATCCTGTCTTCCCGACCATTCAATATTATATATGCGGGTGTAGTTTAGTGGTAAAACCTCAGCCTTCCAAGCTGATGTTGTGAGTTCGATTCTCATCACCCGCTCCAATTTTTATTTTAATTGTCCCTGCGCCATAGCTTATTAGAAGGTGTTATCCTTCAGCTCGTCGCAAGGCAGCAAGAAGTAAATTCATTGAAGTTTATCACGATGTTTTTACAACGTCGTAGCCTTGTTCTTTGAAAACTAAACAAACAAGAACGTCAACAAACAATTTTT
>NZ_JBALNB010000028.1:0-32226 GCF_036962345.1 Neobacillus vireti
AATATAAGGGCTTGGGGACGAATCGCATGAGCACCAAGCAACGATTTGTCCTCAATACAGGGGCTTGAGAACAAATCGCATGAGCACCAGGCAACGATTTGTCCTCAATACAGGGGCTTGGGGACGAATCGCATGAGCACCAGGCAACGATTTGTCCTCAATACAGGGGCTTGGGGACGAATCACATGAGCACCAGGCAACGATTTGTCCTCAATACAAGGGATTGAGAACAAATTGCATGATCTCCAAGCGTCAATTTGTCCTCAATACTGGGGATTGAGAACAAATCACATGAGCACCAAGCAACGATTTGTCCTCAATACAGGGGCTTGGGGACAAATTGCATGATCACCAAGCGTCGATTTGTCCTCAATACAGGGGCTTGGGGACAAATCAAATGAGCACCAAGCTACGATTTGTCCTCAATACAGGGGCTTGGGGACAAATCAAATGAGCACCAAGCTACGATTTGTCCTCAATACATGATTCACACTAGTCACTCTTTTGACCATTGTCATAATCAAAAAATAAAGGCTGTCGAGACCTACTCGACAGCCTAGCAAAGTAATCGACTTTGATTACTTTGCTTTTTTATATTGTAGCCCTATATATTTTTCCACTAATTATCACCGGATTTCTCCATCTTGTTAATAAGTCCTAATGCTTCTTCCAGTTCAGGTTCATTAAAACTTTATTTCTAGCAAGGAAAATCGCTAGGATGATAATAAATGCCAGTTCCTATTGCAGCCATTCGACCTTGATGATATCTTCCTTTTTCATTTAATTTCTTTGCTTAACTCTATATCTCAAAACTGTTTTTAGTTTTTCCGGTTCAACTTTTCTTGCATCTGAAAGATAGATTTCTCTATGTACAAAAGTAACCTTTTCAAGATTATTGATTAAAATAAATTCATTCATTTTTTCAAAACTTTGAGGTTCATCATCATAGGAACCTATATGAAGCATTTGGACAGATAAGCCATCTTCCATGGTGCCGAAGGTTACGTCCATTAGAAATGGATGTGGTTTCTTTTTTCTTACATTCTGAAAAGCTTTCTCTACTATCTCTTCAGTAACAAAATCTGGCTGTCTAATCATGATCGTATATAATAACTCATCCTTATTGAAAGTATCGGAGTTTATGCCTTCCTCAGTCAAACTCCATATTCCTTCTAATGGATACACTGTGTATTCAACATATCCTTCTGGGGTATATCCTGTTTTCGGCATCATTCGAATGGCATAAGCTAATGAATAAAGAACATTTATTTTTTCTGTAAATTCCTCACTATTGGGATTTCCTTTTCCCTTTATCATTAAAAACTTTTGCTCTGGAATGGTTACAAGTTCCGGATGACTTTTTGGCAAATATAAATTTTTTTCATGTTTTCTCCACTCATGTTTCACACTTTACACCTCCATAGTAGTCTATCAGAGTTATTCTACCATATCTAAATGAACAGCTATGTTATGGAATTAATGGCTAAAAAGGAACACAAGATTAAATTCCCTTTTTGCATTTCACATCTTATTTTTCACACGGAATTGCATATTAAGAATGTCTGAGAGTCACAGGTTAATATGGAAGCAATTGGACAATTTACATTATTTCAACAGTGAATTAATAAAATTTACAAAACCTTTACAATACATCCACTTAATCTTTACAAATAGCGTTTATTCTTTACAAATAGCGTTTATTCTTTACATTGTCGAATAAAAGTATTAATCGATCATCATGGAGGTTTAAAAATGACGTTAAAAAGCAGGACATTGTTAGGATTATTGGTACTAATCTTAACTGCCATACTATCAGCATGTGGAAATAATAGTAATGAAGGTGCAGGATCATCAAATCAAGGTTCAGCTACTGTTTCAGTTTCGGGATCTACGTCCGTAGGACCTTTAGCAGAAAAAATTGCAGAAAAATTTAAAGAGACAAGCAATGTAAAAGTTGAAATAAATCAAATTGGATCATCAGCTGGAATAACAAATGCCATAAGCGGAGTTTCCGAAATCGGAATGTCCTCTCGTGATTTAAAAGAAGAGGAAAAAGCAAGCGGGCTAGTCGAGACCATTATTGCGTATGATGGAATTGTTGTCGTAACACACCCAAGCAACAAAGTGAAAGACCTTACGATGGAACAAGTAAAGGCCGTTTTTACGGGTGAGGTTAAAAATTGGAAAGAGCTTGGGGGAGATGACTTGGAAATCGTCGTTGTTTCTAGAGAAGATGGCTCCGGATCACGCGATGCCTTTCAAGAAATAGTAGGGTATTCTTCAGGTGAATTAGTAAGAAGTGCCATCATTGCGAGTGGAAACGGCAATATAAAAACAACGGTTGCCACGAATAAGCATGCAGTAGGTTTTATTTCATTTGAATATATTGATTCCTCTATTTCAACTATAGATATAAATGGCGTGGAGGCTACAGCAGAGAATGTATTGCAGCAAAAATATAGCCTGTCACGTCCATTTTTGTTTGTACACAAAGAAGATCAAATTACCGATGCCGGAAAGCAATTTATCGAATATATTTTGAGCCCAGATGGACAAAAAATTGTTGGTGAAACTGGGGCCATTCCAATTAATTAACAACAGCTAGATTTGTTCACTAAAGGAACAGCAAGAGAAAAAGAGAATCATGGAGGAATGCGTATGCCGCGGCTGCCTGAAGAGGAAACGAAAACAAATAAGAGGAAGTACATGTTAGAGAAGCTATCATCCAGATTATTCCAGTTCTGTGCACTACTTTCTGTTATCAGTTTATTATTAATCGTTGGATTTGTATTTTATAAAGGTTCACTACCATTTATAGTCGAAGGATATAGTTTTTTTGACTTTCTCTTTGGAGTGGATTGGGTTCCAAGTGAAGAGAAATTTGGCATTTTGCCAATGATTGTAGCATCCATTTACGCGACAATTGGTGCATTAGTGATTGGAGTGCCAATTGGTTTGTTTACAGCTATTTTCTTAGCAGAAATAGCACCAAAAAGTGTGGCCAAATTTATTTCTCCAGCAGTACAGCTATTGGCTGGAATTCCATCCGTTTTATATGGTGTATTTGGACTTGCACTCATCGTCCCATTTTTACAAAATCAATTAAACCTAGCAAAAGGACAAAGCTTGATAGCGGTAATCCTTGTTTTAGCTATTATGATGCTTCCTACCATTGTAACAGTCGCTGAAACAGCGATTCGTGCCGTCCCAAAAACATATCGTGAAGGTTCATTGGCACTGGGTACTTCTGAAATAGAGACAATCTTTAAGGTTGTTGTCCCAGCTGCGAAGTCAGGAATAATGGCCGCAATTGTATTAGGATTAGGCAGAGCAATTGGTGAAACCATGGCTGTAATCTTAGTAGCAGGAAATAGTCTTATTCTGCCAACAAGTCTTACAGACAGCGTGCGTCCACTAACGACAAATATTGCATTAGAAATGGGTTATGCATTCGGTACCCATCAAGAGATGTTATTTGCTACAGGTATTGTGTTATTCTCGTTTATCTTAATCTTAAACTTTGTTTTAGCAAAGATCAGTGCGAAGGGTGGTAAGTAAGTTGAGAAAGCAAAAAGATTATTTATACCGTGGACTTCTTTGGGGATCAGCTTTCTTGACAGTTGCCGTACTCGTCTTGATTGTTGGCTATATCTTTTTAAAAGGTTATCGTTTAATCAGCTTTGATTTTATATTTGGTGACTATTCTCCTGCTGGCGGCGGTGGAATTTGGCCGATGATTATCACGACCATATATACAATTGTTATCTCATTACTTATCGCAACCCCAATTGGAATTTGTGCCGCAGTCTATTTGCAGGAGTATGCAAAACAAGGTCGATTGGTAAATCTGATTCGTTTTGCAACCGAAAGCTTAACAGGAATTCCGTCGATTATTTATGGGTTATTTGGAGCGGTATTCTTTGTGACAACGTTAAAAATGGGCATGTCAATCATCGCTGCTTCCTTAACGTTAACAATTATCGTCTTACCTGTCATTATTCGAACAACAGAAGAATCGCTGAAAACAGTTCCTCACTCCTATCGGGAAGGATCACTCGCATTAGGAACAACAAAACTGCAAACTTTATATAAAGTCATTTTACCAAGTGCAATGCCTGGTATCTTATCTGGAATTATCCTATCAATAGGAAGAATTGTCGGTGAGTCCGCTGCTATTTTTTTAACCGCCGGAACGGTTGCAGCTATGCCTTCAAGTATCTTCTCATCGGCACGAACATTAACAGTTCACTCCTTTTTAGTAACACAGGAGTCAGGCGATATCGAATTAGCCTCGGCAGTTGGAATTGTCTTGATCGTAATTATCCTAGCGTTGAATCTATCGGCAACGTTTATCTCGAAAAAACTAAATAAAGCTGACTATTAAAAGAGGTGCTGAAATGAGTGCAAAAGATATTAAATTAAGGATGAATAATCCAAAACTGGTACAAAAACCAAATAAAGAAGTGAAAATCAATGTGAGAAATCTTAATTTGTTCTATGGGGAAAAGCAGGCACTTTACTCCATTTCACTTGATATACATGAAAATGAGGTTACCGCTCTAATTGGGCCATCGGGTTGTGGTAAATCAACTTTCCTGCGAACCTTAAACCGGATGAATGATTTGATTGATGGCGTAAAAATTACTGGTGATATTAAGGTTGATCATGAGGATATATACAAAAGCACTGATGTGATAAGATTAAGAACCAAAGTAGGTATGGTTTTTCAGAAGGCAAACCTATTCCCTATGAGCATTTATGATAACGTAGCATATGGTCCCAAAATGGCAGGAATTAAAAATAAAAAAGAGCTAAATGAAATTGTTGAAAGCAGCTTACGTGGTGCGGCCATCTGGGATGAAGTGAAAGATCGCTTAAAAACATCAGCACTCGGTCTTTCTGGTGGTCAGCAGCAGCGTATTTGTATCGCACGTGCCATTGCGATGAAGCCGGATATCATCCTAATGGATGAGCCTACTTCCGCATTAGACCCAATCTCTACTTTAAAAGTAGAAGAATTGATTGAAAAAATGAAGAAGGATTATACTATTGTCATTGTAACCCATAATATGCAACAAGCAGCAAGGGTCTCAGATAAAACTGCATTTTTCCTAAATGGAGAAGTTGTTGAGTATGACGCAACGAGTAAAATCTTTTCAATGCCAAGCGATCAGCGAACGGAAGATTATATAACTGGCAGATTTGGTTAATTTAGGAGGATAATGAATGGTTGTTCGTGAAAACTTTGATAATAAATTACAGGAACTACAGGTAAAAATGAACACAATGTCTGACTTGGCTGCTTCATCACTTGAAAAGGCTTTTGAAGCCTTTAAAACAAAAGATGTGGAAATAGCATTAAAAGTGATTGAAGAAGATGAAGTTGTGGATGATCTTGAAATCGAAATTAATCATTTTATTATTTGGCTTATAGCGAAGGAGCAACCTGTCGCCAGGGACTTACGAAAAATTATCGGAGCATTAAAAATCAGTTCTGAAATTGAACGAATTGCAGACTTTGGAGTTAATATTGCAAAATCGACAATCAAAATCGGGAAGTCCAATTCGTTAGTGAATATCACAAATCTTGAGAAAATGAAGGATATCTCAATTACCATGCTTCAAAAGGGATTACAATCTTTTTTAAATGAAGATATCGCCCTTGCTAGAGAAGTTGGCAAATTGGATGACGAGGTTGATCATGCTAGTGACGAAGCCTATAAAACAATCACCAGCTATTTACAGGGACACCCCGAGGAAACAGACCAATTAGTACAATTGTTATTGATTAATCGTTATCTTGAACGAACAGCTGACCATATAACAAATATTGCTGAGAGTGCAGCTTATTTAATTAAAGGTCAAATGTATGATTTGAACTCATAATTTAGAAAAACTCAGGGGTCCAGCAACCTCTGAGTTTTTTTAGTATATTTATCAGTTTTAAAATAATTATAAATAACTTAACCCATATTGCCGCAAACTACTATCAATAATAATGAATTGTGTTAAGGGGGTACTTTCATGACTGAACAGGAAAAACAGATTCGGTTAACTTCTGCGGAGATTGCTCCACTCTGGGCACAGTATATGAATGATAGTGCCAGTGCCTGTATCCTCTCATACTTTCTAGAAAAAGCTGAGGACCAGGAAATTAAGCCTGTAATTGAACATGGATTAGAGCTGACAAAATCCCATATTCAAAAAACAACATCATTTTTTACAGATGAAAAGTATGCAATCCCTCAAGGTTTTAAAATTGAAGAGGATGTAGTTTTAACTGCTCCAAGACTATATTCTGACAGTATTGTTTTACAGTTTATTTACCAGATGGCTAGAGGTGGATTAACCACATACTCTGCAGCTGTTTCTTTAGCAGTAAGAGCAGACTTAACAGAATACTTTATAGAATGCTTATCTGAAACCATGCAGCTCTATAAAATGTCCAAGGATTTATTACTATCAAAAGGGTTGTTTAACAGGTCTCCCTATCTTCCTAATATGACTGAAGTTGAACTTGTAAAGAAGCAGGAATTTATGTGGGATATTATTAGGGATAAAAGGCCATTAAATGCACCAGAAATAGCAAATTTATATGCTGATTATCAAAGAAATGCCCAAGGTTCAGCTATACTTACAGGATTTGCTCAGGTTGCACAGGCAAAGGAAGTAAAAAAATATTTCATAAGGGGTATAGAGATTGCCCAAAAACAATTAAAACTTTTTGGAGGTAAATTGGAGGAAAGTAAACTTCCTGTTCCTACTACCTGGACATCAGAAGTTACAGAAAGTACTGCTAATACTTTTTCCGATAAACTTATGATGTTTTTCACTACGACCTTAACCTCTTTAAGTATTGGCTATTATGGAATAGGTATTGCCACCAGTCCAAGGATAGATTTAGGGGTACTATACAACAGGTTATCAGCAGAAGTTCAACTTTTTGCGGAGGACGGCGCAAATATTATGATCAAGAACAAATGGCTGGAACAGCCTCCAATGGCTTCCGATAGAGATGATTTAATAAGTAAGAAGTGACTCCCCAAACATTAACCAATTTTTTATAGCCTCTTCCTCAATATGAGAAAAGGCTATTTTTTTCTTTAGAGCCACATATGTGGATTATTGACTTTTAATTTTATTTGATAGTTTTATACCAGCCTCTTTAAGAGCTTGGACATTTGTATGTATTTGTATTTTTGTACCCATCATTTCGAGTGAAGCAATGATTTCATTTTTTTTATTTTTTATTGGTACAGCAATCGTTGTAATTCCAATTTGATTATCTTCATTACCATCAATAAATCCATTTACTTTTAACTGCTGGCGAAGTTTTGTAACCATGGATTGCTCCTCAAATTGCAAGATGTCATGATCATTTTTACTTAACAACAATACTTTTCCTGAACTAGTACTTAGGAAAGAAGTTTGCTTTCCAATGTAACAATACTTACTAAAAAAAGGATTATCAACTTCAATCGCATTAAGAATAAAAGTAGACTCTTGAAAGATAATAGCCAAAGAAGCTGATAAATTTGTACGTATAACAATTTCCTCTAAGATGTCCTGAGAAAGATGAAATAGGTTCATTTCCTTTCTAAGAACATTCTCTAACGCACGAATAGAAACTCCCAGCCTGTATTTATTGGAAAGAGAATCTTTTACTACAAATCCCTCTGAACGCAGTGTTGTTAATAAACGATGTACTGTACTCGGGGCAATCGATAATTTATCAGCTAGTTCGTTTAGATGATATTCAGGTTTTTCAACGGTGAAAATATTCATTAGTCTAAGTGCATTTTCCAGCGATGAATAGTTTTCCTTTGGCATATTAATCTACCTTTCAACTCTTTTTAGATATCCAAGTTTTTCTGATATTCGTTCACTGCATTTAATCAGGTCATTTAAATGAATAGATAAGTTTAATTTGTCACTTCGCCCAGTAATGCTAATAGCTGAAATTACTTCTTCAGTAAAATCTAATATTGGGACGGCAATACTCGTAAAACCATCTGATAATTCGTCTGTACTTACTGCATACCCTTTTTTTACAATCATGTCCAAATCACTTTTTAATTCTTCGATTGTTTTAACCGTTTTGGTGGCGAACTGTTCAAAGCCCTGATCATTTATTCTTTTTAATAATTCTTGTTGTATAGGTTCAGGCTTAAAGGCTAACAATACCTTTCCGCAGCCTGTACAATAAGCAGGATTTCTCTTTCCAGCATGTGTAGCCAAACGGGAAGAATACGTGCTTTTGAATTTATCAAGATAAAGGACATTTGTTTCTTCTAATATTCCAATATGAACGTTTTCATCGTACTTTTCTGCTAATTTTGAAAGAATAGGCCGAGCCTCTTTATAGATCTCCATTGTCGTCGTCAATACACCAGATAAACGAAAAATTGCTAAACCAAGTCGGTATTTTTTAGATACAGGATCTTTTTCTAAATACCCATACTCCGTTAATGTTTTGATTAACCTTTTCGTATTACTGATATTTAATGACTTTTTTTTCGCAAGTTCAGTTAAACTCCATTCTGGGGAGCTGTCGGTGAAAAGTTGCAGTAGCTGCATCGCATTTTTAACTGTATGGATGATGTATTTTTCATCCACAGTATTCACTTTGTGTAAAATATATTTTTCATCCATAGCCAAAGCCTCCCTTCATTCTGAATCCATTTTAACAAAAATAATTGTCTTTTCAGATTGTTTGAAAATTAAATTTTTTCTAAACTTTGTCACATAGCAGAATAATCATATTTCTATATGACAAAACCCTATGATACTATCATTGCATGCTTAACAAGTAGTAGAAAGGAGATGAGTGTTTTAAACAATGAATACTAAAGAGTAATGAAAAATTTAATAGGTTAAAGTTTGTATTTTTGTAGGTAAGACACCTAAAAATGTTACCGTTTTCATTTTGCGGTACCGATGCCTTGCAGGAGAAAAGCTGCTGGAGTAAGCTAACTCAAATATAAGGGGGAGATTGTGAATGAATTCTATCAGTCAATCAATTGAGAGTACAACGATCAAAAAAATAATGTTGCGCATATTGCCATTTACTTTCATATGTTATGTCATTGCTTATTTGGACCGTGTTAATTTAGGGTTTGCAGCATTAGAAATGAACGCAGAATTGGCATTATCTGCTGAAGTTTTTGGTTTGTTGTCAGGTATTTTCTTTCTTGGATATTTCTTATTTGAAGTACCAAGCAATATAGTCATGCACAAAATTGGCGCAAAAATTTGGATTGCCCGAATCATGATTACTTGGGGTATTATTGTGATCTTAACAGGATTTGTTCAATCGGCCACACATTTATATATTGCACGCTTTTTACTTGGAATTGCTGAAGCAGGATTTTTCCCCGGGATTATTTTATATTTCACCTATTGGTTTCGAAGCAAGGAAAGAGGCCGTGCTTCCGCATCTCTTGTTATGGCTTTGCCCGTCGGCACCATCATAGGAGCACCATTATCAACATGGATTATGGATAATATTGCATGGAATGGGATGGCTGGCTGGAGATGGATGTTTATTCTCGAAGGAATACCTGCCATTATTTTAGGGATTGCTACACTTATTTACTTAGATAATCGCCCAAAAGATGCTAAATGGTTAAGCGATGCAGAAAAAAATTGGCTAGAAAATGAACTTGATAGAGAAAGGCGTCACAGCATTACGGTAAACAAAGCATCAAAATTGGAAATGGTAAAAGATTTAAGGGTATGGAAATTGGCTTTTATATATTTTGCCCATTATACAGCGATGTACGGTCTAGGTTTTTGGTTTCCTAGCATCATCAAATCATTTTCCGCTAGTTCGAGTAACATGGAAATTGGCTGGTTGACGATTATTCCGGCACTGATTGGCATTCCGTGCATGTTATTATTTGCTTGGAGTTCTGATAAAAGAAATGAACACAGGATACATATAATGGTGAGTCTTCTTATTGCAGCAACTGGTTATATTGTGTGTGGAATGGTTGATAGCACCCTTATGATGATCCTTTCGATTACTTTTGGAGCCATTGGACTTTATGGATTTATAGGTGCCTTTTTCTCCTATATGACCCTATTTTTCACTGAATCCACCGCACCAGCCGGAATTGCTTTGGTGAATGCATTTGCGAGTTTAGGAGGCTTTATTGGACCGATGATTTTCGGGAAGATGCCTATTTCAAATGGTATGTTCACACTTGGTTCATTAATCGTTATTGCCTGTTTGGTCATTTTCTCACTGAGACAAAAAAGTGTAAGTGCTTTACATACTCGAGCGAGTTTAGAAGAACATGTTATAAAACAGTAATACATGCTGGTTTGAGGAACTCTGATTTTTCAAGGATACAACTACTGATAAACCCATTAAATCGATAGGAAAATAAATATTTAGCCTAAAATGAAACTGATTTCTTAATTGATGGAAAGGTGTGACGATGATGGAAAAATTAATTATTACTGTAGCGCCAACAGGAGATTTTGCAACGAAGGCGCATACTCCTTACCTGCCAACTACTCCACAGGAAATTGCAGATTCTATTTATGAATCATGGGAAGCAGGCGCAGCCATTGCTCATATTCATGTTCGGGATGAGGACGGAATTCCCACGCTGGATATAGAGAAGTATCGTGAAGTAAGAAGATTACTAGAAGAGAAGAACTGTGATATCGTTATCAACTATACCACTGCCGGAGGAGAGCTTAGAGATGTAACCAAACGTTTTCCAGTTGTTGAATTACAACCTGAGCTTGCTTCCTTTGATGCAGGGTCATTCAACATAGGGCCAAATGTATTTATTCATACTCCTGCCATGCTAGAGCAATTAGCTGAAGTCATGCAAGAAAATAACGTGAAGCCAGAACTTGAAGTGTTTGATGTTGGGATGATTCATAATGCGTTACGTGTTGCTAAAAAAGGATTAATTAAACCACCTTTCTTTTTCCAATTTGTATTAGGGGCACAGGGGGGAATCCCTGCTACACCTGAAAATCTAATGTTTATGAAAAGTAATGTTCCTGAAGGAGCTCTTTGGTCAGCGATTGGAGCGAGTAAAGATCAGCTAATGATTAACACCATGACGATTCTACTTGGGGGACATGTCCGTGTCGGCATGGAAGACGCAGTGTATTTCCGTAAGGGAGAATTAGCAACTTCTAATGCTCAATTTGTAAAGAGAATTGTAGAATTAGCTCAAACATTAGGCCGGGAAGTGGCTACACCAAATGAAGCTAGAGCAATGCTAGGCTTAAAAGTAAAGACGGCTGCAAAGGCTTAATATAGATTTTTTATAGGTGGTATATACCCCAATGTAAAGGAGCGTTGAAAATTGATCGCAGAGTACCCGTTAAAAGTAAGATGGGGTGATACAGATGCTGCGAGCATTGTATTTTATCCTAACTTTTATAAATGGATGGATGAAGCAACACATGAATACTTTTCTGCCATCGGATTTCCAACTTCAAATTTATACAGTGAGCAGCAGATAGCTACTCCCTTACTTGAGGCGAATTGTCAATTTAAAAGTCCTCTAGTATTTGAAGACAATGTAATAGTCCGCAGCACCGTTGTGGAAATGCGCCAAAAAGTTTTCAAAATTAGCCATAAGTTCTATAAAGGTGAAATATTGGTAGCAGAAGGATATGAGGTTCGCGCTTGGACCTCGTTTAAGGAAAAGGCAAAGGCTTATCCGATACCTGACGAGGTACGGGAAAAGATGATACCTGGGAATGCTGAAACAGTAATGAGTTGAAGTTATGTTGAAAGCCAGGAAAGAAAGCGGGTAAAAGAAAAAAGCAAGGCACTATAGCTTTCAAGCCATTAAAAAATGACCCCGATTTCGCAAAAGATTTTATAACGAAATCAGGGTCTTCTTTGTAGGATTTATGATACATGCAGTATGACAATATAAAAAATAGTAAATATATATACAACCCTTTCTTGAATAACTAAACCACTCTTTCTTTTCTATTACTAGCAGGAGCGACAGAAATCCCTGTTGTCTCTTCAAAATCATACAAACCTGTAGGAATATCTGTGAATCGTTCCAATTCGTTATAGGCCGGAATCCCGTGGTAGGACATATCCAAACCTTCTTCTTCCTCACGGTCAGTTACTCGGAAGCCCACAGTCTTTTCACAAACCTTTACAATAACTGTTCCACCAATTAGTCCCCAAACCACAACTGCTCCTGCTCCTAATAGTTGTATTTTTAGAAGCGACAAATCAAACGTTGTTAAAAGACCTTGAGATTTATCAAACAATCCAACAGCTATCGTTCCAAACACACCATTGAAGCCGTGAACCGCTACAGCCCCTACAGGGTCATCTACTTTTAAATAATCTACAAATAATGTGGCATAAATCACAATTAAACCACTGGTAACCCCAATTATAATGGCACTCCATGAAGAAACAAAGGCACATCCAGCTGTTATGGCCACTAGCCCAGCTAATACTCCATTAATCGTCATACTCGGGTCTGCTTTTCCGAACTTTTTCATTGTTAAGAATAGAGCCGATGTACCGCCGCTTGCCCCAGCAAGCATGGTATTAAGGGCAATCGAAGCAAGGTCTGTATTAGAGGCATCTAACGTACTCCCCGCATTAAAAGCAAACCATCCAAACCATAAAATAAATGCACCAGCTGAAGCTAAAGGAATATTACTAGGTGCAAAAACATTTGCACTTCCGTCCGAATTAAATCTTCCTTTTCTCGCTCCTAACTGTTTAGCCATTGCAAAAGCAGCAAACCCTCCTAACGCGTGAATAGCGCCCGAACCCGCAAAATCTTTCATGCCTAACTCCGCCAACCATCCATTACTGTTCCAAATCCAATGACCTGAAAATGGATAAATAACGATACAAATAAAAGCAACTGTTACAATATACGCTTTAAAGTTCATACGTTCAGCCACTGCACCTGAAATAATCGAGACACAGGCTATTGCAAACCCCATTTGAAACAGTACAAATGCTGCACTAGGTAATTCAACGGAAAGAGCAATTTTTTCTGGACTGCCAAAAAGGCTGGTACCTATGATTCCAAATGCATCTTCCCCAAACATAACCCCAAAACCAACTACCCAAAAACCTAAAGCCCCTACAGTTAAATCAACAAAAATCTTCATCGTTACATTGACAGCATTTTTCGTTCTTACTAAACCAGATTCTAGTAAACTAAATCCACCTTCCATAAATAGCACCATTGCGGCAGACAACACAATCCATACGGTATTTAAATACATAAGTTCCATAGTAGTTAGTCCTTCCCATTTACTAAATCATCAATAGTATCGTCTTCTTTTCCTGTTCGAATGTTGTAGGCTTCTAAAATCGGATAAACGTAAATTTTACCGTCACCATCTTCCCCAGTTTGGGCCGAAGCAACTATTTTCATTATCGTTTGCTCAACCATATAATCCGAAAGGACAATTTCCAATTTTACTTTTGGATGAAGAGTTACTTTGTAATTTTTTCCCCGATAGACTCCTTGACTTCCTTTCTGTTTTCCTCTGCCGACTACCTGAGATATAGTAAATCCTGTAACTCCTATGCTTTTTAACCCTTTTATCGTTTCCGTTAACTTTTCAGGTCTTATAATGGCTTCAATTTTTTTCATTAACCTCACCCTTTTAGATTGATTTTCTGACTTTGCCCATCATAGTTTCTTGGATCTTTTATGCTCACTTGTAAACAAGATTTTCAAAAATCAAATGGAGGATTTCAGTTAGGGCCCCTGCTTCAATCATCTGAATTCGAGTCACCAGTTTTTAATCTATGATGTTTTACTGGCTAATCTAGCATAATGGTTTAATGGAAAGTGACTTTTAGTATTTTGATTCTCTAGTATTTTAAGAAATTTCTTTTTCTTGAAATTTATTCTATAACGTTTTTATTAATCTAAACAATATCAATTTTACATATAAACAATCTGATTTTTAGATTAATCTTCCCAATGGGAGAGTTTGGGGATGGTCGAATTCAAGGAATTGACCCGAATTTGTTCCATTAATTGTTAATGTTAACCCAGTCTAGTGTAAATAGGATTTCCTGTTGGCCAAACACAAAAACCCATTCCTTAGAATGGGCTTAATCCTTTAATATAAGCTGTGAGACACACTCCACGTGCGCCGTCTGCGGAAACATATCTACCGGCTGAATATATTTCACTTCATATTTGGCACTCAACATTTGAATATCTTTTGCCAAAGTAGAAGGATTACATGAGATATAAATTAGTTTTTTTGGTGCTGTCTGTAAAATAGTTTGAATTAGCTGTCCGTCAAGACCTGTTCTTGGAGGGTCAACGATGATAACATCTGGCTTCCATCCCTTTTTCACCCATTTAGGCAGGACTTCTTCCGCTTTGCCAGGTACATATTTCGTGTTGGTGAACCCGTGGCGCTTAGCATTTTTCTTAGCATCGTCAATAGATTCTGGAATAACATCCATTCCCCGAACTTCTGCTGCCTGATCCGCCAGCCACAGGCCAATGGTTCCAACACCACAATAGGCATCAACTATTTTTTCTTTTCCTGTCAACGCCGCAGCCTTTTTCACTTCATTATAAAGCTTGATCGTTTGAACGGGATTTAACTGGAAGAATGTCCTAGCTGATAGCTCAAACTGCAAGTCACCCAATGTTTCTTGGATAAACTCCTCACCTGCTAATGGGAAGGTTTCTTCACCAAAAATTAACGACGTTTTTTGTTCATTAATGTTCTGAACAATTGATTTCACATGTGGAAGACGTTTTTGGATTTCCTGAATGATCTGTTCTTTCTTCGGTAACTCTTTTTGATTAGTAATTAGGACAATCTGAAGCTCGCCGCTTTGCACCCCGACACGGGTAACAATCGTCCGAACGATTCCTTTACGTGTTTTTTCGTTATAAATCGTTATCTTTAGCTCTTCGAGAATCTTTTTAACGGTATTAACCGCTTCATTCGTTTGTGAATGCTGAACCGCACAATGTTCAATATCAATGAGTTGGTGGGAGTTTAAACCGTACAATCCTGCTAAAACCTTACCGTCTCTTCCTGCTAGTTGAAAACTGCTCTTATTCCGGTAACCCCACGGGTCTTCCATCCCAATGGTTTCGCGAATATCAAGTTTTTCTACTTGCAGCCTTGTATGACGTTCAAGCGATTGGATAACAATATCCCGTTTTTCTTTTAATTGCTGGTTATATGCTAAATGCTGCAGCTGGCAACCGCCGCATTGCTCATATACGGGGCAAGGCGGCTGAACCCGATGCGGCGATTTAATGCGAATTTTTTTTATTTTTGCCTCTGCAAACTTAGGGTTAATCTTGGTTGCCTCAACCACTACCTCTTCACCTGGAAGAGCACCAGGCACAAAAACTACCTGCCTTTTAAAGTATCCTACCCCTTCCCCATTAATGCCGAGTCGTTTAATCGTTAAAGGAAAGGTTTGTTTTTCTTTTATTTTAATTGATTGATCTGTTTTCATTTTGTTCACTCCAAATTCCGGTTCCTGTTTGATATCTCCGTATTATAGCATTATTAACAGAGAAAAGCTGAATTCTACCCGAATCCAGCTTTTTTAGCAATTATTTTCTCCAGAAACTCGGTACGAAGCCTTTCTTCTCCGGTTTGAAATCATCTAGGCTTTTAAATTTATAGCCCTTCTTTTTCAAATCTATAATTACTTTTTCAAGAGCGTCGGCATTATCCTTTGAAACAGTGTGCAGCAGTAATACACAGCCAGGGTGGATTTGCCTCATAATGTTATCATAGGAATATTGCCATCCTCGTTGAGCATTGATATTCCAGTCGACAAATGCCAACGACCAAAAGACATGCGTATAGCCTTCCTCTTTCGCAATTTGCATGGTTCTCTCACTAAAAACGCCCCTTGGCGGACGCAAATAGGTCATTTTCTTTTGACCTGTAATTTCTTTTGTTTTATCCTTCACTTTTTGAAGTTCTTCACGAATTCGCTCATCACTAATTTGAGTCATATTTGGATGGTGCCAAGAATGATTTCCGACGATGTGCCCTTCATCCACCATTCGCTTCGTCAATTCAGGCTGCGATTGTAAATAATGTCCTGTTACAAAAAATGCAGCTGGCACTTTTTCCTTTTTTAGTACGTCTAATACTTTACTTGTATATCCTGCTTCATAGCCATTATCGAAGGTAAGATAAAGCGTCTTCGTGCTTGGATCGCCTTTATAAAAAGCACCATACTTTTCAAGTATTTTTTCATACTCAGCCCCAGCATTAGGCGGCTGTTCATTAACTGCTTTCTTAAATCCCCAATTAATTGGCTTATTTGGTGCGGAGCCATATGTAACCTGAGGCACCATTAACAGCAGTAAACTAAGGATGCATAATAATTTTTTCATCCATGTTCCCCCTATATTGTTTTTAATAGTGTTTGTTTGGATTTAAGAAACATGATTAGCAGTTTAAGGAAAAAGGTTTGGTTGATGGTAAATGCTGTCACTTGTGCAGCCTGTTCGAGTAAAGTTTAGGAAAGATAAAAAATAGGAAACGGATCTTGTGGATGGAAGATGGAGGAAATTTCTTATTTCTGAATTCTTAAACCACGGTTTATAAATTAAACAGTAATCATCAATAGCTCTATTATGCGCATTTTTTGAAATACATTGACATGTAGGACATATCCATTTATGTCGGTTATACATCATCGGAACAAATAAACATAATGGGCATTGAACACCAGAAATAATGTCTGATTCAGGTATAGTGAACAATTTTAAAATGTCTATTCTCTTAGGTATGTGTTTCTTCAAAAAGAGGTCGCTTAATTTTAAAATATCTTGTTCATTCATCCAGACCTTTTTATTGTATTTTTCTAATTCCTCAATTTTTTTAATTAAATCATGTGACTTACAAATCTTACTTTCTGCTTCTTTATATCCAGGAGTTATAATAATTTCACTTGACGATCTGGTGAATACAACTAGATTATCCATGTAAATCGCGGGTAAACTATTTTCCTCTATCCAATTTCTCAATAATATTTTGTGTCGATTAGTCTGGGAAACCGGATTCTCATAAATCTCTCTCTTATCAAAGGTTTCTTGAATCATTTGATTTTTTTCGATAGTTATTTTCCCTGAATGATTCTTACCATCAAGATTAACGAGTATATTTGGTGAAAGAAGAAGGACATCAATTTGAAAAAACGTTTCACCTACTGGGAGTCGAAGATCATGAAAAATGTGGTATTTATGCTGTGGAATTTGCCTCATTTGGTAATTTAATTCTTTTTCGCCATTATAACCTGACGTTAATATTTTTATCTCTTTTTTTATTTCTGGCATTTTTTCATGATCAATTTTGATCCTTCTTTCTAGAGCCTCTGCCTGAAGTAATGGAATAGGTTTCGCTAAATTTTTATCAAACAAAAAAGTCCCTCCTAAATGTTCTGTTGTAACTTTTCTCTTTTCTTTTTTAAATAACCTTTTTAAATTCCTGTTATATTATGAATCTTTAGTGACAATTTACAGTTAGTTTTAATTCCTTGATTGTTGGTTTTCTGTGAGCCGTACAGTTTTTACAAAAAACCGTACAGCTTTTACAAATAACCATACAGTTCTTACAAAAAACCAGACAGCTTTTACAAAAAACCATACAGCTTTTACAAAATGGCCACACCCAAAACCCAAAAAACGCAAAAGAGCAGGCCCCATAAGGAGCCTGCCCGCCTATCTTAATTAAACACCTTATCCTTAAACTGTGCCAATTTTTCCAACGAAGACTTATCTACATCTGCATGCAAACTGTTTCCGTGTGAATCCATTGTTACAACGGCAGTGAAGCCTTCTACGCGCAGGTGCCACATCGCCTCAGGGATACCAAATTGCATGAGGTCTACACCTTCAACCCCCTTGATACAATCCGCATAATACTGAGCAGCACCGCCAATTGCGTTTAAATATACACCGCCGTGCTCTTTAAGTGCAGCTAAGGTACGAGGTCCCATTCCGCCTTTACCAATAACGGCACGAATGCCAAATCTCTTCATAATATCACCTTGGTAAGGCTCCTCACGAATACTTGTAGTCGGACCTGCTGCCTTCACATGCCAGTTACCTTTTTCATCCTTTAACATAACTGGACCACAGTGATAGATCACTTGTCCATTCAAATCTACTGGTGAGTCATTGTCTGATAAGTATTTATGAATAGCGTCACGGCCGGTGTACATCATACCGTTAATTTGGACGACATCACCGACCTTCAATTCACGAATTTGTTCTTCTGTGATTGGGGCTTGGAGAGTGATCACATCGTTTGCACGTGCTGCAGCCGTTTCTTTCTCCGCTTCTGTTTCCGCAAAATCAATGAATTCACCATCTTGGTACATCCACTCATTAATTTCTCCTGATACAGGGTCGACACTAACACCTAAACGGCGGAATGCCCAGCAATTGTAAGCGACAGAAACATAGAAGCTAGCAGGAATTCGATTCATTACCCCTACCTTACAGCCTAATAAAGTTGCTTCACCGCCAAAGCCCATGGTACCGATACCCAATTTATTCGCATTTTCTAACACATACTCTTCTAGAGCACGTAAATCTTCATTTGAATTCACATCATCTAATGAACGGAATAATTGTTCTTTTGCTAAATCATAGCCTGATGAACGGTCGCCGCCAATCCCTACTCCAATAAAACCTGCACTGCAGCCCTGGCCTTGTGCCTGATACACGGAATGCATGATACATTTTCGGATCCCGTCAAGGTCACGACCTGCTCGTCCAAGTCCATCTAACTCACATGGCAAACTGTACTGGATGTTTTTATTTTCACAGCCGCCGCCTTTTAAAATCAAACGTACATCGATATAATCTTTTTCCCATTGATCAAATTTCATAACCGGTAAACCTGCTCCGAGGTTGTCTCCACTGTTCTCCCCTGTTAGAGAATCCACAGAGTTAGGGCGCAGTTTTCCTTCTTTGGTTGCGATTACAATTGCATTTTTGATCGCTTCTTTTAGTTCCAATTGATTTACACCAACAGGCGTCTTGATTTTGAATGTTGGCAAACCAGTGTCCTGACAAATTGGTGAAACTTGATCATCTGCCATTTTAATATTATTAGTAATTGTGGCGAGACTCATTGCTGCACTTGTACCCGCGTTTTCTTTTTCCTTTGCCGAACGCACTGCCCGACGGACATCCTTTGGAAGCTTCGTAGAGGTTTCCACTACCAATTTGTACATGCTCTCCTGAAATTTCTCGATATTCACCTAAAGTACCCCTTTCCCCTTATCCGATTCGCAATCTATTTAAAAATTACAACTATTTATACGACTATTATTATACTCCTATAAACAAACGATTTAAAGATAAAGGTTTTCCAAAAGAAAAGAGCCTGTAGTTAAACAGACTCTGGGGTTTCACGATGATTGAATTCTTTACATTTTGATTCTAATTCATCAATCATTTTGATTAAATTATCAATATCATCAAGATCCGTATCCTCCGGATCGATTGATTCCAATACATCTAGAAACATGTTTAATCGCTGCTTTAAAAAACTAACTTGTGAATTTTTATCATAAGTTGGACTACCCAAATCATTCCTCTCCCTTCCATCCAATATCCTAGCACTTTTTGCCATTCATTTCAAAAAAGAACCCCAAAAAGGAGTTCTTCCTCAACATCATCTTCATCTAGGTCTTTCTGACGCAGCAAACCCAAATGAAACATGATCCTGTACAGGAATCCATGCCCCAATTCCTTGCTGTGTTACATTTTTAATTACAATCATTTTTTTGCTTCCCTTTAGCATTAAGTAGACCTCACCATACGTCACTTTGCCTTTTTCATTTACCGCAGGTGCATAAGCGTATAAGTACCCTAAACGGTTAACAGGGATATTGTAAACATGATCATTCTTCGTTCCAGCACCGATAATGGTTTCAAATGCGAGCGGAAGACGAGTTTTTTCCATCGCTTTTAAGAGCATCATCTTTTTAACATCTTCTGCGCTAGCAATTTTAGCTGTCAATCCACCGCGGATCATTTTTTGCGCTTCTTGAACATAATGAATTTGATAAGGGACTGTCCCGCCGCGGTTATCGTAATAATTTGTATTAATCTTTTGATATTCCCAGTTTGGTGATGTTTCTGTTGATTCATAATTTAATGGCCACTGACCTAGATAGACGATGGCACGATATCCAAGTGCAAACGGGGTACTATTGACACTTGATTCATTCAGCATGCGTATTAAATCTGGATTTTCAATTTTCACCTTGGAAGAGTCAATAAGCTTTTTTGTTAACTCACTAGGCTGCAAGGTAGGTAAATCCTGTGTTGAATTCGGATAGGTATTTTCCTTCGTAATATTACGAACCGAAGGAGGAACTTGATAGTTTGCCGGTTCTTTTTTAGCATTTTCAGCTGAAGCTGTTGGCAAAAAGGCTAACAGTAATAGCAGTGTTGTTATCACGGGAATCAATTTTTTCATTAAGAAAACTCCTTTCACACAATTAGCAACGATAAGTCTGCTCATAGTGTTTTCGGAGTTGAAAATTTTTATCCATTACCACGAAAAATTTCAATATTTCTCCACGTAACTGCTTGCGATTAGTTTATTCAGTAATTTTTCGAAGTACGGAAAACAAAGCTGGATAAAGGGTCCAATCAAAAAGGTAATGATGATCGTCCCAAAACCAATGGGACCTTTAAGAAATAGTGCTGGAATTAATGCGATGATTTCCCCAATGGTTTTTGCAGTCATTAAATTAACACCAAAACGCTTTTGGATTGCCATCATAAAAGAATCAAAAGGACTCGATGGGAACTTTGCCTGTAAGTAAATTGCAGCACCAACCGCTATAATAAAAAGTCCCAGTACTAACGTGGCCAATTGAATGATAAATCCAGTAGCCTCCCAAGATTTAAAAACAATAAGTATCCAAAAGTCCACTAATGAACCTATCAAGATAATCGTAAATAATGATAGTATTTCGGGTCTCTTTTTTATCAAAAGCGCATTCACAAGGATAAGAACGGCTCCATCGATAATTACCCATGTTCCAATTGTTAAACCGACCCCTTGAGTCAGAGCCACATTTAATGCGTCCCAAGCACCAACACCCAGCTCTGCTTTAATTGTTAAACATATACCAAACGTCATGATAAATAACCCAATAATAAAAAATAAAGTACGATAAAATAATGCCATTTTTTTCTCCTGAAATATAATCTGAACATTTACAAAATTCGAATAATCAATTATAATATACTTATCCTTTAAAAAAGGAGGGCAGTAATCAATCGACTAACCATTTATACTTAAGGAGGTTGGGATTCCACTCATATATGATATTCAACACTCGTGTTTTTCATTTATAAATTAACATGAAGGTTGGTGATAGATGGTCCCAAGAAAGCGATTGGTTTTACCCGAATATAGCATATGCTTGAACATTATAGCACAGATTATGGATTACCCTTACATCGAAAATAGTTAAAAAAGAGGAGACTCTGAGCTTACCGGCTCAGAGTCTTTGTGTTTAAAGCAGGAAGAACCCTATCCCCATAATAAAATAAGCGGCAAGTAAGGTCAGTCCCTCAAACCAGTTCGATTCACCATCATTGGAGATAACAACAATAAGCAGGACCGAGGTTACCATTGCAATCAATTCCGGCATCGTAAACACAAGCGGCATCGATTCTGTAAAGAAAAGGGAAATTAAAACAAGCACTGGCGCCACAAACATGGCAACCTGCAGAGTTGAGCCAATGGCAATCTCGACAGCAATGTCCATTTTATTTTTAAAGGCCATGACTATCGCTGAAGCATGCTCGGCTGCATTCCCAACAATGGCTACAATAATCACCCCGATAAACAGCTCAGTCCATCCAAAAGATTCTGCAACATATTCAAACGTATGAACAAGATTTTCAGAAATATAGGCAACGGCTAGAGTAGCAACTAACAAAACAGTGATAGCCTTGCCCTTCCCCCATTCTGGTTCTTCCTCATGATGTTTTTCGGTATTTTCGCTTTGATAAACCCCTCTATGGGTTACTAATTTAAAGAACAGTGCAGCAAGATAAAGCAAAATTAATATGACGGATATCCCGATACTTAAACTTAATGTTTCTGACTCATTCATTTCCATCGAAAAAACTTCAGGAATAACGAATGCTACAATGACAGCGAACATTAAGAGGCCTGAGTTATGACGGGCATCGTGGACGTTAAAGGTCTGCCTTTTAAATTTTAAGCCGCCTATAAAGAAGGAAAATCCCGCGACTAAAAGCAGGTTACCGAGTACAGACCCAGTTAATGAGGCTAGAACTACACCCACCAATCCCTCCTTTAGAGCAAAGATAGAAATAATAAGTTCCACTGCATTCCCAAAAGTAGCATTTAACAGTCCACCGACCCGCGGACCTGCAACAATGGCAAGACTTTCCGTTGCTCTCCCCATATAACTAGCCAGAGCGATTATTGCAACACAATAAACGATAAAAAGTAGCATCGTTGGCCAATGCATGAGTGTCCCGATTACTGAAAGTGGAACCCCAATAAAGGTAAGGATCATAAATATTTTTTCCAACTATTGTCCCTCCCAAAAAATATTGTTAAAATCCCAACTAAAAAATGTAAAATATCCTCCAATATGAGACTTCCCCATTTTTCCTATATTAAAACCGTGCAAAATATTTAACTTGCAAATGCTTTGTATTCTCGTTACCATCTTCCATGTAGCCATTCTATGGGATTACAAACGAATAAATAACGAGGGACCTATTATGAATAAAGATAAATTTCGCTTATGGATCTTGGTGACGATTGTTTCAATATCTGGTTTTTCCCAAGGAATGCTTCTCCCCCTTATTGCTGTAATATTCGAGAAGGGCGGAGTTTCTTCTTCTCTTAACGGATTAAATGCAATAGCACTCTATATTGGAATTCTATTGATTTCTCCATTTATGGAAGCACCTCTTCGTAAATATGGGTATAAACCAACAATTATTTTCGGAGGCGGCCTAGTGGTCCTTGCACTCGCAATGTTTCCTGTGTGGAAGTCCTTTTGGTTTTGGTTTTGTTTGCGCGCCTTGATTGGTATTGGTGACCATGCCTTGCACTTCGCTACCCAAACCTGGATTACATCCTCCTCTCCAGCCGATAAAAGAGGGCGGAACGTTTCACTATATGGATTGTTTTTTGGTATTGGCTTTGCGAGCGGACCATTGATGACACCTCTCGTAAATATTAATGAATCACTTCCCTTTATTGTTTCATCCCTCTTATGCTTCATCGGCTGGGTGTTTGTCTTTACACTTAAAAATGAGTTTCCAGAGCAAGAAGTTGGAATCAATTCATTCCTTAACACCATCAAGCGCTTTAGTAAAACGATGAAGGTTGGCTGGGTAGCCTTCCTCCCTCCGTTCTGCTACGGTTTTTTAGAATCCTCTTTAAACGGCAGCTTTCCCGTCTACGCTTTAAGAATGGATATTGACGTAGCAAAAGTTTCCATTATGTTAACAGTCTTTGCCGTTGGAGGTATTATTACACAACTGCCATTAGGAGTCCTAAGTGATACATATGGCCGAAGAAATTTATTAATGGTTATTCTTTTACTTGGATTTTTTACTTTTACGTCTGCAAGTATTTTCGAACATTCCTTTATTGGTCTTTTTGTCTCCTTCCTCTTATCAGGTATGGTCGTAGGCTCGACCTTTTCACTTGGAATTAGTTATATGACGGATTTAGTACCTAGGAATCTGTTAGCAACTGGAAATTTATTATGCGGTATCTTTTTTAGTTTAGGAAGTCTGAGCGGTCCCATAATCGGGGGACTATTTATTCAATTTTTCAAAGGAATTAGTTTCTTTTATATCATCAGTACCATGCTGCTTACCTTATCCATTATCCTGTACGTTTTCGGTAAAAAAACTTTCCCAATGGTTGAGCAGCAAAACTCCTAGGATTCATGGAGCAATTTTATATTATTAACATAAATTGTATGGTAAAATTAAATCAATAAAATAAATCACTGAAGTCTCAGTCATCCTTACGATGACTGCTCTACAATCTGTGCTGTCATCCTCATGATGACAGCTTTCGTGTTTTTTAAGGGTAGTGAATATGATTATTTTTCTCATTTAGAAAGAAAGCAGACGCACTTTCGTGGTGGTAGAGTTGCACAGTTAGAAAAAATTAGAGGAGGGAAAAGGTAATGAGTACGGATGCGAAGAGATTATCCAAAGAACTTCCAAAGATTGGACTTCTTGAAAAAATTAAACCTCATATCGAATTGATAGCTGCTGGTCTAAGTGGTGTATTCATTGCAGCTGGATGGTTAACTGATAAAACGGGAGATCATGTTGCTTCTATTATTCTTTATTTACTAGCTTTTGTGATTGGTGGTTTTGCTAAAGCCAAAGAAGGGATTGAAGCTACTTATGAAAACAAAGAGCTAAACGTTGAAATGTTAATGATTTTTGCGGCTATTGGTTCTGCGATTATTGGTTATTGGACCGAAGGCGCAATATTGATTTTTATCTTTGCTGTAAGCGGTGCTTTAGAGACCTATACAATGAACAAAAGTCACAAAGAAATTTCTTCCTTAATGGAGCTGCAGCCTGAAGAAGCCCTTCATATTCATAATGGAATGGAACGACGAGTACCTGTTTCTGAGCTAAAAGTTGGAGACCAAATACTTGTAAAGCCTGGGGAAAGAATTCCTTCTGATGGAATCATTAAGAATGGATTTACAAATATTGATGAAGCTGCTATTACTGGAGAATCCATGCCCGTTTCAAAAGGGCTGGATAAAGAAGTGTTTGCGGGTACGGTTAATTTAACAGGAGCAATCACCGTCCAAACATCAAAGGCAAGTAATGAAACACTTTTTCATAAAATTATTGAATTAGTCCAGTCTGCTCAAAGTGAAAAATCTCCATCACAGCTGTTTATTGAACGTTTTGAAGGTACCTATGTAAAAACGGTTTTAGCTGCCGTGTTATTGATGATGTTCCTGCCCTATTTCCTGCTTGATTGGAGCTGGAACGAGTCATTTTATCGTGCAATGATTTTGCTTGTCGTCGCTTCCCCTTGTGCCCTTGTTGCTTCGATCATGCCAGCCACGTTATCTGCTATTTCGAATGGAGCAAAAAGAGGTATTTTAGTAAAAGGCGGTGTCCATTTAGAGAACCTCAGTCACGTGAAAGCCATTGCCTTCGATAAAACAGGAACACTGACAAAAGGGAAACCTGAAGTGACCGATTTTATTGTAGATGAACGGTTTGATAAAGAAGAACTGCTATGGAAAGCTGCTTCGATCGAAAATCAATCGAATCATCCTTTAGCACAGTCAATTGTTAAATATGTGAAAAAAAGCCTTAATCGAGATCTTATACAGCCAGAGAATTTAGAGGATGTTCCTGGATGGGGTGTAAAAGCTGATATCAATGGCGAACAATGGAAAATTGGAAAAATGGATTTTGTCGGCCGAGAAACTGCCTTAGTATTTGCGGATGGAAAAGCAGAAGAGCTGGCAAGTAAAGGGAATACACTTGTTTTTATACAAATTAATAATTGCTTAGCCGCGATGATTGCTTTAAAGGATGTTGTGAGACAAGAAACCCAACTTGCAATCGAACATCTAAGGAAACAGGATATTTACACAGTCATGCTCACTGGAGATAGCGAGAAAACTGCAAAGGCCATAGCGGATGAAAGCCATGTAGACCAATTCTTTGCAGAGTGTCTGCCCGAAGAAAAAGTGGAGCAGCTTAAAATTCTGAAAGAGAAATATGGAACAATCGCAATGGTTGGGGATGGAATAAATGATGCACCGGCTTTGGCCATTGCAAATGTTGGTATTGCCATGGGGGAAGGAACGGATGTAGCCCTCGAAACTGCGGATGTGGTGTTGATGAAGAATGATTTGCCAAGGATTTCTGAAGCCATTCAGCTTTCAAAACGGATGAATAGAATCATTAAACAAAATGTTATTTTTTCGATTACCGTGATTATGGTTTTAATATCCTCAAACTTTTTTCAAATGCTTGATTTGCCATATGGTGTCATCGGGCATGAAGGCAGTACCATTCTTGTAATTCTTAACAGTTTAAGACTGCTGAAAAGTTAAAAAACCGGGCTCGCTGAGCCCGGTTTTATTTAGTGATAGCCATTGCTGCCGTTGGCAGATCCTGATGTTTTATTTCCTTTGCTGCCTTTACCTTTTTGTTTTGTGCCGCCATCTTTTTTTGTATGTTTTGTCATGATAATCCCCCTATTCAATTTGCTTGTTCCCCACTACTATTGTTTACAACTCAGCACATTTCATTAAGGAAAAGTCTAGCAATTGGTTTTGTACTTTTCACTATAGAATGCGTTAATTTCACCGCCAATGATGATAATGAAGCCCGATATGTATAACCAAATTAATAAAACAATAATAGCTCCAATACTTCCATATGTTAAGGAGAAATTACCAAAACTTCCCACATAGAAGGATAATGCATACGAAGAAACAATCCAGCCAACCGTTGCAAAGACTGCACCAGGAAAAGCACTTCTGCAGCGTAATTTGACATTTGGAGCAATCCAATACAATCCCGTGAAAATAATAAATAAAATTAGGGCGCTTCCTGCCAAACGTAACATATTCCAAATGCGGAGAAATTCCCCTTTAAAGCCTAAATAAGAAAAGAGAAACACTCCAATTTCCCTTCCAAATATCGGAAGTAAAACAGCAACAATAAAAACTAAGATCATCCCAAGAGTAAGCAAAATAGCCATACCTCTAGAAACGATAAAGGAACGACTTTCTTTCACATTGTATGCTTTATTAAAGGCTCTTACTAAGGCATGAATTCCATTAGAAGCAGACCACATGGTTCCGATAACCCCAATAGAAAGCAATCCACCATTTCGATTATTCATCACATAATTAACATTCTTTTCAATTAAGTCCATCGTGTCAGGCGGGGCAAACTCCCGGATGCTGCCAAGAATATCGGGGTATGGAATGGGCAGATACGGCAGTAATGTAAAAATGAATATTAGGAGTGGAAATAGTGATAGTAGAAAAAAATAAGCAAGTTGGGCGGATAAACCAGAAATATCATCTTCTTCAATTCGATGCCAAAGAAGTCTTACCAACGATTTACGAACATTCACTTCCTTCTTCATTTACTCACCACTCCTTTAAACCTAAACGATCATTTATTCAAATTACTTAATTAATGCTTGTTTCTTCTTCCACCTTGACTTCTTTTAGTAAATCTTCCATAAGGTCTGAGTTTGTATCATCAAAGGTATTTATTGTTTCCATGACTCTTTCTTTTACCTGTGGGGTTAACTCACGAAGTTCGTCAACTTTCCCAGTAATATACGAAATGTCCTCACTAACCTGCTCTATCGTATTTCTAATCTTTTCCGCTGTTTCTTTTACATTTTCAGTGAGTTCACTCGGATGATGAACGACATAGGAAACTTGCTCATAAACTTTTTTCACATTTACCTTCATTGCATGGCGGGTTTGTTTATCTAATAAGCTTAGCGCTCCGCCCGCGATTGCACCATAAATCATGCCTCTTAAAAATAGGTTCTTTCCCATTTTTTAACCTCTCCTTTCAAACTATTTTTATCACTATAAAAAAAACACCATAATCATCACTTTATATTTTGCTTTAAGCTTGTTATCAAAAGCAAGAGTTCGCCATATTTTTATCTTTATTTCTTTATTACCCGCTAATCATTGTAATAAAACATGTTTAGATTGACATCTGCCAATTAAAATGAAAAGATAAAATTACAATTACAATTCTTGAAAAGGGTGACGGGATGAATTTATCAGAGAAAACCATCGAAAATGTGGAGTATATGATTGAACAAATAAAAGAAAAATTAAAAGTTTTAAATCTTGGAGCTATTAAACCTTCGCACTTTGATGAAGAAATGTATGAAGAGTTAAAGGAAATTTACGACATGGTCATGAAAAAGCCTTCTTTCAGTCCTAATGAAATGCAGGCCTTGGTGGAAGAGCTGGGAAACCTTCGTAAAAATAAGTAAAACAGATCTCTTGGGATCTGTTTTTTATTTTTCTTGGTCCGTTAAGATAATCGGACCATCCTTGGTCACTGCAATCGTATGTTCATATTGAGCAGAGTACTTCCCATCAACCGTCCGAGCCGTCCAGCCATTACTATCCATCTTCATTTGGTACGTACCGATATTCACCATTGGCTCAATCGTAAATACCATACCTTCTTTAATTCTTGGACCCTTTCCAGGCAGCCCGTAATGTGGCACATCTGGTTTCTCATGAATTACCGCGCCAATACCATGACCGATGAAATCACGAACTACTGAAAAACCTTCTCCTTCCACATACGTTTGGATGGCATGACCAATATCACCGATTCTATTACCGGCAACAGCCTGTTCAATACCTTTATAAAGTGCTTCCTTTGTCACTTCTAATAATCGTTCTGTTTCCTTCGATACTGCTCCAACTGCATAGGACCATGCGGAATCAGCCAGGCCTCCATTATAATTGACAACCATATCGATGGTAACAATATCACCTTCTTTTAACGGTTCTTTTCTAGGAAAACCATGGCAAATCTCGTCATTTATACTGGCACATGTAGCATATTTATAACCTTTATAGCCCTTTTGCTCTGGGGTTGCATGGTGTTTACTTAAGTATTCATCAACAAATTCATCAATTTCCCAAGTTGTAATGCCAGGTTTAATCATTTTTGCAATTTCTTTATGACATGATGCAAGGATTTCCCCTGCTTTTTTCATTGCTTCAATTTCCCTCTGCGATTTAAGAACAATCATCCATCTTCCCAACCTTTGTTATTATTTTTTTATATATACTTTATATAAACGGAAACCCGCATTTTAATATTATCGTTATCAGGCTCTTTTTTCAAAAAATATTTGAAATAAACGAATATTTTTTGTATAATAAGTCGTTCTTAATATGGAACTTTTTCAACTTTTTTGATAAAATTATTGTAGGAATATTAAATAGTAGGTGTGTGAGCCAAATGATAGGTGATCGTGTTAAAAAACTACGTTTAGAGAAAAAAATGTCATTATCCGAACTTGCAGAGCAAGCTGGCGTTGCTAAATCTTATTTAAGTTCGCTTGAAAGAAATCTGCAAAGAAATCCCTCTATTCAATTTCTAGAAAAAATTTCGGCTGTGTTAAACGTTCCAGTAGATCATCTTATAAATGAACAGATAAATAAAGAGGAATTAGACAGCGATTGGATGAGCATTGTAAAAGAGGCAATGGAATCTGGAGTCTCAAAAGAACAATTTCGTGATTTTCTTGAGTTCAATAAGTGGCGGATCAATCAAAATAATAACGAATAATAAAAGAACAAAGCATACAGCCTTAATTGGGAGTATGCTTTGTTCTTTATGTATCTTAGCGATTCTTTACTAGTATGTCCCTGACCTCATTTTGATGGAGAAAATCAAGAATTGTTTCCTTTGAAAGACCTAGTTCTTTTGCCTCAACAATAAGTTCCAACCATTCTGCATCCATTCCATTCGTCATACTATCCGTAATTACCACTCTCATCCACCCCTAAAATACTTTGTGTATTCCAGGTAGCCCGGCCATCATAGTAAAAAACCTATACCTTAGATCCTCGGCTTTGCGTCCCTATTTTTCAATAGGTTTGCCTTTTTCTGCTTCAAACCACTCATAAATCATTGATTATTCATTATATTTGATGGACAACTTTTCGTATTCCTAAATTCTAAATTTATAAGCTTATTATATATAGTACTTTATCAGTAGCGTGTTGTAATTTGTCGGTTGCATTTATCTTTTGAACCTTTTTTTTAAACATTTTTTACCATATTTCTACAAAAAATCTTCATTCTCTATCGATGCTCCGTGATTTAACTGGAAGTTTATTGGAAAATAAGGGTGCTTTTAGTCGAAAATACCTTATTTTCCCATGGGCAAATTTTTGTAAAAACATATGAAAAATCAATATAATTTGTCTATTTTGTGACAATTGACTTATACAATAAACAACACTAAAATAGACTAAATATTAATAATATTCAAATAATGGTGGTGAGACACAGTATGACATTGATTCATGTGTTGAATTACACGATACCGATTGCCTTTATGGTATTCTTTGGTTTTCTGCTTGACCGTATGTGCAGCCCATCAAAGTCAAAAGAAAAAGTGAAAGATGAATAATAAATTTCCTTCGTTTGGGAATGATACATTCGTAGACGAAAGGAGTGTTTGATTTGGCACGTGGAGAACATTTTAACCATAAAAAGAAAGGTCATCCTGGAAATTTACCAAAGGATAACTTAGTGGAAAGACATTCAAAGGATGCCATCGGGGACGAGGAGCTTATTGTAGTACAGGAGGCATTTAAAAATAGAGTCGAAACAGAAGAAGTAGAGTAAAAGGCGTGAAATTCACGCCTTTTTACTTTCTTGTATAATCTTACTTAAGTCCCATTCTTTTAGTCCTTCTGCTGCCCTTTCGATATCTTTCGAGAAAATTCGATCTTTTTTTATAGAAGAAACAAGTGCTCTTCCCTTCTCATAAAGGTTCTTTGTCTGGCTTGCCATTTTTTCAACGCCGCGAATTTCAACAGCCTGCATTGCACAAATTAATTCAATGGCTAATACTCTTCTAGCATTTTGGATAATCTGATAAGCATGCCTTGCAGCAATCGTTCCCATACTTACATGGTCCTCTTGGTTGGCAGATGAAGGAATGGAGTCAACACTTGCAGGGTGGGCAAGCGTTTTGTTTTCGGATACGAGCGACGCCGCTGCATATTGCATAATCATTGCCCCTGACTGCAGACCAGGCTCAGGGCTTAAAAAAGGAGGTAAATCATTTAACTGTGGATTTACCAATCTTTCAATTCGTCTTTCCGAAATATTTGCAAGCTCCGCTACAGCAATCTTCATGAAATCCATTGCAAACGCAATCGGCTGACCATGAAAATTTCCTCCTGAGATTACTATTTCACCATCTTCAAAGATTAATGGATTATCAGTAGCCGCATTCATTTCAATTTCTAATTTTTCCTTTACATAATCCAATGCCTGCCAGGAAGCACCATGTACTTGAGGAATACATCGTATGGAATAAGCATCCTGAACACGGTATTCTCCCTGTAATGTGGTTAATAAACTATCACTTAGGTATCGACGAATTCTTGCTGCTGTATCAATCTGCTGCTGATAGCCTCGTGCGATATGAACCTCCTCCGCAAATGCGTCAATGATCCCGTTCAATCCCTCCATTGTCATTGCGGCAATCAGTTCACTTTCATAGGCAAGTTGCTCTGCTTCTAGATAGCCGACCACTCCCATTGCCGTCATTGCCTGTGTTCCATTAATCAACGCTAGACCCTCTTTTGCCTCTAATGTAATAGGAAGAACTCCTTCCATTTGAAGGGCATCAATCGATTCCATCACCTTTCCTTTGTAAAATACTTCGCCTTCTCCAATCAGCACCAATGCTAAATGAGATAGAGGCGCTAAATCACCGCTTGAACCAAGAGAACCTTGTTGTGGAATAACGGGAATAATTTCTTTATTAACCAGGTCAATTAGTTTTTCAATAAGAATAGGTCTAACACCTGAATACCCTTTTAAAAGTGCATTTGCACGTAAGAGAACCATCGCTTTTGAAACAATTTCCGGAAATGGTTCACCAACTCCACAAGCATGAGAGCGAATTAAATTTAGCTGTAAATCCCTTACATGTTCTTTATCGATTAATACATCGCTGAATTTTCCAAATCCAGTATTAATACCGTAGACTACTTTGTGCTCGGAAACAATTTTCTCAACTACTTCACGGCTCTTTTTTACAAGCTCCATGCTTATATCAGAAGCAAAAACCTTTTCTTTTTGGTACAAAACCTTCTTCATTTGTTCCAATGTCAAGCTTTGACCTGTTAGCATAATCATATTTCTCACCTCTACCACTTTATTAGAATAAAGAAAGAGGCTGGATTCCATATCCGATTAGATTTGGAGTCCAGCCTCTTTTATCATTATTTGATTCATTTTTTGATGCCTCATTGATATCATCCCATTCCGACTAATTTCTTTTTCCGTAAGTATTTTCGGCTATCCGCAACTATTCTCGGCTATCCGCAACTATTCTCGGCTATCCGCAACTATTCTCGGCCATCCGCAACTATTCTCGGCTATCCGCAACTAT
>NZ_JBALNB010000029.1:0-71830 GCF_036962345.1 Neobacillus vireti
CACTACTTCGGTTAACCCAACGGCAGTCTCAGAAGCAGCTATTTCAATTTCAGTATATGACTCTGGCTCTATTGCTTGGGTCCTTGAATCCAATTGGTATTCTATTTCATCATCAAAGAAATGGCTCAACTCATGTTCTACAACAGTCTCTGTTGCTTTAGCAGGTCTGTTAAACCCAAAAATAGGTGAAGGGATTTCTGTCAGCTGGAACGGTTTTTTCTGAACAGGAGGCAGAATTTTTTTAATTTCCGGCAAGTTCTTTTTCTCTGAACTTTTACTTTCAGGAGCTTGCTCTTGCCTAATTCGGCGGTCTGCCTTTTCAGATTTAACTATAGGTACCTCAGATTTCAGCTGGAATTTAAGGCTTCCTTTAGGATATTGATAAGAAATTTTAGTTTCTAGATAATGACGGCCCTCCAATATTTTATGAGACGAAATTCTATCCTGCTGCTTGTTATGTATGTCATATTCAGCATATTCATCATCCTTGTCCTTTATAAACTTTTGAAAAAAGTTTTGTATCCAGCTCAAAACAATCACTCTTTCTACTCTTTCTATCACTCTATTTTAACAGGTATTATTAATTTTTCGACAAAAAATCTAAGAATAAGCAAAAAAGACCACTTATCGTGATCCTTTTCCGTCCGTATTTCTTGTCTTCCCTAAGATAAATATTGGTTCTAGTTCTCCATCCTCATACAAGAAAGATAATGCCGTTATTGGCACACGGCCATTCGCAAAAAAGCTCATGGCCATTTGTGCTAATACATCATACCCTGTGTTATTTTGAATATCGGCGATAATTAAGACGTCCTGATGGGGAACAGCAAGTACCATGGTCCCAGTGATTTTTTTATTCATCTCATTTAAAAAGCCTTTATTTAATATCCGGCTTGCATCGTATCCATCATTTGAATTTAGAAAGTAAAATGTATTTCCAGCTACTTTGTCCTCTTTCAAAGCTGTCTTCAGGGATCTGACATTAAATAAGGCAATTTCTTTAATCCGGCTTGCCTGCCATCCCTCTTTTTCCATGATTCGTGAATCTATTAGACGGTATGTATTTCCCATATCATAAGCATAATATATTTTGGTTTCCGCTGTATGATCATCCGTTAAAAATGCAACACCTTCTTCGGCTTCAAGCGGAAAGGAGGTAGAGCGAATAACTGGAAAAATTTTTTTCTCATGGTCTGTTAACTGGACTGTATCCGTCATGGCCTTCAGACCTTCTTCTACATAATAAACCACTTCATCAATTGCCTTTTCTTTTTCTGTATACCACTTAGCAACAATACCTGCTAACGTTATCGTTATTCCTTTTCCAATACTTTTATTTTCAATCCGCAGCTGATCCTTTTCTCGATCATATGTGATTAACCGATCATCACCAGCTAAGCGTGATTCTAATTCTCTTTTCATTTTAATACTATCCATTTTCATTTTCATCCCTCCATAGCCCCTTCATTGTACATGAAAAAACCTCTATCGCAAAAGAAAGACGATGGAGGTTTTGGAATGGTTTATTTTAAACCATTAATAAATTCTTCTATTTCTTCTTGGGTTTTCCGATCTTTGCTTACAAATCGACCTAGTTCTTTCCCGTTTTCAAATGCGATAAAGCTTGGAATACCGTAGACCTCTAACTGTTGGCATAACTCAATATGCTGATCTCGATCAACATGAATAAAAGTGAATTCACTATACTTCGCCTCTACTTCTGGGAGTATCGGCTCAATAACCCGACAATCAGGACACCAGTTTGCTGAAAACATGAATATTGTTTTTTCTCCATCACGAAGCTGTTCAAATTGCTCTATAGAAGCTAAATTTTCCAAACCAAATCTCTCCTTTTAAAAAAATTCTCGTTATTTTCCATTTTCCACAGATTTAACGATTTGTGTCATCGCTGCCGCCTCATTTTTTAAGCTGCTTGTTTTAATCAGGGTAGTAATTTTTGTTCCACCTATCCCAATGGTCATTTCATTCATATCTTCTTCTAATTGGTTGATAATTAAGTAACCAAACTGATCGTTTTCCTTAAATTTCTCATTTATCTCAATGTCTTTATTTTGTGCAACTGTTGATTTATACACGACATCGCTTGCTTTATTTTCTTGAGGATTATTAAAAAGAATATATTTTTTTGATCCATTTTTTAAAAGTATATTATTCGGAGATTCATCTTCGATCTCATAACCAAATGGTAAGTAAAAATCAATATCTCCACTATTTTTATTTGTCTTTTTGTCCTTTTCATTAAGTGCTTCTTTTACTACTTTAATTGTTTCTTTACTTTCTGCTTTAAAGTTCGATTTTCCACAGGCACTTAGTAAAAAAATGGATACGAGTACAATCAAAATGGCATTAAAGAATCTCAGCTTCCTTCGCCTCCTATAACGACAATTATCCTATCTACATCATACATTCCATAAAGTAGAAATGACAAGTTTTTTGTCGATATTTAGCGACAAAACAGGATAGATATCACTATTATTTATTTTTCATGGCTGTTTGATAGTGATATTGTCCTACTAAAAGATTCGTAATATGTGAAAACATCTCTGAACGGTTTATCAAACCATTGGTAAAGATGCCAATCGCTCCTTCATTCTTACGGACATTTTCTTTTTTAGCATAATCGACCATTACTGGTCCTAGTTCTTCTCCAGCTCTTAATCTCCCTGCAATTTCTTCTGGGAGGAGTAACCTTGCACCGCCAGCAATAATCGGTTCCCTATTCTTTGAAGCTAAAGCACCCCAATTACACAGTAACAAACCATGAGCAGATTCCTGTACCCCTCCTTCAAGACCGATTCCAATATCGCCATTCCCCATTTGCATTGCACCAACTGCTCGATTAATAGCTCCTTTAATGGTCTCTTCATCTGAAAATGGCTGTTCACTTACTCCTGAGGGGATGTCTAACGAAAGAAACTCCGTTTGTTGATTATGAAAAGATCTTTTTACTGCAGCAACTTTTGCAGGATTATTTGACCCAATAATTACTTTCATATTTCAGTCTCCTTTTTTCCACATAAAAAGAAGGCATCATCCATGCCTCCTTCATCTCAATTAACTGTTTGCATTGATGGTATCTACCGTTGTTTGATCACAAGCCTTTACAAGCTTAACAAGTAATTCCTTCGCTGCAGCATAATCATCCGTATGAATCATAGAAGCATGTGTATGAATGTAGCGTGAACAAATACCGATTACACCGCTTGGGACACCTTCATTTGATTGATGTACGCGTCCTGCATCGGTTCCACCTTGCGAAACGAAATATTGGTACGGGATTTTGTTTGTTTCTGCCGTATCAAGAATAAATTCTCTTAATCCACGGTGTGTTACCATTGATCTATCTAGAATTCGGAGTAACGCTCCCTTCCCTAATTGACCAAATTCTGATTTACTTCCAGACATATCGTTTGCAGGGCTCGCATCTAATGCAAAAAAGATATCTGGTTTAATCATATTGGCTGCAGTTTGTGCACCACGGAGTCCTACTTCCTCTTGAACCGTTGCCCCAGAATAGAGGATATTCGGCAAGGTTTCGTCTTTTACCTCCTGAAGAAGTTCAATAGCAAGACCACAGCCGTAACGGTTGTCCCACGCTTTTGCGAGAATTTTCTTTTCATTTGCCATTGGTGTAAAAGGACAAATTGGCAAGATCGGCTGACCTGGTCTAATTCCGATGCGTTCTGCGTCTTCACGATCATCCGCACCAATATCAATGAGCATATTTTTAATATCCATTGGTTTGTTTTTCTTAGATTCATCTAATAAATGTGGAGGTATAGAGCCTATGACTCCAATTACTGGTCCGTTATTTGTCATAACCTGAACACGCTGCGCTAATAATACTTGACTCCACCAGCCTCCTAGTGGTTGAAACCTCAGCATCCCATTGTCCGTAATCTGCGTAACCATGAATCCTACTTCATCCATGTGACCAGCAACCATGATGGTTGGTCCCGTTTGAGTACCTTTTTTAACCCCAAATATACTTCCTAGTTTATCTTGGACAATTTCATCTGAATATTGGGCTAACTGTTCTCTCATGAAATTTCTGACTAAATGTTCATTGCCAGGTGCCCCTTGTAGTTCCGTTAATGTTTTAAAAAGATTCAATGTCTGTTGATTCAAAGATATTTCCCCCTCAATTGAGTATGTACAACAATATGTATATTTTTATATTACTGAAATTTTGCATCGCTTACCAATAATTAATTTGTCTAAAGGAATTATTATGTTCCTCTTACTAAATGAGATATACTGGAAATAAGCGCAATTTTATTTTGGAGGTGCTTTATGAACTGGAAATCATTTATCCTTGGGGCCGCAGTCGGAGTCATCAGCGGCTATGCTGTTAAGGAAATCATTTCACAAAAGACATATGTTTCCCCTGAAAAAGTATTGGAGAACGTCAAAAAACAATTTAATCAAAATGGACCGATTAGCGGCTCTTGGATACATATGGTCACAGAGCCTTTTGAAAAGCACCAAATCAAGTATCAGGTTTATAAGGGCGGTATCTCAAAAAGCCATAATGGAGTTAATGAGCAATTTGAATTTATAGCAGACGCTTCAACAGGTACCCTTTTAGACGTAAAAGCAGCCACAGAGCCAGCCCTATAAAAGACAGAAGCCGTATCCATAATGGGTACGGCAGTTTCGTTGTTATTTTGACCTTATTTTACTCTCATTATGCTTTCGAGAATTTGCCCATCTGGGCCCCATTTAACTGCTCGGTAAAAAGCATCATGATAAAAAGTGAACCAAGCATTTTTATCCTTCACATAGTTCCCCCATTTTTCCTTTGCCGCTATTGAATCCATCGGGTAATCGTCATAGGCCATAACCCATAAAGGATTTTTATGGGCATGTGTCGGCATTAAGTCTGCCATATGGATAGCCATTTCTCCTTCATCCTCAATCATAAGGATAGAATGTCCATTGCTGTGACCTCCCGTATGAAACATACTAATGGCTCCCAAACTCCATTTTTCATCAAATGGAATCACTTGTGATTGGATTGCTTCCCAATTTTCCTTCCAATATGCACTTTTTGAGCGTATATTTGGATTCCGCATTTCATCCCATTCAATGGTTGAGGTAATAATCTTGGCTCTAGGGAATGTTGATTGATACTCCCCATCTTCCAACTTGGTCAATCCACCCACATGATCATTATGCATATGTGTCATTAAAACATAATCAATATCTTCTGGATGTAACCCTAACTTTTGTAATGATCCCTCCACGTCAGATTTCGCAGTAACACCAAAATTCCGAAGTTGTTTTTCCGATAATTTTCCGCTTCCGATTCCTGCTTCCACTAAAATATTTTTGCCATCCATTTGGATTAAGATTGGATCTGTAGGAAGTTCAATTAGGTTTTTGTCATTAGGCGGATACTTTTTCGACCACAATACTTTGGGAACTACACCAAACATTGCACCGCCATCTAAATTTGTGACTCCTCCTGATAACCATGTAAGCTGAACCCTGCCGATTGTTAACGTTTCCATTTCCTTCCCCCTTTGTCCTGTTATTTCCATATTAACACATATAAAAAGGACAGTCCCTTTGAAAGACTGTCCTGCGATTAGTTTTGATATTTTACTTCACAACGATAGATACGATTTCCCATTTCAGAAAACTTTTGCTCATACTCTGTCATGATGTTTCCTTCAAATTCACTTTTATGAAGATCAAGGCTGAGGAAGGTTAATAATAACCCATATTCAGAAAAACTCTTTAAAGAATATTCAAATAATCCTTGATTATCCGTTTTAAAGTGGATTTCTCCTTTATCCACCAATATGGATTCATAAAGCTTTAAGAAATCCTTATAGGTTAATCTTCTTTTTTCATGACGAGTTTTTGGCCAAGGATCTGAGAAATTCAAATAGACCCTATCAACATCATTTTTTTCAAAATATTTATTTAAGTCACCCGCATTCACATTAAGCAGCCTTAGGTTTGGTAAATCTGCTTCAATTAGCCGATCTAACGCCTTCACAATAACCGAATCATAAATTTCAATTCCCATATAATTAATGTCGGGGTGGGCCTTAGCCATTTCTGTAATAAAACGTCCCTTGCCTGTCCCTACCTCGATATGAAGCGGCTGTTGATTGTTAAAAACCTCATGCCACTTTCCTTTATAAGTTTCTGGGTCGGCCACAATATACTGTGGATGTGCCTCAATATATTCCCTTGCCCATGGTTTATTCCTAAGTCTCATTTTGCCACTCCTAAAAATCATATTCATTTTATTATTGGTAATAATGGGGTGTACCATTAATGTATAAACAAAAAAAGAATTCACAACCTAACTGTGAATTCTTTTTATTTTCACTTGAAAGGGTGTTCGAACATGCCATTAAGTCATCAGGACCAAGTTTCATTACTAAAAGATATTTTAAATAATCATCAAACCGACTGCTGTGGATCTGTTTCCGAATGTGAACAATTGGAACGATTAGTAAAATCTTTAATGGTAAACACACAAATTGATCAAAATGTTAAAAGTGTTTTACAGGAGGTATATAATTACAGTCAGCATGGTGCCCAAACAGCTGATTTGGATGAACATATACTTTCTAACCAAGGTAATTTGTCTCAATGGGTATCAAATATTGACTCGTTTTCTTAATTATAAAAGACCATCTAAAAAAGTGATCCATTTTTCCATTTCCTGATTCCTATCTTTGTTCTTGTACCATTGAATGGAAGATAGGGTTTGCAGTGCCACATACCATTTCATTCGGAGCTTTAAATTTTCTGTTAACGGTTTACCATACATGGCTAACCAGCTATTCCAACTATCCTCAGGAATATACCAGTAAAGCAGCATGCCAAGGTCAATTGCCGGGTCAGCAATCATCGCACCATCCCAGTCAATTAAATACAACTGGTTGTCTTCTGTTAACAGCCAGTTGTTATGGTTGACATCGCCATGACACACTACCTGTTCATTAGAAAGAATATTTTTTTCCTCGTTTAGTAGAAAACTCAGTGTTTCTTTTACAACGGGTAATGATAGTACCTCTTCATCCAATTGGTCAATGATTGATTGAAAAATTGTGTCTGGCTGTAATGGCTCCATTTCAAGCCTGCTTAACATCGCAACCATTGGTTCTGAGCGGTGAATTTTCCTAAGCATCCTTGCAACAGCTTCATGATTCATATCGGCAGACTTTAATTCCCGCCCAGGCAGCCATTGCTGTGCTGTAATCACATCTCCGTTTTCCAATCGTCTTGTCCAAACAAGCTTTGGGACGATTCCTTCTGCAGATAATACGGCTAGAAATGGAGAGGAATTGCGTTTTAGAAAAAGCCTTTGGTCTTCAAAGCAAGCAAAAAAAGCCTCTCCCGTTTTACCCCCCGCAGGGACAATCTCCCATTCTTGTCCTAATATATGTTCCAATATTGTTCACCTTCAATGTATGCCGTTCTAAAAATAGGTCAAAAAACACCCATTTAGTAGTTTTAGTAGAAAATATTATTTAGAAAAATAAAAAAAGCTATTGGACAATAGCACACAATAGCCATCTTAATAAATTTTATCTCCAATTGGCTTTAGTAGTCAAGTATATATGAACAAACTATTTTTTTGCCAGTATAGTTACACAAACAGGCTCTAGAACGATTTCTTTACCTTCTACTCTTTGTTTGGAATAAATTTCCGCCTTTTTATCATTGGCAATTACGTTCCAAGCTCCGGTAGAAATTTCAATCGTTTGTTTTCTCCTCAAAGGGTTAATCAAAAGCAGCACTTCCCGAAAATCTTCGCTTTGATTTTGAAAGGAAAACCCAATAAGCGGCGTTGGCAGCGGTAAAATATGAGTATTTGTTCGTATTTCCTCCGCATTGTTCATTCGAAAGCACGGTAAGGCTTTACGGATTTGAATTAGACCTTTGATATATTCAACATTATCTTGATGGAGGTCCTTACGATCCCAATCAAGCTGGTTAATATGATTAGGGGATTTATAACTATTCCCATCGCCTCGTTTTGTTCGGAAGAACTCCTGTCCACTGTGAAGAAAAGGTATTCCTTGTGATAATAATACAATAGCAGTTGCAAGCCGGTGATATTTAATATGGAATAAAGGGTCTAAATCTGAAAGACAAGAACCAAGTTTATCCCACATAGTGTGATTATCATGACATTCTACATAATTCACCGATTGTGTGGGCTGATTGAAAAGACCACTGGCTGGTTCATCTAAACCAATGCTGCCAGTTATGGTTTCTAGTGCGCCTTTATGGTAATGCTCATTTCCAAGTACATACCCTTTGTCATACAAATTAAAGGTACTCCCCTTGATCGAATCACGAAATTTATCATTAAATTGACCAATTGCTGGAAGCTTAGATTGATTCCGAAGGATTGCCTTTTTCTCAATTGGAAGTGGAGTATTCAAGTTCCAGCCTTCTCCAATAATTAACGTTCCCTTTTGAATGCTATCACAGGTCTTTCTAACCTCCTGCATGGTATCAATATCTAAAATCCCCATTAAATCAAATCGAAACCCATCTATATGATATTCCTCCATCCAAAAACGAACAGAATCTACGATAAACTTTTTCATCATTTTTCTCTCAGAGGCAATATCATTTCCAACACCCGTTCCGTTTGCTGGGAACCCAAGCTCATTATGGCGGAAGTAATAACCCGGAACGATTTTTTCAAAAGAGGATGTTTCCCGAATATATACATGATTATAGACAACATCCATAATCACTCTTATTCCTTGACTGTGAATAGAATCAATTAATTTCTTAAGTTCAATGATTCTTGAATAGGGGTCTGAGGGATTTGTTGAATACGAGCCTTCAGGCACATTAAAGTGAATAGGGTTATACCCCCAATTATATTCTTTAGCAGGATCTAACTCATCTACTCCTGCAAAATCATTGAAAGGCAGGAATTCAATATGTGTGATGCCTAGATCCTTAACATAGGAGAGTCCAGTGAGTTCGCCATTTTTACTTTTTGTATTTAACTCTGCAGCACCAAGATAGAGTCCCTTTTGTTTAACGCCGCTATTGGGATGGATGGTGAAATCTCTGATATGCGTTTCATAAATGATCGCATCTACTGGATTTTCAAAAGGAGGCAGCGGTGGTTTTTCTCTCCGTGTTTTCTCTAACTTTACAATAACCCCTAACTCTCCATTCGCAGTGACTGCAACGGCGTATGGATCAACTGATTCCCGCCATTCCTGATTTACAAGGACTAGAAACGTATATTGATAAAGTTCTAAATCAGAGTGAACAACCGTTGACCATACCCCTTTTTCTTCCCGTCTCATCTTGATAATTTCTGAAAAAGTACTATTAGCTTTTCGTAATTTTACTTTTACTTGTGCAGCTGTTGGTGCCCAAATTTTAAACTGTGTTTGATTGGCCTCACATTTAACCCCTAGGTCATTTCCATCATAGAAAAAACGTTCATCAAATGCTCCTGTTCGAATGACAGCCCCAATTTGAAGATCGGTTTTTCCTCCATGCTCATCTAAAATCCAGTAGGGATGACCAAAAGAAATTTCCTCAGAAAGCCTGCATATATATTTATTATGGTTCTCAATTTGCTGTTTTTTGATCAATTGTATCGGTTTAACCTGCTGTGAATCATCGGTAATCGAGAAAGTGGAAGACAAACCATGATGATAGGAAAGTGGAAGAAGAATCGTAATGATATCCATCTCATCTAAATAGGCTTGGAAATTTCGTTCATTGGGATTCATTCACGTCCCTCTCTTTCAGATCAATATCTCGCAAACTTCGCACCCTCGTTAAGACTTTTAGCGTTTTGGTTTGAACATGAATGTTTAAGGGGGTAAATCCAATATCTTCACCATCTGCATGGACATATAAAGGTGATGAGGATTGAATTGTAACCATTTGTCCCTTAAATGTTTTTACTTCTTTAAAGTGGATATGCTTCCCCCAAAAAACACTGATAAAAACCAATAATAGCTTCAACCTAGATAAATGATGAACGACTGTAATGTCTAAGAGTCCGTCATTTGGGACTGCCCCAGGGGCAATTTTCATGCCTCCTCCGTAATAGGGTTGATTGGAAACAGTTACAAACCACGTTTGTTCAAGTATATGCCTGCTCCCGTCAATTGATAAATCAATTGTTGAGCATTTATAAGAAAAAAGCTTTTTTAGTAAAAAATACACATAAACCAGTCGGCCTAAAGATAGTTTATTTAGCCAAGCTTTCATTTTAGATCGGTTCACTTCATATGAAATTAGTGCATCGAACCCTGTACCCATATTATTAATAAAATAATGCTCACAATTATCTTTCATAGAAACCTTACCAATATCGATTAATGGTGCTTCTTTTTCCATCAGGCCAAGAATAAACTCTACTGCTTCTTTTGGATTTGCGGGTATATGATATCCTCTTGAAAAATCATTTCCTGAACCACCGGGTATGAAACCTAGAGTAATATTCTTATATTTTACAACTCCATTCATTACCTCGCTTATGGTTCCGTCGCCCCCAAGGGCAATAATGACTTTATGGTCATTATTTTCCTCCGCAATGTGTGCCGCTAGTTTAATCGCATGACCGTGATATTCTGAAAAAAAGGCCAAATAAGGAATATAATCATCCTTTAATTTGGATTCAACTTTTTTCCAGACGTTTAAACTGTATCCATTTCTAGCCTTCGGATTGATAATAAAATAGAGTTGTTTCATACAACCAACCTTCAACATTAATTTTCAGAAGAGATTCGTCCTTTACCGCCTCTTTGAGGACAAATCTATTTTATTCCTTTTGATGATTTGTCCTTAATGCCCCTACTTGAGGACAAATCTAATTGGTTCCTCATGAAGATTTGACCTTAATACCCGTTTATTCCAATAGGTATTTTTCTTTTACTTCGTATTTTGGTGTTTGATCAAGATGTGTTTGGTATAAAACTACTTCATTTGCTTGAAATAGGAGCGGATTGGGCTGTAACTCATCAAGGAGTCTTTTATGAAAGTGCTGATCCCCTGTCCACTTTCGTGCAAGGGTGATATGAGGTTTAAATGGTCTTGTTTCAAGTTGAAAACCAGCTTCTAAGCAGGATTTGAACACCTTTTCTCTAACTTCTCGCAGCTCATTGCTTTCTCTCGTATTCGCCCAGAAAATACGCGGTGAATCCACCTTTCCAAACGTACCAAGATTGTTTATTTCTAAAGGAAATCCCTTACATTCACGTAAAGCTTCGCGAACATTTTCTATAGCAATAGAAAGTTTCTCTGCAGGTGCATTGCCTAAAAAGGCTAATGTAATGTGTAAATCTTCATGGTGAACCCAGGTGCTGAATGGGAGAATTTCTTTAAACCTATCTCTATGCTTTTTCATGATCAGCTTTGTCTCTTGTGGAATTTTAATAGCGAAGAAATAATGTGTTTGCTTGTTCATATTTATCATTCCTTTTCTTATTTTAGACTATTTTTTCCTATGTTGAGTGTATTTAACAGCATTATTAGGGCTCTTATCTTATACTTTGTCAGTTTCCGCAGAAAAACAGCCTAACATAAAGAGAAACGTGCACCAGATGTTTTAATCCGCTGCACGCACATTCGCTACATATCTTTATCAACAAGTACACCACATTGTTTTTCAATTTCTTTTTCAAATAGTTTCTGCAATTTTTTGGTGATTGGCCCAGGAACTCCCGTTTTAACTTTCTGCCCGCTTATTTCAATCACCGGCGTTACTTCTGCTGTTGTACTTGATAAAAATACTTCGTCAGCTTCATCAAGTTCTGCTAACGAGACTGTCCGCTCTTTTACTGGGATATTGTTTTTTATACAAAGGTCCAAAATAACATCTTTCGTAATTCCTTTTAGGATTAAGTTGTTCGATTCATGGGTGATGACCGTCCCATCTTTAACGATAAAAATATTAGATGAACTGCCCTCTGTGACATCTTGGCCGCGGTGCTGAATGGCTTCAAAACACCCCTCTTCGCTGGCCTTTTGTTTAGCTAGTATATTCGCAAGTAAATTTAAGCTTTTAATATCACAGCGAAGCCAGCGAATGTCTTCCGTCAAGATGGTCTTTACACCTGTTTTCAGGTTGTCGAACGGTCTAACTCCCCGAATTGTATAGGCCACTAGTGTTGGAGGAACAGAGCCTGCTGGAAATACATGATTACGAGGTGCAATCCCTCGAGTAACCTGCATATAAATATTGCCTGTCACAAGATTATTTTTTATAACTAATTTTTCTAACAGGCCAGTTAATTGAGTACTCGTATATGCTAATGAAATCCCTATACTTTCAGCACTTTTTGCAAATCTGTTTAAATGTTCAGCTGCCGTAAACATCTTTCCATTATAAACACGTATTACCTCGTAAACACCATCACCAAACTGATAGCCTCGGTCTTCTACATCTATCATGGCTTCGGACCTCTCAATAATTTCCCCGTTCAATAATGCAAATTCCATTCTTACACTCCCCCTAATGTTCATTACTTAGCTAACTCATAAATGGCCTGTGCATAAATAGCAGTCGCTTTCAATAAGTCATCGATTTCGATATATTCATCTTTTTGATGGGCTATATCTGGTCTTCCTGGAAATAAGGGACCAAATGCTACACCTGCTTTTAAGGACCGTGCATATGTTCCTCCGCCAATCGAAATCAATTCAGCCTCTTCACCCGTTTGTTCTTCATAAACCTTTTTTAAGGTTTGAATTAAGAATTCATTTTCGTCGACATGGTGGGGTTTGGTGTCCTTAAATTTTGTAATCGCAAAACCTTCATTTAACAAAAGTTCATCTAGCTTTCCTTTGGCAGCCTCCATATTGTTCGTAACCGGATATCTGCAAGTTATCCCAATGCTGCCGCCAGACTCAGGGAAGTAAGAAAGCTTCCCAGGGTTGATGGTTAATTCACCAGAGATTTCATCTGAGAATGCTACTCCTAGGTTCACAGCACGGGAATCATTAAAGAAATAGTGAGAGACAAATTTAAAATAGTGTGCAGCCAAATCGTCTAATTCCAATTTCGAAAGGAATTCTGCTAGAAATAAACCAGCATTTATTCCCTTTTTCGGCTCCATTCCATGAGCAGATACACCCTTTACTTCAAGTATGAGGTCTCCTTTTTCAACATAAGAACTGTGTTCTAATTTATTTTGCTTCATAAACTCTGTATATCTTTGGATAACTTCCGTTTGACTCCCTTTAATGCATAAGGTTGCCGTTGCAAAATCCGGAACCATATTGTATCTTTGACCGGATGTAAAAGTAAGAACTTCAACATTCGCTGTTCCAGTATCTGTGATAGACTTTTGCTGCGTCATATCCAAATCTGCGATTCCTTTTTCGGCATTAATAATCGGGAAATCTGCGTCAGGTGCGAAGCCTAAGGTTGGCATTTCTTCTTCTTTAAAATAATGCTCCACACAACGCCAATCGCTTTCTTCATCCGTACCAATAATCATCCTGATTCGTTTATTTAGCGGCAGACCAAGTTCCTTTACTATTTTCATTGCATAATAAGAACCCATTGTAGGACCCTTATCATCAATCGCTCCTCGGGCATATATTTTCCCATCGCGAATTTCAGCGGCAAAGGGATCACTGCTCCAACCGTCACCTTCTGGAACAACATCAACATGGCAGAGGATACCGAGTAACTCATCTCCCTCGCCAAATTCCAAATGTCCAGCTACATTTCCAACATTCTTTGGAGTGAACCCGTCTTTTTCACCAAGAGTAAGCATGAAATCTAATGCTTCTTTCACACCTTTGCCAAGCGGGGCATCGGGAAAAGTATTTTCCTCGTCTAAAAGACTTTTAATATGTAATAATCTCTGGGTATCTCTCAAGAGATCATCTTTTCTCTTCTCTACTTCAGCCATCCAATTAATTATTGTCAATAGTGTTCCTCCTATTTCCTTAATTGGTTATTTACACCTACGCCAATATCTTACCAATTTTCCTTACAAAAACGAAATGATTTTCCCCTTCTTGTCCTATCATTAATTTACAAATAATTCAATCGATTTGTCATAATCTTAACATTTACACCCATAGACTATAGTAAGAATCAGGAAAGGGAGGGAAAAAAACGAACAATTATTGTTAATAAGATATGTTTTTTATGTAAATTATTCGCAATTGGTGGAAATTTTCAGAAATTGTGGGTACAATATATTTAAGTCATCAGGGTATCCACTGCAACTATCTATTAAAAAAAGGAGTTGTCTGCGGGGAAAAAATTACATACTAATCTTAGAGGCTGTCGGTAGAGGGATAGACAATAGGTTTTAAAAATGGATAGGGAGTGGTTCTTTGAAACCTTCGACTAACCGGATGTTAAACCGCATCAAATGTATCTACATGTTTATTCGTAATAAAGGCACAGTCACGACGCAAGAACTTGTAGAGGAATTTGGTATCACTCCTCGCACCATACAACGGGATTTAAATGTTTTAGCCTATAATGACTTGGTAATAAGCCCAAGCCGCGGAAAATGGACGACAACACAAAAGAAAGTTAAAATGTCATCTTAAAATATGAATAAACAGCTTTTGCAAACAAGCACGCGATAACCTCGCGTGCTTGTTTGCTTTTATTTTTAAAATAGTGTTGAATATCTAGTATAATATGATATATTAGTATAATATTTTAACGCGTAAAAGCGTTTAAGCGAAAAAGTGACAACTCCATAAATAAAGGTAGGATCATCATGGAAAATAATCAACATGATTTAAAAAAAGGATTACTGCCAAGGCACGTTCAATTTATTGCCTTAGCTGGAATGATTGGTACAGGAATTTTTAAAGGAAGCTCTGATACGTTAAGTATAGCAGGTCCTAGTGTTATCTTTACGTATTTAATAGGCGGGCTGCTATTATTCATCGTAATGGCTGCTTTGGGTGAGATGGCCATTGCTTTTCCCAACCATAATGTCCAGCTGCTTCTGTATCGAGCTTTTGGTTTTAAACTTTCATTTATAACCGGCTGGCTATACTGGATTAATTGGACCATTGTAATAACAGTTGAATTATTAGCAGCAGGAAGCTTTCTGCAATTTTGGTATCCTTCAATCCCACTATGGCTGCTTAGTCTGCTTTGTGCAGCTTTCATTATTGGCTTTAATTTATTCCCGGTAAAATATTACGGAGAACTAGAGTTTTGGTTTGCAGGAATAAAAATAGCTGCATTAGTTGCTTTCATCGTATTGGGTGCACTTATAATATTTGGTATATTCCCAAGTAATATTGAGGACCCTCTTTCAAACTATACGGCCCATGGCGGCTTTTTCCCTCATGGATGGAGTGGAATGCTGAGTGCCTTTCTTGTCGTTATGTTTTCATATGGCGGTGCTGAATTAATTGGGGTGGCAGTAACTGAAACAAAGGATGCCGAACGCGTCATGCCTAGTATTATTAAGGGTGCTGTTTGGCGGGTTATTATTTTTTATATCTTCCCTATTATCATTATTTGCGGTATTATTCCTTGGAATCAAGTAACCGGTCAAGATAGTCCATTTGTTCAAGTGTTCAATATTACAGGGTTGCCTGGTGCGGCACATGTAATGAATTTTATTCTTTTAACAGCGGTACTTTCAGCCGCAAATTCTGGGATTTACGCAACATCAAGAACACTTTTTTCAATGGCAAAAAGCGATGTTGCTCCGAAAGCATTGATGAAAACATCAAGAAACGGAATTCCCATTATAGGGCTTATGATTACAACAATCTGTTTATTAGTGGGCGTTTTCCTAGCTTATATCAGTCCTAGTAATATCATTAGTTATCTTATGACCATCCCTGGGTTCACGATTATGCTCGTTTGGATTGGTATTTGTGCAGCACATTTAAAACTCCGGCCGCAATATAAGATGAAACCTTCATTTCAAGTAAAATGGTTCCCATTTACTACGATTATTGCCATCTTAGCGTTGAGTTTGATTTTTATTGGATTTATTTTAAGCCCAAACAACCTTATTGGTTCGAGCGTGTCTCTACTCATTTTGGGACTTCTCATTTTCCTATCCTTTATAGCAAAAAAGAAGTGAGGCACTTTAGTGTGTCTCACTTTTTTTTTCCTTTATTCCTCTTTAAACAATTCATAAAGAAACCTTTTTCTATTTTCTAAAAAGTATTTTGTAATTGTGTAATGGTCTGTACTTTCATAGTCTATTTTCGAAATTTGACCGTGGTCGAAGCTATAAATTTCTGCATCTGGATATCCTAATAGGATAGGAGAATGTGTGGCGATGATGAATTGAGCATCTCCTTGTGTTTCAAGGTCATGGATAACTTTCAGAAGGGCTAATTGACGTGCAGGGGATAATGCAGCCTCAGGTTCATCTAATAGGTAAATGGCTTCTCCATTAAATCGATTTAGAAATAAAGACATAAAGGATTCTCCGTGGGATTGCTTTAATAAAGATTTCCCGCCATAATCCTTAAATCCATTCTCATCCACATCATCGATATGCGTCGCAAAATGATAAAACGATTCTGCCCGCAAAAAGAATCCATTCGTAATTTTAGGCATCCAAGAAAGTTTTATATAATTACCAAGCCCTGAATCTTTCTCATATACCTCATAAGTATTATTTCTCCCACCGCCAGCGGTATTAAAACCACATTAATCAGCAATTGCCTCTAATAAAGTTGATTTCCCGGATCCATTTTCACCTACAAAGAAGGTGACATTACTCTCAAACTTAATCTCGTCCAGGTTCGCTATTGAGGGGATGGAAAAAGGGTAATCGTTAAAAATGGGAATCTTTTCTTTTAATAAAGTAACTTTTTTTAAAAACATAACGCTCTCCCTATATAACATTTCTATATCATTCATTTTACACGATAGATGCAAAAAGCAGCTTTACTTTTTAATAAAGCTGCGCACTTTCCTTTTGGCTATGATTTTTCTCCATAAATATGTTAAGAAAAGAATTGTCATGTATTACACCATATTTTTCCCATGAAAAATTTCATCCATTTCCAGCTTAATTCTCTCGGTAATTTCAATTAACTCTTCTGGATGTAGGGTTTCTTTTTTATAGCCAAATAAATAGTTGTTTAAATCGAATTCCCGAAGTTTACATTTTGTATGGAAGATATTTTCTTGATACACATTTACATCAATCATATCAAACAGTTCGCCAACGTCCTCGGGAATATAATTTTGAATGGAGCTAATCTCATGGTCAATAAATAATTTATAACCATCCTTATCCCTAGTAAAACCACGAACCCGATAATCAATTGTCATGACGTCTGTTTCAAACGAACGTATGAGGTAATGCAGTGCTTTAAGCGGCGAGATTTCTCCACACGTTGATACATCTATGTCTGCCCTAAATGTGCTAATCCCCTCATCTGGGTGATATTCAGGGTATGTATGCACTGTGATATGACTTTTATCTAGCTGCAAGACTACTGAACCCGGTAACGGTCCTGGTGACTCCTCAAAGTGCTCTAAAGGTGCGTCTTCAACTGGTCCCTCTGAAACGAGAAGTGTGACACTTGCCCCCGCTGGTTCAAAGTCCTGACTTGCGACATTTAATACATGCGCGCCAATAATGTCTGATACGTGGGTTAATATTTTCTGCAATCTTTCGGCACTGTACTGTTCATCAATATACTTTACATATGCCTCGCGCTCTTCCCTCGATCGTGTATAACAAATATCATACATATTGAAACTTAGTGATTTCGTTAAGTTATTAAAGCCATGCAATTCAATGGTTTCTTTCGGTGTGAGTTTCATACAGCTTCCCCCTTTCGATTTTCAGGAAACGCGGGACAGTGTCGTAAATATTTTTAGATTACCCATTTTTAAGATTTGTTACTTATAAAAATTACATTTCTCCATCCTTATTTATAATAATTCTAATTTAATATTTACTTTTAATTAATATATGTTATAATTAGTATAGATAATAATTAGGAGGTATGAAATATGACACAAACATTAACCCTTGAACAAGTAATGAATCAACAACTCGCAAATTGGAATGTATTATACACAAAACTCCATCGTTTCCACTGGTATGTAAAAGGACCTCACTTTTTTACCTTACATGAAAAATTTGAAGAGCTATTTGAAGAGGCAGCTGGAACCATGGATGAATTAGCTGAACGATTATTAATTACGGGTGGAAAACCAGTTTCCACATTAAAAGAATACCTTCACTTTGCAACCATTGAAGAAACTTCCGAAGTTTTAACAGCTGAAGAAATGGTACAAAACGTTGTCAATGATTTCTCGCAGCTTATCTCTCAATTAAAGGAAGGTAAAAAGGCTGCAGAACAGGTAAACGATGAAGTAACCAGTGATATGTTTACTGAACTTATTGAAAAATTAAGCAAGCATAATTGGATGTTAACTTCATTTCTACAAGGATAAAAAATAGGACAAGGCATGCTGCCTTGTCCTATTTTTATATTACTTGGTATTCCTTTAGCAACTGCACTTCTTCATCCGTTAACTCCCGGTATTCCCCTAACTCAAGGGTTTCATCTAATGGCAGGGGTCCCATGGAAATACGCTTAAGGTACACCACTTTTCTTCCAACTGCCTCGAACATTCTTTTGACCTGATGGAATTTGCCTTCAGTTATCGTCAGTTCAATGTCCGAGCGAATGCCGGATTTTAATATTTTCAACTCACCTGGTTTAGTTTCATAGCCGTCATCAAGTGTTACACCTTCCGCAAAGGCTCTGATGTCTTCATCAGTGACTTCTCTATCAATTACAGCAAAATAGGTCTTAGGTACATGTTTTTTTGGAGATAACAGCCGGTGCGCTAATTGACCATCATTCGTAATCAGCAATAACCCCTCTGTATCCTTGTCCAGTCTTCCGACAGGAAAGGGCTCATAGACCTGATCTTCAAGTTCCAATAGGTCTATCACCGTTTCGCCAACACTGTCCTCGGTCGCAGATAAGACTCCTTGAGGTTTGTTCATCATTAAATAGATAAATTCTCGATATTCAATGACTTCCCCATTGAGCGTTACAATTTGTTTATTCGTGTCTACATGCTGTTTCGCGTCCTTCACAATCACATCATCAATCTTGACAGCACCGCTTTTCAACAGCTGTTTAACCTCTTTCCGGCTGCCATAGCCTAAATTAGCCAGCATTTTATCAATTCTCAATCGGTTTTCCTCCTTCCTCTTTCAGCTTTTAATTCATTCTTAATTTCCTTTTTATTCGGTCAACCCTATCACCAAATAGTCTGGAGACAAGACCAGATTTTAATCCAAGGTAAAAATAGATAACCACACCTACGGCTGCAGAAATCACGATCATCACGAGGGATTGGAACTTAGATTCTGGAGTCAGAAATAATAAAAGCAGCTGGTAAACGATTTCTGTCCCTGCCCACATAACCCCGGCAAAGATAACAATTAACAAGCTCCTTCTCCAAACAAATAAGAAAGGATAGCTTGCATATTTTTTTATAACAAGTATTTGAATCAATATGGCCCCGATATATCCTAGTGCCGTAGCGAACACCGCGCCTCTTGTTTCAAACATAGTAATAAGATAAATATTTAGCGATAACTTAATAAGCAATCCTACCAACAAACTTAATACTGTCCATCGTTGTTCATTGATTCCCTGCAGAATGGAACTCGTTACTAAAAATAAAGAAAAAAGAATTCCAACTGGGGCATAGGCTCGTAGTACTTCGAATCCAAGCTCCTTATGCTCATAAAATACAGTGTAGATAGGCTCAGCTAATAAAGAAAGTCCAATGGCTGCAGGCAATGTCAAAAATAACAACACTTGAAAGGATTGATTTAACTGCTGTTTTAGTTCTTTCCTGTCATTTTCGACAAATGCCTTTGTGATGCTTGGAACCAGAGCGAGCGAGAACCCTGTCGCAAGCGAAACTGGAATTATTACGATTTTATGGGATTCAAAATTCAGAATTGAGAATGCTGCTTCAGCTGCCTTATAACTGTGGCCGATACCCTCCATTGCCCGTGTAAAGGTAACTTGGTCAATTGCTTGAAATAATGGGTTGGCGATTCCAACAAACACAAAAGGAGCAGCATAAATAAGAATCTCTTTATAAATTTCTTTTAATGATACCTGTACGGTTGCTTTATCATGTTCTAGCAGCTGGTCTAAATGCGGTTTGCGTTTATACCAGTACCAAAATAAAACCACCAGGCTCCCAATTGCCCCTACAAAGGCTGCAAAGGTTGCTACACTAACCGCCGTTACAATACTTCCATTTAAAAAGTTTATGACTATATATGCACCTGCAAGTGTGAAAGTTATCCGAACAATCTGTTCAACTACTTGAGAAACAGCTGACGGACCCATTGATTGATGTCCTTGAAAAAATCCTCTAATTAAGCTCATAAACGGGATAACAATCAATGCAAAACTTACCGCTCGAATAACTGTTATAATATCCTCTACCCTTGATCCGACATTGTCTTTATCGGTAATAATCATGTCAGCTATAAGCGGTGCTGAAAAATACAAAATGAAAAATGAAGCAATTCCGGTCAACAGCATGAACACTAGCCCGGATTTAAACAATTTACGGCCAACCGCATATTCCTCGAGTGCATTATATTTTGAAATAAATTTTGAAACAGCCAGCGGCACCCCTGCTGTGGCAATACTAATAAAGATGGTGTAAGGTATGTAGGAATATTGGTATAATGCTGTTCCTTCTGAACCCACGATTTGATAAAAGGGGATAACATATAATAAGCCAAGAATCTTGGATATAATGGTACCCAATGTTAAAATAAACGTTCCTCTTATAAGCTTTGACGACATAAGATAAGAATCCCTTCCTAGTGAAGAAAAAGTTTGTGTGCATATGAGCAAACGTTCAGTACGCTTTTTTTGCACACTATTAGTAGTTTACATCTCTTTTAACAACGATGCTACTAACAACCTAAGGAATTTTCTTAAAATGTGTTGACTTATCGTTTCCTTTTCAAAAAGAGTGTTTATAATGAGATAATGCGAGGATACAATGAAATGAATATACATAAAGTTGGTGGAAGTATGCAATACGATGTTGTTGTTATTGGCGGCGGCCCTTCCGGTTTAATGGCTGCCATTGCCGCAGGGGAGAAAGGATTAAAGGTCCTATTAATCGATAAAGGAGATAAGCTGGGAAGAAAGCTGGCGATTTCTGGCGGCGGGCGGTGTAATGTCACGAATCGGCTGCCTGTTGAAGAAATCATTAAGCACCTGCCTGGTAACGGAAAATTTCTATACAGTGCTTTTTCTATCTTTAGCAATGAAGATATTATTAAATTCTTTGAAAAGTTAGGGATTGAACTAAAAGAAGAGGACCACGGGCGGATGTTCCCTGTTTCCAATAAAGCGCAATCCGTTGTAGAAGCACTGTTGAGTCAGTTGGAAAAGCTTAAGGTGAAGGTATACACCAACAGCCCTGTTGCTGACATCCATTACAGGGACGGTCATGTCTCAACACTGATACTAAAAAATGGGACAGAAATTGAAGCGAAATCTATCGTCATCGCTGTCGGCGGTAAATCCGTTCCCCACACTGGCTCAACAGGGGACGGATATGCTTGGGCACAAAAAGCCGGTCACACCATTACAGAGCTGTTTCCAACTGAGGTGCCTGTCACCTCAAATGAACCATTTATCAAAAATAAGTCTCTTCAAGGTTTGTCTTTAAGGGAGATTGAATTAAGTGTTTTAAATCCAAAGGGAAAACCACTCATAACTCACCGGATGGATATGATTTTCACCCATTTTGGGTTAAGCGGTCCTGCAGTGCTTCGCTGCAGTCAATTTGTTGTCAAGGCAATGAAAAAATGGAAGCTAAACGAGGTTGTGATGGGGTTAGATGCTCTGCCAGATAAAAAGGAAGAAGAAATTTTTCAAGAAATAATCAAGTTAGTAAAAAGCGAGCCGAAGAAAAGCATAAAAAATACGTTAAAAGGGTTTTTACCTGAACGTTATTTGTTGTTCCTCTTAGAAACGAGTGAGATTGACCCAACAGAACAAGGTGCCATGATTTCAAACGAGAAAATCCGTGCCTTTGCAAAAAGCTGTAAACAATTTTTGATAAAAGTGAATGGAACTCTGCCGCTTGAAAAAGCATTTGTTACCGGAGGCGGTGTTTCCGTAAAGGAAATTGAACCACAGACAATGGCTTCAAAATTAATGGGTGGTCTCTATTTTTGCGGGGAGATTCTTGATGTTCATGGGTACACCGGCGGTTATAACATCACTTCTGCTTTAGTAACAGGCAGACTCGCTGGAACCAATGCAGCCCTATCCGCTAAGAAACAATATCAGGCCTGATTCTACATCAGGCCTTGTAGATGATCATTGCTGAGAAACAGTAGATTTGCTCTTCCTCTTCTTCCTCAGGCAAGGCGGCAACATTATATTTAATATCTACTAATTTCTTTTCGTCGATGCCTTTTAAAAACCGATTCATTTCTTTTTCTAAATCCTTTTCATGCTCACGATCGAACAATTTTACTTGTATCATTCAACTCTCCCTTTCTACTTTTATTTTCATTATTTCCACTTTTTCTGAAAATTAAAAATAAAAGAGTATAAAAAAAAACGATTCCTCATTGGAATCGTTTATTTCGTTTCACCCGTCCACTCAAGCATGCCGCCAATCATATTACGAACCTTGTATCCTTGGTCCTTTAAATAATAGCAGACATTTTCGCTTCTACGGCTAGAGCGGCAAATGAAGATATATTCTTTTTCTTTATCAAAGTAATCAAGGTTAGCTGGAATTTCCCCCATGCGGATATGTTTAGCACCTGGTATCATTCCTTGTGCTACCTCTTCATGTTCCCTAACATCGACAAGCTCGAGTTTCACCCCTTCTTCGAGCTTTTTCTTTAATTCTTCTGGTGTAATAATTTGAATTTCTTCCATCTTTCCCACCCCTATTTTAGATTTCCCCCTGTTTGGCAGGGGGAAATCCAATTAATTAGCTACAATATTAACAAGTTTACCAGGAACGGTGATGACTTTGCGAATGGTTTTACCTTCGATTTGTTCTTTCACTCGATCATCATCCATCGCAATTCCTTCTAATGCTTCCTTGCTGGCAGCTGTTGGAACCTTTAGCTTCATCTTTACCTTCCCGTTCACTTGAATTACAATCTCAACTTCATCATCCACTAGTTTCGCTTCATCATATGCCGGCCAAGTTTCATAGGAAATTGTCGTTCCGCTATGGCCCAATTTCTCCCAAAGTTCTTCGGCAAGATGCGGTGCAACAGGAGCAAGCATTTTAACAAACCCTTCCATATACTGTTTTGGAAGAACCGTTGCTTTATAGGCTTCATTGATAAATACCATCATTTGTGATATTGCAGTATTAAATCTCAAGCCTTCGTAATCCTCTGTTACCTTTTTCACTGTTTGGTGATAAACTTTTTCTAAATTTGAGGCTTCTTCATTTTCTTGGATTTTTGGATTTAACTCTCCATTTTCCTCGACCATCAAACGCCAAATACGATCTAAGAAACGACGAGAACCGTCAAGGCCGTTTGTTGACCAAGCAATGGAAGCGTCTAATGGGCCCATAAACATTTCATATAAACGAAGTGTGTCGGCACCATGGCTGTCAACAATATCATCAGGATTGACTACATTTCCTTTTGATTTACTCATTTTTTCATTATTTTCTCCTAAAATCATTCCTTGGTTGAAAAGCTTTTGGAATGGTTCCTTCGTGTGGACCACACCAATATCATACAAGACTTTATGCCAGAAACGTGCGTATAACAAGTGAAGAACGGCATGCTCTGCACCGCCAATGTATACATCTACTGGAAGCCAGTGCTTTAATTTTTCCGGTGAAGCAAGTGCTTGATCATTATTAGGATCAATATACCGTAAATAATACCAGCAGCTTCCCGCCCATTGCGGCATGGTATTCGTTTCACGACGCCCCTTCTTGCCTGTTTCTGGATCAACGACATTTACCCAGTCCTCAATTACTGCAAGAGGTGATTCTCCTGTTCCGGAAGGTTTGATGTTCTTTGTTTTCGGTAAAGTTAATGGCAGCTGGTCCTCAGGAACTGCTGTCATTGTACCATCTTCCCAATGGATAATTGGAATTGGCTCACCCCAATAACGCTGACGGCTGAACAGCCAATCACGCAGACGGAACGTTACCTTTTTCGTTCCAATCCCCTTTTCTTCTAACCAAGAAATCATCCTTGTGATGGCTTCCTCTTTATTCAAACCATTTAAGAATTCAGAATTAATATGTTCACCGTCTCCTGTGTAGGCTTCTGTTTCAACGTCGCCGCCCGCAACAACAGGAATAATTTCTAGATCAAATTGTTTCGCGAACTCATAGTCGCGTTCATCATGTGCTGGTACGGCCATGATTGCTCCAGTACCATAACTGACCAATACATAATCCGCAATCCAGATTGGTATCTTTTTGCCGTTAGCCGGATTGATCGCATAAGCACCAGTAAATACGCCAGTCTTTTCCTTCGCTAAGTCAGTTCGCTCAAGATCACTCTTCGTCTTCACTTTGTCTAAATAAGCTTCTACCGCATCACGCTGCTGTGCTGTTGTAATTTTATCCACAAAAGAATGCTCTGGTGCAAGAACGGCATAAGTGGCACCAAATAGAGTATCAGGACGGGTGGTAAATACGGTAAACGTTTCATTATGTCCATCAATAGCAAACGTGACTTCAGCACCTTCGGAACGGCCGATCCAGTTACGCTGCATTTCTTTTAGACTCTCTGGCCAGTCAAGTTCTTCTAAGTCCTGAAGTAAACGATCTCCATAAGCCGTAATTTTTAACATCCACTGCTTCATAGGCCGGCGTTCAACCGGATGTCCGCCGCGCTCACTCTTGCCATCGATTACTTCTTCATTTGCTAAAACGGTACCTAAAGCAGGACACCAGTTCACAGCTACTTCATCAATATAGGCTAGACCCTTTTCCCATAACTTTAAGAAGATCCATTGAGTCCACTTATAGTATTCTGGGTCGGTTGTATTTACTTCGCGATCCCAATCGTATGAAAAACCTAATGATTTAATTTGTCTGCGGAACGTATTGATATTCTTCTCAGTGAACTCCGCAGGGTCGTTCCCAGTATCTAATGCATATTGCTCTGCCGGCAAACCAAAAGCATCCCAGCCCATTGGATGTAGCACATTGTATCCTTGCATTCTTTTTAATCGTGCAAGAATATCTGTAGCGGTATAGCCTTCAGGGTGTCCTACATGCAGTCCAGCACCTGATGGATATGGAAACATGTCTAATGCGTAAAATTTTTGTTTATCAAATTCTTCACTTGTCTTAAACGTTTTTTCTTCTTCCCATTTCTTTTGCCACTTCTTCTCGATATGCTGATGATCGAAACTCATAAGTGTTGCCTCCTAAAAAAAATTAAAAAACCCCCTCATCCCAAAAGGGACGAGAGGATTATCTATGTATCTTCCCGCGGTACCACCCACATTAGTGTTGTAAACACTCGCTTCATTCACCTTAACGCGGCAAACGGCAAACATTACTGGTTTCATGTTTGCAACTCATAGGCGAGTTCATGATGTACCGTGTTGACTTCCACCAGCCGTCAACTCTCTAGAAACGGATATGAATCATTACTACTCCTACTCACTGTCTTTTCATATATAAAAGTATTACGGTTATTGTATTAAATTTCCCGTTAGTATGCAAGTAACATTCACATAAAACAGTTTGACCATATGAATTATTTTTTAAACATAAGAAACCGGACTCGTCATGAGACCGGTAAATTTATGTTTGATAATTTTTTTTCTGATTTTAAAATCCTATCATATGTTAGAGTTGTAACAATAGCAATGAAGAATAAGCCTATTAAAATGAAGAATAGTGCTGACATGCTGTATAAATCAACAAGCACTCCACCAAGCAATGGTCCAACCATTCTTCCTCCAGTAGCAGTACTGTTAACGATCCCTTGATAGAATCCTTCTCGTCCCTTAGGTGCTAGTTCAAAGGCAATCGTCGGTACTGCCGGCCAAATAAACATTTCACCAATGGTTAAGATAATCATCGCTACAAGGAAGCCCGTAAAGACAGTTACTTTTCCTACAATTAAAAATGATATGATAAAAAAGCCTATTCCAATAAGAATTTGTACCTTGAGTGACTCAGAAAGATGCTTCAATACTTTATTTAAAATTGGCTGTCCAAGGACAATTAATGCCCCGTTTATCGTCCACAAAAAACTATATTGCGTTAGTGAAATATTGATTTCCTGTGTATAAGATGAAATGGTAGTCGTCCATTGAACATACGCAACCCAGCACAACGCATAACCTGAACATAAAATAAGCAAAGCCTGCAGATTGATTCGACTTTTTACTACTGACTGATCCTTTGTTTTTGCTTGCTTTACTGGTACTGCTGCGATATTTCTATAACCAAAAACAGCGATTATGAAAAAGATGACGTACATAATTGTATTCGCAAGGAAAATCAGCTGAAATGAATAGTCTGCAACAAAGCCACCCAGGGAAGCCCCAATGGCCACTCCAAGGTTTTGGGCTACATAAATAGCATTAAAGGCCTTCCGTCCGCCCTCTTTCCAGACACTTCCTGCCATTGCAAACATTGCAGGAAAAACAATGCCTGATCCAAAACCTATGATGGTTAAAAAGATGATATATGCTGGCCAGCCATGCCAGAACGTTAATCCAATTAGAGCTAAAAGCGAGATCCAGATTCCTAGAAGGATTGATTTATAGCCGCCGATTTTATCAAAAAGCGTGCCACCGAATAAGTTACCAATAACAGTCGCACCAGCGTTTAGCATTAGTACAACTCCAGCCACTGTTAACGATTTCCCTAAATGATCATGAATATAGATGGTATTTAACGGCCATAAAAAAGAAGAGCCCGTTACATTTACTGCCATCCCAATAATTAAAAGCCATAAGGCACGCGGCATGAAAAACGCTCCTAACATTAACTTATTTCGAGTTCCAAAAGAACATTGTATTCCCATTCCAGATTCCGCGCAATGCCTTTAGGAATTGTTGTAAAAATGAAAAAAAGCCTCGATTTAACGAGACTTTTTCGTGAATACTAAGTTAATAAATTTCATGGTTATCGCTAATTCGTTTTTCCTTGTTGAAGGCTCAATTATGATTACCGTTTTTTCTTTTTAGAAGTATCCACTACAGCTTTACCTTTATTAACTACCTTAAGTTTCTCAAAAAAGAGCTGCACATGAATATGGTTTTCGTCAATATTGGTAACGCTTGTTACCTTTCCTTTGCGCCCCTTTATTACAACATCATCACCTTCAGCAGGCACCTGTCTAAGAAGTTGGTTTAAAAGCTCATTTTTATTTTCAAAAAAATGGACAACAAACATATGCACGTCTCTCCATTCATATGAAATACACAGATTAGAATCTCCCTATAAAATATTTCATGAACGATTGATTTAGACCAACTCGGGCTTAAAAAAGCTTAGCAAATTAACACATCACCATAAATTTGCCACAATAAAAAAAAGAAAACAGCACTTCCATTGTGGAAGTGGTGTTTTCCCTCAACTTTATGGACTCTTTCTCAACTTTTCTTAATCCTTCTTAACGGGACGGTTAAGTTTGTTGATCAAAAGGGTCTATTTTTTTACTGCAGGGACTGCTGGCTGCTGTGCTGGAAAGTAGCTGTTTATAGCATGATCCTTTTTCTTTTCATTCACACTTTCAGCTTGTACAGCAGTTTTCGCTTTTTCAATTTCGGTATTAAGCTCTTCAATGCTGACACCTTTTTTCACTAACTCTTCTGTCGCAAGGCGTATTGCATTGTTAGATTGTACAACTGACTCTCTTAATGAATCCATTGAACCTTGTGGGTTATGGAATCCTGAAGAGTTCTCCGCTGCAATAATATCCCAGAACCATTGACCTTTCCGAACGAATTCCTGAGCCTGCTTAATCTTTTCTGGGCTGACTCCGGATGTAATCATCTTATTAATGTAATAGTGAGCTGTGGTAGAGATATCCTGTGCTTCATGTAAGGCACTTACGTTTGCATCTTGGATTTCAGTCACACGGTCTTTTAATTTATCTAGATCACGGTCACCGTGGCATTGGCCGCAAGATGTATCCATTGTTTTAAGCGGTGATGTCCAGTAGTGTGAAGTAATTTTCTTTTTACCATCTACACGCTCAAATGGCATATGGCAATCTGCACAGGAAACATTTGCTTTTCCATGGGTACCACTTGAATGTGTTTCATATTCAGGGTGCTGTGATTTCAACATTGGTGCACCTGATATGTTATGAACCCAGTCTTTTTCAAAGCCATTTTCTTTAGCAATGGTATTATAGTATTCATACATCTCTTCTGGTTTGAAGCCATTATCCCACGGGAAGGTTACTTCGCTATTATTTGCTGCAAAATGGTATTCTACATGGCACTGACCACACACATAGCTGCGCATATCATTTTTCGTTGGATTTGAAGTATCAACTCCCTGAGCCTCTAATGCTTTATAAAAGCTTGGACGAGTTACACGCAGGTCCATTGTCTCAGGGTCATGACAGTCAGAACAGCCGATTGGAGAATGACCCATCGCTTCCCCTTTTGGCCAAATTTCTTGATTGAAATTAGCTCCCCAATAATCATCGCCCATTTCTTCGATCATTTGCGGAACGGCAGTTGATTTACATGTATAACAGGAACCAACTGATTTATCGTTAATCCGTTTAACATCCCGAATATCCTCAAGTGCATAAACGTGACCGCGGTCTTCATTATATTCAGTAGCAAAACCATAGCCGTTAAAAAGAACTGGCAGTAACGGTTCTTTATCAGGATCATACTTACTGCGTTTTACAGAACCATTGTATTTGGTATCTTCCATTTTTTCATTTTTCTTGTAACTATTGTATTGTAGTGGAAATAGCTTTTTAAAAGCTTCATTACTTATTTCATCCTTTGATAGGCCAGTTGTTCCCTTCACTTCTTTAGCACTTGCTGTTTTCTCACTCGCAGTCTCATTGCTGCTGCAGCCAGTAATAATTAGAATCAATGCTATCAGAAGGAGGTATGCCCCGTTACGGAACCTAATCATACTTAAAATCCTCCCTTATTTTTTAATAATTCGCCAGACTTTGGTGCCTGGTCAAAGGTATCATCCTTAAAGTCTTTTCCATGCGGCACAGTCTTGTGACATGACATACAGTTTTCCTTTTGGTCATGTGAAACATTGCTGACCGTACTCTTATGACAATCTGCACAGTTTGCATTGATGACTCTTAACGTGCGTGTTGTGGCATAAATTCGATCAGGTATATCCTCCGTACCTAAGGTGTTGTAATAAATATGAGTCATCCCAGCACGGCCTTTAAAAAATAACTTCCCTGCCTCGCTTTCATGCGGTAAATGGCAATCATTACACTGCAAATCTGCATGAGTGGAATCGACAAATGAGGTATAAACTGACTTCATCGTGTGACAGTTCTGACAAAAGCCTGGTGAATCCAAGTAAGCCATTGTTTTCACTGTACCGAAGGAAAACAGTACGCCAGCTAATAATGCACCTAAGAGTAATACCCTCTTATCAATCGCCCACAATTTTTTAAAACCTCTCTTTACCATCCTTCCTTTCACCTCCCATTGTATTGGATCAATCTCTCTCTTTTTTATGAATAAAGTACGATTGTACTCTAAACCAAAGTATGGTTTTGCCTCTTTATTTCTTTGTTTTTTTTCTTTTAAGGATGAAGGTAAAAGCACCTGCACCTATTAATCCAACTCCGCTAATAGCCGCAATTGATAAGATCTCGGGGCTTTTTTTATTTTCATTGTCTGCAGTTTGTTCTGGCTGCTGCTCCATTAACTCAATGGATGGTTTTGTTTCACTGCGTTCATACGTAAGTATGATGCTCTTTTCGTCCCCCGCTTTCATACCTTGAACATTATAGGAGTACACTCCTTCCTCGTCTCCATGAGACTTATTCTTTTCAGGTGCCGGGCTTAGGTCTATTTTTGCAGCTCCAATGGGTGGTGTAAAAGTAAGATTAAAAAAACCAATATCCGTAAAGCTTTTAAATTGATAAGCTACTGATTTCCTATCTTCCTCAACGATTATGTTATTTGTATAAAACTCAACAACGAATTTATAAACTTCATTAGGTTGAATTTCCTCACTTGTTGTCCAGGAAATGGTCCCTTTTTCTTGGTCGATTATGTATTCAATTTCATACACCTTCGATAAGTCGCTGGAGTAATCAGCAACATAGCCAATTCGAAAGTTCTTATCCTCGATTGGAAGCGGCAGTTCTATCTGTCCTTTTTGCGGCTGAAGGGATTGATTAAGCAGTGTTCCTTGATATCCAATTAATAGAGGCGGATGATTTTTCTCAACATCATTCAGATGATACGCAAATTCCGGCATTACTTTTATGGAAAGCTCCTGCATACGTAGGATGTTCTGATTTTCATCAGCCATAGTCATCGAAGGGTTAACCAGGAAGAGCAGTATACTGAAAATAAATAGGTATTTTTTCATTGTTTTTACTTCCTTTCAATTTGTGAACAATTTGTGAATTCATTCACAATTAATTACAAAAAAATTTAATTTATATAAGTGAACTTTTATTTGGTGTAAGATTGCTGAATTTCATACTTTATTTATCCCATGGGAGCGAAACTCGTTCTGTGACCAAAATCACAAAAAATTATAGAGTTATTTCTAAAATGTGAACACGGGTTTTTACCTTATTTTCACTGTGTTTTCAGGGTTTTTGTAATAAAAAAACCTTCAACATATTGTTGAAGGTCTAAAGGACTTTATTAAGACGATTGATCTTTTTCTTGATGAAATTTCGATTTTACTGGCTGGCCGCCAGATTGCTCATATTGCTTTTTAGACTGTTTAACAAGATCAACATCTTGGCCAAGTTCAAGATCTTGATTGTTACTGCCGTTTCTTGTTTTTTGTTCAGGATTATTTTGTTTAGATCGTTTCTTCACGATAAGTTTCCTCCTGTATAAGTCTGTCCTTCTAAGATCATAGTATTTTGTAGCTGCTGAATTTGCAGTCTCATACGGTGGAGCTGATCACGCTGCTGCCCATTTGCGCTATGGGCCATCTTAGCAATATCCTGGTAGGTTTGTTCCAAATCCTGTAATGCCCTTGTATAATTATCAGTATTGTAATGCTCTTGAAGACTGCTTTCTTCAAATTGTTCTTTAGCAAATCGAATTGTATCCTCACACTGCTGTATTAATGCGTCCATTGAAGCACGTGTAGCCATCTAAGGACCCCCTTCTTTTTGGTGACACACTTCCATGATTGTCTAGCTCCAGCGCCTAGTGGCTCGGGGTCATAAGCCAATCCGTCAAAAAGGTTAAAGAGCAACCTTTCTGCCGGCTCGTCTTATGCCTGTCGCCCCTGGCAAGGCGCTTCCGCTTTTCCATGAAGCAAGGTGCTTCATGTCTTATTTTGTTCTCTCTCCCTTTTCCTATTACAATCAACGCTTGATAATTACTGGTAAACAATACAGTTGGATAAGCCTATATTTTCGTGTTAAAATTTAAGTTATGTTTAAAATTATAAAGGAGGTTTCTGAATTGACTCAGACCAACCCTTTTCCATATGCTACTGACGATAAACGTTACCATACTTGGAATTATCATTTACGCCAGCAATTTGGCCATAAAGTTTTTAAAGTTGCACTAGATGGCGGTTTTGACTGCCCGAACCGTGATGGTACGGTCGCACACGGCGGTTGTACGTTTTGCAGTGCTGCCGGTTCTGGCGATTTCGCTGGTGATCGAACAGATGATTTAGAGACACAATTCCTTGATATTAAGGAAAAAATGCATACGAAATGGAAAGACGGCAAATATATGGCCTATTTCCAAGCCTATACAAATACTCATGCACCTGTCGAGGTGCTCCGGGAAAAATTTGAGAAGGTGCTTAAACAAGAGGGTGTAGTCGGACTATCAATTGCTACACGTCCCGATTGCCTGCCTGATGACGTCGTTGAATATTTGGCGGAATTAAATCAGAGGACATATTTATGGGTTGAACTTGGCCTGCAAACTGTCCATGAACGCACCGCCTTATTAATCAATCGTGCCCATGATTTTCAATGTTACGTTGAAGGGGTAAATAAACTTAGAAAACACGGCATCCGGATCTGCTCGCATATTATCAATGGATTACCCCTTGAATCATATGAAATGATGATGGAGACAGCGAAGGAAGTGGCAAAACTCGACGTTCAAGGAATTAAAATTCATTTGCTTCACCTACTAAAAGGGACACCCATGGTGAAACAGTATGAAAAAGGAATGCTCGAATTTCTTTCTCAAGAGGACTATGTAAATTTAGTATGTGATCAATTAGAAATTTTACCTCCGGAAATGATTGTTCATCGAATTACAGGTGATGGACCGATTGACTTAATGGTTGGGCCGATGTGGAGTGTAAATAAGTGGGAAGTATTGAATGCGATAGACGCTGAGTTAAAAAGAAGAGATAGTTATCAAGGAAAATACTTTCAAAAAAGTATCGTGGAGGCTTAGGGATGAAGCTTGATCGGATACTCCCCTTTGCTAAAAAATTACTTGAAAATGCAGTTACCAGTGGTGATGTGGCCGTTGACGCTACCGTTGGGAATGGTCATGATACACTATTTATCGCCAATCTTGTCGGTCCCAGCGGCAAAGTTTATGGATTTGATGTCCAAGAGGATGCCATACGTACGAGTACAGAAAGACTGCAGCAACATGGAATAAAGGAGCGAGTGACCATCTTTCATGCAGGTCATGAAGTGCTATCTGAGTTAATCCCTGTAGAACATCATGGAAAAATAACTGCAGCAATCTTTAACTTAGGTTATTTACCAGGCAGTGATAAATCAATTGTTACAAAGCCCGAAACCACCATTTCTTCAATTGAGCAGCTACTTACGATTATGGCTCCAGAAGGAATTATTATCCTAGTCATTTACCATGGACATGAAGAGGGAGCTATTGAACGTGAGGCCTTATTAAGGTATTGTAAGGAAATTGACCAAAAAAGAGCGCATGTCCTGCAGTACCGATTTATGAACCAACAGAATAATCCCCCCTTTATTGTTGCAATTGAAAAAAGATAACCCAGGCCGCTGATGATAACGGGTTTACTTCAAAGGGGCAAACATAGTAAAACACATAGGAAAACGCACTTGAATTCACAATATAATTCACAGTGCGTTTTTTATTGATTTATAAACATTTCGATGTATTTCATTCGTCCGTTTCGCCCTAATTCACATAGTAAATCACAGGGTATGAATTAATTAATGGAGGGTGTGTGAATTCTTTGTGATTTAGTGAGTGAATGAATAGCATTCACGAAGGTTATTGGATATTTATGTTAAAATGAGTTAATTCTGAAAATGTTATAATTAAAATGTAAACTAATTGGAATTTAATAAAAAACCTTATTCAATTAAAGGTCCATTTTCTGTAATAAATATGACAAATCGAAGCCGAAATATTAAAACAATGGAAATGATTAACTTGACAAGAAATAAAAAGAAATGAATGAAATGATTCGTTAGTCATATTTCCCTGGACTTTGGACATCCTCTTAATATGTAGATTGCTAAGGAGGAAAGACGAAGACGAAAGAAAATGAAGAACAACCGAAAGTTAAAGATTTTGAAGTTGAACAAATACTTGGTGACTTCCAATACTAAGAGACACGCATTCTCATTTCCTGTTGAAGAGGATTGAGTTTAAAGGACATTTTCACGGAGGCGAAAAATGGAACGAATTTTGTTTATTTTCTTATCTGTATTTTGTATCTCCTTATTAACTGCTTGTAGTGAGCAAACAAATGAAACAGATAATAATACAGATCAAAAAAATGTTACACAGAATGGTAATGGTAAAACAACTAATATAAATTATTCCAAACAAATTCAAAATACACAAGAACAACAAAAAATGAAGTCACAAATGGGAAAATTGGATTTCAGTGAAATTGAATTAGAGGTATCTTACGGGGAACAAAAAGAGTATGAAGCTGGGATTAATTACGACAACTCAGGTTTAATTGGTGGGGAAGTTGATGATGATATAAACAATGAACACCTGAAGGGGAAAGTTGCATTCGACAGTATTTATCCAAAAGTTGAAAAACTGACTATTTCTAAAGACACGAACAAAAAGGATGCTATCGATCAAATATTAAAGTCATTTAACCTTCATGCAGACTATAACAAATTCGAGCTGGAAATCATCTTCAATGATGGCACTCAAATAGAATTTGTGGATTAAAAAAGAGACAGCCGAGGAAAGTTCCTTGGTTATTTTTTATCAGTCTTCAGACCTTCCCCAAACTCTAAATTAACGGGAACTTATCCTTAATATGATTTTAGCAAATTATCTTCCACAATTGGGCGCGATTGTGGAATAAGCGTCTTTTCTTTATTCAACTAACTGGGTGCTTTAGTGAAATACGATAATACAAAAAAAGGCTTAGAGTTGGAATAACTCTAAGCCTTTTTGACTGTGATTTGTGTTGTGAAAGTTATGCTATTTACTGCGTGATGAGGTCGGTAATTTGACGTTTTGCACCTCAAGTAAACCCGTTACGCTGATGTTGCCTGGTTTTTATTTTACAATAGGTCGAGTAAAAAGGGATGGGACCATCCTTTGTACGGAGCGATAGGCAATACAATTGATATAAAAGAAATAGCTGGTGATACCACCTGTCTTAATCATATCTTTTGCTAATTTCCGTATACTCTTCTGCTTGCGAACCTTACCATCCGATAAATAAATTCCTAATAAACCACGGTTGATCAGCTGATGGAACTTTTTATGCGGCAGGAACTCAGTATGTCGGTCTGCCTCATAAACAAAGTGTTTCAATCGATTAAAAAGGGTTTCTTGATTTTCGTAATAAAAGCAAAAGTTTAAGTCGCCGCCTTCACGGTCTTCCTCTTGATCGATAAAATAGTCCAATAAAATGTGGAGCCCTTGTATGTAGGGAAAATACCCTTTCCGGATATTTTCTGCATCCTCGGCTCGGAAATCCTCTCTCATCGCATAAGAAATTAGACAGAATATCCCTAATGTTGAGCCAGAACAAGCAGAAAATTCATACCATTCCATTTCAGGAAGATTGTGTTGGTGGTCTCCAAACCATTTTTCTAGCCGCGGCACACGCTCTTCTTGAATAACATGCTTGTGTATTTGCAACTTACAATAATATTCACAGAGTTCTATAAGGTAGTTTTGGATTAAAGGATAATGCTTCAACTCTCTTAAAACAGATCGACATGTTTCAGCAAGATCATTCAGATAATTTCCATCGTTTTGATCATCACGAAGCCGATAATAATTTTTAGGGCCTGCTCCTATTGTAAGAGCATCGTGCATGGATTCATGGAGGGCGGCAAAATCCATGGGATCGAGCGAGGTGCTTCGGTCACAGAGATTATCTAAGTAATCACTAATCGTTTGATAAGCAACAATAAATTTTACCGCTTTTTTATACTCATCCTTGGCTGAAAGAGCTAGAATCGCTCCTCCTTCACAATGAAACGTTTTATGTTCAATACTGGCAAGAGCCTGTGTTCGAAGCTCTTGATTAGGGATACTTTCTGCACGGTACCTCCAAAATCTCAGTTCTTGATGAACTGCTGGAATAATTTTACGATAAACCTTCGACATGAGTTTGATTGGCATCATGGAGAAATCTCCCCTTTCTTAAAGCTGTATTTGTAACGATTAAAACTTCTTAAACAATATATCCTATTGCTTTTAATTGGCTGGTGACAAAATCCTTGGCGTATTCAAATACGTCTTCCCGTTCTGGTTCATTAAAAATTTCATGATAAAGCTTTGGCCATTCCTTAAATCTCTTTTCTGATAAAGGTGCATGGTTGAACCAGTCCTTAACAGGACCCTTATGAACAATTTTATCATCACCCGCTTGCATGACGAGCATGGCTACATCCCTTGTGCCTTCAATCGATAAAAATGCCTCCTTCATAGCACTTACTAATTCGCGGTACCATCTAACCGAGACTTTCGTGATATAGAGAGTATCATTTTCATCTGCATCAATAACATCCTTATTCCTGGTTGCCATATCGACTGTTATCCCCGAATTCATTTTTAGTGATGGAAAAACAACATTGATCCCATGTGACAGCACATCTAAAAATTTGGACGGCTTATGAACTAGACCAAGGCACGGGGAGGAAAGTATCACTCCTGCTAGATTCAATTTTTCTTCCTGCAGCAATCGGATAGAAATTAAGCCTCCCATACTATGACCTAATAGAAAGACCGGAAGTTCATAACGATAGGCTGCTTTTATCCAATCCTTCACTTCTATTATGTACTCATCAAAAGAATCGATATGGCCTCTGCGGGATCTAGTTGTCATACCTTGTCCAGGAAGATCACCCATAATGACATGAAATCCAGACCTGCGCCACATTTCGATGAGCCAGCCGTAACGTCCATGATGTTCCATTGCCCCATGCACCATCACGATTACAGCCTTCGCTTCCCCTTCTGCTTCCCACTTCCACATCGTTTTTCCCCCTAGAAAATAATTCTATTTAGTATAATATTAGAATGAATATCTATTTCAGTCAAAAAGGAGTGACTCAGAATGATTTATCCGTATAAAGGAAAATACCCAAAAATTTCAGACTCAGCATTTATTGCAGATTTTACCACGATTACAGGGGATGTTGAAATTGGCGATGAATCAAGTGTTTGGTTTAATTCAGTTATCAGAGGCGATGTCGCCCCTACTATTATCGGCAAAAAAGTGAACATCCAAGACAACTCAGTTCTTCACCAAAGCCCGAACAATCCATTGATTATTGAAGATGATGTAACGGTCGGTCATCAGGTTATTCTACATAGCTGTATCATTCGTAAAAAGGCTTTAATCGGGATGGGGTCAATCATTCTAGATCAAGCTGAAATTGGGGAAGGTGCTTTTATTGGTGCAGGCAGTCTCGTGCCTCAAGGGAAAAAGATTCCTCCTAATACATTAGCATTTGGCAGACCAGCCAAAGTTATTAGAGAATTAAATGAGCACGATATTAAAGAAATGAATAGGATTTATACAGAATATGCAGAGAAAGCCCAGTATTATAAATCCCTGCAAAAATAAAAAGTGCAAAAGCACCCATAAATCTTTTATGGGTGCTAAAACGTTAATTTTTCATTGTCTGTAATTCTTTTTGGCCGAAAAAGGAGTATTTACCTTCTACATAAACCTGATGCCAAACCATAAAAATGAGCACTGTCCAGATTTTACGGCTGTTATCCGCTTTCCCTTGACAGTGGTCTTCAAGCAGATTTAACACATACGATTTATTGAACAAATGATCCGTGGAACTTTCACGAATAATGGTTTTTGCCCATTCATTCATTTCATTTTTCAACCAATGGCGAATCGGCACTGGAAAACCAAGTTTTTTACGGGTTAGAACATGCTCAGGAACGATTCCTTCTGCTGCTTTTCGTAAAATATACTTCGTTGTTCCATTAGCTGTTTTCAAGCTGGTTGGAATTTTAGAAGCTGTTTCGAATACCACTTTATCTAGGAATGGAACACGGAGTTCAAGTGAATGAGCCATTGTCATTTTATCTGCTTTTAATAAAATATCCCCGCGCATCCATGTATGAATATCAATGTATTGCATCCGGTCAACAGGATCATAACCTCTTGTTTCTGCATAGAGAGGTTTGGTGATATCCATGTGGTTTAAACCTTCACGGTATACAGAAAGCAGTTCTTTCTTTTCTGTTTCGGTAAACATTTTGGCATTGCCAATATACCGTTCTTCCATAGGCGTTACTCCACGTTCAATGAAGCTCTTCCCTTTCATTCCTTCCGGCATCATGTTGGCAATCCCTTTTAATAATACTTTTCCTACTCGAGGGATTTTATTAAACACCTCTAAATCTTGCGGTTCACGATAAATATTGTAGCCGCCGAACAATTCATCTGCACCTTCACCTGAAAGAACAACCGTAACATGCTTTCTAGCCTCCCGAGCCACAAAGTACAATGGGATAGCCGCTGGGTCTGCAAGTGGATCGTCCATATGCCAAATAATTTTCGGGAGTTCATTCATATATTCTTGTGGTGTTATCACATAGCTGATGTTTTCTACCCCAAGCTTATCTGCCGTTTCTTTCGCTACATCGATTTCACTGAATCCCTGATGCTCGAAACCAACAGAAAACGTCTTAATCGCTGGGTGAAATTGTTTGGCAATCGATGCAATGATCGAAGAATCAATTCCGCCAGAAAGAAACGACCCTACTGGCACATCACTTCTCATGTGCATTTTTACAGAATCAATTAACACATCTTGTATTTCTTTGATAAAATCTGATTCTGATTTTTGTACAGGGTTAAAATGTGCTTTCCAATACCTTTTAATTTCCATTGGAGAGCCAATCTTTTTCGTATAATAATGTCCTGGTTCTAACTTGTGAATGCCCTTAGACATCGTGCTAGGTTCCGGGACAAATTGATACGTTAGATAGTGCTGCAGGGAGTCATAGTCCAAGACATCATTTTCGAGAGCTAAAAGAATACTCTTTTTCTCTGAAGCAAAGAAAGTCCTCTCTCCATCAACGAAATAAAAGTACGGTTTAATTCCGAATGGGTCCCTGGCACCAAATAAAGTTTGTTCTTGTTTATCCCAAATCGTAAAGGCAAACATTCCCCGTAGTTTTTCTACGGCTTTTTCTTTCAAATGGCTGTAAAGCGCAATAATAACCTCTGTATCAGAGTGTGTCGCGAACTCTAAGCCTTCTTTGAGTAATTCTTCACGAAGTTCTACATAGTTATAAATCTCACCATTAAAAATGATCCAATAACGCTCATTTTCATATGTTAATGGCTGATGACCGCATTCAATATCAATAATACTTAAGCGGCGAAAACCAAATTGAACATGATCATCATAGAAGAAACCATCATCATCGGGTCCACGATGGGTTATTATATCGTTCATATTTTTGAATAGTTGTTTTTGATCATCACGATAGTTTTGTTCCTTGTCGTGTACACAACCAATAAAACCACACATTATGTACCTCACCTACTCCAATCTAAATAGCTAACTAAAAATATACCTTCTTATCCTACCACTATTTTTTCAAAAATGGCAGTGTGAAAGGTAGGAAAATTCCGGCATTCTATCAGTTTTCACTAAATTTCTTTGACTTAAACTTTGACGTTAAACGTACAAAAGGAGTTACATATAACATGCAACTCCCATACTTTTTCTAACTATTAGCTTGTTGACGTAAAGTGTCAGCTTTATCCGTACGCTCCCAGGGAAGATCCACATCTGTACGGCCAAAATGGCCATAAGCAGCTGTTTGTTTGTAGATGGGGCGACGAAGGTCTAACATTTTAATGATTCCTGCTGGGCGAAGGTCAAAGTTTTTATCAACAAGATTCACTAACACGTCTTCGCTCACAGTTCCAGTACCAAAAGTATCGATAGAAATGGAAACTGGTCTTGCAACCCCAATTGCATAAGCAAGTTGAACTTCAACCTTATCCGCAAGTCCTGCTGCTACAATATTCTTAGCAACATAACGCGCCGCGTATGCTGCAGAACGGTCAACTTTAGTTGGATCTTTACCAGAGAATGCACCGCCGCCATGACGCGCATAACCGCCGTAAGTATCTACAATAATTTTCCGTCCTGTTAAGCCGGCATCTCCTTGAGGACCGCCAATAACGAATCGCCCAGTTGGGTTAATGAAATACTTCGTATTGTCATCAATTAATTCTTTTGGAACCACTGGATTAATAACATATTCCTTCAAGTTTCGCTGGATTTGCTCTAAGGTGACTTCAGGATTATGCTGAGTTGAAATGACAATCGTATCAATTCGAACAGGTTTATCGTTTTCATCATATTCAACCGTTACTTGTGTTTTACCGTCCGGACGAAGGTAATCAAGTACAGAATCCTTACGTACCTCTGTTAGTTTGCGTGCAAGCTTGTGTGCCAGAGAAATAGGAAGAGGCATAAGCTCCTTTGTTTCATTACAAGCAAATCCGAACATTAATCCCTGGTCCCCTGCACCAATAGCCTCAATTTGTTCATCAGACATTAGACCTTCACGTGCTTCAAGTGCCTGGTCAACTCCCATGGCGATATCAGGACTTTGCTCACCAATGGAGGTTAGAACGGCACATGTTTCGGAGTCAAAGCCATATTTAGCACGATCATACCCAATACCTTTAACCGTTTCACGAACAATTTTTGGAATATCAACGTAAGTAGAGGTAGTGATTTCACCTGCAACTAAGACTAATCCAGTTGTTACAGAAGTTTCACAAGCAACTCGGGCATTTGCGTCCTTTGCTAGAATTGCATCCAATATCGAATCAGAAATTTGATCACAGATTTTATCCGGGTGACCCTCTGTAACTGATTCAGAAGTGAACAAACGAGCGTTTCTTGACATCTGATTTCCTCCTTATTATGAGATAAATCAAGATTCTATGAAGGTGACAGGAATACTTCTAGAACCTATGACATTGATACGGTACTCATTCCCTTAGTATGAAATAAACAAAGGATTTTTATTAATAGCACTTTTAATAAAAGGTCTTATACAAAACAAAAAACCTTACCACATGAGGAAAGGTTGTCTCGGGCCTTTCACTCTTATCGTTCAAGGCGGCAGCCTTGCGTCAGATTAGCACCTTCGCACTCCGAGAATAGAATCGCCTATAACGATCATTTCTCATGAAGCAGGTTGCTGGGTTTCATAGGGCCTGTCCCTCCACCAGCTCAGGATAAGAGAGTATCCGTTCAAATTACCATCTTACTTGAACTTAACGAATAAAGTCAATGAAATATTTAGTAAAATTAGGATATAGGTACAAACTTTTACCACTCTTAAAAATCCTGTGTTTATTAGCACCTAATTTCGTCAATTAGTATAGATTATTCACTTCATTGTGTTATACTATTTACGAATATATTGAATATTAAAAACACGAAAAGGAAGGGTTCCCTGAGATGAATTCTGTTCATATCCCAAATGATTTAAGCCAATTGTTGGAAGGAAGTAATGTACACATTCAATTGTCTGTACCACAATTAGTTGAAAAAATCTTATCCAGGAATGAAGGCGTTTTAACCTCTACTGGTGCTATAAGTGTGTCTACTGGTAAATATACAGGCAGATCTCCACAGGACAAATTTATTGTCCAAGAAGAATCAATTAAAGATAAAATTGATTGGGGTCATTCAAATCAGCCGATTTCAGCGGATGTTTTCAACAGTCTCCTTCAGAAAGTTTTGGATTATCTTAAACAAAAAAATGAGTTATTTGTTTTTAAAGGATTTGCCGGTGCGGATAAAAAGACTCAGCTGCCCATTCAAATTATTAATGAATATGCCTGGCATAATTTATTTGCTCATCAATTGTTCATCCGTCCTAGTGATGAAGAATTGATGACGCACACACCAGGTTTCACAATCATTTCAGCTCCTAATTTCAAAGCTGATCCTATGATTGACGGAACCAAATCAGAAACGTTCATTATTATCTCTTTCGAACAACGTACAATAATAATTGGCGGAACAGAATATGCAGGCGAAATAAAAAAGGCGATCTTTTCGATTATGAACTACCTGTTACCTGAAAATAATATTTTCTCGATGCATTGTTCTGCAAATGTTGGTGTAGAAGGTGATGTCGCACTATTTTTCGGTCTTTCTGGTACCGGTAAAACCACTTTATCTGCAGACCCAAAACGCCGTTTAATCGGCGATGATGAGCATGGGTGGTCATCCACTGGTGTCTTTAATATTGAAGGTGGCTGTTATGCCAAAACCATTAATCTTTCCAGGGAAAAAGAACCACAAATTTTCGACGCCATCCATTTTGGCTCTGTACTTGAAAATGTTGTACTTAATCCTGTAACTAGGATAGCAGATTACGATGATTCGTCTTTGACCGAAAATACACGGGCTGCTTATCCAATTTATGCCATTGATAATGTGATTCTGCCAAGTATTGCAGGTCACCCAAATACAATTGTTTTTTTAACAGCTGATGCATTCGGTGTATTGCCGCCAATTTCTAAATTAACAAGAGAGCAAGCGTTGTATCATTTCTTGAGCGGTTATACATCCAAGCTTGCAGGAACAGAGCGTGGCGTAACCTCTCCAGAGGCAACCTTCTCAACCTGCTTTGGCGCACCATTCCTTCCATTACCTGCAACAAGATACGCTGAAATGCTTGGTGAAAAGATACTTGAGCATAATGCAACGGTCTTTCTTGTTAACACTGGCTGGACTGGAGGAGAATATGGAGTCGGCAGCCGCATGAAGCTTTCCTATACAAGGGCGATGGTTCAGGCTGCAATTGAAGGAGAACTAAACCATGTAGAAACAGTGAAGGATGATATTTTTGGCCTTCATATTCCACTCCACATTGCCGGTGTTCCGGATGAGGTACTCCAGCCAAGCAAAACATGGGCAGACCCACAAGCATATGAAGAGAAAGCAAAAGAATTAGCAGGAAAATTCCGTGAAAACTTTAAAAAATTCACCAAGGTCCCCGCTGAAATTGAAGTAGAAGGTGGACCGGTCGCTTAAAAAGCAAAACCCTTATCTTTGTCGATAAGGGTTTTGTTATTTAATTCGTAGAATTTAATGAAATTAATTGATACGTTAACCAAGTGCTGTTATTTTGCCATTCGATCTTTTGAATAACTCCAGTTCCACACGGATCACTTTCAATTGTTTTTCTAACATCAATTGGGATATCAATTGGATAAAGACGATAGCCTTCTTTTTCTAGTACGAAAAGATTTTCTCCTACCCTTTTTTCACGGCCTTTTGTTACAATTATTGTATTCAACTCAAAAGGCATACCCATATGAATCCGCTCCTCTTTATTGGACTTACTATCATTTTATCATCTTTTGATTTGATATTTCATCCACTTCGCTAAATCCTTTACGATTTTTCTATTCATCACGGGAGGAAAGTAATGAGTAAAATCATTAAAATACCAGCATTCCACCGGCTTATTTAACATCTTAAGTCTTCTTTCGAGTCTGTAGGCATGCTCTACAGATACATTTTGGTCATTTACTCCATGAATAATTAAAACAGGCTGGGTAAGATTTTCAAGTTCATATAGCGGGGTACGTGCTTCATATCTTTCTGGATATTTACCAGGTGTACCGCCAATTACCCTTTTCATCATTTTCCTCAAGTCTTTTCTCTCTTCGTAAGTTAAGAACATGTCCGATACTCCACCCCAAGTGACAATCGAAGCAGCTTCCGGAAACTCGAGTCCTGTCATCAAAGCCATGACTCCGCCTCGGGAAAATCCAAATATATGGATAGGACCTACCCGGGATAAAGATTTTAAAAGCAGATAGGCACTAAAGGCGTCCTCTCTATCCTCTCCAGCAAAATCCTCATTCCCCTCTCCGCCTTGATTTCCCCGATAGTAAGGAGCAAATACAATAAATCCTTCAGAAGCAAACTGAGCGATTCTCGCTGGTCTCACCATTCCAACATTTTTAATTCCGCCTCGAAGATATAAAAATCCATCATAGTTCCCCTTTATTTTCGGTTCTGCCAGCATTCCCTTCACTTTCAATCCATTTGAAAGATAGGTAATCACCCTTAATTCCACATTCGGATTCGGTGAAGGGAAGCGATGAACCTCGATAATTACTCCATTTTGTTTGTTCACCTTTACATTTCACCTTTCAAATTTAATAAAAATAGGCATTCACACATTTCATTCTCCTTCATACGATACATTAGGCCAGCAGCCCAGATTTTTTATTGTAAAAAGGAGGTTTTGGTGTGAAAAAATGGTTGAAATTTAGTCTCTCCTCTCTTCTAATTGTGATTCTTATGTTTTCAATCGCCGCATGTAATACCACTGAAAAGACTGAAACGGAGAAAATAGAAAAGGTCCGTCTTGTAGAAGTTACCCGTTCCATCTTCTATGCTCCTGAATATGTTGCCATTGCCAAAGGATTCTTTAAGGAAGAGGGCTTAGACGTTGAATTATCAACAGCCTTTGGTGGAGACAAAACCATGACTGCTCTGCTCTCTAATGGTGCAGACATTGCACTTGTCGGCTCTGAAACTTCTATTTATGTGTATGCCCAAGGTTCAAATGACCCAGTTATTAACTTTGCCCAGCTTACACAAACAGATGGTACCTTCTTAGTATCGAGAGATAAAATTGAAAATTTCTCATGGGATCTATTAAAAGGGTCGACATTTTTAGGTCAGCGTACGGGCGGCATGCCGCAAATGGTCGGCGAATTCGTTCTTAAAAAACACGGAATTGATCCACATCAAGATTTAAATTTGATTCAAAACATTGACTTTGCAAACATCCCTAGTGCGTTCGCTTCAGGAACTGGAGATTTCGTCCAATTATTTGAACCACAGGCTAGTATTTTTGAAAAAGAAGGAAAGGGACATATTATTGCCTCCTTTGGAACAGAGTCCGGGCATGTACCGTATACAACCTTTATGGCTAAAGATAGTTATATGAAAGAAAACAAGGACATCGTAGAAAAATTCACTAGAGCGATCTTTAAAGCTCAGCAATGGGTCGATACACATACTTCAGATGAAGTGGCTAAGTCGATTGAGTCCTATTTCCCTGATACAGATATAGAACTTATTAGTACTGTAGTTGATCGATATAAAGAGCAAGGATCCTTCGCAACAGACCCAATCCTCGATGTTGAAGAATGGAATAATCTTCAGGATATTATGAACGAAGCAGGTGAACTCCCTCAAGAGGTAGAACACAAAACACTTGTAAATACAGAAATTGCAGAAAAGGTTAAAAATGAATAATTAAATTTGGAGGCCGTCCAAAATGAGTTTCTTAGCAATTAAGGATGTTCATCACACATATTTCACTAAAGCCTCTGCAACCACGGCCCTCTCCGATATAACAATTCAAGTGGAGGAAGGAGAGTTTGTCTCTTTCCTCGGCCCTAGCGGCTGTGGTAAAACAACTTTACTTTCAATCATTGCCGGGCTAATAAAACCAACCCAAGGAAGTATTATGCTTGAAAACAAACCACTCTCAGGAGAAAAAAATCAAATCGGTTATATGCTCCAGCAGGATTATTTATTCCCTTGGAAAACGATTGAAGAAAATATCCTCCTTGGCCTTAAATTATCAAATCAATTGAATGAAAAGACCAAATTGGCTGCCCTGGATCTTCTAAAGCAAATGGGTTTAAACGGCATTGAAAAACAGCTGCCTAAGCAGCTATCGGGCGGAATGAGACAGAGAGCTGCTCTGGTAAGAACACTGGCAACTGAACCCAAACTTCTTATGCTAGACGAACCTTTTTCGGCACTAGACTACCAAACAAAGTTAAAGCTGGAGGATTTAGTATCCAATACACTGGATACATTCGGGAAAACAGCCATCCTGGTAACACATGATATCGGTGAAGCCATTGCCATGAGTGATCGAGTTGTGCTCTTTTCACCAGGTCCAGGCAGAATTCATAAGGTATTTGATATGCCAGATGAACTTAAGAATTTGTCACCTTTCAACGCTAGAAATCATGAAGCATTCTCAAGTATCTTTCAGACAATATGGAAGGAGTTGGATTCACTTGAACCAAGAAAAAAATAATGTGAACCTTCTCCATAAAAAGTATTTACAAACATTAACGGTTGAAAAAAGATGGGTCCGTTTTTACCAACTGATGATATTTTTACTCTTTTTTTCCGGCTGGGAAATTTCAAGTCAACAGCGGTGGATCGATCCCCTTCTTTTCAGTTCACCATCTAAAATTTGGAGTTTATTTCTAGAAAAAATCCAAGACGGTTCCTTATTATCTAACCTTAGTGTAACCTTAACAGAAACAATTTTTGGTTTTATTCTGGGTACTTTACTCGGGACCATATTAGCTGCATTGCTTTGGTGGTCTCCGATATTTTCAAAAATTATTGACCCTTATCTTGTCGTTTTAAATGCAATGCCGAAGGTGGCCTTAGGACCAATCTTGATTGTTGCTCTTGGACCTGGTTATCCATCCATTATTGCAATGGGAGCGATTATCTCGGTTATTATTACCACCATTGTCGTTTATACCTCGTTTAAAGAGGTGGACCCGAACTATATTAAAGTACTGCAAACATTTGGCGCCACTCGTTTTCAGTGCTTTAAGGAAGCCATCCTGCCGGCCAGTTTTCCAACCATTATCTCCACCTTGAAGGTGAATGTTGGATTATCGTGGGTTGGTGTCATTGTCGGAGAATTTTTAGTTTCCTCTAAGGGACTAGGTTACTTCATTATTTACGGTTTCCAAGTATTTAATTTTACCTTAGTCTTTTTATCCTTAATGGTCATTGCCGTGGTTGCCACGATTATGTATCAGCTTGTGGACCTATTAGAGAAAAAACTTATCAAGGAATAGCGGCTTATTAAAATTTGTCGCTATTCTTTTCATTTTGAAGTTTATTAATTTGCTTAAAACACTCCTGAATTACTTCATCCTTCATAATAAAGCTGTATTCCTGACCAAACCGCAGCTGTAGAATATCTCCTTTTACTGCAACGGGTCCGTTGGTCTCATGATAGTTATTCGTTTTATCAACCGTTTTTATTTTTCCCCAAAAAACGGCCTTCACAAATGAATCTTTTTCATCTGTTACCCTATATTCTGCTATTTGTAACAGTTCGTCGATGATCCCGCCCGTTTCCTCATAAACTTCCCGGTGAGCAGCATCGCTTAGAGATTCATCTGTTTCTACTTTCCCCCCTGGAAATTCCAGTCCCCGAACTTTATGATTCGTTAAATACCAGTGATCTTTATACTGACAAATGACAAGCACATGCTTTGCCTTTTGCTGAAAAGTATTGGCTGCAAGAGACAGCTCCACCTTGTTTCCGAATGCATCTAAAAATTCTATCATTCTTGCCCTCCCCTTGACTCACTATTCCATTTATTATAATCGAAAAAACGGAAAACCCCCATAAACAGGATTTTCCGTTTAAATTAATTTTCTTTAGGTAAAATATTCATTGATTCAATATGATTTCTTGCCTCATTATCACCAAGTTGATAAATCATTCCATACACTTGCTCAATGGTTTTGTCGTATGCATCGTTTTCACGGTCATAATGATATTGAACATATGGAACATGGGCTCTAAAGAAGTTTTGCCATTCGGTTGAATAGTTTTGATCAAATAATTCTCTCAACTCGGTAATTTCCTCATCATTTGCCTGAATTTTAAAGCTCCACGTGGAGGCTGTGGCACTTTGGGAAATTTCGCCGGTCCCAACATCTATATAATAAGTCTTTTTTTGCTGATTCATTTTGTCATCCCCTTACTGGTAGTATTTAAAATTTCCCACAATCAAATAAAATTTATTCTTTTTCAAATTTCGACTAATTTTTTTGCGATGAATCAGGTATAATTGTCATAATATTAAGAAAATGATTTTTCATTTTTTACTATTCTTTTGCAGCAAGATAGAGGATATTTTTCATCATTAAGGGAATTGAATAAGTAAGGAAAAAATTTAAGTATTCTACGGAGGTGTACAAGATGAGACTGGTCGATGAATTATTTCAAATGTATCGAGACAAGCTGACAGGTGATGAAGAAGATATTGATATGTTAGCATTCGCCTTCTTAGAAGAAATGTCACATGAAGATCTACTGCACTTGATTCAGGAAATGGATAAACAAGAATTATACGATTTAATGGGGCTTTATTTAATTGAGAGTTTAAAAGGTAAATTTGCACAGGAAGAGTACGGACAGCAGCGCACCCATACTTACTATCCAAGAAATATTCACTGATTTGTACATACAAGGATAAAGGAACTGCTGACCGCAGTTTCTTTTTTTGTTAAAAAGGTATTAAACCGTGCTAAAATATAGTGAATAAGGGGAGGAGACAAAATGTATACGATATTTGTGGTAAGTATTATTATCATCATCGTGGTTCTATTGCTGGCCGTTATTACGACTTCAAAAGCATATTCCTATAAGCATACAGTGGATCCGATTAATGATAATCCTCATCTAGAAAACGATAAAATAGAAGATGAAGTGAAAAAGCTTTAAAAAAAATTCCTATTCATAACGAATAGGAATTTTCCTTTTAGTTTAAGCAAAAACCTGCTTTAAGTCCTCTTTGCTTTGTTCAAGCCAAAAACGCATTAAACGTTTTGCTCCATCTAAATCATGAAGTTTTGCTTGCCCGCATTGTCTTTCGTTTGCTGCCGGTATCTCCGTTATTTCAACGGCAGTCTTCATCGTATCTTCTAGAAGGTCGATGACTTCTTCAACTGTTGGCTCGCCGCTAACAACCAAATAGTAGCCAGTCTGACAACCCATTGGAGAAATATCAATAATATCGAAATGATCATATTTCTCTACATGTGCACGGAGATTAAAAGCCAGCAAATGTTCTAATGTATGAATAACATCCGGCTTCATAGCCTGTTTATTAGGCTGACAAAAGCGGATATCATATTTATTAACGATACCGTCACTACCTACCTTATGTACACCGCAATGTCTAACATAAGGGGCTTTAACCGCATTATGATCTAAATCAAAGCTTTCTACTGATGGCATTCTTTCTCCACTCCTTTTTATCATCTAAATAGTATCATACAATATATTCCGAGTTTTTTCATCAACATTGTAATATTTAACAATTTAGATGTTTTATTCTTTTTATGATATCTTTTAGTTGAAGGGAGTGTCCTTATGCTTAAAAAAGTTTTTATATCAATCATTCGTTTTTACCAGGTTGTTATTTCACCCATTAAACCACCTAGTTGTCGTTTCTATCCCACCTGTTCACATTATGGATTAGAAGCCGTACAACGGTTTGGCGCGCTGAAAGGAGGCTGGCTTACACTTAAGAGAATACTTAAATGTCATCCCTTTCATCCAGGTGGAATTGATCCGGTGCCAGAGAAGAAAGAGATTTAATCTTGATACCCATCAACAACAATGTCAAGTTTTCCTGTTTTTGGATCTATCACTAAACCATGTACCGGAACACCTTTTGGCATTAATGGATGGTTCCTTATTACACCAACGCTATGCTCCACGCTTTCTGTAACATTTTCGAATCCATGAAGCCATTTTTTAATATTAATGCCCGAATAAGTCAAAGTATCCATCGTTTCCTCTGTTACCCCTCGGCTCATCATGCTAGCAATTACTGGCTCAGCTTTTAAACCGCTCATCCCACAATCGTGGTGCGCAATGACAAGAACTTCCTCAGCTTGAAGCTGATAAACTGCGATAAGAATACTTCTCATGATACTTCCAAAAGGATGAGATACCAGTGCACCAGCATTTTTAATGGTCTTTACGTCCCCATTTCCTAAATTCATGGCCTTAGGCAGTAACTCTAACAGTCTTGTATCCATGCATGTTAGAATAACCATTCGTTTATTCGGGAATTTTGTTGTTTCGTATTTTTCATATTCATGACTTTCAACAAACTTTTCGTTATAATTCAGGATCTCATTCAATAATGAAGATTCTTTCACAATTATTCCACCTCTCTTTTTTCTATAATAAGAATACATAATAAGTTATAGATGCATCAATTTATTGCTTGCAATTTCAGATTTTTTTTTGTAAGATACATAAGGAAATCGTAATCGTTCCGTATTATACATTTTTTTATTTATCTTACTACTAAAAATTTTTCTAAATTAAATCGTAATAGCTCCGATTTGAGAAAAAACTAAGGAGAACCTATGAAAAAAATTATACTCTTGCCTATTTTTATCCTACTAAGTTTGTTTATGACTGCTTGCAGTGAAGAAAAAGATCAAACGCAAAAAGAAAAGGACCAGTTAACTATCTATACAACTGTTTTCCCTCTTAAATATTTTACAGAAAGAATTGGCGGCGAATTCGTGAGTGTCAATACAATCTATCCACCGGGTTCTGATGAGCATACGTTTGAGCCATCCCAAAAAGATATGATGAAGCTGGCGGATTCGGATTTATTTTTCTATATTGGTTTAGGATTAGAAGGCTTTGTGGAAAAATCGAAGGAAACCTTAAAAAATCAAAACGTTGCTCTGATTTCGACTGCAGAGAACTTGATTTTAGATCCGGTTGACGGACATGAGGGCGAGGAGAATGGAGACCATGAAGATCATGGTCATGGAGATTTTAATCCTCATGTGTGGCTCGACCCTATTTATTCAAAGGAAATGGCAGCCGTTATTAGAGATTCTTTAGTAGAAAAACTGCCTGAAAATAAAGAGGTTTTTGATCAAAATTATCAACAGCTTGCTAATGAATTAGATAATTTAGATTCTGAATTTAAAACAACCATTCAAAACGCTAAACATAAAAACTTCTTGGTTACACATGCAGCCTTTAGCTATTGGGAGCAACGGTATGGGATCGAAGAAATCAGTATTTCTGGTCTTTCCACAACAAATGAACCTTCACAGAGAGAACTGGAAAAAATCATTTCACAGGCTGATAAAGAAGGCCTCCATTATATCCTTTTTGAGCAAAATGTCCAATCAAAGTTAGCGGATATTGTAAAAAAGGAAATTGGAGCAAAGGCTTTACCCGTCCATAATTTAGGAGTCCTGACAAAGAAAAATCTTGAAGATAAAGAAACATACTTTTCCCTTATGGAGCAAAATTTAAAATCACTAAAAACGGCCTTAAACGACTAAAGCATTCATTACCTATTACTTACCAAGGATGATAGCAGGTAAAACATCAAATGCTAATTCTGTATTACGATTTAGACTAAGGAGTGATACGGATGGCACAGGATGTATTATGTGAAGTCAATAACTGCTCTTATTGGGCAAAGGGAAATAAATGCAGTGCTGAAAGCATTTATGTTGTAAGCCATAAAGGCAAAACGGCCGATAATAGTCAGGAAACCGATTGTAAAACTTTTGAACCTACGGATATATAGAAAACACAAACCAGACAACTTTTGTCTGGTTTAATTTTTTTAAAATGTAATTATTTTTTCAAATTGTGTCGTTTCTCTTAGTCTCTTTTCATTGATTCCATACCCAATCCCAGGACCTTTTGGTACGGTTACGAAGCCATTTTCCACGGTTACTTCTGGAGTAATGATATCTTCTTCCCAAAATCGATTGGAAGCAGAAATATCACCAGGTACGGTGAAGCCTGGCAGGGAGGCTAGTGCGACATTATGTGCACGGGATATCCCGAATTCGATCATTCCCCCACACCATACCTCAATGCCCCTGCCAACGCAATAATCATGAATTCTTTTCGCTTCATAAAGCCCGCCCACTCTTCCAGCTTTAATATTGATCACCTTACAGCTCCCAAGCTCAATTGCTTTTCTCGCGTCCTCAAAACTAACAATGCTTTCGTCTAAACAAATCGGCGTTCTTATTTCTTTTTGAAGCAGAGAATGCTCAATGATATCATCACTTGCAAGCGGCTGTTCAATCATTAAAAGATTAAAGTCATCCAATGCTTTTATGGAGTCAATGTCTTTAAGCGTATAAGCAGAATTAGCGTCGGCCATAATCGGAAGCTCAGGATATTGGCGGCGAATTTCAGCTATTAAGGAATAATCCTGCCTTGGGCTAATCTTGATTTTAAATCGCTGATATCCCGCTTCTAAATACTTTTCAATTTGAGTGAGCGAGTTTGAGAGAGAATCTGCTGCAATAACTACCCCAGAGGCAACTTCCCCTCTCGTACCGCCTAAAAGAGAAGAAAGCGATATTAAATTTTTCTTAGCATACAAATCCCATAAAGCCATCTCTAAACCAGCCTTGGCCATATGATTTCTTTTAATTTTCTTAAATAAACCAGCTGCATCTTCTGGATGGTTAATTTGCTTCTTCTTAAGTAATGGAATTAAGACATCACTTAGAATATGTAAACTAGTCTTCACGGTCTCTTCCGTGTACCAAGGAGTGGAAAAGGCCACACCCTCACCAAATCCTGAAACACCATCAGAATCCATTACCTCTACAATAATTCCTTCTCTCTCTGTCACCGTCCCTAAGTGTGTGTGAAAGGGTGACTTTAAAGGCATACAAATTACTCTAAGGCGAATTTGCGCAATGTTCATTCGCTATACCTGCCCTCATTAACCCATTCTCTCAGCTTCCTGCGCAGCAGCTTTTTAGCAGCGTTCCTCGGAAGGATATCAGCAAACTGAAACGATTTTGGTACTTTGTATTTAGCTAGATGTTCCAAACAAAACTGCTTAAGTTGTATCTCCGTTACACGTGCACCTTCTTTTCGTACAATAAAGGCAACGGGGACTTGTCCCCATGTTTCATCCTTAATGCCTGTAACACCTGCATCATCGATATCAGGATGTGATAAAAGTACAGATTCAATCTCAGCAGGATATATGTTTTCCCCGCCTGAAATGATCAGGTCAGAGCGACGATCAAGTACATATAGGAAGCCTTCTTCGTCTAAAAGACCAATATCTCCTGTATAAAACCATCCGTCATTAAATTTTTCCTTTGTGGCATCCGGACGAAATAAATAGCCTGTTGTTACATTTGGACCCTTAACAACAATTTCACCGGCCTTATTCGGAGGTGCAATCTCTCCATTATCCAAAAGAACCTTAAGTTGTGAAGGAAACAACGGCTTTCCTGCAGAGCCAAGTTTCGTGATGCTATATTCAGGAGCTAAGGTTACAATTTGAGAGGACGTCTCAGTCATACCATAGGATTGGAAAACAGGAAGTTTTTTAGCCAAACACGCCTCCAAAAGTGGTAATGGTGCCGGACCACCTCCTAGAAGGAAGCAGCGGAAATGATTTGGAAGCTGGGGATCCTTAAGTGTATTCACAATCCTAAAGAGCATGGTCCCTACCACTGACATAATGGTAGCCTGTTTCGATTTTATATCATTAATGGTTTTTTCCGCTTCAAAGCTTTCATGAAGAATTACCGGCATTCCATAAATGACACTTCGCATTAAGATGGAAAAACCACTTATATGAAAAAGCGGGACACTGCATAACCAGCGATCACTTTCATTATATCCTAAGTTTAATGCAGAGCCTGCCGCACTCCACCAATGGTTGCCATACGTTTGTAATACACCTTTTGGATTTCCGGTTGTGCCAGAGGTATACATAATGGTACAGACATCAGCCAAATTAATTTCTTTCTGAATGACTGGAATCTCTGGTGTCGTCACAAACAACTGGTCCTTTGTAATGACCGGAATTTCGACTTCCCGTTTGATTTCAAGAAATTCATCTTCCATAATTAATGAAGCAGCTTTTGAGTCATTTAGCTGCCAGCTCAATTCTGTTGTCGTCAAGCGTATATTTAGGATTACTGCTTTAACGCCAAGTAACTGAAGGGCAAATAAAATCACTACCGTATCAACATGATTTTTTAATAGTACCCCAACATATTGGCCATTTTGTATGCCTAACTTTTGCAGCCTGCCAGCGGTTTGATAAGACCGATCATAAAGCTCCTTAAATGATACCGTTTCCTCATTAAAAAAAATCGCAGTTCTTTCAGGTGTCAAAAATGCTCTCTTTTCTAGAAAGTTTGGCATGGTCTCTACTTGCATTCATACTCACCTGCTTTTTTATGGTTTATTGTCTTTTATATAGCTAAAGTATTGTACCGCATGTTTTCTAAATAGCCGAAATTTACGTTTTTCTAAAGAGTCTGGATTGAGCCTTTTTGGTCAATCGGGTGATTTGTCCTCAAGATATTGAATTGAGGACGAATCCTTCTGGAGACTTCTACGATTTGTCCTTAAGACCCTTGATTGAGGACAATTCCTTCTGACGACTCCTATGATTTGTCCTTAAGACCCTTGATTGAGGACAATTCCTTCTGACGACTCCTATGATTTGTCCTTAAGACCCTTGATTGAGGACAAATCCCTTCTGACGACTCCTATGATTTGTCCTTAAGACCCTTGATTGAGGATAAATCCCTTCTGATGACTTCTCAGATTTGTCCTCAAGTCCCTTGATTGAGGACAAATCCCTTCTGACGACTCCTATGATTTGTCCTCAAGACCCTTGATTGAGGACAAATCCTACTCGGGATTCCTACGATTTGTCCTCAAGACCCTTGATTGAGGACAAATCCCTTCTGACGACTCCTATGATTTGTCCTTAAGACACCGGATTGAGGACAAATCATTCTGACGAACACTACGATTTGTACTCAAGACACCGGATTGAGGACAAATCCCTTCTGATGACCCCCGCCAGACTCTTTCCTATATAAAAACAGCCTGATGGAGTCCACCAAGCTGCAACGTGATAACTTTTAAATCATGGAAAACGAGGGAATTGGCCGAAATCTGGCTTACGCTTTTCTTTAAATGCATCGCGGCCTTCTTTGGCTTCTTCTGTTGTATAGTAAAGCAAAGTTGCATCCCCAGCAAGCTGCTGAAGTCCTGCTAAACCGTCTGTATCTGCATTCATGGCTGCCTTTAAGAAACGAAGCGCTGTTGGACTTTTCTCCAAAATTTCATTACACCACTGAATCGTTTCCTCTTCAACTCTTTCAAGTGGAACAACCGTATTTACTAATCCCATGTCAAGAGCTTCCTGTGCATTATACTGACGGCAAAGGTACCAAATTTCACGTGCCTTTTTATGGCCGATGATTCTTGCTAGATAGCCTGAACCATAACCAGCATCAAAGCTTCCTACATTCGGACCTGTTTGACCAAATACAGCATTATCTGCAGCAATCGTCAAATCACACACGACGTGAAGGACATGACCGCCGCCGATAGCGTACCCCTTAACCATCGCAATAACTGGTTTTGGAATAACACGAATTAACCGTTGAAGATCAAGAACATTTAAACGGGGAATTTGGTCTTCACCTACATAACCGCCATGTCCGCGAACCTTTTGGTCACCGCCTGAACAAAATGCTTTATCTCCTGCACCAGTTAATACAATAACACCTACACTGGAATCGTCACGTGCATAAGCAAAGGCGTCTATTAATTCCGCAACAGTTCTCGGTGTAAATGCATTATGTACATGTGGACGGTTAATCGTGATTTTCGCAATTCCATTATACGTTTCATATAAAATTTCTTCATACTTGCGTCCTGCAATCCATTCTACTGTCAAAACAATCTTCCTCCTTAATTATGTATTTATAAAAAGTCACTTACTATTGTACCAAATTTTTCTTTTTGTTCCACATGAATTGCATGTCCACAGCCATTTATTACAATCCATGAAGCTTTTTTTAAATACTTTTGCATTTTTTCAGCTATTCTACAAAACTTTTCATCCTTTTCTCCCGTCACAAGTAACACTTCACAACTTAGCAGTTGTAACTTTTCCCACCAAGATGGCTGAGCTCCAGTCCCCATCCCTAATAAACTATTCATAAGGCCCTTTGAAGAATTGGATAACCGTTGTGCCCTAATCCTATCTTTCATTGGTTCCGGAAGTGCATCCATCGATGAAAATAGCGGAATGGCTTCCCAATAGTCAACAAATGCTTCTATTCCATGTTCATTAATAAAGTTTGCTAGTTCCCCGTCTTTCATTCGGCGCATAATTCTTTCTTCTTCCGTTACTAACCCGGGTGACGCACTTTCTAGAATAAGCTTTCGAATTCTATGTGGATAAAGAATGGCAATCGTTAGCGCTAGTCTTCCACCCATTGAATAGCCAAGGATGTCGAACTTTTCAATTTCCAGCCGGTCTAAAATAAAAATCAAATCTGCCGCAACCGCTTCCATTTTATACCGATTAATATCCTCTGATAATTCTGTTTGACCATGACCGACAATATCAGGAATGATTAATCTTGAATGCTTCCCCCAAACCGGACAAAAAGGTGTCCATGTAGAAGAATCTCCAGTAAATCCATGTAATGGAAGTAATGGAAATCCTTCTCCGCACACCTCGACATTATAAGTAAGGCCGTTACTATTTACCTGCATTAATGTAGACCTTTGACAAAATTTGATATTTCCTGGGAAACAATACGCCAAAATTCGCGATGTTCACTTAAATTGCTTTCTCTATTGGTGACAACTTCATATACATTTAATCCGTTGCTTTTAGATGATGTATTCATAAGCTCCCCTAGGTGGTCCCAGTCCTTTACTTTCGTATAATTCCCATTGAACATGGTAACTGCATGCTCGAATTCTAAATTTAACGGAGTGCCAAATAAAAGTTCAAAATTCTTTGGGTGCTGCGATTGTGGTAAGAAGGAAAAAATGCCGCCTCCATTATTGTTAACAACAATAATCCTAATATCAATACCATATAATTTTGCTGCAACCAAACCATTAAGATCATGGAAAAAAGTAAGATCTCCTAAAACCAAATATAAAGGCTGCGAGTATAAAGCAGCTCCTAATGCTGTGGATACCGTTCCGTCAATACCATTTGCACCCCTATTGGCCATTACTTTAATGGATTTATGATTGTTGAGAAAGAAACTATCTAGATCACGAATTGGCATGCTATTACCAACAAACAATGTAGCACCCTCTGGCAGCATTTCTGCTAATTGGTAGAATAACCGGCCTTCACTTAACTTCTGATAATCTCTTATAAGTGACATGTTTTCCTTTGTAAGATTATTAATTTTTTGCCATTTCTCTAAGAAGTTTGCTGACTGTCGTTTATCGATAGAAGCTACTAACCGCTCACAAAAATAAGTTTCATGACAGAATATCATTTCAGTAGATAATGAGGCAGGGTCTCGCCAGCCTCCGCCACCATCAATAACAAATTGTTCAGCATGGTGATTTTCCTTTAAGAAAATAGTCAACGCCTTTGAAACAGGCATTGCTCCAAATCGGAGAATAACATCCGGCTTTAAAAATGTCTTGGCATCTTCATTTCGCAAAAATGTGTCATAAGTCTCCACAATGTTCTCTAGTTGATGTTTCCCACTTCTAAGCTGTGACAAAGGGTCAGCTAGAATTGGGAAATTTAAGGCAGAAGATAACTCTGTGACGGCTTGAGCAAACTGTTCGTCTGTTATGTCTCCACATACAATAATACCGTTTTTGTATTCACTCAGCTTTGAAGCAATTTCTCTGAATTCATCCTCACTAATGGTCAATTCCCCGTTTCGAACCTTCACATACCCCATAGGCCGTTCTTCTAATTGAAAGATACCTTCCTCCAATTTTGGAATCAGTGGTTCCCTAAACGGAAAATTCAAATGAACCGGACCAGCAGGTGCCTGCATTGCAATAGCTGCCGCACGTGCACAAACAGTGCGTGCATAGCGGATGATTTCGTCACTATTCTCAGGTAAAGCCATATCGGCAAACCATTTTACATGCTGGCCATATAAATGTATTTGATTAATCGCCTGTGGAGCACCAACTTCTCTAAGTTCATGAGGACGGTCAGCTGTTAATACAAGTAATGGAACTCGTGAATAGTGCGCTTCCACAATTGCTGGAAAATAGTTCGCAGCAGCGGTTCCAGACGTACATAAAATCGCAACTGGCTTGTTTGTTGTTTTCGCAATCCCCAATGCAAAAAAAGCGGCAGAGCGTTCATCCACATGGATGTGAATATTTATTTCTGGATGTTCAGCCATTACCATCGCCATAGGGGTTGACCTTGACCCAGGGCTGACCACAACATCTTTTATACATGTTTGCACTAATTCCGCCACAAAGGCAGCTAAATAAGCCGTTAATGATACTTGATGATCCATATTATTTTCCTCCAAGGGCGCGAAGCATCGGTTTAAATTTTAAGCTTGTTTCTAAATATTCACTTTCTGAATCAGAATTAGCAACTACACCACAACCAGCAAATAATGAGGCTTCCTGACCTTGAATGAGACCTGATCTTATAGAAACCGCGAACTCACCGTTTCCTCGATAATCGACCCATCCCAGTGGTGCCGCATAAAAACCACGGTCAAGTTCCTCGCTTTGTCTAATCTTTTCAACTGCTTCTTGTTTAGGAAGTCCGCCAAGAGCCGGGGTTGGATGGAGCCTTTCTACTAATAAAAGCAGCGAAGCGTCATTGTGGCACTTACCAATCACAGGGGTATAAAGGTGTTGAATATCCCTAATTTTCATTAACCGTGGTTTATCTGGGAGGATGATTTCCTCACAAGATTCCTCTAATGCCTCTTTTATCATTTCTACGACAAATCCATGCTCAATAAGATTTTTCTGATCATTTAATAATGTCTGCCCTAAAATCTCGTCTTCCTCTTCCGTTTTTCCACGTTTAATCGATCCCGCAAGACAGGTTGAAAAGACATCGTTACCCTGTTTTTTTACCAGCCTTTCAGGTGTGGCACCAATAAAACAATCTCCATTGGATTCAAAAGCAAAGATAAAACTATCCCGCTGTTGATTGTATAAATTCTCTAGAATAACCTCGGCTTTAATGTTATTATCAAAAAATAATCTTAATTCACGGGCAAGAACAACCTTTTTCAATGGTCCATTTTTTAAATCCATTACTAAATCATCTACACTTTGCTTCCATTGCCGTGGTGAAATTTCTTTTGTTTGAGTGAGTTTAGCCGGACTAAAAGTAAAATCTTGTTCGAGCGATGATAGTAACTGAGCTCGTTCAATGTTAACTTTTTCAAAAAGTGTAACATCATCATTCGGTGTACAAACCATATTGGTCGTTAAAAACGTTTGACCTTCAACAATCGTTAACATATATTTTGGAATATGGAATAATGAATCCGCGTATTTAGACCAAAGTGACGTTTTCGCTTTAAGCGGGTCAAAGGAGAATCCCCCGAACATAACTGGACCTAAACCATTTTCTTTATAAGGATTAAAAATATGGCTATCCTTTAAAAACTTTGCCCACTCTTCTTCAACGTGAAAAAAGCGGTCAGTAGCCTGATCCGACTGAATTTGTTTAGATATGCCAAGGCCAATAATTACAACTTCTTCGGATGGGTCTTTCCAATAGAAGCGTTCCCCTAGATAGCGTTCACTTCCACTATTAAAAAAAGATAATGGGTTAATATTGTCGACTTTATGAACTTCACTCATTAAAATCGACCGGCCTAGTCTTTGGGCCGTTCTAACTGCCAAAATAACCCTTTCCTTTAATTCCGTTTCCTGAATGGTAACCAAAAAAATCCCTCCAAAACAGCCAATGACTGCTATCCATTCATTTTAATGCCAATTTAAACATACTACTTCATTGTAAAGAAGTCAGTCATACTTGTCACTACCTATCCTCTACCATACTTTATTATAACGTAAAACATTCCGAGCAGGGTTTTATTTGTATTTTATTCGGTACTTACATTTTCCCTCCAAAACTCTATTTATAATCAGACAGGAATTATCTGCTAATTTACCTAATAAAAAATATTTGACCCTTGTTGTCAGATTTCATATACTAAGGGTTGGAATGTCTGAACTTCATAATACTAATTAACCATAGATATAGATAAAAACTTTTTAAAGGGGAGAAGAGAATGCAGCCAAATTTACAGCACACTTCAAAGCCCGCTGTCGAATCGAATCGCGGTATTCAAGTTTGGTGGCAAATGACGCGTCCTCATACTTTAACGGCCTCATTTGTTCCAGTTCTGCTAGGTACAGCACTTTCACTTTCACATGGGGAAATCCATTTTGGTCTTTTCTTTGCCATGTTAATCGCAAGCTTATTAATACAAGCCGCTACCAACATGTTTAATGAATATTATGATTTTAAACGCGGGCTTGATAATGAACATTCAATCGGGATTGGCGGTACCATTGTCCGCGATGGAATAAAACCAAAAACAGTTATGCAGCTTGCTCTTAGCCTTTATGGAATTGCTTTATTAATTGGGGTATATATTTGTATGAGTACAAGCTGGTGGCTCGCCGTTCTTGGACTGGTTTGTATGTCCATTGGTTATTTGTATACCGGAGGACCTCTGCCAATTGCTTACACCCCATTTGGAGAAATTTTTGCAGGGTTCTTTATGGGGATGTTAATCATTTTAATTTCATTCTTTATCCAAACTGGAATGGTAACATCTACAAGCATCCTTATTTCCGTTCCTATATTAGTTCTTGTTGGTGTCATTAATTTCTCTAATAATATTCGGGATTTAGAGGGCGATAAAGAAAATGGCCGAAGAACATTAGCGATTCTTATTGGCAAAAAGAAAGCAGTTAAATTAATGGCTTGCCTGTTCGCTTTCTCATTTCTTTGGGCATTGGGTTTAATTATCACAGGTGTTGCTCCGATTTGGACAATAATTGTCCTTCTTAGTATACCGAATGCTGTGAAAGCAATTAAAGGCTTTATCGCAGGTGATACCCCTATTCAAATGGCACCTGCCATGAAAGCAACAGCAAAAACCAATACCATCTTTGGATTCTTACTCGCTATTGGAATCTTCCTTGGACACTTTATTTCATAAAAAATAAGGCTTCTGCTTTTTACAGCAGGAGCCTTTTATTTTATTAGAAGGGTTTAATCCCCCATATATCGTCTGCATACTCTTGGATTGTTCGGTCACTTGAAAAATAACCTGCATGAGCGATGTTTACGAGACACTTTTTTTGCCAGATTTGTTGGTCTCTAAAGGTTTCCCCAATTTTCTTTTGCGTGTCAGCATAAGAAGCAAAATCCTTTAAGACGAAATATTGATCATTTTCCTCTAATAAGGAATCGAAAATCGGCTCAAACTCATTATAGACCCCCGGGAAAAACCCATTTACCAGCTGGTCAACTGCCTGGCGGATACGGCTGTCATGGTGATAATATTCAATAGATTGATAGCCTCCATGCTGATAATAGTGAAGTACTTCGTCAGCCGAAAGCCCGAAGGTGAAGATATTTTCGTCCCCAACCAATTCGTGAATTTCAATATTTGCACCATCCATAGTTCCCACGGTCAATGCTCCATTAATCATAAATTTCATGTTACCCGTACCAGAAGCTTCTTTACTGGCAGTTGATATTTGTTCACTTAAGTCAGCTGCAGGAAAAACTTTTTCAGCGAGTGAAACCCGGTAGTTTTCTAAGAAAACAACTTTCATCTTATCTCCAATAATTGGATCATTATTGACCTTTTCAGCCACTGTATTAATGAGCTTTATGATTTTCTTAGCATAATAATAGCCAGGAGAAGCCTTTGCTCCAAAAATGAATACACGTGGGACAAATGAAAAGCTAGGATCCTCTTTTATTTGATTATAAAGGTACATAATATGTAATACCTTTAACAGCTGTCTCTTATAGGCATGCAGACGCTTTACTTGGACATCAAATATAGCGGAAGAATCAACAACAATACCATTCCTGCTTTGAATCACCTCAGCAAGCCGCTGTTTGTTATCTATTTTAATTTTCAAAAGCTGCTCCATAAAGGATGAATCATTTTTATATTGAAGTAATTGAATCAAATCTGCCGGTGATTGCGTCCATGACGAACCGATAGAATCTGTTAATAACGCTGATAAATCAGGATTTGCTTTTAATAGCCAGCGGCGATGGGCAATTCCATTTGTTTTATTATTGAATTTTTCCGGGAACAACTGATAAAAATCATTCATTTCCCTTGTCTTTAAAATTTCTGTATGAAGCTTTGCGACACCATTCACACTAAAACTTCCTAAGATTGCTAATGGTGCCATTTTTACAAATCCGTCAGCTATGATTGCCAACCCCGCAATTTTATCCCAATCTCCCGGGTATTGGTCCCATAACTCACCACAAAACCGTTCATTGATTTCTTCAACAATCATGTATATTCGTGGTAATAACGGCTGGAAAATTCGAATCGGCCACTTTTCCAATGCTTCAGACAAAGTTGTATGATTTGTATAGGATATCGTATTCCTTGTAATATGCCAGGCTTGATCCCAATCAAATCCTTCTTCATCAATAAGAATCCTCATGAGCTCAGGAATGGCTAAAACAGGGTGGGTATCATTAATGTGAATGCAGACATGTTCATGGAAATCTTTTAAATTTCCATGCTTTTTCCTGTACGTTTTAATAATGGACTGCAGACTTGCGGAAACTAAAAAATATTGCTGCTTTAATCTAAGAATTTTCCCCTCATCATGGGTATCATCCGGATAAAGGAATTCAGACACTAATTCCGTTTCTCGTTTGTATTTTAATATATCCTCATGAATAGGGAATTGAGAGGGTTCAGCATTCCACAATCTTAACGTATTCACTGTTTCGGAGTTATACCCTATTACCGGCATATCATGCGGTACAGCTGTCACGGTTTCTGCATGTAAATGGTGGAACACAAGGCGTCCGTTTTCTGTTCTCCCTTCAACCTTACCCCAAAAAGGTATTTTTACAGCAAGGTCTGCCTTCCGAACTTCCCAAACGTTCCCGCTCCTAAGCCATTGCTCTGGGAGTTCTACTTGATATCCATCCACTATTTTCTGTTCAAAAAGACCATGCTTGTAACGAATTCCATGGCCGTGTCCTGGAAGGTTTAATGAAGCAAGGGAGTCCAGAAAACAAGCGGCTAATCTACCTAAGCCGCCGTTTCCTAAGCCTGCATCACTCTCTAATTCCTCTAGATTGCCTAAATCTATCCCAAGGTCTCTGAGACCTGCTTGTACAGTTTCTTCAATCCCTAAATTAATTAAGTTTTGCCGTAACAACTTTCCTAATAAATACTCTATCGAGAGATAATAGACTTGTTTCCCCTTTGCTGCCAAATATCGCTCATTTGTTGTAATCCAGTCATGACTTACATATTCTCGAATCATAATTCCAAGTGTCTGGTAATGGTCTCGGTCGGAGCTTTCAGAAAAGCTCTTTCCGCAAACCATATTCAACCTTTTTAGAAAGGTGTTCTTGAATTCCGTTGTACTAGAAAACATGGGTTTCACTCCTCGAGATCAGCTCTGCATAAAGTTGATTATACTTAAACGCCGACTGTGCCCAACTGTTATCCTTCTCCATCGCTTTTTGAACAATTGATTCCCAAGACGGGTCATGATAAAAGTGTAATGCCCTCCTAATGGTATAAAGCATGTCATGAGCATTAAAGTTTTTGAAAGAAAAACCATTACCTTCTTGGGTAGTCTCATTCCAGGATTGTACTGTGTCATTCAGCCCGCCTGTCTCGCGTACAATTGGCACTGCACCGTACCTCATAGCAATTAATTGACCAAGGCCGCATGGTTCAAATAGAGATGGCATTAAAAACAAATCTGCAGCTGCATATAGCTTATGAGCCAAAGCTTCACTAAAACCTATATGTACTTTTAATTTATCCGGATAGGTATTTCCTGCCTGACGTAAATATTCTTCATATCCATAGTCGCCAGTCCCAAGGACAATCATTTGAATATCATCATGAAGAATGTCTTGTAAAACACACTTAACTAGGTCTAATCCCTTTTGTTTCGTTAGGCGGGTAATCATAACCATTAGAGGTGTATTCGGACTTTGCGGCAGCCCAAAATACTTTTGAATTTCACTTTTGTTTACTGCTTTATTTTTAAGAGTCTTTGACGTATACGTTTTATAAATTAGGTGATCATCCGCTGGATTATAAAATTTGTCATCAATTCCATTTAAGATCCCAACAAGATCCTCTTCCCTTGTTTTCAAAAGTCCATCCAATTTTTCACCATATTCAGGCGTTTGAATCTCTTGTTTATAAGTCGGACTTACGGTTGTGATATCGTCCGCTGCAACAAGGGCACCCTTCATAAAATTAATACATCCAAAAAACTCTAAATGTTCAGGATGGAAGGCTTCCCCATCTAATCCAAGTAAATCCCCAAGTGTTTCTCTTGGAAAAATGCCTTGGAATTGAAGATTATGAATGGTAAACACAGTTCGAATCAGCCCGTAGCCTTTTCGTTTGTAATAATCCATCCTCAATAAAAACGGAATCATAGCCGTATGCCAGTCATGACAATGGAGGACATCTGGATAAAAGTCTAAGTGTTCCAATGCTTCCAAAACAGCGCGGTTAAAATAAGCGAATCTTTCGCCATCATCATAATATCCATAAAAACCTTCGCGTTTGAAATAATACTCATTATCCACAAAGTAGTACGTTACACCTTGAAAGTTAAGTTCCTCGATTCCACAATACTGGTTTCTCCAACCAACAGGAACGGTGAACTCTTTTATTTTTTTCATATCGCTTTTATACTGTTCGGCAATGGTTCCATATTTTGGAAGAATCACCCTAACATCTGTCCCAAGACTTTTCAGCTCTTTAGGCAGGGAGCCTGCAACGTCTGCAAGACCCCCTGATTTAGCAAATGGACCACACTCAGAAACTGCAAATAGTACTTTCACGAATTCATCAACGCTCCTTGTTTCGTACCTTTCCGTACAACAAAAGGATCACTGGCAGTACCAGTCAAGTTTGTACCAACTTCAACCTTTACATCTTTATCTAAAATAACGGAATCTAGGTAACAATTATCTTCGATGACACATTTTTGCATGATGATACAATTCTTAATCACTGTACCCTTGCCGATCTTAACGCCTCTGGAAATAATACTATTTTCAACACTGCCATTAATTAAGCAGCCATTCGCAATCATTGCATTTTGAACAACAGAACCTTTTAAATATCTTGTTGGCGGCTCATCCTTTACCTTGGTTAGGACAGGCTGTTCTTTTATAAATAATTGCTTCCAAACATCAGGATTTAATAGATTTAAACTAGTAGAAAAATAGTTTTGAATTGAGTTAATCATAACAGCATAACCGGAGTACTTATAGGTACAAACAGTGTAATGATGTTCATTGTCTAACACGACATCCTTCATGCATGTATATCCTGTTTCATTTCTTGTTTCAATTAACTCAATTAGTAAGGAGGTTTTTACTAAATACATCTTCATTGGAGACCCATTTTCATGGAAAATTTCAGTAATATCACAACCTGATTGAATATGACTATCAAGCAATGGTCTAAAATCCATATTGAAAACAGTGTAGCAATTTGTAATAATGGAATACTCCTGAGAACTGCGGTAAAAGAAGTCTAAGTTAGCTGCAAAGTTTTCAAACGTACCAATTTTATTGATATCTGAATCTACAACTGGAGTTGGGAAGAAGAATAGACCATCACTCTTGCGGTTTAAATCCCAGTTTTTCCCTGAACCAAGATGATCCATTAACGAACGATAAGTCATTTTAGGAAAAATCGCTACACTTTTAATTCCGGAATTCACCATACTGGAAAGGACAAAATCAATAATGCGATAGCGTCCTGCAAATGGCAGGGCTGCCAGCGAACGATGTGTCAAAAGATCCTCTAAATCCTCGTGATAAGTAGTTGCATCAATAACACCTAATAACTTTCTCTTCAATACTAGTCCCTCCCAAAATTTAAGCTAGGGCCTGTTCACCTGCGGCATGCATAAGACAAGCACTGACGGAAGGCGTCTTGCTGCCATCCGGAGTGCTTGGCTTTAAAACAATAGAGCCGGGCGGGCCCTAAGCTGGAAAATACTCAAAGTTCCATAAAAGTCTTATTAAAAAGCAGGATAAAATCCACTTAACATTTCTTCCGTTACAAGGATAATTTCATCATCAAGTGATCGAATGACTGTTCCAGCAGGAATAACAACTTCGCTTGGTACAATCGCTTTTTCAATCTTTACGTTTTCACCAATAACAGCGTCAGGCATGATGACAGATTCCTTGATGGTAGTCCCTTTTCCAACACTTACCCCTTGAAAAAGGACAGAATTTTCAATTTCCCCTTCAATCGTACAGCCCTCGTTAATTAATGAATCCTTAACAATAGCTTCTGGAGAAATATATTGTGGAGGCTGATTTGGATTTACAGAATAGATCCTCCAATCATGATCAAACAGATCTAAATCACATTCATCATTTAATAGGTCCATATTTGCTTCCCATAAACTTCTAACTGTACCTACGTCTTTCCAATAGCCTTTAAAAGGATAGGCATATAACTTCTTATTCTCTTCTAACATTAATGGAATAATATCTTTGCCAAAATCATGAGAGGATTTAGTATTTCTAGCATCCATTTCCAAATATTCTTTAAGTATATTCCAGCTAAAAATATAAATTCCCATTGATGCTAAATTATTTTTAGGTTCTGCAGGCTTTTCCTCAAACTCTGTTATTCTTAATTCTTCGTTTGTATTCATAATTCCAAAACGATTTGCTTCAGCCCAAGGAACCTCTATAAGAGAAATCGTTGCATCAGCCCTTTTTTCGATGTGGTATTCTAGCATACTTTCGTAGTTCATTTTGTAAATATGATCACCCGATAGAATTAATACATATTCCGGTTGATATTGCTTTAAATAATTGAGATTTTGATAGATGGCGCTTGCCGTGCCGGTATACCATTTTACCTCTGAGGACTCAGCATATGGCGGTAAAACGGTAACACCTCCGTCTTTACGGTCAAGATCCCAAGCACTCCCGATACCAATGTACGAGTTTAAAAGTAATGGTTGATACTGCGTTAACACTCCTACAGTATCAATTCCGGAATTGGCACAATTGCTTAATGTAAAATCAATGATTCTGTACTTCCCGCCAAAAGGGACAGCAGGCTTCGCCAAATCCTTCGTCAGCGAATTAAGTCTGCTTCCTTTCCCTCCTGCCAATAGCATGGCTACGCACTTTTTCTTTACCATTACCTTTTCTCTCCTTTCGTTTTTTCACTGGTCGTATGATCTGAAAGCCAAAAGGCGGTATCGTCACATTAACGGAATATGGTTTACCATGGAATGGCTCTTCTAAAGCCATAAATGTTTTCTTATTAATAAATCCTGCGCCGCCAAAGTCTGTATGATCACTGTTTAAAATCTCACGGAACTCGCCTTGTACAGGTACGCCAATTTTATATTCAGGATAATGAACACCTGTAAAATTGCATATGATGATTAAAAAGTCATTCTCTTTTTTACCTTTCCTGATAAAAGAAAAGATGGATTGGTCAGTGTTATTGCAGTCAATCCAATCAAAGCCTTCATGCATGTGGTCTAGCTCATAAAGTGGTTTGGAACGTTTATAGAGTTTTGTTAATTGTTTAACATATTGATTTACGTTTTGATGCATTTCATAGTCTAATAGGTTCCAATCGAGCTGCTCTTTATATTTCCATTCTGAAAACTGTCCAATTTCAAATCCCATAAATAATAATTTTTTACCCGGGTGTGCAAACATGTAACCTAGGAGCAGACGTAATTGAGCAAACTTTTCCCAATAATCGCCTGGCATTTTATCTAATAATGACTTTTTTCCATGTACAACTTCATCATGGGAAAACGGTAGCATAAAGTTTTCACTGAAGGTATATAGAAGCGAAAAAGTCACTTTAGAATGAACATTTGAACGGGAAAATGGAGGAGTTTCAATGTACTCCAAAGTGTCATTCATCCATCCCATATTCCATTTATAATCAAAACCTAATCCACCATAATGAATTGGGGCAGTAACATTCGGATAATCCGTTGAATCCTCCCCAATCATGACAAAGGTTGGATCATATTCATGAACTTCAATGTTTAATTTTTTTAGAAATTCGATTCCAAATGGGTTTTCAAGATTTTCCGTTGAATTTGGCCAATAAATAATGTTGGCAACCGCATCCATCCTAAATCCATCAATATGGAAATAATCAATCCAAAAAAATGCATTCGAAATGAGAAAACTTTGGACCTCACCTTTTCCAAGATCAAAGTTTGCTGTTCCCCAAACCTGATTTTCCCTGTCACTCTCTGTTTCATAAGAATAAATATGGGAACCATCAAAACGGTATAAACCATGAGAATCCTTACAAAAATGACCTGGTACCCAATCTAGGATAACGCCAATACCATTTTGGTGACACTGATCCACAAAGTACATAAAGTCCTGTGGTGTGCCATAACGCGAGGTTGCTGAAAAGTACCCAGTTCCCTGGTATCCCCAAGAACCGTCATAGGGGTGCTCAATAAGGGGTAGTATCTCGATATGTGTAAATCCATGTTCAAGCACATAAGGAATAAGTTCTGCTGCCATTTCCTTATATGTTAAAAAGTCTCCATTTTCATGCTTTTTCCAGGAACCAAAATGCACTTCATAGATTACCTGTGCTTCAGATAAGAAGTTCCTTTTTTCCTTTCGCTGCAACCAGTGATTATCCTGCCAATCATAATCTTTCAAAGAATGGACAATAGAGGCAGTATTTGGTCTCAGCTCCGAGTAGAAGGCAAATGGATCTGCTTTCAAAATTCTTTCATTTTGTGCTGTAATTATTTCATACTTATAAAGGCAACCACTTAGGTCTTGATTAATGACTATAATCCATACACCTTCATTGTTTACCCTATGTAAATCGTAACCTTCACCATCCCAGCTATTGAAATCTCCAACTAGCCGAACCTCTTTAGCATTAGGGGCCCACACACAAAAGCGAGTAGAAACTTTCTCTGATTCCCTAAATACATGTGCACCAAATAGTTGATGACTTTGAAAAAGGTTGCCTTCATGAAATAAATGCAACTGATAGTCTGTTGGATATAAAGTATTCACTGCCATTAATAACCTCATCCTTGTGAAAATGTATTTCAAGGGTTAATTATAAGTGCAAACTACTAATAATTCTCAAAAACTTTTTTATCTTTTCTGACAACAAAGGATATAAACTGTCATATTACAGTATATTGCGAGTTATTTCGACACCAATCCACAATAATTCCATCGAGAATAGACAAAAATATATAAAATTTTTTAAGTTCATAGGGGAAAAATATTATTTGATTTTTGTATAACTTTAACGAGTTAATTTACTAAAAACCATTGTCTGTAAGCGTTCACAACGATTTTTAAAAAAATCGGGGAAGGAATAATATTATATTGATATAGGTATCACATTAGAGAATCTCGCCTTATAGGATGTACAAGCGAATGGTCCTGTTTGGGGATCGATATGTTTACTTTTTTTATATAACAACATATTTTTTGTGATAAAAGCGGGGTGATTTTATGGATTAATCACGTCAAGCATGGCGAATGGAGGCAGCTTCACATTTGGTTTCTCAGGATCCTTTGGAGTGAACCTGTGATCTCACTTTTTGTTGTGGCGGTATATATTCTTTTTTTAGTGAGCCAGATCTAGTATTATTTTATGGTTCGGTCACTATAGCTCTGCTCATAGTTACCCTAATCTAGTTTCTTCCTACAGTTCGGTCACTATAGCTTTCATAGTTACCCAAATCTAGTTTCTTCCTACAATTCGGTCACTATAGCTCTTTTATAGTTACCCAAATCTAGTTTCTTCCTACGGTTCGGTCACTATAGCTCTTTTATAGTTACCCTAATCTAGTTTCTTCCTACGGTTCGGTCACTATAGACCTTTTATAGGCCGCTCATAAAGAATAAGTTTTCCATTATTTATTAGACACAAAAAAACTGATGATATAATATCATCAGCCTTTTTGTATGACCCCTACGGGATTCGAACCCGTGTTACCTCCGTGAAAGGGAGGTGTCTTAACCACTTGACCAAGGGGCCTTAAATTTATGGCGGAGAAGGAGGGATTTGAACCCTCGCGCCGGTTACCCGACCTACACCCTTAGCAGGGGCGCCTCTTCAGCCTCTTGAGTACTTCCCCATAAAAAAATGGCTCCGCAGGTAGGACTCGAACCTACGACCGATCGGTTAACAGCCGATAGCTCTACCACTGAGCTACTGCGGAACAATAGAAGTTTATTTTTCTTTTAAAAGAATATGGTGGGCCTAAATGGACTCGAACCATCGACCTCACGCTTATCAGGCGTGCGCTCTAACCAGCTGAGCTATAGGCCCATAAATTGGAGCGGGTGATGAGAATCGAACTCACAACATCAGCTTGGAAGGCTGAGGTTTTACCACTAAACTACACCCGCATATCATAAATTATTATATGGGGCGACTGATGGGAATCGAACCCACGAATGCCTGAACCACAATCAGGTGCGTTAACCACTTCGCCACAATCGCCATTATTTTATTATCCACCAATTATAAATGGTGGCTCAGGACGGAATCGAACCGCCGACACAAGGATTTTCAGTCCTTTGCTCTACCGACTGAGCTACTGAGCCACTTAAATAATGCCATTTTTTAAAAAATGGCGGTCTGGACGGGACTCGAACCCGCGACCTCCTGCGTGACAGGCAGGCATTCTAACCAACTGAACTACCAGACCGTATTGCGGGGACAGGATTTGAACCTGCGACCTTCGGGTTATGAGCCCGACGAGCTACCAGACTGCTCCACCCCGCGACAATAGAAATTATTACACTTACTCATGCCCATAGTTTGTATGGACTGTATCAATCTCAGAAAGCTTATTCAAGCAGCAGTTCGATTGATACAACTCGCAGTTAATTCTGTGAAGTAACGCTCGTTGCTCCACCCCGCGACAATAAAAAGAATTTCATTTTGCTGAAGAATAATATGGCGGAGGAAGAGGGATTCGAACCCCCGCGCGGTTTAACCCGCCTGTCGGTTTTCAAGACCGATCCCTTCAGCCGGACTTGGGTATTCCTCCATATTATAAAGATTACTGGTGGACCTTGTAGGACTCGAACCTACGACCGGACGGTTATGAGCCGTCTGCTCTAACCAGCTGAGCTAAAGGTCCAGATAAAGTATTAAAAACTAATTTATTTGGTTATTTTGCTGCGCAAAAAAACTTTTGTGTTTTTACTTCATAAAAATACTTGGTAGCGGCGGAGGGGATCGAACCCCCGACCTTACGGGTATGAACCGTACGCTCTAGCCAGCTGAGCTACACCGCCAAATAGATAATTAAATTGTAAAACAACCTTGGTGGAGCCTAGCGGGATCGAACCGCTGACCTCCTGCGTGCAAAGCAGGCGCTCTCCCAGCTGAGCTAAGGCCCCATATCTTTTAATTGAAGATGGTCGGGAAGACAGGATTCGAACCTGCGACCCCTTGGTCCCAAACCAAGTGCTCTACCAAGCTGAGCTACTTCCCGATAAAATATGGCGCGCCCGAAAGGAGTCGAACCCATAACCTTCTGATCCGTAGTCAGACACTCTATCCAATTGAGCTACGGGCGCATATTATAAATCTATTTACACTTTTAAAAATGGTGCCGAGGACCGGAATCGAACCGGTACGGTAGTCACCTACCGCAGGATTTTAAGTCCTGTGCGTCTGCCAGTTCCGCCACCCCGGCAATATTGGAGCGGAAGACGGGATTCGAACCCGCGACCCCCACCTTGGCAAGGTGGTGTTCTACCACTGAACTACTTCCGCAATATTTGATAATGTTATTTCATTTAAAATATTAGTTATTTTACTCAAAATAACTTTGGTGCGGGTGAAGGGAGTCGAACCCCCACGCCTTGCGGCGCCAGATCCTAAGTCTGGTGCGTCTGCCAATTCCGCCACACCCGCATATTGAAAATTAATTACTGCAGCCAAAGGTTACTTTATTTGCTTTCGCAAAAGGAAAGTTTTTTTCACTAGCGTGAAAAACTATGGTGAGCCATGAAGGACTCGAACCTTCGACCCTCTGATTAAAAGTCAGATGCTCTACCAACTGAGCTAATGGCTCATTATTACTTAATATAAGTAATAATGAAAATGGTGCCGGCTAGAGGACTTGAACCCCCAACCTACTGATTACAAGTCAGTTGCTCTACCAATTGAGCTAAACCGGCAAAGAATAGTTATTTTTACTATCGTGAAAAATATGGTGGAGGATGACGGGATCGAACCGCCGACCCTCTGCTTGTAAGGCAGATGCTCTCCCAGCTGAGCTAATCCTCCATATAATACAGCCTGGCAACGTCCTA
>NZ_JBALNB010000030.1:0-5734 GCF_036962345.1 Neobacillus vireti
TACGTTGGCTTAGCTTTTTTAAAAAAAACTAAAAAAATGTTTGTTGACGTTCTTGTTTGTTTAGTTTTCAAAGATCAATTTCTCACAATCGCTCAGAAGCGACTTTATTAATATATCATCTATCAATACTAATGTCAACTTTTTTTTGTTTTTATTGTTTCAAAATAAAACAGTTGTTGCCGACTCAAATGAGTATACCAGCATTAATACTATCTATCAAGAGAAAATTAAAAAAATCGATAAAAAGGCAATGAATAAGGAGCACCTATTAGGTGCTCCTTTTAAAAGTAATTATTCTTCTGTATTAGGATCGGAACTTTCCTCATCGGAGTCTAACTTGTCTTCTTCTGCTCCATCTGATTCTAGTTCTGCACGATCTGTAACTTCTACTGATTCTCCGCCTTCTGCTCCTTCAGTATCATCAGAATCTATATCTTCAGAGACTTCTTCCTTTTCTACTTTCGCAACAGTGGCTACATAATCGTGTTCATCATCTTTGATACTAATTAATTTAACACCTTGAGTGTTACGTCCCATTGTGGAAATACCGGCTACATCGATACGAATAAGTACTCCGCCAGTAGTGATTAACATTAGGTCTTCCTCACCCGTTACTGCTCTTACGGAAACTAATGGTCCATTTTTATCGGTAACGTGGCAAGTCTTTATACCTTTACCGCCTCTTCCTTGAATGCGGTACTCTTCAGCAGGTGTCCGCTTACCATATCCATTCTTAGTGACAATTAACACGCTGCTGTTTTCCTCAAGGACTTCCATCCCCACTACCTCATCATCACTGTCTAAGGTAATTCCTTTTACCCCAGTCGCTGTTCTTCCCATAGAGCGAACATCCGTTTCCGGGAAGTGAATCAGCATACCTTTTTTCGTTCCAATAATCATATGCTTTGTTCCGTCGGTCAATCGAACCGAAATCAGTTCGTCACCTTCACGGAGATTCAAGGCGATTAGACCATTGTTACGGATATGAGCAAATGAAGTTAAAGGTGAGCGCTTGGAAATTCCCTCTTTTGTGGTAAAGAATAAGTACCAGTCATCCACAAATTCCTCAATTGGAATAATAGCATTTACCCATTCTCCCTTTTCTACTCCAAGGAGATTAATAATTGGCAATCCCTTTGCAGTACGGCTGTATTCCGGAACTTCATACCCCTTAGATCGATACACCTTTCCTTTGTTCGTAAAGAAAAGAACTGTATCGTGGGTTGAAGTTGTAATCAAATGTTCAACAAAATCATCTTCATTTGTTCCCATTCCCTGAATTCCGCGACCGCCTCTCTTTTGGGCACGATACGTTGAAACTGGGAGACGTTTAATATATCCATTATGGGTTAAAGTAATAACAATATTTTCGCGTGGAATGAGATCTTCATCCTCGATATTCTCAATTCCGCCCGTAACAATCTCTGTGCGGCGCTTATCATTAAATCGCTCTTTAATTTCGGTTAATTCCTCACGGATAATTTCAAGGACTTTTTCTTCATTCGCTAAGATTTCCTTTAGTTCACCAATCAGCTTCATTAAGTTTTGGAATTCTTCTTCAATCTTTTCTCTTTCTAAGCCAGTTAAACGCTGCAGGCGCATATCAAGTATTGCTTGAGCTTGCTTTTCAGAAAGATTGAATGTTGTCATCAAGCCTTCCCGGGCAATATCGGTTGTTTGGGAAGCACGAATTAATGCGATGACCTGATCCAGATGATCAAGTGCAATCCGTAAACCATCTAAGATATGAGCACGAGCTTCTGCCTTCCGCAATTCAAACTCTGTTCTCCTGCGGATAACTACTTGCTGATGATCTAAATAGTGTACTAGGCATTGCTTAAGCGTTAATACCTTTGGATGGCCATCAACGAGCGCTAATGTATTAATTCCAAAGGTTGTTTGCAAAGCCGTTTGCTTATATAAGTTATTTAAAATCACGCTGGCATTTGCATCTTTACGAACCTCAATAACAATACGCATTCCCTTACGGTCTGATTCATCTCGTAAATCGGTAATGCCTTCAATCTTTTTATCACGAGCCAGCTCAGCAATTTTTTCTATTAATTTCGCTTTATTTACCTGATAAGGAATTTCATTAACGATAATGACTTCTTTACCATTTGATTTTGTTTCAATTTCAACTTTAGCACGAATGGTAATGGAACCTCTGCCAGTTTCGTATGCTTTACGAATACCGCTTCGTCCAATAATGATTCCACCTGTTGGGAAATCTGGACCAGGGATAACCTCCATTAACTCTTGTGTTGTAATCTCTGGATCACGGCTGACTGCCAGAACTCCATCGATAACCTCACCAAGCTGATGTGGAGGTATATTCGTTGCCATACCAACCGCTATACCAGTTGTCCCATTGACAAGAAGGTTAGGGAATCTTGCTGGTAACACTACAGGCTCTCTTTCCTCGCCGTCATAGTTATCCTGAAAATCAATTGTATCTTTATTGATATCTCTTAATAGTTCCATCGAGATTTTGGACATTCTTGATTCCGTATAACGCATTGCTGCTGCGGAATCTCCGTCAACGGATCCAAAGTTCCCATGACCATCTACCAGCATATAGCGCTGGTTAAAATCCTGTGCCATACGTACCATTGTTTCATAAACTGCCTGATCTCCATGGGGGTGATATTTACCAATTACATCCCCAACGATACGAGCAGATTTTTTATAAGGTTTGTCCGAATGCATTCCTAGATCATGCATAGCATATAGAATACGGCGATGAACCGGTTTTAATCCATCACGAACATCTGGAAGGGCACGAGAAACAATTACACTCATTGCATAGTCTAGGAATGAAGTTTTCATTTCTTGACTAATATTAATCTCAGTTACTTGCGGATTGTGTGTATCAGCCATATTGGTACCTCCTAATTTGGTGACATCCTCCTATTTGTCCTTATTCGTAAAAAGGAGGATAGCGGTCACCCTCTACCCTAAATTGACAAGTTTGTCTAAAGGAGGGGGATGATACCCCCTATTTCCTGCCAAAGATTATATATCTAAATTCTTAACGTATTTAGCGTTTGCTTCGATAAAGTTACGGCGTGGTTCAACTTTATCGCCCATTAACATTTCAAAGGTTTCATCTGCTTCTATTGCGTCATCGAGGCTGACCTGGAGCATGGATCTTGTACCTGGATCCATGGTTGTATCCCATAACTGTTCAGGATTCATCTCTCCTAAACCTTTATAACGTTGAATATTTGGTTTTGGCTGGGCCGGAAGCTCAGCAAAAATTCGATCTAATTCTTTATCATCATAGGCATAAAATATTTTTTTCCCCTGTGATACCTTGTATAGTGGGGGCTGAGCGATATAGACATAACCCGCTTCTAGTATTTGTCTCATGTAACGGTAGAAGAATGTTAAAATAAGTGTTCGAATATGCGCACCATCAACGTCCGCATCTGTCATGATAACAATCTTATGATAACGTGCTTTTGATATATCAAATTCTTCACCAATTCCCGTTCCAATGGCGGTAATCATGGCACGAACTTCGTTATTAGATAATATTTTATCGAGTCGAGCTTTTTCGACATTTAGAATTTTACCGCGTAATGGCAATATGGCTTGGAAATGACGATCACGGCCCTGTTTGGCAGATCCACCCGCAGAGTCACCCTCAACGATATAGATTTCACTGATAGATGGGTCCTTTGAAGAACAGTCTGCTAATTTCCCGGGTAAACTTGAAACTTCTAACGCACTTTTACGACGGGTGAGCTCCCTTGCCTTCTTTGCAGCCATCCTTGCCCTGGCAGCCATTAGACCTTTTTCGACAATCTTCCTTGCCACCGATGGATTTTCCATTAGAAACTTGTCAAAGTGGCTTGAAAATAATGAATCTGTAATTGTTCTTACTTCGGAATTTCCAAGTTTTGTCTTTGTCTGTCCCTCGAATTGCGGATCTGGATGTTTAATAGAGACAATCGCTGTTATTCCTTCTCGAACATCCTCACCAGATAGATTCGTATCATTTTCTTTAATTAAGCCATTTTTTCTTGCGTAATCATTGATTACTCGAGTTAAGGCTGTTTTAAAACCGGATTCATGGGTTCCGCCTTCGTATGTGTGGATATTATTTGCAAAGGAATAGATGCTGTCGGTATAACCCTCATTGTATTGAAGCGCAACTTCAACGCTAATGCCTTCGCGTTCTCCCTCAATAAAGATAGGTTCTTCATGAATGACTTCTTTTGTACGGTTTAAATGCTCTACATATGATTTAATTCCGCCTTCGTAGTAGTATTCATTCTTTTTATTCTCCACACGCTTATCTTCGATCGTGATTTTAATTCCACGGTTTAAGAATGCAAGCTCGCGACAGCGGGTTGCTAGAATATCATACTCATATTCCAATGTTTCAGTAAATATTTCTGCATCTGGTTTAAAGTGAACAATCGTACCTGTTTCGTCGGTAGTTCCTATTACCTCTAATTCATTCACTACTGCTCCACGTTCAAATTTTATGCAGTGAATGTTACCGTCACGGTGGACATAGACCTCTAGATTGGTGGAAAGGGCATTAACAACTGAAGCACCTACACCATGCAGACCGCCAGAAACCTTATATCCGCCGCCGCCAAATTTTCCGCCGGCATGCAGAACAGTCATAATGACTTCAACTGCCGGTCTGCCCATTTTTTCTTGGATACCGACTGGAATACCACGGCCGTTATCTTTTACAGTAATACTGTTGTCTTCCTCAATTGTTAGATTGATCTCGTCACAATAGCCGGCCAAGGCTTCATCAATACTATTATCAACAATTTCCCAAACAAGATGGTGGAGACCTTTTCCGCTCGTTGAACCGATATACATACCAGGTCTTTTTCTAACCGCTTCAAGGCCTTCTAAAACTTGTATTTGATCTGCATCATATGCTTCTTCTTGGATTACTTTTTGTTCCATTGTCACTATCGTTCACCCGCACTTTCATTCAAAAAATACTCAATTTAACGTAAAAAGTAAGCTAGTAGTTTCACTATTCCTGTATTTCCTTTTGATTTGAACGTTTCTTTAATGTTCCGGAAGAGATAGGGGATAAATAAACCTTGTCGTATGTAATTACGACTGATTTAAAGGGGTTTTTCGAAAGGTTAATAAGCTTTTCGTTATGCCGGCTTAAAAATTCCTCAATTAAATTTGAAGAATTTACACTCCCTTTATCAAGAATGGCGATAATATCCTTCGCCCTGATATTTAAATCTTCCCCGACATGAATATACACATTTCCACCTCAATTCACCTTCTTAATAAAACCGGATTCTACATTAAAAGTCGATGCCTCTTTTAATGTTTGATGATGGATACCTTCTACACTCGTGGTTGTAACAAATGTTTGGACTTTTCCTTGAATGGTATTAAGCAAGTGTGACTGACGATAATCGTCTAATTCCGACAATACATCGTCAAGAAGCAAGATTGGATATTCACGAATTTCTGAATGAATTAATTCAATTTCGGCAAGTTTAACAGAAAGTGCAGTAGTTCTTTGTTGTCCTTGTGATCCAAATGTTGATACATCCCTATCATTAACAAAAAACACCAAATCATCACGATGAGGTCCGAATAACGTGGTTCCACGTTCTATTTCCCTTGTTCTGACTTTATTGAATTTTTCTTCAAAGCATGCTTTCATTTTCGACAAATCTTGGCCTTCTAATACATCCACTGATGGTTTATAGCTTGCCACCGATGGATTTTC
>NZ_JBALNB010000031.1:0-1447 GCF_036962345.1 Neobacillus vireti
TGATCTGCCCCGTAAATGTTAGACACCAATAACATTTACGGGGTGTTTTTTATGGCTAAATTTAGTGTGGAGGATAAATTATCGGCTGTTCATCGCTATTTACAAGGCTATGATAGTTATAATACGATTGCGGCTTCCATTGGAGCAGCCTCCTCTTTAGTAATAACTTGGGTGAAGCAATACGAAGAAAATGGTGCAGAAGCGTTTAAAAAATCCTATACAAGTTACTCAACAGAGTTTAAACTGGACGTACTAAAATATATGAATGATTACGGGACGTCGCCGAATGAAACAGCTGCTATTTTTAAGGTAGCTGATCCTTCTTTAATTCGAAAATGGAGAAGGCTTTACGAAAAACATGGAATTGATGCCCTCGAATCAAAGAAAAAGGGGCGTCCATCCTTGAAGAAAGAAACAAAGAAAACAGAAACACAGAAATCAACACCAGCCGAAGAAACAGTGGAAACATTGCAAGCGAAAGTAGAACATTTAGAAATGGAGATTGCCTACTTAAAAAAGTTGAATGCTTTAGTTCAAAAGCAGGAAAAATTACAAACAAAATCAAAGCGCAAGTAATTTATGAACTAAAGAATCAGTATGAGGTCGTGGAATTAGTTAAAGTCGCTGACATTCCACGTAGTACTTACTATTATTGGGAAAAACGATTAAATCAGGCTGATAAATATCACAGTGTAAAAGAAGCTATTAAAGAGATTTTCCATGAACATAAAGGTCGATATGGGTACCGTAGAATCACGAAAGAATTAAAAAAAAGAGGTTTCTACCATGACCCCAAAACTATCAATAGTTTAATGAATGAAATGGGAATAAAATGTATGGTACGTATGAAGAAGTACAAATCTTATAAAGGTAATGTAGGGAAAATCGCTCCGAACGTCTTAAATCGCGATTTTACAGCCGAGAATATGAATGAAAAATGGGTAACCGACGTCACAGAAATCCACCTATTTGGTGAGAAGCGCTACCTCTCTCCTGTCCTAGATTTGTGTAATGGTGAAATCGTTGCTTATAGCGTCATGAGTCGTCCTGTATATAAATTGGTAGGAGACATGTTAGATCAGGCGATTGAACGTCTTCAGCCAGGAGACCAAGTTATTCTTCATTCAGATCAGGGTTGGCATTATCAAATGAGACAATATCAAAAAAAACTGGAACAACACCAAATTACACAGAGTATGTCCCGTAAAGGGAACTGTTTGGATAACGCAGTCATGGAAAATTTCTTTGGCTTATTAAAGTCCGAACTTCTTTATCTACAGGAATTTGACAGTATCGAGCAGTTTGAACGGGAATTGGCTGATTATATACACTATTACAATCACAAACGAATGAAGGCAAAATTAAAAGACTTGAGTCCGGTGGAATACCGAACTCAAGTCTTAAAAGTTGCATAAAAATATTTGTCTAACTTTATTGGGTCAGATCA
>NZ_JBALNB010000032.1:0-16264 GCF_036962345.1 Neobacillus vireti
TTTCAGCTTTCCCTCATGAGGGGAAAAGAATTATCCGGTATTAGCACCGGTTTCCCGGTGTTATCCCAGTCTTACAGGCAGGTTGCCCACGTGTTACTCACCCGTCCGCCGCTAATTAAGAGGTGCAAGCACCTCTTAATTCGCTCGACTTGCATGTATTAGGCACGCCGCCAGCGTTCGTCCTGAGCCAGGATCAAACTCTCCAAGAAAGTTGATATAGCTCATTTGTTACGTTGGCTTAGCTTTTTAAAAAAAAACTAAAAAAATTGTTTGTTGACGTTCTTGTTTGTTTAGTTTTCAAAGGACAATTTCTCGCAATCGCTCACAAGCGACTTTACTAATATACCATTAGTCAGTTATGAAAGTCAATAACTTTTTTAATGTGTTCGTTCGTCGTTCGTGACGACTTTTAATATATTACAGCATATAAAATGGTTGGTCAATAGTTTTTACAAAAAAGTTTTTAGCAATAAAAAACCGCTGTTTTTCCAGCGGCAGTTTTCAAACTATAAAACAAACTTTTGAATCGCAGCCAGTGCGACAAGCCCTGGTATTCCAAGAAAGCCAGAAACAGCAGAGGTGGCAAAATTAATGGGAACATGGATACCAAAACTATTGCCAGCTGTATTTAGGAAGAATAATAATAGTGCTCCAATCAACAATTTGACTACAGCTTGGCCAATAAACCTTGCTGGCCTAAAAGGAGCTCCCGCAAACAACAGGATGAGTATGAGCCCGCCTAATATTGATATGATTACAATAGGTTCCAAAAAAGCTATCCCCCTTCAACTCTTTTTATAACAACATATGTACAAGTTGTTATAAATAGACCTTGAGCAGAGATAGCTTCCTTTTTATCTTTTACCTTTAATACTAACATTACGTTCTTTTGCTTCTCTTAATAGAAAGAAGTACTTTACCTGCGCAATTTTTGTTTGGCAAATTGCGTCTTCTGAAGGGTCAAAACTTTTATCTAGTAATTGTTTTTGCCTCTGCCAATGTTCCTTATACTCTTGTAATTGCGTTAAGAGTTTTTCATCATACTCTTTTCGCAGCCATCCTTTCCGCTGGAAAAACATCCTTAACTCCCCCGCTATGATCTAGCTACAGCACCTAGGCGCTGCCACTTTTTCGATTAAAGTTCTCTTCTTCCTTCTAGAGCTTTCGATAAAGTAACTTCATCCGCGTATTCAAGATCTCCTCCAACTGGAAGCCCATGTGCAATCCGCGTAACCTTAATTCCCGATGGTTTAAGCAAACGGGAGATATACATGGCTGTTGCCTCCCCTTCAATATTCGGATTTGTCGCTAAGATAACTTCTTGTACCGTTTCATCATGGAGACGTTTTAGGAGATCTGGAATATTGATATCTTCTGGGCCTATACCATCCATTGGTGAAATAGCGCCGTGAAGAACATGGTACATACCATTAAATTCTTTCATTTTTTCCATAGCGATAACATCTTTAGGATCTTGCACAACACAAATCGTACTCTTATCACGTCGTTGATCTTCACAAATATAGCAGGGATCTTGATCCGTAATATGACCGCAAACTGAACAATACGTTAAATTTCGCTTGGCGTTTACCAGAGCCTTTGCGAAATCCAGTACCGTATCTTCCTTCATGCTTAAGACAAAAAAGGCCAAACGGGCAGCCGTTTTGGGCCCGATACCTGGCAGCTTCATAAAACTGTCAATCAACTTAGAAATCGGTTCTGGATAATGCATTTTTTATTATTCCTCTCCTAGAAAAGCGTATGCGCCCTTAGATAGGCGCATACGCTCGATAATAATTAACTAAAAAGGCAAATTCATTCCTTTTGTAAATTGTCCCATTGTGCTGTTCGTCAATTCTTCTACCTTTTTTAGTGCGTCGTTTGTCGCCGCTAATACAAGGTCTTGGAGCATTTCAATATCATCTGGATCTACGGCTTCAGGTTTAATTTGAACGTCCACTACCTCTTTATGGCCTGTAACAATAACAGTAACCATACCGCCGCCTGCGGTTCCCTCAATCTTTTTTTGACCTAATTCTTCTTGAGCCTCAGCCATTTTCTTTTGCATTTTTTGCATTTGTTTCATCATATTTTGCATATTACCCATTCCACCACGCATAACAAGTTCAACCTCCAATTAATTAGTCAATAATTTCTACAAATTCAGCACCAAATAAGTTTTTGGCCTCCGCAATATGCGGCTCTTCCTCTACTTTAGAGTTTGAGGTCTCTCCTTCAACATGATGCTGGGTGCTTAAAAAGTTCTCCCGAATTGATAACCATTGCTCTTCGGGTACTCCCAGGACCAAATATTTATTGCCTATTAGTTCTTGTAAAGCCATCGTCACCGTCTCGATAAAACGGTTGTTATCCATTGCCATCTGGCAATGAATTTCATGTTTAAATTTTAAAATAAAAGCATTAACTGAAGCAGCAACTGGTTCTGCTTCATTCAATAGGGCCGCATGAGACTTCATTAATTTCCCTCTCATTTCGCCCCATTTGCTCTTAATTTGATTCAGGTCATTCTTTGTTGCATTTTTTAATACTTCATTTATTTTGCCTACTGCAGGCTGGAATCCTTTTCTTGAAGTTCTCTGTGCAGGCTTTTGTGTACTTTGAGGTACATTTTCCTGAACAACAGCAGGTCCATTTGTTTTCAATTGTTGAATTTCATTCTCAAGCTGTTCTATTTTTGTAAGCAGCTGTGATAGTTGTCCAGAGGGAATTTGCTCCTTTTGCTGCTGCACTTCCGTTTGGCATAGCTTAACAATAGCAACTTCTAGAAAGATCCTAGGATGATTGGTCCATCGCATATCCTGTTGGGTTTTATTTAGTAGATCAATAAGCTGATAAATCTGATCGTACGGAACAGATTCGGCCAGCTGACGAAATTCCTCATCTAATAAGACTCTATCCATGGATTCTTCAAGATTTGGTGCTGTTTTGAATAGCAGCATATCACGATAGTACAAAATAAAATCCTCGATAAATCTCGATGGGTCTTTCCCATGAAACAATAATTCCTCTAAGGCCTCTAAACCACTGGCTACATCCTTTTCCCTTACTGCCTTGGCAAGCTTATTTAAAAACCCTTGCGAAACAGAGCCTGTAACCGTCAATGCATCCTCGACAGTTACTGTGTCCTGACTAAAGGAAATTGCTTGGTCTAATAGACTTAATGCATCACGCATACCACCTTCAGCCGCTCTTGCAATCATTTTTAAAGCGTCTTCTTCACAACTAACGCCTGTTTCATCGATGATGAGTTTCATTCGATTTACAATCGATTGTGCTGTAATCCGTCTAAAATCAAATCGCTGACACCTAGAGATAATGGTTAGGGGTATTTTATGCGGTTCGGTCGTAGCTAAAATGAAAATAACATGCTTGGGCGGCTCCTCCAACGTTTTTAACAATGCATTGAAGGCGCTAATCGATAGCATATGCACTTCATCAATAATATAGACCTTGTAGTTAACAGAGGTTGGCGCAAACTTTACTTTATCTAGAACATCTCTCATTTCTTCCACTCGAGAGTTGGATGCTGCGTCAAATTCTAATACATCCGATATTGTTCCATTGGTAATTCCCTTACAGGCGGCACACTCATTGCAAGGTTCAGAAACAGGCGCCCGCTCACAATTTACTGCCTTCGCTAGTATTTTGGCTGCACTTGTTTTCCCCGTTCCTCGTGGTCCGTTAAATAAGTATGCATGAGAAATTTTTTGTTGAAGCAGGGCATTTTGCAATGTTTTCGTTACATGTTCCTGTCCTACTACATCAATAAATTGCTGAGGACGCCAAACACGATATAAAGCTTGATATGCCAAAACATCGCCCCCTTCAAAATTCTATCTTCTCCATTATAACGTATCCTTTTTCTATTTTCCAAAAAGAACATAAAAAAACTCATCTCGAATGTGAGATGAGCTGTTTTTTAATTATTAGCTGCCGTGCACCTTCCGTCGACTGGCACCCATAGGCGCTGCTTAAGCAGTTAGCTCGGCCCAGGCCACCCTGCGGCACATGGGAGCTTCCACTTAATGCTGCTTCCTTCCGGACCTGACATGGTTCATGGATTCCCATTGCGCAGGACCCGGGCGTCAACACCACTTACTTAAGGCGGACCCTACAGGATACCAGCCTCGGGAAGGGATTCAGCCTCGCTAGAGCGGATTGCGAGTACAGGGCACCGCTACCTCCCCGCCTAGCACGGCAAAGTTGATAATGCTTTAATGCGTCTTATCTGACGCCTTCTTAGTATACTAACAATCAGAAAAAAAATCAATCTTTATTGACTGTAAATTATTGTAAGTCTCGTTTCTTCGCTTGTTTTCTTCTTTCTCGAAGCTGTCGAAAGAAATCCGTTAATAATCTGCCGCACTCTGCTTCCAATACACCACTCGTAACTTCGCTTTGATGATTAAAGCGCTCATCCTGCAAGAGATTCATAAAGGTTCCTGCACAGCCGCCCTTTGGGTCAGCCGCACCATAAACCACTCTCTCTATCCTTGATAAGATAATCGCTCCAGAGCACATAGCGCAGGGCTCTAGAGTGACAAAAAGTGTCGAATTCTCGAGCCGCCATGATCCTGTTTCTTTGCAGGCGTGTTCAATTGCCAATAGTTCTGCATGGGCGACCGCACTCTGGTTACTTTCCCGCAAATTATGTGCGCGGGAAATAATCCTCCCATCTACAACGATAATCGCTCCGATTGGTACCTCCGCTAGAGCTTCTGCCTTTTTTGCTTCCTTTATTGCTTCTTTCATATAATATTCGTCTGAAAATTCTTCTCTTGCCATCAAGTATACCGCCTATCAATTCTACACTACACTGTCTCTATTGAAATTTTATCCATTATATCATGAATCCATAATCCCATTCATAAAATAGTTGTAGCGTCTCGCTTAGGAGGGGAAGAATATGCAAATTCATATTGTGAAGAGTAACGAATCATTAACAACTATTGCGCGGGTCTATAATACAACCGTTGATGATATAGTCGAAGCAAATGACATCCCAAATCCAAATAATCTTGTCGTCGGCCAGGCAATGGTCATTCCGATAGCTGGAAGTTTTTATTATGTACAGCCTGGGGACAGTTTGTGGTCAATCGGGCAAAAAACAGGTGTACCTTATCAACAAATTGCGTCAGTCAATCGTATTTCATTAAACCAGCAGCTTTATGTTGGTTTTCGCCTTTATATCCCTCCAGCACCAAAAAGAAGGGCAGAATTTAATGCCTATGTAGAACCGCGCGGCACCTCTGTAGCACCAATATTAGAAACGAGTGCACGGGAGGCCGCTCCTTACTTAACTTATTTGGCACCGTTCAGCTTTCAAGCACTTCGTGACGGTTCCTTAAAGGAACCTTTGCTAAATAACTTTCCAGCCATTGCAAGAGCTAATCGAAATGTTTTAATGATGGTTATTACCAACCAAGAAAACGATCAGTTCAGTGATGAATTGGGACGTATTTTACTTAATGATATTTCCATCCAAGACAGATTCCTAAATAATATTGTTGCTGCTGCAAAAAAATATGGCTTTAGAGATATCCATTTCGATTTCGAATTTTTAAGACCAGCTGACCGTGAAGCCTATAATCAATTCTTACGGAAAGCAAAAACAATATTCAAACGTGAAGGATGGTTTATTTCAACAGCCCTTGCACCGAAAACAAGTGCTGCACAACAAGGCAAATGGTATGAAGCTCATGATTATCGTGCACATGGCCAAATTGTTGACTTTGTTGTCATTATGACCTACGAATGGGGGTACAGCGGTGGTCCAGCAATGGCTGTATCGCCTATTGATCAGGTTCGTAAGGTTTTAGAATATGCAATTACAGAAATGCCTCCTAATAAAATTATGATGGGGCAAAACCTATATGGTTATGACTGGACACTTCCCTTTGTTCAAGGAACAGTGGCAAAAGCAGTAAGCCCACAGCAGGCTATTCAGCTGGCAGCAACAAACAATGTTCCTATCCAATATGATACAAAGGCACAGGCGCCTTTTTTCAGATATACTGCTGCAGATGGAAAGCAGCATGAAGTTTGGTTCGAGGATGCACGTTCGATTCAAGCAAAGTTTAATTTGATAAAAGAGTTGAATATAAGAGGAATGAGTTATTGGAAGCTTGGCTTGGCATTCCCGCAAAATTGGCTTTTAATTGTTGAGAATTTTAATGTCGTAAAAAGATGAAAATAGATAAATACAAGAACTGCCGTCATTCGGCAGTTTTTTCATATTATCGACACGAAAATCCATTCTTCAACATTTTCCATATCCCTTCCTGTGTAAGATTATGATAATATATTATTTGTGCCATTATGAACTTTATATAAAGCTACCAGTATTTTACTGATTAGACATAGAAATTGCAGGCAGTTGGAGAAGGAGGCCAGAAAAATGGGATATACTCCCTTTATTACCGTTGAAGGGCCGATTGGTGTAGGTAAGACATCTCTCGCTAAAGCTATTTCAGAGCAATTCAATTTTGCTCTTTTAAAAGAGATTGTTGATGAAAATCCATTTTTGGGGAAGTTTTATGAGAATATTGAGGAATGGAGTTTCCAAACAGAAATGTTTTTCCTTTGCAATCGCTATAAGCAATTAGGAGACATTAATACCCACTTCCTAAGTAAAAGTCAGGCTGTAGTAGCAGATTACAATATCTTAAAGAACTTAATTTTTGCCCAAAGGACTTTAAGCCCCGAGGAATATCAAAAATACTATAAAATTTATCAGCTCCTAACAGAAGATATGCCAAAGCCGAATGTCATTATTTATTTAAATGCGAGTCTTGATACTCTTCTTAAGCGGATAAAAATAAGAGGACGTGAAGTTGAGAAAAATATCAGTCCTTTATATTTAGAGCAGCTATCGATTGACTACGAACAAACCATAACGAGTTTTGAGCAATCACATCCAGAAATTCCGGTACTTCGCTTTAATGGTGATGAATTAGATTTTGTAAAAAATGAAGAGGATTTAAATTTTATCATGGAAAGACTAGTAGGTTCATTAAAGAAAAGCAGCACGACTAACACAAGATAAGAATTGGGGGATGTAAGTGAGTATCGTTATTGGTGGTATGATTGGCCTTGGCAAAACGAGTGTAGCTGATACATTAAATGCACACTTTAAAAGAAATGGAATTGAGAGTAAGGTTTTTTATGAGACTGTTGATGATAACCCAATTCTCCCTCTATATTACGAACTAACAGCTGAGGAATTAGATGCTAGAAGAATTCCTTTCCTCTTACAATTATTTTTCTTAAATAAACGATTTAAAACAGTAAAGGACTGTGTAAGTTGGAATGATCCTATCTATACCATTCAAGATCGCTCCATTTACGAGGACTGGTACTTCGCCTATGTAAATAAAAACCTTGGCAGAATCTCTGATCTTGAATTTAAAATATATGAAGATCTAGTTGAAAATATGATGGAAGAATTAAACGAGCTGCCGAAAAAGGCCCCTGACTTAATGGTTTACTTAAAAGGATCCTTTGATACGGTAATCGACCGAATCATGGCACGAGGAAGAAGCTTTGAAATCAACCCTGAGCTGAAAGAATATTACTTTGAAGTTTGGAAGGGGTACGATGACTGGGTCATCAACAGCTATAACGCGAGTGATGTATTGATTATTGATATGGATCATACAGATGTCGTAAAGCGCCCAGAAGATGCATTACGCGTATGCCGTGAAGTGGATGAACGACTTAAAGAACTTCTAAATATAACAAAAGCACATATTGGTTAATTCCAATGTGTGCTTTTTTGTATGTATTGAAGCATTTAGTAAAAAAGTATATAAAAAAGTCCGTCCCAATATTTGGGACGGATTCTATCTCCAGTTTTATGCGCGATTATTAAAATTAATGGAGGAGGAAGAGGGATTCGAACCCCCGCGCGGTTTGACCCGCCTGTCGGTTTTCAAGACCGATCCCTTCAGCCAGACTTGGGTATTCCTCCGTATCGACAAGATATAGATTAACACAGTAATCTACTCATGTCAACACATTATTATCTATTTTTTTATTCTGGATTAATAACTTCTTTATTCCCCATATATGGACGTAATACGTTAGGAATAACTACGCTTCCATCATCCTGCTGATAATTTTCCAAGATGGCAGCAACCGTTCTTCCAATTGCCAAGCCAGAACCATTTAATGTATGCACATGCTCTGGTTTCGCTTTTGGATCACGGCGGAAGCGGATATTTGCACGGCGGGCTTGGAAGGCCTCAAAGTTACTGCAAGAAGAAATCTCACGGTAGGTTCCATAGCTCGGAATCCATACCTCAATATCGTACTTTTTAGCAGCTGTAAAGCCTAAGTCACCCGTACACATGCTAAGCACACGGTAAGGCAATTCAAGCAATTGCAGGACACGCTCTGCGTCACTTGTCAGCTTCTCAAGCTCCTCGTAGGAATCCTCTGGCTTCACAAACTTCACAAGCTCCACTTTATTGAATTGGTGCTGACGGATTAACCCGCGTGTATCCCGTCCCGCAGACCCGGCCTCAGAACGGAAACATGCACTGTATGCCGCAAAGCGGATAGGAAGCTCGTCACCGCTTAAGATTTCATCACGATGTAGATTGGTGACAGGCACCTCAGCAGTTGGAATTAAAAAGTAATCTTCACTTTCAATTAAAAAGGCGTCTTCTGCAAATTTTGGCAGCTGCCCTGTTCCCGTCATGCTCGCACGGTTGACCATATAAGGCGGCAGGATTTCTTTATAGCCATGCTCATCAACATGCAGGTCAAGCATGAAGTTCATTAACGCACGCTCTAAGCGGGCTCCAAGGCCTTTATAAAAGACAAACCGGCTCCCGGTAACCTTGCCCGCACGTTCGAAATCTAGTATTCCTAAATGGTCGGCAACATCCCAGTGCGGCTTTGCCTCAAAATCAAATTCCCGAACGTGGCCCCATTTTCTAATTTCTACATTTTCCTCTTCTGTTTCACCAATCGGTACACTTTCATGAGGAATATTTGGAATGCTTAATAACAGGAGCTCAAGGGTTTCCTCGACACTGCGGAGCTCCTCATCTAATACTTTAATCCTATCGCCCACCTCACGCATCTCTACAATAAGATGATCCGCATTTGCCTTTTCACGCTTTAAGACCGCTACCTGTTGGGAAACCTCGTTACGCTTGCTTTTTAATTGTTCCGCCTCAACTATCAAGTCGCGTCTTCGTTGATCTAAGTCCTCAAATTTACCAAGGTCCGTTAAGTCTTCGCCGCGATGCTGGAGCTTTTCCTTAACCTCTGCAAAATTAGCCCGTAATAATTTAATATCTAGCACGCTCACCCACTCCTTAATTATAAAGCATAAGCGCCTTGCACAGGGGCGACAGGCATAAGACTAGCCGGCGGAAAGGTTGCCTTTTAACCTTTTTGCCGGATTGGCTTATGACCCCAAGCCCCTAGGCGCTGCAGCTAGGATAAAAAAAATAAATACAAAAAACTCCCGTCCCCAAAAACAGGGACGAGAGTTACCCGCGATACCACCCTGGTTGACAGTATTATAGTCTGTCCACCTTGAAAAAAATTAACGGTTTTTACCGAAAGTACTTACTTACCCTTATAAGGGTGTTCCGCACCTTGCTCGAGGAGGGATTCACAAGATTCAAACACCGATTTACACCAGCCATCGGCTCTCTTTAGAATGAACTTCCTGTTACTAGTTCCTCTCATTGCTTTAAGATATTTATTTATTGTAGATAATTTACTATAATTATCCACCAAATGCAACCAAATTATACAAGTTGTTTTGCTTTTGCTTCCTTTACCATCTCTACGAAGTAAGCCGTAATGTCATGGTTATCTGTTAATTCAGGGTGGAAGGAACAACCAAGGAACTGTCCTTCCCGCGCTGCTACAATACGGTCATTATGCTTTGAAAGGATCTCTACCTCTGGACCTGCTTCAACGATGTGCGGTGCACGAATGAAAACTGCAGGGAAGTTGTCAGCTACATCCTTAATCGCGAGGTCAGCCTCAAAGCTATCAACCTGCCGGCCGAAGGAGTTACGTTCAACCGTAATGTCCATCACACCTATATGAGGCTCATGACCAACTAAGTTTTTGGCTAAAAGGATTAGACCTGCACATGTACCAAACATCGGTTTACCCTCTGCAGCAAATTCCTTTAAAGCGTCCATAAAACCATATTTATCAATCAAGCGTCTCATCGCTGTGCTTTCACCGCCAGGAAGGATGAGGCCATCTACTTCTTTAAGCTGCTCGACTTTTTTAATAGCGATTCCTTCTGCTCCACATTCTTCTACAGAACGAATATGTTCTCGAACTGCGCCTTGCAAGGCAAGTACTCCTACCTTAACCATTACCAGCCACGTTCCTGCATACGGTTTTCAGGGGATAATGATGATATTTCAATACCCTTCATTGGTGTTCCCAGGTCCTTAGAAAGCTCAGCAATTAATTTGTAATCTTGGTAATGAGTTGTCGCCTCCACAATCGCTCTTGCGAACTTAGCAGGATTTTCTGATTTAAAGATACCTGAACCTACAAATACTCCGTCAGCTCCTAATTGCATCATCAATGCTGCGTCAGCTGGAGTTGCTACCCCGCCTGCTGCAAAGTTAACAACTGGAAGACGGCCAAGACGCTTGATTTCAAGAAGTAACTCAAATGATGCTCCTAAAAGTTTTGCTTCCGTCATGAGCTCATCTTCATTCATTCCTACTACCTTGCGAACCTGACCGTTTACCTTACGCATATGACGGACAGCTTCAACGATATTTCCTGTTCCAGGCTCACCCTTTGTACGAAGCATAGAAGCGCCTTCGCCAATCCTGCGGGCAGCCTCACCAAGATCTCGGCAGCCGCAAACAAATGGAACAGTATAATCACTCTTAAGCAAGTGATACTCTTCGTCTGCTGGAGTTAAAACTTCACTCTCGTCAATATAGTCAACACCCATTGCCTCTAAGATACGTGCTTCGACAATATGGCCAATTCTTGCCTTTGCCATTACAGGAATTGATACTGCATTTAGTACTTCTTCAATAATTCTTGGGTCAGCCATTCTAGCAACTCCGCCAGCTGCACGAATGTCAGAAGGTACACGCTCAAGAGCCATTACTGCAACAGCACCTGCTTCCTCAGCAATCCTTGCTTGCTCTGCATTAATAACGTCCATGATAACGCCGCCCTTTTGCATTTCGGCCATTCCGCGTTTAACTCGATCTGTACCTGTTTTCATGTAAAATCCCCCTTGTTGGTTGTACTTTTATAAATATTACAAAAAATTAACGTATAAAATTATGAATTATGGTTAATTCATTCGGAATTAGAATGTTCCCATAATGACATTAAAGCAACAAAAAAGGACTCCTGTCAAGACAAGAATCCTCTGTTAAATATTCCCTAATGATTAAAACCAGCCTTTAACGGTAGAAGAAATGCCTCCCCATAGATCTCCAAAGAACCCGCCGATTCCTCTCATCATTAAAACGAACCAATTTGCCTTTTCTACATCTTCAGCTGCGATCACGTCGACAGTGATATTGCTCTGTCCTTTAGCTGTTATAAACCCAAACTTTTCAGCCTCTTTCGGCTGGATTGTTAAAGTTCCAACCTTTTCGCCCTTTTTAATAGGAGCAGTAAGTTCACCTTGTTTATTAACCTTCTTTTTATCAAGTGTTAATTTGGTTTTAAAATTATCCTTTTCCCCATTTTTAACAACCATATTAACGGCGTCTTTTGTATAAATTTTTACTTGATTTTCTTTCCCCTTGATTACTGGTAAATTCTTTTTCTCTTTAACTTGATAATGCTTTGGAATAATTTCTTTTTTTGTAAAATTATTAAAGGCAAAGTCTAGAATCTTTCTTGTTTCTCTGAACCGTTCAGATTGAGAACTTGTATTCATAACAACGGAAATAAATCTCTGGCCATCCCTAGAAGCTGTTCCAGTAAAATTATACCCTGCAAAAGTGGTAGAACCCGTTTTCAAACCATCCAACCCATCATATACAAACTGTTGGTAATTCGGGTAATCCGCTGCAAGATCCTCGTATCCTTCTAACATCCAGTTCCAGTTGTCCATTACAAACTGATCTTCCGTACCCTTTGCAAAAACTTTTTCTGGAACACTAGATGTCTCTAATACTTCTGGAAAATCCTTTAATAAGTGAGATGCCAAGGCTGCAACATCCTTTGCAGACATTACATTTTCCTCATCAGGATCGCCTACCACCTCTGGAAAGTGTTTTAGCATATCACGATTATTTAAGCCAGTAGAGTTTACAAACTTATACTTTTCCAGACCAAGCTCTGCAGCCTTTTTATTCATCATTTCAACAAATTGACGTTCAGTTCCCGCAACAATTTCAGCGATAGCAATGGTGGCCGCATTAGCAGATTCAATGGCCATTGCTGCATACAAGTCTTCTACCTTATACTTTCCATCAACACGTAAATAGACATTACTTAAACTATCATCATGAGACATTTTGGAAAGTTCGGGGGATACTACGTATTCTTGCCCCCATTTTACCTTACCTTCTTTTACGGCTTCTAATAAAAGATATTCCGTCATCATTTTTGTCATACTAGCAATACCCAGAGCAGTTTCAGAATTCTTTTCATACAGAATCATACCCGTATCTGCATCCACCAAGATAGCTCCAGATGCATTAACATCTAATGCAGTAGTTTCTGCCTCCACTTTATCTAAGCCTGTAAAAAGGCTAAATAACATGATCATTACCAAGAAACTTGCAAGGAATTTGCGATAAAAAAGTTTGTCCACACTAACGCCTCCAACGATTTAATACACTTTGGTTATTTTAACATAACTAGGGGGCAAATCCTAGACAGAGGAATTACCTATGTTTTTACAAAAAAAAGACAGAGAAGCGGTAACTTCTCTGTTCTGTTTATTTATGATAATGAGTAGTTTGGTGCTTCTTTTGTAATTTGCACATCATGAGGATGGCTCTCTCTTAATCCAGCACCCGTCATTCTAATAAATTGTGCATTGTTTCGTAACTCTTCTAGGTCTTTTGTTCCGCAATAGCCCATTCCTGAACGTAAACCACCAACTAATTGGTAGATTGTTTCAGCTAATGGTCCTTTATAAGGCAAGCGGCCTTCAATTCCCTCAGGAACAAACTTTTTATTATCTTCCTGGAAATATCGGTCCTTTGAACCCTTCTCCATCGCTGCAACGGATCCCATACCGCGATAAACCTTAAAGCGCCGTCCTTGGAATATTTCAGTCTCACCAGGGCTTTCTGTTACACCAGCCAGCATACTTCCCAGCATAACCGCATGACCGCCTGCAGCTAATGCCTTAACGATATCACCTGAATACTTGATACCGCCATCTGCAATAATACTTTTTCCGTGTTTTCTTGCCTCTGTAGCACAGTCATAAACTGCTGTAATTTGTGGTACCCCTACACCTGCTACCACCCTGGTAGTACAAATGGATCCAGGCCCAATTCCCACCTTTACGACATCCGCACCCGCTTCAATTAGTGCCGCTGTTGCTTCTCCAGTGGCGACATTTCCAGCTACGATTGTTAAGTCCGGGTATTGGTCCCTAATTTCCTTAACTGTGTCGAGAACACCCTTGGAATGTCCGTGTGCAGTATCTACAACAATTACATCTACATTTGCCTTTACCAGCTTTTCAACCCGCATCATCGTATCCTTGGTTACGCCGACTGCAGCTCCAGCTAATAAACGGCCTTGCTTGTCCTTTGCTGAGTTTGGAAACTCAATAACCTTCTCAATATCTTTAATGGTAATTAACCCTTTTAGTACACCTTGATCATCCACAAGCGGGAGTTTTTCAATTTTGTACTTTTGAAGGATTTTTTCAGCTTCCTTTAATGTGGTTCCTACAGAAGCCGTAACGAGATTTTCCTTTGTCATAACATCTGAAATTTTAAAGGAGTAATCTTGTATGAAACGTAAGTCACGATTTGTGATAATCCCTACCAGCACTTGCTCATCAAGATTATTGACAATTGGTACCCCTGAAATTCGATATTTGCCCATTAAGTGCTCGGCATCAAATACCTGATGTTCTGGAGTAAGGAAAAACGGATCAGTGATTACTCCGCTTTCTGACCTCTTTACTTTCTCAACCTGTTCAGCCTGTTGATCAATGGTCATATTTTTATGGATGATTCCTAAACCGCCTTGGCGTGCCATAGAAATTGCCATTTCAGCTTCTGTTACAGTGTCCATCCCTGCACTAATAATCGGGATATTTAACTTTACACTGGGAGATAACTCCACTTGAAGACTTACATCACGAGGCAGAACTTCTGATTTACCAGGAATTAATAAGACATCATCAAACGTTAAACCTTCTTTTGAAAATTTACTCTCCCACATTTTTTATGGCCTCCAAGAAAAATTTTTTAATTGTAGGTTATCAATTGGACAAAATACTGTCAAGGAAGTTGTTTTAATCTAATTTTTCTGAAAAAGGTGATTTACTTGATTACTGACTATAAAGGATGGAAAAGCTATGCTTGTTTTTTTTCTGCAGAGTATTGTCAGCACTACTTAAAAAGCAATTATAAAAAGTGGAACATTGACAATCCGGAGCAAAAAAGCTATGAGAACTGTTATGCCTTTCTATATTATCTCGAACATGGACAAATATATTACCAACAGGCGGAAAATGCACCATTAATCTTAAAGCCCATTCTCCTTTTTTATGGACTCGTTCATTTAATAAAGGCATGTATTTTAACGATTGACCCTGCCTATCCAGAAACAACATCTGTACTGGCACATGGAGTCTCAACTCGAAAAAGGAAAAAACAAAACTATCAGTTTTTCCATGATGAAGTAAAATTTCAAAAAAATGGGCTCTTCCCCTTTATGTCAGAAAGGATGTTCCACCTGAAACAATTGGAAGGGGATAAGATCACCATGGAAGAGCTCCTGCAGCTTATTCCTGAATTGGATGACCTATTTGTCTTACATGAGGGGAAGAGCACTTTTACCCCTATATATACTCAGCATGAGCAAATGGCAGTACCAGAAAAAGTATTAGACCAATATCATATGACAGAGGAGCGATTAAAGGAGTTTCTTACAACAAAGTCTGGAAATCAGATTGAGTTTTTAAGTGACAGTCTTATGTTTCAATACAACAAAAATGAGTTTACTGGGATATCACCGATTAAATTTAATCTAGATAGCATGGCGTATGTACTCCCACTAAAGAAAGAGAACTTATTCTTGTTTCCTGAATTAATGGTGCATTATCTCTTACTTTATAATTTAAGTATGATTGCTAGATATGAGACGGAGTGGTGGAGTGAACTGACAAAAATGATGCCCAATCGTGACTATCCATTTATAAAAACCTTTTTAGATATAACTTTGACGAAAGGGCCGTTTTTGGTTTATGAGTATTTGATGGGTTAAGGTGAGTTGAGGTATGAGGATGGGCAGCGGAGGGCTTTGATTCCCTGGATTGGATATAAGTTTGAGTTGAGGGAATCAAAAAGGGACTTTGGTTCCCTTATTCATCGGAAATCTAAGATTGTGGGAATCAAAAAGGAGCTTTGGTTCCCTTATTCTACGGAAATCTAAGATTGTGGAAATCAAAAAAGAGTTTTGGTTCCCTTAACCATTGAAAATCTTAGGGTGAGGGAATCAAAAAAGAGTTTTGGTTCCCTTAACCATTGAAAATCTTAGGGTGAGGGAATCAAAAGGAGGGTCTGATTCCCTTTTGCAATAGAAAATGATATCGGAGGGAATCAGATTGTCGTTCTGATTCCCTCAATGTCTGAAAATATTCATCAAAGGGAATCAGATAAGACCACAAGGCATGAATTTCTGGCTATCATCCTCTTTTCAACAAACATGCCACCGCAAGGGCACAACATTTGTTACCTCTTTTTACCAAAACACCATCACAAGGGCACGAATAGCCAACATTTGTTACCTCTTTTTACTGAAACACCACCGCAAGGGCACGAATAGCCGATATTTGTTACCTCTTTTTACTGAAACACCACCGCAAGGGCACGAATAGCCGACATTTGTTACCTCTTTTTACTGAAACGCCACCGCAAGGGCACGATTAGCCGATATACTTTACCTTTTTTAGCAAAACACTATCATACGTACATAAATTTACTATAAACAACTCTTCTCCAACCTATTGACCTTACAGACAATGCAAAAAAGCACAACCCTTATCAGGTTGTGCCTCGTGTGCCTGGCAACGTCC
>NZ_JBALNB010000033.1:0-9120 GCF_036962345.1 Neobacillus vireti
ACTTTATTGGGTCAGATCAATAAAGGACAGTTTATTTTTTATGGTTATTTTGTTTGGGTCATTTTAGTTCGATAATCTGTTCCATAATATTCAAGTTCTTCTCTAAATCCCTGAAAGTCGCCCTCGAGTCCACTTACTAAATTGTGAATACTTGCAGGCACGCTTTTATAGAATTTAATTGAATTCTTTCCGGTATATGCAGATCGACTATCCTCAAACCACGCATCATTTTTAGGTGAGAAAAATTCCTCGATACAGTGATGAAAAATTCGAAAAAGGATTTTTTCAGCAGCTGCTTTTTGAAATGGCACGCTCTGCAAGATGACTGAACATGCCTCGAAGCCTTCTTCACAAAAAACCAACAGTTTTCTTAAATTCGATAAGATTAATTTATAATAGTTCTCATCACCTGTTACCTGTTGTTTCATTTGTGAAATAGTTATTTCATTTAAAAAAGCTTCTAATGTACGATTTGTAGAGGATAAAAATCCTGCAACATCTTTTAGCTGCGTTTTAACTAGTGAATTTTCCATCCTTACACTCCTCTAAGTTCTTTTTAGCCCTTACTATCTCGTTTGTATAATATAGTCAAGCGGGGAACGGAGTTCAAATTTATTATTTTGCTTTACAGAAAGCACGACATCAGTTAATTTATCAAAATCTATATCTTGAAAATAAGATGTAAATTCTGGTTTAGAGTTAATATATAACCGCTTTCTATTGCGCAAACCCGGATTCTTTATTAAACACACCAAGGCTACAATATCCTTAAAAGTAACTTGGATATTGTCTTTTGTCAAAATTGGGTCTTGTTGATAAGGAGTGAATTCTTGGATAAATTCATCAAAATATCGTACATATAAAACATGTAGTGTCTTTTCCTCGGAACCGTCGATAAAGGTTACTACACTTCTATTAAAGAAGTCCTCTGAGGTATTTGATTTTTCCTTTTCTAATTCGTACCCAGCACATTCTTTTATGAACAAATAAATCAATCCCCTTTAATCATTAACTAAGTCTTCTAATTCCTTTGAAATATATTCCTATTTTATCACAATTAGTAAGAATTGTTTTGATTTTGGCTGTGTTAAATTTGTCTGTTGATTTTAAGTATTAAACGTATCTTGAAACTTTTCAAAAAATAGATCTGCTTCTTCCTGAACATATTCTTCTTCGACTCTATCAGGGAGTGCAGGGAGTTCCTCAATGTTTTTCAAACCAAAATAATCAAGAAACTCCTTAGTGGTTCCATATAGGTAAGCTCTTCCTGTCCCTTCAGCCCTCCCCACTTCTTTTATCAATGCCTTAGACATTAAGGTATGAAGTGGTCTTTCTGTTTTAACTCCACGTATCTCTTCAATTTCAGTCCGAGTAATGGGCTGTTTATATGCAATAATCGCTAATGTTTCCAAAGCTGCCTGGGACAAAGCTGAAGTATTAGGTGAATCAACCAGCCTTTTTAAGTAGGCCGCATTTTCTTTTTTTGTGGCTAGCTGATACGTACCAGCGAGTTCAACGACCATGAGTCCCCGATCGGTGTTTTTTTCATAAGCTTGTATCAATTCTTCAATAATTTCGCTGGCCTTTCGTTCTTCTATCTCTAGGACCTCTGCCACATGCTTTAAGGTAAGTCCTTCATCACCAGCCGCAAATAAAAGACTCTCTAAGATACTATGCCACTTAATTAACTCCAAACCCTCTCTCTCCTTCCTTTACAGAATAAACAAAGATATCACCAAAGTTCTCCTGTTGCTCTACATCTATTTCATTTCTTTTAATAAGCTCTAATACTGCCAAAAACGTGATTACGATATGTTCTTTAGCAGGTATGCTAAATAAATCATAAAAATTTTTACGTCCTGTTAAATTTTTTAACTCACTCATGATTTCAGTCATTCTTGTTTCAATCGATATTTCTTGTCTCGTTATCTTCGTAGACAATGGTCTTTGCAGCTTTTTTCTTCGTAATAGTTTTTGGAGAGCAGCCAACATATCATAAAGGGTAACATTTAATTCCGTTTTTTCTGGCTGCTTGTCCTTTGCCAAATCAGAAAGGTCACTCGGAGGTTTCGTATACATTAGTCCACGCTCTTCCTCTAATGACTTTAAATCAAGCGCGGCATCTTTGTATTTACGATACTCAATCAGCCTTTCAACAAGCTCATCCCTTGGGTCTTCTTCGTATCCCATTTCTGAATCAAATTCATCCACTTCTTCTTCATGCTTTGGTAATAACATTTTACTTTTTATTGCTAATAGAGTGGCTGCCATGACTAAAAACTCACTGGCAATATCCAATTTAAGTTCTGTCATAGTTTTTATATAGATTAGATATTGCTCCGTTATTTGGGCAACAGGAATATCATATATATCAATTTCAAGCCTATTTATTAGATGAAGCAGTAGATCCAATGGTCCTTCAAACGCATCAATTTTTACATTATAGTGTATCATCTTTCACCAGAACCCTTAAAGTAAATTTCATTTTAATTATGACTAGTATTAGTATAGAGGATTCATATAGCCTTATCCAATAGAAAATTCATTCATTCCTCATTTATTTAAAAAGTGATGTTGGCCCATAACACTGGACAAGGACCCTACATATGATGAGAGTGAAAAGAATAACAAAACAATATAGGAGGTTTTTGAATATGTCTGATGGCGGTTACGGTTTTGGCGGCGGTTTTGCATTAATCGTGGTTCTATTCATTCTGTTAGTTATTGTTGGTGCTTCTTGGTTCTAATAAAATAGAGCTAAAGCCAGGGCCTGCTGTTTTTTGATAGCGGGCTTTTTTCTTTGTAGGTATGCTAAACTGTACATATCATATGGAATGAGGTGGGATATTTTGTACCCAAAGGAGTATATTGAATTTTTAGCTCATTTTAATGGCGATCGTGATTATTTTGAATGTCATGAAATATTAGAAGAGTTCTGGAAAGACTCAAACGAGAGGGAAAAGGATTCTATCTGGGTAGGACTTATTCTTTTGGCTGTATCGAGATATCATCACCGGCGGGGAAATTTTATTGGTGCTAATCGAACCTTGGAAAAAGCCATTACCATTTTATCGCTGAAGGCTGGCCACCAAGGCAATCTGGGGCTGGACTTGGGTATTTTATTTCCTCTTCTTTCAAAACTTCTTACACAAATCCAAAAAGAGGAAAGGTATCAAAGTATTAATTTGCCAGTTTCCGACCACATTCTTTTAAAAGCCTGTTTAAAGAAATGTAATGAATTAGAAATTATCTGGGAGCAAAATAGTAATCTTGAGGATGAATATATTGTGCATAAACATAAATTACGTGACCGGTCACCTGTAATAGTAGAGCGTATGAAAGCACTAAAAAATAAAGGCAGCGGTTAAGCACCGCTGCCTCATCTTAAAATTAGCAAAAATCACATTTTTCCACAAATGGTGCTGTGTTGTCATTTGCATTTATATCCTTATCAGGATACATATCCTTCAACGATTTAACCATTCTTTTCCCAACCCCTTGGTGACGATGTGACGGATTGACAGAAATATGCTGGATCAAAAGCGAAGAATCATGGTCATTCATTTGAACACCAATAAGACCGATAATATCTTCTTCCTTCCATAGAAAAAGCTGTAAATTCTCTTCTGTTTCATATTCCTTAATGGTTAATTGGAGTTTCTTTAAGTCCTTTTCAGTAGGCATAAAGGACAATAAGCCCATGGCTATTTTTTCGAATGTTTTCTTATAACGAATTAACATAATAGCTCCCTCATTATATTGAATAAACCCAGTTAGGGATAGTATATTTTTACCATCTTACACATAAATAAACAGTTTTATCTATAATATGTAGTCAATCAGGTAAAGTGTTTCATTATTGTCAATCATACATAATAAATGTTTTTCAATCAATCCCAATATTAATTATTATTTCGGAACAATAAAAACCCAATATATAATCCCCCAAATTAGTGCTAGTCCAAAAAGAATACCGAAAACGGTCCAATTACTTTTCTTCATCACAAAACCTCCAAAAGGATTTGAAGACGGTACATGAGTCATTCTACACTATCCGTAAAAAATAATCCATAATACAAATAAACCGCCGCACTACGCGGCAGTTTATTTACTTTAAAGGTAGATCTAACCGAATTAAATCTTCATATGTTTCTCTTCTAACCACAAGTGTCGCCATGCCATTTTCAACAAATACCACTGCAGGACGCGGGATGCGGTTATAATTATTGGCCATTGAATATCCATAGGCGCCAGTACAAAAAACAGCGAGAAGATCGTCTTCCTCTGTTTCTGGGAGTGGTAAATCCCAAATCAGCATATCGCCAGATTCACAACATTTACCAGCTATCGACACCTTATTCGTTGCCTCTGCTAACGGCCTATTAGCTAGTACTGCTTCATATTTCGCCTGGTAAAGAGCAGGTCTAATATTGTCACTCATTCCCCCGTCAACTGCTAGGTACTTTCTTACTCCAGGTACTTCTTTTGAAGAACCAATTTGGTAAAGTGTTGTACCTGCGTCACCTACAAGCGAACGGCCAGGCTCTATCCATATCTCAGGCATTTCCATGGAGTATTTCTCCACTAATTTCTTTACTTCTTTAATTATTTCACTAACATATTGTGAAGGTAATAGTGGTTCATCTTCACTTGTATAGCGAATTCCGAACCCTCCGCCAAGATTCAGGACTTTTGCTTCAAAATTAAAATCATTTTTCCACTGATTCAATTTTCCAACAATTTTTTCTGCAGCAAGCAAGAAACCAGTTGTTTCAAAGATTTGCGAACCAATATGACAATGTAAACCTAAAACATTAAAGTTATTAAAGCGAAGAGCGGTACGTAACGCTTCCTCTGCCTGTCCATTTTGCAAATCAAATCCAAACTTTGAATCTTCCTGACCAGTTAAAATATAATCATGCGTATGTGCTTCAATCCCAGGAGTCACACGAAGTAGAATGCTTATGGTTTCACTTTTTTCTATGCATACTGTTTTTAAAAGCTCTAATTCATAGAAATTATCGACCACAACACAGCCAATTTTATACTCGAGGGCCATTTCTAATTCTTCTCTGCTTTTATTGTTTCCATGAAAATGTATCTTCTCAGCTGGAAAACCCGCCTTAATAGCCGTAAATAACTCTCCGCCAGAGACTACATCTAAAGATAACCCTTCCTCTTCAGCAAGTTGTAGCATGGCAATCGTCGAAAATGCCTTGCTCGCATATGCAACCTGCGCTTTAACTTTTTGCTCATCGAAGGTCTTTTTAAATCCCCTTGCTCTTTCTCTCATCAATGATACGTCATAAACATAGAGAGGAGTTCCAAATTGCTCGGCCAACTCTACTGCATCTACTCCGCCGATTTCCAAATTACCCTTGCCGTTTACCCCTGTTGTCCCGTAAAAATACATGTTCTTCCCTCTCTCCGTATAGACTGACTCTTAATTAGTATATGGTCAAGCATTAAAAAAGTAATAAATAAATAGACAGAATCCATAAAGGATACTGCCTATTTTGTTAATTTAAAAATACTTTAGCACACCAATGCCTATTGCGCAATCATTTATTGTTAGGTGGCTGACGGTAACGATTTCTCGGATGAACAATACTTGGCCTAAGGATTGAACCAGGTACTGCCCGACGGAAAATGATTTGCAAAAACCCCTTTGGTTCAAACGGTAGGAACGGCCAAAAATATGGAGTATTAAAGGTACGAGTTCCAACTAGATGTATAAACAACAGAGTAGAACCAATAACGAATCCTGGTGTATGGAAGATTGAAACAAGTATCACCAAGACCATTCTTCCTATTTTATTTGCAACACTTAACTCATAACTTGGTGTGGTAAATGAACCGATACCCGCTATAGCAACATAGAGAATAACTTCAGGAACAAATAATCCAACGTCGATCGCAATTTGCCCAATCAAAACGGCGGCAATTAAACCCATCGCGGTTGATAGGGGAGTCGGTGTATGTATGGCCGCAATCTTTAAAAATTCAAGTCCAAAATCTGCTAATAGAATTTGAAGCACAATTGGTATATTCGTTTTTTCGTTTGGCCCGATAAACGACAGCCTTTCCGGCAGCATGGATGGTTCTAAGACGAACAACAGCCATAATGGAAGTAAAAAGATAGATGTTAAAATACCCAAAAAACGTGACCAGCGAACGAAAGTCCCCATTACAGGTGCTTCACGAAATTCTTCAGCATGCTGCACATGATGGAAATAAGTTGTTGGTGAAATGATAACACTCGGTGAGGTATCAACATAGATAACGACATGACCTTCTAGAATATGGGCAGCTGCGACATCTGCACGCTCCGTGTATCTTACTAATGGGTAAGGGTTAAATCCTTGTTTTAAAATAAACTCCTCAATCGTCTTATCTGCCATTGGGATTCCGTCAATTTTTATTGACTTCAGCTCTTTGCGAATAATATTTACTAAATCCGGGTCAGCGACATCCTCAAGATAGCCAATTGCGATATCTGTTTTTGAGCGTACCCCTACTTTTAATATCTCAAATCGAAGTCTTTCATCGCGAATTCTTCTTCTCGTAAGCGCTGTATTTAAAACAATGTTTTCTACAAATCCATCCCGAGAACCTCTTACAACCTTTTCAGTATCTGGCTCTTGCGGGTTACGGCCGGGATAGCTTCTGACGTCAACCCCCAGTGCGATCGTCGCCCCTTCAACCACTACTACAATCAATCCGGATAAAACCTGAGTGACCATTTCATCCAATGTTTTAATCTGCTGAACTGATTGATTAACGAGACGATTTTCGACGATTTTAAAAAGGTCTGCGGAAAGTTTTTCATGATCATTAATCGCAACTAATGATTCTACTATTTCTATGATATACCTGGTATCACATAATCCTGTCACCCAGTAAAAGTGTACATCTTTTTTTAATATTTTTAACTTACGAACACCGAAGTCAAAACTTACACCTAAACCAACCCGTTGTTTCATATAATGTTCAATTTCTTGCAGCGATTCAGGAATCGGCCAAGTTTGCTCGTTCTCTTTCGTCACGATATCTACTCCTTTCGAGTATTAGCTCAACCGCCTTTTTCGTAATGGGCGCCCCTCGTTCATAATCATCACGCCGAGCCATTTTTCCCACATCTCCAATTCCAACAATAATCGGAACATCTAATTCATCAAGGCAATAAACGGTATCTCCATTTAACCTGCCTATCTCGAGCTCTGGAATTCCGTGTTTATCAACACCATATGGCGTTATTTCCCCATCCCTATCGATGCTTACATCGATTTTTGTCCATTCGGCCTGATGGGTTTTGGCTGCAACAGCAATAACGCCTAAAACTTCTATATCCTTATGGGTAGCAACATATTTCAATGCCTGTTCCCCCGAACCTTCTCCAACCAGGCCACTGTCATCAAACATTACCAATACTGGGTCATTAGCAGCCTTTTTTATTAACATTACAAGCTCCTCACCAGTTAATACAGAGGGATTCCCCTGAGACATCGTAATACATCGCCCACCTACTTCATGGGCGACATGTTCGATTGCCCTTTTTGCATACTCATCTCCATCCGTAATTAATATAACCCGTCTGCGAATACTCATTCTGGTTGTCCTTTCTAAATCGGGATGCGGAAGACGCCTTCTAGAAAAAGCTAATGCTGTTTCTTCATGCGGGGCAATGCTATCGAAGCTTGCCCTTTTGGAGTAAGACACTGCCGGTTTTAAAGGTGAACAAAATAAACCCATTGGAAAATTGATCCTACAATTTTCCCTAGAACAATCGCCATTATTAGGATGATGATCTTCCCATCAATTCCCAGCCTTTTTGCAAGCACAGGGAACACGTTTAATGCTTCTGTAAGCCCAGCTGCTAACATTCCAACAAATACACCTCCGACTAATCCAAGAGGCATCATAAAATATGGAGATAGTGCTAATATCGGATCTCTTAAACTCGCCGCTACACCCGTTAACGCACCTAAAACTACACCCCATTCATAGTGTCGAATCATTTTCATCGTTTTTGTCAGCTGGGTAAGTCTAGGAATAATGCCTAGAACGGTTAAAAATGCTACAAAACCGGAACCAACGGCTAATCCACCTGCAAGCCCAATAAACATTACAGCAATTACTTTAATCGTCATTTGTACATTTCATACTTTCCTTATTTTCATGAATAATCACATAGTTATCTAAATCCATTTGATAGTTAAACATCTCAACTTCCAGGGGACTAGGTTCCTCGTTAATCCTTTTTTGAAATACATGATTGAAGAATAAGATCATCCCTAAACCTAAACCGATAGAATAGGGAATTTGAAAAATCCAAGGTTTTGAATCTTCGACGCCTGTAATGATTCTGTACAACTTTTCCTGAACACTCCGCATACTGACATCGTCATGAAAGTTCATAATCGCCATGGCTGAACCGAAAAATAACAAAAACCATATTAAGATGAAAAATGGAAAGGACATTTGTCTTTTCTTAAGGATCACTTCGATAATGGTTTGTGCCGGCCCGATGGTTTGAACTTCTACATCCTCAATTAAACTGGAAACCAATCTAATGATTCTCATAACATCAATGATGATAATATTTTTATCTTGTTCGGATATTTGGTGAACCTTCAAGTTTTCCAATTGTGGTACGATGGATTCTGGAGCTATGATTTGTGCAATATCCTTTAAATAAATACTCTCTTCCGGTTTAGCCAGAACACGGTTCCGCATGCGGATGTAGACTGTTTTTTCCAAAACATTCACTCCCCACACATTGATTTCTTTGTATAACTAGTATTAGCAAAAAATCTATCTTTACTATAAAAAGAACAGAAATGCAAAAATCGCCGGGCTAATTGTTACGATAATTTGGAAAGACTCGGTTTATCGGCTATATCCTCGGCTAATTGTTACGATAATTTGGGGAGAACGAGTTTATCGGCACTATCCTGGGCTAATTGTTACGATAATTTGGGGAGACCGAGTTTATCGGCACTATCCTCGGCTAATTGTTACGATAATTTGGGGAGACCCGGTTTATCGGCATTATCCTGGGCTAATTGTTACGATAATTTGGAGAGACTCGGTTTATCGGCACTATCCTGGGCTAATTGT
>NZ_JBALNB010000034.1:0-1399 GCF_036962345.1 Neobacillus vireti
TGGTCTTCTGTCAAGAAAGTGGACAATAAAATTTGAGTCTATTGAAACCAAAATCCCTACCGCACTTCGTTTGGTACGGTATTAGAAATGGGCAGTCGAATTACATGACTGACCATTTCTAATACCAAATATCCCCTTTATGAGATTATTTCGGATTCTTGTACAATGTGATTTCTCTCATACTGGTTCGGTGAGGAATTCCCTAATGTTGAATGTTTTCGTTTTTCATTATAAAAGCTACTAATATAATAATTTACTGCCTTAATCGCCTCTGCCCTTGTTTTAAATCGCCTTCTATAAATTAAATCTTTTTTAATTGTGGCATGAAACGACTCGATACAAGCATTATCATAAGGATCGCCTTTTTTACTCATACTGATGTTCATTTCTTTCTCTTTCAAAATATCAATATAGTCATTAGAACAATATTGAGACCCACGGTCTGAATGGTGAAGTAATTCCTTGCCAGGCTGTCTTTGAATAATCGCCATATTCAATGCTTGAATAGCTAACTCTTTCTTCATATGGTCTGCTAAACTCCACCCGACTATCTTTCTTGAAAATAAGTCCATTACGGAAGCCAAATAAACCCAGCCCTCAAGCGTCCAAATATAGGTTATATCTGAAACCCAAACCTGATTAGGTTCATCCACACTAAATTGACGATTGAGTATATTAGGATAAATATTCAAATCATGATTTGAGTCAGTTGTGACAACAAACTTTTCTGGTTGTGTAGCTTTTAAGCCCATTTCGCTCATCATTCGAGCTACTGTTTTTTGCGAAATCGTATAACCCCAATCAATTAAGTCGTCATGTACTCTAGGGCTTCCGTAGGTTCCAAAGCTCTCATGAAATGACTTGCTAATTTTCTGTTGAATTTCTACCCGATATTTTTCCTTTTCGGATGGGAGGCTAGATTGCAGCTTAAGCCATTTATAATAGCCACTCGTTGAAACCTTTAACACCTGACACATCTTCACTATAGCGTGTTCATTTGAGTGGGCTTCAATAAAGGTATAAACTACGCTTGGTTTTTGGTGAAGATGTGCATGGCCTTTTTTAGAATTTCAATTTCCTCTCTTGCTTCTGCCAATTCTTTTTCATGCTGTTTTTTTAATTTTTCAAGCTCGGTAGGTGTAATATATGTCTCATTCGTATTCCCGGCATTCCTTCTCGTCCTGTAAGCTGAAACCCATCCACTTATCGTCTTAGGTGATATTTCTAATTCACGTGCAACATCCGATGCTTTTCGGCCTTCTTCAACAATTAATTTTGAAACATAATCCTTGTACTCTTGATCAAAATGTTTGCCCAAAGTGAACACGTCCTTCTAAATGATGATTGTATTATAAACTAAATCTCATTTTTACGTGTCCACTTTTTAGACTAACCTCCA
>NZ_JBALNB010000035.1:0-1216 GCF_036962345.1 Neobacillus vireti
TAGGACGTTGCCAGGCTGTATTATATGGAGGATTAGCTCAGCTGGGAGAGCATCTGCCTTACAAGCAGAGGGTCGGCGGTTCGATCCCGTCATCCTCCACCATATTTATTCACATAGAGAAGATAATCTTCAATATATGCCGGGGTAGCTCAATTGGTAGAGCAACTGACTTGTAATCAGTAGGTTGGGGGTTCAAGTCCTCTCGCCGGCACCATGCTTTTTTAGCAGGAAAGACATCTGACGATTTCAACTTTTCCTTAACAAAAATTAGGGGATTGTATTCGTACGAGCCATTAGCTCAGTTGGTAGAGCATCTGACTTTTAATCAGAGGGTCGAAGGTTCGAGTCCTTCATGGCTCACCAAAGTTTTTTCGCTAACGCGAAGATAACTTTCCATTTGCGGCAGCAAAAAAATCACAATATGCGGGTGTGGCGGAATTGGCAGACGCACCAGACTTAGGATCTGGCGCCGCAAGGCGTGGGGGTTCGACTCCCTTCACCCGCACTTATGCTTTTTACTATTATAATGCGGAAGTAGTTCAGTGGTAGAACACCACCTTGCCAAGGTGGGGGTCGCGGGTTCGAATCCCGTCTTCCGCTCCATTATTGCCGGGGTGGCGGAACTGGCAGACGCACAGGACTTAAAATCCTGCGGTAGGTGACTACCGTACCGGTTCGATTCCGGTCCTCGGCACCATTTTTAACATGTAAAATAGGTTTATATGCGCCCGTAGCTCAATTGGATAGAGTGTCTGACTACGGATCAGAAGGTTATGGGTTCGACTCCTTTCGGGCGCGCCATATTTTGCGGGAAGTAGCTCAGCTTGGTAGAGCACTTGGTTTGGGACCAAGGGGTCGCAGGTTCGAATCCTGTCTTCCCGACCATTCTTTTACTATAATAAAATTTGGGGCCTTAGCTCAGCTGGGAGAGCGCCTGCTTTGCACGCAGGAGGTCAGCGGTTCGATCCCGCTAGGCTCCACCAAGGTTAATTTCACTCTAGTGAAATTAGATAATAAATTTTGAATAAAGTTATTGACTTTAGGTTAATAACTTGGTAAGATAATAAAGTCGTCTTGAGCGACAAACAAGAATTGTTCGCTGAACTTATAATGAGAAGAAGCGATTCAATGAAGTAGCTTTGTTCTTTGAAAACTAAACAAACAATAACGTCAACAAACAATTTTTTAGTTTTTTAAAAAAAGCTAAGCCAACGTA
>NZ_JBALNB010000036.1:0-1616 GCF_036962345.1 Neobacillus vireti
TGGTAGGCAGGACATCCCTCATTTCGAAGAAATGGTTCCAACGCTTCCTGAGGAATACTTTCAACTAAATGATGGACATGGAAGGCAATATCATTATTTTGTAATTTTACTTCTAAATCTAAAGGCAAAACTAATTGATTCATGATATAATTTTTAAACATAAGGACACTTCTTTCTGATTTTATTTTGTGTGGTAACTTAATTTTATCAGAAGTTGTCCTTATTTTATTGAAAAAAATAAAGCCGGTGAAAATTTTACTCGTCGTAAAATTTCACCGGCTTTTTCATTCCAGAGGAGGGTTTTGTCCCAGCCTCTTTTTTTAAATTTTTTTCTGCAATAAAGTTACGCTCACTTATCTCCCTTGAAGCTCGTTAAAGAACTGTATGAAGTGGATAGGACTGATAGGATGGGAAAGCAGCAGTTTCTGTATCATTAAAAAAGTACTATTATTCTAACGAGATCTTGAATACTCCCATCTTGAGGACTTCTTGTAAAAACTCGAAGTTCTCCTGTGCTTACAGTTGGTGTTCTGTCAAATGGTAACGTACTGCTGAAATTACCATACTTGGGACCTCCAGCATCCGTCAATGTAAAACGCTCATTGGATACGATCACTCCATTTGCATCTATTAGTTCATGATTAAGAACTGCTTCGAAAGCTCTTGCTTGTCCTTCTATTCGCTGATTGCTAACAACTTTTGTCCCGGGAAGTGGAGTCCATACAACAATATTTCGGGAAGTTGGCAAAGGGAGTATTAAATGAAAATTTGGCCATATTATGTCTTTTTGAAAACCGGGTCTGTCTAGATTTGCTTTGATAATACTAGAAAGCGATATTCCAAATCTACGCGAAATGTCAAAAAGGGAATCCCCGGATTGGATTTCATAGATAAAAACAGGAACCAGAAATTGTTGATCAGGAAAAATAAGGTTAGGGTTCGCCAAGTTGTTGATACCTGATACTAAATCGGTAAATGTGCTAAATCTCGAAGCAATCCCACTTACTGAATCTCCGGATTTTACTACATAAAATACCTTTCCTAATTTTGATAGATTTGGAACGACTAATACATTTCCGGGAAAGATAACCCCAGAATCGGTAACTGGTGAAAATAAGTGGTTTGCTTGTACGATTGCTCTTACCGAGCTTCCAAATCTCCTAGCTATCCGAAAAAGAGTGTCCCCTTTACGAACTGTATAAATAAATTCCTTTTTTGTAACTATTGTCAATTCATACACCGCCTTCTTGTCCAATTAGAAATAATATATGAATCTTCATTCAAAATAGATTGGACGAGTTTACACTGTATATGATAAAATTGCCGGCCGCATCCTTTGCGCATAGGGATTTCATTGACTAAATAGTTTTTCATAAAAAATCTCTCCGAATTATCGTAGGGATTATTTTGTCTAGCGGCTTTTTTTATAGCAAAAAGCAAATAGAAAGACAATGATTCAAAGTAGGATATAGCCAATGGGGAGTAGGCGGAATTTTGTCAAAAATAGAGGAAAATCGATTTATTTCATCGAGTATTAGAAGAAAATAAGTGGATTGGAGTGAAATATGTATGAATTTATCGGAAATTGAGGCATTTTGGTCTTCTGTCAAGAAAGT
>NZ_JBALNB010000037.1:0-1651 GCF_036962345.1 Neobacillus vireti
TCTTTTTCTTACGATTAGTCAATAATTTTTTCTTAGTTTTTTCAGTTTTTTAGAAGGTAAGGTATAAAATAGAGTTCTCATATAAGTTAGGGGAAAGGTGTCAGAATTTTGGGTGTACCAAATAAGCCTAGGCAACTATGATTTTTTTACTAGGGCAATGGAATATGTTATTATGTAAAAAACTATGATTTGGTGGCCAACCTGTAATCATAGTTAATATTGTGTGTAATAAGGTAGAAGAGGTTCTTCAAAAGCTTATTCACACAGGCGATAGACGCAACTTTATGACATTTGTTATAGGGTTGCGTTTTTAATTTGTCATAATACTCGACGATATGATTGTGTCCAAAACGTCTTTGCTTAATCATGTTCTGTATGATCAGGAAGAGTAGTTTTCGCAAGTGTTTATTACCACGCTTATTAATTTTATCCTTAAAAAAGGTTTTTCCAGACTGGAATCGGCGTATATCAATACCTGCAAAAGCATTCAATTGTTTGTTATTTTCAAATCGGTGGATGTTTCCCATTTCTGCCATTAGGCGGACAGCTGTATTGGGACCAATCCCTGGAAAACTCAGTATCACCTGGTACTCGCTCCGCTTTTCTGCTAAATGTACCATGTCCTTAATACATTGTTCCTTTTGTTGGAGAAGGTCTTGGTACCTTCTAGCGTATGACCGTACTTGCTCGCACAATACATCCGACGAAGAGACAGCTGGATAGGATTGCAGAGAGGCTTCAATAAGTGCGATTGCTTTATTTTCTGCGATCGCTGCCGAGATATTTTTATTGGTATTGGCACGTATTTTATTTTTAATAATTGTTTTTGATAGTCCCAGTACAAAATCGGGATGTGGGAACAATTGAACAATGTTTAAAAATAAATCGGATTTACTTGTGAATAGCTTTTCCAGTTCTGGAAACGTCAACTGAATAACTTTATGCATGCGACCACGAATCACTGATAATTCATCATCAAGTTCACTGTAGAATCTAGATAAAGATTTCAACTGTTGAAAGAGGTTATCCGTTCCGTTTGTCTCTCTTCGAGAGGCGGTAAAGTGGGTTAAAGCTAATTGATGTGCATCGCTTTTATCTGTTTTATGAATCCTTAAGGAATCACATTGTTTTTTAGCTTCCAAAGGGTTTAGAACGCAATAAGAGTAATTGTTTTCTTGCATAAAACGTTCCAATGGTTGAGAATATACACCAGTTGATTCAAACACAATATTGGGCTGTTCTCCATACCCTTCAATAAGTTCGTTGATTCGTTCCCACAACTTCTCAAACTCAGGTTTGGTATGCTTAATTTCACCTTCATAGATACATTTTTTTAAGCCATTATAAATCACTAAATAACTCTTACCCATACTCACATCAAAGGCGATAACATGTTTCATGTTTTCCTCCAAACAAGTCAATTTAATTGAAGACTTCATCTTACTCTTATCGATTCCCATTTCTTATACACGATCTCACTGGATCCAACATACTAAAACCTGATTCAAATAAGGTAAGTGAAGAAGGTCAGTTTTTTTTACGGATTCAAGATCCCAAAGACCGCACGACCAATTCTTCACTTCTACTATATAAAAAAATAGTAGTGCTAACCAATGCCTTGGTCTGCACTACTAATCTTAGTATGTTTTTT